>CAWJGD010000012.1:0-96266 GCA_963842345.1 uncultured Acidobacteriota bacterium
ATACGTCTGCCTTCTTGTAGGTCTCCTCGGAGAAGATCACCGAGATCGCGGTGATAATCACGAAGGAAATCATGTAGAGCGATACCGGCCATGACTTGTTATGCGCCCACGCCAGCAGCGCGGTTGCGACCGGAAGGGCCATGCCGCCGGCAAAAATCGAGGCAAATTGATAACCCAGCGATGCGCCGCTGTAGCGCACCTTCGCCGGAAACAGTTCGGCAAAAAAGCTTGCCTGCGGTCCGTACATCGCCGAGTGGCCCAGTTGGCCGATCAGGATGATGGCGGCCCAGGCCCAATAGATATTCCTGGCAGCCTTGTCCAGCATCCAGAAGAACGGGAACGACAGCACGCCGCACATGCAGGCCCCCCACATGTAGACCGCGCGCCGCCCGATCTTGTCGGAGACCCAGCCGTAGAACGGCATCATGAACAGGCCGATGGCATAGTTGATGGTCAGGGCCGGCAGCAACGCTTGCCTGCTGAGCTTCAGCACCGTGACCGCGTAGGTGAGCGAGAATACCGTGATGATGTAGTACAGGCCGTTTTCGGCGAAGCGCATGCCCATGGCCAGCAGCAGGTTCTTCGGGTGATCCTTGATGGCCTGGATCACCGGCATCTTGACTTCGGACTTCTCGTCCTTGATCTTTTGGAAGGCCGGCGACTCGGCGAGGGTCATCCGGATCCAAATGCCGATGGCGACCAGCACGATGCTGAACAGGAACGGCAGGCGCCAGCCCCAGGAGAGGAACTGGGCTTCCGGCAACTGCTTGTTGGCCATCCAGAACGCGAACACCGATAGCAGTCCGCCAACCATGGCGCCGGTCTGCGGGAAGGAGCCGAAGAAACCGCGGCGATTGCGCCGGGGCGTGCTCGACCGCCATCAGCACCGCGCCGCCCCACTCGCCGCCGAGTCCGATGCCCTGGCAGACGCGCATCAGAGCCAGCAGGATCGGAGCCCAGATGCCGACCTGGCAGTAGGTCGGCAGCAGGCCGATGAGGGTCGAGGAAATGCCCATGAACAGCAGCGTGATGTACAGCATCTGCTTGCGGCCGATGCGGTCGCCGAAGTGGCCGAAGACGACGCCCGCGAACGGGACGGGCAATGAAGCCGATCGTGTAGGTGGAAAAGGCCAGCAGCGTCCCCACCAGCGGATCGAACTTGGGGAAGAACAGCTTGTTGAACACGAGGGCCGCGGCCGTGCCGTACAAGAAAAAGTCGTACCATTCGATCGAGGTGCCGATGAGGCTGGCGAAGGCCACCTTGGCGAACTGCGGTTTTTGTAGACCTCCGCCGGTGACCCCACGGTAGATTGCTGTGCCATGTTGATTTCCTCCGAGTGCATTTGGCGATCTTGCGCTATGCGGGTTGAAGCGTTCGCGGACAGGACTCTACTGCGCCGTCCAGCCGCCGTCGTTTGCAATAGGAACACCAGTCATGTTCTGAGCCGCGTCGCTGCAGAGGAAAACTGCGATCGCCGCGATCTCCTCGATGCTGGTGAATATTCCCGAGGGTTCTTTTTCGATGAGCAGTTCGCGCTCGGCCTGCTGCAACGAAATGGCCTGCTTCTCCGCTTTCATTTCAATCTGCTTCTGAACCAGCGGCGTGAGCACCCAGCCGGGACAGATGGCGTTGCAGGTGATGCCTTTGCCGGCGTTCTCCAGTGCTACCACCTTTGTCATGCCTATCAAGCCGTGCTTAGCCGAGACATAAGCCACCTTGTTGACCGAAGCCACCAAACCGTGGACCGATGAAACGTTGACGATGCGTCCCCAGCCACGGGCCTGCATTCCCGGCAGTGACGCACGGATGGTGTGGAAGGATGAACACATGTTGATGGCGATGATGGCGTCCCACCGTTCAACCGGAAAGCTCTCGACCGGAGAAACGTGTTGGATCCCGGCATTGTTGACCAGGATGTCGACTTTGCCCAGACGCTTCTCGGCATCGGCAACCAGTTGCGCGCACTGTTCGCCTTTGGAAAGATCGGCGCCGTTGTACAGCGCGGTCACGCCCAATTCTTTCTCGATCCCGGCGCGTATCTTCTCGATCTCGCAGGGATCACCAAATCCGTTCAGCATGATGTCGCAACCTTCGGCCGCCAGCGCCCGCGCGATACCGAGGCCGATTCCGCTGGTCGAGCCAGTGACGATTGCCACACGTCCTTTCAGCATAAAGATTCTCCTCCGCTCCTTCGGTCGCGTCGCGGTGGAATGTTTGCGCATCTTCGCAGCCGCCTCAAACGTGCTCTCGAAACCGGGAGCGGCCGGGGAAGATTGCAAATAAACGAACACCGCCGAGGCCGTGCTACAGGCCGTCGCGAACACGTCGCGAGACCATGTTTTGTGCTTCAGAAGAGCTGCTTGCCTTACCGGGAAGGGCACGCAGGCAAGCAGCGTTTGCTTAGCGCCTCAATTAGCCGCCGCCTGGGCGAGCTTCGGTTCGTCGCTAATCGGCATGACCGGAACGTTGTTCGGGATAATCAACTTCGCTGCGGTCGCCGCGACGACTTGCTCCACCGTGACGCCCGGCGCCACTTCCTTCAGCACCAGTCCCTGCTCGGTCGGTTCGATCACCGCCATTTCCGTGACGATAAGACTGACCCGGCGCACCGACGTCAGCGGCAGGGTGCACTTTTTCAGGATTTTCGGCTTGCCCTTGGCGGTGTGGGTCATGGAAACAATGACGCGTTTAGCGCCGGTCACCAGGTCCATGGCGCCTCCCATGCCCGCCACCATCTTGCCGGGCACAATCCAATTGGCCAACTGCCCCTGCTCGTCGACCTCCAGTCCGCCGAGCACGGTGATATCGAGATGCCCGCCGCGGATCAGCCCGAACGACATGGCGCTATCGATGCTGGCAGCGCCCGGAATGGCCCCAACATATCCCCCTCCGGCATCCGTCAGCGAGGGATCCTCCATCCCCTTGCCCGGGAACTGGGCCATACCGATAATGCCGTTCTCCGACTGGAAGTAGACCTCCATCTCCGGCGGCAGATATTGGGGCACCATGGTCGGTAGACCAATACCCAGGTTAACCAGGTTTCCATCTTTGAGCTCGAGTGCTACGCGCTTGGCAATAATGACTTTATCTTCCATATGCCCCCAGCCCCCTTTCAATCAAGTAGTCCACCACGGGAAACGGAGTGGCAACCGCGTCTGGAGGTATAACTCCGACAGGAACGATGTGTTCCGGCTCGGCAATCACCGTGTCGGCCGCCATAGCCATTACCATGTTGAAGTTGCGAGCAGTAAGCGAATAATCAAGATTGCCGCGATAGTCGGAGCGATGAGCAGCCACCAGGGCAAAATCCGCCCGCAACGGCGGCTCAACCAGAAACTTCTTGCCTTCCACTTCAATGGTCTGTTTGCCCTCCGCTACCATCGTGCCGAAACCAGTCGGAGTCAACACCCCTCCCAGACCGCAACCGCCCGCGCGGATACGCTCGGCCAGCGTCCCTTGCGGAACCAGCGTGACTTCGATTTCGCCGGCCATCATCTGGCGTTGGGTTTCGGGATTGAGGCCAATGTGCGTGGCGATGAGCTTTCGAATTAGCTTGGCATCGATCAGCTTGCCGATGCCCCAGCCAGGTTTTCCGGTATCATTGCAAATAACGGTCAGGTTCTTGCGTTCCTGCCGAACTAGTTCGTCGATATGCGGTGGGGCGAACCGACTCCCATAAACCCACCGATCATAAGAGACGCGCCGTCGGGAATCATCTCGATGGCGCGTGTGCAGCTGATCGCTTTTTGTTGCATCAGCAAACTCCTCTTAACTATGAATTAGTCTTCCTTATTAAGCCTAAACAGATAATCGGGTCACTATTTATACCTTAATGGCAACTCAATTGGGGAACTTTCTGCCTCTAGTTCTACTTGCCGTGACGGGCATCACTCAGACGAGTGCGCTTCTGGCCGCGGAGCCGTACGGAGACGCCGTCCTCCTCCGCGCGGCTCCTAATCTCACGCTCTTTCCAGCGCCATAGCCACGCCCATGCCGCCGCCGATGCACAGCGAGGCGAGCCCCTTGCGCGCACCGCTGCGCTGCATCTCGTACAGAAGCGTTACCAAAATGCGGCAGCCAGAGGCGCCGATCGGATGACCAATGGCAATCGCTCCACCGTTCACGTTCACCTTCGACAAATCCCACCCCATTTCCTTATGCACGGCGCAGGACTGGGCGGCAAAAGCTTCGTTGATCTCCAGCAGATCGAGGTCCTCGATCTTCCAGCCGGCCTTCTGCAGACAACGCCGGGATGCCGGCACCGGGCCCATGCCCATCACCTTCGGGTCCACGCCGGCGCTGGCAAAGGCCGCAATCCGGGCCAGAGGCTTCAGGCCAAGCTCGCTCGCTTTGCTGGCCGACATCACTACAACCGCCGCGGCTCCGTCGTTGATGCCGGAGGCATTCCCTGCCGTGACCGTTCCTTCTTTGGAAAAAGCGGGCTTAAGCCCACCAATGTCCTCGATCTTCGCGCCGAGGCGAATGTACTCGTCGTCGGCAAACATGATTGGGTCGCCTTTGCGCTGCGGAATCGGCACGGCTACGATCTCCGCCTTGAACTTGCCCGCCTTTTGCGCGGCTTCGGCTTTGTTCTGAGACGCCACCGCAAACTTGTCCTGCTCTTCGCGCGTGATGGCGTATTCCTTGGCAACGTTCTCGGCCGTTACCCCCATGTGGTACTGGTTGTAGATATCCCACAAGCCATCGATGATCATGCTATCGACCACTTTGGCGTCTCCCATGCGGAAGCCGTCGCGGGAACCCTGTAACAGGTGCGGCGTGGCGCTCATGTTTTCCTGGCCGCCCGCAACCACGATTTCCGAATCGCCGGTCATGATGGCTTCCGCTGCCAGCATCACCGCTTTCAGCCCGGAGCCGCATACCTTGTTAATCGTCATGGCCGGAACTGTGATGGGCAGGCCAGCCTTGATCGCCGCCTGCCGAGCGGGGTTCTGCCCCAGTCCGGCGGTGAGCACCTGGCCCATGATGACCTCGCCGACCTGTGGCGGAATCCAGTTTGGCGCGCTGCAAGGCGCAACGAATTGTCAACGCGCCGAGTTCGGGAGCCGGAATCTTAGCGAGAGAGCCTCCGAACTTGCCTACGGCCGTTCGGGTGGCGGATACGATTACGATGTCGCTCATAAATCTCCTTACAAGTATGAATTCAAACGCGGGTAATCTTTTCGACTGAAGCTGGCCGTCGCAACCGGCAATGGACTGTCCATGAATGAATGTGTCAGCTTGTGAACTGCGATAATTCGCCAAGTTGCCGCACTGGCATACGGCCTCACCAGGCGGACAGCGTGTCCCAAGACCCTGGTACAGTTATGCCCAGCAGACTGCTGCAAATAGCTTGATGCTGTGCAAGCCGCCGCTGTAGCCATGCCTGCCGGCTTACACATCGGGAACCCGCCAGACGGCAGGATGTAGTTCCATCGAGCGGAATGCTGGGGGAAAGAAAATACCAGTTTTCTGGAGGGAAGTAAATACTACCGGGAAAGCATCCGCGCTGGCCGCGACATCGCATTGTATTGATTGGATTTGGCGGGCAAGGCCGGCGATGCCGCGACAGACTTTGCCGCGCGGACTGGCTCAACCCTTCAGGCAGAGAACGGTGCAACAGTGTTGCCGCCTTGCCGCCTCTGGTTGCATCTCTTAAAGAAGACCTCTTTATGTAGTCGATCTTATTGCCCCTGTGCTAACGTCCATTCAAGAGAAGGAGCATCGGATGTCCCAACCCATTTACATCGCTGCCTACAATCAATCCAAGTTCGGCAAGCTAATGGCGATGACGATCCCCGAAATCGTGGCCAATGCAGTCACCGGAGTTTGCCAGCGGATCGACGTACCGGCTTCGGTTCTGGATGTCGCCTCGGTGGGTTCGGCGTGCAACTTCACCTTGAACCGGCAAGGCTTGCTCGCCGGTCTGGTCGCGTCGCTGCCCGGCATGGAAGGCAAGCCGATTGAATCGGTTGAAAATGCCTGCGCTTCCGGCGGTCAGGCCGTGCTTGCGGTGATCTATAAGCTGCTGGGCGGTCTCGGCGATGTGGGAGTTGCCGTTGGATACGAGAAGATGCGCGACGATGACGGCAAAATGGACGGCAAATTGATTGGCGACGCCTTGGGATACTTCTCGCATCCCGACGATCGCACCGGCAAGGTCTTCGTCTTCCCTCACCTTTTCGCCGAAATCATGCAGTGCTACCTTCAGACGTACGGCGCCACCGAAGCTGACTTGGCGCAGATCGCCGTCGCCGAATACGGAAACGCAAAACATAACCCGTATGCGCAGATGAACAAAGTTCAGATCACGCTTGAGCAGGCGCTCAAAGTCGAGGGCATCAATCGCTACGTGGTGGATGGCCTGCCGCTCAAAACCTATGACTGCTCGCAGATCACCGACGGCTTTGCCGCGCTGATCCTTGCCACCGAAGAAGGGCTTCGCAAGCTGGGCGTGGCCAAGGCGGACGCCGTCGAAATCGCCGGCTATGCGCAAGCAACCGACCCGCTGACAAAGAACGGGCGCAATATCCTAAGACCGGCCGGGGCTTACAAGGCGATGCAAAGGGCTTACGCAATGGCCGGCGCCAGCCCGGCCGACGTAAACGTGGCGGAGATTCACGACTGCTTCACCGTGGCGGCAGCGCTTGGCACCGAGGTTATCGGCAAAGCCGCGCCCGGCAAGGGCGCACGCTACTGGGTCGATGGCAAGGCGGCAGTGGATGGCGAATGCGGCATTAACCTTTCCGGCGGACTCATCGCCAAGGGGCATCCGGTTGGCGCCACGGGAATTTCCATGATCGGATTCTCTTATTGGCAGTTGAAGGGCATGGCTCCCCAGGGAATTCAGAAGAAAGACGCCAAGCTGGCTGCCACGTTCAACATCGGCGGCGCGCTGTGCGCGTCGGTCTGCACAGTGCTGCGCAGCGCCAGCTAGATGTGTTCGACGGCACGCCGCCGGTTGCAGCGCGCTCAAAGGCAATGTATCTTCATGGACGCGCAGTGGAGCAAGCGCCGCACGCTTGCAACTGCGCGGAGGGAAGCTCGCAATGCAGCCTTGTCGATTGACTCGCTGGAGTGATTCCGCGCGATGGCTTTTTTTGCTTACACTGCTGGCTATTGTCTGCCATCCGCAAACGGTCTCCGCAGCCACCAAGGTGATCACTGACGCGGATAAAGGTGGCGAGGTCCGCCTGAAGACCGGGGACCAGCTCGAACTCCGCCTGAAATCGAATCCCTCGACCGGGTATATGTGGTACGTCCAGGCAAAGTCTACCCCGCTGCTGAAGCTGGTTCGCCAGTCGCAGACTGCGACCACCGAGCCGGGCGTGGGCCGTCCCATCTTCCAGGTCTTCCAGTTTGAACCCAGGCGCGGTGGGGACGGAGTTCTCCAACTGCACTACGTTCGCTCCTGGGAGAAGCCCGCACCGGACGAAGAGCGCTTCGAAATTCACGTATTCATCGAGTAAGGCTGCTGTGCATCGGCAGCCCACCTCGACACGTGCAACCACGGCGCGTGTCGGGCACCCCTGCTTCCACCTCGGTGCCGAAACCTGCAGGCGATGCCGCCCACATCAGGCAACAGTTCGCGCCTCGATCAGCATCTTACGTTATCGGGACCCCAGTCTGAGGAATTGGCATCCATGGGCATTCGCATTCTATGCGTAGACGATAACGAGCCGCTGCTGACAACGCGGAAACTCCTGCTTTCGCGGCTTGGCTACGACGTATTGACCGCGACCACTGCGGAGGAAGCACGCCACCTGTTCCGCTCCACCACCGTCGACTTGGCGATTCTGGACTACCGCCTGCCCGGTGTCTTCGGTGACGAACTCTGTCGGGAGTTCAAGGAAATGCAGCCCGACATACGCGTCATTCTCGTCTCCGGCGCGTACCCGGATCGTGATTGCGACTGCGCCGATCAGTTTATCCTCAAGGGGCAGGCCCCCAATGTTCTGCTGCAAGCAATCGCCTCTCTCACGAAGCAGGCGGCATAACCACCTCGCCGCGCCGCTCGCCGGCCGGGGCGGGTTGCTCGTCGCTAGGGTATTTGAGTACTTACCACTCCTCGCTGCTTGCGCTGTGAGAGAATCTGCTCTTGGCGATGTCGCCGTATATCCATCCTTAATAAGTGTTAACAGGCCCTAGAGTGGCTCCGTTCAGAGCTAACCAGAGTGCAGGCTTTAGCCCCTGAAGAGGTTTGCCGTTTCCTGTCACACTGGTTTATGAAACAAGCTTCAGGCATCTAAAAAACTGGTATAAACGGGGCCGCTTTGCCGGTCGGCCTGCGGGAGGCATGAAAGTGAAAGGAAAACTTCGCTACATCGTCATCGGTATTGTTGTCCTGGTTCTGCTGTGCGCCGCGTTGCCGTTCCTGATCGACGTCAACCAGTTCCGCCCCACGGTCGAGGAGAAACTCTCGGCGGCGCTTCAGCGGCAGGTGAAGATCGGCAACCTCAGTCTGTCGCTGCTCTCCGGTTCACTCTCGGCGGACAACCTCTCGATTGCCGACGATCCGGCGTTCAGCCAGTCCGCGTTCCTGAGCGCTAAGTCGTTCCGGGTCGGGGTTGAACTGGTGCCGTTGATCTTCTCCAAGGCGATGCACATTACCGGGCTGACCATCGAAAAGCCCGAGGTTACGCTGTTACGCAACCCCGCCGGAAAATGGAACTACTCTTCCCTGGCGGCCACGGGCTCCGCACAGTCTTCTTCATCCGCTCCCAAGAGCGGCGGCGCAACCCCCGACTTGACGATCAAGAAGCTGGAACTCAAAGACGGCCGCGTGACGGTGGGCTCGACTACTTCACCGAAGCGAAGCGTCTATGACGAGCTCAACCTCGAAGCCAGCGACGTTTCCCTGAACTCGCAATTTCCGCTGCGCTTGTCAGCCAGATTGCCGGCCGGCGGCAGCCTCAAAATTGACGGGAAGGCCGGGCCGGTCGACCACACCGACGCCTCCCTGACCCCTGTGAGTGCGAAGCTGGCAATCAGCGGCCTGGACCTCGCCAAAACCGGCTTCCTGGACCCTGCCTCCGGCATTGCCGGCATAGTGGATTTAAATAGCGACATCTCGTCCGCGAATGGCAAGGCAAAAGCCAAGGGAACGCTAAAGCTGGACAAAGTTCAAATGGTGAAAGGCGGCTCGCCGGCGGGAGACGCCCATCAACATCGATTTCGATTCCGACTATGACCTGCGGCGCAGCGCGGGCACGCTCAACAACGGAGTTGTGAAGATCGGCGATGCGGTCGCTCATCTGAACGGCACCTTCGAGAACCAGGGCGATTCCACCCGCCTCAACCTGAAGCTGAATGCTCAGAACATGCCGGTCAAGGACGTGCAGTCCGTTCTGCCCGCCGCCGGCATCGTGTTACCGAAGGGCGCTTCGCTTCAGCAGGGCACGCTCAACGCAAATCTCAACGCCGTCGGGCCGCTGGACAAGCTCGTCACCACGGGAGATGTCGGACTCTTCAACGCTATACTCACGGGCTTCGATCTTGGGTCAAAGCTTTCCGCGCTCTCCGCGTTCACCGGGGCCAAGGGCGGCAACGGAAATACCTCCATTGAGAAACTGACCTCCAATGTTCGCGTCTGCTCCCGAAGGCATCCAGCTAAGTTCGCTACTGATGGTTTTGCCGGCACTCGGTCAGCTCAGCGGAAACGGAACCATCAGCGCTCCCGGCAATGCGCTGAACTTCAAAATGCTGGCGACCTTGTCGGCAACCAGCGGCGTGGTCAACGTGGTCGGCGGACTAACCGGCAGGCGTGCCTCCGGCAACCAGCGGAATTCCGTTCTCCATCCAGGGCACAACGTCTGACCCGAAGTTCGTCCCCGACGTCAAGGGCATGGCCGGCAGCATAGCTGGCTCACAGGTGGGAAACCTCTTAGGCGGCTCCAAATCGCAGGGCCAGGCCGGCGCAGTTGAGGGCGCGTTGGGAGGCATTTTCGGCAAGAAGAAGAGCAAGTAAGTAGACCAGTCTCGCCGAACTGGTCCGGGGCCCGGCGACGGCCGCATTCGCCGTTGCCCGGCCGTCACTTCAACTGGATTGGCCGCCGAATCATTTGCTTCAGATGCGCCCCGGCCGGAACGATCGGGTAAACCGAGTCCTCCTGTTCCACCTTGAAATCGATCAAGCACCGGCCCGGAGTGCTCGCGCGCCTCGCGGATGGCGGGCGCCACCCCGCCGCGTTCCGCGACGCTCATGCCGCGCACTCCGAACACTTCGGCCAGGGCGGCGAAATCGGGACTCATGATCGAGGTGAACGAATAGTTCTTCTCGTAAAAAAACTCCTGCCACTGCCGCACCATGCCGAGATAGCCGTTGTTGATGACCGCAATGTTGATCTTGAGTTTCTCCTGCACCAAGGTCATGAGTTCGGGAGTGCTCATCTGCAAACCGCCGTCGCCGACGATCGCCCAGACTTCGGCATCGGGGCGCGCCATCTTCGCACCGATTGCGGCAGGCAGGGCGAAGCCCATGGTGCCGAAACCGCCGGAAGTGATCAGCGAGCGCGGGTCATCATGCTTGTAATACTGGGCCTCCCACATCTGGTGCTGGCCCACATCGGTGACAACGATGGCATTGCCCCAGGTTTCGCACCAGAGATCGCGAATCACATGCGCGGCATAGAGGTGGCCGTCCTCGGCAAGATTCTGAATGTCGTGAACGGCTGCCATTTCCCGCAGCTCGTGGATGTAGTCGAGCCACCCCGCATGCCTGGCTGGCTCAGCGCTTTTCAGCAGAGCGGAAAGAACTTCGCGCAGATCGCCGAGCAGCGCAACATCGACTTTGACATTTTTGTTGATCTCAGAGGGATCGATCTCGACGTGAATCTTGCGGGCCAGTGGCGCGAACTGCCGGGGATCGCCCGTGACGCGATCATCAAAGCGCATGCCTAGAGCTATCAGCAGGTCGGATTCCTGAATTGCCGTGTTGACCCAGGACTCGCCATGCATTCCCATCATCCCCAGGTTGAGGCGATGCGAAGCCGGGAAACCGCCAATCCCCAGCAGCGTGAGCGCCACCGGAATCTGGGCGCGCTCGGCCAGTGCGCGCAGTTGCGCCATGGCTCCCGACAGAATGATGCCGTTGCCGGCGAGAATCACCGGGCGCTCGGCATGGCGAATCAGTTCGAGAGCGCGGTTGAGATCCGCGGCGGCGGGCAATTTGCGGGTGCGAAGCGGCAGGTCCCTCCCGCCGGCGCTTGCGCCGTACATGCACATGCCCTGCTGCGCATCCTTGGAAATGTCGACCAACACCGGCCCCGGCCGGCCGGAGCGCGCCACGTGGAAAGCCTCATGCATGGTCTTTTCGACCTCGGCGGCATTCGTGACCAGGTAATTGCGCTTGGTGATAGCGGCGGTAACCGAGGTGATGTTCACCTCCTGAAACGCATTGCTGCCGATCAGCTTGCTGTTGACCTGGCCGGTAATGCAGACGATCGGCGAAGAGTCGAGCATGGCCGTGGCGATGCCCGTCACCATGTTGGTTGCACCCGGCCCCGAGGTCGCAATCGCGACGCCAACTTCTCCCGAAGCGCGGGCGTAACCGTCAGCCATGTGGGTTGCGCCCTGCTCGTGTCTGGCCAGCACATGATGAATCTTCGAGTGCTTCAGGGCGTCATAGACCGGCAGAATGGCCCCTCCCGGATACCCGAATACCTGGCGCACTCCTTCCGCCTCAAGGCACTTCCAGAGAACCTGGGCGCCTGTCATCATCCGTGATTCATTACCCGCATCCGCAGTCATGATCCTTATCCTCTTCTCTGGATTCCCGGCCTTCGCTGTCGCTGAGAGGCGTGGCCAGAAACTAAAAAGGCCGTCATCCTTAGGATGACGGCCTCTGTAAAATCCCGTGCTTACAAGGCGTCACCCCGAGTTGAGGGGAATAATGCTAATAATGACGCTAATTCGTACGGAGCTTCCCACGCGGAAAAACTCAAGCGCCGGGCCTTGCCCGAAGTCGACGCGAGTTGTGGGAACGGTAGACATAATCCGATTACCGGCTGACAAGTTGATATCACAGTCCGACTGACTGCGCAACAACTTCGTTGTTATTCCGGTGAGAGCAGCTGGCCGGCGAATGCCTTCTTTTACAGGGAATTGACCGGGCTGCACCGTTTTCGCCTGCTACATCCAGTTACCCGCCGGTTATTACCATACGCGGTTCCAGTCCCGCGTCGGTGAGCGCCCGCGCGGTCGCGGCGCCCCAGGAGATGCTCCGTACAGAACTTGACATTCGGGCTGACGTGACTCAGACTGCTTGCTCATAATATTTATAAGACTTATGTCTCACATTGTAGGACGCAAGCATAAGCAAAGAGGCGATGCGCATGCAGACCCAATATCCCCTTGAGAAAATGGTCTTTCGCAAGACCAACAACAAAGGCGGACGCAACATCAGTGTCACCCCCAACAACAGCACGAACAAGCATCTGGCCTACGGCCGCATCATTCTCGATGCTTCAGTGCCGTCGGTTCGGTTTGCCACCGGCAACCAGGAAACGGGACTGATCTGTCTGTCGGGCGGCGCTACCGTGAGCGTTGACGGCAAGCCGTTTCAGTTGGGGCAGTACGATGCCATTTACGTTCCGCGCGACAGCCAGATTGAAGTGTCAACCAAAGCACGTGTCGACCTGGTTGAGCTCTCCGCAGACGTGGAGCACCGTTATCCGTTGCAGTTTGTTTCCTATGCGGAAATCTCCAAGGATCCGGCTCTGAAGTTCGACGCGGGCGTTCCCGGCCAGGCGCGCCACCTCAATATTCTTCTCGGAAAAAACGTCGAAGCTGGACGGCTGGTCGCCGGCTTCACCTACTCTGAGCCGGGCAACTGGACCAGTTGGCCGCCGCACGAACACGCCGCGATACTGGAAGAAATGTATATCTACTTCGATATGCCGGCGCCGGCATTCGGGTTGCAGTTGGTGTACGACAACACGGAGTATCCGGAGATGGTAGTTCCGGTGCGCGATGGCGATGCGGTGCTGATGCCCAGTGGTTATCACCCCAACGTTTCCGTTCCCGGCCACAAGATCTGTTTTGTGTGGGCGATGGCCGCGCATCGCGAGAAGGTTGACCGGCAGTTCGGCCTGGTCAATGTGCAACCGGGATTCAATCAAGGCGGTTCGGGGCTGGAAGCCAGCCGCAAATAACGCCGAGGATGAAAGATAAAAAATGATTCTGGACGCGCTGAAGCTAACTGGGAAAAATGCGCTCGTAACCGGTGCACAGCAAGGTCTTGGCGCCGGTATTGCCGTGGCTCTGGCTGAAGCGGGCGCGAATGTGATTGTGCATGGGCTGGAGCCCGAGAAGACCGAGACGACCCGCGCAGCCGTCTGCAAAGCGGGTGTGCAGGCTTTTTCGGTGTTAGGGGATGTGGCGGACCCAAAGGTCTGTGAGCGGATGGTCGAGAGCACGGTGGAGCGGCTGGGCTCGATCGACATTCTGGTCAACAATGCCGGGATCATTCGCCGCGCACCGGCAGCGGAGTTCTCGTTCACCGACTGGAGTGACGTGATCGAGATCAACCTGAACAGCGTTTTCCGGCTCTGTCAGCTTGCGGGGCGGAGGATGCTTGCCCAGGGGCACGGAAAGATCATCAACATCGCATCCCTGCTTTCCTTCCAGGGCGGTGTAACGGTTCCCTCTTATGCCGCCGCTAAGGGCGGGGTCGCGCAATTGACCAAGGCATTGGCTAACGAATGGGCGCCGAAAGGAGTGAACGTCAACGCGATCGCTCCCGGTTACATGGCGACAGATAATACCGCCGCGCTTCGCGCCGACCCGCAGCGCAGCCGGCAGATTCTTGAGCGCATCCCCGCCGGACGATGGGGGACGCCGCAGGATATCGGCGGCACGGCAGTGTTTCTTGCCGCGCCGGCGAGCGACTACATCAACGGTCACGTACTGGTTGTCGACGGCGGTTGGATGGGGCGGTGAATACCCACCGATGATCGGGCAAGCAGTTCTAGTTCTTGAGAGACGAAGCGAGAAGAGGGAGGAGAAGTTATGTTCACGTCAGCAAGGTTGTTTGTTGTTGCCATGCTTATTGTCGTTACCTGCATTGCTGTCTCGGCGCAAACCACTACCGCGCCTGCGGCAGCTATTTTTTTCGACAAAGTCAAGGTCGATCAGGCCATGACCTCCGGCGCTGTCCTATACGACGGCAAGATGTTTAGGGTGCAAATGGGCAAGCGAAGCGAAGCCGGCCAGGTGGAATTCCACGCGAAGGATACCGATGTTTTCTACATCGTTTCCGGCTCAGCTACGTTCGTTACCGGCGGCACGATGGTGGGAGGAAAAACCACGGGCCCCGGCGAGATCCGCGGAACCTCGATTACGGGCGGTGAGACACGTAAGCTTACGAAAGGCGACGTCATCGTGATCCCTGATAGCGTCAACCATTGGTGGAAGGAAATTCAGGAACCGGTGGTCTATTTTGTAGTGAAGGAAGTGACGGGGAAGTAGATAGCTAAACTCGAAGGCGTAGTTATTTGTCATTCATCAACGGAAAGAAATGAGGAGATGGTATGTCAAAGGCTAAGTCGAATTTCACCTGGCGCCCCGCCCTCGCGGTGATTGGCGCTGTTTTGATCGTGTTCACTCTCGTCTCGCCGCTGCTGGCTGCCGAGCCTTCCGCTGCGGTCGCCACGGCCGTCGAAGCACTGCGAGCCGCCATGGTATCGGGAGATGAGAAGGCGCTGAATGCTCTGACCGACGATCATCTGACCTATGGGCATTCCCACGGGATGCTTCAAAACAAGGTCGAGTTCGTCAAATTCCTGGTTGGCCCGAAGGCGCCCGGCAAATTCAATTGGATCAAGCTCTCCAATCAGACGATCGACGTGGTAAACGGCCACATTGCTTGGGTCCGTCACACTTTTGACGCCCAGAATGAAGACCCAAGCGGCAAGATCAGCAAAGCCCACATCATCCTCCTTCAGGTGTGGATGAAGGAAAAGGGGAGCTGGAAGCTGGTGGCCCGGCAAGCCTGTGTTCCCGACTAATGGTAATAACGTTTGGCACGCGGAGCAGTGCGCATGCCAAGCAAAATGGATCTCCATTCCTGGGTCGTTTGCGTTCGGGATTTCAATCGCACCATACGGCCCAGTTGTTTTCTCGCATTTCGTCTAGGAAGTAGAGCGATGGAACAGACAAAGCGGACATTTGCGGACTTAGAGGTAGTGGAAAGCGCCAGCATCAAGCCAATCGCTCCCGAACCGGGGCTGACGCGCCTGGTTGGCGCCCACAATGAGAAGTTGTTCCTGGCGGAACACCGAATGGCGAAGGGCTACGCTGGTTCGCGCCATAGCCACCCGCATGAACAGGTTGTTTACGTTATTTCGGGTCATCTCAAGGTGAGTTGCGAAGGCAGGAGCTTCGACCTGCGCTCCGGCGATAGCTTTGTGGTGCGCGGCGGCATCGAGCATCAGGCGACTGCCCTGGAAGAGTCGATAGTCATTGACGTATTTACGCCCTGCCGCTCCGATTACCTGTAGCGTCCTCTACCGCAATCCGCATCCGGTGCCGCACGAGGTTGGAATTAACATGGCGACGAACGAGACAAACTCTTCTCTTTATCGAGTGCAGGTTCTCGACCGTGCTTTCGCCATCATCGATGCCCTGGCAGACACGCACGAAGACGCCAGCCTGGCGGAAATCGCTGCCATCGTGAAAATGCATAAGAGCACGGTCCACCGCTTGATGATGAACCTGGAGCGGCATCGGCTGGTTGACCGGGACCAGACGGGGCATTACAGGCTTGGGATGAAGCTGTACGATCTGGGCATCCGGGCGTTTTCGCGCTTCGATATACGCCACCGTGCGCGGCCGCACCTTGAAAAGCTGATGTACAACACGGAAGAGACGGTCCACCTTTGCATCCTCGACGATGGCGAGATGCTCTATGTTGACAAGGTCGAGCCCAGACGCAGCATTCGCATGTCTTCGACCGTGGGACGTCGCAACGCGGTGCACTGCACGGCGGTGGGCAAGGCCGTCATGGCCGCGCTTCCCGAGGCCGCTGTCGATCAAATCATTTCCCAGCGCGGGCTGCGGCGTTTCACGGCTAAGACGCTGACCACACCCGCGGAACTGAAAGCTGAGCTGCGGGAGATCCGCCAACGCGGGTACGCCATCGACGATGAGGAAAATGAAGAAGGCGTCCGCTGTATTGGGGCGCTGGTGAGAGATTATTCCGGGCGTCCGGCGGCAGCCATCAGTGTCTCCGCGCCATCGTTTCGCATGTCTCGAGAGAAGCTGCGGGCACTGGCACCCCTGGTTTGCGAAACCGCCCGGGCAGTGTCGCTGGAATGGGGATATCGGGAAGTCGAACGGGAACGGGTTGTGCGCAACCCGCCGGGTTAGCCCGATTTTTGGAGGGCGGCCAGCCGGGGCCCCCGTTATGCGCCACTTTTGCGCGTAACGGGGTGGAAGCCGGGGTCCCCGTTATGCGCCGCTTTTGCGCGCAACGGGGTGGAAGCCGGGTACCTAACATGCGTGGCTGCACTTGTTGGGGTGGAACCCCGGCGCTGTTCAAGTTAGATTACTCGGAGGCACTCATGAAAGAGTTTTTGGGCGAAGATTTCCTTCTCCAGTCGGCTGCGGCACGCAACCTGTACCACAGTTATGCCGAGCATGAACCCATTCTTGATTATCACTGCCACATTTCACCGAAAGACATTGCGGAAAACCGCCGCTTCAACAACCTATTCGAAATCTGGCTGGAGGGTGATCACTACAAATGGCGTGCCATGCGTGCCAACGGCGTTGAAGAGCGGCTCTGCACGGGCGATGCCCCGGCGTTTGAGAAGTTCATGGCATGGGCGCGCACTGTTCCTGCTACGCTCCGCAACCCGTTGTATCACTGGAATCACCTCGAACTGAAGCGATACTTCGGAATCGACCGCCTGCTGAACGAAACCACCGCAAAACGCATCTGGGAAGAGGCCAACGCCCAACTTGCGACCGACGACCTCCGGGTGCACGGCATCCTGAAGAAGTTCAACGTGAAGGCAGTTTGCACGACCGACGATCCGACCGACGATCTCAGGTACCACAAGCAGATCGCCGCCTCCGGATTGTCTACCCGCGTCTTTCCCGCCTTCCGTCCAGACAAGGCGCTCAACGTCCACCTTCCCGAGCAATTCAATAGTTGGGTCACCAAGCTCGCCGAGGCAAGCAATACCGATATCAGTAGCTTCCAAATTTTTCTCGACGCCATCCGGCAGCGCCACGAATTCTTTCACCAGATGGGGGCGCGGCTCTCCGATCATGGCTTGGAGCGCTGCTACGCGGATCCCTGCCCGGAGGCGACAGCCGCGGCCATCTTCGATCGAGCTCGCTCCGGCAAGGCAGCCACCGCCGAAGAGCAATCGCAATTTGCCTCTTACATGATGCTGTATTTCGGTCATCTTGACGCCGCCGCCGGATGGACGAAGCAGCTGCATCTCGGGGCTCGCCGCAACAATAATCTCCGCATGTTCAAGGCGCTCGGCCCCGATACCGGCTTCGACTCGATCGGCGATTGCCCGCAGGTGGAAGCCCTCGGCGCCTACCTCGGCCGTCTTGCCGCCGATGGCGCTCTGCCGAAGATCATCGTCTATAACGTGAATCCCACCGAGAACTACGCGTTTGCGACCATGGTCGGCAATTTCGCCGAAGACTCTGTTCCTGGAAAAATGCAATTTGGCAGCGGCTGGTGGTACCTCGATCAGAAAGAAGGCATCGAGTGGCAGTTGAACACCCTCTCGAATGTGGGGCTGCTGTCGCGCTTTGTCGGCATGATTACCGATTCACGCTCATTCATGTCTTACCCGCGGCATGAGTACTTTCGTCGAGTGCTGTGCAACCTGCTCGGGAAGGACCTCGAGAATGGCGAATTGCCAGACGATCTGGAGTTGATCGGGGGAATGATTCGGAATATCTGCTTCAACAATGCCAAGGAGTTTTTCGCGCTGGACATGACAGCCGCGGTCGGACGCGAGCGGGTTCTGGCACGCAACTGAAACCTTCTCTTGCCAGTACGGGTGCCCCAGGTTCCGCGCCGCGCTGTTCGGCGCTAACTGGGCTGGCGTCCAGTGGCACTAGTCTTTACCGTCGAGGCGTTGCCCGCGCACGCCACCCCGGTCACTCCAACCGCAGTTCCATGTAACTCGTTCCCGGTTGCGGGCTGTTGTAATACGGCGGAATCTCGTGAAACCCGAGCGACAGGTACAAGCGGTTGGCTTCCATCATCTGCGCCGGAAGCGTGTCCAGGCGCATTCGGGTGTAGCCAGTTAGTTTGGCCTCGGCGATGAGGCGCTCCGCGAGTTGGCGGCCTATTCCTTGGCCCTTGCATTCGGGCCGCACATACAGGCGTTTCATCTCGCACGCCTGCTGATCGAAAGGCCGCAGCGCGCCGCATCCAACAGGGGCGCCATCGATGAAAGCAAGCAGCAACCGGCCAGCCGGGAGAGCGTACTTGCCCGGCAGTGTGGCCAGCTCTTCCTCGAAGTTCTGGAAGCACAACGGAAAACCCAGCGAAGCGCCATATTCCTTGAATAGGTCGCGCGCCAGTGCGATCTCGGCTGGCGACTCGGCGATTCGAATGATGACTCGTGCGGAATCTTTCATGGCGTGAAACCCCCGGCCGGCAGACTGCCGAAGCAATTCACCACAGAGCGATTATCCTACATTCTTGAAAAGCGATGTCATTGCCATGCTCCAGCATTTTTACTCCTTGGTCGTGTCTGCCACAAGAGACCCTAGCCCATCGCCCATGAAACAGCTACCATGGACACGTTGGCCGATTCGCTCTTCCAGCTTCCGCCTAGTTGCTCGGCGTAGGCGTCCCAGGGGCAAAGTCAGCGGCCACGGAAATTCCTATTCGGAAAGATGGAGCGACCCTCTCATGACTACCTCACCGGCAACGCTGCCCCGCTTGAACGCCGCATACCTGGAAAGCAATCCAACGTTGGCGGGCGGCACTTCCGGACACTCTCTCCCTGAGAAGGTTCTACAGTTCGGCGAGGGCGGCTTTCTTCGCGGCTTTGTCGACTGGATGATCGACGGCATGAACAAGCAGGGCCTCTTTGCGGGCTCTGTCGTTGTCATCCAACCCATCGCCCAGGGTACGGTCGCCAGGCTGAATGAGCAGAACGGCGTTTACACCCACATGATGCGCGGTGTCGAGAGTGGCAACGTGGTGGAGCGGACAGAGGTGATCACCTGCATCAGCCGCGGCATCAACCCCTATACCGATTTCGAGCAATACCTGAAGTGCGCTCACAATCCCGACCTGCGCTTCATCGTCTCCAACACCACCGAGGCTGGAATCGCCTACTCCGCGGAAGATAAAATCACCGACGCACCGCCGTCTTCCTTTCCGTCCAAGCTCACGCTTCTGCTGCTTGAGCGATTCAAGGCATGCGGCGGCGATCCAGCCAAAGGTTTCATTTTGCTGCCTTGCGAGCTGATCGACAATAACGGGGACAATCTCAAGAAGACGGTCCTCCAGACTGCCCGGAACTGGAATCTCGACGCTAAGTTCGTCGCCTGGGTGGAGCAAGCCAACGTCTTTACCAACACGCTGGTTGACCGCATCAACACCGGCTATCCCGGCGACGAAGCTGAGGCTCTCCAGCAGGCTTGCGGGTATCGCGACGAGCTCTTCAATACCTCCGAGGTCTTCCATCTCTGGGTCATCGAAGGCCCGGCTTTCCTGGAGAAGGAGCTGCCGCTCAGGCGGGCCGGCTTTAATGTCGTCTTTGCCGAAAGCGTAAAGCCCTACCGCGACCGCAAGGTTCGAATACTCAACGGAGCCCACACCAGCACGGTTCTGGCTGCTTATCTCGCCGGCAAGGACATCGTCGTCAAGTGCATGCAAGACCCGGTCATCAGCGGGTTTATGAAACGGGCAATCCACAACGAAATTATCCCCACCCTGACGCTGCCCCGGCAGGAATTGGAGGATTTTGCCGAAGCCGTCGTTGAACGCTTCAGCAATCCTTTCATCCAACACGCGCTGCTGAGCATTTCGCTCAACTCCGTTTCCAAGTTCAAGGCTCGCATCCTGCCTTCCGTCGAACAGTACGTTGCCGGGCAGGGCCGTGTGCCCGCCCACCTCGCCTTCAGTCTGGCGGCCCTCATTGCCTTCTATCGCGGGACCGAAATCAAAGACGCAGCCTTGATTGGCGTGCGCAATGGCAAGCCATATCAGATCAAGGACGATCTACCGGTCTTAGAGGCCTTCGCCAAACTCTGGCAACGCTTCGATGGCTCGGCGGTGGGCATTGCTGAACTGGCGGATGGCGTTCTCAGCAAGCAGGAATGGTGGGACAAGGATCTTCGCACCATTCCGGGTCTGGAGGCGGCCGTCACTCGCGATCTGGGCTGCATCCTCGGCGAGGGCATGAGAGCTGCGTTAGAGCAGGTCAATGCGATCGACCGGCGCCGGTGACACCGAAAAATGTGCCCCAATAGATTGCGCGACCGGCAAAGAGAAGTCAGTCTTCAGCGATCGCAGGGTCGCTGCCACGGCGCGCACTGAGAAAGGCTCCGAACAAGAGCAAGCCCAGCGCTGCGGCTTGCGTCCAATGAGGCCGCGCCCGGCCGAAGATGAGCAGTAGTCCGGTCGAGAGCAAAGGCGCGGCATAGCTCGCCATTCCAAGCACGACGATGTCACCGTGCTTTGTTCCCCTGTCCCAACACCAGAATGCCATCCCAACCGGGCCGGTAGCCATGGCGAGGATTGCCGCCCATTGGCCCGGCGTGGGCGTTACCCAGGTCTCGCCCGTCAGGTGTATGACCGCGCCGAGCACACCGACAGCAAGGCAGGAGCCTGCCATCGCGCTGCTGGGAACTGAGCCGAAGCGACGGTTCAGAACCGAATACGCCGCCCAGATGATCGCCGCACCCAAGGCGGCGAGATAGCCGGCGATGTACTTCGGTTGCATGGCGAATGACTGTCCGCGGGTAACCACCAGAGCTGCTCCGGCCAAGCCCAGCAAAGTGCCAACCCACTGTCGCGCATAAACCCGGACACCGGGTAGCAGCCCCGCGAATACGACAATCAGCAGTGGCCAGAGATAGTTGACCAGATTGACTTCGACCGCGGGGGCGCGGCTGAAGGCAATGAAATAGAGCGCGTGGTATCCGGCCAGCGCGGCGATGGTGAGCACTGCGGCGCGAGGTGGTTGGCGCAGGGCGGCGATGCCCGCTCCCCCGGGTCTCAGCAGCCAGGCACAGCCTAGTCCCCCGGCCAAACTGAAGGTGAGCGCCAGCAACTGGAAGGGCGGAATACCGGCTGCGGCTGTAGTCAATACAGCCAGCGCAGCCCAAAGGCCAATAGCCAAAAAGCCAAACAGTGTTGCGCGAACCGCAGGATCGTTGTCGTGCGCCCGCCTTCTATGGGATCGTGTCTGGGTCACATGTTGCTGCTGCGACTGACTACCTGGCCAACGCCCCTGGGCGAATACCCTCGGTAAGCGTGAACGTGGAACCAACGGTGCCCACTACCGCCGTCTTGCGCGTCAGCCCGACGCGTTCCCGCAGACGATACACCGCTTCTATGCCGGTGCAATGCGCGCCCATCAGGTTTGCGACTCTGAATTCCTTCAACTTGTCGCCCGTCCAGTTCAGTTGCTCGTCAGTGGCCGGAAACAGGTGCAGGCCGCCCAGCACTGCGTACACTGGCTCGTTGGGGAATTGCTCTGCCGTGTAGGTCAGTATATTGACAATGCCGGCGTGTCCGCAGCCGGTCAACACAACCAAGCCCTGCGGCGTGTTGAGCACCAGCGATTGATCTTCGGGTATGTTGTCTTCAACCAGGCCGTTCGGCGTCTGCACCTTTCCGCTCACGCTCCAGTTGCGCTCCGGATACTTGCGCGGCACCGGGCCAGTCAACCAAGCGCCGGGAAAGATCTCGACTCGTTTGGCGTACTCCATGATCTTTCCGCCACTGGCTTCGTAGTCTTTGCGGATGGCGATCATGTCGTTTTGTTCGCCCTTCGGTGATGGCCGGCTGTAGAAGATCCCCTGAGCGACATACGCCACCGACAGCGCCGCTGGATTCTTCTTCATCATCTCCCGGCGCAGTGTCATCAGGCCGCGTACGTGATCCCAGTGATTGTGGGTGATGATTACTTCCTTCACGTCCGACAAGTCAATGTTCAGATCACGCGCATTCCGCAGCACCGTTTCCGGATGGCTTCCGGTGTCCAGCAGAATGCGATGACCATCGGCTTCCACCAGCGCGGAAAAACCCCACTCGCCGAGGCCGGCAGTGTCGCCGACCAACATGGTGGAAAGCACAGTGATTTTGAGCGTGCGGATCTGCGCCGCCGGGCTGGCAACGCTTGCGGCGGGAGCCTGGGCCATAGCCGGCTGCGATCCGAGCGTAACCAATGCCGTCGCGAGAACTGCAACCGCCATAACGGTTGCACCAGCAATTCGTTGCCACTTCATAGAAATCTCCTTTTTTGATGTCGTGGCCTTAAGACCTATTGGCTCACTCGCGTTGACTGAAGCACGACACACTTCCAATTACCATTCTGCTTCACCCAGACCCGAGTGACGCGGACGGTGCTACTTAACGGTTTGCCGTTGACCGTCCCTTTAAAGTAACTTCGTACCGTGGCAACCGCAGAATTTCCGTAAACCCGTATCTTCACGTCTTGTATGTCGGACTTCTCGTGCGTGAGAGCACCTGACTTAATGTGTTCGATTTCTTGAGCCTTCGTTGACAGCGAACCGTCGCTACGAATTGCCGTGAAATCGTCAGCCATAAGTTTCTGCAAAGAGTCGCTGTCATTATTCAACTGAGCTGCGATGTATCGGTCGTTCACTTCCTTGACTTGTTATTCGGCATTCCCGCCTCGACTCCAGGCCAGCGGCACAACGAGCAACGAGACGGTAATGAGCGCTAAGGAAATTCGATTCCACTTCATGGGGAAATCTCCATTTGCATGCTGCGGTTCTTATCACCGGGCATAATGCTGCGTGTTGTAGTGGATGACAATTTAACTTGTCAGCATCTTCACCAGCCGGTAGAGAAACTCGCGCCCGTCGTAGAGTTCTTTCTGCCCAATGCGTTCGTTCAAGCCGTGGACTCCATTGTTTGGAACGGTAAACATTCCCGTGATGCCGTACATGGGGATGCCCACACTTCGCGTCCAGCGCATATCGGTAACTGCCGTACTCATAAAGGGCACAACCGGAACTCCGGGCCACATTTGCACGCTTACCTTCTCGACCGCACCCATGATTTCATGCCCAATGGGCGAAGCCGGAGCCGGAACCGACTTATTGGTGACACGCAGCGTTACTTTCGGACCCGCAAGCTCTCTCAGTTTCTGCTCGACTGCGTCCGCACTTTCACCCGGCAGAATGCGGCAATTCAAAGTTGCCTTGGCACGCTGCGGCAAGGCGTTTTCGGCGTGCCCGGCCTGCAACATGGTTGCTATACAGGTCGTGCGTATCATTCCCACTAAATCGGGCCTGGCGGAAATGCGCTCGACCGCAGCTTGATTGTGCTGGTCCTGAGTAATCGTGCGCATGTCGTCGGCAACCTGGCCGGTGGTAAGCGCCGCGCGCCGCGTGAAATAGACTCGCACTGCTTCGGTCAGATTCACCGGGAATTCGTAGTGCGCGATGCGATTGAGTGCATCCGTGAGCTCGTAGATAGCGTTTTGCCGGCTGGGCCTGGACGAGTGGCCACCCGGGTTCGTGGTCTCCAGTTCGACGGTCATGAACTGCTTCTCGGAAACTTCCACCGTGTGGATGACCGGTTTGCCATCCTCCAGTACGCCTCCTCCGCCTTCGCTCAGCCCGTAGGCCGCCTCGATAAGCTCGCGTTTGTTATGGAGTAACCACGCTGCGCCGTTCTCCGGCACGTCGATTCTCTCTTCATCGGAGGTGAGCGCGACAATGATGTCGCGATCTGGTTTGTAACCTTCCCGCTTCAACTGTGAAACGATGGATACGATTGAGGCGGCCAGCGCCTTGCAGTCGACCGAACCTCGGGCAGTAAAATAGCCGTCGCTCTCTTGCAACTTGAAGGGATCGGTTTTCCAGTCCTCGCGTTTTGCTTCAACCACATCTAAATGTGCCAGCAGGAGAATCGGTTTCTTCGCGCCCGTCCCCTTGAAACGCAATACCAGGTTCCCTTTGCGCGGAAAGGGCTCGAATATCTGGATTTCATCGGCGGTGAAACCAGCCTCCATGAAGCGCTTTTGCATAGCGCGTGCGGCTTGCGTGTTATCACCAACCGAGTGAGTCGTGTTGATTTCCACCAGTTCCTTATAAATGTCATGAAACAGCTTCTGCTCGGCGCTGGAGTCAGCCGCATAGACAGCCACGCTGCAGAGCAAAACAACGATGCCGGCAACCACCGTCCTAAAACTCGCCATACGATTCGTCCTTAAGCAGGGATTTCCTCTTTAAGTTCGGAGTTGCCGCGATTGTACTGCTTGTGAGCGGTTTGGCAAGGCCTAGCCTGCATCTGCCAACGAAAAGCAGAGTGATGCCGCGCCGTTTTGGGCTTTGCAGCGTAATCGACAGCGTGCCTCGTCGATTTCGCGGGCAAGCCGGGGCCATTACCGTTGGGGCAGTCGGGATAGCAACGAATGCCCGAACGGGCTGGCCGCTCGATTCGTCGACGAACAAAACTTATGACTAGTTATTCGGCTGGCGGTGCAGCTACGGCTTCGGCTTTCTTCGCCACCGGCGCTTTCTTGGCTGCGGCCTTCTTCTGCGCCGCCCACCTTGCTCTCTGCGCCTCGGCAATCTTCTTTCTGGCGGATGCACTCATTCGGCGGCGACCACGTGATGGTTTCGGGGCAGGGGCCGCGGCCTTGCGCCTCGCCGCCCACCGTGCCTTCATCAAAGCCGACAGGCGCCTGCGGCCGGCAGGGGTCAGGCCACGCTTGCTTGGCTGCTTCGGGGCGGTTTTGGCGGTCGCGGCCGGACGTCCGCGGCGAACGGAAGCACTTGCGCTGTCCAGTGCCTCAAGAGCGGCGATAGCTCGGGCAATGCGGTTACGTTCTCCTGTGAGGTCGGCAAGAATCTTACGAATTCCCATGTGTTCTCCTAGCGCGGCGATAGTAACAATAAGCTGCCAAAGGAGCAAATCGTTGGGAAGTACCCAGTTGGCTTCGCCCTCTCTGTGCCGCCTGTGCGCGTCGTGTACGCCTTGGAAACGAGAGGATGGCAGTGAGGCTCAAAAACCGACCTTCTCCCGTCCTTTCAGCGCTAGAATCTCTCGCGCATCGTCCGCTGTTGCCACCTCCCGGCCGAGTCCCTCGATAATCTGCCGCGCATGAGACACCTGCTCGGCGCTGCTTTGAGCCAGTTTGCCGGCGCCAATCCACAGGCTGTCCTCGAGTCCCACCCTTACGTTGGCCCCCATGGCGGCGGCTATCGCCGCGATCGGCAGTTGGTTGCGGCCAGCGCCTAGAACCGACCAACGGTAATCCTTGCCGAACAGCCGATCGGCCGTGCGCTTCATGTGTAACACGTCTTCGGGATGAGTTCCGATGCCGCCCATGATGCCGAAGACCGACTGCACAAACAGCGGCGGCTTCACCGCCCCGCGGTTCACAAAGTAGGCCAGGTTGTAGAGATGCCCTATGTCATAGCACTCGAACTCGAAGCGCGTTTCGCTCTCCGCGCACGCCTTCAGGGCGAAGTCGATGTCCTTGAAGGTGTTTCGAAAGATCAGGTCACGGGTGCCCTCCAGGTACTCCGGTTCCCACGTGTGCTTGAACTCCTTGAAACGCTCCAACATGGGGAAAAGTCCGAAGTTAATCGATCCCATGTTGAGCGAAGCCAGCTCCGGCTTCAACTTCATGGCGGGCCCGATGCGCTCCTCGATTCGCATGGTGGGTGCGCCGCCGCTGGTCAGGTTGATGACCACGTCCACCGTCTTCTTGATCTGGCGCACAAAGGGCAAAAACATATCGGGATTCTGCGTGGGCTTGCCGGTCTGCGGATCGCGAGCGTGCAGGTGAACGATGGCAGCCCCGGCACGCGCCGCCGCAATAGCGGACTCGGCGATCTCCTCCGCCGTAACAGGCAGATATGGCGACATGGATGGCGTGTGGATGGCGCCGGTAATGGCACAGCTGATAATGGCTTTATTGTTGCTCTTAGAAGACATGCATCATCCTTCCTTGGCTTGCATGAGTAACGGTGGCGACGTACAGGCTTGCCGGCATCCCGAAGATTTTTCTGCTTGCGAGTCCGCATTTTCCTGGAATTGCTTCATCCTGTCAAATCCATATCGGCGGCACCACTAGGCTGCCAGAAGCAGTCTATGTGGGGATGCGTTCGCGACAGCTTGCCGCCCATCGTGAAATCGCTGTCGGCACGGCGTTCGGAGGCTCTGAAACGCAATGTAATCCCCTGGCACCACCGCGGTCAGCGGTCAGCGGTCCACAATTGCGATGTTGTAGCCACAGTGGGCTAAGCCGGGAGAAAGTTGACTGGCGGTGTCGAGTCTTCAACTCCCAAAGAAAGTTAGGGGTGGGAGTTCAATCCCGCCCCGTTTTCCTTCCTGTTGTTAGAACGAGATGGTGACCGCGATCCCGATGCCGGGGTGCGCGCGGTTATACAGGTAATATCCATCGTCAGTGTAATCAATATATACGTCGTCGGATTCGAACCACGTCGGGGACCACGCTTCCGGCCACGGATCGACGAACGTCACCCAATAGCCGTCGTACTGGAAGCGCGGATACCCGCCCACGTAGACCAGCGGCAGGCGGCTGATGCGGAAGAAGTGGCTGCCCCCGAAGTAGAGCTTGAAGCGGTCTTCAGGAACCCGGTAGCCGTTATAGCCGCCGCGCTGGCGCCAACTGCGGTGTTCGTCATTCCACGAGCGGGCGCGAGACTGCACGAAACCGCTGCGCACCTGCCCCTGGTGTTGAGGGACGCCGCTGGGGTGAACCCCGCCATAGGCGGGCTCAGTGGGCCGGACGCCACCGTGATAAGTACCGCCGGAGCTTTGCTGCGGTCTCGGCGCAGGCTTGTGAGCCGGCTGCTCGTGCTGTGGCTGTGCGGGTTTCTCCGGCTTACGTTGCTCTTGTTGCGGTTTACCCCGCTCTTTTTCCTGATGCTCCTGCTGTGCGTAGGCAGGAACAATGGTTCCGAGGAGCAAAAACAGGGCCCCTGCGCTGATAACTGACTTCATCGGCATGCTGTTCTCCTTTTTGGGAATATAGCTGAAATTTCCTTTTTGACTTCGAAAATGGGAAATATTGCACTTGGATGGCAAGCGCATCAATCATCCTCTTGCGGAGTGTCTCATTCCAATTCGGGTTGCGGGTACCTATCTTCCGATCTAGAATATGCCTTCGAGGTTGCCCTTTTGAAGCGTCCAAAAGTTCTTGCGATTACCAAGCGCCCCGCGGAGTTGTGCGCCACGCAACCATGGCTGAACGCGGCGGGGTTGGAATTGATAACCGCCACCAATATGAACGCCGCCGGCGCGATCATCAAGAGCACGCGGGTGAAAGGCATCATCGTTTGCAAGGGATCTTGGTCCGAGGAAGAGCGCGAAAGCATCGCAGCCGAATTATGGATGCTTAATCCTGACGTAGCGGTCATTCTGCGATGTCCCGGTTGCACCGATTGCGACGAGGTGAACCGTAGCGCGGGAACGTTGCAAGACACCCTTCCCCTGACGAAATTCATTGCCGCAATCACCTCTAAATGACTTTTCCGTTCACGTGGGTAACGGCCTCGGCACCCACCGCCCCGGGCCGAATCCAGCCCCAGCGGTTCGGCGGAGCGCCGTACCGGGTGTCGGGCACCCGAAAATATACGCCAAACCTTGAAAAACGCGCAAAGTACTATTGCAGCATTTTCCATCTCGTGCGAAGGTAGCAAAGGAGCATTATTCCTAGAGAGCAAGGAGGACGTGTTCAATGGCAACAATGACAAAGACGCAGTTGGTTAAGTTGATGGCCGGCAAGCTCGAACTCACCAACAAACAGGCAGCGACCTTTCTGGAGACTCTGTCGGACGTCGCGGTCGCCGAAGCAAAGAAGAATGGCGTGTTTGTGTTTCCCGGACTGGGCCGCTTGAAGAAGGTGCAGCGCAAGGCTCGCATGGGCCGTAACCCGCAGACCGGCGAAGCGATCAAAATCAAGGCCAAGACCGTAGCAAAGTTTTATGTGGCGAAATCGGTCAAAGACGCCATCGCCCCGGCGAAAAAGTAATCGGCAACAATTTCTGTTATCCATAAAGGCCAGCGGCAACGCTGGCCTTTGTCCGCCGTGGACGCTCCGCTACGAACCCGTGGGGAGCAGAATGGCAGTCAGATTTCCGTAAGGTAGTCGTTTTACCCTTGCCACCTGGGGTTTCCGGCACGCGCCGCAGTTGCGCGTGTTGGGGTGGAGTACCGGAAGCCGCCGCATCTCATCCTTCGCCATCCCGTTCGTAGCGAAACACCGTTCTTGCGCCCCGTTCTGTCCCGTCCACATCCACGGGCGCGACTAATTCGACTTTCGCATGAGACTCGGGATTGTGCTTGAGTCTGAAACTGGCTTGAAAGGTGCAGACCTGTCCCAACGAATTTTTAAGCCGTCCTTTGTGTGCATATTCGAACGCGCAATTCTCGGGTGTGAGAGATCGCCGTGGCAGCTGCGAGTCCACCAGATGCGCCAAATCAGGCAGCTTGAGCCGGAAGCTCTGTTCGTCGGTAAAGTGCTCGGCCTCTGAATCAACCAAGAATATCTGCTGCATAGCCTCCCCATGACCAGGGTTTATCTCCAAAGCGGAGCATCCTCGCTCCACCTACGTGGCAGAGGGTTTGCGCCCTGGTGTTGTGCTTGAGCTGCTCTCCGGTCGCGCTAAGGCTTCGCGGAGCGTGCGGTTCCGCTCGCGGCGGCGAATGTTTTGCTTTCGCACACGGTGAAATTGAGCTTTGTCGCCATTTTTTGCGGACATAATATCGGTTCCCTCGACGGTGCTGTGTCTTCCTGCATTTTACTCTTATGTCAGGGTGCGGTAAGCTTTAGTGTCCCTGATGGGCAGTTGGGAGGTGACGAAACTTGGCGGAAGTCCGATTGCAAGATGGTGAGTCGATTGAGAATGCACTACGTCGTTTCAAGCGCAAGGTTCAGACGGAAGACATCATCAAAGAGGTGAAGCGTCACTCCTACTACCTGAAACCCGGTGAGAAGCGCCGCCTTAAGCAAGCCTTGGCGCGGAAACGTGCCCGGAAAAAGATGCGAAAAGAACTGCCTTCGTAACGAGTCTTTTGGGGCCGCTGCCGCAAAGCAGCGGCCTTGGCCTTTGGCGCGTTTATCGGCGGTGCTAGTCACCACAGCGCAGCCATAGGAGGCTCGTATGACGGGGGAAACTCCCGAATCAACTCAGAAACCGCCGCAGCAAGCCGCAATCGAGCATATCGCTGAAGCTCATAGCATCCTGAAGCGCCTCCGCGACAGGCTCGACGAGCATCCGGAATTGGAGCAAGCCATCGAAGAACTGGAGTTGGCGCTGAGTAAGCTGACGCTCAGGACAGGAGGTATGCTTTGAACCTTGTGGCATGCGGTGAGCGCCCGGAAGGCCTCGACTACCGCTGTTTCTGGGATGCTTATCGCAGGATCGCAGCTACGACCTGGCTTTGATTAGCTTGGCGATGTTCAACTTACCAAACTCCTTGTCAAAGGTTTCCAATAAGGAAACTGCGCGGCCCGCGTCACTGTCCGGATTCGGCAGCGTGCCATTCCGTTCTTCGAATTCCTTAACGGTTCGGTGTAGCCTTTCCAGTTCGTCAAGTGCTGCTTGAAGCTTCGAGTTTGTCATTTGTCCTTTCCCGCCCTTGAAACAGCCGCTCAACAGCACCGGCACGAGCTAGACCGCTGTTTGCCAAGTTCCCGTCCGTTCTTACGAAGCTTTTCGGGCTAGTTCAGCGGGGATGATCGCCGTGGCATCCGGAGGATTGAGCGCACTGGCCAGGGACTCAGGTCCTGCTCCTGCCTGAGTCTCAATCGCGCCCCGTTTCCGTTTCACTTCGAGTACCGCCAGTTTGTTCTCGTCTCCCGCATTCGCTGATACCCGTTGCCGCTCCGCGCCCGCAAGCCGCTGGAGCGCATCATTCGCCGTGTCTTGAATGCGTGTGCTGGGCTTGTGAAGCTTGCGAATTGCCTTGAAGACAAGATGACAAAACGCAAAACGGTTTTGGGTACCTAAAGTTTCTGAAAGGATTTCTGAACGCATAATTTTATTCGGTCTCCTGAATGATCGAGGGACGCTCTCAATTAAACTCCACAAGGGTAGGATCCACCGGCGACGACACTCGTTCTACCGCAACACGCGCAGCCACGGCGCGTGCCGGACCCCGACCTGCGACGCGCGTTTATCGCAGCCTGTTAAATACAATCGCACAATGGGAGCAGCGAATCTGTTCACTATTGCTCACCTCCCGCGCCTTCGTATCCGCTTGCCGGACGGTGGCCGAGGCGGCAAACCACCACCAATAGGGGGTACGAATGACGGCGGGAAACGTGTAGGTACAACTCTCCACTCGGCCACCGCATTCTAACCTCAGTGGGAGTCTCTGCTGGCTGAGTGCCTGCGTATTCACCCAGTCGGCGCCCGCGCGCTGCGGGCTTTTGTTCCTCATTCGTCCGACAACCGCCTGAAACTTTGTTCCCGCTGCCGGCGGGCTTTGGCCCGGTACGGGCAGGGCGATTCGGGCCGCTCCGGAGCCCCGGTTTTTAGCGGGTAATCGCACGAACCACGAACTAAGACCTAAGCCGGCGGGAAAAAGCAATAGTGCGGTGCCGGGCCATTCGCATGGTGCGGATTACGGCGGCACGGCAGCAGACCCAAGGGGCCGACCTGGTGAGACGATGTCTGGTTATATGGTTGCTTTCTGTGCTCTCTGCTGTTGCCCAGAGCAACGACGGCGAATTACGTCTGCAGGTGACCGACCCATCCGGTCTTGGTATCAAATGCAAGGTTGAGTTGTTGAGTGAGGTAAATCAATACCAGAACGTATTCACCACGGACGAGGATGGCACCCTTATAGCCAAGCGGTTGGCCTACGGAATCTACCAGGTCCGGATCCAGCAGGCGGACTTTGCTCCGGTTTCCAAGTCGGTTGACATTCGTTCCGCGGTTCCCTCGAATCTCTCTTTTCGCCTTAACTTGGCCCCAGTCTCGACCTCGGTGACGGTCGGCGATTCCGACACATTGATCGATCCTTATCGCGCGGGCTCGGTGAATCAGATTGGCGCGGGCACGATTCGGAATCGACTGGGCTCGCTGCCCGGCCGGTCCTTGCAGGATTTGGTGAACTCGCAACCCGGCTGGATATACGAAGGCAATGCGGTTCTCCACCCGCGCGGATCGGAATACCAGACGCAATTCGTGGTAGACGGGATTCCACTCACCGACAACCGTTCGCCGGGGTTCGGACCGGAAATCGAAGCCGACGACGTCGATTCCATGAAGATCTATACCGCCGGCATTCCTGCGGAATTTGGCAGGAAGATGGGCGGCGTCATCGAGGTCAATACCCTCCGAGCCGCGCAGCCGGGGTTTCACGGACAACTCGCACTTTCCGGAGGCAGCTTTGACACGGCCGGGACCTATGGCCAGGCTCAATATTCATGGCGGCAGAACACTCTTGGCGTGAGCGCCGCCGGGAATATGACGAGCCACTATCTCAACCCGGTGGTTCCTCAGAATTACACCAACAATGGCACGACCGGAAGTTTTTCGCTGAACTACGAGCGGGAACTCACGCCCAAAGACCGCTTGAGTCTGATTGTCCGCCATGCTCTCGCGCGCTATGAAATCCCTAACGAACAGGTGCAACAGGCTGCGGGGCAGCGCCAGAATGGCGACGGCTTTGAAACCATGGGGATCATTTCCTACCAGCACATTTTTTCATCCAATGCGATCGGCTGGCTGCGGGGAATGGTCCGCGATAACTCCAACGATTTGTTTTCCAACCCGTTCTCGACGCCCGTCATTGCCTTCCAGCACAATGACTTCAAGGAGGGATACTTCAACGGAAGCGTTTCCATTCATCATGGCAGGCACGAATGGAAAGCCGGCGTCGAGTCGGATGTCCTGTTCCTGCACGAAAACTTCAGTGATGTGATCACCGATCCCTCGCGTTTCGACCCTGGCACGCCCGCCACCTTTGCCTTTGCCGGCAGCCGTCCGAATCTCGAGCAATCGGCTTTTGTCCAGGATGCCATCCGGCTCGGCAAGTGGACAGTCGGCGCCGGCCTCAGATGGGACCACTACCAGTTGATGGTGAACCAGAATGCCGTAAGTCCACGCCTTTCGATCGCGCGCTACTTTCCCTCCCTCGGTCTCATTCTCCACGCCTCCTATGATCGAGTCTTCCAAACGCCGTCATTCGAGAACATTCTTTTATCGAGCTCTCCCGCCGTGCAGTCTCTGAACCCCAGCGTTCTTCGGCTGCCGGTCGAGCCTTCGCACGGCAATTACTATGAGGTGGGATTGACGAAAGGGTTCTTCGGGAAACTCCGGCTCGACGCGAACTATTTCCGCCGGAGCGTAAACAACTACGCCGACGACGATCAGATTCTGAACACGGCGGTTAGCTTCCCCATTGCGTTTGCGAAAGCCATTATCTACGGGGCGGAAGCAAAGATCGAGGTTCCGCACTGGGGGCGGTTTTCGGGCTTTGCCAGTTACTCCTATACCGTAGGGAATGCGTGGTTCCCCGTAACCGGCGGTCTCCTCCTGGGCGACGATGCCGTCAGCGCGACCACCCAGCTAACCGGACATTTTCCCGATTCGCAGGACCAGCGAAACACTGTCCGCACCCGCGTCCGCTATCAGCTTAACTCGCGGTTCTGGGTCGCGGGGGGAACCGAGTACGGCAGCGGATTGCCGTTTGCGATTTGCGGGGACCTATCAGGATGCGCTCGCACAATACGGTCAACAGGTTGTGAATCGCATCAATTTTGAGCGCGGGCGCGTCAAGCCTCTTCTTTCGCTCAATGCTTCCGTGGGCGCCGACGTCTACAAGAGAGAAAACCTTACGGTGCGATTGCAGGCCGACGGGCAGAACTTGAACAACCGGCTCAACCTGCTTGACTTCGGAGGCCTGTTTTCCGGCAACGCAATCGCTCCCCCACGAAGTTATTTCCTGCGCCTTGTAACGAATTTCTAAACCAGTTTCCGCGGTCTGCCCATTCCAACCGCCTGCCTCTCCATCCTGAGCACGTATAACTCCGCCAAATCGTGCGACATACGCCGTTTTGCACCCACCCTGAAAATGGATCGGGCAACTCCGGCGCAAGTGCTGCACTCAGAACCGCAACAGATGTTAACTCCTCAGCAACGGGGACCAATGGCGAAGTCTTGCAACAAATACAACGTGATCGGAAGGCTCATGCGCATGTGTCTGCTGAGCGCACTTATATCGTGTCTTTGCATGTGTGGATCCGGAGAAGGAGAATCGTCTGGAGGGGCAAGTTCTAGTTCTACTCAGACAGGCGACCCTGGAAATCCGGGTACTCAGACTGGCAGCTCTGGAGGCAGCGCCAGTTCCACTCCTGCTCCTGCTGGATCATCCGGAAGCTCTACTGGTGGTTCAACCGGTGGAACCACAACCACCCCACCCATCACCCCACCAACCACCACACCGGCTGGCTTTCCCAGCTCAGACCATGTCTTCGTCCTCATGCTGGAGAATCAGGATTTTTCCCAGGTATTTCCGGCCGGAGGCGCGACCAAGTGTCCTTCCTCCGGCATGCCTTATCTCTGTAGCCTGGCTGCGGCGAACGGTGTGGCTTTGCATTTCTACTCCAACACCCACGGCTCACTGCTGGCTTATCTGTTCAACACCTCTGGCGCGAATTGGAAAGGGAAACCGTACGACTGCACTGGCACCGCTTGCGCCTCCGCAGGCGTGATTAAGGGAGACAACATCGTCCGCGCCGTGAATAAGGCGAGCAAAACCTGGCGTGGCTATTTTGAGGGCATGCCGCAATGTGGCTATACGGGAGGAAGCTCGGGTAACTATACGGCCGCACCACAATCCCTTTAAATGGTACTCCGATGTCACCGAAGCTCCAGTGGACAACATGTGTCCCTTCACCCAGCTTGCCATGGATATAAACAACAAATGCTTCCGAACTTTGGCTACATCGTTCCCAATGAGCTCCATGATGCCGAAGGGACGGGATCGCAGAGCGCCAGCGCGTTGTTGTCCACGGCGGACAACTGGATCAAGACGAATATCACGCCTCTACTCTCCTCGGATCCCTTTAAGGCGGCGGGATGGAATCCTGATCGTCACCTTCGATGAAGCCAGGGTAGCAGGAAAGTCAGGCGACAAATCCAGCGATGACGCCTGTTCTCCGTCTCAGTCTTCGGGCTGCGGTGGACATGTCGCGTTCGTAATGATTGGCCCCAAAGTAGTCGCGGGCTCGACTACAAGCAACACCTATCATTTCCAGGATATGCTCCACACTATCCTTCATCTTTTGGGCATCACGGACTATATGAACGGAGCTAATGGAGCGGCGGATATCGCACTATTGCCGGGAGCCTGAGAAGTCCCACAATCCTGCTTAATGCCGTTAGACGGTTTGCCCGGCAGGGCTGAACGCACCCGCGTGAGCCGGCTCGTAGCCTTCCCCTGGCAGCGTGGCGAACTCCCACAAAGAATGGTCGCGCAGCAGCCGTGAAACCAACGCGGCATGCATAGCGTGTCCGGCACGGTCGGCTTCGATGCGTCCCAGCAGCGGATGCCCCAGCAACGCGAGGTCGCCGATCAGATCCAGGACCTTGTGCCGCACGAACTCGTCGGCAAAACGGAGTGGAGGATTCTTGATGCCGTCGTTGGTAAGAACGATGGCGTTTTCTTCCGAAGCGCCGCGGATTAGACCCATGTTGCGCAGCGCAGCTTCGTCGCGAAGGAACCCGAAGGTCCTGGCGGGCGCTATCTGCCGGAGGTAGCTGCCGTTGGTGAGCTCGACGGTAAACTCCTGGTTGCCGATCAGCGGATGCGGGAAGTCGATGCGGTAGTGAATTCGATAGCTATCGGCGGGATAAACAGCAATGGATTTGCCGCCGTCGCGCACCTCAACCTCGCGCCGGATGCACATGTAAACGCGTTTGCGACGCTGTCTGCGCAGGCCGGCGCTTAGAACCGCTTGCACCATCGGCAGAGCGCTGCCATCCAGGATCGGCAATTCCAGGCTGTCGAGATCGACGATGGCATTGTCCAGGCCCAGCCCGAGGAAGGCCGAAAGCAGATGCTCGGTGGTCGAAATCAGCACGCCCTTTTTCATCAGGCTGGTGGCGTAGCTGACCTTGGCGACGTTTCTCCCGACGGCCTCCACGATAAAGCCATCCAGATCGACCCGCCTGAAAACAATTCCAGAGCCGGCGGGGGCTGGCAGAATTCGCATTTGCACCGGCGCTCCGCTGTGCAGGCCGACGCCACTGAATTCAATCGCCGAACGAATTGTTTGTTCGAAGCTCACTTCTTAGATGTAAGCAATTTGCCACGAATAGATTACAAGCAAACCAGGAATCTCGGATGTGGCAAGTTTGCAACACTCGTGGAACGGAAGACACGTAAGTGCCATTCGGTCGCTGGGCGGGGAGCGCCTTTCGTAATACCTCTCTAGCGTCTTCTCTTCTGGGTTGCCGGATCGTAGGTCACGGTTGCGTCAAACAGCGAGGCCTTCAACTGCGGATTGTATTCGACCCTGGTCAGGAAGCGCTGTGAAACCATATCGCCGTTCTTGCCGCGCACGATGGTGTGAGCGGTCATCATTCCCTGCTCCAAGCGATAGTTCCCGTAGGTTTCGGTTTCTTCGCTCTTCAGGTTATCGACGGGGTCGCGGTAAGTGAACGACTTCTGAACGGGCAGGTAGCTTGTCGGGTCCACGGCAATGGTCACCGACTCATCTTTCGCATTGACCACCGTTATCTGCTCGGTCATGCGATTGTCGGCAATGCCGGGACCGGCGTAGAGCAACAGGGTGTTCGGGTCCTTCAGCCATTGCCGCAATACTGTGTTCATCGAACGGTTGCGGCTGCGCCGGTAATCTTGCATCTCTTTTTCGCCAAGCGCCGCCGTTCCTTTGTAGGTAATCTCGTATCCCTGCTCGCCGCTGTGAACACGGATAACATCGCGCTTCTTGCCTATCTCCGTCCGGTCTTTGTCGGGATCCTGCCAGTAGTACCAGAACTCGATCCCAACGCCATTCGGACGGCCCTTGTAGAAGCCGTAAGAGCGGCCCTGCTCGGTGCGGGTGGTGTAATTGAGAAACGCCTGACCGCCCAGAGCGGCAATCATCTTGTCCAGCAGCGCACGCGCCTTTTGCGCGCCTGTGTCCGGCGCAGCCGCTGCGCCCGGCGCCGTCTGCGCCTCCCAGGCACTCGTGAGGTCTCGGGCGTTGTGTGTATCTGGCGCTGTCTGCGCCATTGCCGGCAAACTCGCCGCCCAGCCTGCGACGACCAGGACCCAGAGACTCAGCATCAGCGAAACCGGGACACGCTTCTTCAAACTGCCTCCTTGAGCCGGCCAGCCCCTATCGTGCGCGGGGCCGGCGAGCACGCGGGGTAATCACGCTCAGTAGATTACTCCATAAGCTTCGGCTGGCGCACCCTACCCGACCAGTACCGCGCCGCCGTTCACGTTGAAGATTTCCCCGGTAATGAAGCCCGCATGCGCCGTACACAGGAAAAGTATAGGAGCGGCAATCTCCTCCGGCGAGGCAACGCGTCCGAGCGGAATTGCCCCAAACACGCGGTCACGCATCGCCGGATCGTTCAGGGCCGGGGCGGCCATATCGGTGTTGACCCACCCTGGAGCGACGCAGTTAATGCGGATACCATGGCTCGCCAGTTCGGTCGAGAGGCCTTTCACCATGCTGATGAGAGCGCCCTTGCTGGCCGCGTAATCGCAATGAAAGGCCTCGCCGCGCTGCCCGGCCGTTGAACTCACGAGCACGATCTGTCCGCCCGGCCGGTTCGTCTTCATGGCGGCGACCGAGTGCTTGACCAGTTCGAAAACGCTGTCCAGGTTGCAGGCGATGGTCGAGCGCCATTGCTCGCGGCTCATTTCGTCAACCGGCATCTCCCGCGGCGGCCAAACGCCGTGATTCACCACCAGAACATCGAGCCGGCCAAAGCGTTCTACCGCCGAGTGCACCAATCGCGCTTCGCTCTGCGCAGCGGCGTCGAGATCGGCCTGAAACGCGGCGCAACCCTCCCCACCGCATTCGCGCACCAGTTCTTCGGCCAGCGCACGCGACCGCTGGTAGCTGAAGACAACTTTCGCTCCGGCCTGCCTGAACAGACGGACACAGGCTGCACCGATACCGCGCGATCCGCCGGTAATCAGCGCCACTTTTTCTTGCAGATCAAGCGTGACGGACATAATGGTTTCGTGGCTTTCACCTGCCGGGGACCCCGGCGAATTATAACCCCGGAGCAGCCGTCTCAAAGTCGTGGTTGCCCCGTGCCATGCGCTCGTGCCATTGGCGCGCAGCCTCCACCAGAGCGGCGAAAATCGCCCGCGAGCAGGCGTCCTGATGGTAGCTGCGCTCGGGGTGCCACTGTACGCCGAGGACGAAGTGCTCGTCGAAGGCGTTCTCGACGGCCTCGATGATGCCATCCTGCGGCGAACGCGCGACGATGCGAAGGCCGTCACCCAGACGCCCCACCGATTGATGGTGAGACGAGTTGACCGTCAGTTTGAGTTCGGGGTCCCCGGCAAGTCTGCCCCTGACTTGCTGGGGTGACAGTTCGCCAGACACATTCGCAACATGGCCGGCGAGGATTTCGCCGAGCAGCGACTTCCGCTGGACAACGGCATCGTGGTTGATGACGGTTCCCGCCGGTGCGCCTTCGGGCCGCTGGTGGAGCACCGCCGACTCGATGTGCTGAACCAGCGTTCCGCTACGCCAGACGTTCAACGACTGCACGCCATAACAGACACCGAGAATCGGCTTGCGCATCGCGTGCGCGTCTTGCAACAGCAGTTCGTCGAGCATGTCGCGGGCAGGATCGGCCTGCGCCGTGCGCGGATCTCGTGCTTCGCCGTACTTCTCGGGGTCGATGTCGGCCGGACTGCCCGGCAACACGATGGCGGCGCACGTCTTTACCAGGTGCGCGGCCCGCGCCGGAGTGGCCGAATGGGCTATGAGAAGAGGTTCCCCGCCGGCCAGGCTGATGGCATTCATATACTCCGGCAGCGTGCGCGAAGACCAGGCATGGTCAAAATAAGGAAACGGAATGGCGATGCGTGGTTGCATTGGCGTCCTCTCGGGCACCCCCTCTAGCTGCGCGCCGGCGTTGTCGTTACCGGCAGTGTTCCCGACGGCCTTGGATCGCTGACTTCGGAGCGAGAGTAGTAAAGGTCCTCGATCGCCTTCTGCGTGATCGCCGCGAGCTGATCCATGGCGCGCGGCGAGAATTCCTTGGTGGAAATCGGCTCGCCTACCACCAGGGCCAGCGGGCGCGGCTTGATTACATAGCTATTCATCGGCGCGGCCTCGAAGGTGCCCACAATTGCCATCGGCACAACTGGCACCCCGGCTTTGATGGCCACGTAAAAGGCTCCGCCGAGAAACGGTTTCACCTTCCCATCCGCCGAGCGACCGCCCTCGGGAAACACCAGCAGCGGCATGCCCGACTGCACGGTCCTGCTGGCGTGCATAAGGCTGCGCAACGACGAACGAGCGTTCTCGCGCTCAATTGGAATCTGTCCCGAGCGCCGCAGATGCCACCCTAAAAACGGGTACCGGAACAACTCCTTCTTGGCCATGATGCGGAATTGAAAGGGCAGCGCGTGGTACAGCACGGGGATGTCCAGGGCCGAAATGTGGTTGGCGGCGTAGACACAAGAACGCGAACCATCCAAATGCTCCGCCCCGACAATTGTCACCGGGCAACTCGCCGTCTTCAGGATCAGCCACGACCAGGCCTGCGCCAGCCCTTGCTGCACGCGCCCACTGCCGTCGAAGAGCGAACACAGCAGTGAAACAGTGCCCAGCACGACCGTATACAGATAAATCAGCGGATCGCGAAACAGATAGGAGCATACTCGATCCCAGGTGCTCGGTTTGTGAATATCTACCACGGTGTTTGGGCCGCCTTCATACTTTCATACTCAAGAATAAACGATGGTGGAATTCCGCAGCCTGTCAGGGCCGGATTCCCAGCGCCTGCATGGCCTCCCCCACGATATAAATCGAGCCGGTGATGACCAGCAAGGCGCGCGGGCCAAACGGCTGCGCCTCCGCTATCGCCTGCCGCACGGCCTCGGCTACGTTCGGGGCTTGCACCAGCGGTGTGCCGCAGTCACCAACTGCCTCTACCAGCTCCGCGGTAGTGGCCGCGCGTGGATTGCCGCCCGCCCTGGTCAGCACCACTTTTTCCGCCAGCGGAAACAGGATGCGCCCGACCTCGCGGATCGCTTTATCCCGCATGGCGCCGTAAATCATAATCAGCTTGCGTTCAACCGGACTCTCGCCGGCTTCCACCCCACTACGCGCAAAAGCGGCGCATAGCGGGGACCCCGGGGCGAAGTGCTCCGACAGTTCAGCCCTCAGCGCCCACGCCCCGGCTGGATTATGCGCCACATCGATCACCATTTCCGGCCGTGAACCATCGGCTTCCGGGGGCACAATCTGGAACCGTCCGGGCCAGCGCGTAAGGCGAATGCCCTCCGCAATCTGCCGCGGAGAAATCGCCCAACCCTGCTTAACCAGCTCCTCGGCGGCGGAAATTGCCAGCGCCAGGTTACGCAACTGGTGCCGCCCTATCAAGGGCGTTTCGATCTCCACCTCTTCGCCCATGATGTCCATGGCGAAACCGCGCCCGAGTCGGGGTCCCCGACAAGCCCGCTTGTGGCTTGTTGGGGTGGGAAGCCGGGGTCCCCAGCGACAGTTTTCTCGCTGTCGCTGGGGTGGGAGCCGGGTACGGGCGACGGATCGCCCTCCGGCTCGCGGCGCGGGGCCACGTAGCGCGCCGCGTTCACTGCAAATGCGCCGGTTTCTTCCATAACCCTGCCGAGTGATCTCGTTGGCCTCGGGATGCTGCGGCAGCGTCACCAGCGGACGGCCCCGGCGCATGATTCCGGCCTTTTCGCCGGCGATTTCGCGAATGGTGTTGCCGAGGAACTTCTGGTGGTCGAGATCGATATCGGTGATGACGCACACCAGAGGCTCCAGGATGTTGGTGGCATCGAGTCTGCCGCCCATGCCGACCTCCGCCACAACGATATCGACGCGCTGCTGCGCGAAGTGCCTGAAGGCCAGGGCCGTCATCGTCTCGAAAAAGCTGGGATGCCAGGGCAGACGCCCGCTTAGCGACCAGCTCCGCCGCCACCGCGTGTACGCATTCGTAGCCGGCGGCGAAGTCGGCGTCGCTGATGGCGTCGCCATCGATACGAATTCGCTCGTTGATGCGCACCAGGTGCGGAGAAGTGTAAAGCCCCGTCCGGTATCCCGCGGCGCGCAGGATGGAGGCCAGCGTAGCGGCCGTCGACCCCTTGCCGTTGGTGCCCGCGATCAGCACCGATGGAAACTTCGTGTGCGGCGAATCCAAGGCCTCGCACAGCACCCGCATGTGCTTCAGGTCGAACTTGTACGAAGCGGTTTTGTGCAGCTCGTGGCCGAGATGGTAGAGCTCTGCGACGGCGGTCTGATAGGCAAGCATTCCTCTTTTCAGTATAGAACCGGTTGCATAAATATTGCTTTGAAGGGGGCGCGGTTTTGACGCAATAGTCTCTTGGAGTGTCATCCTGAGCGAAGCGAAGGATCTGCTTTTCTCGACACTTCAAAAACAAAAGCAGATTCTTCGCTCCCTTTGGTCGCTCAGAATGACACCCTAACATTTATTGTGCGAATTTCGCGGGCACCCGCTAGGCGCTCTTGATGGGCGCCATCCAATCGAGTGCGCGGGCGATGTAGTCCTTCATCTCGCGCCGATGCACCACGGCGTCGACCATGCCATGTTCCAGCAGGAACTCGGCCCGCTGGAATCCTTCGGGCAGCTTCTGCCGGATGGTCTGCTCGATCACGCGCGGACCGGCGAAACCGATCAGAGCGCCCGGCTCCGCGATGTTCAGGTCGCCGAGCATGGCGAACGAGGCGGTCGTTCCGCCCGTCGTTGGGTCGGTCAGCACCGAAATGTAAGGAATCTTGGCGTCGTCGAGCTTGGCCAGGGCCGATGAAATCTTGGCCAGCGTCATCAGGCTCACAACGCCCTCCATCATGCGCGCCCCGCCGGAAGCGGAGACGATGATGACGGGCTTGCGCTCCTCCAGTCCGGCTTCGATCGCGCGGGTGATCGCCTCGCCCACCACCGCGCCCATGCTGCCGCCGATAAAGGTGTAAGCCATGGCGCTAACGATCACCGGGCGGCCCTTGAGCAAGCCGCGCGCGTTGATGACCGCATCGTTCAGCCCGGTATCTTTCTGCGCCTGCTTCAGGCGCGCTGCGTAGGGCTTCAGGTCGGTGAACTTCAGCGGGTCGGTCGAGACCAGGTTCGTGCTGAACTCCTCGTACTTGCCGTCATCGAACAACTGTGCCAGACGCGTCCTGGCGTCGATGCGGAAATGTTTGTTGCACTTCGGGCAGACGTTGAAATTCTCCTCCAGATCCTTTTTCCAGATGATCTGGCGGCACTGCTCGCACTTCACCCACAGCCCTTCGGTCTTGACTTTCTTTTCGCCCGACGTCTCCAACGGTTGCGTAGACTGCCGCCTAAACCAGCTCATAAAGAAAAGTTCCCGGTTCTTAGTTGTTAGTTGCCACACGATCCGCTCAATTCGTCTCGCAAGCGGTCCTAATACTCAATTCCCCGCTGCGCCATGATGCCCTTTTGGTAGGCGTGCTTCACCTCGCGCATCTCGGTCACCGTATCCGCCAAGTCAACAATTGTCGGATGTGCGTTGCGGCCCGTCAAGATGACATGCACCATCTCCGGTTTGCGCTTCAGCACTTCCACCACTTTCGCGGGATCAAGCATCTTGTAGCTGATGGCGTAATTAATCTCGTCGAGGATGACAAGATCCCACTCGCCCGAAAGGATCGCCTTCTCGGCTTCCTGCCAGGCCTCCTCGACCAGGCGAATGTCTTCCGGATCGGTCTCCGCGCCGCCCACCTTCACGAAGCCGCGGCCCATCTGCTTCATCACGAAGCGATCGCCAAAGGATTCCGCGGCATCCAGTTCGCCGTAGTGCCACGACCCTTTCAGGAACTGAAGCATCAGCACGCGCATGCCATTGCCGACGGCGCGCAACGCCGTGCCCATGGCCGCCGTGGTCTTGCCCTTGCCCGGGCCGGTGTTAACGATAATCAATCCGCGTCGAACGTCGCTCATTCGATTCCCATAGCGCGGCGAGCGCCATTCAGAATTGTAGACCAGATTCGCGAAAGGTATATCGCGGGACCTGCGACACGCCGTGGGCGAACCGGATACTAGTGCCCGCTGTGATACGGATGTCTGTTCAGGATCGTGAATGCCCGATACAACTGTTCCGCCAGAACCAGGCGCGCCAGCTCATGCGGCAAAGTGATGGGGCCAAAGGAGAGCTTGAAGTCGGCGGCCGTCAGCGCGGTGTGGCTCCAGCCGTCGGCCGGACCGATGGCGAAGACCAGTTCTTGCGTGCCGCCGTCCTGGTAGTCTGCGATCAGTTCGGCGATCTGCTCGCTGCGGAGTTGTTTACCCTGTCTGTCCAGCAGCACCAGCACGGGCGGTACCCGCGAACTTTTGCCCAGGGTTTTCAGCAGTGCTTCTTCGGAGGCGAACTCGCCGGCCTCGGCCGCAATGTAGCCGCGCAGGCGCCGCACGTACTCGCTCGTCAGCGCCTCAATGGATGACTCTTTCGTCCTGCCAATCCAGCCAATTCGCAGTTTCACCCGTCAGCGCCCCGCTTAATGTGCGACCGCCTCCACCTGGAGTAATTTGCTTGCTGGTGTATCCGCAGCTATCACCTGCTTTTCGGGATACACCTTCCGCAAAATCGGTCTACCTAACGCGCCCGGCGCCGCGGCGCCGCTTTCTTGGCCGCCACCTTGGTACCGGTGCGCTTGCCCGCCACCGGTTTTGCGGTACGCTTGGCAGCCGTCTTTTTTGCCGCGGTCTTCTTAGCCGCCTTCTTCGCGGGTGCCCTGGCCGGTGCGGGGGCTTTCAACTGGCTTTCGTCAACCTGCTTAGCCGATTTCCACAGCCGCTCCAAATCGTAAAAGCCGCGCGACTTTCTCGAGAAGATGTGAACCACGAAGTCCACATAGTCGAGCAGGACCCACTCCGCTTGGTCGAATCCCTCGCGATGGTTCGGCTCGAGCCCTTCCCGGGAGAGACTCTCATCCACTTCCTCGGCAATTGCCTGCACCTGCCGCGGATTGTTGCCGCTGCAGATCAGGAAATAGTCGGTGAATGCGCTGGATTCCTTGCCAAGTTGGAGTACGGTGATGTCTTCGGCCTTCTTGCTTTTGGCGGCCAGGAGTGCGATCAAAACCTGTTGCTTGATGTCGTGTTTGTTCATTAGTTTCGGTTCTGGTATCTCTACAACGCCCGTGCTCCGGCGTCAATCTCAATCGTCACGTCAATCTCACTCCCCGGTTAACGCCTTGGTTTCGTCGTCACCAGTTCCGCAACTTTGGCCCGGCTGCGCGGCGAATGCGGGCTCCCGGCCAGTGCAGTTTCCGGCGCATGGTGCGCGTGGGGCGGTGGCGCCGCGGTCCCCGACAAGCCCGCTTGTGGCTTGTTGGGGTGGGAAGCCGGGGTCCCCGACAAGCGCCGTTGTTGCGATTGTTGGGGTGGTGGTAACTGCGGACTGCCAAGCTCGCTTCGTTGCCCCCGGTATAAATGCATTTTGCGGATGTAATCGGCAACCGGGTCGCAGACCAGGCGAGCCAGACTGCGGCCGCTGCGCACGGCATTGCGCACCTGCGTCGACGACTCAGGCTTATAGATTCCCCCCAGGAAGTGGATGACCGCGCCGGAAAGCACGAGCGGGCCGGTAATCTCACGCTGCTGGAAAAGCTTGGTGATATCTTCCTTCGGCCTGATCTCCTCCGGCAGTGCCATCGCCGCCTCGGCAAGCGAGAAGCCGGGCCGGCTGGCGACAACGAACTCACACTCGCGCAGCAACGCCACCGGATCGTGCCACTTGGCGATGTCGTGAAAGGCATCGATGCCGATCAGAAAGAAAAGCTTGTCTCGTTTGCCCAGCCGTTGGCGGAAGCGGCGCACCGTATCGACCGAGTAGCTGGCGAGTTTGCCCTCGGCCTGCACGATCTCCGGCGCTTCCAGCAGCGAAGGCAACAAGGTTTTCTCCCCGGCAAGGGCCAAGGCCAGCATGGCATAGCGATGATAGTAGGCGGTCAGCGGCTGCTTCTGCTTGTGCGGAGGAATATCGGCGGGCACAAAGTAGACCCGGCCGAAATCGAAGCGCTCCGCCGCGGCGCGCGCCACGGCGACATGTCCCAGATGCACCGGATCGAAGGTACCGCCGTAGAGTGCGATGTTCATGAGTGTTCGGGCAAATACCTCGTCAAGCTTCGCCCTACAGCATACTGCATCGGTCTAAGTGAGATCATGACCGCTTTTGCCGCTTTGGAGTCGGGCTCTTCAACGCACTCCGCCGCGACGTGGTTCCGCTTCTCGGCCGGGGTGCGGCTGTCGCCGCGCTTTTTTCCTGACGCGATACATCTCGTCGATCGACCTCGTGCCCGCCGCGAGGCTTTCGCCCGCGTCCGGACAGGCTCCACAATCCGGGGTCCCCGGCGACGGCCGCTTTTGCCGTTTCCGGAGCGGCATCATTGACTCGGCGGTTTCCGGCGCGGAGCTTGCACGGCGAATCGCCTCCACGCGGTTGGCCATCGCCCATTCCAGCGCGTCGATGCCGCTGCCGGTTACGGCGGAGACCTCATGGAAGGGCAGTTTCTTGCGTTTTGCAAAGCGCTTCAGCTTGGCGAGCTTCCCGGAGTTGGCGGCGTCGACCTTGGACGCCACCACGATCATCGGCTTCCGCTCCAGGCCCGCGCCAAAGTTCTTCAACTCGCCCATGATGACTTCGTAGTCTTTCACCGGGTCGGGCCGTCCGCTGGCGTCGGAGACGTCGATCAGGTGCACCAGCAGCCGCGTGCGCTCCACATGCCTCAGGAATTGCATGCCCAGACCCGCGCCGTGGCTGGCGCCTTCAATCAGGCCGGGAATATCGGCCACCACGAAGCTGACCAGGTCCGGTTCCTCGCCCAGCGCCACCACCCCGAGATTCGGCTGAAGCGTGGTGAACGGATAGTCGGCGATCTTGGGCCGCGCCGCGGAGATCCGCGAAATCAAGGTGGATTTGCCGGCGTTGGGATACCCGACCAGGCCCACATCGGCGAGCAGCTTCAGCTCCAGTCGCAGCACCCGCTCTTCACCCGGACGGCCGGGCTCGCACTCACGCGGAGCCTGGTGCGTCGAGGTGGCGAAACGCGCGTTGCCGCGGCCTCCACGGCCGCCGCGGGCAATCACAATGCTTTCGCCCGGCACGGAAAAATCATGCACCAGCTCGCCCGTTTCGTCGTCGTAAACGATGGTGCCAACCGGAACCTTCAGCACGATGCCTTTGCCTTCGGCTCCGGTTCTGTTCGAGCCCTCGCCATGCCGCCCGCGCTGCGCCTTGTACTCCGGATTGAAGCGGAAATGTACCAGCGTATTGTGCTTCTCGCTCGATTCCATCAGCACATCGCCGCCACGCCCGCCATCGCCGCCCGAAGGTCCGCCGCGCGGCACAAACTTCTCCCGGCGAAAGGCCATGCAGCCATTGCCTCCGCCGCCGGAGGCTACTCGTATTTGGGCTTCGTCTACGAACATTCGATCTGTTTCCCTCTGCCTTTGCCCACCCACTCCGAACCCCGGCAATCTGCCGAGGAAAGAAAAAAGCCTCGAATGACGAGGCTCCAGTGTACCGATAAGCCGAACTCGTATGCTAGATCAGTTTCGTGAAAGACGTATCCCGCGAAGATGCATAACCGCTCGAATGAGCGTACGCCGCTAAGCGACGCGCCGAGACCAGAAAACCCGCTGATCTGCTCCGCAACGCGGGCGGTGGACACCGCTGTCCAGCGAACGCCTTACGCCTTTGCTGCCTCGACCGCTTCCACGGCCACGAACTTGCCCAGGCGGCCGCGATCGGCGAACTTCACCCGCCCGTCCATCTTGGCAAACAGCGTATCGTCTTTGCCGCGGCCGACGTTGAGCCCCGGTTTGATGCGCGTGCCGCGCTGCCGAACGATGATGGTGCCGCCGCTGACGACCTGCCCGCCGAAGGCCTTCACTCCAAGCCGTTGCGCGTTGGAGTCGCGTCCATTTCTCGAACTTCCTAAACCTTTTTTATGTGCCATAACTCAACTCTCGTGTGCGCTTATGCGCCCGCGCGACGCCGCCGATGCATTTCGGCGAGGCCGGACGGCGGACGCGTTATTCGCTGGATTTTTTTGCCGCCTTTGTGCGCCCGCCCTTTTTGGGAGCGGCCTTGGCCTTCGCCTTTTTCTCCGCTTTGGCCGGCAGTTCCGGAGCCGAGAACTTCTGCCCGTCGAAGCTGATTTCGGCAATGCGGACCTCGGTAAAGCCCTGCCGATGGCCGTTCAGCTTCTTGTACTGCTTCTTGCGTTTGAAGTGAAAGACCAGGATCTTGTCGGCGCGGCCCTCGCCAAGCACCTGACCGATGACCCGGGCGTTTTCCGACTTCACGATCTTGCCTTCTTCGCCGCTTACGGCCAGCACTTCGAAGTCGATGCCCTGCTCGCCGGCGACCGACTTCTCGATTTTCAAAACGTCTCCGGGCGAGACGCGATACTGTTTCCCCCCGGCGCGGATCACCGCGTACATAGCAATACCTCCAGTAATCTTCCGGCTCCGCGGCAAAAAGCAAGTCTGCGGAGATTCCTGAAATCCTCTATGCGCTTGCACTTCCCGGAGAAGGGACCCACCTGCGGACTCCGCATGCATCCAGTCTCTTGCGGTTTCGCGAAAGGCATACCCCATGAAGCAGCCCGAACCGGGGTCCCCGGCAAACGCTGCCTTTAGCGTTTGTTGGGGTAACAATCAGCCCGGCAGTGATAGCTTCGGGATACGTCGATTCAAAAACCGCCCTTGAAGGGCCGAAACGGCCAGCTTCGGGTGCCCCAGACAGGGCTTGGCAGTACAGGCAAACCAAATAATTTTAGCCTGCCATGGCGGGCAGCGTCAAACCAAAGCTGGCAGACCCAGTCGTTAGTCGCGCTTTAAACGGTATTTCGCGGGCTCAGACCCGCCCGCGTCTGCCGTAGCGCACCTTCATCAACAGCAGCGGAAGCTGAAGCACAAGCGTCAAGCCGTTGGCCAGGATCATCGGCCAGGAACGCAGGTAGACGCCATAAACAAACCACAACAACACACCCACGCTGAAAGTGATCAACGTAGTGTAGGAAAGGCCGTCCACCGATTTCGAGCGATAGGTGTGCAACACCTGCGGCAGAAAAGCCAGTGTGGTCAGCGCGCCGGCGACGAAGCCTAAAAACGTGAACAACATCAAGATGTTCCCAGTGTCGGTGATCGGACGTTTGGGCCAATGGACCTGATGGCCGCCCGCTGGCGCAACCGGCAGTCACGCGCCTTTCAGAAGCCGTATTTGCCGAAGAAGTACAGCGTCAGAGCCCAGCCTGTGGCGATCACCGCGTAGCGCGTGTACTTGGGGTCCATCTTCTGCGCGAAGTATCCGCCCAGGTAGCCGCCCAGCATGGCGCCGACCAGCATGATGCCCGCCTGCGCCCAGTAGATCATTCCGGCGGCGACGAAAGCAACCATCGCAATGGTGTTGCCGATGCCCACCAGCAACGCCTTGTAAGCGTTCATGGTATGGATGCTCTCGATGCCGATCAGCGCCAGCAGAGCCAGCGTCAGAATGCCGGCGCCGGCGCCGAAATAACCGATGTAAATCGCGATGCACATGGCCAGGCTGAGCGTCCAGATCCAGCCCCACAGCGTACGCTTGCCGCCGTGGCCCGTGCGCCCGCGCACCCAACGCGTAATGCGGGCGCTGACCATGAACAGGATGGTCGCGCCGCCCAGCAGATAGGGAATCAGCCGCAGGAACGTCTGTTGCGGAGTGTGCAGCAAAATCATGGCGCCCAGCAGCGAGCCCACGACACCGGTGCCCACCAGAGGGACGATCGTCTGCCAGGGTTCCCTGGCGTATTCGCGGTGGTAGGCTGCGGCGCTGGCGATCGCTCCCGGAATCAGCGCCAGCGTGTTGGTGGCATTTGCCTGGATGGGCGGAACACCGGTTAATAGCAGGGTTGGAAAGGTGACGAAGCTGCCGCCTCCGGCGACGGAATTGATAATTCCCCCCACAATGGCGGCGGCAAACAGGATGAGAGCATTATGAAAATTCAGCAGGCCCATTTCAACGTTCAAGGAGGTATGTACTGGAACATACAGCACGAACCCGTGATACGTCTATGCTACACGGGTTTTCGGGACGGGGGGGCCGCGTCGATACCGCTTCCACCGAGGAAAAATTGGCGGATGCGAACAGAAGCGGAGATATCTTAAAATCCTTGGGGCACATGCTCTCTTCCAATGATGAAGAGCAGCTGGGCCGACTGACGCCATGGTATATCAAATGCATCCACCCATGGTCAGGAGTGCAGAAAATATTCTCGAATCACCGCTTGTGTTGCGCTTTTCCAGACTGAAGCGTCAACCGAAACCTGCCGCCCTCGGCAGCCGACCAGTGTTGCTCGATTAGCAGTAACCGCGAAAAACCTAAACATGCTACCTCGTGCCTGCCTGCCACTCGCCTTCGGTGGGAAGGGCGGTCGCGGCGCTCGCCTCCCCAACCAGCGCGGCTCCCTACAGCAGCTCGGTGCCGTCATAGTCGAACTGAAAAAACCAGAAGGTGGCGAAGGGCTGATTCTCGCCCGGAGCGCCGGGATTGTAGGCGACCGGAACCAGGCACTTTGGCGGGGGAAGCCGTTTCCGCACTCCCCGTGAACGCCCGCGGTACTCTCGGCCATCGTGCGCCGCGAAGCTGTACTCAATGCAGGAATCAAAACCCTCGGAGGGAGCAAAACGCCGCAGCGTTTTCACCTCCGCCAGCGCTACCTTGAAGCCCGAAGCCAGCCGCTTCTCCTGGTGGAAGACGTAGAGCAGATAGATCGCAAACGTGCAGGCCAGCAGCACGGCGGAAGTCCGTTGCGCCAGCGGCAGCAGGAGTGAGGAAAACAACATAAACCCAATCGCGCCGCTCAGCGCGGACACGGTGATTCCGCGCAGCCTTGGCCGCACCGTAAGGGCGCAGCGCATCATCGCAGCCTGATCGAGTTCGCCGAGAATCTGTAAGGTAGCCACTGAGTAACACCTGGGTGGGGGATGCGGCAGGAATGGCGCACCAAGGCCAGTCCCGCCACTTTGCTAGCTATGAGAGGCGAAATCAGCAGCTCTGGTTGTTCTTAGTTACGTATTTAGTTATGTATTAATGTCGGTGCTAAGGCAGTGGCGCACGGCGGCTCCTGAAAAGCAGGATTCGCGCGGGATGAAACCGCGACCACGCTTGATGCTTTCCAGGTCCGTTCAACACTTACAGGGCGGCGACCGCGGGCTGGCGTGGAGAATTGCATCACCCGCAGAGGTTAGTCATCGAACCTTGCGCTCCTCACCCGACTCCGCCGCATTCGATGGCTATGACTTGTAGACCGCGAGTACGCGGTCAATCATCTCGCCGGAAACGCCGAGGTAGTTTGCCGGGTCGGTAAGCTTCGCCAGCGCCGACCGGTCGACGTGCCGTGAGATTTCGGGATTCTCCGCCAGCAGATCAAGCAGCGGACGCCCCGAGGCAATTCCGGCGCGGCAGATTTCCTGGACGAGATCGTGAGCGCGCTGGCGGCCGAGGTACGGTCCCAGTCCCATCATCACTGCCTCGGCCACAATCATGCCGCCGGTCAGGTCGAGATTCTTACGCATCCGTGCCGGGTCAACCTGCAGGCCGGAGATCAGCCAGCGAGCATGCGCCAGCGCCCCCGAGGCCAGCAGGAAAATCTCCGGAACCACGATCCATTCGATCTCCCACGGTCCGTTCGAGCGTTCGTGCTCGGCCACCATCGCGTCCAGCAGCGCGGCCACATGCTGGCGAACCACCCCGGTGCAGGCGAGAATATAGCTGGTGGAGACGGGGTTCCGCTTCTGCGGCATGGTGCTGCTGGAGCCGCGTCCCGGTGTGAAAGACTCGGAAACCTCCTGCACTTCGGTCTGCGCCATCAGGTTGACGTCCGTGGCGATTTTGCCGAGCGTGCCGGTGACGAGCCCGAGGAAGCAGCCGACTTCGGCGAAGCGGTCCCGCATGCTGTGCCAGGCGATTTCGGCTTGCCCCAAACCGAGTTCCACCATCAACGCTTCCTGCACGCGCAGTCCGTCTTTGCCGAGCGAGGCGAGCGTGCCCGCCGCGCCTGCAAACTGGCCGACCAGGACGCGCGCCCGCAGCTCCCGCAAGCGCGCGCGATGCCGCCCGAAGGCCGCGAGCAGCACCGCCATCTTGAGGCCGAAGCTGATGGGAACGGCCTGCTGCGTCTTCGTGCGCCCCGCCATTGGCGTGTCCCTGTAGCGTTCGGCGAGCATGGCAAGCGCATCGGAAATCGCCGCCAGGTCTTGCTCCACCAGGTTCAGGGCATCGCGAACCTGCATGATAGTAGCGGTATCGATGATGTCCTGCGTGGTCGTGCCCCAATGGCACCACTCACCCAGACCGCCGGAGCAAAGCCCTACCAGTTGCTGCACGACGGGAAGCACGGGATGGCCGATGGCGTCGATCTGCTTCTTCAGTCTCGCCATGTCAATCTGCTCGACCAAGCAGTGACGGCCAATTTCCTCAGCCGCCTCCTGGGGAATGATTCCCAGGCGCGCCTGCACGCGGGCCAGCGCCCCCTCGATGTCGAGATAGTACTGAATGCGGCGTTCATCGCAGAAGACGGCGCGCATCGCCGGGTTGCTGAAGAGATCGCCAAAGAGGGCGGAGTCGATGATTGTGGCAGGCACGTTTATTCCTCTCTAAGTTGCGGCCGAGGTCGGCGCTGACTTCGCGGCCGGGTTGGGGAGAATCAAGTCGCTAAGACGAAGACGGAAAGTCATACAGCTTCGCGGGGTTTTCGACCAGGATGCGGTGTCTGATTTCCGGGTCGGGAGACCACATGGTCAGGATGTCCAGCAGACCGGCATCGACCGGCATTTCGCCTCGTGCGGTCGTGTGCGGCCAGTCGCTTCCCCATACCGTCCGCTCGGGACCGGCCTCCACCAGTGCCTGCGCAAACGGAATCACGTCCTCGTAAGGAAAGGCTTTCGCCGACGCATAATATGCGCCCGACAGCTTCACCCAGCAGTTGCCTTCGCGCAGGAACGATAGCAGCGCCTGAAGCCCGGGATGCGCCAGCCCGCACTGCGCCGGCACACGGCCCATGTGGTCGATGACAACCGGCACGGGCAGTTTCCGCAGTGTCGGTATTACGTCTTCGAGCTGAGGCCCCTCCACCAGCACTTGCATGTGCCAGCCAAAGGGAGCGATCAACTTTGCTACGCCACCCATGTCCTGAAGTGAAACCCCTCCCTTATGCCAAGCCGTGGCCCGCACGCCGCGAAAGCCGGCGTCGTGCAAACGCTGCACCTCCTGCCGGGGCGTATCGGCGCCAATCACCGCAATGCCATGCCACTTGCCGCCGGATTGCAGCAGCGCATCACGGGTGCAGCGGTTGTCGACCCCGTAAAAGCTGGGCTGCACAATGACGGCCCGCTCCAGTCCGAGAGCGCTTGCCACTCGTTGGTATTCGCCTATGCTGGCTTCCACGGGCGTGTAGCTGCGTTCGGCAATCAACGGATAGCGATCCACGGGCCCCACAATGTGCAGATGGCAATCGCACGCCTGCGGCGGTGCGGCGATGGCCGGCTTGCCTGGGTCTGGATTGGCATGTCTGCTGACTCGCATTGCACCCGCTTTGTTTTCCATCTCGTTCCTCGATTCTTTGTCCTTGGCTGTACTGCGCGCAACCCGTTGGTGTGACCGCTGTTGTCGCGGCACACTTTAGCGCCGATGAGCCGACCGTGCCAATACTATTTCTGCGAACGATCGATATTCCAAACAGAATGGTCCCTGAAGCCGCGTTTGTTGCGGCGGCTCCGTCGGCGGCCAACGGTCGCCAGAAGCCGATTCGCTACAATAGCAATTCCCGTGGCGAGATGTTGCCGCCAGATTGGCAAGTCCAAATGCTTTCGTTTCACGAAGACAAGTTGCGGGTCCGAATTTCAAAAGATGTTTTGATTGCTGTCGGATTGCTTTGGCTCTCCGGCACGGGCTTGCGGCTCACCATTCTGGCCGTCCCGCCCCTGCTGCCGCTGATCCGCTCCGATCTGCATCTTTCGGCAACCGAGGTCGGCCTGCTGGTTAGCTTGCCGATAATGTTGTTCTCCCTGGCCGCTCTGCCCGGCTCGCTGTTGATAGCCCGCCTGGGGACCGTGCCGACGCTCGTTGGCGGGCTGCTGATCGTGGCTCTCGGTGCCGCACTGCGCGGCGTGAGCCCCAACACGGCAGCTCTGTTCGGCGCCACCGCGGTCATGGGCTGCGGCGTGGCAATCATGCAACCGTCAATGCCGGTCATTGTGCGCCAGTGGTTGCCGGCTCACGTCGGCTTTGGTACGGCGACATACTCGAACGGGCTTATGATGGGCCAGCTTCTGCCCACTCTTATCACCCTTCCTCTGCTTCTCCCTTGGCTGCATGGCAACTGGCGGCTGTCCCTGGCAATGTGGTCGGTCCCGGTGGCCTTGACGGCGGTGATCGTCGTATTGCTGGCGCCGCGCCCAACCAGCACGCCCGCACCAGTAACCGCCGGGAACGGCTTTTCGAACGGCCGGGCAAAGTGGTGGCCAGACTGGAGAAACGGCCTGGTCTGGCGACTGGGAATCATGTTTGGCAGCGTCAACGCGGCTTACTTCGCCGCCAACGCGTTTCTTCCCGTGTATCTGGTGGACGCCGCACGCCCGGACCTGGTGGGCAGGGCTGTGACAGCGCTGAATTTCGGGCAGATTCCCGGCTCGTTTCTGCTGCTGATCTTCGCCGGCAGGCTGGAACGCCGGGTGTGGCCCTATATCGCCGCTGGATCGCTTGAACTAGTCAGCGTGCTCGGCCTGGTGTTCGCCGTGGGCAAGTGGACGGTCGTGTTTGCTGGCCTGTTGAGCTTCTGCAGCGGTTCGGCCCTCATACTGGGACTGAGCCTGCCGCCGCTTCTGAGCGCGCCGGGCGACGTTGCCCGCACTTCGGCGGCCATGTTCACCGTGAGCTACGGGGGAGCGGTCATCGTTGCTCTCCTCAGCGGCGCAGCATGGGATCTGGCGGGAAATCCTCGCGCGGCATTTGTACCGATTGGTCTCTGCGCCATCCTGCTGGTGGTTTCGGCGATGGTCCTGCGCCAAAAACGCGAGCTTCGTTGACGCCTGCGCTGCAAGCTTCGCTAGAGGTTCGAGGGAAGGGCAAATGTCAGCGCGACCAGCACCAGCCAGACGATGGCGACAGCCGCTGGAATCCACAACCCCTGAATCCTGTTGAGCGGTGTTCGCAAGGGCATTTCCCGCCGGCGCCTGCTGTAGGGCTGCAACTCCGCCGGAAACAACAGCCGATCGAGTTCTAGAAGCATGCCCATGTACCATTCAATGGCGCGCAATGTCCTCCACAGGACATACAGTGTGACCAGCGCCAGCGAGAATCCAACCAGGGAAATCAGCACCCGGATCAATAACGACTTCAGCTCCGGCTCGTGGAACTGTGAAAAAGCGGCAACCAGCACAGCGGTTGAAACCAGAAAGGTTTGCAGCCGATTGTTCAGCAACTTGTCTTCGTGCCGGTGCAACTCCGCCAACTGCTGCCAGGCAGAGAGCACCTGATTGCGGCCCTCCTCGGTCTGGAGCAGGGCCTGTAGTTCCGGCGAAGGCGACGGGTTGGTTTGGCTGGCGGAAATGTGACGCGCTCCGTAGTGCTTGCCCGGCCTATTCTGCGCTCCCCGCCCGCCGCTGCGCAATTGCGGCGCCGCACAAGGTGATGTCAGAGTTGGTTCCGCGCCGGGTACGGGCGACGGATCGGCCTCCGGCTCCCACCCCGGCGAGCCCGCTCGCTGGGGTAATTCATCTACACGTCAGAAAGGAAAGGCCACGCGCGCGGCGTGGCCTCGGTATGTCGGTCGTTTGTCTGCAGACGGATCGTCGTTGCCGCTCTATGCGGCTTTGGTAGTGATCTGGTGCGAGGTGGAAAGCGCAACATCGTAGGTCTCGACCTGGGGATCGGTCGCGCACAAGTTGCGAATTGTTTCGGTTATCTTGGGGAATTGCTCGCGCTGATAACGTTCGGCGTCTTGGCGGGTGTTCCAGAAACTTATTGCCAGCACGCGGTTCGGATCGGATTGCGAGGTCAGTACGACCTCGTCCTTGAAGCCATGCAGCTTCCTCATAATGGGCAGCACTTTGTCTTCAATCGTCTGGCAGAGCTCTCTCGCTTTGCCCGGTTTGGAGGTGACTTCGACGACGCGTGTATACATAAGCAACTCCTTTCGCTGACGTCCCGGCAATCTTGCTCGTGCTTGCCGGAATCGGGGATTGGCAATCAAGCAAACGACGTGCAGCCTAGCGCGAAAGCAGAGCCGCTTCAAGCGGAAACCAGAGCGGCAGCCGGCTCGATCGAGTGGCTCGCGTTTCGTTTCCCCGAGAGCACATGGATTCGCCGGCGGTATACTGCATGCGGCAACTGCCGCTGGCGACAATATGGCTGAAGTTCTGGAACGACTCAAAGTATTGATCAATTCCTCCACGCCCATCGTGGTCATGGAAACCGTGGAGGAAGTGCGTGCCGTAGCGTTCGTGCGCGCCGCCTGTGCCGAGCTTGGCCTGCCCACATTTGAATGGACGATTGCTGACGGACTGGTTCGCTCGGGCAGCAACGTCGCTGTGGGCCTGCCCGGGGCAGCCGCATCGCTCCTCCTTGCTCAATCCGGCCCGAGTCCGGCGGCGAGGAGTGCGGCCCTGAACCGCGACTCGGAGCCGAACGCTCCGGCGATTTACAACACCCGCGAACCGGCACAGGCCCTGGCTACTCTGGAGAGTATGACCCTTGATGGAGTCTTCATCCTCAAAGACTTCCACCGTCATATGGAGGATGCGGTCATCGTTCGCAGGTTGCGCGATGTGGGTCAGAAGTTCTCCGCCAACCGGCGCACCGTAGTCATCACCGCCCCTGCGATCACGATTCCGCCGGAGTTGGCGAGCCTGGTTGAGTACCTGGACATTCCGCTTCCCAACCAGCAGCGCCTGCACCAGATCATCGAAGAGACCTTCGCGCGCATGTCCCAGTCCTGCACGCTCAAGCGCAAGCTGGATGCGGTTGGAGTGGACGCCATGGCCGGTAATCTGCTGGGTCTCACTGAGGAGGAAGCCGAGCGAGCGGTTTCGCAAGTGCTGGTGGCGCGCTATGCGCTTTCGCCCGAGGCAGTGACCGATGTTCTCGAGGCGAAGAAAGAGTTGCTGCGTCATTCGGGCATGCTTCAGTTTGTCGACGTCTCGGAAACGATGGCCAGCATCGGCGGACTGGAAAACCTCAAGCGCTGGCTGGCACAACGCCGTGGAGCTTGGGAGGAAGCTGCGCGCGCCTTCGGACTCGAGCCGCCACGCGGCATGGTCGTTCTGGGAGTGCAGGGCTGCGGCAAAAGCTTGTGCGCTCGCGCCGTTGCCGGCGAATGGAAGCTGCCCCTGGTGAAGTTCGACAGCGCTGCCGTCTTCGACAAGTACATCGGAGAAACCGAAAAGCGAATCCAGAAAGTATTCCAGGTCGCCGAGAGTTTGTCCCCGTGCGTGCTATGGATCGACGAACTGGAGAAGGTCTTCGCCGGGAGCGGACCTGATTCGGCTTCGGTTGATGCCGGCGTCTCGTCGCGCATCCTGGCGGCGTTTCTCTGCTGGATGCAGGACCGAAAGGCTCCGGTGTTCGTTGCCGCCACTTGCAACAACGTAACTGCGCTTCCTCCCGAACTCATCCGCAAGGGACGCTTCGATGAGCTGTTCTTCGTCGACCTGCCCAATCAGGCCGAGCGCAAAGCCATCCTTGCGATTCAATTGGCGCGACGCAAACGCAACCCGGCCGAGTTCGACCTGGAGCAGATAGCCAAGGCCGCCGACGGTTACTCTGGAGCCGAAATCGATGCCGCCCTGCAGGCCGCCATGTATCGCTCGTTTGCCGATAAGCAGTCTCTCACCACGCAAAGCCTGTTGCAGGCGCTCGCTGCCACGGTGCCCTTGTCCACCACTCGGGCCGAGGAGATTGAGGCGCTGCGCAAATGGGCCAGGAGCCGGGCCGTGCCTGCCTCCCCGGCGGATGCAAAGGCACAAGCGACTCCCTCGAAGTAGGTCGAAGCCGGGGATGGAATGGGTATAGCGACGATTTCGCGTGCGCGTTGTCGTCGCCAACCCGATCGGCCTGTCACTCAACCCGATATCGCGGGGGCGGGTGCACGTCCAGTCGGCCTTTCGTCTCCTGGTGGCCTTTCGTCTCCTGGTGGTCTTTCATCTTGGTGATGTGGACTTCGAAGTTCATCTTCGGAAGCAGCGAGGTAAGGGTGAAAACCCGGTAGCCGTCGCCCGTGACGTCTGCCCGGCGGAACACTCCGGCCTCTGTCTCGACGACTTCTTTTTCGCCGCTTAGTTCGTCGATAAACTGCTGTGCGCTCTTTGCGCTCACCACCGGGAGCGAGACTTTGCCGGCGTCGGACGTAACCGCCTCGGCGGCGTAGGAGCGAACCAGCTTGGGCCAGTATTTTTCGAGCAACTCGGTGCTGCCGAAGATGTCAGCCCACATGACTTCGCCATTGACGGCGACGACGACCCCGACGGCCTTCTTCTGCTTCAGGTGGCGCAGCACCGCTTCGTAATCCTGTGTAATGGGAGCTGCCACGCGGTCCACCCGCTCCTGCACGTTTTCGTCCGCCATCACCCTGGCGTAAGAGGTCGTGCCGGCCGCCGCGGGAGCCATCGGGACGCTGGCGCTCATGCGACCGGATTTTTGGCGGACCTGGTCCCACACCATTGCCTGGTTCTTGGCGGCCATCGCCGGGCGCCTGACGCTGGGCTGCGCCATCTGCGACTTCATCGAGCCGAAGTTGTTGCTGCTGCCAACCCAGCGGCCCGGTTCGACGCAGAAGACACCGAGGTCTACCGCTTCCGGCCCGGGCGGTATGATCCGGTCTGCGGCGATGATTCGATCCTGTTTGCCGCCGGTAACAATTTCTCCGGCGAGCAGAAGTAACGGGCGGCCTGATTTGTTGTAAAGGGCGAGCCGATTGACTTCCGCGCCGCCACCCACGGGCCGTCTCGAACCCGGACGCACCATGCCCGCCACTTGCCCTTGCTCGGTTACCACGACCGTTCCCGCGCGAACGCCTTCATCGAGGGTGATGAACCGCGCGGTTTCGTAGTTGGTGTCCGCCGTCACCGGGAAAATCGTCAGATTGCCGCTCGTGATCGGCTCCAACACGCTGTAGCCGGCAACTCTCGGCGAAGTTGAGTGCTGCCCGTGTCCATCCTTGCGCTGTCCCGCACCTTGCAGGCAGGTAATTGAAATCAACAGTAGAATCGCGACTAACACTGTGCGCCTGGCCATAATGGGCCTCCTTTTGGCCTCATCCTAAGAACGCCCGCCCTTTGCTTTCTTGCGCGCAATCTTGCCCGGAATTTTGATAGCATCCGTACTCATGTCCCCGGACGCCAATCCGGCCGGCGCTCACTCCGCCCCGCTCGGGCCGGAACTCCGGGATTCCCCTGCGCTTTCCCCGGCGGTGGAAGAAGCCGCGCAGCGCTTGTACGCGCAGGCCAATGCCGGCCGGTTCGCGTTGTCGGCTCGGCAGTTCGTCGGCATTGTCGCCGCGGTTTTGGCGAAGTATGCCAGCGGCGCGGACGACGCCGAATCGCTCGCGCTGCTGGCACTCCTGCGGGCGGAGGAGTTGGCGCTGGCACGAGCCTGCGCCGCCGGCAATGCGGCGGCATGGGACGAGTTCCTGAACCGTTACCGCGCCAAACTCTATGACGCCGCCCAGGGCATTGCCCATGACGAAGCTACCGCCCGCGAGCTGGCCGACGGCCTTTACGCGGAACTCTACGGACTGCCGTCCGCGGATGGAGTGCGCGTCAGCAAGCTGAACTACTACATGGGGCGTGGCTCGCTGGAGGGCTGGCTGCGGACGGTGCTCGCACAGGAATATGTAAATCGGTATCGGGCGCAGAAACGCACCGTCAGTCTGGAGGAGCAGATCGAATCCGGTGTCGCCTTCGCGGCGGCGCCGACCGTGTCAGACCCTGTGCCTGACGCGCGCCTGGAGAAGGCAACGGCATCGGCGCTCTCCGCCCTCTCCGCCGAAGAGAGATTTCTGCTCGCTGCCTACTTTCTGGATGGACAAACGTTGGCGGAGATCGGCGGCCAACTCCGGGTACACGAGTCCACCATCAGCCGTAAGCTCGACCGGCTTACCAAGAACCTGCGGAAGAGCATTCACCACCAACTGGTGGCCCTGGGCATGAGCCCGAGGCAGGCAGACGAGTGCCTGAACGACACCGACGTCGGTGACCTTAAAATTGATGTGCGGCAGAGTTTAGACCGGATTAGCGGAAGCTGTACCTCGGAACGTGGCCGGGCCTTCAAGCCCGGCGGTGATACTTAGGAGGTATCCCGGCCGTGGAAACGTTTTTAAAGCAAGAAAGCGTCCTCCGCCCGTTCTATAAAGGAGACGATTCCAAACCGTGATGGACCCACTGCCAAAACCGGTGAAGCAAGCGCTGGAAAACCTCAGGCAATCCGCCGGGCCACACCCGGATGCGGACCTGTTGGCCGCCTTCCAGGAAGGCGCGGTGACGGCGCGCGAGCGTGAAGGCTTGCTCGCCCACTTCGCGGCCTGCGCGCACTGCCGGGAGGTGGCGCGCCTTTCGCTTCCCGTGCCCGAGAGTAAGCAGCAGGTCATTGTTCCAGCGGCTTCTGGCGGGCGGCGCTGGCTAAACTGGGCCGCTGTTGCCATCACCACTGTTGTTCTGGGAAGCGTTGGCGTTATCTACCAGGTCGAGCACCATGGCTCGGAACAAGCCAAACTGTCGGCAACACGCAGCGACACCAGCACTCCGGTAGTCAACCCCGAGACGCCGGCAACACCGGCCCAATCTGCTGAGCGCCCGGCGAAGGCGGCGAAGACTGCTCCTTCCTCCGACAAGGCTAAAACCATTGCCAGGCCGCCCGAACCCGCAGCCGCCGCAGCGGCACTCGACAGATACCCGGCGCCATTGCGACAAAAGGCGGGACCATCCGCTTTTTCATCGGCTGGGGCGGGGGAGAAAGTGCCTGACTTTGTTGCAGGCGGCAGCCAGGCGGCTGCTCAAGCCTTATCGCCTTCGACCGTTGATCGGGGTCCCCGGCGAGCCCCGCTCGCTGGGGTGATTGGGACGGCACACTCTGGAGCCAACAGCGAGGTTGGTACCCGTGCTCCGGCGGCGTCCGCACCCGCTTACCAGAGCGATTCCCAGGCGACACGCTCGCAAGCGGCGAAGGCGATGAGCACGCCAGACGAGGCACAGCGCAAGACAGCCAGCCTGCCGCATAGCCCTTCGGCGTTTGACTCCGCCGCGCCGGCCCGCGCGCAGTGGCGAATCTCACCCGCGGGTGAGTTGCAGCGCGCGTTGGCGGGGAGCGACTGGCAGACCGTGCTCGCCCCTGCACACACGCAATTCCACGCGCTCGCTGTTGTCGGCAATGACGTGTGGGCAGGCGGCTCCGAGGCTAACTTGTTTCACTCCGTCGATGGCGGTGCGAATTGGACGCGGGTAGCGCTCCCAACAAGCGAACCGGCGACTCCAACCATCACGCGGATTGCGTTTGATGACGCGCTCCACGGCACTGTCGACGCGGGCAATGTAACTACCTGGGCCACCGCCGACGGCGGACGCACCTGGAGCCAACGCTAAACGCACTTCGGATCGGCCCATTGCAGCGCATCGGTTAGCAAGTTGCGGAAGAACCCGGTGCGAGGTCTTCGAGTCAAGCGGCGGACGGGCTTTCCTCGGTGGAGACAACAGCCGACTCGTTCTCGGTAGGCGTCAGCAGCGGCCAGCCCTTGCGCAGGACATAGTCAAGCCACGCGCCCGCCATCTGCGAGGTGAGGATGGCCGCTAATACAAGTGTCGTGTAGAACTTCGCGCTGATGATCCCGGCATCAAATGCCACGCTGGCCAGTACGATACCCGGCCCGCCGCGTGCGTTCGTCGTGATTGCGAGATTGAGCAAATCCAACCCGCGGAACCCGGCGAATCGTCCCGCCAAGGATACGGAAAGAATCTTTACGACACAGCTCCCGAGAATGAACGCGGCTATCATCCACAGTGACAGGCCTCGAACCAGATCGAGTTTCAATCCTACAAGTGCGAAGTACACCGGAATGAAGAACGCGAACGACACCTTTCCTATGGCGTCGAGTGCTTCCGCGAACAGCCTGCGCTTCTTATGTACCACGGCGAACCCGGCAAGAAAGGCTGCAAATACCACGCTCACACCGAGCGCCCCGGCGACCACGCAATATCCGAGCAGAACCGCAATCGCATAAGCCACGGGCGAATTTTTCGCGAAAACATTGAACCGTGATTTGTTGATTCGCTTCACGATCCGGGGAATGACCGTCAACCCCAGCCCGAAGAATCCGATGGTGGCGATCAGATGATAGGACATTTCCCGCGGGTTAAGCACGGCTTTGCCAGCCATCGCCGTTGCCACGGCCAGCGCCAGCCACAGCGCGATGTCTTCCAGCACGGCCACGCCGAGAACCAGTCGTGCGAAGCGGGTGTGGAGAATGTTCAGGTCCGCAAAAATCTTCGAGACCACCGGAACCGACGTCACCGCGACGCCGACGGCGAGAATAATCATCAGAGAGATGCGGTTGCCATTAGGGCCCGCCAGTGCAGGCCGAATCAGCCATGGCCCCAGCACCAGCCCAAGGATGAACGGTATGCCCGTGCCCACGACGGCCAGCCAGCCTACTTCACGGCGCTCCTCGCGGCTGAACAGGTGGCGAGTTTCCGCCCCGGACAGAAACATCAGCAGCAGCAAACCGAGCCAGTAAACAAAGTTCAGAAGGTTTCCGTGATGCTCCGTGGCTTTCATCAGCCCTGAGGCGAACGGCAACCGCCCGATGAGAGCTGGGCCGAGTATGACGCCTGCCAGAATCTCACCGACGACCTTCGGCTGTCGCAGTTTTACAAAGAGATAGCCGAGCAGATGCGCCAGCCCCACCAGAAGTAAGAGTACGAATAGAATCGAGGTTAGATCGGCGTTCGACACCGTTGCTGCTCTCCCACAGCTTAGATGCACACTTAGCTGTGGCAGTCCACCACCACCGCCCGGTCGCCCTTCCAGCCGGTGGATTTCAGCCAATCGAGCGGCGGCAACTCCTGCGCTTGCATGCGTTTTTCCTTCGGAGCCCAAGGTATGTACCGCTCCGAGCTGTACCAGCCCTTCATGCCCATACACACCGCGTAGAACTTGCCCTCGTACTGCTCGGCGGTCAAATCCGCCAGCAGAATGCTGTCGCCGTCATAAGGCTTCCACTCCGAGGAAGGCTTCAGATGTGTTCCCTTGCCGTGGCAGCCGTTGCAACCGCCCAGGCTCTCCTGGTGTTCGCGCGTGGTGCGCGAGTAATCCATCGCTTTGACTCATTGGCCGGCGTCAAGCGTGTGGGTCTCGATCGGCGGCGGCAGCTCCAGCCGCTGACCCGTTCCTTTACAGAGCTCGCAGCTCTCAAAGTTGTCCGGGTCTTGCTCCGGGTCGTAACCATCAAGCAATCCGGTAAAGCCGCCGCCAACCACGTAGTAATCGAATTCGAGATCGCGGTAGGGTGCCAGCACCTCGGCTACGCTAGAGTCTTGCGGAACGATGACGAGCACGGCTGCGTGCATGTTGCTTCCTCGCATGGCGGTCGCAGAACAGGTGTATCCCTAGCTGAACTGGCTGCGGAAAACGCCCTTGATATGCGCCAACCGCTTCTCCAGCTTTTCGACCTCCTGCGCAAGGCCAAGCTCGCCAGCCAGTTGGATGGCGCTGTAGAAGGACTCCTTCGCGTCACTGTAATAGGCGGTGGCGGCGCTCGATGAGTGGGCCTTCTCGTATAGATCATCGTAAGCCTGCTCACCGGCCTGCTTGCAAAGTTCCAGTTGCTGGAGCTTTTTTTCACGCTCTTCCGGGGTCATCTTTTTGTGCCGTCCTGTGATCGCCAAAATTGGCTGGTTGCCCATGCTACACCGAACGCCATTTGAGCAGAATCCTCGTTTTCGGAGCCGGGCTTCATTGCCATATTCCCACCGGATGTGCGAAAGTGCCTGATAGTCGAAGGAGCCGCAATGAAATGGCGAGTTAAGTTGTGGATGTTTGCGCTTGCAATGATGACGCTGCTGACCGTGGCCGCCGCCCAGGATGCCCCTGCTCCTGCGCCGCAGAATGCGCCCGCCCCCGCGCTCAAGACGCCGGTGGAAAAGCGAAGTTATGCTCTGGGGCTGGATCTCGGCCGGCAGCTTCGCAAGGAATCGCTGGAAGTGGACCCTGCTCGGTTCGCCCAGGGGTTCAAGGACGCACTGGCCGGCAACCAGGCTCTGATGAGCGACGAAGAGGTCCGCGCCGCCATCGTTGACCTGCAAAACGAGATGAGGGCCAAGCAGGCCCAGGTCCAGAAGGAACTGGCGGAGAAAAACAAACAGGTGGGTGAGGCGTTCCTGGCTGAGAACAAGAAGAAAGAAGGAGTGGTGACGCTGCCCAGCGGATTGCAGTACAAGATTCTGAAAGCCGGGGATGGGAAAAAGCCTACCGCCGAAGATACCGTCGTGTGCCAGTACCGCGGCACTCTGATCGACGGCAAGGAATTCGACAGCTCTTATAAGCGCAACCAGCCGGCGACGTTCCCGGTCAACCGGGTCATCAAGGGATGGACCGAAGCGCTTCAACTCATGCCGGCTGGATCGAAGTGGCAATTGTTCATTCCACCCGATCTTGCCTACGGCGAACGTAGCCCTAGTGCTGACATTCCGCCGGACTCTACGCTCATTTTCGAGGTGGAGCTGGTCTCCATCCAGCCCAAGTCTTGACGATGTCCTGATGACACTGACACCCCGGGCGCCTCTCCGCGGTGGAAAGAATTCCGTACTCGCGCCCGGCGGTTCATGTCAGAATGGTGTTATTCACATCCAAGCTGCGCCGCTGGCAAGCGGTCCAGAACGGTTTCGCGAAAGGTGCGCCCCATGGCGGTTGATAGCTCCGGGATGCGCCTATTCTGAAACCACTAACTATAGGAGTACACATGAAGGTCCTTTTGATCAGCGGCAGCCCCAAACCAAACGGAAACACCGCGCAACTGTTGCAGGAGTGCGCCAAGGTCATTCAAGACGCCGGCGTAGAGGCGGAGATCGTTTCGTTTGCAGGCATGAAGATCGAGGCGTGCATTGCCTGCATGAAGTGTTCCAAGACAGGCGAGTGCGGTCTCGACGACGGGCTCAACGAGGTCATCAGGAAAATCAAGCAAGCCGAGGGCTTGATCGTGGGCACTCCGGTTTACTTCGGCACTGCCCGTGGCGACGTGATGTGCGCCTTACAGCGCATCGGCTACGTCTCCCGGAACAATGGCATGTTCCTGGCCGGCAAGGTCGGCGGGCCTGTTGCCGTCGCGCGGCGCGGTGGGCAAACGCTCACCCTGCAGGAAATGCTGATGTTCTTCCTGATCAACGATATGATCGTGCCGGGATCGACCTATTGGAACATGGTGTTTGGCCGGCTGCCGGGAGAAGCGCTCAACGATGAAGAAGGCGTGGCAACCATACGGCACTTCGCCGCCAATGTCGCCAACCTGGTGAAGAAGCTCCATCCCGCAACCGCGAATTAGAGCGGTTTCACTGATGCGCTCGGGTGCCCTACCCTTTCGCCAGCGTTGGCGAAGGGTGGGGCTGCTTTGTGTTCTAGGAGTCCGCCGCTCGAATGTGTGGAGTTCTTGACTGCCCCACGTTTGCCAACAGAAGGCAAATGTGGGATTGTTGCGAAACTGGTCTAGCGGTCCGGGAAAGTGCTCCGCGGTCTTGCTTCCCGTTTGCTTGCCTCCAGCGTCCGCATGTACATGTTCAGCCTTTCGCTGTACTCGGCTTTCTTGTCGGGCGGAACCAGCGAGATCACCAGTTGTTGAGTCTCCACCGCGTTCTCGAACTGTCCTTCCGCATAGTAGGCCGCGGCCAGCGTGGACAGAAACACCGGGTTGTACTTGAACGAAGCTACCGCCTTTTTAGCGTAATCCAGCGCCGCGCGGGGATTGCGCAGGTCTGGATTTGTCCCGAGGTAAATGACCGCCAGATTGTTCTGTGCGCTGGCGTAACCCTTATCGGCGGCTTTGCGGTACCAGTACATCGCCTGTTGCACGTCTTTTGCCAAGCCGCCCCGGCCTTTCTCATACATCAGGCCCAGATAATTCTGCGCCGATTCGTCCCCTTTTTCGGCCGCCTTGCGAAACCAACTCACGGCTTGCGCTTCGTCTTTTGCCATTCCCCCGCGGGCGTCCAGGCACATCAGCCCCAGGTTCCTCATCGCGTTTGCTTCGCCCTGCTCGGCCGCTTTGCGATACCAGAACGCGGCTTGCACGTCGTCTTTCGCCAACCCGCCGCGCCCCTCTTCGTACATCCACGCCAGAAAGGTTTCGGAGTTCATCTGGCCCTGGTCGGCCGCCTTGCGGAACCAAACGGCTGCCGCAGCATCGTCCTTTTTGAGACCGTCGGTCGCCAGCAAATAGGCTCGTCCCAGCAGGAACTGCGCCACGGCCTCGCCTTTTTCCGCCCGTGCCATCAACTCGGCAAGCCCGCTATCGCCGCCGTCCCCGAACGCAAAACAGGCGAGTGCCAGAATCGCCAATACGAGTGCAACCGATCTCCTCATCATTTGCGAGCCTCTCCAGATGAATGCCGGGGCTACGCCGCCCTCTTCCGCGTCGCAGCCGTATGGATTTGTAAGCAGGTCCGACTACATTCTAGACCAGTTTTCCGGGACCAGTTTCGCAAAAGCCTATCTCATCACGACCGCCTCAGCGGCTGGAGCCAACGCCGCTCTCCACCTTCCAGCCCAGGCCGCGCCGCAAACCGGCGCCGCGCGAGGCTATGCGAGGAAGCGTGACTGGCAGTGTCCCTCGTAGCGCAATCTCGCCGAATATCGCCTTCACCGCGCTAATCTCCGATACCGTGACTGTCGAATAAAGGCAAAGATAATTCTGCACCTCCGGATAACTGCTTGCCATGTAAGGGCTTCCCATGGCCAAAACAACCGTCTTGGCGCCCGCGCTTGCCAGCATCGCTTTCAGCAGATCTCCGGTGCTCTGCTCCATGTCGAGTCCGCCGCCCGTTCCGCGTGCTCCGCGCCCTGGGACCGGGACGATGTAGACCGGCGCGATCACCACCCTGGCCTGTCGCACCGCGTCCAGCACGTCCGAGGCAAGCCATGCCGCGCTGGCTTCGTCGACGTAGTACACCGTCGCTGCCGGCAGCCGGGCGCGCAACAGCCGGTCGAGCACGCGCCCGGAATCGCCGCGCGCGTCATCCGTGAAGATTACCGCCACAACGTCATCACCGCCCGTCGCGCCGTTGCCGCCCGCCACTCCGCCGCTGGCGGAACTCTTCAGCGGAAGCACCCGCCCGTTGTCGCGCACAAGGGTTACGGCGGCGTCCGCTATCTGCTGCGCGATGGCCTGGTTTTCCGGCTTGCCGACCACCTCGGCGAGCGCATTCAGATCCACGAGACGCGACTTGTGCAATTTGAGCCCCGCCTTGGCCCGCAGAATCTTCAGCACCGAGTCGTCGATCCGGCTCTCCGCGATCTCTCCGCTGCGCACCGCCTGCACCACGCCTCGATAAGAATTCTCCAGGTCCGCCGGAGCCACGATCATGTCTTCGCCCGCCTTCACCGCCTCGACCGCCGCCCGCGCCGCCGCACTGGCCGGCGGCAGCTTCACGAACAGCGACGTCAGCGCGCCCATGTCCATCGCGTCGGTCACCACCAGCCCGCGGAATCCCATCTGTCCCTGCAACACCTCCTGAATAATGCGGGGCGAAATGCTTGCCACACGCCGGCTGTCGGCATCCAGCGCGGGAGCGGTTACGTGAGCCATCATGATGCTGTCTACGCCGGCTGCAATGGCGGCGCGGAACGGGGCCAGCTCCACTTCGTTCAAGTGTTTCGCGTCGCCACTCACGCTGGCCACCGCCAGGTGCGTATCGGTCTGCGTATCGCCATGTCCCGGAAAGTGTTTCGCCGTCGTCAGCATCCCCGTTCCCCGGGCGCCGGCGATATAGGCGGCCACCAGCTCGCTGGTTTCCGCAACGTCTTCCCCAAAACTGCGCGTGTTGATGATCGGGTTCAGCGGGTTCGAATTGACGTCGGCCACGGGAAAGAAGTTCCAGTGCACCCCGACCGCCCGCGCTTCGATGGCGGTGATTCTGCCGAACAGGAAAGCAAAATCCTTGCTGTGTGTCGCTCCCAAGGCCATGGCGTGCGGGAAAACCGTCCCCCCGCTCAGCCTCATGGGCACGCCGCGCTCGAAATCGGCGGCGAAGATCAGCGGCAGCTCCGAATCGCGCTGTAGTTGGTTGGTCAGCGCCGCCATCTCGTACGGACTGCTCTTTCTCAGCAGCGATCCGTCCCACGGAACGGTCACGCCGAAGGCCCCGATGTGGAACCTGCGCATGGTGTCGCGCAGTTGCTGGTACTCGAGACCATTCACGTTGAGAAATGCCGAGCGCGCCCAGATCATGAACATCTGGCCGACCTTTTCCTCCAGCGACATTTTTTTCAACGTGTTACGCGCCCACTGCTCGCCTTCCTGGTCTACTCCTATGCCTTGCCCGCGCTCACCGGCCGACCCCGGCGCTTGCCCGAAGGCACCTTGCACCACCAGCAAGGCGAGCAGGGAAAGAAACAGAACTCTGCGCATGCGCCAACAATAGCAGCGCTCGATGCCAGCAGCAATCAGTGAAGTACCGCAGGGCCTGTTAATCCATCAGCGGCCCAGACGAGTCCCGCTCGTTGGGGTGATTGGGCTAACGTGGGTAGTTCCAGGTAAGTTGAGGTCGCGCGCTGAGAGCCCGCGCGCCCTAGCGCAGCTCGTGCCACGGCATGGCGAGAACGCCTGCTCCAACGATTGCGGACGAGCTGCCCGCGCCGTTGAGCTGCCAGCTTTGCGTCCCGGCTGCATGCTGCTCCGCGGAGATGGCTGGCACTTCACCTGTACGGAGTTGCACGTCGTGAGCTGTCAGTGTCTGCTCGCCGAAGAAGCGAACCTCCGCCTTGGCGATGAAGGCAGTCTGCAACCACATTCCCATCACTTGTGAGAATTGCATGGTGATTTCCAGGCGCTTCAACCACCAGGAAGGAGCCTTAAGGGGCGCGCCTTCGATGCGCCGCATATTAAAGTTCTGCGCATCGATCCACGCCCGGCCGCGGATCAGATTCTTGCTGTCGTGGCGTGGGGTGAGACTCAGGACAAAGCAGTCATGCCCTTCGATAGTCTCTTTGCCGAGCAATTCAAAGCGGTAGTTCTCCCCGGTGAGCGCCGCCTCTTTCCAGGAAGAAGCCATCTCCGCCTCGTGCTCCAGCACGCGACGAACCACCCGCTCGCCTCTGCCGTTTCCCGAGGTGGCGCGAATCGCGTACTCCTTGGTGCCCGGAGGAGAGTAGCTGACCTCGGCCTGTACCTGGGAGCTGCTCTCCTGTTTCTTGCCATTGACCAGCTCATAATTCCGCAGAACCGTGTAAGAACGCGCGGCCAGATGATTTTCCTGTTGGGCATGGGCCAGGCGCTCGACGATTTCGGCCAGAGCCGGTGCATCCTTATCATTAGAAGGGATTTGCGTGGCCGCGCTCTCCCGCACAAAGCAAGCGCCGAACGCCACCAGAACCCCCAACCAGATCGCGCTCAACCCTTTGGCCTTTAACTTCACAGCGCCTCCGCCCTGACTCAAGCAACTGCCTCGCCACAACACCGAGGGACCGCGAATTCCCCCCTTGTATTGTCGATAGATGCGTTCCAGAGCCGGAAGAGAGGCTCACTCCGGCAATCTCATATGGTTAAATCAGGGGCGAACCACACCCCTCGATCATTTGACCGAGAGAGACGTTCCGGGAGAGACAATGGCACAGGTAAGCCGGGCAATCCGAAGAGCCTTTCTCAAAGCGTGCCCACAGAGCTTAAGAAGTGCGCTGTTGAATTCGCATCCGAACCTGCGGAAAGCCGCGCCCCAAGGACTCTGTTTTGTCTATCCCGACTACTATTCCGGCATCGCCGTGAATATCGATACCCGCTATAAGGTCGAGCGCATCATGTGGTCGGGCAGATACGAGCCGCTGCTTTGCGCCTTCCTGGAATCACGCAACACCACCGGATGGGTGTGCTTTGATATCGGTGCCAATGTCGGAGCCATTGCGCTGGTTCTCGCCAAGCGATGCGGACCGGAGGGGCGGGTCTACGCCTTCGAGCCGGGGCCTCCGAATCTCGCTCGTTTGCGGGAGAACCTCAAGCTCAACCCGGAGCTTGCCGCCAGAACCGAGGTCATCGCGGCGGGCGTGGGGGATTCCGCCGGAGAGTTGTGGTGGGCCGAGGAGCAGGGGAACCCGGGCAATGCGCTGTTGTCTTCCGCCGGCACCGACCGCGTCCCCGTCCTTACCGTGGACGATTTTGTCCGCGAGCGCGCCATCGACCGCCTCGACCTGATGAAGATTGACGTGGAAGGAATGGAACTCAAGGTCATGCAGGGGGCGCGCAATACCCTGTTGCGGCTTCGCCCGATCCTCTACTTTGAGACCCTCCCGCGATACACCAATTTCGCAGCCGGAGCGAGCTTTCAGGACATGGAGCGGTTTCTAGTCGGAGAGTGTGGATACGCGCTCTATCGGATCGCCTCCGATGGGACGCTCACTCCGGCGGGAGCACGCGGCCACGGCGGTTACACCGTGGCGGTGCATGCAAGCACAAGCTAGAAAACTTGGTGGCCCACATTTGCGGAGCCACAGGCGGAGCTAATGTGGGGTCGCTCTGCCATCAGAAAGGCACATCGAATGGGAGTCGCGAACTGCCCCACATTTGCCAACGGAAGGCAAATATGGGCCACCCGCCAATTCCGCAGCCGGAGCGAGCTTTCAGGACATGGAGCGGTTTCTAGTCGGAGAGTGTGGATACGCGCTCTACCGGATCGCCTCCGATGGGGCTCTCCTTCCGGCGGGAACGCGCGGCCACGGCGGCTACACCGTGGCTGTGCACGCAAGTGCAAGCTAGAAGACACGTGGAAGGTGCCCCAGGTTCGCCCGCTTTTGGCTAACCTGGGGTAGTTTCCTTCGGGCGGAGCTAATGTGGGGCTGTTCTGGGCCTCTCGAAAGTCACCCACATCTGCTGACTGCGGCAGATGTGGGTCCCTGCGCCGTCGATATTTACTCCGCGTTCTGCGACATTCCGACGGTTTCCAGCTCGGGTTTGGGCTGGCTTCGTCCGGCCATATCCGCTCCGGCGTTGGGAGAGAGCTTCGAAATCGAGTAGGCCGACGACATGGCGATGAATCCCAAGGACAAGAAAGGCCGGCCAGAAATCGCCGGCTACGATTTTTTGATGGCCTTGAAGGAAATTCGAGGCCTGCAACGCGAAGGCCCCCATGGTTACGCCCACGCCCAGTGAGAGCTGCTGCACGGTGGCGAACATGCTGGTGGCGGCGCTGACGCGATGGTCCGGTATCTCGGCATAGGTGATGGCGTTCAGGGCGGTGAACTGCATCGAGCGGAAGCACCCGGTGATCACCAGCACGACGAAAATCAGCCAATGGGCCGTGTGTGCCGTAAACAGTCCCATGGCGGCGACCGTCGCGGAGGCGAATACGCTATTCACCAGCAGCAGTCTGCGGAAGCCGTACAGGCGCAGAAACAGCTTAATGATGCTCTTGATGAACAAGGCCCCTATGGCCGAGGCGCAGGTCAGCATCCCCGATTGCAAAGGCGTGAGCCCGAATCCCAATTGCAGCATCAGCGGCAGCAGCAGCGCCATCGCGCCGATGCCAATGCGAAACAGCGAGCCTCCGCCAACCCCAACCCAGAACGTCGGGATCTTCAACAGATCGAACTCCAGCAGCGGCCTCTGTTTGCGCCGGGCCAGGCGGTAATAGATATAGGTGATGGCGGCGCCAAAGACGACGCAGGCGGCGGCCAGCATCCGTGGCACCACCTCTTCGGTAATCGCGCTCAGCCCGAACATCAACACCGACAAGCCGATGGCCGACAGCACGAACCCCGACGTGTCCAGCGGCGCCACTTCGCTCTCACGCACGTTATCCATGTAACGCAGGGCCAGAAAAATGCCCAGGATGCTGATCGGAACGTTGATGAAGAAGATCCAGCGCCAATGCCAATAGGTGGTGATAAAGCCGCCCAGCGGCGGCCCACACAGCGGCCCGAGCAAAGCCGGAACCGTGAGGTAATTGAGCGCCGTCACCAGCTCATCCCGGCTCACCGTCCGCACAATAACAATCCGCCCCACCGGAACCATCATGGCGCCGCCTATGCCTTGCAGGAAGCGCGCCGCCACGAAGAAACCAAAAGATCGCGACACTCCGCAGAGCATGGAACTGACCATAAACGTCGCAATCGCCGAGCAGAACACGATGCGCCCGCCGATACGGTCGGTGAGCCAGCCCGATACCGGTATGAAAACGGCCAGGCTCACCAGGTAGGAGGTCAGTCCCAGCTTGAGCACGATCGGAGCCACGCCCAGGTCGCGCGCGATCATCGGCAGCGATGTCGTGATCACCGTGGCGTCGACGTGCTCCATAAAAAGGGCACAGGCCACGATCAACGGAACGAGCATCGTCGGCCGGATGCCAGACCGGAACCTCCGGTGCGGCAGGCGAGGCGGGCGAATTATGGCCTTTACGTGCCAAGTCGTTTTGCTTGGAGTCTTGTACGGTGCGTGTCACGAGTTTCCGGGCCAGTTTCGCGACCACAGAAAGGTATTATCCCAGGAAGCAGCCGGACACGGCGTGGGTCCCCGGCCAAACGGCCGGTCGGCGTTTGCTGGGATGACAGTCAGCGCGGCGTTGATAGCTGTGGGATGCATCTACTCTGAAACTGCTCTGGAGATAGTATCTACTGGTTTGCCCCCAGTCGTAAATCAGGAATTCACCCCTTTTGGGCTATTTCCTTTTGAGGCAATAGTAAACGGGTGTCGGAAACGAGACGCCAGGATTTGCTGGCGGCCCTAGGTCACCGTCAGCGTAAGGGTGACCGTATGCGTGACGGTGGAGCTTGTGCCGGTAATCGTCAGCGTGTAGGTTCCGGCGGCCGTACCCGTGCTCTTGGTCGTATTCACGGAGGACGAAGCTGGCGGTACCGCGCCACCTCCGCCGCAGGAGGCCAGCAGCATCGTGAGCGCCAAGAACCCGCCGAGTAACCCATCGCCGGATGCTCTTGCGGCGCCGACTTCCCCGCCAACCGGCCAAGGCAAATGGCGCCAGCAAAGCCAGAGCGAAAGTAAACGGAGCGCGCCGCCTTCCGGGTTGAGCTACGCTGGCGGACGGGCCCACGGTCGCCAGTTTCACCGTTACCGGTACGGTGCTATTGGCGGAGATGGATGAAGAAACCGGCGATACGGAACACACCGCTGTCGCGGGCGCTCCAGAGCAGGTGAGCGATACTGTGCCGCTGAAAGTTGCGGCCGAAGTCAGGTTGAGAAGATATGTGGCAGTTGCGCCCGCTGCTACCGTCGCCGAAGCGGAGCTATTCGCCTGTACGGCTAAGCCGAAATCCGTGCTGCTGTTGCTGACCGTAACGGTTACGGGTGATGAGGAAGCGGCAGTGCCCGCGCTATCTGTCGCCACGGCTGTGATGGTGTGGCTCCCGTTGGTGGTTTGAGTGGTGTCCCATGACATCGCATACGGCGCCGACGTGACCTGCGAGCCAAGATTGACGCCATCGAGTTGAAACTGAACTCCCGCCAGCGTCAGGCCGCTCGACGCACTTGCACTCGCCTGGACCGTGACGGTTTGCGAAACCGAGCTGCCATCGGCTGGAGAAGTGATGGAAACCGTGGGCGCCGAGCTTCCCAGGCTGGTATCGATCACGCTGACGCTATTGGAGCCTTTATTGGCGACGAATACCCGATTCAGGCTTGCGAGTACGCCAAGCGAAGATGGCTCGGAATATGCCCCAGAACCAACTGTGATTGTCACTGTCTGGTTGGTCGCTCCGTCAATGACGGTGACCGTGTTGCCCAGGGAACTTGCGACGTAGGTCTTGTTGACGGTCGAATCGATTGCAACACTCTGGGGCTGGTTTGCTATGGCAAGCGGGCTGAGGCCGTTGCTGTTGCCGCCATCGATCACGGTCACGATGTTATCGAGGTAGTTTGTGACGTAAATCTTGTTGGTCGTCGAGTTGACAGCCACTCCCCACGATGGTTTGCCGATCACCAGCGTCGTGGTGGCATTGGTCACCCCGTCGATCACCGCAATGCCGGCGTTGTAATTGGGATTGATGCCAACATAGATTTTATTTGTTAGTGTATTGACCGCAACAGCGCTCAAAAGAGTCCCAGCGGCAGCAACGGCAACTGACGTGGGCGTGTTCGTTGTGCCGTTGATGACGGTCACCGTGCCATCTTGATTGGCGACATACACCATGTTGGTGAGGGAATTGACCGCCAACCATCGGGGCTTGGTACCGGTATTGATGGTCGTCACGTTCTCCGTCAGGCCATTGACCGCGCTCACGGTGTTGTCGAGGTAGTTGGTTACGTAGACGGTGTTCGTGCTTTCGTTGATCGCAATATTGAGGGGCCCGTTCCCCACTATGACCGCGTGAACCGAATTTGCACCGTCGATAACACTGACGGTACCGCTACCATAATCGGCAACGTAGGTCTTGTTCGTCTTGGTATTTACCGCAATTCCGTTGGGACCGGTGCCCGGGCTGTTGCCAACGGTCACGGTCACGAAAGCATAGGTGGCGGCATCCACCACATACACGCTGTTCGGGTTCGAGGTGACGTAAATCTTGTTGGTTACGGAATTGACGGCAAGCGACTGCGGTACAGCGCCCAGCACGATATCCGCTACTTTCTGATCACCCGCGGCAGTAGCTGCCCATAGCAAGATTACAATGGCCCACAGCGACCAACTGAGTCCACTGCTCCTGCGATTTCCCTGCATTATCCCCCCGGGCCCTGGCTCGATCCACACCTTACGCCAACTGCCAAGACAGCCGGCATGGGGTACCACAATGCGAACAGCCGCGCCCAGCAAGGCTTCGCCGGTCGCAAATAACTTTAAGAATAGCGGGCACCATTACCCTCTGGACGCGGGCTAAAGTCAAGCAAAGCCTGCCGAGAAACCGCTTCCAGTGCAGAATCGGGAAAAATCGACGAGAAAATACACGAATGATGGCCGCGCGAAAGGCGCGCATTCCGGGAAGGGAACTAGCTCCGGAATGCGCCTATTTCACCCATTCTGCAACCTATGTAACGTCCGATAACGGTGAGACTCCGGTAGAGCTGCCAGGCCCCAGGTGCGGCAGATGCTCTTCCGTGGTCAGATGCGAGGCCCCTTCGGATGTTCCGTTCGACGGCTTCGGGCGGCAGTAGAAGAGGCGGGCAGGCAGAACGTTACGCGGCTCGAATTCTTCGTCCACGGAAGCGAAAACTGAAGTCAGATCCGGCAGGACGGTGCGTGTAAATTGATAGACAAGCAGGCGGCCATCCTTGCGCAGAACACGATTGGACGCCGTCAGAATCGAGAAACGCAGCTCTTCGGGCATGGTGCTGAACGGAATGCCGGAGATGACGTAATCCGCTGCTTCAAACCCCAGGTTCTGAACGACGCCTTCCACGGTCGCGGCGGACCCATGGACGATTCGCACCCGACTGTCGCCCTCGAATACGCGCCGGAGATGCCGCACGAAGTCCGGATTCACCTCGATGAGAACGCAACAGGCATCGCGATGCATCTTTCGCACGAGCGCCGTGCTGATATTGCCAATACCCGGCCCGTACTCGACGATCACCCGCGCGCGGTGGAAATCCACTCTCCGCAAAAGACGTTCGGTGAGAAACCTGGAACTCGGGACGACCGATCCCAAGGTGGCCGGATGCTTGAAAAAGTTCCTAAGAAAGAGCAGCTTGGGACTTGTCATCGATGCTTTCAGATAAGTTGCGAAGATAACAGAAGACAACCACCGGCCATTTTTGCTCGGGACCCGTATTCTCTCACAAAGCGCCGTCGCGCCAAACTGCCGGACATGAAGAGGGAAGATCGGAAAGACGGTAGTGTCCTATTTTTGTTTCAAATTAGGACACTACCGGAAAGACCGACCCTGACCCGCCGGCTCGGTCGACCGGGAAAGCCGACGCCGAAGGGCGTCAACCATCCGAAAGTTCGAAGTACGATAGCAGGAGGGAAGGCCCCTGGTCCTCGCTGGTTACGATTTGCCCTGCCAGACGACGGGGGGACTGGTGATCGCAATGTACTGGCAATCCATCTTCCCGGTGCCGGTTACCTGGTGCGCCTCTCCCGCTTCGATCACCAAACCCTGGCCGGCGGTGAGAATGACGGTCTGCTTGCCGTCTGACACCTTCATTTCGCCCGTGAGCACATAAAAAATGTGCTCGGAGGCGGGATGAGTGTGCATGTCCGCCCCGCCGTGAGCCAGCATGACGTTATGCAGCACCGTAACATTTTTCGCGCCTGTGCCTGGTCCCCAGATTTCTCGGGCAAAGACTTCATGATGCTGTGGATGGACCGTAGTCGGTAAGCCGCCGACCTGAACGATTCTCATCTTTATCCCCTTGGATCAGCTCCTGCGTTGGCTCAGTCGATGACATCCCAGCCTGCAGGCGGGTAAGCGTTCTCCGAATCGTCGACGAACACAATGCCTGCGGCTTCCTTCGACGGGACGCCACCGTAAGCGAAAACGAGTTCGACTTCTTCTGTCCGGCTGGCGTTGGCCACGCCGTGAATGACGCCTTCGGGAGCGAAGACGAAAGTACCCGGCGGGCAGAGGATCTTCTTGGCTTCCGGCCCGAGCAGCAGGACCATCGTGCCGCGGATAATGTACATCGATGCTTCGGCGTAGAGATGCACGTGGCGCTCATTACAGGTGTGCGGAGGAATGATGGTCCTTCCCATGGCGATCCGCTTGGAGCCGACCACTTCCCTGCTGATTCCAAAGTTGATACTCAGGCCCTTTTCATACTTGGTGTCGGTTACCACCTGCGACCAGTGGCCGGTCTGCGGTTGCTGCTTGGTCAACTCCGCCAATTTGTCTAACTTGTAATACTCTGCCGCCATGATGACTCCTTTTGAGTTATTCGCTTGATATTTTTGCTCGATTACCGCGCACAAACCAGCGTGCGCCGGAGTTCTTCCACCCCGACTCTCGAAGCAGCTCGACTACTTCACATAGAGTACGGTGATTGTCGAGCAAGAGCGGCTGAAGGCGCAACAACAATTTAACTGGTTTTTCCGCGGCGTGCCAGGCGACAGGGCCGGAGAGCAGCACCAATGGGACTGTTGCAGGCCATTGATCCGCTCTCACTTGTGCTGCTGCCCCCCGCCGGCAAACATCGTCATCCCAGAGGCTCTCTACTGGATTGAACGTATGGTGTTGTTGCCTGTGCTGATGTTGCCGTTAGTGTATGTATCCATTACGTAAAGTTTTGTCCCATCGGTCGTGATGCCGTATGGTTTGTCAAATTGGGCCGCAGCGCCAGTCGCATCGGTTGAACCGGTTTTCAGGGCGGTCCCTGCCAGCGTCGTCACCGCACCGGTCGCAATCACTATCTTGCGGATTGTGCTGTTCTCTGAATCACTCACGTAGAGGTTCGTCCCGTCGGTGGTGATGTCGTTTGGAGAATTGAAGCTGGCCGCGGTACCGGTCCCGTCGGTTGAACCGGGAAGTGCGGGGGGTGGGATGCCTGCCAACGTCGTCACCGCACCGGTGGCAATCACTATTTTGCGGATTGTGTTGTTGCCTAAGTCACACACATAGAGATTTGCCCCATCGGTCGTGATGCCGTATGGAGCAAAAAAGCTGGCCGCAGCGCCGGTCCCATCGGTTGATCCGAACTTTCCGGCGGCCCCTGCCAGCGTCGTCACCGCGCCGGTGGCAATCACTATCTTGCGGATCGTGCTGTTATAAGAATCCGCGACATAGAGGTTTGCCCCGTCGGTCGTGATGTCGAATGGATTAAGAAAGCTGGCCGCAGCGCCGGTCCCATCGGTTGAACCGCCGGTTAAGGAGGGGGTGCCTGCCAGCGTCGTCACCACGCCAGTGGCAATCACTATCTTGCGGATTGTGTTATTGCCTGTATCACACACATAGAGGTTTGACCCGTCGGTCGTGATGCCGTTTGGATAATTGAAACTGGCCGCAGCGCCGGTGGCATCGGTTGAGCCGCCGGTTGCGGAGGCGGTCCCGGCCAGCGTCGTCACCGCGCCGGTCGCAATCACTACCTTGCGGATTGTGTTGTTCAAAGAATCCGAAACATAGAGGTTCGGCCCGTCGGTCGTGATGTCGTATGGAGTATTAAACCTGGCCGCGGCGCCGGTCGCATCGGTGGAACCGGTGGTTCCGGCGGTCCCTGCCAGCGTCGATGTTGTACCGGTTAACCTGAGGGCCTTTCCCTGTATCGCCCCTCCCAGTAGTCCCGTATTGCTGCCCCCGCAGCCTATCATCATGGCGGAAAAGAAAAACAACGCTATCCCGATCAGTAACCGCTTCCAGTTTCTCGCCCTCATCGTCATCAATCTCCTTTGTCGGCAACCAGATTCATTATTAATGCGAGGTCTAGTTCTTGGTCCGTCTGCTTAGTCAGAATGCTCCGCTGGGCTCTAGCAGGCTGCTGAAAAACTCGTAACAGTGTCATCCTGAGCGCAAGCCGGAGCCCCCGGCGACGGCCTCTTTGCCGTTGCTGGGGTGGAGCGGCGAAGGATCTGCTTTACTTTTAACGCGCGCAAACAGCAGATCCTTCGCTGCGCTCAGGATGACACTCCTCGGAGAAGAGTTTTTCAGCAGTCTGCTAGAAGGAAGTGTAGGTTAGAAGCTGGAATATCGAGAGAGAAATCGATAAGAGGCTAAAACTAAAGTTTCGTTTCGGGCGCGAGAAATTGCAGATCCTTCGCCGCTCCACCGCAATCACCCCAGCGAGCAGGACTCGCCGGGGACCCCGATCCCAGCAACGGCAAAGAGACCGTCGCCTGCGACCCCGGCTTCCTCCCCGCTACGCGCAAAAGCGGCGCGTAGTGGGGACCATGGGTACACTCGGCATGACACTCACGAGATTCTCAAATGAATGCGATGCATTTCCGCAAAAAACCGCGAATTCAGCTGCTCATGCGCTGGCGGAAGGGCGCGAAATTTATTGACAAGGGAGTAACCGGAATCCTAACATGTAACGCCACTCAGGTTAGAAATCTACAGCGCTCTCTTGTTCCGGGGAAACCCTGTGGCAAGAAGCTGTTGTTCTTGCTGGCCGAGGGGAAATCCTGGCGCGACACCAGCCGGGTCCGACTGGCGGCGCCAACAGTTCAACAGGACGGCGTCCCTTGCCCCATGCCGTTCAATCTACCGATAGGAACACAAGATGGCCAATGAAAAGGTTGCCAATTCCCCCACTATCACCTTCAGTGATCTGTTTGCCAAACTGGAGAGCTCGCGGCTTACCGGCAATCATTACAAGCTGATCACGGCTGCCGTACTGGGGGACATGCTCGAGTTCTTCGACTATTACATCATCGGCTTTGTGTTGGCGTTTATCGTCGTCCCCTGGAAATTGAGTTTCGCCGCCACCGCGACGGTGCTGTTGAGCGCGGGAGTGGGAAGCCTGATCGGGTCTTTCTTCTTCGGCCATCTGGCCGACCGGATCGGCAGAATGCCGGTGCTTTACCTCACCACCGCGGCCTTCACGATTCCGAGCGGCATTATGTACTTTACTCCGGAAGGAAACTGGATATTCCTATCGGTGTTTCGCTTCCTGGTCGGATTTGGGGTTGGCGGTCTGTATTCCGTCGACCTGCCGCTGGTGCAGGAGTTCATGCCCAGCCGCTATCGCGGCGTCATCGGCGGAATCGTGACCGCGCTGATTCCGGCCGGGACACTGCTGGGCAGCCTGTCAGCCGCCTACCTGACTCCGGTGATTGGCTGGAGGGGATTGTTTCTGATCGGCCTGGCGCCGGCTCTTCTGTCCCTGCTGTTCCGCTACTGGATGCGTGAGTCCCCGCGCTGGCTGATCAGGCAAGGAAAGTACGAGCGGGCGGTCAAGTCCATCAACTGGATAACGGGTGACAATGTCGACTATCGGAATGTGGTGGTCGATGAGAAGGTATTAGTCAAGGAGACCGCGCCGCGCTTCGTCGAAATCTTCAAGTATCCGCGCAGCGTGGCCGTATCGTGGATCGCCAGTTTCTTCCAGTCGATCATGGATTACGGGTTCGTGTTGTGGGGGCCAACGCTGCTGGCGCTGGTGCTGAAGATTCCGCCGACCAAGGCGGCCAAGATGTTTATCGCCGTCGCGATTTCCAGCATCATCGGAAAATTTGTTTGGGCTTACCTGTCGGAAGTTGTCGGCCGCCGCGTGGGCGGGATGATGATCGGCATCGGATCGATGATCACCTGTTTGATCGTGGCTCGTTACTTCAATTCCTATTGGGGGACCGTGCCCATCATTTACCCGGCTTTCATCGCCGTCTACGCCTTCATCAATGGCGGGTGGTCGATTACCGGCCCTTACTCGACTGAGATCTGGCCGCAGCGGCTGCGCGCAACCGGAATGGGTTCGGCTTATGGCATCGGCGGCATCGGCAGGATCTTCGGCCCCATGATCCTGGCCATATTTGCCGGAACCACCAACCTGGTTACGCCAAAGGCAACGATCAATGCAGTGGGACCGGCGTATGTCTTCTTCGCCTTCTGCGGTTTGTTGCTGGCGGTGATCTTCTACTTCGGTATTGAAACCCGCCACAAGTCGATCGCTGAAATCGAGGACATGTTGGGCAGTCCCGATTCGCGCTTGAAAAAGGCGGCCGCGGGACGATAGCCGTAGGGCTTCGAAGTAAAGCACGCGAGAGACGGGCGTAACCATGGGTTGCTCCCGTCTTTTTTTGTTTGCGGCGACGCAGCCGAGCCCCAGATTAAACCAACAGCTTGCAATTGCGATTTGCCGGGATGTGAGCTACAGTGTTGCTCGAAAATTTGATCTATTCCAAACTCGGCAAACTCTCACCGTCCGAGAAGGAGCTTCTAATGACCACACGCCGAGATTTTCTTAAAGGAGCCTCTGCCGTTGCAGCTGGTGTAGTGTTTTCAAGCTGCGGCATGCTCGAAGCTGCCCACGCCCAGCAGTCGGGCGGGCGCCGCCTGCCCATCGTCGTCAAGGGCAAGCGCATCAAGACCATCGACGTCCACTCCCACTGCTATATCCGCGAAAGCACGTCGCTGCTTGGCGCCGCCGAGGAGGCTAAACTCCTACCGCCTATCATCAACGCGCCGGAAACCTACCTTGAGATTGAGAAGCGCTTCAAGGCCATGGAAGCACAGGCCGTCGATATGGAAGTGCTCTCGATCAACCCCTTCTGGTACAGCAAGGACCGTGACCTCGCCGGCCAGATCGTAAAAATCCAGAATGAAAAACTGGCTGAACTTTGTGCCGCGCATCCGGATCGCTTCGCCGCCTTTGCCTCGCTGACATTGCAAGCGCCGGACCTCGCTGTGCAGGAACTGGAAACCGCCATCAAGCGGCAGGGCCTGCGCGGCGCTGCCATCGGCGGCGTTGTCAACGGCGTGGAATTCTCCGACCCAAAATTCCATCCGGTCTGGGCGAAAGCGGAAGAACTCGGCGCGGTCCTGTTCATTCATCCTACGGGCATTCCGGAACTCTCCAAGCGCTTATCCGGCAATGGCTGGCTCGGCAATACAATCGCCAACCCTCTGGAAACCACCATCGCGCTGTCGCATCTGATTTTCGAGGGCACGCTAGACCGCTTCCCTGGCCTGAAGGTCCTCAGCGCCCATGGCGGCGGCTACCTGCCATCTTACGCGGACCGTTCCGACCACGCCTGCTTCGTTGCCCCTGCCCTCTGCGATTCCAAAGTTGTCCTGAAAAAGAAGCCCACCGAGTATCTGAAGCAGCTTTATTTTGACTCGCTGGTCTTTACCCCCGAAGCTATCCGCCATCTCGCCCGCCAAGTCGGCGTCAGCCAGATCGTCCTGGGCAGCGACTATCCCTACGCTTGGCAGTTACACCCGGTAGACCATATCTTCGCCTGTACGTTCCTGAGCAACGAGGAAAAAGCCGCTATCCTCAGCAACACTGCCGCGAAGCTGCTCAAGATTCAGGTCTGAGCGGCGGTGGAAAATCGGTGGTCCCGGACGTTCATGCAACGGATTTTGGGAGTGTCATTCTGAGCGACCACAGGGAGCGAAGAATCCCAGCACGGCTTGGAGTTGAGACGCGGCCTAGGTCTTTCATCAAAAAGCTCCGAGCAGCGCGATGTGGGACAGTTTTCATGGGATGCTTCGCTGCGCTCAGCATGACACTCCCGTTATGTTAGTTTTGGGACACTACACTCGCGGCGAGCTGTTCAAGGAGAAATATAAGATGGCACATTTCAGCATTAATGCCGGAGGAGAGCGATGAGAGATCGTAAGGCAAAGCGGATTGGGCTTGCCATTATTGGCGCGGGCCGTGTCGGCCTGTTCCGTGGAGAAGTGGCGGCGCGCCACCCCCAGGTGGACTGGATTGGCATCGCGGAGATCAAGCCGGAGCGAGCGAAGCTGGTGGCCGATAAAGTCGGCGCCGATTTCGTGACCGACGACTACCGCAAGCTGCTTAACCGCAGCGAAGTGACCGCGGTCATCATATCGACCGATGAGCATCTGCACGTCGATCCGATCCTGGCGGCGTGCGAGCACAAGTATTCGTTGATGATCGAGAAGCCGCTGGCCACCGACCTTGCCGATTCCGCGCGGGTGATGAAGGCGATCCAGGCGTCCGGCGTCGACGCCGTGGTGGGATACACCCAACGCTTCCGTCGGCGCTGGCTGGCGGCGAAAGAAAAGGTGAAATCCGGGCAGTTGGGCGACGTGACCCTGGTGAGTTCGCGCGCCTTTATGAACCGCCTGGTGGCCATCGACAACTACAAGCGCACAGACCATCCGGAGAAGATTTCGCCGATGGTGATCTCGGGTACGCACGCTTTGGACATCGTGATGTGGATGATGGAGGCGAAGACTCCGGTCGAGATCTACGCCCGCTCGATTGACAAAGCGCTGGGACCGGAGTGGAAGGGAATCGATGCCACCGCCGGCGTGATTACCTTCAGCGATGGCAGCATCTATCAGGCAACGATCTCGTGGGCGCTGCCGGTGGTGTGGCCGGGCGCCGTCTACAGCCTCGATGTCGGCATCGTGGGCACGGAAGGCGTGCTGACCATCGACGATACGCATCGCGACATCGTGCTGGCGACGAGCAAGTCGCAGGCCGAAGGCTACAACCCGGACACTTCACGCCGGGTCGATTTCATGGGGAGCTATCCTCCGGGAGACATGGCCCTGGGCGAGCTGCGCGGACCGATGCGCGACGAGACCGAGCAGTGGCTCAACCGCGTCGCACTGGATCTGCCGACGCAACACGCCACCGCGGCGGAGGCTCACAATCGGCTGATGCTGACCAAGGCATTCGACCTCTCCGCCCGGCTCAAGAAGCCGATCAAGCTGCCGATTACGCCGGAGCAGGACGTTTACTAGCATTGCAGGGGCGATAGCACGATGACCTCGTTTTCGACGCAAGAGTCGCTCATTCTCGTATTTGCCGGTTTTATGGGAGCTATCCTTATCGTTGTACTTATGACGCAATTCACAGATCGCCGCAGACAGACGGAGAGGCAGGAGGAAGAGCGAAATAGGGCGCTCGTCCAAGCTGAGAAACTACGTATAGTTCAAGAGGAGGCGGAGCGGCGTCGCTTAGAGGTGGAGGAGCGCCGTTTGGACAAGACGACAGGCAAGATGGGAGGCTAAGCAAAACGAGGAGCGGCGGGCTGCCGCTACGTCAGCCGGAGCTGGGTCTGGAGGCTACATCGTGAGTTGACCTTGGTGAAAAACAACGGCCTCTGTTCCATGATCTACTTAAAGGGTTCGAGGAATTCGCCAAGTTGAAAGGGTACGAAATCGCCTTCTCAATTGACTCTTCCTTTGACAATCGAATTGCGTTCAAGTTCACGATTAAAAACGACGGAGTTGTAATTGGAGCGGAACTCGTTCGGAAGGACTTCCGGGAGTACGTGAAACAGGTGCGCGACGGAAACCTCGATGAACTAGATAACATGCCCATAATCACGAGCATTGATGAACATAACCTACTAGTGGCCTTGCTGAAGAATCGCATCAGTTTCCTTCGGCATAGTTACGAACTCTCTCAGAATGCAGTACAGTTCTACCTCTCGATCCTGAACAATTTGCGCTCATTTCCGGTACTGCCCGCTCCTTCGAGCATTATTGTGCAGACTGGAGGTAACATGGACTCACGAAATTACAAAGCAACCAACTCTTCCCGTTTGATCCAAGGCGAGAGTAACTCCTACAGCGACTCATCTGTGAATATCGAAATCGGGCGCTCTTTCAACGAGAAGCAAACGCGGATTGCACAGTTGGACGATGTGCTTCGGCGGTTGGAATCGCTGGAGGATAAGAACGAAGCTTCTGTGAAAGCGACAAAGGAACTAAGCAAAGTTAAGGAAGAACTCACAGAGTACGAAGAGCCTAACGCATCCGCGATTCAACAGTGGATGCAACGGGCGAAGCAGTTGTTAGCGACAGCAGCATTGGGGGCTGAAATCACTGATGCTGCGCACAAGTTATTCCAATTGTTTGGAATCTGAACGAAGTCGGCTGGTGCCCCATATCTGCCGCAGTTAGCAGGTGTGGGACAGTTTCGCCCAAGAAACTACCCCAGGTTAGCCAAGAACGGGCGAACGTGGGGCACCATCGAACCTAAAGATTTCATCAAAGCCGCAGCGCCTTATCTGGCTTGGGCTTGCTTTCTCCTGCAATGCCTTGAGAACTTTCTCGGGGGTTGCCGGCAGGTCTCTGATGCGCACGCCGACCGCATTCTGGATGGCGTTGACGATGGCCGGCGCGGTCGGCAACAGCGAGGGCTCGCCGATTCCCTTGGCCCCGAAGGGTCCGGTTGGTTCCGGACGTTCGACAATGCTGGTGACGATCTCGGGCACATCCAGAGCGGTGGGCACGATGTAATCGGTAAGTTGCGGATTGCGCACACGGCCCTGCTCGACGACCATTTCCTCCATCATTCCGAAGCCCACTCCCATGGCGACGCCGCCCTCCACCTGGCCTTCGACAAACAGAGGATTGATCATCTTGCCGCAGTCGTGCACCGCGGTGATTTTGAGGATTTCGACTTCGCCGGTTTCGGTGTCGACCTCCACTTCCGCAACCTGCGCGCCGTAGACGTAGGCGCCGAACGGCTTGCCGTGGCCGGTCTCTTTATCCAGCATGGTGGTCACCGGATTGAAACTGCCGATGCCCATCGGTGGACGGCCCTTGCCGTAAGCCTTCTGGGCAACGGCGCTGATGGCGGCCCTTCGCTCGGGAAAACCGGCGACGTGGATGAATCCCTCGCCGGACATCAATCCATTCGGGCTGACCCCCAGCTCCTCGGCGGCCACTTCAAACAGAATCTGCCGGGCCTGCGCCGCCGCACTCTTCACGGCGTTGCCCACAATGTAGGTTACGCGGCTGGCTACGGTTCCGGCGTCGAAAGGCGTCAGCTTGGTATCGGCAGCAATCACGGATATCTTGTCATACTCGATGCCCAGCTCCTCGGCGGCGATTTGCGCCAGGATGGTGGTGGAACCCTGACCGACATCGACTGTGCCAATCGACAGAACGGCCGTACCGTCCTGGTTGATCTTCAGGAAAGCCGATCCCGGGTTGGCATACGAGGTAAAGCCAATGGGATAAAACATGGCGGCAATGCCTCTGCCCCGTCTTCTTCATAAGGCTTTGACCTCGCTCTCCCAACCCAGCTCCACCGATTTGTAGACTTCGTCATTCCAGCCGGATAATTCCACGGCGCGATTGACGCACTCGGAGACGGTGACGCTTTCGAGCACCTGTCCGGTCGGCAACACGCTGTTGTCGACCAGCAGGTTCTTCAAGCGGAACTCCAACGGATCCAACCCAAGCTCCTCCGCCAAGGTGTCCATGTGAACTTCGTAAGCGAAGCCAAGCTGGGTTACGCCGAAACCGCGCATAGCTCCCCCGACCGGCTTGTTGGTGTAGACCACATAACCGTCGATGCGAACATGAGGAATGCGATACGGCCCGGCGGCATGGACGCAGGCTTTGGTCAGTGTGGACTCACCCCAGCAGACATAAGCCCCGCTATCGCTGATGATCTCCACTTGCCTGGCCACCAGAGTACCGTCCTTTTTCAGTCCCGACTTGTACTTGAGAAGGTAGGGATGGCGCACGGTGGAAGCCTCGAACTCGTCTTCGCGGGTGAAGGCGATCTTGACAGGCTTGCCGGTCTTGATGGCGAGAAGGGCGATGACGGGCTCCATAGTGAGTTCGTTCTTGCCGCCAAAGCCGCCGCCGACAGCGGTGGTGACGATCCTGATGTTGTTCATCGGCATCTTCAGGATCTTGTTCAGATCGGAGGCGACCAGAAACGGACGCTGCAAGGACGACATGATCAACAGTTCGCCGGAGGGCAAGATCTCCGCGCATGCGGCGTGCGGCTCGATATGCGCGTGTTCCACCATCGGGGTGGACATGCGCTCCTCGAAAATAACGTCGGATTCCCTCCAGCCCTGCTCGACATCCCCGCTGCGAATTTTGAGGTGGGACGCCAGGTTGCTTTCGCCATGGATCTTGACGGATTCCGGCTTCATCGCTTCCAGCGGATCGAAGAGCGCGGGCAGCGGCTGGTATTCCACTTTGATCAGCCGCAAGGCTTCCTCGGCCGCCTCCCAGGACTCGGCAGCTACGGCGGCTACGGCATCTCCGTAATGGCGAACCTTCTCGTCGACCAACAGCGGCTGGTCCTGATGAGTAAAGCCAAAGCGGTTGTACGGCACGTCCTTGTGGGTGATGACGGCCTTCACCCCGGCCAGTTTTTCCGCCGCGGAGGTATCGATTTTCAGGACTCTGGCGTGGGCGTGCCGGCTGCGCAGAATCCTGGCGTGCAGCATGCCCGGACGAAAAACATCCTCGCCATACTGCGACTTGCCGGTCACCTGCAGCACAACGTCGTTTCTGGGGAAACTCTTTCCGATCACACTGTGGCTCATGGCAAACTTCTCCAGTGCCTTTGCAGTGAGCATGACAGGGGGAAACTCTTTCCGATGACACTGTGAGTCATTTCCTGTAACTCCCCTCGTGCTCAAGGCACCCCAAGCCAAACGCAGGCTCGCTGGGGACCGCGCGCTCAAGCTGCTGAAGTTCGGCGGCCGCCTGCTGCACGGCCTTGACGATCTTCACATAACCGGTACAGCGGCAGATATTGCCGGCAATGCCCTCGCGAATCTCCCGCTCGCTGGGATCGGGATTCTTGTCCAGCAGCGCCTTGGCCGACAGCAACATGCCGGGAGCACAATAACCACACTGGACGGCGGCATTGTCGATGAACGCCTGCTGCAAGGGATGCAGGTTGGCGGAATCGCCCAGACCCTCGATGGTGAGAACCTCTTTGCCTTCCGCCTTGACGGCAAGGTACAAGCAGGAGTTGATGGGAGTGCCATCGATGAGCACGGTGCAAGCGCCGCATTCTCCGGTGCCGCAGCCTTCTTTGGTGCCGGTCAGGCCAATCCGCTCGCGGATGACATGCAGCAGCAGATCTTTGGCGTCGACTTCGAGGGAATACTGTTGGCCGTTCACTTTCAAGCTTATGTTCTTTCTCATTTACACGCCTCCGCCCGCTGCTCGAACCTCAGTCTGAGTTTTCTTCTGCCGTGCCAGGGCAATTTCCAGGGCTCGGCGCACCAACACCACGCTGATTTTTTGCCGGTAGTCGGCGGAAGCGCGCAGATCGCTGATCGGAGAGATCTCCGTGGCGGCGACGGCAGCGGCTTCGGCAAATAGTTCCGGAGCCATCTTCCGCCCCTGCAGAAGCTGCTCTGCCTTGTATGCCCGGATGGGGGTGGGCGCAACCGCCCCGAGAGCTATGCGAGCCTGTGAAACCTGTTGGCCGTTTACGGCAAGACCCGCCGCGACGTTGACGATCGACAAGGTCAGGGCTTTGCGGCGGCCCATGCGCAGAAAGCTCGCCGTGAAGTCTTCCCGCAAGGGCACGACGATCTCGGTTAGAACCTCACCCGGTTGCAAAACTGTGCGGCGCGGACCAAGGAAGAACTGCTCAATGGGAACGAGCCGCTCGTTGCCTTGCGACTGCAAACGAAGCGTGGCGCCGAGCACCAGCAGAGCAGGCGCTCCGTCAAGGGAAGGCACGGCCGAGCACAGATTGCCGCCGATGGTGGCCTGGTTGCGAGTCTGCACCGCGCCTACCTGGAGCGCGGCTTCGGCGACGGACGGCAGCCGCAGCCGGACCTCCGGATGCTCGCAGAGGGCGGCGAAGGTCACCATGGCGCCGATTCTCGCCTGGTCCTGCTCAAAGAGGATGTGATCCAAGCCGGTGTCGGCCAGGTCGATGAGATAATCCACGTCCTTGACCCTGCCCCGCAGCCATGGGATCAGGTCGGTTCCTCCGGCCAAGACCTGCGTTTTCTTTTCCTTAAGGTCGTCGAGGACGCTTAAGGCCTCACTCAAACCCGTCGGCTTGAGGTATTCAAAGGTATTGAGCAACATCGCAATCCACTCCAGTAGGCGGAAAATCGAGCAACAGAGTGAAATTCATGGACTTGCTTGGCGGAAGACGCACGCCATCACGATATTGATTGTGTTTAGAGACGACACAAGAATATGTGATTGACAGCACTATACGAGGTGATGACTGGCACAATGGAACGTCACGGGCCGGCAGATGAGGGATGCGGCCGGACGTTCGCAATGATTGAATTTTGAAGTTTTGGCACGGCGCATGGCAGGGCGAGGACGGCTGCTGGGCTTAAGTCTGCTGTGATAGGATATTTTGCATCTTGGAAACTGCGCCACGACCGTTGCCAGAGGGCGGTTGCAGCACGTGCAATGCGGTACACCTTCAGTTTTGAGCGAACAAGCGCCGTTCAGGCGCGATGGTTGAATTCCACAGAGGGGACAGAGATATGACGACCACGATAGTGAAGCCTGGCGAGATTTCGCCGCGCAAAATGGACACCAGTTTCATTGGCAGACCGCACGAGTGGGACCCGCGCCGGCTTTACAGCCAGACGGCCTGCGACTGGCAGCAGCGGATTGATTTCGAGCGCATGCGGCGGGACCGTCTGCAGCGGCTGCGCGACCAGATGACGGCGCGCGACCTGGGCGCGCTGGTGTTGTTTGCCGGCGCCAACATCCGCTATGCGACCGGTTCCTATCAGGGCAATTGGAAATACAACATCAACATCCGCTATTGCGTGCTGCCCAATGGCGGCGAGCCGGTGCTGTTTGAAACGGCGGGCTCGGATCTGCACTGTGCCGAAATCGACATGCCGTGGATGCAGGACCACATCCGGCCGGCGATCACCTGGCAGTGGGCGGAGGGAGCGGTGCCGCACATGGCGGACCGGATGGTGGCCAGCGTGATCGAGGTACTGACCGCCAATGGCGTGCAGAAGGAGCGGATCGGCATCGACAACATCGACATGGCGTCGTTGACGGCCTTCCAGAAGTCGGGGCTGAAACTGGTGGACGGCTGGCCGGCGGTATCGGCTGCCCGGGTGGTGAAGACGCAGGACGAAATCGAGTGCCTGAAGCAGGCGTCCAGCATCGGCGACGCGGCGATGTGGAAGATCAAGTACGAGTGGCTGAAGCCTGGGGTGCGGGAGCGGGAGATCGAAGCCAAGGTGCATGAATTCATGCTGGAGCGGGGCTGCGAGATCATCTACGACATCATCGTGGCATCGGGCGGCAACACCAGCCCGTACCGCCGCTGGGCGACGGACAAGCTGATCCGCCAAGGCGATCTCATCATCGTCGACATCAACGTGGTCGGGCCTTCCGGCTACTTCATCGATTTTGTGCGCTGCTTCAAGTGCGCCGCCAAGCTGAATCAGAAGGAAATCGATCTGTACCGGGAGGTCTACGATTCGATGTACGCGGGGCTGGCGAAACTGCGTCCGGGCAACACCACGGCGGACGTGGCGGCCTGCTTCCCGGAGTATGACGACGACAAATACGGCACCTGCACCTTGCAGCAGTTTGCCCATAGCATCGGCATCACGCTGTATGAAGGCATGTGGATCTCGCGGGCGTACTCGTTGAAGTACCCGGCCGAGATCAAGGAAAACATGTACTTTGCGATCGAGACGTTTGCCGGCCATCCGGGATTGCAGCAGACGACCCGGCTGGAAGAAAACGTGCTGGTGACCGCCGACGGCCCGGTCGTGTTCACGCTGATGGAGCACATGGAAGAGGCGATGCGGTAGTCGATTGGTTTAGTAGTTGATCGTGCTAGAGTAGGCGCCGGTCACTATCTGGCCGGCGCCGTTTCGCGTGAGCCGTGTGCGTTCCGCAAGGCCAAGGCGGCTTTATGACAACGGGTGTCCGAGGAACGAAGCTGATATGAGAGCGATGATATTGAAGGCTCCGCGGGAGCTGCAATTCACTGAGCTCGATCTGCCGCCGCTTGCCGAGGACCATGTTCGGGTTCGCGTCACTCACAGCGCTATCTGCGGCACCGACCTGAAGATCTACAAAGGCGACATCCCGGTTCGTCATCCGCTGATCATGGGCCACGAGATGTGCGGCGAAGTGGTCGAAGGAGAAGACAGCCGCATCCGCCGCGGCGAGCGGGTGATGATCGATCCCAGCGTTTATTGCGGAACCTGTTTCTGCTGCCACGCGGGCCGGACCAGCATATGCCCCAATGGCGTTCTGCTGGGGCGCGACCGCGACGGCGGCTTTGCGGAGTATCTGGCGGTGCCACGACGGCAGATTTTTGCTCTGCCGCAGGCGGTGGACAGCAAACAGGCCCCTTCGATTCAGGTTGCCACCACCTGCTTGCACGGTCAGCGCATGCTCAACATCTTTCCAGGGCAGTCAGTGGTAGTACTGGGCCTGGGCGTGAGCGGACAAATCCACGTGCAGTTAGCCAAAGCGCGCGGCGCTTACCCGGTGATCGGGGTGACGCGCAGCGCCTGGAAACGCGCCATGGCCGAAAAGCTTGGAGCCGATATCACGGCCGCCAGCGGAGCGGAGGCTGAGCGCGTGGTGATGGAAGCCACCGGCGGACGGGGCGCCGACGTGGTTATCGAGTCAACCGGCATATTGCCGTCGCTTGCCAGTGGAATTTCCATGGTCCGCCGGGGAGGAATGCTGCTGCCGTTCGGCATTATCACGGTGACGGAGGGCAAGCTACCTTTCTATCAGCTCTACTTCAAGGAACTCACGATCGTGAACGCACGCGCCGCCAAGAGTGAAGACTTTCCGGCGACCATCGACTTGGTCGCCCGGGGCATGTTGAACCTTCAGGCACTGGTGACACACGTGGTTGGGCTGTCGGAGTTGGAATCGGCGATCCACATGCTCGATTCGGACGCGGACGAACGGATGAAGATCATCCTGGATCACGCGAACTGATCGGCAAGAGCGTGGACTGCCTTGCGCGCAGCGCTACAACAATTCCCAGACAGATGAGAACAACACTGACCGCGGTGCCGGGCGCCATCGGTTCGCCTGCCCAAAGGGCGCCGATGATGACGGCAAACACCGGAACCAGAGTGACGATTTGTCCGGCGCGCGATGCCGGCATCGCCGACAGCGCCTTGCCCCACCACCACCAGGCGAGCGCCGTGCAAGCGATGCCGTTGTAGGCGATCATGCCTATGACGGGCCCGGTCCAGACCGTGGCGCGCTGCGGTCCCAGCAACAGGGGCGCAACCACGACGGCGGTCCACAGCACCTGCCAGAAAGTTTGCGTCCAGAATGGCGTCTGCCACTTGCGGCGGCGGTAGAGGCATGCGCCCAGCGCCCAGAACAAACCGGCGCTGAGGCAGAGGCAGTTGCCAAATACGACCTGGGGATCGCGCCAGTTTACCGGCGCGGTGTTGAAGAAAAGGAACAAGCCCAAAAAGCCCACTACTCCTCCCCACAGCGCCGGCAAGCTGACACGGTCGCGATTGATCAGCCATCCCAGCGGCAAGGCCCAAAGCTGCATGGTGTACAGCAGGACCACGGTACGGCCTGCCGCCACATATTGCAGTCCCACGGTGCTGAAGAATTGACTGCCGGCGATCTGCACGATGCCGATGAGCGCCAGCGGCAGACGCTCCCCGCGGAGAGGCAGCAGCGATTGCCGCATGGGAATGGTAAGCGCGGCCATGAACGGAGCCGCGGTCAGAAAGCGATAGGCGACAAAGCTCAGGGTAGAGATGTCGTGCAGTACGCTTTTCGTCATGGCCCAGTTGGCCGCCCAGAGGAGAACGGAGCCCGCCAACTGCACGTAAATCGAGCGCGGAACGCGAGCTTCGCGAGGCAGGTCCGCTTTGAGAGGCGTTGCACTGGAGGACATGATGGAAGCTGCTCAGTGTGGTGTCCGAGAAATATCTAGCATAATTAAATACACCTCGGGAGTGTCATGCTTGGTGGAGCTACTCTGGCGTTACCCAGGTTAGCGCCGAACAACTCGGCGCGGAACCTGGGGCACCGGGTCGTTAAGTTACAACAAGTCTACTTCGCGGCCGCCGCCGCGCTCGCCGTGTGCCATTCGAGCAGTTGCTCGCCGGTCCAGAACAGAACGTCCTTGTGTCCGCGAATGTAATCGAGTCCCTGTTCGAGATACTTGATGCGGTGGGGCACGCCGCTCAGGTATGGATGAATGGCGATACCCATGACGCGCGGCTGCTCGGCGCCCTCGGCATACAGCCGGTCGAAGGTGTCGCGCATGCGCTCGAGCAACACCTCGGAGCGTTGGTGCTGGACGGCCATCAGGACAACGTCGTTCACCTCGATGGGATACGGCATGGCCACCAGGGGGCCGTGGGTGGTGGCGATGTCGCAGGGCTGATCGTCAACCGCCCAATCGCAGATGTAGCGTATGCCGGCGGCTGCCAGGTAATCGACGGTCGGCATGGTCTGGGCGAAGCCGGGGCTCATCCAGCCCTTGGGACGGTATCCGGCAAAGCGCTCGATGGCATCGATGGTCTGGCGAATCGCCTCCGGTTGATCTTCCACACGGGGCAGGGGAACCTGTATGTAGTTGTGTCCCACGAATTCCCACTTGGCGTCGAGGGCGGCCTGCGCCACCCGAGGATAGGACTCGCAGACGCGTCCATTGATCGACAGCGAAGCGCGTATGCCGCGGCTATCGAGCGCCTGCTTCATACGCCAGAAGCCGACGCGCATGCCATATTCATGCCATCCCCAGTTGGCAATGTCGGGGAGCACGGCGACGCCGGTGGGAGCCGGAATGACGACGCGCGGCATCGGCCGGTTAATGTCCCAATCTTCGACGTTGACGATGGGCCAAACCACGACCCGGGCGCTGCCGGGCAACTTGCGCTTGGGACGGTCCACAATGGCTGAATAAGGCAGACGTTCCCGGGGGATTTTGACTCCAGGATTGGGGGAACTCATAAATGAACGCTCCGCAATGGTCAGAAATGTAGCTTCGGAATTATGCCATGGCGTGCGGGCGGCCCGGAAGTCGGAGTCGAGTGGTTAGCGTGCAGGTTCTGGCATATCTTTGAGAATATTTTTAGTGAGGATGTCCATCTGAATCCAGTGAACGCTCAACTTTATCAATGTCTTCAGGTCTGAAAGGTCTTTGCCCTCCCACGTGCGAACGTAATGCGTCTCGTCGTTTCCAAGCCAGTTAGCTCGTTTAGCGACCTCACGGACCCGCGCGTCTTCGACGTAATCCGAGATACATTTGCCCAAAAAGAGTTTCTTGATCGCCTCTGCGTCGTCCGGGCGCAAAAAGGAGAGATAATCTTTGATCAGAAACTCCAGAGCTTTACGGTAGCCAGGGCCACAAAGAAGTTTCAGCCCTAATTGCTCGGCGTGTTCCGCCTGGGTGTAGATCTGGGCGAAATCAGGTGAGACATCCCTGACTTCCTTTGATAAGGGCGTAGGCAGAACTGCGCTTGGAACAAACTCGACCTGATCATATATGAAGCGTACGTCGTTCGGTCGGCGCTTATAACGTCCTATGATGAGACGCTGGCATTTTCCATTGGGACACCTAAAGACGTACTCTATTTCCTCGATCACCTTGTCGAAAGTAGCCCAATTAAATTGTATAGGCGCAATACTCTGGTGACACAGAGGGCACTCGTTCGGTTCGTCATACAGTTGGGCTGTGATGTTGTTGATGGTGACATGGATCATATTTTCGCCTAGCTCGTGAGTTCCCCAAAGAGTAGCACGATTGTTTTAGATTGCAACGCCTGTCAAAACTTGAGCGAGGGTGCAATTTACTCCCGGAAGTAAGCTGGCCGGGGTTTACGGGCAAATGCTAAAGTGTCTATACAGATTGCCTGAAGCGGCGGTTCAGCTACTCAGGAGTTCGGGAGACCAACCATATGAATTTTGATATGCATACTCACTTCATCGCGCCGGAGTTTGTGGAGGCCATTCGCAAGCCGGGTTCCCCGTGGCAGGCCAAGCTGATCAAGAAGGGCGACGAACCCTGGATTGAGCATGACCAGGGCTACAGCTACCCGCTCACTCCCGGATTTCATAGCACGGCGGCGCGGCTGGCCGACATGGCCCGTACGAAGCTGGATATGGCTGCCGTATCCGTGTCTCCCACCCTGTTTTATTACTACGCCAGTCCGAAGGTGGCGCTGGATGTGGCCACCATGACCAACAACGCGCTCTTCGCTTTGAGCAAGGAGCATCCCGAAAAATTCGTGGGCATGGGCACGCTGCCCATGCAAAGCGTCGATCTGGCGACGAAGGAGCTGCGCCGCTGCGTCAGAGATTTGGGATTCAAGTCGATTCAGATAGGGTCCAACGTGCAGGGCGTGCAGTTCGACGACCCGCAGTTCTTGCCCTTCTTCAAAGAGTGCGAAGCGCTAGGGGTTTTTGTCTTTTTCCATCCCTACTACGTCGGCACCAAGGAGATGTTCACCAAGTATTACCTGACGAATCTGTACGGCAATCCGCTGGATACGGCGATGTGCGTCGCCAGTCTGATCTTCGGCGGCGTGCTCGAGAAATGCCCGAAGCTGAAGGTGGGTTTCACCCATGGCGGCGGCTTCTTCCCTTACCAGGTGGGACGCCTGAAGCACGGCTACGAGGTGCGCAACGAACCGAAGGTGAACGGGGTCCACTCTCCCGAGAAATACCTTCACCAGTTGTACTTCGACACCATCGTGTTCATGGATAAACAGCTTCGTTTCCTGGTGGAGATGGCCGGGGCCGATCACGTCATGCTGGGAACCGACTACGCTTTCGATATGGCTGAATTCTCGCCCGTGGACTTTGTCAGCGGCGCGGGATTGCCTGCGGCGCAACTCAAAGCGGTGCTGGGCGACAATGCGCGTGAACTGTTCGGCGTGGGCTCGGCAGTCGGCGCGGCGGGGCGTTAGTAAGCGCCGTTAGCTCGCCGCATACGCGACGGCAGCTCAAGAAACTACCCCACATTAGCCAAAATCGGGCAAATGTGGGCCACCAGCCCCCCGAAAACAAAAGGTGGCTCGACTTCGCTCGCCATGACAGTTCAGTTCGTATTCTTTAAGACTCTCTTTCCAACAGACGCTTTGGAGAATGACGATGAGCACCCAACGCTGTGAGCAATTTATCGCCGGCAAGTTTGTCCCCAGCGAATCGGGAGAATACTTCCCGTTGATCAATCCCGAGAACGGCGAGGTTGCGGCGGAGATCGCCCGCAGTACGCCCCGGGACGTCGAAATCGCCGTCGAGGCGGCAAGCGATGCCGCCAAGCATTCCTGCTGGCGCAGCCATACGGAGTTTCGCGTCACCGCCCTGCGCACTCTGGCCGCGAAGCTTAGGCAGGATATGCCGGCCTTTGTTGAAGCCGAATGCCGCGTGACCGGGCGTCCGATCCGTGAAATGCGCGCGCAACTGGGGCGGCTGCCGGAGTGGTATGACTACTTTGCCAGCATTGCCGAAACCCTGGAAGACACGGTGCCGCCGTTTGGCCGCGGATATCTGAACTACACCAGGCGGGAAGCGCTCGGCGTGGTCGGGCTGCTGACATCGTGGAATCACCCTCTGCTGATCCTTACCAAGAAGCTGGCCCCGGCCTTGGCGGCGGGTAACGCGGTGGTGATCAAGCCTTCGGAACTGGCTCCTCTGACCATCAACATGCTCGCCGAACGCATGGCTCAGAGCGGCATACCGGAGGGCATCGTTAACGTGGTGCACGGCTTCGGAGCAGTGGCCGGCAAGGCCCTGGCTGAGAATAAGACACTGGCGAAGGTCGATTTGACGGGTGGAACCGCGACCGGACGGAGCGTCGCCGCCGCCGCCGGACATAACCTTGCCAAGGTTGCGGCCGAGTTGGGAGGCAAGGCTTCGGTGATTGTCTACGACGATGCGGATTTCATCTCGGCCGTCAATGGAACGGTGTTCGCCGGTTACATCGCTGCCGGTCAAACCTGCGTGCAAGGGGCGCGGGTACTGATATCGGACAAGCTTTACGACCGCTTTGCGGCTGCTTTTGTCGAGAAGGTCAGCAAGTTGCGCGTCGGCCCGCCCATGGACAACCGGACCGATATCGGCCCGCTGATCTCGCAACGGCAGCGTGAGCAGGTTTTGAGCTGGATCGATGTCGGCATTCGCGAGGGAGCGACGCTGGCGTGCGGAGGAAGTGCACCGCCTGGACCGGGCTGGTATGTCAATCCAACCGTTTTCACCAACGTCACCAATGAAATGGCCGTGGCCCAGGAGGAGATCTTTGGCCCGGTGGTGTGCCTGCTGCGCTACCACTCCGAACAGGAGGCAATTGACCTCGCCAACGGTACTCAGTTCGGCCTGGGCATGGGGATATGGACCAACGACATTCGCCGGGCGCATCGCGTGGCGGAGCAGCTCGAAGCCGGCATGATCTGGATCAACGATCACCACAGAATCGGTCCCGCATCTCCATGGGGAGGCTACAAGAACAGCGGAATTGGGCGGGAAAACGGCATCGATTGCTACAAGGACTACACCCGGATCAAAAACGTCATTGTGAAGACAACTCCGGACGGATTCGACTGGTTTGATGGAACCGCCTCCGACAAGCGGTACAGCTAGCAATCAAGATGGAAGGCAACGATCTGAAGCCGCATGACAGACGTTGGGGGAAGAACGATTCTTCTTGTAACTCGGGTCCGGGCGGGTAAATACTAGGAATCTTACGCCCTAAAACCAGGAGGCCGCCAAGATGGGTACGACGGAAAAACCGCTCCCTTCCGCAAGGGAAACGCAGTCCACGGCTTTGCCGTATTCGATGGCACTATCGGTCGTTTTTCTCATCATTCTCTGCCTGTCTTATGCGACCAACGCAGCCGACCGGCAGATTTTTCCCACCCTGTTGCCGCAGATCGCCAAGGTGTTTGGCTACAACCTGAAGATCGGTGGGCTGCTGTCAACGATCTTCACTCTGGGCCTGGCAATCGCGGGCATTCCCACGGGGTACATTCTCGACCGCACCTCGCGCAAGGCAGTGATTATCATCGGCATGTTACTGTACTCGGTCTTCACCCTGGCGACCATCTACGCCAGCGGAATTTGGGACATGTTGATCTACAGAGCGCTCACCGGTATCGGCGAAGGCATGCAGATGGCGGGCCTGTTTGCCGCCATTGGTAGCTACTTTCACCGCAGAAGGTCTTTTTTCATCGGCTTCGTGATCCTCTCGTACGGCGTGGGCGGATTTGGCGGGCCGTGGCTGGGCACCAAGATTGCCATCTCGTATGCAAGCTGGAAGGCGCCGTTCGTCTGCTTTGCGTTGATCGGAGTTTTCATGGCCGCCGTCGTGCTCCTGGCCGTGCCTAAGCTCTTCAGCGAGAGCAAGGGACCGGCCACCGCGAGCAAGGTGGACGAGGCCGCCTTCGCTCACATGCCGACCAATCTGTGGAA
>CAWJGD010000013.1:0-30077 GCA_963842345.1 uncultured Acidobacteriota bacterium
TGTGATCAGCGACAATCGAAGTTCCCGGCCGGCGACAATTATTTCTCCCTATTTTGAAATGAGTTGAGACCATGCGGGAAGCGTTCCTGGGAGAGCGCTTTCCCGATGGTGACAGACCAGCAGATAAGGAGGCTGTACAAATTGTCGAACACCGAGGAGACGCAAGAGATCGCGGCATCGAAGGCCGGCATGGACGTGAAGACGGCGCGGAGATACTTGCGAGCCCGGCGCTTGCCGAGCGAGATGAAAGCGGAAAGGCACTGGCGGACGCGGCAGGATGGTTTTGCCGAGGTGTGGCCGGAGATCCGGGCGCAGTTGAGCACGAATCCCGGCTTGGAGGCGAAGACGATCTTCGCCGCGCTGCAACGGCAATATCCGGAGCGCTTTGCCGATGGGCGGTTGCGGACCTTGCAGCGCCGGATTAAGCAATGGCGGGCTACCGAAGGTCCGGCACAGGAAGTGTACTTCGTGCAGGAGCATCGGGCTGGGGAGTTATGCGAGTCCGACTTCACCCATCTGACGGAGTTGGGGATCACCATCGCTGGCCAGCCGTTTTCCCACATGCTGTACCACTTCGTGCTGACGTATTCGAACTGGGAGACGGGAACGATCTGTCCGTCGGAGAGCTTCGCCAGCCTGAGCGGAGGTCTGCAAAACGCGCTGTGGGAGCTGGGCGGGGTGCCGCTACTGCACCGCACGGACCGGATGACTGCGGCGGTCAACAACCTGACCGAAGAGGCGGACTTTCAGAAGAACTATCAGTCCTTGCTTCGGCATTACGGCTTGGAGGGACGAAAAATCCAGACGGGCCGGCCGAACGAGAATGGGGATGTCGAACAGCGGCATTACCGGTTCCGGCGGGCGCTGGACCAGGCACTGCTGTTGCGTGACAGCCGGGACTTTGCGACGGTGGAGGAGTATCGAGCGTTTCTGGGCAAGCTGTTTGAGCAGCTTAACAGTGGGCGCAAACCACGACTGGCGGAAGAGATGGATCGGCTACGTCCGCTGCCGGAGCGGCGGCTGGGGAGTGGGAAGCGAGAGCGGGTACGGGTGAACTCCGGCAGCTTGATCGTGGTGGGACGAAACAGCTATTCGGTAAACAGCCGCCTGATCGGAGAGATCGTTGAGGCGCGTGTGTTTCCCGATCACCTGGAGGTTTGGTATGGCGGTCAGAAGTTGGAGCAGTTGCCCCGGTTGCATGGCCGCACCAAGTACCGCGTCGATTACCGCCACATCATCGACTGGCTGGTGCGCAAACCCGGCGCCTTCGCCAACTACCGTTACCGCGAGCACCTGTTCCCGACGAGCCGGTTCCGCATGGCCTATGACCTGTTGAAGGAGATCATGCCCAGCCGCTGTGACCGACGGTATCTCCAAATCCTGGAGATCGCCGCGAAAGAGGGAGAAGCGCAGGTGGAGGATGCCCTTCGGTTGTTGCTGGCCAGCGAGTCCGGCAAACAGACCATCGCGGACAAAGAAGCCTTCGAGCAGTTTTTGAAACGCTGCGAGCAGGCGCCGGAGATCACCGACGTTCTAATCCAGGAGGTGTCGCTCGCTAGCTTCGACCAACTCTTGAGCGGTTCGGGCGGTGTGCAATGAGCTGCGCTGGGGACGTCAAAGCCGAGCTCACGCAAAGTCTGAAATACCTGCATCTGCCAACGGTGCGGCAATGCTATGAAGAAGTGGCGCGACAGGCTGAGCGTGAATCGCTCAGTTACGAGCGGTATCTTCACGAACTGGTGCAGCGGGAGTGCGAGGAGCGGCAAGAGAATCGCATCACGAAAATGCTCCGCGAGTCGCAACTGCCGCTGGAGAAGTCCCTGGAGGTCTTCGACACGAAACGGTTTCCGGCGAAGGCGGCGCGGCAGATGCGCTCGCTGCTCGACGGCAGCTTTCTGGAGAGGACGGAAAATGTCCTGGTGTTTGGGAATCCGGGGAGTGGAAAAACGCACTTATTGCAAGCCGTCGGTCAGGAACTGGTACGGCAAGGCCACCGCATGCTCTTCACCAGTTGCGAGATGCTGGTGCAGGAACTGCTGATCGCCAAACGCGACCTGAAGCTGAGCCGGCTCATCAAGCGATACTCGCGCTATGAAGGCATGATCATCGACGACCTGGGATACATCCGGCAAACCAGGGAGGAGATGGAGGTTGTCTTTACGCTACTGGCCGAACGCTACGAGCGCGGCAGCGTGCTGTTAACCAGCAATCTGCCGTTCTCCAAATGGGAAAGCATCTTCAAAGACCCGATGACGACGGCGGCGGCCATCGACCGCCTGGTTCATCACAGCATCATCGTGGAACTCAACATCCCGAGTTACCGGCTGGAGCAGGCACGGAATAACGTTCAAGCTCTCGGCCAGGAGCCCGCCGCTGCGCCGGGCGCCGGTGAACCGTCTTCCGGCTCCGGGCTTCGCCCTGCGCCTCCAGCCGGCTCACCGGAAGCGAGGATAGATGTCGTCGGAAACTGAGGGCGGTAAATGTCGTTCGTAGGGAGAGACAACTGTCGTCCAAGGAAACAAATAGTTGACGCTGATCACCGCTGTTTGCGTTTTCGTCTGCGCTTCGATGCGGGCCACACGGGCGGCGAGATTGGCAATCACCTGCTCGTATTGCGCTTTGATGGCGGCGATCTCCTGCTGCTGGCGCGCGCTCAGCTCTTCGATCTGCTTGTGCTGCGCGGCAAGCTGGGCCTGCTGCTTCGCGATCTGCTCCTGCTGCGCGGCGATGGTGCGGTGCTGCTTCTGGAATTCGTTCAACAGCATCGGCGCCAGCAGGTGGTAGTAGACGGTGTTGGCCTGGCCCGTCTCGGAGTATTGCACCAGCTCGGGAAAGACCTCGGCGACCTCTTCGGCGATCAGGCCGTATTGCAGGGCGCGCTCGCCCTTCTGGTACTCGGGCTTGTAGCGGAAGGTGACCGGACGCAGGCGCAGCAGCCTGGAGCTGATATCGCCCATGTCGTGAATGTCTTCCTTATAGCGCCGCGAAGAGAGGATGGTGCCGAGCTGGCCGTTGGAGTCGATCAGCACCGGCACGCCGCCGCTAACGGTCACGGCGTTGATGCCGGCGATGTACGTCGCGGTTTGGGTGGCAGGGTCTCCAAGACGAATCGTGTCGCTTTCGGAACTAGCACCCCTGTTGCCGATGTAAATGTTATTGCTGCCGGTAGTCAAGTTGTAGCCGGATCCTGTACCTAGAGCGATATTCCCCGAGCCGCTGTTGTTGAACAGCGCGGCGTTCCCCACTGCGACATTGCCGCCGCCTGTCGTGTTGTTCTGCAGCGCGCCGAATCCCATTGCGGTGTTACTGCCGCCTGTCGTGTTGCTCGACAGCGCGGAGGCTCCCATTGCGGTGTTATAGGGGGCTGTATTGCTGTTCTGCAGCGCCTGGTATCCCATTGCGGTGTTATAGGCGCCTATCGTGTTGCCCAGCATCGCGAAGGCTCCCACTGCGGCGTTATTGAAGCCGGTAGTGTTGCTGGTCAGCGCCAAGGCACCCATTGCGGTATTATCGTAGCCTGTCGTGTTGCTCTGCAGCGCGCTTTGTCCCACTGCGGCATTATTGCTAGCCGTCGTGTTGCTCTGCAGAGCGTTGGTTCCGACTGCGGTGTTACTGCCGCCTGTTGTGTTGGTTCCCAGCGCGGAGGATCCCACTGCGAGATTAGTGGTGCCTGTCGTGTTGTTTAACAGCGCATTGATTCCCACTGCGGCGTTGCTGGTGCCTGTCGTGTTGCTCTGCAGTGCGCCGGATCCCACTGCGACATTGTTACCACCTGTCGTGTTGCTCGTTAGCGCCTGGTATCCAAGCGCCGCGTTCTGAGTACCCGTACTCGTTAGATTGAAGGCGCGAACGCCGACGGCTGTATTCTGGCTGGGAGTGTCAGTCGTAATCACGTTGGGATTGAGTGGACCCTGCGGACCAGTCGCTCCCGTCGCGCCGGTTGCGCCGGCGGTTCCCTGCGGACCCTGCGACCCAGTAGCGCCCGTCGCGCCTGTTGCTCCGGTTGCGCCTGTCGATCCCTGCGGCCCGGCTGGCCCTTGCGATCCTTGCGCACCTGCCGCACCCGTGGCACCCACATTGCCCGCCAGGTTGATGTCCCAGTCCGAGTAGGTGCCGCTGCCCCCGATGGTGTCCACATTCACCACCAGACTGGTACCCGCGTATGAGGTCACCAATCCTTCCATGTAATTGGTTGGTGCTCCGTTGCTGGAGGCCCGCGCCCGCGCTCCCACCGTGTAGGCCAGACCCGCCTGCGTAGCAAATGTCATGCTGCCCGAACCAACGGCCAGCGCACTGGTCGAGGTCGCCTGATAGCCGGCTCCCTGCGCTCCGGTCGGCCCGGTTGCCCCCGTCGCCCCGGTCGCTCCCGTCGCGCCGGTTGCGCCGGTAGTTCCCTGCGGACCCTGAGTTCCTTGCGGTCCTTGCGAGCCCGTCGCGCCGGTAGTTCCCTGCGGACCCTGAGTTCCTTGCGGTCCTTGCGAGCCCGTCGCGCCGGTTGAACCCTGCGGACCCTGCGACCCAGTAGCGCCGGTTGCACCTGCGGCACCCACATCGCCCGCCAGGTTGATGTCCCAGTCCGAGTAGGTGCCGCTGCCCCCGGTGTTATCCACATTCACCACCAGAGTAGTGCCCGCGTATGAGGTCACCAAGCCTTCCATGTAATTGGTTGGTGCTCCGTTGCTGGAGGCCCGCGCCCGCGCTCCCACCGTGTAGGCCAGACCCGCCTGCGTGGCAAATGTCATGCTGCCCGAAGCAACGGTCAGCGCACTGGTCGAGGTCGCCAGATAGCCAGCTCCCTGCGGTCCGGTTGCGCCGGTTGCCCCGGCTGCGCCCGTCGCGCCGGTTGCGCCAGTGGCTCCAGTTGCGCCCGTCGGTCCCTGCGGGCCTTGTGATCCGGTTGCTCCCGTTGCCCCGGCAGGTCCCTGCGCGCCTGCCGCACCCGTGGCACCCACATTGCCCGCCAGGTTGATGTCCCAGTCCGAGTAGGTGCCGCTGCCCCCGGTGGTGTCCACATTCACCACCAGACTGGTGCCCGCGTACGAGGTCACCAATCCTTCCATGTAATTGGTTGGTGCTCCGTTGCTGGACGCCCGCGCCCGCGCTCCCACCGTGTAGGCCAGACCCGCCTGCGTGGCGAATGTCATGCTGCCCGAACCAACGGTCAGCGCACTAGTCGAGGTCGCCTGATAGCCGGCTCCCTGCGGTCCGGTTGCGCCGGTGGCCCCCGTCGCTCCGGTCGGTCCCTGCGGACCTTGTGTTCCCTGCGGACCCTGCGAGCCCTGCGGCCCCGTCGCCCCCGTTGACCCTTGCGTTCCCTGAGGTCCTTGTGGTCCCTGCGGTCCCTGAGGTCCTTGCGGGCCGCCGGAAGAGGCCAAGACCACCAGCAGCTCGGGCTGGTGGCTCATAGCTTCGCTTTCTTTGCTTTCAAACGATGCGGAAACGCTCGCCGCGCCGGTGATGGCGAGTCCATAGTTGGTCTGCGCGCCGCTGACCCAATCCTGCACCAGGCTGGTCACGTCGATTAACAGGAAGTTTTCCTTGTTCGCCGTGGTGATCGCCACGCCGGAGGCTACCGGCGTCGCCCCGAGGATGGGCGCGTTGTTGTGGGTGAGCGTCAGCTCCGCCCACGAACCCAGCACGGGGTAGACGCTGATGGTTCCGGAGTGCGTATAGCCAGTGAGGAACAACTGCAGCGTCGCTTTGTTTACCTGCGCGCTCGCGGGCAGCGCCGACAGATCGAAGCGGATGAATGCAGTACTGCCGGAGGACTGCACCGCCAGGCTGGGGTTGGTCCCGTAGTTAGTGTGCGGCGAAGACGCCGAAATGAAGGTGTCGGCGGCGGGCGGCATCTGGGCCCAGGCGCTTGCGGCACTCAAAAGAAAAGAGACCACGAACAGAAAACAGCCCAGGCGTCGTAGCATGGTTTCTCACTGGTTTTGCGCGTGAACTTGATTGCCTGGTGACGAATTATGCGGGTGCGTGCTGTTGCATAATTGGTAAACGGCAACACAGGATGGAGTAGATGTAGGACTGGAAAGGCGGAGTTGCTAGAAAAAGCACCGGAAAGTGAAAAGTTTCCGTTTACGTTGGCGGGTGGCTCACCTCTACCTTCGCAGGCCCCGACGCTAGCCCACGAGAAGAAACTACCCCAGGTTAGCGCCGAACAGCGCGGCGCGGAACCTGGGGCACCCGCCTCAGCAAGGGTCTGCTGAATTCGCTGAAAGCCGAGTGGCGCAATTGTGCCTGTCGCGATAGTATCTGTGGCACAATCGGTTAGCTGAAGTCCCATTCTAAGAGTTTCAGGAAGGTACGCCATGGCTTGTTGCTCGGCTTCCAATCGCACTCTGGCTTATGTGGTCTTCCGGCTGGCGCTGGGGACCAATTTTATGTTCCACGGCCTGGCCCGCATGCTTGGCGGCGGCGTCGAAGGCTTTGCCGCCGGCACCACCAAGGCATTTGCCGGCACGCCCCTGCCACCGGGTCTTGTCCATGCCTTCCTCTTCGTGCTGCCTTACGTGGAGCTGATCCTGGGCGTGCTGATCTTTTTAGGGCTGTTCACGCGCTGGGCGCTGGCGATTGCCGGCCTGCTGATGGCCGCGCTGATGTTCGGAACCTCTATGCGCAGCGACTGGGTTACGGTATCGATCCAGATGATTTACTCCATCGCGCTTTATCTGGCGCTGGCGAACCTCGACGATAATTGCTGTGCGCTGGACAGGCTCTTCGGCAAGAGCAAGGCTTAGGGCAGGGAGATGCCGCTGGCGCAGTGTCCTGGAAACTCGCGTAATATAACTCTTAATGGTGTCATTCTGAGCTACCGAAGGGAGCGAAGAATCCCATCACGGCGTGGGCCTGCGGCGTGGCCGAAGGATTTTATCAAAGGCCCGGAGTGGCGCGGAAGTGGGCAGTTTCTTGGGATGCTTCGCTGCGCCCGGCATGACAGCGCAGGAGTCCAAGCGTTGCCACTGCTTCGGCGCTGACTTATGTTGCTACTCGGCGCAGCTGGAGGCAGACATGAAAAGTTCTGGCGAGGGGGAGAGCCAGACCAAAGTCGCACAAGGCAGCCCGGAGGAACCGGTGCGCAAGCGCCGTCGCATTCACTGGGTCTTCCCCTTGGGGATCGGGCTGGCGGGATTGGCGTCGGCGGCCGCATTTATACTGCGCGGCTGCTGGCACGGCAATATGAGCTGGCCCGCCCGAGCAGAAGACGAACACGGCGATTTTTCCTACCAGGTTTGCATGGACTGCGGCATCATGCGCTTGTTCGACGAGCGTAAATTCCGCGGCGTAGGGCCCTACGGATACGATCTGCACGCCCTGATCGCCAGTGAGCGGCTGTTGCGGCGCCAGCGCATGCTGCGGGCAGAGCAGCAAAGATCCAGGCTTGGTGAAAAATCAAAAAATCCGGCCGGAATCGCCGCCGATCCCGGGCACAAAGCGGATACCAAATCGGGGTAGGTTCGGCATCAAATCAAGTGGTAGGCCGGGGAGGCGGGGTCCCCAATAAGCCCGCTGTTGGCTTGTTGGGGTGAAAGGCGGACGATTCAGCCTTCGGGCTCGATCGTCGGCATAAGAACATGAGAATGCTGATTCACTGGATCACCAGCGCATTGCTGCTGCTGGTTGTGTCGCATGTTGTTCCCGGATTCATCGTGCGCGGCTTTGTTCCCGCCCTGGTGGCGGCGCTGGTCATGGGGCTGGTGAATGCCACGCTGGGCCTGTTTTTGAAGATCCTCACCTTTCCGCTCACGATCCTCACGTTCGGCGTGTTTCTGCTGGTCATCAACGCCCTGATGCTGCTATTTACGTCTCACTTTGTCAGGGGATTCAGTGTGCAGGGATTCAGTCCGGCATTCTGGGGAGCGCTTCTGCTGGCGATCTTGCAACTGCTGTTGCGCTGGCTGACTCCGGACAGGGCCGTGTAACGGGACTTCCACACAGGATTTGGAAAACTGGTCTATGTCCGCGCCGATTATTTTTCCAAGGCGCGCAAGCGGCGAACGGTCTCCGCCAGATCGCCTTGCTGAAACAGACGGATCGCAGCCACTCCGGCTGCTCCCGCCGCGAGACATGAAGCGGCGTTGGAAAGGCTCACCCCACCCAAGGCTAATATCGGAACGCCAACATCGCGGTTGGCCTCGCGGATAGCTTCGCATCCGATGCCTGGCAGCCTTGAAACCTCGCCCGCTTCTGGCTGCGCCGAGGACACTGGCGGGGTCAACAGGATTTTTTCGAAGATCGGAGCCAGCACTACGCAGTCGGCTCCGTGCCCGGCTGCGAGTCGCACTTCGGAGGCTGCGTGGCAAGAGACGCCGACAAGAAAGTTTCGCGTCTCAAAGTGGCTGGCGCAGGCCTTCCCGGCAATCATGCGCGCCTCACTGGCAGCGAGGTCGTCGGACGTGAGGTGTACCCCGTCGGCGCCGACAGCCAGCGCAATGTCAAGCCGCGAGTTGATCAACAGTTTGGTGCGGTCACGGTGGGGCTCGATTCTGCGCAATGCTTCCTCGGCCAACTGCGCGAGCGCGCGGGCGGCGAGATCTTTTTCGCGCAACTGGATCCAATCAACTCCGGCCGCGGCGGCCTGGGCGATGCGGTCGAGAAGTTGCGCCTGGCGCTCGACACTGCTGCCGGGGAACTGGTTGCGGTCGGTGATGTAGTAAAGCAGCACAGAAGAAGTCTGAAGTTTTCGGTGGCAAGTTTCAAGTGGAGATGAGCGGCTGAAAAACTAACGGTGGCTCCACTCCGCGCCAGAATAGCTTCTTGCGGTCCTCACATGCCGTCGTAGTTCGGGCCGCCGCCGCCCTCGGGCGGAACCCAGGTAATGATCTCGTACGGGTCCATGATGTCGCAGGTCTTGCAGTGCACGCAGTTGGAGGGGTTCAGGTGGATTTCCTTGCTGCCGGGCACAGCCGGCGGACTCGACCATCTCATAGACGTTGGCCGGACAGAAGAACTGGCAGGGATTGCCGTACTCGCGGGTGCAGCGCGTGTTGCAGATTCGGTATCGTGAATGACGAGGTGCGCGGGCTGATCTTCCTCGTGCCGCGTGCCGGAGTGATAGAGGTCGGTCAGCTTGTCGAAGGTGAGCTTGCCGTCGCCCTTGGCCCAGCCGAGGAGCTGCTCGCGGTTCGTCCGCATGCCCATGCGCGTCGGCCAGAGCGGCAGCATGCGCTCGTGTCCGGCGTGGGCCGGGTAGCGCTCGCATCAGGCCCCTGCCGCCGGTGATCTGCTGCAGCGCCGGCGTTGGCAGCATCCCTGTAGCAGGCCGCGCTCGAAGCCCTGGTGGAAGTTGCGCACCGGGTAGAGCTCCTGCTTGATCCAGCTGGCGTCCACCTTTTCCTTGAAACGCCAGCAGTTGAGCGGCGGAGAAGTTGCCGGCGATCGAGCGCCTCGAAAGCGGTTTCCGCGGCCAGCATGCCGCTCTTGATGGCCAGGTGAATGCCCTTGAGCCGCTGCGAATTGAGGAAGCCGGCCGAGTCGCCGACGATCATCCAGCCATCGCCCGCCAGCGGCGGCATCGCCCACCAGCCGCCATAAGGCAGGGTCTTGGCGCCGTAGCGGACCATCTTGCCGCCCTCGAGCAGGCTGCGAACGAAGGGGTGCTGCTTGAAGGATTGCAGCACGTGCTGCGGATCGGTGCGCGGGTCCGGGTAGTCGAGCCCGGTGACGAAGCCGAGCGAGACGACGTTGTCTTTGCCGCCGTAAATCCACGCGCCGCCGTACTCCCTGGAGGTCAGCGGCCAGCCCATGGTGTAGATGACCTCGCCGCGGCCGATGCGTCCCGCGGGCAGCTCCCACAGCTCTTTGACGCCGACGCCGTAGGTCATGGGATTGCGGTCGCGGTCGAGTTCGAAGCGCTCGGCGAGTTGCTTGGTGAGCGAACCGCGCGGGCCTTCGGCCAGAATCAGGATCTTCGACTTCAGGTCGTATCCGGGCTCGAAATTTGCCTTGGGCTGGTTCTGCTTGTCGACGCCCTTGTCGTCGGTGCGCACGCCGGCGACCTTGCCCTCTTCGATCAACAGCTCACTGCCGGCAAAGCCGCTGAAGATGGTGATGCCGGTCTCCTCGACCTTGGAGCCGAGCCACTTGACGAAGCGGTTGAGCGAGATGACGTAGTTGCCGTGATCGCGCAGCGGAGGCGGCGTGATGGGAGCTTTGAACTTCGACTTGCGGGTCAGGAAGTAGACGGCCTCGCTTGTCACTTCGACTTCGATGGGCGCTTCGTCTTTCCAGCCGGGCAGCAACTCGTCCATCGAGCGCGGATCGAGCAGCGCGCCGCTGAGCGAGTGCTGGCCGATCTCGCGCGCCTTCTCCAGCACGTAGATGTTTTCCTTCGAGAGCTGCGCTCGGGATGCGCGGCATTGTGCGCGTCGATGAGTTGCGAAAGACGCAGCGCGCAGGCCATCCCGGCGGGTCCGCCGCCGACGATGGTGACGTCGGCTTCCATCTGCGGGTGCTCGACTCGGAATGCTTGCGGAAGATCATAGAGTTCTCAGGTTTCGGAAGTTTCCAATCAGTGTCTCGAGCGCTTTGCAAGTTGCAAAAGCTGATTCAGTAGCTTTTGTTCGACGCGCGGATGACGATCATGAGCTGTAAGCCTTATGGAACAATCCTTTCGCGGATCTCCGGCTATACCCCTTCGCTTTCTTCACTTCTTCGATCAGCGGCGGCACGATGTCAAACAGGTTGCCGACGATGCCGACATCGGCGACCTCGAAGATCGGCGCTTCGCTGTCCTTGTTGATGGCGATGATGGTGCGCGAGCCCTTCATGCCGACAATGTGCTGGATGGCGCCGCTGATGCCGAGCGCGAGATAGAGCTTGGGCGCGACGGTCTGGCCGGACGAGCCGACCTGGCGCTCCATGGGCAGCCAGCCGGAGTCGCAGATGGGACGCGACGCGGCGATTTCGCCGCCCAGCGCATCGGCCAGCTTCTGCGCCATCTCAATGTTCTTCTGCTCCTTGATGCCGCGGCCCACGGAGACGATGATCTCGGCCTGCGTAAGGTCGACCGCCTGCTTGGCTTCCTTGAACGGCGCCTCCGGTTGGGTGCGAATCACGCCATCGGCGATCTGCGCCTGCACGGTCTCAACCGGAGCGGCCGATGCGCCCTCCTGCACCTGGTCGGCGCGAAACGCTCCGGTCTGGAAGCTGGCGAACCAGGGCCCGCCGCCGGCCAGCGAGACATCGGCGGCGAACTTGCCCTGGAACATCTGCCGGGTGAACAGCAGCCTGCCGTCTTCGTACTTGAACCCGATGCAGTCGGGAACCAGCGGCGCGCCGAGCGAAGTGGCGAGCTTGGGAGCGAAGTCGCGCACCTGGTAGGTGTGCGGCAGCAGCACGAGCTTGGGCTGGCGCTGCTGGATGAAGTCCTTGAGCGCCGCGGCAAAGCCGTCGGGCGTGTAACGGGCGAGCTTTTCGCTCTCGATGGCGTAGACCTTGGCGACCTTTTTGGCCGCGACTTCGCCGGCGATAGCGCCGACGTTGTTGCCGACGACGGCGGCCTCAACGGTCCAGCCGGTCTGCGCCGCGATGGCCTGCGCTCCAGTAAGCGTCTCCCAGGAGACGCGGTTCAGTTTGCCTTCACGCTGTTCGACAACGACCAGAATCGTATCCATCTCTCTCCCTTAACTCTTCGTGCCCGGCAGGCGCGCCCGCGAGTGCAGGCGATAACCGATGATATTCAGCACCAGTCCCGCTACGGCCAGAGCGACAGCCGTGTAGACAATTCCCAGCCGCCCCAGACGGATGGCCGCTGGACTGAAAAACGTGACCAGCAAGGCAAATCCCCAGCAAATCCAACCAATGATCATGATGCTGGTTGCCGTTTCCCGCTTCTGTTCAGGACTCTCCACGATAGTCATACGCGGACTCCGACCAAATCCGTTTCACGTTGAAAGTTGCACGTTTCACGAGTACGGGGTTTGTGTTCGTGAAACGTGCAACGAGAAACGACGATCCGTCTAGCCGCCCCAATGGCGCAAACGATTGCCGTAGCCAATACTCATCAGTCCGAGCAAAGCCAGCACTCCCGCGTAATTGACGAAGAAGCGCGTACCCTCTCGAATGTCCTGGCTCACGTAGATCCCAACAATCATCGCCATTGCAAGCAGCGTCCATCCGACGGCCAGCGCAACCGAGCCGCGACGCTGGGCGGCCATTTTGGCATCGTAATTCCTGATCGTCTCCTGCATGTTGCTTCTCCTGGCTTTTAGATGCCATCACCTCCAGGAGGAAAGCAGCAGCCTCGCCGGCGACCGCCATTTACAGCACGCGAACTTCGTTGCGCAGCTTGTCGACCAGCTTCTTGGCGATGTCGGCCGGCGAGCCCTCGAGGTATTCGGTCGTCTTTGACTTCTGCGGCACGTAAAGACGCTCCACCTTTTGCAGGCTGTCGCCAACCACGGAGCTGACCTCGTCCCACGTCACCTTGCGCAAAGGCTTGGTCTTGGCCTGCTTGATGCCGATCAGCGTCGCATACCTCAGCTTGTTGATACCGGACTGAATGGTGAGCACCGCAGGCAGCGGCATATCGACAAACTGGAAGAAACCGCTCTCCAATTCCCGCTTGACGCGAATGCCGCCATCCTTTTTTTCAATCTGCATGATGATGGTTGCATGCGGCCATGCCGAGCAATTCGGCCAGCAACACGCCTGTCTGCGCGAAGCCGTAATCGTCAGACTGCAATCCGGTGAAGATGAGGTCGAACTGCTCGTCCTTGACGGCCGCGGCCAGGGCCTTGGCAAGGTTCAAGGCGTCGAGGGTGACGAAGCGGTCATCCTCCAGGTGAATGGCGCGGTTAGCGCCTTTGGCTAAGGCCTCGCGCAAAACCTGCATAGCGCGCGCCGGTCCGGCGGTGATGACGACAACTTCGCCGCCGTGCTTCTCGCGCTGGCGCAATGCCTCTTCCAGCGCATAGGCATCGGGTTCGTTCACTTCATACGACACGTCGTCGCGAATCCACGTGCCACTCTCGTTCAACTTCAGTGGAACATCCTTTTGCGGCACCTGTTTAATGCAAACCAGGATTTTCAACCGAGCACCTCTCTCCGCTGGCTCCGGCGAGAATGGCAGCCCAAAAACTCACCATGGGCAGCTCCGCCGGAACAGGTCGAATGACAGAAAGAAATGGAAAACAGGCCCGCCGATGGCACGGACCGCGAACGGACGAGTATACCGAAAAGCAGAGCAACTCTCAAAAGCCGTGTCCGTCGGCGCGGCGAACGGATGAAACTCGCAGGCTAATCCAAAAACGCGACCGACTGCACACCGGAAACTTCAAAGCGTTTGCGGCAGCGAACATTCTTGCAGCCGATCAAGTCCTCCCGCCGCACCATGTAGGAGCGGGCCTTGGCAAACCTGGCGCGGTCGCGCTCGTCGGCGCGTGGCGGCAGATTGCGCCTTTTGGTACGCACCATCCAAGAGAGATCGTACTCGGCGCTCTGACGGCAATGCGGACAAGTCAGAGTGGTCTTTTTGGTTTCCTGCCGCTCGTCGTAAAATTCACGCTCTTCCATGCTGATCGGCCCCTCGTCACTACCGGCACGACCATTATTCCACAACCGGCGGCGCACGATTCCCTTAGAGCCTGGCGGTGTTTGCAACCAGCCTTGGTGCTTCCCAATCGGCTCGAAGGCGGGACCAGCGGAAACTACCCCACGTTAGCCAAAAACTGGCGAACGTGGGGCACCAATCGAACCACCCGCCCGAGGCGAGCCACTGCTCAGAGCTTTTTCAGCTCAGCCTCAACCTCGCCGGGTGTCCAGTCGTTCCCCCCGTATTGCGCCGCGATCTTGCCGTCGGGCGCAACCAGCACGGTGCGCAGCGAGTGGACGATCTGGCCATTTTCAGGCACGTAGGTGAGGCCAAAAAAGTCGGCGGCCTTGCGGGTCTCGGCGGTTGTGCCGGAGACGAATCGCCAGTGCTCGAACTTTGGATCGATGTCGCCGGCGTACGCCTTCCCATAGCGCATCAGGACGGCGGGCTTGTCGTATTCCGGATCGATACTGATACTGAGTAGCTGCAACCGGCCATAAACAGCAGGTGCTCCCTGTTTCAGGTTTTTGGCAAGCTGTCCGAAGTTGTTACTCATGCGGATGCAGAAGTCCGGCAGCGGACAGCGGGTGTAGATGAAGGTCAGCAACAGAGGCTTTCCACGGAACTGATGAAGGTGCACGCGACGGCCATTCTGATCCACGAACGAGAAGTCGGGCAGCGCTTCGCCGACCTCCGGCAAGTGCGCCTACGAAGTCGAACTGCCGGCTGCCGCCGCAGCGTTCTGGTTGATGGAAACTTCGGTGATATAGGCCCGGTCGGCGCCCACGGCCAGCGTCCCGTGCAACTCATCTCCCGGCCGCGCGACGTTGAAGACCCAGTCGTCTTGAACACGGAACGGCATGGTCATGGCCGCCATGTAGCCAGGAATTTCCTTGTGTTGCAGCGTGATCTCCTTTTTCGGTTGGTCGACGGCGAGGACTTTCCCTCGATGGGATAGCGCCGGACATCCTTCGGCGCCGTCGGCTTTGACGTGCAGGATGCGAGTAAAACGAGTAGGCAAAAGAGTCCGAAGAAAACGATTTTTGGCTGGTAAGGCCTGGAGTCAGTCATGCGGCCTCCGGGGACGAGTGTAATCCGCGCGTTAACTCGCAGAAGTGTCATCCTGAGGTCGCGCCGATTTTGCGCAACCGAAGGATCTGCTTTATCTGCAGCACGCGCAAACAGCAGATCCTTCGCTCCTCCACCCCAGCAACGGCAAAAGCGGCCGTTGCCGGGGACCCCGGCTGCGCTCAGGATGACACCTCGGAGAGAACAGTTTTTCAGTAGCCTGTAAAGCCATGCCCCTTCTAAGCACCAGTAGTGAAACATCTCTAATCTGCCCTATTTACCCCTGAATTTTTCGATCAGCACTTTGGCGGCGCGCGTCGGTGAGAGTCCGCCTTCCCGCACGCTCTGTTCGATCTCCGGCAGAGCGGCTTTGACGCGCTCGTCGTGCCGAAACTGTTCGAGCAACTGATTGCGCACCGCTTCCCGCAGCCAGGTTTGCCGCTGCTGTCGGCGGTTCTGGTCGAACCAGCCGCTCGCCTGCATCTGCGCGCGATGGTGCAGCACCACATCCCAGACATCGGAGATGCCTTCGCCGGTGACGGCCGAGCAGGTAACGGCCTGCGGCGTCCAACCGGTTTCGCGCGCCGGAAACAGGTGCAAAGCCTGCGCCAATTCGCGCTTGGCACGATCGGCGGCTCTGACGTTATCGCCATCGGCTTTGTTAATGGCGAGCAGGTCGGCCATCTCGATGATGCCGCGCTTGATGCCCTGGAGTTCGTCGCCGGCGCCGGAGATCATGAGCAGCAGAAAAAAGTCGACCATGCCGTGAACCAGCGTCTCCGACTGGCCGACGCCCACGGTTTCGATGAGCACGGTACGAAAGCCCGCAGCCTCGCAGAGGATCATGGTCTCGCGGGTGCGACGGGCAACCCCGCCGAGCGAGCCGCCCGCGGGCGAAGGGCGTATGAATGCCATTTCGCTGTTGGCGAGCTGCTCCATGCGGGTTTTGTCGGCGAGGATGCTGCCGCCCGAGCGCTCGCTGCTGGGATCGACGGCGAGCACCGCGACGCGGTTTCCCTTGGCGATCAGAACATTTCCCAGCGCCTCGATGAAGGTGCTCTTGCCCGCCCCGGGGACGCCGGTGATGCCGACGCGAATGGAATTGCCCGACCTGGGCAGGCAGGCATCGATGATTTGCTGCGCCAATTCAGCGTCTTCGCCGCGGAAGCTTTCAATGAGCGTGATGGCGCGGGCGAGCACGATGCGATCGCCGCGAACAATGCCTTCGACGCACTCGGAAAGCGTCAGGCGACGGCGACGGCGCACCCCCGTGGACCTGATGTCCTCAGGCGGCTCGACGCCGGGCCGAATGAAAAGAGTTTCATCCCCAGGGGACAATCGAAAACTCCGTTCCCGAATAAGTGTATCCCGAAGCTATCAAGTGAAACCCGGAACGCCCTGCTTGAACGCGCGAAGCATTCATCGCCGGCGCTACTCCATCCGCAGGATCGCTCCGCTGGCAGCCGACGATGCCAATTTCGTGTATAGGCCCAGATACCCTTTGGTGAACTTGGGCGCCGGTCTTTTCCAGGTTTTCAAGCGAGAGGCGATTTCCTTCTCGCTCACATGCAACTGCAAAACCTTACCCGGAATGTCGATGGTAATTGTATCGCCGTCCGCGACAATCGCCAGTGGTCCGCCTTCGGCGGCTTCCGGTGAGATGTGTCCGACGAAACATCCATTGTTGGTCCCGGAGAACCGGCCATCGGTAATCAGAGCGGTCTTTTTCGCCAGTCCCATGCCGTAGATGTACTTCATGGCCTTGTACATTTCGCGCATGCCCGGGCCGCCCTTCGGGCCTTCGTAGCGAATCACGACCACATCGCCTTCCCTGATTTTTCCCGCCAGTATGGCGGCTTCGGCCTGCTCCTCGGAATCGAATACGCGCGCCAGCCCGGTGAACTTCCACATCGAAGGATCGATGGCGGCAGGCTTGGTCACCGCTGTGTCAGGCGCTAAATTGCCCTTCAAGATGGCCAATCCCTTGAGCGCGTTGAAGGGCTCGCTCATGGTCTTGATGACCTCGCGATTCACCGGGAACTGCCCCCGGAATCCTGCGAGGTCCTCACCCGTAGTGGCGCCGGTGACCGTGCGGCACTCAAGGTGAAGCAAAGATTTGATCTCCTGCATGACCTGGGGGATGCCGCCGGCTTTGTAGAAGTCCTCCATGTCGTATTTCGACGCTGGATTGACCTTGGCCACCTGCGGCGTGGTTTCGCTGCAGCAATCGTAGACATCCATCATCTCTTGGGCGGCTATTCCGATCTCCGCCGCCACCGCCGTAAGGTGCAGGATGGCGTTCGTCGACCCGCCGATTGCCATCAGCACGCGCACCGCATTGCGCAACGACTCCAGGGTAATGATGTCCTTCGCCTTCACCTCGCTCTTTGCCAGATTGACGATCGCCTTGCCGGTTTCTTCCGCGATCCTGAGCCTGTCGGCGTAGACCGCCGGAATCAAGGCCGAGCCGGGAAGGGACATCCCAAGCGCTTCGGCAAGACAGCACATCGTGTTGGCCGTTCCCAGAAACGCGCAGGAGCCGCAGGTCGGCCCGCAGAGATCTTCCAGGCCTTCGTAAGTCTCTTCGCTGATGGCTTGGTTTTTCAGCATGCCCAGGGCTTCCGACATGGTCGTCAGATCCGACTTGCGGTTGTCGAAGACGACGCCGCCCAACATCGGGCCGCCAGCCAAAAAGATTGCGGGAATGTCCAGCCGTGCGGCCGCCATCAGCATGCCGGGGACAATCTTGTCGCACGATCCCAGCAACACGATCGCATCCAATTGATGGGCCTCGACCATTACTTCGATGTCGTTGGCGATCAGGTCCCTCGACGGCAAGATGAAGTGCATGCCCACGTTTCCCTGAGCCGTGCCGTCGCAAGCGCCGATCACGCCGAACTCTGCCACCGTTCCGCCCGACTTATAAATGCCTTTGCGAACCCATTCCGCCACCTGCCGCAGATTGGCGTGTCCCGGCACCAGTTCATTCCAGGCGTTGGCGATGCCAATGATCGGCTTGTCCAAGTCGTCGTTCGAGTAACCAAGGGATTTGAAGACGCTGCGGTTAAAACACCACTCGGGCTTGCCTAGAATCTTCTTGCTGCGGTACATGCTGCGATCCCTCCCCGACCAGTTTCCGGCTATTCGCGTTGCGCAAGGAAACTCCGGCTCAGAGTTTACCCCGTGGAGCGGTTTCAGAATAGGTGTATCCCGGAGCAACTCCCACATCTGCTAACTGCGGCAGATGGGGGGCACCCGCCGAGGGCATTAGGCCTGGATTTATCTCGCCGGGACGGCGATGCACCTACACCTTGTCTTCCACCGCGGCGCTGATCAGTACGCGCAGAATCTTCTGGGCCGCAACCGGAATGATGGTGCCGGGACCGAAGACACCGGCTGCTCCGGCATCGTAGAGGAACTGGAAGTCCTGCGGCGGAATGACGCCGCCGACGACGACGAGAATGTCTTCGCGGCCCAGCGTCTTGAGTTCCTCGATGACCTGCGGGACAAGCGTCTTGTGACTGCCGGCGAGGGTGGAGACCCCGAGCACATGAACGTCGTTTTCAACGGCGTGGCGCGCCACCTCGCGGGGCGTCTGGAAGAGCGGTCCGATATCGACGTCAAAGCCGAGGTCGGCGAACGCCGTAGAGATGACCTTGGCGCCGCGGTCGTGGCCGTCCTGCCCCATCTTGGCCACCAGAATTCGCGGACGGCGGCCCTCCTGTTTGGCGAACTCGTCGGTCATGTGGCGTGCGTTCTGAAATTCCTTGTCCATTTGGCTCTCCGCCGAGTAGACGCCGGAGATGGAACGGATGACCGCCTGATAGCGGCCATAGACCTTCTCCAGCGCGTATGAAATTTCGCCCAGGGTGGCGCGTTTGCGAGCCGCATCGACGGCCAGCGCCAACAGGTTTCCCTCGCCCGTGCGCGCGCATTCGGTCAGCGCCGCGAGTGCGCACTCGACCTCGCCCGCGTTGCGCTCCGCCTTCATCTTTTCGAGCCGCCGTATCTGGGCCTCGCGAACGGCGCTGTTGTCGACTTCGAGGGTGGCGAGCGGGGCTTCCTTTTCGAGCCTGTAGGCGTTGACTCCGACGATGGTGTCCACGCCGGCGTCGATGCGAGCCTGCTTGCGGGCGGCGGCTTCCTCGATGCGCATCTTGGGAATGCCCGCCTCGATGGCCTTCACCATGCCGCCGAGTTCCTCCACTTCGCTGATGAGCGCCCAGCCGCGGTGAATCAGCTCATGGGTGAGTTTTTCGACATAGTAGGAGCCGGCCCAGGGATCGACGACGCGCGTGATCTCGGTTTCCTGCTGGAGGTAGAGCTGCGTGTTGCGTGCGATGCGGGCGGAGAAATCCGTCGGCAGCGCGATGGCTTCGTCCAGCGAATTCGTATGCAGCGACTGGGTGTGCCCCAGGGCCGCGGCCATGGCCTCCACGCAAGTGCGGATCACGTTGTTATACGGGTCCTGCGCGGCCAGGCTCCAGCCGGAGGTCTGGCAGTGCGTGCGCAGCGCCAGGGATTTCACGTTCTTGGGTTCAAACTGCTTGACCAGCTTGGCCCAAAGCACGCGCGCGGCACGCATTTTGGCGATCTCCATGAAATGGTTCATGCCAATCGCCCAGAAGAAGGAAATGCGCGGCGCAAAGTCATCGACCGAAAGACCGGCCTTAACGCCGGTGCGCAGGTATTCAACTCCGTCGGCGAGCGTGTAGGCCAGCTCGATGTCGGCGGTGGCCCCGGCTTCCTGCATGTGGTAACCGCTCACGCTGATGCAGTTGAACTTCGGCATGTTCTCCGAGCAGAAGCGGAAGATGTCGCCGATAATCCGAATCGAAGCCGCGGGCGGATAAATGTAGGTGTTGCGGACCATGAATTCCTTGAGGACGTCGTTCTGGATGGTTCCGCTCAACCTCGCCGGCGGCACGCCCTGCTCTTCGGCTGCCACGATGTAGAAGGCCATGATGGGCAGCACCGCGCCGTTCATGGTCATCGACACCGACATTTGATCCAGCGGGATCTGGCCGAAGAGGATCTTCATGTCGAGAACCGAGTCGATGGCAACGCCGGCCTTGCCCACATCGCCGGGCACGCGTTCGTGATCGCTGTCGTAACCGCGATGCGTTGGCAGGTCGAAAGCAATCGAGAGTCCCTTCTGGCCGGCGGCAAGATTGCGACGGTAAAAAGCGTTCGACTCCTCAGCCGTGGAGAAGCCGGCATATTGGCGTATCGTCCACGGCCGTGTGATGTACATCGTCGAGTAAGGGCCGCGCAAGAATGGCGGAATGCCGGCGGCATATTCGAGGTGCTCCATGCCTTCCAGCACCTTGCGGCTAAAGAATCCCGGAACCTCGATATGTTCCGGGGTGAGCCAGACGCGGGCGCCCGCCTCGCGCTCGGATGCGACCGAACCGAACGAGGCACGCGAACCACCGTTGGCCTTCGGTTGGAACTCGATTCTGCTGAAATCAGGCCGCATGCTGTTAATCCCTCACTTCGTTGGGGTCCCCGGCGAGCCCGTTGTCGGCTTGCTGGGGCAGAACTGCTGCTGCCAGTGCGTCAACACCTGCAGCGCGTTGCTGCGAACGTGGATGAAATCGGCGACTCCATCCCGTTGAAGTTGTTCGATGTCATCCTTGGGGTACCCGGCCACGATCACCGGGACCGCTTTGGACTGCCGCAGTTTTTCGATCAGTGGCCGCGCCATGGGCGGGTATTGCTGATCCGCGCTGCATAGCACAACCAGGTCGGGCTTCCGCTCCGCGATGACTTCGGCGGCAGCGGCGGGATCGGCTTCGGCGACGGCCGGGACGATCTCGAAACCTGCGGCGGCAAAGAAGTTCATGCTGAAGGCCACGCGGGCTTTGCGCATCTTTACGTCGCCATACTCCAGCAGAAGCACACGCGGGCGGCGGCCGGTCTTGGCGGCATGCCGCTCCGTACGCAACCGCAGGGCTTCAAAGGGCTCGGCCCCGCGGTAAGGCGTGAGCTTTTCAACAGTAAACACCGCCGCGCCCGGCGCCAGGCAATCGCCCAGCGTCAGTCCATCGGCGAACTGACGCGCCAACTCGACAGGCGAGGAAGCCGGCTTGGCGGCAGAGGTGCGCAAGGCGGTGACATTGCCGTTGCGATCAAGCGCATCGAGCACTTGCTCGTCCGGGTCCGGGTATTGATTGGTTCCCAGCAGGTTACGGCGGCGCGCCGCGATGGCTTCGTCCTTCTGCCGGCGGGAGTTGGCAATCTCCTGCTGCACGAAACCCGCCTGCATGGCTTTGAGCATCCCGCCTTTGGCTTCCACCTCCTGGAAGAGCTTCCATGCCTCACGCGCCAGCGAGTCGGTCAGCGCTTCCACATAGTAAGAGCCACCGGCGGGATCGGCGACGCGATCCAAATAGGCTTCCTGCTTGAGAATGACCTGGGTGTTACGCGCCAAGCGGCGGGAGAAATCGCGGGAGGGTTTGCAGGCGGCGTCGAATGGCACCACTTCGATGCTGTCGCAACCGCCGATGGCGGCCGACATCGCTTCGGTGGTGCCTCGCAGCAAATTGTTGTGCGCGGCGTAAGCCGTGATTTCCCAGCGCGCGGTGACACTTTCCACCGTCGCCTTGGACGAGCCTGCCTGCTTCGGCTTAAACTGCGCGACCGCCTGCGCCCACATCATGCGGAAGGCGCGCAGCTTCGCTATCTGGAAGAAGTAGTTGGAACCGGCGGCAAACACGAAGAAGATTTTCGAGCAGATTTCATCGACGCCGAGCCCGCGCTGCGTGAGCTCGGAAAGATACTCAACCCCCGTGGCGAGCGCAAAGGCAAGCTCATGGACGACGGTGCCGCCCGCCTCCGTAAACTGCCCGGCGCGAACCGCGAGGGTTCGCAGCAGAGGCGCCTTGCCGGCGGCGAAGTTCAGAATCTCGACTGCATTGTCGAAAATCTCCTGCGGACCGCGCGAACTTGCGCCTTCCAGTAGCAGGTCGCCAAGCGGGTCGAAATCGATGGAGCCGGCAACACTGGCCGACTCTTTCAGCTCGGCAAGATAGAGTACGAGGATGGCCCGCGACGCCTGGTGCGCGCGAAACGAAAGCGGGACGCCACTGAGGCCCTTGATCAGCCGCCGCATGTCTTCGGCGCTCTGCACGGCTACGCCGCGCAGGACCGCGCCCTCGGGCAGGATTTCAAAGGCGATCGATTCTGCTCCGGCCGCAAGCGCCTGGCGAGCGGCCGCATTGGCCTGCGCCGGGTCGGCCACGTCGATGGTTTGCCGGATGGACCAGTCGTTGGCCGTGCCCGTGCCGCGCACGTACGGAAATTCGCCCGGGGCGCTGTCGAGCTGGTACTGCAAGTCCTTCAGGTCTTCGGCGCGATAGAAGGGCTTAACGGTAATTCCTTCATCCGTTTTCCAGAGCAACTTGGATGGCTCGGCGCCCTTGAGGTCTTGGCGGACGGCCTCGCTCCACTCCGCGGTAGTCACCGGAGCAAAATCTTTTTTCAGCTTTAAGCCGTTGTCTTGTGGCATAGCCGCTGCTCAATTCTGGCACTGCGGTCAGTGCTGGTTGGGATCTTCAACCACCTCGATCAGGAACCCGAACGGGGTTTCGCTATGCGATTTCGGGTGGACAAAAAATACCTTGGTTCCGCGCGAGCCCGGGCGCGGAGCCTTGTCGATAAGGTTGAACCCCGCCCCCTGCATATAATCGTACGCCGCTTTGGCGTTGCGCACACGGAAGGCCAGGTGAGTCAAACCGCCTCGCCCGCCATTCTTGTCGATGAACTTCTGCACCGGCGAGGTCTCGTTGAGCGGTTCGATGATCTGAATCATGTTCGGTCCGTCGCCGACTTGCAGCAATGCCTCGCGCACTTGGTCGCCGCCATACACTTCTTCACGGTGAACCTCGCGGAACCCGAGCAGTTGATATGCCGCGACCTGCTTGTCCAACTCGCCCGAGCGAACCGCGACGGCAATGTGATCGAAAAAAAGAAACCCGGGAACTTTCAGCAGTTCCTGGTTAAAGGTGTTGGCCGGTTGAGCGTGACTCATGACCATCTCCTCTGTTGCTGAATACCGCCCTGTTGCATGCGAAGGCAACCGCGCGGGCGTCGTCAGCAGCGAATCTTACCATTGAACACGGGGCACCGCCGAATCAGGCACAACCGTGCACCCGGGCCCGGCGCTGTTTGCCTACTCGAACTCGACCAGCACCAGTCCGACCTGAACGGCGTCGCCCGGTTTCACCCTGATGTTCTTGACCGTGCCTGCCAGGGGCGCGGTGACATTGGTTTCCATCTTCATGGCTTCGACCACCAGCAGCAGATCGTTGGGCTGAATTTGCTGTCCAATCTGTGCATTGCAGCGGATGACAACTCCGGCAATGGGACTGCGACATACCTTGGACTCATCGGCAACCACTTCCGTGCCCACCGGTAACGGTCTGGGGCCCGCAGCCGGAGCAAGCGGCGCACCGTCAGCAGTCGAGGACTGCGGCGGCACGTACGCCGGGTACATCCGGGGTTGGGTATCGTCCTCGGCGATCTCAACCTCCACTTCATATTTTTTGCCATCAATCGCAATCTGTAGCTTCAAGGTAGAGCACTCCTTTCAAACCCCAACCCGCTCCCGGGCACGGTCAGTGCCGCGAAAGAGCATGCGAAGCCTGCACGAAAACGCGTCCCTGCTGCGCCCAGGGACTCACCACTTCGGGATTCACCAGGCGCGCCTGATGGATTCTCACTTTCCTGCCCAGGAACGCGGTGACGACGGCAGCGATGACGGCCATCCGTTCCGGCGTGATCTCGTCGCCTGCCTCCGGAGCGACGGCAGGCGCTATGGGTTCCGCCATGTCCGTCGTCTTCCCTGCCGTTCTCGAAAGCGCCATCTCCAACTCGGTCAGGCGCCGCAGTTGCTGCCTCAGTTCGCCTCTCAACTCCTCGACTTCCTGGCGAAGCGCGCGGCGATAGCTGAGGTGAGTCACCAACCAGCCCGCGACCAAAGCACTACCCTGCAAAATGAGCCGCAAGGGAGATTTGCCGGTCTTTGAATCTCGCTCTGAATCTTGCTCTTCCATCAAATCCTCCATTCGCCCTAAAGCGGAATCAGTCCGTGCTTCTTGGGCGGACGCAACTCGCGTTTGTGGTGCAGCGACTCCAGCACGCGCGTCAGCAGACGCCGGGTTTGCGACGGCTCGATAATATCGTCCACCAGCCGGCGTCCGGCGGCTACGAAGGGGGTTGCGAAGGTGTTGCGATAGAGTTCGATCAGCTCCTTGCGCCGGGCCACTTTATCCTGGGCGGCATCGATTTCGCGGCGAAAGACGATCTCAGCCGCGCCCTCGGCGCCCATGACGGCGATTTCCGCCGTAGGCCAGGCCAGCACGCGGTCGGCTCCGAGATCCTTGCCGCACATTGCCAGATAGGCGCCGCCGTAAGCCTTGCGCACAATGACGGTAACTTTCGGCACGGTCGTAGCCGAATAGGCAAACAGCATCTTGGCCCCGTGACGAATGATTCCGCCATACTCCTGCTGCACACCGGGCAGAAAACCGGGGACGTCAACGAATGTCACCAAGGGAACATTGAAGGCGTTGCAGAAGCGAATGAATCGCGCCGCCTTGTCGGAGGCGTTGATGTCGAGCGCCCCAGCCAGCACCGAGGGCTGGTTTCCGACAACCCCCACCGAGCGCCCCTGAATCCGTCCGAATCCCACCACAATGTTGGGCGCGAAGCCGGGCTGAATCTCGAGGAAATCCTGGTGGTCGAGCACGCGGGTGACGATGCCGCGCATGTCGTAGCCGACCTTGTTTTCCACCGGCAACAGGTTGCCCAGTTCCGGATCGTCCTCCAACGGCATGTCGAAGGGGAGGTGCGGCGGGTCCTCCAGGTTGTTCGAAGGCAAAAAACTGAGCAGCCGGCGGCAAAGGTAGAGCGCCTCTTCGTCGTTCGCGGCCACCAGATGCACCACGCCCGAAGTGTTCATCTGCGCCTGTGGCCCGCCCAGTTCCTCGGCCGTCACCACCTCGCCGGTCACCTGCTTGATGACCTGCGGTCCGGTGATAAACATCTGCGCATTGCGGGTCTGGATGATGAAATCCGTCAGTGCCGGACTGTAGGCCGCACCGCCGGCGCAGGGACCGCAGATGATCGAAATCTGCGGCACCGTGCCTGACAGCATCACGTTGCGATAGAAAACACGGCCGTAACCGGAGAGACTATCGATGCCCTCCTGCACGCGCGCGCCACCCGAATCATTGATGAAGACGAAGGGGCTGCCGGTCTTCATCGACATTTCCATCATGTCGGCGATCTTGTCGCAATGGACTTCGCCCGCGGCGCCGCCGGCGACGGTGAAATCCTGACTGGCAAGGTGGACAAGCCGACGGTCGATGGTGGCACAGCCGGTTACCACGCCATCGGCGGGCATTTCCTTTTGCGCCATTCCGAAGAGCGTGGCGCGATGCTCGGCGAAAAGGCCGATCTCCTGGAAGCTGTCGGCGTCGACGAGCCCGTCGATGCGCTCGCGGGCGCTGAGTTTACCGCTCTTGTGCTGCTTTTCGATGCGGGTTTTGCCGCCGCCGAGCTGTGTCTGCTCACGCCGGGCTCGCAGCTCGGCAATTCGCTCGTCCATTGTTTTTTGTAGCTGCTCAGTGCTTTGCGTGGCCATGGTTTCTCCAATCGATTCGGCCAATCCTTCGTTGAACTCGTACGGTGTGAAAACAAACCCTGCCTAGTTAGCCGGCGCAACCGTAACTCTGTGCTCTTTCCCGTTCAGCGTCACGACGTAGTTCTGGGGGTGAGTTAAGCTGCTCGAAGGCGCCGCGCCCACCGCTGGGGCAGTTTCGGGTGCAGCTTTAACGGGGTCTTTGCCCAGATTTTTGGGTCCCTGATGGCGGGCGGTAAAAAACTTTGGCGCCACCTGGGGAAACATCGCGTAGGTGAGCACATCCTCATCGCTGCCGTTGCAACCTTCCAGGGCCAGGGCCTGCGCCCGCAGCGCCTCCCATTCCGGCTTCAGCAAATCCGCCGGACGGGAGGTGATCGGCGGCTTTTTGGCGTGCGCCTCGGCGAGTTTAAGGACCTCCGGGTTCTTCTCGCCCAAGGTGCTGCCGTAATAGCCGAGCATGAGGTCGGCGAATTCTCCGGTGAGCACCTTGTATTTGCCCATCAGCACATTGAATACCGCCTGCGACCCCGTGATTTGACTGGAAGGAGTGACCAGTGGAGGATAGCCGGCGTCGCGCCGCACGCGGGGTACCTCTTCGAGCACTTCCTGCAGGCGATCGCCCGCTCCCTGCTGCTTGAGCTGGCTCTCCATGTTGGAGATCATGCCGCCCGGAATCTGGCTCTTGAAGATCTCTGTTTCCACACCGTTGATGTCGCTCAGGAACTCGCGATAGCGTGGACGCACCTTGGCGAAGTAGTGCTTCACCCTGAGCAGCCTCGCCATATCGAGCCGGGTGTTGTATGGGGTGCCCTCCAGCATCTCGACGAAGCTCTCCGTAGGGTTGTGTCCGGGGCCGAGCGAAAGCGAGCTGATGGCGGTGTCGACGATGTCGCATCCGGCTTCGATGGCCTTCATCAGCGAGACCAATGTGACGCCGGTGGTGGCATGGACGTGAACATGCACCAGCGTCTGCTCGCCACAGCGCCTCTTGATGCTCTTGACCAGATCGTAGGCGGGCTGCGGCTTCAGCAAAGCCGCCATGTCCTTGATGCAGATCGAATCGCAGCCTATCTCGACCAACTGTTCCGCCATTTCGGCAAAGGCTTCGATCGTGTGCACCGGGCTGACGGTGTAGCAGATGGTGCCTTGCGCGTGCTTGCCCGTCTTCTTGACCGCCCGAATGGCGGTGCGCAGGTTGCGCAGGTCGTTGAGCGCGTCGAAGACACGGAACACATCCATGCCGTTGTCGGCGGCCTTGTCGACAAAACGCTCGACCACGCCGTCTTCATAGTGGCGATAGCCAAGCAGATTCTGACCGCGAAGCAGCATCTGAAGGCGCGTCTTGGGCAGCAACTTACGGAAGGTACGGAGACGTTCCCAGGGATCTTCGTTGAGAAAACGAATGCAGGAATCGAAAGTCGCTCCACCCCAGCACTCCAGCGACCAGAATCCGGCATTATCGAGGTCTTCGCAGGCCGGGATCATGTCTTCCATCGCCATTCGGGTCGCCAGCAAACTCTGGTGAGCATCCCTCAGGATCAGTTCGGTAATTTCAATCGTGCGTCCCATACTGCGAGCTCCTTTTCCGCTGGTTTCGCGACCGGCGGCACGGCTCCTTTGCGCTTCCTGTCAGCCCAGCACCTACGCATCTAAGTTGCGCTTTCAAAAGAGGTTAGGTAAGTGAGACCAGTCACTCCTGATCGTGACCGCAGTGTTTTCCGGTAATCGTAGCGGCATCACGATTTGATGTGTTTTGCAACGCGCCACGCACGCTGCGAAACACAGGCCAATGTGATAGCGAAGAAGCGCACCGCGCATGGTGATAAGCGTCTCAGCGTTTCTGTTTAAGATGGCTCAGCACCGGGATAAGATGCGATCAGCACCGGGCCGCGTCGGTAATCCCCACTCTCGGCCAGAGCCGTCCCCAGGATGTGGCAACTTTGCCCCGGCGTGAACTGACGTGCGTTTACACTGGGGTCGGTTAGAGACAATGAAACTACCATCCAAGCTGCCGGAAGCAATCGAACGGCTGTCGCGAACGGTGTCTCCGCAGCGCCTGCGGCTTGCGGCGGCAAGCCTGACTGATCGCTACCGAAGCGTCGTGACGCCAGCAGCGGCAATTCGAAGCGAAGACGAGCGCCTGGCTTATCTGCTGGTCCGCATGCCCGCAACTTTCGCGGCGCTGGTGCAGGCCCTGAGGGAGGCAAAACGGCAGCTTATGGCGCAATCCGGCGACGCTTTAGTGTGCGATAACGGTGTAGGGTCCGATGCCGGTATGGCGATGGAGACCGTGCTTGATCTGGGCTCAGGGCCGGGAACGGCGGCATGGGCGGTCGCGGGGGCTTTCCCGGATGTGCGGCAGTTTCGGCTTGTCGAACGCGACCGCAGCCTTATCGGCCTGGGGCGGCAGCTCTGTGCGACCAGCGATTTGCAGGCGCTGCGCCAGGCGGAGTGGATTCAAGCGGACCTGAATGGCAAGCTGGCGGAGGAGTCTTTCGATCTGGTCGTCGCCTCGTATTCGCTCGGAGAACTTTCACCGGCCCAGCGCTCCCTGTGTTTGCGGCAGGCATGGCAAAGGACACGCAAGCTGCTGGTGCTGGTTGAACCCGGTACGCGGGACGGGTTCGGCTGCATTCATCAGGCGAGGTCGGAGTTCATCGCTCTGGGTGCAACCCTGCTGGCTCCTTGCCCGCACGGGTTGGCGTGCCCGATGGCCGCAGCCGGCGATTGGTGTCACTTCGCGGCGCGGGTCGAGCGCACCGCCATGCACCGGCGCATCAAGGGTGGAGAACTCGGGCACAAGGACGAGAAGTTTTCGTATCTGGCCGCCACGCCGCTCAAGGCCAATCCGGCTGAGCAAAGAATTGTCCGGCACCCCGCGTACCACTCCGGCTTCGTCGAACTGCAACTATGCTCCGCCGACGGCATAAACAAGCGCACGATCGGCAGATCGAAGAAGACTGAGTACGGGCCGCCCGCAGAGCCGCGTGGGGTGATGCCTGGCCTGCGTACTCGACTCCCGAAGGGCATGCGGAAGAGCCATAAAAAGAAAACGCGAGCGATGGTTCAGGTGTTGAAATCTGCAGCAGTCCGAGTGCGGGCCTCCACTAAAGTACCAAATCTAGCGCAGTTGCGACCTCTGCGGTGATCGAGCTCACAGTTCAACGTGACCTTGCCATTTTTCCCGTCAAAATGTGATGTGCGTCACAAGGTAGCTAGTCGTATGTCACTGGGATGCTTCAATTTTTGAGATAGAGTCCGCCCTGTCAAATGGTCCCGGGCACGCTGACACGCCGGGGCCGCGTATTTTGTAGCAGTATTCGAAGTAATCAGCGCGTCGTGAATTCGCCATCCGGTTTGGGCGGAATTCAGCGACCCGTACAACAAAACGAGATCATTCAACCAACTTCTTAAATCACGAATCATTGGACGGCACTTATGGCAAACTTTGGAATTGAAGCACGCGGCTACCACTCGATCGGACGGCCGGGGAAAATCGAGATTCTTCCCACCAAGTCATGCGCTTCCCAGCATGACCTTAGCTTGGCTTATACGCCCGGGGTGGCGACACCCTGCCTGGACATTCAGGCGAACCCGCTCGACGCTTTCAAGTACACCGGAAAAGGGAACTTGGTTGCGGTCATCACCAACGGCACAGCAGTGCTTGGGCTGGGCAATATCGGCGCTATGGCCGGCAAGCCGGTCATGGAAGGCAAGGCTGTACTGTTCAAGAGATTCGCCGACGTCGACGTGTTTGACATTGAGCTCGGCACGGAGAACGTGGAAGACATCATCAAGTGCGTGCAGTTGCTTGAGCCCACCTTCGGCGGCATCAACCTGGAAGACATCAAGGCTCCGGAATGCTTCGAGATCGAAACCCGGCTGAAGGAAACGATGAAGATCCCGGTATTCCATGACGATCAGCATGGAACCGCGATCATCTCCGGTGCGGGCCTGCTGAACGCGATGGAGATTGTGGGCAAGCCAATCGACAAGATCAAGATCGTGTTCAACGGCGCGGGGGCTTCGGCGATCGCTACCGCCAAGCACTACATCAATCTTGGCGTGAAGCCCGAAAACATTATTCTTTGCGATTCCAAGGTGTGATCTACAAGGAACGAAGGAAGGCATGAACAAGTACAAGGATCCGTTTGCGATGGAGACCTCGGCCAGAACGCTGGGGATGCGCTGAAGGGCGCCGACGTGTTTGCCGGCCTTTCGCAGGGGATTTGTGTAATTCAGGCGATTGTGGAGTCGATGCCCGCCTCGCCGACGGTCGTCGCCATGGCGAATCCCGATCGGAGATCACCTACGAAGAGGCGACTGCCGCGCGCAAGGACGTCATCATGTGACCGGGCGCTTGGATTATCCGAACCGATCAACAAGTCGCTTGGGTTCCCGTTCACTTCCGCGGCGCCGTCTACGTGCACGACCATCCCAGATCAACGAGGAATTGAAGCAGGCGACCATCATTGTGCTTGGCCAACCTGGCCAAACAGCCTGTTCCCGATGAAGTGCTCGAGGCCTGCGATCGTGTGAAAGAAGATTACCTTTGGCTGAAATTACCCGTCCCGAAGCAGTTCGACATGCGAATTGTAGTGGGAAGCCATGGCGGTTGCCAAGGCTGCCATGGAGAGCGGCGTAGCGCAGGAACCGATTGACCTGAATTGGCTACAAGGGTCAACTGAAAGCGCGGCTCGATCACATCCGGCATCTGTTGACCGCCGGAGCCGGCGGTGATGGCTAAGGCCGCCAGCTATCACGGCAACTGAGACCGTGGCGGCAATCAAATAATGAGTGGGCCTGTTCGCAGGCCCACTTTTT
>CAWJGD010000014.1:0-32267 GCA_963842345.1 uncultured Acidobacteriota bacterium
CGGTATTCACCTGCATGATGACCGGGGCCACCGCCGTTACGTGCTGAACCGTGCGCAGCACGTCAGCCACCTTGATGGAAACCGGAGCGCCGGTGATCCCCGTCAGAAACGAAGAACCGGGAGGCGAAACCATCACGTCGGCGCCAATTCCCCTGGTGCGCTCGGCGCTGTCGCGCAACATGCCGATGGAAAGCCCCACGATCAGCAGGATAAGAGTAACTTCGACCGCAATCGCCACAATGCTGATTGCCGACCGTACGGGACGGTGTACCAAGTTGGAAATTACCAGTTTATTCATTCGTTTCGAGGATAAAGCACCGGCTGCCCTGCCGTCTCATTGGTAAAAGAATGGATTCCGGTTACCTTTCGCGAAACCGCCCTAGCGTGGTGCTTCCGCGGAACGCATTACCGAGTTCGAGCCCTGCCCCTCGCTTCCATCCAAGCGCACAACTTGTGCTCCGGCGGGTATAGCCAACTGGAACTGGTCCGGCGTGAAAGGCTGGTTCAACGTGAGTTTGGTGACCTTGAGGCCGATCGTGTACTCCTCCTGCGGCCGGTGGATCAGGATACCCGTCGGGAATGAAATGCCCTGAAAATCCTTGAAGTCAGCGTAGTGTGCGTCGGTCGCCACGTCTCCTTGCTTGTTGAAGACAAGTTGGCGGTAGGGCAACAGGTTGGCGCGGTTGAAGTAGACCTTGCGTGAAAGATACCACTGCCCGGAATCCGGATCCTTGCCGATTATGTCGATGATATAGTTCGGCTGGGTAAGCTTTCTCCTGGGTTTCTGCTCCTTGGAGTTTTCCTCCGTGACCTCCTGAGCTCTTGCCTCCAGCACCGCGATCTCATCGGCTTGCACCACGCGGAACAGAAGCGCATCGAGAATGATCTTCGGGCGAAGATTTTCCAAGGCGTTCGGTGAGGGCTTGGTAACTTCGCTGGGACCGATGATGAACCGGTTCTTCGCCGGAATCCATAGTTCGAATCCTTGCGCATTGCTCACCATGTCAAACGCCCGGTTCTTGACGATGGGGAATTGCCCGATCATGCGCAGCATGGACGGCTTCTCGGCCAGGATAAAGCCAGTGATATTCGAGTACTCGGTGACCGTGCCCCTCTTGGCTCCGCCCACCGTGGTGGAAATCTCGACTGAGGCGTTCATCGTTTGGATTGCGTTGGCAATTGCGTTCAGCTTGTCCACCAGTTGCGTCTGGCTCGCCTCCTGCAAGGGGGCGTGACTGATGTTCGACTGAACCTTGTGAGAGCGGAACAGACAGCCGCTTGAGGTCAGCGAAGCAGCCAGCACGGCAATCGTAAGCATTCGAGAGTGCAGGTTCAGGCCTCCGGATTCGCAGTTTGCACAGATGGCGCTCTCTTAGTATAAACGGCGGAACGGAATTTGCCGTGGGCACGGTTTCAATCTGCACGAAAGTTGAACGTGAACGCGGAAACCGCTCCACTGGAAATCAGCGCTTCACGCCCTGACGTTGCCGATGCCGCCATGCAGCCACGTTGCGAGTATGCTCCTCATAGCTGCTGGTAAAGCGGTGTCCACCCTGTCCGTCGGCGACGAAGTAGAGGTAATCCGAGCGGCCCGGATTCATCGCGGCCTTGAGCGATGCGATTCCGGGATTGGCAATAGGCCCGGGCGGCAAGCCGGGATGCTTGTAAGTGTTGTAAGCGGAATCGGACTGAAGATCGCTCTGGTAAATTGCGCCGCGATACCGTTGGTTCAACAGCGCCGCGTAAACGACGGTTGGGTCGGCCGCCAGCAGCATGTGGCGTTGCAGCCGGTTGTTGTAAACGCCGGCCACCAGCGGGCGTTCGGAGTCAAGCGCCGTTTCCTTTTCCACGATGGACGCCATCGTGACTACGGCGTGGACGTTCTCACTCAACCCAATCTGCCGCGATTCCTGCTCGAAACGCCGCACCATGACCTGCACCATGTCATGCATGCTCTGCGTGCGCGTGAACTGATACGTATCCGGAAACAGATAGCCTTCCAGCGACGTTGCTTGCGGGTCGAAGCCGTGTACCAGCCCCACCTCTGCCCGCGTTGCCGCCAGGAAATCGTCCGCCGTTCCCAAACCCGCCTGCTGTACGGCCTGCGCTACCTCAAAGATATTGAAGCCCTCCGGTATGACGACCGTGTGGGTGTAAATCTCGCCCCGCGCCAACTTGCCGAACACCTGGACCGCGTTCTGAGGCTCGTCGAAACGGTACTCGCCGGCTTTCAGCGTACGCGAACGCTGGCAGTAATGAAGCAGCAGCAGAGCACGCCGGCTGCGGATGACGCCACTGGCCTCAAGCCGCCGGGCGATTTGCCTTGTGTGCAGGCCCGGAGGCAGCAAGACGAACGTTTCGTGCGCCGGAGCCAGCGGCACCAGAAGGGCCCACCCGAGCCAGGCGGCGAACCCCAAAGTCACAAGCACAACCAGCTTAAGAAAGAAGCGCATGTTTCAGTCTATGAATGTTCCTCCCAGCCCGACGCCACAGCGTCCGCCCTAGGGAGTCGAGAAGCAAGCTCGGCACGGCTTTCAGCCACCAGAGCAGTTTCGGAATAGGTGTATCCGGAGCGGGCTTCATGGGCCGGGGTCCCCGGCGACGGCCGGGCCGTCGCTGGGGTGGGAGGATATACCTTTCGCGAAACTGGCCTACACGTCTTCGATCTCCCGTCGGGTTGACATCGACAGCCGGTTCTCCATGTAATTCTGCAAAATCAACACCGCCGCCAGCCGGTCGACCGCTCCCGCGCGCTTGCGGATCGAGATTTCCGATTCTTTCAGAATGCGGTTGGCCTCGGCCGAGGTCAATCTCTCGTCCCATAGGCAAACCGGAATTTTGAATTTTTCCCGAAGCTCTTCGGCGAAGGCGCTGACTTTTTCCGCCTGCGTCCCCGCTTTGCCGCTGAGCCGCAGCGGCAGCCCAACCACCAGCTCGGTAACGCCATAGCGGCGGATCACCGAATGCAGCGCGGCCAGGTCAAAACGCTTGTTCCTGCGCCGGATCGTCTCCATGCCTTGAGCGGTGATGCCGAGCGCGTCGCTGACCGCCAGGCCGATCGTCTTAGAGCCAACGTCGAGTGCAAGAATGCGCCCGGGAGCGGTGGTTTCAACAGCCATGAATCCAGTATAGAGGCACCCGCCGCAATTCAGAGGCTCAAGTTTGGCGGGTAAGCGGAGGTGAGCCCGGCAGGGTGTCAGTGCGGCTGGCTGGCCCGGCCAGCGGTATACACCCAAATGGAACCACTCTAGAAATCGACCTCGGCATGCGTCATGCCGAGCGCGGCGGCCTGCTGAGGACTGATCTCCAGATCATCCAGCGTGAGGTTCCCGGAGCGCGTCAGGGCCGTCCAGGCGCTGTCCAGGGCGGAGGGCTCCAATCCCACGTCCAGCAGAAAATGGCGGAGCTCCTGGGGCGAGCCGAAAACTTTGGCAAATGTGCTGCCTGTCATGGTGTAGTTGAGTTGGTAGATATCGCCTCCGTTGGCGATGCGGCGGCGAAAGATGTGCAAAGTTCCGCTCATACTGATCTTAGATTCCAGCGGCTGGGGGGAGGTTTGCGAGAGCGGAGACAGTCAACAGCGGTTCAGGCTTCGGTGAGGGAGGCCTCGGGAAAACGCAGTTTTGACTTGGCGAGTACCCGGCGGAGTTCGTCCTCGACTTCCGTTTCCTCCCAGTTCCGGGCCATGGCCAGTTCGCTGACCAGCAGGTAACGGGCGCGCTCCAGCATCTTCTTTTCGCGGAAGCTGAGCGGCTTTTGCTGGCCCAACTGCAGCAGGCTTTTCAGCACTGCAGCCACGTCCATCAGGCAGCCGGTACGCATTTTGTCGGAGTTTTCCTTGAACCGGTACTTCCAATCACTGTGGCTTTCGCACTTGCCGTCGGTCAAGTACTCGAGAATTTTCTGGATTTCGCCGTTCTTTACCACCCGCCGCAGACCGACACTGGCGACGTTGTGGAAGGGGACCATAACCTTCAGGCTACTGGACTTAATGCGGAGCAGATAGAATCTTTCCACGGAGCTGCCCATGGTGCGGCTGCTGATCTGTTCTATGATTCCCACACCGTGATTGGGGTAAACAACTTTGTCGCCGATACCGAAGTTTAAGGGATTCATGCCTGCCCAACATTACGCCCAGGAAAAAGTAACACCCGGACACAAGGGAACATTATTAAGTATACGGGAACCGCATGAACCCGGTCAATCCGTTCCCTGCGGTGAAAATACTCGCATCACGATACAATCCGCCGCCATTTGCCAGGGGCTGTATCTCCACGATGGAGGCCAGCGAGGCGGTATAATTAAGTCAGATTAATAGTGAGTCTCACAGGATGCCAGAGCACATAAAGAAAAAGCTCCAGGAGGAGATCCAGGTCCTCGAACACGAGCTGAATGTCGAATTGCCCAGGGAATTGAAGAAAGCGGTCGCGATGGGCGATCTTAGCGAGAATGCCGAGTATCATATGGCCAAACAGCGGCAGGAGTTCGTCCGCGCCCGTCTCAGCCAGCTCAAGAAGCGCGTTTCCGATCTCTCCATGATCAACATGAACAATATTCCTCGCGACCGCGCCGCGCTCGGCTCGACGGTATTGATCTACGATGCCACTAAAGGCGAGGAAATCGAATACAAACTGGTCACCAGCGAGGAGTCCGACGTAAAGCAGGGCCTCATCTCGACTTCTTCCCCGATCGGCAGGGCGGTGATGGGCAAGAAAGTCGGCGATTCGGCGATCGTAGTCACTCCGACAGGGAATCGCGAGTTGGAAATCCTGAAGCTGACCACCATTCACGACGAGGCCGAATGACCTGGACGAGTGCCTTTGGACGCGCCTGCGGAGTAGTGCTCTATAAGATCGTCGACGGCCTTGCCCTGACGCGAATCTCGCCGAACCTGCTTACGTTCATAGGCTTGGTCATCAACATTGCCGCGGCGCTGCTCTTCGGTTTTGCCAGCGCCGATAACAACCAACCCCTGCTGTTTCGCTGGGCGGCCGTTGTCATTATCGGGGCCGGCATCTTCGACATGGTGGACGGGCGCGTGGCCCGCGCCACCAACCAGGTGACCGAGTTCGGCGGGTTTTTCGACTCCGTGGTCGACCGCTATAGCGACGTGGCCCTGTTTTTCGGACTGTTGGTTTACTACGCCCGGGGTCATCGCTTCTTCTACGTTGTGATGGTGGCTTTCGTCATGACCAGCTCGGTGATGGTGAGCTACACCCGGGCGCGGGCCGAATGCATGATCGAAAAGTGCAAGGTCGGCTTCATGGAGCGTCCGGAACGGATCGTGCTGATCATCATCGGTGCGTTGTTCAACCGCATGGCGCCGGTTCTCTGGGTGCTTGCCGTGCTTTCGACGATCACAGTGATCCACCGCATCCGCTACACCTACGAGCAGACCACGTTGAGAGAGCGCGCGGAAAAGGCAGCCGAGGGATCGCGATCCGCCGAACCGCTTTCAACCACGCCTGAATCGGAAATGTCATCCCGTTAGATTTCAGGTCTGCAAGGCCCCGAACTGGCTGCTGAAAACTCGTAACAGTGTCATCCTGAGGGCGCGCCGGTTTTGCGCAACCGAAGGATCTGCTTTGCTTTTAACGCGCGCAAACAGCAGATCCTTCGCTGCGCTCAGAGCTTGTGACTTTTTCGGACGGTGCCCCACATCTGCCGCAAGATATGGGACTTGGACACCAGTCGAACTACCCCACGTTAGCCAAAAGCGGGCGAACGTGGGGCACCAAGCAGAAAGATTCATCAACAAAATCCAGAGCGGCGCGGGGTGTGACGGTGTCATGGGATGCTTCGCTACGCTCAGGATGAAACCCTAGGAAAATAATCTTTCAGCAGCCTGCTAGCACTGCCAGCCAGGAGGCCAGTCCTAAGGCAGCAGCGAAGAGCTGCGATTTCGCCCCGGCATGCTGATCGAGAGATTTACCTCTCGCTTGTCCCGGACGACGGTGAGCGCGGTTGAACCGGTGCGGCCGTGCATGGCGCGCAGCCAGTCGTTGATGTCCGCCACCGCATCCTTGTCGACGCGCACGATCACGTCTCCGGCTTTCAGGCCCGCCGTCGCCGCCGGGCTGCCCCTCTCGACCGAACGCACCAGCACGCCGCCGCCACCGTTTCTGACTCCGAAGTATTCGCATAGCTGCGGGGTCAGGTTCTCCAGCACGGCTCCCGTCGGGCCCAGGTGCAACATGTTGATGGCGGGTAAGTCGAAGTCCGGCATGGCGGGAAACCGCGAAAAGGCGGGCATCGCCGGAGGCGCCGCACGGAGGAAAATCGAGTTGGCAAACTGCGCGCGATCGGCCAGCGTGAGTTGCACGTTCATGGCTTGTCCGCCGCGCATGAAGCCGAGCGTCACCGTGCTCCCAGGCGGTGTCTGGCGAACAAAGTTGCGGAGTTGTTCTTCGTTTTCGACCTGGTTGCCGTTGAAGCCGACGATCACGTCGTGCTCTCTCAGGCCGGCTTTTCCGGCCGGGGCATCCTGGTCGACCATCGTCACCTCGGCTCCAGCGGCATTCTTCAGCTTCAGGGACTGCGCGCGCTCGGGCGCGACGTTGCGGATGTTGATCCCGAGGTAAGAGCCCTGCCTCGCCGGTGGATCAGGCCAGTCTTGACCGGGCGCCGCGGTTGCCAAACCAAGCAAACCAAACAACAGGATCAAGAAAAGATCAATTCGACGCTTCATAATTCCTCATTGGCCTCGCCGGATATCGATTTGCCCGATCGACGTACGGACATTCAGCAGCGGACCGCCGCCGCTCAACGCTCCTTCGGCGTACATCATCTTTGGCCCCCAGCCTCCGTCTTCGGCAGTGACCTTCATCTCCGGGAAATCCGACCTGATGCCTTGCCCAGCCGCTATCTCCGTCGCGGCACGCACGGTCAGCGGCACGCCGTTTTTCACATAAACCACGATGTCGCCGGCCCCTGTGTGCAGCACGGATTGGATGGCGCTGGAAGCGCCGAGAAACTCAGCCTGTATACTCCCCATTCCAGTGCGCGCGTCCGCTCCCTGTGCCAGCTTCGACAGTTCAATGTTTCCCCCGCCGGTCCTGGCGACGACCGGACCCTTGCTGGAGCCCACGCGGATGTTGCCGCCACTGGTGCTGACCGTCACTGGTCCGCCAGCCTCATCGACGGCAATGTTGCCGCCTCCGGTGCTGATATTGAGAGGTCCGCTACATCGTTGCAGCGTCACGTTGCCGCCGTCGCTTTGCACAACGCCGCCGCCAATCACCCCGAGGTCGATATTCCCGCCGAGAGTATGAATCTCGATGCGGCCCTGCAAGGAACCGAGAGTAATGTTGCCGCCTCCGGTTCGGGCCAGCAGATCGCCGCTGATTTGTCCGAACTTGAGATTGCCGCCCTGTGTCAGTGCGCGCACAGTGCCGCTGACCTTGTCCACGGCCACGTCGCCAGCCTGGGTGCTCAGATCGAGCCGCGAGGCGAGGCCGATGACCGCAATATCTCCATTCCCACTCTCGATCCGGACCACATCCATCGTCGCCGGAATGTGAAGCTCGAAATCGGCGTCGAAGCGTCCCCGCGTATGCGACTCGTCGTTGACCTCCAGAACTGCGCCTTCACCGTTGCGGGAGGCGTTCACCCGGAAACGTGCGAACTGCCGTTTCGCCTCTTCCTCGCTGCCGGCAAAGAAGCGCTTGCGCACCGTCCAGCGAAGGCCGCTACCGCCGCCCTCCACTTTCACGCTGCCCAGCGGAGTATTCACGCGCAGCACACGGGAGGCCGGCAACTTGCCGCTGCTTTCCTCCACCCAGGACTGCCCGTCGCGATAGACGCGCGCCGCCTGCGCGCCGGCCACACCCGCCAGCAGCAGCACAATCACCCCAGCGAGCAGGGCTCGCCGGGGACCCCGATCCAGGCCGAACGCAAAACCGCTACGGCTTCCGCGCCGAATCCAGGCGGCCCAAGTGTCGAGTTTGCCAGCCCCTATCAATACCTATCTCCCACCGGACGGACGGTGCACTTCAATCAATCTCCGGCATGGAGGCAAGCATTTTCCGCGACTCCGTCCGGATGTAAGGATTGGGGTCATCCTTGGCCAACTGCTGTAACGCCTGCCGCACGCTGGTGTCGGCGCGGCTGGCTTGCAGTGCGTGCAGCGCCCCCATGCGGATGCCGGGGTTGTTGTCGTTCAGCAGCGCTTCCACAACCGCGTTGCGCACGCGAATATCTCCGCGCACGTAGGGCGTAACCGCCTCCAGCGCCTTGAGCCGGACACCGGGATTGCTGTCATATCGCAGGGCAAAGACCAGCCCTTCGCGGATACGGCCATCCTCGGGCTTCTGCCGGAGCACATCGATGGAGTCCATGCGCACACCGGAGTTGTAATTGTTCCGCGTCGCGTAAAGCAGCAACTGCTGGATCTCCGGATCGCTCAGCGAGCCCTGCGCCTGCTGCGGAGTGGTCTTGTCGTACTGGATCTTGATCCGGTTGGTGCCGGCTTCCTGCTGAATGGCGCGTATGCCGGAGATGGAAGCCTCGGCACGCGGCTGCGCGCTCGCCTGGACTCACTCCGCGGCGCCGCGAACATTGCCCGCCACGCGATACATCGTGCCCAGGCCCGAGCCAAAGCCCACGATGAAGATCACGGCCGCCAGCGCGGGCGAGAATCGCCACTGCCGCAGCCATGCCACCGGGTCCAGGACGAATCGCCGCCAGCCCTGCAACTGCTCTGCCGTCTCCAGCCGCTCCTGAAGCTCCATGCGGGCCGAAGCCAGCAGGTTCGGCGTTACCTCCAGCTTCGGCAAGGCGTCGAGCTGCTCGTGCAAGCTCCGGAACTCGCTTATGACGGCCGCGCATTCCTGGCAGCGCTTGGCGTGCTGCTCCAACTCGAAGCGCGCATCGTCAGCCAGCTCGTTGTAGAGGTAAAGCGTTACGTTTTGTTGCACCCACTCGCAGTTCATGACTTCTTCCTCTTAATCCTGTCGCCTGCGGCAATCACCGCGCGTTCGCCAGTGCGGCGCGCAACTTCTGGGTCGCGCGGAACAGCGTGTTCTTGACGGTCTCTTCGGTGGTGTTCAGTGCCTCCCCGATCGTGCGCAGCCGCAGGCCCTCGTAGTGCTTCATCTCAAAGACGATGCGCTCGCGCGGCGTCAACTTCTTGAGCGCCAGCGCAATGCGGGCGGCAAGTTCGCGCCGCATCAGGTTGCGTTCAGGACTGGCGCCCGGACGTTCGTCGGCCACCTGCTCGAGCAGGTTGAGTTCCTGCCCCTCGGCGTCGCTCGCCACCGGCGGTTCCTCTTTGCGCGCCTGTTTCCGGCGCAGATGGTCGAGGCAGAGATTGGTGACGATGCGGTAAATCCAGGTGTAAAACGAGCATTCGAAGCGAAAGCCGGCAAGATTGCGATAAGCCTTGAGGAATGCTTCCTGGTAGATGTCCTTGGCATCATGCTCGGAGCCGGTGAGGTGGAGCGCGAGCCTGAGCACAGCCTGATCGTACTGGCGAACCAATTCCTCGAACGCGGCGCGATTGCCGCGCTGCGCTTCACGAATCAGCTCCGCGTCGTTGACCCGGCTGGCATTCTGCCCGAGCATAGCTCCCGTTCGCTGGGGGGCAATCATTCCTGAAATTTCTTGCGTGCCCTCTCTTCCATCGTAATTTGCGGATGGAAAAGCCGCCATCATCGCCTCGGCTGACATGGCTGCGCCACCTGATCTCTCGTCACCCCCTGCCGCGGGGCGATACACCTGCACTCTTTTGGACGAGAGAACGGGCGATTGGTTAGCGGGTTAACGGTATGAAGCAACTGCCACGGAGCAGACGCAGTAATTGAGGTGCTTTACAGTGATCGGAGTACGCTGATCAGGATTAAGCCCAGATCAAAGACTCCCTCCTTGGCGAAAGGAGGGAGTCTTTGACTTATTCGTCAACCTATCTGGACAGGATCAGGCCTGCGGCTGTTCGCCTTCGACCACTTCCTTCGCAATCGTCACCTTGATGGTGGTGGTGACCTCGCGATGCAGTTTGATGGGAACGGTAAACTCACCCAGGGCTTTGAGCGGCTCATCGAGCTGCAACTTGCGGCGGTCGACGTTGAAGCCGCGATGCTCCAGCTCGTGCGCAATGTCGGCCGAAGTCACCGAGCCGAACAACTGGTCGTTTTCGCCCGCGCGGCGGGTGAACTGCAAGTTGACCCCGTCGAACTGCTTGGCCAGCAATTCGGCATCAGACTTCTCTTTGACGCCACGGCGCACGGAGGAGGCCTTCATCTGGTCGATGACAGCCTTGTTGGCCGCGCTGGCTTCAATGGCGAGTTTGCGGGGCAGCAGATAGTTGCGCCCGTACCCTTCGGCGACCTTGACCACGTCGCCGCGGGAGCCCAGCTTCGGGACATCTTCTTTCAAAATGACTTCCATCGTAAAAACTCCCTAAGAATTCCTGAAATCTTGAACTGCTGGGTCAAACTGACTTCAGCTACAGCCCGGCCGGTTTCGCGCCTGACCCAGGATGACCGCGCGCACCCAGCGGAATCCCGGCGCGATTGCTTAACGACGGGCGGCAAACGGCAGCAGCGCGATGTTACGCGCCTGCTTGATGGCTTCCGTCAGCCGGCGCTGATGTGGAGTGCAGACCCCGGTCAGGCGGCGCGGAACGATCTTTCCGCTCTCGGCAACAAATTGCGACAGCAGCCGCACGTCTTTGTAGTTGATATTGTCGATTTTTTCCGTGCAGAACTTGCACACCTTCTTGCGGCGAAAGAACTTGCGTCCTCCGCCTTCACGTCCGCCGCCACCAGGGCCGGAGGGACGTTGTCCGCTACGCGGCACCACTGGGGCGCGAGCTGGGACGTGGGCCCGGCTCGGGTGCAGAGCTCTCGGAAGCAACCGGAGCTGCCGTATTGGTATTCTCGTCTGCCATAATTCTCCTTCACTGCGATCCCGCTTGATGACCTGTCTCCCACTCGTCAGCACAGGACCAGCAGAGCACTGTCGCGATAGAAACTGCTGGACCGGATAGCCGGTCCGAATGCGCCGGCGCCGACCCTGAAAGTTAGCGCGGCGCTTGGCAAACCACTGGTGGGTCAGGCCTCGAGCGAGGCGGGCTCCGCGCCCGGACCCGTTTCGCCGGCGGCTTCCGCTGCCTGCTTGCCCTGTCCCCTGCGGTGCGATTCGCGAATCTGGCGAACCTTCTCCAGCCGCTTGCCTTCCTCGTCGGTGCGAACGGTGATGAACTTGATCACCTGTTCAGCCACGCGCAGGCGGCGTTCCGCCTCTTTTACCACCCCGCCGGCGCCTTCGACGTTGAACAGAATGTAATTGCCATCGTTGAATTTGCGCACTGCGTAGGCCATGCGCCGCTTGCCCATGCGCTGCGTGCCGGTAATGATGCCACCCGCACTGGTGATGTTCGTTTCCATCGTCGCCACCAACTTGTCGACATCCTCGTCGGCCAGGTCGGGACGAACAATGAACATAATTTCGTAAGTACGCTGCATTGTGTTCTCCGAACTCGTTGTCGTTCCGGCGAACACGAAGTCCGCCGGGCATCCCGGTTTCGCCCATCAGCCCAACCACGGCTTTGGGATTGAAACCGGGTGGCGAGAGCGCTTGCCGGCGCTTCCGCCGCGGGCGTTTGACCCGCGAATCACTCTTCCTTACGCGGCTCCGCCGCCGCATCCGGCGGCACTTTGCGGTTGAAGCGGGTCATCGCCGCTCCCGGACCTTGCCGCAGGATGATCTCCACCGCGTCGGCAGCCGCATCCAGCATCTCGTCGACCGCCGGGTCCAGCTTCGACCTCCACGGCGTGAGCACGTATTCCTTGCCGCTGGCGATCGCGTGCTCGGGCGCGATTCCCAACCGGATCCGCAGTAACTCCTGCGTCTCCAACTCGCCGATCACCGAGATCATCCCTCGATGAGTGCCGGCGCTGCCACGCTGGCGAATCCGAACACTCCCGAAGGGCAGGTCGAGATCGTCGTAAATCACGATCAGGTCCTTCTCCGGGTCCGCCTCGTATTCCTGAACCAACGCGGCAACCGACATTCCGCTCAGGTTCATGTACGTTTCCGGCTTCGCCAGCAAAACCGGAACGTCTGCAACACGGGCCCGAGCGGTGGCCGCCCTGCAATGCCGGTTGTCGACCCTCACTCCGCAGCGCTCGGCCAACCGGTCGATCGCCAAAAAACCCATATTGTGCGGCGTGAACTGGTACTCGATGCCCGGATTTCCGAGCCCGACAATCAGTTTCACCAGTTCCTCGTTCTTTGGTTGCTCGCTGTCGCCGCTCGCCACGGCGCTCGTTGGGAGCTTGCCGCCATCGGCCGCATCCGTTTCCCCCGGGGTCCCCGACTGGGGCAGCCAACCGGGAAAACGCGGCCACCGACGGCCATCGAACAACTACTTCTTGCTTTCCTTGGCCTCTTTCTTGCCTTCCTTGGGGGCCTCTTTCTTGCCTTCCTTGCCGGCTTCTTTTTCCTCGCCTTCGGTCTCGCCCTTGCCCTTCTTGATGACCTCGGGTTCGACCGGTCCGGCAGCCGCTTCTTCGGCGGCGGCTTCCACGGTTGGCGCGACCTCTTCCTTCACTGCGACAACGTGCGCGACCAGCTGATTCGGATCGGTCAGGAACTTGATCTTCTCCGTGCGTGGAAGATCGGCGACGCGAATCCCCTGCCCAAAAACCAGTTCGCTGACGTCGCAATCGATATGGCCGGGAATGTCGCCCGGCAAACACTCGATCTCGATCTCGCGAAGCACGAAATCGAGGATGCCGCCCTGCGTTTTGACCCCCACCGCTTCGCCCTTCAACTGAATCGGCACGCTGATCGTCAGCACCTTATCCATGGCAATACGTTTCAGGTCGACATGGAGCAGGTGGCCCTTGATGGGTTCATTCTGCCAATCGACGATCATCGCCTTGGCGTGCTCGCCATCGAGCGAAACGTCGATGATGGTGTTATGGCCCGACTCGGAGTGCAGGATCTTGGTGATCTGCTTGGGATCGACGGCGATCGCCCTGGGCTGGCTCCCGGCGCCGTACAAAACGGCCGGAATCGAGCCGGTGCGGCGTAGACGCCGGGCGGCGTTCTTGTCTGCCGCCTCGCGCGGCTTGGCTTCCACTAAATTGGCTGCTGTAGACATAATTCCGTTTTCCTCTACCTCCTGGCTCGGCACGGTGCTTCCGGAAACCCGGGTTTCGGCACCTGCCGGCGAATCGGCTACGTGAACAATCTGCTGACCGAAGTTTCCTCGTGAATCGACTGAATGGCCCGTGCAATCAGGCCGGCGATGGATAACACCCTGATCTTCGGCTCGTTGCGGGCCGCCTCGGACAGCGGAATGGTGTTGGTGACAACCAGCTCGGTCAGAGCCGATTGCGAAATTCTTTCGATGGCCTGTCCCGACAACACCGGATGCGAAGCGCAGGCATAGACCTGGCGCGCACCGGCCTCGAGCAAGGCGCTGACGGTCTTGACCAGCGTGCCCGCCGTGTCGATGATGTCGTCGATGATGAGGCACGAGCGTCCGTCGACGTCGCCGATGACGTGCATCACCTCGGTGACGTTCATGTCCGTGCGGCGCTTGTCAACAATGGCCAAGGCCGCATTCATTTTCTTGGCGAAGAAGCGGGCGCGCTCCACGCCGCCGGCATCGGGCGAAATGACCGTCAGATCCGGCAGGTTCAGCTTGCGGAAGTGGTCCACCAGCACCGGCGAAGCGAACAGGTGATCGACGGGAATATTGAAAAATCCCTGAATCTGCGGCGCATGCAGATCGACGATGAGCGCGCGGTCGGCGCCCGCCGTAGTCAGCAGGTCGGCCACCAGCTTCGAGGAAATAGGCACACGCGGCTTATCCTTGCGATCCTGGCGGGCATATCCAAAGTATGAAATGACAACCGTGATGCGGCGCGCCGAAGCCCGTTTGAGCGCATCGATCATCAGCAGGAGCTGGATCAGGTTGTGCGCCACCGGATCGGAGGTAGGCTGCACGATGAAAACATCGGAGCCGCGAACGTTCTCCTGGATCTGCACGTAGATTTCGCCGTCGGAGAACTGTGTGTGGTGACACTGGCCGAGAGGCATTCCGAGAAAATCGCAGATTTCCTTGGCGAGAGACGGATTGGAAGTTCCGGAGAAGATCTTGAACTTGTCGTCTTGCCGGGCGCGGATGGGCTTACGATCCGGCTTTGTCTCCAGCGCCTTCTTGTCACTCGTCGCCGTCGCGGTAGCAGTCGCATCAGCTTGTTCTGGACGCGAGTCCGGCGCAACTGTCGAGGGCTGCAACGAGCTTGTCTTTGTCGCTGAATCCATCCGTGTTTGACCTCCGGAAACTGAATTCCCTGCATCCACCCGACTTGGCTGGGCGGCTAGGATTCGAACCTAGACAAAGTGCTCCAAAGGCACTTGACCTACCATTAGTCGACCGCCCAACACCCCGGCCTATACGAACCGCCGCTCCAGATAACGGCCGCGCCCAAGCGTTACCGTTGCCGCCGCGGAGATACCCGCTTTGCACAACGCTTTAGCCGCTTCTTCGGCCTGCTCCGGACTTTTATACAAACCGTAGAGCGTCGCCCCGGAGCCCGATAGAGACGCATAGCTCGAATTATTTCTTTCCAGCAGACGCTTGACTTCGCGAAGTTCGGGATGCACAGGGAAGACGACGCGTTCGAAGTCGTTTTCGATCCCGGCTCGGACGAGGTCGAGAAGCAGCGTCTCGGCCCGGTCCCCGCTCACTTGCCCGTTCGCAACCTGCTCGCCCGGAACAGCGGGAACACCGGATAAGGTTCCATTCAACCACTCAAAAGCCGAACGGCTGAACTCCTCTATTGTAGTGGACGAGACCTGGGGCGTCAATTTACCTTCCTGAGCGCGGAATTCGTCCCAACGCCGAAACGCTTCCGGCGTCGAGACGCCGATTTCGGGAGTCGCAATGACGCAGGAAATTGGCGGCAGATCGGGCAGCGGGTAAACCTCTTCGCCGCGGCCGCAACCCAGCACCGTGCCCCCGACCAGGAACAGCGGCAGATCGGAGCCGACCTCGGCGGCGATACGCAACCGTTCGCGCACCGGCAACTCCACGCGCAGCACTCGCTCCAAGGCGAACATGGTGGCCACGGCGTTGGACGACCCGCCACCGACGCCGCCCTGCACGGGGAGATTTTTTTCGATGTTGATAACAACCTTGCCGCGCTGCTTGAGCGATCGCATCACGCGCTCGGCAATGCGCCAGCAAGTGTTGCTCTCGTCGCCGGGAACGCGCGCGTCCTTGCACCGGATCTCGATGCCGGCGCCACGGCTGACATCCACACGGATGACGTCGTGCAAGGCAATGGTCTGGTAAATGGTCCGCAGCTCATGGAAGCCGTCGTCACGCTTGGCCCCAATCGCCAGTCCCAAATTTATCTTTGCGAACGAACGCACGGAAACGGGCATCGCAGAGTCATTCTACTTCACTGGCTGGATGAGTTTCGCGGCAGGTATATCCCCCACCCCGGCGACGGCAAAAGCGGCCATCACCGGGGACCCCGGCCCCGCAAGGAAGCCGGGCATTCCGGGTCCCCGGCAAACGACGCCTTTAGCTTTTCTGGGGGGCATTCTCCGCGCCAAGAAGAGGAAAAAATCCCACCCGGCCCTGGGGGATCACTGGGGGATAAGCCGGGCGGGAGTACGCCAGCTTAACGTTCAAACAAAATCGTAGTGTTGGCGACAGCCGGTTGAGCAAGACGGGGGGACCACTCCCACTCCGCCGGAAATTCGTGTAATTTCGCCGGCAACTGGCGTATCAGTTCCGGCCATCCTTCCATGTCTTCGTTCAACTCGCTTTCCCAATCGCCATCGCTGATGGAAAAACACAGTTGATCGGCGGCCAGGCACTCTCGTTTGTAGGCGACCACCCGGCGAATGTCGCTCCAGCGGAAAGCGACCGCTTCCCTGCTCCTACTGATGCACAACGATTCCTCGTCGATCTCTATCGTGGTTCTGGGTCGTGTCATAGGGGAGTCTCCCGCGGAAGCCGCGACGCGTATGCCAGCAGCTCCTGCTTCCTTTGATCGGGCAGGAACGAGGCGCGGAACGAATTGCGTGCCAACTGCCGCAGTTCCTCGCCCGAAAAGGCAAACCCATCTTGCGCTATTTCGTACTCCCGCGAAAGTGACGTAAGGAACATGGCGGGGTCGTCCGTATTCAGAACCACACATGCACCAGCGTCGTAGTACCTTCGGAGGGGATGACCAGCCAGCGAAGCGCAACAGCCCGTGCGCAGGTTGCTGCTGAGGCAGATTTCCAGCGGCACCTGGCGCTCCACGACTTCGCGCAGCAGGCCCTCGTCCTCGATGAGCGTGAGGGCGTGTCCGAGGCGTTCGCTGCCGATGTCGAGCGCAGCGCGTATTGACTCCGGCCCGGCGCTCTCGCCGGCATGGCAGGTCAGGCGCAAACCATGCTCGCGCGCCAGTCTGTAGACATCGCGGAAGAGTTCGGGCGCGGCACGCCGCTCGTCGCCGCCAAGGCCGAAGCCCACGACGTTGCGCTCGCGGCACTCGATGGCTTTCTCCACCACCTTGCGCGCCTCTTCGGGACCAAAGTGGCGCACCGCGTCGAAGATCCAGCGCAGCGATATCCCGAAGTCGCGCTCGCCGCGCTCGCGCCCGCGCTCCATGCCCGCAAACAGCGGATCGAACGGCTGCCCGCGCCAGAAGATGACTCCCACCGAAACGAAAACCTCGGCATGCAGCACGTGCTGCGCGGCCAGCTTTTGCATGAGCCGGTAAGTAATCAGTTCGTAGTCTTCGGGCGTGCGCAGGCGCTCGGTCACCGCCTTGAAGGCCAGCAGAAAGCCGGTGAAGTCCCGGTAATCGTAGACCGCGCGCGCCTCTTCAACGGAGAGCTCGCGGCCGCTGTCCTCGAGATTCCGGTAGCGATTATTGGCCGTGGGCAGCGGCGTGTTGTGCCGCCGGCTGAGTTCGGAAAGCGTCTCGGGATCGACCGAACCCTCGAGGTGAAGATGCAGTTCGGCCTTGGGAAGCGCGCGGAGGAAGGCTTCGTCCGTGGCTTCGCGCACGGTAGCTTGCGGTTCACAGCTCTTTGAGAATTCCTCGTTCACGTTTCTCGTTTCCCGTTCCACGTTTCACGTGCTCGGCTTATGTCGGAGTCGTGAAACGTGAAACTTGAAACTTGAAACAATCCAAGCATTTAGCGCTTCGACTGGCCGCGAACCATCTTCTTCACTTTGCGTTTGGCCTCGCCGCGGGCATGCGTGCGCTTGGGTTTCGGTTTGGCTGCTTCTGCCTTCTTGCGCATGACGCGCTTCACTTTTTTGCGTTCAATCTTATCGGTAACTGCTTTTGTATTTGGCATTCCTCATCCTGACTAAAATTGAAATCCTGTCGGTCGCGCCGGTCTCTCGTGGGGAAAGCTACGCCTTTTCCAGTTGGGCGTATTTTTCGACCAGCTTTTTCAAACCGAAGCGAGAAAATTGTACAGTAATCTTCGCCTCTTCACCCTCTCCTTCGCGAAGATAGACGATTCCTTCGCCATATTTCGGGTGTTTGACGCGGTCGCCTTTGCGAAAGCCGCGCTTGCCGGTGGGCTCCGGCGCGGCGATTTTCGGCAAGGAGAAGCGCTTGCCGCGCGAGGCAAAAAACTCGGCAATGTTCTCGATTGAGTTGTAAGTCTGCCCCTGGTAGGCGGTCTTTCCGCCGCCGTAACCACCGCGCGAGCCTTTGTTCCAGACGGCGGACTGATCCTCGTTCTCGTAGTCGTAGTGCGTCCCGGCGGAATCGTCCGAATAAGAACCGCCGAACTTTGTCTTTTGTCTTTGTCCGGGCGAACCCAGGTCCTCCAGCAGCTCCGCCGGAATCTCTTCCAAGAATCGCGAAGGCACGGTCGGCTCCGCCGACTCGGTTGCGTAGCGGCGGCGGAAGCGTGCGCGCGAAAGCACCAGCGTATCCATGGCGCGCGTCATGCCCACGTAGCAAAGCCGGCGCTCCTCCTCGATGTCGTCCGGGGCCAGCAGCGTGCGCGAGTGCGGAAACAGCCCCTCCTCCACGCCGACGAGGAACACCAGCGGAAACTCCAAACCCTTGGCCGCGTGCAGAGTCATGAGCGTGATCTGCTGCGCGGCGTCGTACTGGTCGGCATCGCTCACCAGCGCCGCGTGATCGAGAAATTCGCCGACGCTCTCGCCGCGGTCGCGCGAATCGAGGGCGGCATTGATCAGCTCGCGCAGGTTCTCCGTGCGCTGCTCGGCCTCCGGCGTGTCCTCCTGCTCCAGACTGGCGCATGTAGCCGGTGCGGTCGAGAAGGAACTTGAGCAACTCGGCGGTGCTCGCCTGCGGGGAATCTTCTTTGGCGTCGGCCGGCGGTGGCGCTGCCGCGGCGGCGTCAAACGTCTCGGGAGCAAAGGTGACGTCGGAGCCGAACTCCAGCCCGTGCTGATCGCCGGGCTCGGGCTCCGGCTCAGGGACTCGGATCGCCGCCGGAGGAGGCGCGGCGGCCACTTCGGCCTCGCGGGGTCCCGACACGCGCCGTAGTTGCGCGTGGTGGGGTGACTCGCGCACTTTCGGTGAGCCGCTCCGCATAGGTTCCGCTCATCATGGCCCGCGCATCTTGGATGATGTCGCGGAAATTCTTCAGCGCGGCCGTGGCCCGCTGTGGCAGCAGCTTGCGCTCGATGGCCTCCGCGACGGCGTCCCACAACGAGACGCCGGTCTCCAGCGCAATGCGCTCGACGGTCTCCATGGTGGTCTTGCCGATGCCGCGCGTGGGAGTGTTGATCACGCGCATCAGCGCCACAGAGTCCGCCGGGTTGAGGATGAGTTTCAGGTAGGAGATCATGTCCTTGATCTCCGCCCGGTCGTAAAACGAGAAGCCCCCCACCACGTGATAACTGAGCCCGTAGCGGCGCAGCGCTTCTTCAAACAGGCGCGACTGCGAGTTGGTGCGGTAGAGCACGGCCGCGCGCCCGCTGCCGCCCTTCTCGACGCACTTCTGCATGTACTTGGAGATGTAGTCGGCGGCGAACAGCGCTTCGTTCTCGCCGTCTGGAGCCTCGTAGTAGCCGATCCGGGCGCCGCCCTGCCGCGCCGTCCACAGCCGTTTGCCCTTGCGCTTGACGTTGTTGGCCACCACCGCCGAGGCCGCCTGCAAAATGTTTTCCGTGGAGCGGTAGTTCTGCTCCAGGCGGATGATCTTCGCCTCCGGAAAGTCCTGCTCGAACTCGAGGATGTTGCGGATGTCGGCGCCGCGCCAGGAGTAGATCGACTGGTCCTCGTCGCCCACCGCGCAAACATTGTGGCGCTCGCCGGCCAGCAGGCGCATGATCTCGTATTGCGGGCGGTTGGTGTCCTGGTACTCGTCCACCAGCAGGTATTGCCAGCGGCGCTGGTACTTGGCGCGCACCTCGCCCACGCCCTTCAGCAAGCGCTGCGCCTCCAGCAGCAGATCGTCGAAATCGAGCGCGTTCGCCTTGAGCAACTCCTGGCGATAAATCTTGTACACCTGCGCAACCTTCTCGGTCTTGGGATCGGCCGAGCTCAGGTAATAATCCTGCGGATCGAGCATGTGGTTCTTGGCCCACGAGATGTGCGAAAGAATGGTGCGCGGAGTCAGCTTTTTGTCGTCCAGTCCGAGACGGCGAACCGCCGCCTTGACGACGCATCTCCTGGTCTTTTTCGTCATAAATGACAAAATCCTTGCGCAGACCCTGGCCGTTCACCAAAAGCGCTTCAATGTCACGCCGCAGGATGCGCACGCAAAGCGAATGAAAGGTCGAGATCAGGGGCTTGGCGAAGGTCGTGTGCCCGACCAATTGCTCGACCCGTTCGGCCATCTCGCTGGCTGCCTTGTTGGTGAACGTAACCGCAAGAATCGAATCCGGCGCTACCCCGGCGCTCTCGATGAGGTGCGCGATGCGGTAGGTGATGACGCGCGTTTTGCCGCTGCCGGCTCCGGCCAGGATCAACACCGGCCCTTCGACGGTCTCAACCGCCTGGCGCTGCTCTGGGTTCAGTTTGTCGAGAAGATGCTGCAAAGGAAATCGCCCATTCCTGACAGGCCCTAGTTCGGTTTGCGGCTGTCGTGCTCGGCCATATCATCGGCCAGCCCGCCGGTCGATTCGCGCTTCATCTTGCACTCCGGACACGGGCAGATCTCGCGCAGGTAGTTCCAGGTGTAAATGCCATGCTCGTGGCCGTCGTTCCACACGAAGCGCATGGCGTACCTGCCAATCGGCGTCACGTCGGTCGGCCGCGCCAGGGCCTTGAACATCGGCAACTGTCCGGCGACGGGCCTTAGCGGGTCGCCCGGATGACGGCCGTCCTTGATGCGCTCTTCGTTGCACAGCGCACAGGGGCAGGCGTCGCGCAGGTAAATGAAGGGGTAGGAGCTGTGATGGCCGTCCTTCCACTCGATTTCCATGCCTGTGCCGGCAGTCTTGTTTACCTTGACGGATTTGGGATCGGCTGCGAGGGACATGGCTTTAGTATCGCATAGGGAGGCGGGTGGGCTTTGCTCGCAACGGGTATTCATCCGCTACGGTGAAGCAGTAGTGGTGCAGGTTGGAAAGAAACTACCCCACGTTAGCCAAATGCGGGCGAACGTGGGGCGCCATCGAACCATCTATTCGGAAACTGACCCATCACCAGTGAAGCTGAGCCGGTTGCCCTCCGCGCCCTCCTTCCGCTACAATGATTCTTTGGCTGCCAGCCGTTTAGCCCTCCTTCACGAGTATGGCGAGAAGATACGGCTGTTTGACCATCCCGGCGGCCGCTTTGGCGGCGTGCCTTATTCCATCAAAGTTCTGGAGCGATCAATGTCACGGGTTTGTGAAGTCTGCGGCAAAGGCCCGCAATTTGGCAACAACATCTCGCACGCGCACAACATCACCAAGCGCCGCTGGAATGTGAATCTGCACCCGGTAAAGGCCAAGGTACAGGGCGGCAACAGCAAGAAAATGCGCGTCTGTACTACCTGCCTGCGCTCGGGCAAGGTCACCAAGGCGTAATTGGCGGATCGAGATCTGTCCCGGGGCTCATTTGCGGACCTGGACAGATTCGTCGATAGCAGCTTGCGTGGCAATATGCCAGGGAAACGGCGAGAAAGCCTCCCAAGCAGGAGGCAATTTTGCGTTGTTACACTACAGCTAGATCATCACCGCCGAGCGTATACGCCCGACTGTATCCGAGATGTGTCTTGCGATGGCGAGCTAACGCGGGTCGCCGCCCATGCTTTTGTGAATCCACAATGACCGAAAAAAACGGTGGCTCCACGCATGGCAGCGGTGAATCGCATTGAGCGTGATGATCGTAAACACTTTTATCGGGTAATGCACGCCGTGATCTGCTAACTCTTTGGTTCCAAATTGGACGGCGCGTTTCCACGGTGTCCTCATGCGGGCATCATGCACGAATGAACAGTACGCAAGATTTCGAAAGCGAATTTTCGGCGTAGCTAGCACGCAACATGGGACACCACGCTAGAACAGCCGTTCCTGCCGGCGCATGTTGCCGAACGTTCCTATGTTGGCCAGAGTAAGGGCGAAGCGGAACTCGTTCTCGTTGCGAATCGATCCGATCGTGGTTGAGCCGAGCGTGAAGCGGCGGTATTCGAAGCTGAGATCCGCAGCAGTCCCAGTTGTAGCTGGTCTGCGCGGCTGCATACTGCAAATAATTGAAGTGTTGGTCGATTCCGAAGCTGACGCCGGCGCTCGGGCCCTGCTTGTTGGGGTGACCATAGCCGAGAAGGATACGGTACTGGTTAAAATCCGGCGGCGGAGTGACCCCGGAAGAATCAGGCGTAAGAATGCCCGGTACGCGGAAGAACACGTGGCTTCCGCCGATGAAGATGTCTCCGATTCGGTAATCGACGAATGCGGTGCTGGCGTTGATCGCTCCCAGGCGGGTGTCGTAGTCGAGTTCCCATTGAACATCGGTGTTGGCCGTCGGCTGGATGCGGAGTTTGGAGACGATCGGGGACCAGTTTCTCGGTCCGGTAAGGAACGCGAAGCCGGTAAATTCGGCGCTGCTGGTCACCACGTTGCGTTGTCCAGCGACGATTGCGTTGCCGAAGGTCGGGTCGAAAAAGTACTGTCTGCTTGATCTCCCAGGTAAGCAGTTCGCGGGTTACCGATCCCTGGTCCTCGCACTTGGGCACTACGATGGCGGTGCCGGGCAGCGGTTCTGCCGGGGTTTCCCGCCAGCATGCCGGGCTTGAAGACCGGTCGCTGCGGTTGGCAGCCTGCCTCCCCTTTGGGTGCCGTTCTTTTGCCGTAAATGCGATTGATCACCCCGAACTCAACCTCGTTGGTGTCGCTGAGAATGTCGCGGGCGTCGAAGCGGATGACGTTCTGGAAGTTATCCATGCCGGCAACCCGGTTGTAAGTGATGTGCGGCTCGATGACATGCTTGATTTGGCGTCCGAGCACTTCCTGGTCGAAGACGCGCATCAGCGGGGGCGGACGGAGATCAAGCGAAACTTCGAAGTCGCGCCGGTTCAGAGTGCTGGTCAACAGGGTTTCCGACCGTACCGGTCGACGTGGGCTGCAACTGCTGTGTGTAGTAAGTGTCGCGAACCGCAATCTCGGGCCGGAATCCCCAGCCGGAAAAGTGGAAAGGAAGCGGCGGCCCTGGGGCGCAGGTCAAAGCGTCCGACCAGGGTATTGGTCTCAAAACCCGGCTCCGTCCGGGAAAGGCCTTCCGCGCTGGAATCGAATCCCCAGGTGAAAGGAGTCGACGGCACGGCGCGGTCGACCGTGGAAAATTCGACCGAAGGCATGTGCAGAATTTTGATTTCATCCCCATTGTTAATGCTCTGGAAATTCTGGTAGCGTGCCGCCAGCACGCCGAACGAGTAGCCATTGAAATTGTTGGAGAGAAAGGCGTTGGAGTGGACCTCGGAGTCGATGGCCTGGGTAAACGTCGGCGACCAGGCAAGCCGGAAAAGAAACGAGCTGAGATAGTCGAGGCTGGTCACTCCCCGCCAGCCGCCATGCATCCACTCTCCGTTGAGCTTAACGTCTTCTCCACTCTGGTCCTGGCCGGTGGTGGGATCGCCACGGTCGAGCACACCGAAGTAGTGCAGGTCCAGCGAACTGGTCTCCGAGGGCCGGGTGCGAATCTCGCCGGTCTGCGACCAGCCGCGCTTGGAAAAGTACTCCGCTCCGATGGTGAGATCGGTGCTGCGATTGACTGCCCAGTAAAAGGAGTCGCCCAGAACGAAGCCCTTTTTGTTCGACTGGCCGAACAAAGGCAGCAGGAACCCGCTTTGCCGGCCCAGATTATCGACCGAATGAGTCATGAACGGGAAGAAGAAAATGGGAAGCCCAAACAGCCGGAAGTCGCTGCGGTACATCTTGGCTTCGGCTCCGGCGACCACATCGATTTTTGCGGCGTCGAAAGTCCATTTGGGATGGGGCAGAGCACAGGAGGTAATGGTGCCGTGGTACACAATATAGCGCTCGCCGATTTTTTCGACCCTCCGGCCGGTGAGCATAAACGGGTTGGTGGTGGTCAGCACCGCGTTGCGGCCGCGATAAACGGCGCCAATGATGCCGATGACGTCGTAAAAAACTCCGGATTCGCTGTTGACGTTGTAGTGGGCGTGGGTGGCCGTAAGGTGCTCGTCCCGCGGCCCGCCATCGAAAGTGACTCCGCCTTCGGCTTCCAGGTCGCCGGTATCGGAGTTGTAAGTGACGTTTTCGGCGCGCACCGTGTAGCGGCGGTAGGTGACCTCGACGTCTCCCCGGAGTTTGTAAATGTCACCTATCTTCTCTTGCTCCCGCGCCCGAATGACTACCTCGTCCGACGGAACGGCGGTGGAAGTAGTGATGTGGCTGGCGAAAGGAGGTTTCTGCTTGTCGGCGGCCTCGGCGGAAACCCCAGTCCCGGCCGCCTTTGGCTGTGGCAACTGGCTGGTTACTAGCGGAGTGAGCAGAATCAGATGACTTACGACCGCCAGTGTGATAATCAATCGGATGCGAGAAGTCATTGAGCGCCCGTTCCGTAACCCGGGTTCCGAAAGTTGAACCTTTGAAGAATCCCGAATTCGCAAGGTAGCATGCCTTCGGGGTCTCAGGCCAGTGATGTAATGGCCGGGTTGGCGTTCAGGCTTCACGCTCGCTCTGGATTCTCCAATTCGGCCTCTTCACCGCGTGCGTCGTTGGGCGTGCGCCCCGCGCCGCAGCCGGAGGGCGATCCGTTGCCCGTAACCGGCGCGCAAGCATGGATTTGTTCGCCCGTCCGCAGGCAGCCGGATGGCGGGCACTTCGCGGCTTCTTGCCTCCTTTCCTCACATCAGCCGTGGCACGCCGGGTATATTGCAAGCTGTCCCGGCGCGCCGCCGCCACCGGGGTCCCCGGCGACGGCTGTGTTTGCCGTTGCTGGGGTGAATGGCAAGGGCTTTGTTGACCCAGAGGATGGGCCCATGTATTCGGCGAATGATGACTCTTTAACTGAAATCGAACGTGAGCAGGTGGAGGAGCAATGGCGTCGCGAGGTCGCCTCGCGTTTGGATCGCTATCGCGGGCGCCGAAAAAAGAAGGCTCCCCCCCAGACCTCTCTGAGCTTCGACTTCGAGCAGACTGAGCAAAGCGCGGCGTCCCAGAGCCGCGTCGCCAAAGCCATCGCCGAAAGGTTCCAGTCATCCGATCTGACTTGCGACACAAACTACTACCGCAGGCTGAACGCCGAAGCTGTCTCCGCAATAGTTCCGCTGGACGAAGAGGCCGCGAGCGCTCCGGAGCCGCCCGGCAGTCGCCCCTTGGAGACGGCCCCGGCGGAAGCGTCGTCAATGGCGATAACCAGCGCGAGCGCCACCCCCGAGTACGACCCTGATTTTGATTTTGACCGCCCGCGCGATTTTGCCGACGAGACTTCACGCGATGCCAACAAAACGTTTTCGCCTTGGCGGCCCGGCAACCTGATCCACTTCCCCAAGTCCGCGATCCGCTTGCCGGTCGAGCCGCCAACCGTGCAGCCGAGGCCGCGGGAGGAGCTCGCCGAGCCGGTTTCGAACCCGCCCCGAATCCTGGATGTACCGGAGGGAATCATTCCCACCATCCGCGGGCCGCTATTTGCCGAAATTCATCTGGACACCGACCGCCCCCGGACCGAGGCGGTCGAAGCGCCTGCGTCAGCGCCGATTGAATTGCCGCTGCAAGTGGCTTTTTTGTCGCAACGCGTTTTTGCCGCGCTGATCGATGGACTGATTGTGCTGGCTGCCTCGGCAATATTTTGCACGGCGGTCTGGAAAACGCTTCCGGAGCTGCCGCACGGCAAACCGGCTATTGCGGCCCTGATCGCCATCCTCATCTTCTTTTGGACGGTCTACCATTACCTGCTGCTGGTCTATGGCGGCAAGACGGCCGGAATGGAGATGGCGAACATTTCGCTGCGCAGCTTCAACGGCCGGGTCCCCGACTGGAAGCAGCGTAAACAGCGGGTCTATTCCATGCTGTTCTCGCTGCTTTCCATGGGCCTGGGCTTTGCTTGGGCGCTGGTGGATGAAGACTGCCTGTGCTGGCACGACCGCATGACGCGCACCTTTCTGACCTCAGGTAAGTCGTGAGCTTGGGTAGCGACTATAGGGAAAATGGCATGCCACAAAGCACGGCAATTGACAAGGTCGCCAGATTCTACTGGATACTTCTCATTCCGGCTGGCCTGCTAATTTTTCTCTATTCCTGGACCTCCTGGGGTTTTTTTACTTTTGTGGGCGGGCGAATTGGCCGTCTATTAGGAATTCACGCGTTGCTGGCGTTCCCACTTTTCCTGGTTGTATTTGTTTCGCTTAAGCTCGGTTTTCGGTTGCTGTGGCTCTATGTCGCGAGCAAATTTGTGTTTCTTGCGGTAATTAGCTTTAGCTCTCCTCATTATCACATTTCTTATCGCGTACTTTATTTTCCCTTCCAACTCCTGTTCTATTCATCGTGGGCCGACCGGTGGCTGATCGCTGCGGCGATTCTGACGCACGTTGCATACTTGCTAAAAAGGCGCAGCCAGCAAGCGCCAGATAAGAAAGTCGACCACGATATCCCGGCCAACTAGTATGCTGCCCCGAAAGTTCATTGAACAAATCCAAGGGTGTCACCCTGAGCGCAGCGAAGGGTCTATGCATTTAAGAACAAATACATAGATTCTTCACTCGCTACGCTCGTTCAGAATGACACTTGGGAGATATAATGCGAACTTCTGGGACACGACACCATCACGAAGGCTAACCGTTCCTTCTGCTACCATTTCCCCATGTCGCAACAGAGCAACTCCCCCGGCAAGGTTCGCGTCCGTTTTGCGCCATCACCAACCGGGCAAGTACACGTTGGCAACGCGCGCACCGCGCTGTTCAACTGGCTTTTCGCCCGGCAGCAGGGCGGCACAATGGTCCTGCGCATAGAGGACACGGACGTCGAGCGCAGTGAGAGCCGCTACGAGCGGCAATTGCTGGAAGACCTGAAATGGCTGGGGCTCGACTGGGACGAGGGTCCCGATGTCGGCGGCCCATTCCCGCCGTATCGCCAGAGCGACAAACTTGCCGTCTATCTCGAGCATGCCGAACGTCTGGTCGCGGAAGGCAAGGCGTATTACTGCTTCTGCACGCCGGAGGAGCTGGAGCACGATCGCGAGCAGGCGATGAAAGAACATCGTCCTCCGATCTATCCGGGGACCTGCCGCAAGCTTGACCCGGCGGAAGCGCGGCGGCGAAAGCAAGCGGGAGAGCCCTGCGCCATCCGGCTGCACATTCCCGAGCGCCCCATCCGTTTTCATGACATGGTGCACGGCGCGGTTGAGTTCTCCAACGAGGTGGTGAGCGACCCGATCATCCTGCGTTCCAGCGGCGTACCGGTTTACAACTACGTGGTGGTGATCGATGACGCCGAGATGAAGATTACCCACGTCATCCGCGGCGACGATCACCTGTCGAACACTCCCAAGCAGGTGGCGCTCTACGAAGCGCTGGGCTGGCCGGTTCCGGAGTTCGCTCACCTGTCGACGATTCTCGGCCCGGATCGCGAGCGGCTCTCCAAGCGGCACGGCGCGACTTCGGTGGCCGCATTTCGCGAGATGGGCGTGCTGCCCGAAGCGCTCATGAACTACATGGCGCTGCTCGGCTGGGCGCCCACCGGGGGCACGCGCGAGATCTTTTCTCCCGAGGAGCTGGTGAAAGAGTTCGATCTGCGCCGCGTGACGCCTTCGCCGGCCGTGTTCGACTTCGAAAAGCTTTACTGGCTGAACCGGCACTACATCAAGGAGCGGCTCGCCTGGCTCAGCGCTCACGAGCCGGAAGAATGGTTACACGAAGGCAAGCGGGTGGACCTGCTGTTTTCCGCCTTGAGCTTCCTGGCGGTGGCAGGCTGCTACGGTGAGCAGGCCAAGGCAACTTTCATCAAGGACGACCCCGACGAGACGGTTTCGCTGCGCAGCCCGCACATCCGCTGGCTGTTGAAGCTGGTTGAGGCATTCTCTCCTGCCCTGAACAAGCTCGACGAGCTGCCCGAGCGCGCCGCACTGCTGTTCGGCTTCGACCCGCCGGCCGCCATTGGCTCGCCCGAGAACGCCGAAGTCATGCACTCGCCAAAGACCGCCGCCGTGCTCGCGGCCTTTGCGGCGCGAGTGCTCACCCAGTCCGCGCCGCTTACCACCGAGCGCTTCAAGGCCATGATGAAAGACGTGCAGAAAGAGACCGGTGTGAAGGGCAAAGAACTTTTCCACCCCGTCCGCCTGATGCTGACTGGCGCGCACTCGGGACCGGAGTTCGACAAGCTGATCCCACTCATGGAAGAGGGCAGCCAGTTGCAACTGCCGGTGCACATCCTGAGCGTGCGCGAGCGCGTCGAGGCTTTCGAGCGGGAGCGTGTCGCCGCCGCGAAAGATGTGCCAGACCCTGAAGGTAGCTGACGTAGAGCGGTGTTCGGCTTCGTGTATCCCAAGAACGATATTCCGGCGTGTCACCCTGAGGAGCGTCTGTTTTTGACGCGACGTGAGGGTCCATGTATTTGTCTTTGCTGGCCTTTGGTGAGCCCGGTAAAATGCATAGATCGTCACGTCGGTTCGCAAAGGCGGCGAACCTCCTCACGATGACACCCGCCCGAAAGATGTAGTATCTCTGGTCCTGCTTAGCCCTGTTTCATACAATAGTTTTTTGAAGGGGGCGGGCTCTAACCCCAGCGGGATTCGCCGTTCCCTCGGTTGCAAAGGTAACTAACAGCATGGCAAAGACTAACGCCTGCCGAATTCTCGATGGGCTGGGCGTGAAGTACGAATTGCGCGAGTACGAGGTCGATCCGGACGATCTGGCCGCCGAGCGCGTCGCCGCCAAAATCGGCTTTCCGCCAGAGCAGGTCTTCAAAACTCTTTGCGTGCGTGGCGACCGCAACGGAATTTGCTTCGCGGTGATTCCCGGCAGCTACGAGCTCGACTTCAAAAAGCTGGCCAAGGCCAGCGGCGACCGCAAGACGGAGATGGTTCCGCTCAAAGAAGTGCAGCCACTGACTGGCTACATCCGCGGCGGTGTCACCGCCTTGGGCGCGAAAAAAGATTACCCGGTGATTGCCGATGAGACGATTGTGCTCTGGGACGCGATTTCCATCTCCGCCGGGCAGCGCGGATTGCAGATCATCCTCGCGCCGGACGACTACGTGCGCGCCACCAAAGCAACCCTGGCGGAGATTTCGCACGAAAAAAGTGAAGCCTAAACCGCGGCGGCACATAAAGGAATAGACGGTCGCACCTGACGCTTATCGAATCATGATTCAACTGCGCTATAAGACACGAGACGCGGAGGGTGCCCCATACAAGCTTCCTTTGCTTGTGTGGGGTAGTTGCTTTCTATGTAGGAAAATTACCCCACTCAAGCCAACAGCGGGCTTGAATGGGCCACCTGCCTGTTTAGTGAAATCGTCGTGGTGAGTCTGGCGTTTTCAGCGTAAAGTGCTGGTGACTAGAGGAAAGTCCTATCTGGACATTACGGAGGACGTAGACATGGGGCTTTTGTTGCGGTTCTTCCTCAAACGATCAGAATGGTCATTCGAACGGTCATTGGAAACGTACGAAACCTGTTTGCGCGTAATACAGGTTGATCTGTCCACAGACCTTCATAACATTTACTCCTCGCAAATGGACGGTGAGGCGGCCGGAGCTCTCGCCGCACAAGTTGTAAATTTCCTTAAGGGCGAAGACATCGACGAAATTGCCCGCGTCTCGGACAAGTAAGCGAGCCGTTGCGCTCTCGGATTATGGCCATATTGCCCCAGGTTAGGCAGAGGGCAGCGGAATGCATGCAGGCTGACCGACAGACTCGCGAGATCATCGTTGCGACTCTTCGCATGACATCTGTCCTGATGTTCGGGAAATACGAAAGAGCGTGGCTCCAAAGCCCCGCGAAAATGCGAATCGAGCAGCTATTGGTTGAGTACGGTCCTGAGTTTCCGGAAGAGATTACTCCGGTGGCATACGAACAGTTAAGCGCCAGATATCATGCTATCAAGCGCATCGCGTGGGCGGCGAGGTAAAGCTGAAAACAATGCCGGTTCGTCCGAGCCTTCTGCTATCCACCATGCCACAATGGAGCCTCCTCAGGCTGAAAACGCAGTCATGGCGGTATAGATGTTTTTCAGAGTATCGCGATCATAAGGATCACCCGAGATAAAGCTGCGCATCTCGGCGATTGCCTTGTTGGTCATCACTTCTTCGGGTTCGGACTTTAGCAACTGCGGTTCCGCTACCGTGAACCAAACAAAAAATATTTTCATCTCAATAGTCCAGTGTTGCGTAAGCAGAATGTAGTTCTTTATCGCAAAAATGATTACTAGCACGAGCAACTTCGCCTTGAATGGCTCTATTTCAGCATCAGGATCTTTGTCGGCGTGCTTGAGAAAGTTTTGCCATTTGTGGTAGAGCGTTAGGAAGTTCTTATAGAACTCGGGCTTGATGAGGATATCGAACTCTTTCCGATGCGAAAGGAGGACCTTCAGCGGATCACCTACTCGCGCAAGCTCGCGCTGATAGAGTTCGCTATACCGGCTCTGGATCATCATCTGTGATCTCCCGAGAAGCGACGGCGAGCGCGTAAGAGGACAGATGATCCCTGTTCTCGAAAAATAAACGGATTGCCGTGTTGAGTTGCCGTTCTGCGGCGTCTGTTTTGGTAATCATGATCGTTATTTTGGGAAGCTGATTGCAGCTTGCATCCAGGTTCATCTATTGAGCGCGCTAAATGTGGGCCACCGAACCGATGATAGCGCCAAGCGGCGGGCTTGGTCTGATGATTGTCGATAATCGCCTTCTCACTTGTTACTTGAAAGCCCGGATATCTAAGCCCCGAAATTGCTCTAACCGCTTAGCATCGCCACGAGTGCCTCGTCCAGTTGCGGATGGATAAACCGAAAGTCGGCTTTCAGCAGCTTCTCCGGCTGCACGCGCTGGCTGGCAAGCAAAGCCTCATCGGCCATTTCTCCCAGCGCCAGCCGCAGGGCAAACGCCGGGACCGGCAGCAAGGCAGGACGACTAAGCACGCGGGCCAGAGCAGCCGTGAACACGGCATTGGTGACAGGGTTCGGAGAGGTCAGGTTCAGCGGGCCGGACAGCGCAGGGTTGGCAATCGCAAACTCGATGGCGCTTACAACGTCCTCAAGGGTAATCCAGCTCCAGTATTGGCGGCCATTGCCGACGCGTCCGCCGAGGCCAAGCCGAAAGATCGGCAGCAAGCGGGCCAGAGCTCCGCCCCCGCCGCTCAGGACCACCCCCAGGCGCGGCAGCACCAGACGAACTCCGGCCTCAGCCGCAGGGCTGGCAGCCGCCTCCCAATCACGGCAGAGTTCGGCGAGAAAGCCCGTGCCGCCGGCGCTGGATTCGGTGAGCAGCTCGCTACCTCGGCTGCCGTAGTAGCCGATGGCGGATGCGCTTACCAGCACCGAGGGCCTGCCGTAGGCGCGGAAAGCTGCGGCGACGGCGTGGGAGATGGTGACCGTGCCCAGCAGCCTGCTCTCACGGATTTCGCGCTTCATCGGGGCGTTCCAGCGGCCTGCCAGGTTGCGGCCGGCGAGGTGGACCACGGCGTCGAATCCGGAAACCAGCTCGGGATCGAGCAACTCGCCCGGTTTCCAGGCGACATCGAGTGGACCGGTGGCACGGGCAGTGCGCACCAGGCGTCCGAGGTCGCTGCCGTTGCCCTCCAACTTACGGACAAGCGCGCTGCCTACCAGACCAGAGCTGCCGCTGACCAGAACTTTCATAGCGCCAATAAGCATTGCGATTCATGAAGATGCAGAAATAAGGTATCGGCGCCGCATGGTGCCCCGCATCCCGCCCTGCCGTTGGGCTGACGTGGGCCATTCCCAGGTTAGCGCCGAACTGCCAAGAAAGCTTTTCGCTAAGACGACACTGCCAGCCAGGCTGCGCGGATTGTCTCAAAAGAGTTTCTTGGCGGCGCGGAACCTGGGGCACCCGGCGGCAATCAAATAAATCAGAACTGCGGACAAGAAGCTGACGAAGCCTGATAAAGCCTACTAGATGCACAGTGGTGGGTCAGTTTAGGGGAAAACTACCCCACGTTAGCCCAGCCACCCCAACGAGCCGAGCCTCGTCGGGGACCCCGAGCGGCGAACGTGGGGCACCTTGACGCATTTGTTCGGAAGCTGACCCACCACCAGATGCGCGTCGCGCTTTGTCCTCCTCCGAGGCCAGCTATAATCAGTTATGGCGACGTTGCGGCAACAGATCGCGACGAATGTTTTGACGGTGACCCGGTTTCGAGACTTGCTCAAAATCGCCCGGGAGAACCGTCCGAACGACGATCTGGAGATCGTACGACCGCGCCTACGAGTTCTCGCCATGGAGAACCACAGCGGGCAGACGCGCGCCTCCGGCGAGCCCTATCTGGTTCACCCCCTCGAAGTTGCCATCAGTTCTGGCGGAAATGCGGCTGGATACCGTCTCCGTCGCCGCCGGGCTGCTGCACGACTCGGTGGAAGACACCTCGGTGACCACCGAGCAGATCCAGCAAAGAGTTCGGCGAGCAGGTGGCGCACATCGTCGAAGGCGTCACCAAGATCAGCCGCATCGACTTTGCCTCGCGCGAGGAGGCACAGGCGGAGAACGTCCGCAAAATGATGCTGGCGATGGTCGACGATATCCGCGTGGTGCTGATCAAGCTGGCCGACCGCCTGCATAACATGCGGACTCTGCAAGCGCTCTCGCCCGAGCGGCAGGTGAAGATCGCCAAGGAGACGCTGGAGATTTATGCCCCGCTGGCGCATCGCCTCGGCATGGGCAAGGTGCGCGGCGAGCTCGAAGACCTGGCGTTCCCTTACG
>CAWJGD010000015.1:0-73644 GCA_963842345.1 uncultured Acidobacteriota bacterium
GCGCTGCTCATGATGATTCTGGCGCCGTTTGCCGCCATGCTCATCCAACTCGCCATCTCGCGCTCGCGCGAGTATGCGGCCGATGAGACCGGGGCGCATTTCACCGGCAATCCCTACGCACTTGCCAGCGCACTGAAGAAGCTCGACCAGTGGTCGCAACGCATCCCGATGGCGGCCTCGCCCAGCACCGCTCACCTTTACATCGTGAAGCCAATGTTGGGGATGAGCATGGGCAATCTGTTTTCGACGCATCCGCCGATCGCCGAGCGCATTGCCCGCCTCACCGGCATGCATCCGGAGCAGTTGCAGAGTTGAGATTGGGGCGTTTGCCGATTGCGCCCGGCCCTCTAGCCGGGGTATGGCCTCGGCGCGGCGGAGGTAAGTCGTGGTGCAACAACAAGGTTGGCCAAGGGTGGCAGTTGTGGGCGCCGGTGCCGTGGGATGTTATTTCGGCGGCATGCTGGCGCGCGCCGGCGCTCCGGTGACTCTGATCGGCCGCTCGCAGCACGTAGACGCGATCGGGCGCGACGGATTATTCCTCGACACGATGCACTTCCAGGAATATGTGCCGGTCGCGGCCTCCACCCAGATCGACGCGGCACAAGGGGCTCAGCTCGTGTTGTTCTGCGTCAAGTCGTTCGACACCGAAGAAACCGCCCGTTTGCTGGCGCCGCACCTGGCTCCGGAAGCACTCGTTCTGAGCTGTCAGAACGGAGTCGATAACGTGCAGCGATTTGCCAAGAGCGCCGGTATGAGCGCCATTCCCGCGATCGTGTATGTAGCCGCGGCGATGAGCGGCCCGGGGAGGGTAAAGCATTCCGGACGCGGCAATTTCGTCATTGGCAGCCTGCCGCTTGCGCGCCGGGTACGGGCGACAGATCGCCCTCCGGCTCCCACCCCAGCGACAGCGAGAAACCCGTCGCCGGGGGCCCCGGCTCGCGGCGCGGAAAGTCACGGCGGCGGCCTCCACGATCGTCGCGACCTCGATGATCTTGCAGGGGTTCTGGCTCGCGGCGGAATTCCCTGCCAGGTTTCGGACAACATCGAAGGCGAGCTTTGGGTGAAGGTGATTCTCAACTGCGCCTATAACGCGATTTCCGCCCTGGGCCGCTCCAATTACATTGTCATGGTCGAGCATCCCCTGGTCCGGCAACTGATGTGCACGGCCGTGGAAGAGGCAATCGCGGTGGCTCGGGCGGCGGGGGTGCAACTGCCGGAGACCGACCTGGTGGAAAGCACGCTAAACCTTGCGCAAACCATGAAAAACGCCACCTCTTCGACCGCCCAGGACATCGCCCGCGGCAAGCGCACCGAAATCGATTCCCTGAACGGATACGTCGTTCGCCGTGGAAACGAGCTGGGCATCCCGGTTCCGGTGAACCAGAGCCTGTATGCGCTGGTGAAACTGCTGGAAGAAAACACCCTTGCGGTAACGCCTGACAAATAACCGCGATTGCAGGCGGTAAGGTTTCTGGGTACCATCCGGAGAGATGCCCTCATCCAGGAATCCCGATCGCGAGCGAATCGTCTCGGCCGGAGTGGTCGAAGACGACGCCTCGTTTGAGCTCAAGCTGCGTCCGCGCCGACTGCAGGAGTTTATCGGCCAGCAGAAGGTAAAGGAAAACCTGGCAATCGCCATCGAGGCCGCCCGCTCGCGGGGCGAGGCGCTCGATCATGTGCTGCTTTATGGGCCTCCTGGATTGGGCAAGACGACGCTGGCCACCATCATCGCCAACGAACTCGATGTCCACTTTCAGCAGACCTCGGGGCCGACGCTGCAAATCAAAGGCGATCTGACGGCGGTCCTCACCAATATCCGCAACAAGCAGGTTTTGTTCATCGACGAAGTACACCGCCTGCAGCCGGTGCTGGAGGAGCTGCTCTATTCGGCGCTGGAAGACTACAAGCTGGACATCATCATTGGCCAGGGTCCGGCGGCGCGCACGCACACCTTGGACGTGGCCCCGTTCACCTTCGTCGGCGCCACCACGCGCGCCGGACTGCTCTCGGCTCCGCTGCGCTCGCGCTTCGGCCTGCTGCTGCGCTTGGAGTTCTACACCCACGACGACCTGAACGTCATCGTCAAGCGCTCGGCTGACATCCTGAAGGTGGAGGTCGACGACGAGGGCGCATTCGAAATCGCCAGCCGGGCGCGCGGCACGCCACGCATCGCCAACCGGCTGCTGCGCCGTGTACGCGACTACGCCCAGGTGCGCGGCGCGGGAAACGTCGACAAAAAGACCGCGCAGGCGGCGCTCGAGATGCTCGAGGTGGACCGTTACGGCTTCGACGAGATCGACCGGCGATTGCTGCTGACGATCATCGAGAAGTACCAGGGCGGGCCGGTGGGAGTGAACACCCTGGCGGCGGCCCTGGCCGAAGAGCCCGATGCCATCGAAGAAATCTACGAGCCGTTTCTGATCCAGATAGGATTTCTGGACCGCACCCCGCGCGGTCGCATGGCGACGCAACTAGCCTACGATCACTTCGGAATCCGCCGCACGGGTAAGCAGAACGGGCTGTTCTAGCGTGGGTGCGTCACAAGTCGAGTAACTTAATGGAGATGTCATTCTGAGCCGGAGCACAGCGAAGGCGAAGAATCTATGTATTTCGGTGCAGGGAAAATGCATAGATCCTTCGCTTCGCTCAGGATGACATCCGAAAGAGGTGGTGGCCTATATGTGCCTTCCGTTGGCAAATGTGGGGCATTTCAAAACTCCATGCATTCGAGTGTACTTCTTGAACACGAGTCAGCCCCACATTAGCTCCGCCTGCGGCTCCGCAAATGTGGGCCACCAATGAAGGTTGGCGTACTACGCCAATTTCGCGGGATAAACCGTCCAAAAACACCAAGTCCCGAGGTTGGAGCCAGCCTGTTCGTCTCGACCAACGGCTCGCTGTAGACCCTTGCCGAACCTGCTCCCGCCGTCTTCACTTGCGTGACCGCGTGCGGGCGATTACAGCTCGGGTTCCGGGCTTACCGTCAACCGGATAAACCGACTCTCGGACGCTTCCGGCAACTCCTGTCTTGGCCTGCGAGGCTAAAACCGTGTTGCCTGTCGCCGTCCAGCTCTCCTCGGGACTCGTTCTCGCCTTTGATGATTCCTGTTCTCTTCGGCCAGCAGCTCGCTAGCAGACCCTCGCTGCCCCTTCGCCTTCTCTTACCGCGCTCTCGCCTTGGAATCGCAGCCAATTCGCCATTGGCTTCACCGCTTTGAGACTGGCGCGCGAGCACCCGTCTTAATCGCGGCCCCCGCCGGTTCGCCAACCCGCGAGGCTGGGGGTAGAGATCAGTCCGCCGACCGATTCCGGCTCGAGTCCGCCGCCCCGGCTAACGCCTCTCGGCGTCCGCTTGTGGGATGGCCCTCCGCCTTCTCCCCATGTACGGCATCCGCCGTCGCGGCTGCCGCTGTTCGGGCTCGCATCTCGATCCGGCAGACGCGGCGTGCGCCTGCCAAAACCATGACCGCTGCCCAGCGATTCCGGCTTTCTTCGCGGTACGGACTGCGGTGAGCTGAGCTTGAGCCCCGGACTCACCACCAACCGGGAAAACCGTTCGGAATCTTTCAAAGAACGAAAGTGAATCTATACTCGGCGAAAACAAAGTCAACTCCCAAAGAGGAACTCTATCTGCCCTGTTTTCAATCAAGTGCAGCTCGTCCACAGGCCCCTGCTCGAATTCGGTGCAGTCGCTCGCCACCGTCTGCGAAAGCGGCCCGCCCGCCGCCCACCACCGCTCCCCGACCATGTCCGCCCGCCTCACCCGCAGCCGCTTCAACAGCGGCCAAATCGCAATTCCCCCAGCAAACTCAAAGCTTGGAAGGCAGCCCTCCGGATGGCGCGCGAAAACCCATCGGAAACGCGGCTGAATGTGCAAATCGGCTGCAAAACCGCGCCCAGAGCCGGTTTCCACCAACCCCAAGTCCGCTCTAGAACCCGAGGCCGGCGCTAATCAGCTTCAGCACGAAGAACCCGCCAAAGATGGTAGCGAAAGCAGTGCCGCGCTTGACCTGCGTGTTTACGGAGATGCCGATGGCGATCAGCAGAACCATCCAGAGGGTAAACAGATCAAAGACGCTGAGGAGGGAGTAGAGGAATCTATGTGCGGCAAAGGCGCCGCCGGTGGCGAGGTCGATCCACTGCGCAGGCCCGCTGGCGATGGGGTTTTTGACGTCAAAGCCTTCCGGATCGGCGAAGCACATGGTGATGATCGCCAGCAGACGTTCGATAAGCGAGGGGAGACTGCCGTAGACGACGATCGCCAGAGTTCGGCCGTAAGTAATGTTGGCGCCCACGGCAAAGCGGAAGACCGCTACCAGAGCGGCTGCAAGCGACGCGAACCAGAGCAGAGACAACAATGGAATCAGGTATGAACTGTATTTCGTGATCCGAATGCCCGAATCCAAACGCAGCTGCTTTTCCGCGGGAGAGAGCTGGTCAAACGCCTCCGCGTTGGAAGACTTTTCGATCTGGGTGCGTACGATAAGATCCCATCCGATTCGCTTCTCCATGGCGAAGACAAAGCTGATAGAGAAGATGGACATTAACAGCCAAGGAATCAACCAATTCGCCTTGCGGCGCAAATCCGCCATGGTCTTGGACGGGGCCACAAAAGTATTAAGGATTCGACCCGCCTCGGAGAGTGTGGCAAGGCCTTCAGCGGCGGGAACGGCTGGCGTACTCATGTGTGCTCCGGGGTCCCGACATGCGCCGTAGTTGCACGTTGGGGTAGAAAATAAAACGGCAGCCTGGAATCGCCGGCCGTTGGGAGCTGCGGGCCAAACAGACGGGCAACAGCGGTATCCAGCAATTGTATGGGGGGATTCTACCAGAGCACGACCGCACGGCGAGCGCGATGTTTGGTTCCGGGCGTACGGATTCGGCGGGTGGGGACAACCGCAAGAGAACAAGAGAAAAGGCCCCCAGGGCGTAAAGCTCCAGGAAGCCTCTCTTCCGCGCGGTAAACTTGCTCCTCCGGCGAGCGCATCAGCGGCTATACCGGAACTCTGAACTCTTCGGTCTCAGGTCTCAGGCGGCACGCCTAACTTCGACCGCAGTTGACTCAGACGCCTCGGAGGGTTTCAGAGTTGCCCGCTGGCGTCTTCTCAGGAGAAGAATAAGCGCACACAGACACGCCCATATTCTGGGATCCGGAACGGCCGCGGCAAGGAAGCTCGTCCGCGCTACGCGCGCCGTTTCCACAGGCCCGAATTTCTCCAGGACAAGGCTGGATCGCGAAAAGCCGGAGGTCTCGGTTTCCGGCCCGTCCCAGCCCGCGCGCGCTGGTTCGAACCATCCATGCTCAGAGTGCGGCTTCGAGAGCAGCTTCTCAAGGTCGGGCTGAATGGGAGTAGCCGCAGCGACAGCAGCCAAGAAAAAAATCAGCATCGAAGCTGGAACCCAATGTCGCAGAGATATCTTCATCCTTTCTTGGATGCAAAATTGCAAATCAAAAGGTTTGCCAGGGCAAAGCGTAATTTCGTGCTCCCGTCCAAGAGCGAAGCCGTGTCCGCCATCGGTAGTTTCAAAGCCCAGCGCCGGCGAAAGCGGCTGTCGCCGGGGACCCCGCGGGTGGTGCGAGGGTGGTCCGAGCATGTTAAAATTTCCCCAGTGACTCGCGAGTGAGCCTTTTGATTGAACTAGCCCCGTCAATTCTGTCGGCTGATTTTGCGCGGTTAGCCGAGCAGGTACACCCCGCGATCGAAGGGGGTGGGACCATTCTGCACGTGGACGTGATGGACGGGCACTTTGTGCCGAACCTCACCTTGGGTCCCGCGATTGTGGCGGCCTTGCGCAAAGAGGTCGAGGTCCCGCTCGATTGTCACTTGATGGTCGAGAACCCGGATCAATTCATTCCGGCGTTCATCGAAGCCGGAGCGAACTGGATTTCGGTGCACCAGGAGGCGTGTGTTCATCTGCACCGTACGCTTGAGCACATCAAGTCTCACGGCGCGCAAGCTGGGGTGGTGGTGAATCCGGCCACGCCGGTAGCAACTCTTGAGGCTGTTCTGTACATGGTCGATTACGTGTTGATCATGTCGGTAGACCCCGGCTTCGGCGGTCAGAAGTTCATTCCGTACTCGCTGGAGAAGATTCGCAAGTTGGCGATGATGCGGGCGGCACACGGACACCATTTCCGGATCGAGGTGGACGGCGGAGTGACGTTGGATACGATCGCCGACGTGGTTCGTGCCGGAGCGGAAGTGCTGGTTGCGGGTAGCGCCGTTTTCGGACACGGCGATATTCGCCAAAATGTCGAGCGATTGTTGCAGGCGGCCCAGCAGGCCACTGTTCAACGCGTGTAGGCTGACGGCTCACTTGAGCGCCGGCCGGAGGTATAAGGGATGTTTCGTCGCATAGTCATGGTTGTCATCATTGGATCGCTGCTCGTGCTCGGAATTGCGTGCAGCCATCATAAGAAAACCAGCAATCCCCTGGAGCAGGTCGACTCGAAGCAACCCGACAAGGTGTTGTTCGACAAAGCCATGGATGCGATAAGCCGCCACAAGTACGAAACCGCGCGTCTCAACCTGCAAACCTTGATCAATACGTATCCGGACTCGGAGTACGTCGCCAGGGCCAAACTGTCGATCGGCGACTCGTGGCTGGCGGAAGGCGGCTCGGCCGGGCTGACGCAGGCGGAGAGCGAGTATAAGGATTTCATTACCTTTTTCCCGAACATGCCGGAAGCGGCCGAGGCACAACTGAAGATTGCCGACATTCACTACCGCCAGATCGAGAAGCCGGATCGCGACTACACGCACGCCAAACGCGCCGAAGAAGAGTACCGGCAACTGCTGCTGCAGTATCCCGACTCGAAACTGGCGGAAACAGCGCGTGGCAAGCTGCTGCAAGTGCAGGAAATCCTCGCCGAGCGTGAATACCGCATAGGGCGTTTTTACTATCTGCGCGAAAGCTGGCCGGCAGCCATGGCGCGGCTGAAGACGCTGACCGATACGTATCCACTTTTCAGCAAAGCCGATGACGCATTGTTTATGCTGGGCGACGCTTACGAGCGGCAAATACAGCGGTTCCGCGTGGCGAAGTTTCCGAAGGACAGGGAAGATGCGAAGAATCAGCTGATCCGTCAGTATACGGATGGGGCTGCCGCGGCTTTCTCTCGTATCGTTACGCGCTATCCCGTGATGCCGCGCGCCTCCGATGCGGCAAAGCGGCTGGCGGGGATGGGCCTTCCGGTTCCAAAGCCGACCCAGGATGCGATCGAGTTGAACCGCCGCGAGCAGGCAAGCCGCGACGAACTGGGACGTACCGGCAGGGTGATATTGACCATGCATAAGCGTCCGGATTATTTGCCTGCCACCAAGGTCGGCGAACCCGCGCTCACGGACCCGCCGGCGACGGATGCGGCACAAATTGTGCGCCACGCCAATGAAATGGCCCAACCCCCACTGCCGGCAAAGCAAGGCAGCGGCACGGTAACGGTCGATACGGTAAAGGGCGCCAGCATCGAGAATTCGCCGATGCCGCGTTCCGAGCAACCGGCCCAGGCGCCATCGCCGGATGCTGCCACCCCCGCACCACCGCAAACGAACGAGGCCAATGCTTCCGACCCAGCGGCAGGCGATCAATCCAAGAACAATTCGTCCAGCAAACCGAAGAAGAGTGGACTGCGGAAACTGATTCCTTTCTAGACTGGCAGTCGGAAGGCGTATCCCGAAAAGCAGCCGGGCACGAGATCCCCGGCAAACGTCTTGGCGTTTGCTGGGGCGACATTCAGCCCGGCCGTGATAGACACCCCGTGAATACACCGACAAGGAAACCGCTCATAAGCCAAATCAGCAGGGCTGTGGCGGTTCCGCGGGCTTTGTTGCGCGCGCGGAATCTGGCTGTCCACCTCACCAGGAGGGCGTGTACTCAGGTAACCTCAGTAGATCAATGCATTGACGTGAGTCGGCGAAAGCAGTAACTTCTCCGTTTAGCCAAGGAAAAAGGAAAAATCGTGCCTCTCAACATCCTGCTCGCCGATGACAGCATGACAGCCCAGAACATGGCAAAAAAGATCTTGTCCGAGGCTGGCTACGAGGTCACGACCGTCAGCAACGGCGCAGCCGCGCTGAAGAAGATTGCCGAAAGAACGCCGGACCTGGTGATCCTGGATATCTACATGCCGGGCTACACCGGACTGGAAGTCTGCGAACGGGTCAAACGCGCCGCGGCAACTGCCAGTATGCCGGTTCTGCTTTCGGTGGGTAAGTTGGAACCTTATCGTGAGCAGGACGCCACGGCAGCGCAGGCGGATGGCGTCATCATCAAGCCCTTTGAGGCCAGTGAACTGGTCACGATTGTGACCAACGTGATCCTCCGCGCCTCGGGCGTTACAATCGACGCCGCCACAAGGCCGCCAACTGCGCCGACTGCGATTCAGGCGAGTCCGACGGTGCAGCCGGAACCGTTGCCAGCCGTTGATACGGAGCCGCTGCCGGCCGTGGATCCCGTAAATTATTCGGGCGAGTCGGCAAAGCTGGATTCTCAAGCTCAAGATATCGGTCCTGCGGTCAGCTACAGCCCCGCCACGGTCTCAAATGGAGACTATCTCGGTACTTCACAGCCGCCGGTAGAAGAGAAACCCGTGATGATGGCAGCCGCGGCGGCAACCGGATGGTCGTCCGATCTCGCTGCGCCCAGATCCCGTGCGCCGGAAGCGGACTCGTCGATGCCCTTCATGCTCGATGAAATGCTGAAGTCCGACGAAAAGGTGCCGGCGGAGGATTCAGTCCATCGTTTTTCCGGCCCCGTGCTTGACGTCTCTCCGGCGGAGCACGCCATGGAAGAGATCGAGACTATCGATATCCCGCCGCCGGAGCCGAGCGCCGGCACGCAAGCCAGCGAAGAGGCTGTGCCGTTGAGCCATGGGGGCGTCTCCGCGGAGGCAACCACGGGTGATAAGGGCATCTCGCCCGACGAATTAACCGCGATTGAAGTGGAGACGTTTTTGCGGGACCACGCAGCGGGAGCTGGAGCGGAGTTGGCGTCAACCAGTGAGGTCAAGTTCGACAATGACGCGCACGCGCAGGATGGCGTCGGGGCGATTGCGGCACGGACAAATGGTTCTGGCGCCGGGACGAACGAACTTGTGCCGGGCGCCAACGCAAGGCAAGCGCCTTCGATAGAAAATCAGGCCGCGCCGGGGATTGCAGGGGAAGACAGCCAGCCGATTTTTGCAGCCGAGGACACGCCCTCGACTATTCCAGCCAGCACCAGTGCGGTGGAAACCGTGCCCATCGTCGAGAAGCTTGCGGCTCAGTTGCACGTTGCCGCCGATATAACGACGGAAGCGGCGGCCCCCGCATTCGATCCGGCGCCGGCGGAGCCTCCGGTAGCCGTGGCGGGAATTCCCGTGGCGCGAGAGCCTGAGCCGGAACCTGTTCCAGCATCGTCGTCTCCGACAACGGAGAGTGAGTCCGAACCGCCAAACAACGTGACCACCGAGGATTTCATGTTCTCGGTTCCAATGATGCTGGAAGGTACGGCGGCGATGAGTTTGCCCGAATTGCCAGATCTCGGACCCAAGACTGTTTCGGCATCCGCCGGTTCTTCCACCTTCGGCGCGCCCAGATACGCCGCTGATGCCGCCCGTCCGGCTGCGCTCGATGAAGCGGCGATTGCAGGAGCGGTGCAGCGCGTCATGGACCGTTTCAAGCCGCAGATTGTGGCGGAAATAGTTCTTGAGCTGGCCAAGCACAAGCCATAACTGAGTGTCTTCCCTTGTCCGTTGCGTCCCCGCAAGGGCGTTTCCCAGGGCGCCTTTCAGAACCCATGGTTTGACCGGCCGTCAGCGGCTCCGATAACATCGAAGTTTATCTTTCAGAGATTGTTAGCTCCCCGGCGAGGGCCGCGTTTGCTGGGGCGAGAAGCCGATGCCGCACGAATTGTCGAAAGCTTACGACCCCAGTTTGATTGAGACGCGTTGGGCCGAACACTGGACCAACGAAAAACTCTTCCACGCAGAGATTCCCGAACCGATCCCGCCCGAGCAGAACGTGTTCACGTTGCTGCTGCCCCCGCCGAATGTTACCGGCAGGCTGCACATGGGCCACATGCTCAACCACACGGAGATGGACATCATCGTGCGGTGGCATCGCATGCGCGGGTTTCTGACGATGTGGCTGCCGGGCACCGATCATGCCGGAATCGCTACCCAGATGATGGTCGAGCGGCAGTTGGCGTCGGAGGGAAAGAGCCGGCGCGGGATGGGCCGCACGGCATTCATCGAGCGCGTCTGGCAGTGGAAGCAGCACTACGGCGGATCGATTGTGGAGCAGATGAGGCGGATTGGTGATTCCGTCGATTGGGGCCGCGAATACTTCACCATGGACGACAATCTTTCGCGCGCGGTGCGCGAAGCTTTTGTCAGGCTCTATGAAGAGGGGCTGATCTATCGCGGCAACTACATCGTGAACTGGTGTCCACGGTGCGCGACCGCCATCTCCGACCTGGAAGTCGTACACGAGGAGACGCACGGCAAGCTTTACGATCTCAAGTATCCGGTCGTTGGATCTTCGGATTTCATTGTTGTCTCGACGACCCGCCCGGAAACCATGCTGGGCGACACGGCGGTCGCGGTCAACCCGAACGACGAGCGCTACCGGCATTTGCACCAGGCCAAAATCCTGTTGCCGCTGATGAACCGCGAGATTCCCGTCATCCTGGACGAGCTGGCGAATCCCGAATTCGGAACCGGCGCAGTGAAGGTCACCCCGGCGCACGATCCCAACGACTTCCAGGCCGGACTGCGCCACGACCTGCCGCAGATCACGGTGATCGACGAGACCGGCAAAATGAACGAGCAGGCCGGGCCGTACGCGGGCCTGGATCGCTTCGAGGCGCGCGAGCGCGTGCTGCATGACCTGGAGAAACAGGGATTGCTGGTTGGCATCAAGGATCACACCCTGGCGATCGGCAAATGCGACCGCTGCAAAACCATTGTGGAGCCGCGCCTCTCGACGCAGTGGTTCGTAGCGGTGAACCGGAAAGCAAAGGATGGCAGTCCGAGCCTGGCCGAGCGAGCCATTCAGGTGGCCGAGGACGGGCGGATACGCTTTATCCCCGACAATTACAAACAGGTCTACCTGAACTGGATGACCAACATCCACGACTGGTGCATCTCGCGCCAGCTCTGGTGGGGACATCGCATTCCGGCATGGCACTGCGCCCAGTGCCGCGAGATCATGGTGGCGCGCGAAGCTCCGGCACAGTGCTCTCGCTGCGGCGGCACGCGCCTGGAGCAGGATGCGGATGTGCTGGACACCTGGTTTTCCTCCGGACTTCTGCCGATGTCCGCCATGGGCTGGCCCGGCAAAACCAGGGATCTGGACACCTTCTACCCGACTTCGCTGCTGATTACCGGCTTCGACATTCTGTTTTTCTGGGTGGCGCGCATGATCATGATGGGCTGCCACTTCCTGGCCGATCACGAGCGCGGTATTGTGCCCTTCCGCCACGTTTATATCCACGGACTGGTGCGCGATGCCGACCGCCAGAAGATGTCGAAGACCAAGGGCAACGTTGTCGACCCGATCGAGACCATCGAGAAGTACGGTACCGACGCGACACGCTTCACGTTGGCGACCATGGCCGCTCCGGGTGCGGACATCGCATTCTCGGAGAGCCGCACGGAGAGCTACAGGGCCTTCGCCAACAAGATCTGGAACGCGGCCCGCTTCATTTTCATGAACGTCGACCGGGCCGAGCAGGAGAAGGTCTGGTCGCTGCGCGCATTTCGGCCGCCGGCGGAAGATGCGGCGGGCATTCCCGGCTTCGTGGCGACGACCCTCGAAGATCGCTGGATACTTTCGCGTTTCAACCGCGTCGCCAATGAAATCAACGAAGCGCTGGCGGATTATCGCTTCCATGAAGCCGCGCACGTGGTCTATCACTTTTTCTGGGGCGAGTTCTGCGACTGGTATATCGAGCTGGTCAAGCCCGGACTGGCCGATCTGAGCAATCCCGGGGTCTCGAAGACCGCGTTTCAGAATGTCGTGTCGCTCTTCGAGGGCGCGCTGCGCCTACTTTCGCCGTTCATGCCATTCATTACCGAAGAAATATGGCACGCCATCTACGATGGCAAGCCGCCGCTCAAGTCGATCGCGCTGGCCCGCTATCCCCGGCTTGACGAAACGCAGGTCTCCGCCGAGGCTGAGACGGAGATGGCGGTGCTGCAAGACTTGATCGTGAGCGTGCGCAACATCAGGGCCGAGTTGAAGGTCGTACCCAAAGAGCGGCTGCCAATCGAGGTCTTCGCCGCCGCCGAAGTCCGCGAACTGGTGACCCGCAATGCGGCGGCAGTGGCTCGGCTTGCCAGTGTGGACGGAATCGGCTTCGTCGAGCGGCCACTGGCCAATGAAGCAAACTCGCGCAGTACGGCCCGCTTCGACGTGCACGTGGTCTACGAGCAGAAGATCGATGTTGCCGCCGAACGCGAGCGGCTCAACAAGGAACTGGAAAAATTGGACCGCGAATTTGGCAACGCGGAACGCCAGCTTGCCAACCAGCAGTTTTTGTCCAAGGCCCCGGCCCACGTAGTTGAGGGATTGCGCAAGCGGGAGGCGGAGTTGAAGGTCCTGCAGCAAAAGGCAAAGGACGCTCTGGACTCTTTGACGGGCGGGTAAGAGGCACGTTATGGACTGGTCAAGCCGGCGAGCGAGCAGCGTTCTGGAAAGCGCGTTGCAGGAAGACCGCGTCACGCATGACGCTACGAGCCATGCGTGTATCGATGAAGGCCAGCTTGCGGTTGCGACCATTCTTGCCAAGCAGGATTGCGTTCTGGCCGGGATCGGAGCGGTAGCGCGCATTTTTGAAGTGTTCGCCCAACTGGAAGGATCGGTGCACGTTCATGCGGAAGTGACCACGCACACCGAGATCTTTGACGGCGTGCGCCTGCACAAAGGCCAGCCGGTCGCGGTCATCCGCCACAATGCGCGCGCCATTCTCTCCTGCGAACGCGTGATTCTGAACCTGCTGCAACGCATGAGCGGCATCGCCACCGCTACCCGCCGCTATGTGGATGCGATTGCCGGGACCAAGTGCCGCATTCTGGACACGCGCAAGACGGCGCCCGGCTTGCGGCTGATCGACAAATACGCCGTGCGTTGCGGAGGCGGCCAGAACCATCGGCTCGATCTCTCCGACGGAATCCTCGTTAAGAACAACCATGTCGACCTGGCTGGCGGCATTCGCGAGGTTTTGCAAAGGGCGCATCGCAACCGCCAGGGCGAACAGCCGATCCAGGTGGAAGTACGCTCCATGGCCGAGTTGGAAGACGCGCTCCAGTATGGCGCGGAGGCGATTCTGCTGGACAACATGACTCCCGAGCAAGTGTGCCAGGCGGTGCAGCGGGTGGCGTACCATACGCGCCGCGTGCCGCTGGAGGCCTCCGGCGGCATCACGCTGGAGAATGTGCGCGCCTACGCCGAGGCGGGCGTGGACTATATCTCGGTGGGGGCGCTGACCCACTCCCCGCGCGCGGTGGACCTGAGCATGAGAATTGTCCCGGTTTAGGCCATAGGAAGCTCTTACTCTTCATTTTGCTTTGCCCCACGGACGGCAATCCCCGATAATCGTCACGCACTCTGTCGGCGACGACCGGTGCGTGGCGGCATGGTTTTGAGGATACAACCCGGAGATCGTGCGGGAGCAAACGAGTCCTCGGCGCGCACCGATGCGCGCCTGGGCCGGTTGCTGCGCCTGCTGGAAGATCATCCGATGCTGGTGATGAGTGGCACCAAGCTGGCGGAGGAGCTGGGCACGAGCCGCTCGGAAGTGTGGCGCCTGGTGGAGCAACTCCGCGAGTTTGGGGTTGAAATCTCCGGCCACCCGTCGACCGGATACCGGCTGGAAAAAGTTCCGGACCTGCTGCTGCCGGAGATCCTGAATCCGCTGCTCGAGGCGACGATTTTCGCCGATAACGTCCACCACTTCTTCCGCGTTGGGTCAACAAACACATTGGCGATGAGCGCCGCCACCCAGGGCGAGCCCGAGGGGGCAGTGTTCGTGGCCGAGGAGCAGACTGCCGGACGCGGCCGAGGGGCGCATCGCTGGGAGTCGAATCCCTCCGAGGGAATCTACTGCTCGGCGGTGCTGCGGCCGCATCTGGCCCCCGCGGATGTGCTGCTGATCTCGCTGGCGGCCGGGCTGGCCGTGTGGGAAGCGGTGCACGAAGTAACCGGCATCGAGGCCGATCTGCGCTGGCCTAACGATGTGCTGTGCGGCGATGCAAAAGTCTGCGGAATTTTGATCGAGATGCACGCCGAGGCGACGCGCGTTCAGCACATCGTGGCCGGCATGGGGCTCAACGTAAATCAGCATGAGTTTCCGCCCGAGCTGCGGCCTATCGCAACCTCGCTTCGCCTCGAAAGCGGGCGCGAATGGTCTCGCGTGGACCTGGCTGCCGCCCTGCTAAAATCTCTCGACCGCGAGTATCGGGCGTTCGTCGCGGATCTGGACGTAGCCCGGCGGGACGTCCTGCGGCGCTTCGAACTGCATTCTTCGTACGTGCGGGGACGCGCCGTCCAGGTGGATGAAGACGGCGGTTACCACGGGACAACCGTGGGGTTGGATGTGCGCGGTTTTTTGCAAGTGCAGACCGAAACGGGAATAAAGACCGTGCTCTCGGGTGGAGTGCGGCCCAAATAGGGCAGAGTCTCCGGCTCTCAGCGGTTTGCGGTGTCGTATGCTGGAGGCGGCGGCTTCGCGCGGAGGGCTTCGAGCCCGCGAGTGTTATGACGGAATCGCCGGGGAGACGACACAGGAACTTAATTCATGCTTTTCGTGCTTGATGTGGGAAATACAAATGCGGTGTTGGGCGTCTACGGCAGCGAGGACCCGGGCGAAGGTCCCGCGCAGTTGCTGGCTCACTGGCGCGTTTCCAGCAACCGCAACCAGACGGTCGATGAATACGGAGTGCTATTCCGCAACCTGTTTTCGATGAGCCGGATCGATCCCAAGCAGATCAAGGGGATCGTGATTTCCTCGGTTGTGCCGCCTATCGATTCCACCTTGCGCGCCGTCTGTGAGAGGTACTTTCACCTGAAGCCGCTGTTCATCGAGCCCGGTGTGAAGACCGGGATGCCGGTGCACTACGACAATCCCGCCGAGGTCGGCGCGGATCGCATTGTCAACGGCGTCGCCGCCTTCGAGAAGTACGGCGGGCCTTGCGTGATCGTGGACTTCGGCACGGCAACCACCTTTGACGCCGTTTCCGCCAAGGGCGAGTACCTGGGCGGCGTGATCTGCCCCGGGATCGGCATCTCAGCGGAGGCGCTGTTCATGCGCACGGCCAGGCTGCCGCGCGTCGATATCCGAAAGACCACGCGAGTGATCGGCACCAATACCGTTGCCAGCCTGCAATCAGGGCTGTATTACGGCTACATCGGGTTGATCGATGGTGTGCTGGAGCGCTTATTCGGCCGAGCTGGGAAAGGCGACCGTGGTAGCGACCGGCGGCTTGGCGCCGCTGTTCGGAGGCGGGTCGAAGTATATTTCGGTGGTTGACGATCTGCTGACGCTGGAGGGCATGCGCATCATCTGGGAGCGCAATTCCGCCTATCAGCGGAAGCGGCAGGAAGCGCAGAAGCTGGTGGAAGACGACCCGGCGCGGCGCGAGAAGTGATGTGATCTGAAGAACCCTACTTGTACATGTGTGGGTAGGCGGCACGCATTTCCGCGGCCTGCGCGCGCGCGATCTCAATCTGCACCAACTCTCCTTTCTCCATACCCGGACACCATGCGGCAGTCTTGTGCCATTCCTTCCTGCTTTCCACCAGTTCCGGCCAAAAGGGGAAAACGCGGCACTGCGCGGGCTTGACCGGGTGGATGGAGCAACCGCCATCGCGAAGAAAAATACATTGCCCATTTTGAGGGGTGCGCAGACGCCGGGTGTTTTTCGTCCGATAAATGAATCGGTTCTCGAACTTCCCCTTGGGCATGGAGAGAAACTCCGCCGCACGCTCGATGTCGCGTTCGGTGAGATAGACAAATCCCTTCTGCTCGCAGCATTTCGTACACCCCGGCTGGCATTGGAAGCGCATCCTGTGATTGTAATGATCTCATAAAAGTTCGAGCAGCATGTCCTGAGCTGTCATTCTGAGCGAGCCGGCGAGCGAAGAATCTATGTATCTGATTGTGAAATGCATAGACCCTTCGCTACGCTCAGGGTGACATGCTTATGCAACTCAGTTCAACCAAGAACGACCCCAGCGCCACCGTTTCGCTCAGGGCGGAGCTAAGTAGTAATCTGGTGTCGTGCACGACCGCTTCGATTACTTCAGCGACATCGAGGAACACTTTTGCCGCCGCCGCGGAACGGTGCTCGTCGCCTCGACCCTCGATTGGGTGTTGATGGAGTCGTGGAAAGATGCGGGCGTGCCGCTGGAGGCGGTGCTGCGCGGCATCGATGCCAGCTTCGACAAATACGATCGCCGTCCGAGCAAGACCCGCAAGATCAACTCGCTCGCCTATTGTTCGCAGGAAGTGCTGGCGGCGGCCGAGCAGATGAAGGAGGCAGCCGTCGGCAGCGCGCGAGAGCCTCGCGACGACGGCCTCGAACGGCAGCGGGTTGCTGCGTTCCTGGAGAAGGAATGCGAAAGCGTTTGAGTTGGCCACGGTTCCCGATGCGGCACGGGAACTCGTGGGCGAAGACGCGCGGAAACTGGCCGAACTGGCAGAGCAGGTCGGCGCGCAGTCCAGCTTCAGCCTGGAAGACCTGGAACGGCGCCTGACCGTGATGGAGGAGAAGCTGTTCGCGGCGCTATTGGCTTCGTCGCCGGATGATCTGTTGGTGGAGATCCGCGCCCAGGCCGAGCGCGAACTGGCGCCTTACCGGAGTAAGATGACGGGGCCGCAGATCGATCAGTTGCTGAAGCAATACACGAACAAGCGCTTGCTCGACCACTACAAACTGCCGCGCCTCAGCCTTTTCTACATGTGAGTCAGGCTTCCCGGCGCGGGGAGAGCGAGCGCATCGATTTCACTGCTTATGCCGAAGGTCACCATCGAAAAAATGATTTACGGCGGCGACGGCCTCGGGCGGCTGCGCCCTGTTCCGTCCAGCCCAGGTGAATCCAGCAGCCCGAACTCACGGGCCAGCGAGCGAGGCAAGGCCGTGTTTGTGCCTTTCGTGCTCGAGGGCGAGGTGATTGACGTTGAGATCGTCGAGCAACATCCCGGGTTCGCTCGCGGCAAAGCCGTCTCGTTGCTTTCACCTCGCCTCAGCGCGTTGAGCCGGGGTGTCCGTATTTCGGCCGCTGCGGCGGCTGCCAGTATCAGCACGCCAGCTATGAGCACCAACTGGCAATGAAGCAGCACATTCTGCGTGACGCGTTACGGCGTACCGCCAAGGTGGAATTGGCAGTCGAGTTAAAAGTCCATGCTTCGCCGCCGTGGAATTACCGCAACCGCACACGGATGAAGGTGACGAACCACCCGGAATTCGCGATCGGATATTTCGAGCACGGATCGCACCGCCTGCTGTCGATCGAGCACTGCCCCATCAGCTCTCAACTGATTAACCGCGCGCTTGCGGGCGTTGCGGCAATCGAGCGAGTTCCGGTCCCTGGCTGGGGACATTGCCGAGGTTCAGTTTTTCGCCAATCACGACGACAGTGCGCTGCTGCTGGAGATATATGCGAGGAGGGGCGCCGGCGTGGAGGCGTTTCGGCCCGCTTTCCAGGCACTTCAAGCCGACCTGCCCGAACTCCAGGGTCTGGCGTTGTTCCAATTCCCGGGCGAGGACGAAGAAGATGGGACCAGCGGCCCGCTCGGGTTGCAGCGCGCGACGCCGGAGTTTCTGGGAGAGCGGGGATTGAAGTATGTCACCTCGGAAGGCTCGTTTCGCGCCGATGCCGGAGCTTTTTTCCAGACGAACCGGTTCCTGGTGGACGAACTGTTGAGCATCGTTCTCGCCAACCACGAGGGCCGGCACGCGCTGGATCTTTACGCAGGGGTGGGCCTGTTTTCGGTGCCGTTGTCGCGCAGGTTCCAGCGCGTCACCGCCGTGGAAATCGCACCCCTTTCGGTCCAGAGCCTTGCGCGCCAACAGCGGCGGAAAAATCGAGGTGGTTGCCGCCGCCACCGAGCAGTTTTTGCGCGGCTTCCATGCGTCCGGGACCGTTGGACCTGGTAGTGGTCGATCCTCCGCGCGCCGGATTGGGAGAAAGAACCGCGCGTGCGCTGGCCCGGTTAAAGACCGCGAAATTGATTTACGTCTCTTGCGACCCGGCCACGTTGTCAAGGGACTTGCGGGTGCTGCTAGAATCAGGTTTTCACATTGAAGAAGCGCACTTGGTGGACCTGTTCCCGCAGACTTTCCACATCGAGACGGTTTTCCGGCTCGCGCGATAGGATTCGGGAATGTTCAGGCCAACCGTGCGATGGCAGTGGCGGGAAGAGGTTGGAGCGTTGAATCCAGAGGGAGAGGAAAACATGTTCGCATTGGCGATTGTCCGTTATCGGCGTCCGCTGGAAGAGGTAACCAAGGCCGTTGAAGAACACCGGGCCTACCTGCGGGAGCTGAAAAAGCAAGGGAATACTGATCGCCGCCGGGCCGATGGACCCGTGGACGGGCGGCGCTTTGCTGTTGCGCGTTCCCGATAGCGATGTGGCCGGCACGCTGGACCGCGTTCGTGATGGCGATCCCTACACGCAGAAGGGGCTGGCGCAATACGAACTCATACCCTGGAAGCCGGTGATCGGAAAAGAAGACATGGATCGCCTCTGACACCGGACGAGTCCAACTCGCTGGCAGCTATGGCGCGGGTGGAAACAGCCGGTCAGCCCGGGCGCCTGAAGGCTGGCGAACGCACTCTTAATATATGTCGTGAACCGATATTTTTAGCCGTCCTCGCATTCGGGGGCGGCATTATCTGTTTCCACCAGAATCTGGCAACCGCCGTTGGCGTGGGTCTGCGGAATTTTCTTCCTGCTGAGCGCGGCGGCATTTCTGGTCCGGCGGCTTCCGCGAATTTCGCTGGCAACGGTTGCGGTAGCGTTTGTATTTCTCGGGGCCTTCACCGGGCAAAGCCGCGATGCCGCAAGCGAACCCCGGGCGGGGATCGTGCGATTTACCTCCGGGCAGGAGGTCGTGCTTACCGGCTCACCTGGTGCGTGATGGCGTCGTCAGGCAGGGAAGCTTCGGGAAACAGCAGCAATCGATTGATCTCGCGGTCGAGCAGGTTGAAAACGGCGAGACGCTGCCCGCGACGCCGACCAACGGAACCGTTCGACTGACGCTTTACAACACGCACCACGCGCGGCGCGAGCACGCCGAGGCGGACGAGGACCCGGCCGAGGATGAGGATGGCAATTCGCCGGTGCCGCTGCTCTATGGCCAGCGGCTGCGTTTGACGGCGAAGCTGCGGCCTGCCTTGAACTACAAGAACCCCGGGGCCTGGGACTATCGCGGCTATTTGGCCTCGATTGGCGTCTCCGCCCTTGGCTCGGCGAAAGCGGAAAGCGTGGGATTGCTCCCAGGACGCGGGGGGACGCTGCTCTCGGAGTGGCGCTGGTCGGCGCGGCGCAGCGTGCTTGGCATGATTCATCGCGTATGGGCGGCGCCCGAAGCGGGACTGTTCGACGGCGTGCTGATCGGCGACCGGCAATTCATCAGCCGTGAAGTACAGCTCGAATTCCAGCGCAGCGGAACCTACCACCTGCTGGTGGTTTCCGGAATGAACATTGCGATTCTGGCCTTCGCGCTGTTCTGGGCGTTACGGCGCATGGGCATCGGGCCGGAAGTCGCGACTCCACTGACGATCGTCGTCTCCTGCGGGTACGCCGCGCTCACCGACTCCGGCGCTCCGGTGATGCGCGCGGTACTGATGTTTTCCGTTTATCAGATCACGCGCCTGCTCTATCGCGAGCGGGCGGCACTGAACGCCGTGGGAATGGCCGCGCTGATACTGCTGGCATGGAATCCGCGCGAACTATTCGATCCGAGCTTTCAGTTGACGTTTCTGGCCGTGGTTTTGATCGGCGGCTTGGCGGTTCCCATTTTCCAGCGCACTTCGGCTCCGTATCGGCGGGCGCTGCGCGGGCTGCAGGTGGTGGGCATGGACTCGGCGCTGCCGCCGAAGATGGCGCAGTTTCGAATCGAGCTGCGCTTGATTGCCACTCATCTGTCGATGCTGGCCGGCAAGCGCGCGGCATTTTGGATTGTACCGGCGGTGACGGGCTTTGCCATCGCGGTGTATGAAGTGGTGCTTATCTCGACGTTGATGCAGATTGGCATGGCGCTGCCGATGGCGGCGTATTTCCATCGCGTGACGATTACGTCTTTGCCCGCGAACTGCCTGGTTGTGCCGCTCACCGGCGTCCTGATGCCGGCCGCCGTGCTGGCCGTGGCCGTGGGCTTTGTTTCGCCGCTGCTGGCCCAACCTGCCGCGTGGGTTGCCTGGTGGGCGCTCAAGTTTATCCTCGGCACGGTCAGTTTCCTGGGCAGCGGCAGAGTTGCCGACTACCGTATCCCCACTCCGGAGCCGGCGCTTGCGCTCGCCTGTGCCGCCGCGCTCGGATTGGCGCTGCTGATGGTGCGGCGGCACAGGGTTCTGGCGGTGACCGGACTGCTGCTGCTGTGCGGGTCGGCAGTCTGGGTCGGGGTACACCCCGCCACGCCACAACTGTACGCGGGACGGTTGGAGTTGACGGCAATCGACGTCGGCCAGGGCGATTCGCTGCTGATGATTACCCCCGAGGGCAAGACGCTGCTGATCGACTCCGGGGGCCTGCTGGGCAACGGACACTCCGAATTTGATGTTGGCGAAGACGTTGTTTCGCCCTATCTGTGGTGGCGCGGAATCGACCGGCTGGATGCCGTGGCGATCAGCCATGGTCACGCCGACCACATTGGGGGCATGAGCGCGGTGATCCGGAATTTCCATCCCGCGGAGCTGTGGATGGGGCCGCAGGTCGCCACCCCTGAGTTCCGGCACTTGATGAAGGCCGCCAGTGATAACCGGGTGTCGGTGAGGCAACGCCATGCGGGCGAAACTTTTGACTTCGGAAGCGTTCACTTACGGTGCTCTCCCCGCCGCAAGATTGGCAACTGAAAGAGAGAGTTCGCGATGACGATGCGATGGTGCTGCGAGCCGAGAACCGCGGGCGCTCGTTGCTGCTGGTGGGCGATGTCGGAAAAAAGATCGAGCACTCGCTGTTGAACGAAAAGCTCCGCGCCGACATCCTGAAAGTAGGACACCACGGCAGCAACACGTCCAGCACTCCGGAATTTCTTGCGGCGGTGCAGCCACGCTACGGCGTGATCTCCGCCGGAGTCCGGAACCGGTTCCGCCACCCTCGCCCGGAAACCTTGCAGCGGCTTAGCGATGCCAAGGTGTTGGTCTACCGCACGGACCTGATGGGAGCGACTACGTTTCTGCTGGAACCGGCAAACGTCTCCGTCTCCACCTTCCAACGCAAACTCAGGCCGATGAGCCTTCGGCGAATTCCGAGTCCTCGATCGGATGGGTGCGGTAGTCGGCAATAATGGCCAGTGCCTCCTCCGCCTGTTCCGGGGCGACCTGCACGACAACGCCGCCGACGCCGGCGAAAAGATCCTGAGGTGAATCCAGCGAGGTCACAACCGCTTCGATGCCGGCGGAATCGAGCAATCCCTTTACGACCAGCGCTTCGCTTTCGCGTTCGGTATCAAAGACAGTGGTCAGTGTCGAATCATTCGCGTCGAGAGCCATTGCTCCTCCAGTTTGCTTCGATGTCGCCAAGCCGGACTTCTGGCGGAAAGTAATATTCCCGAGCGTCGAAGCCTGGTTGAAAGTTCCGCGGATATATCTAGCATCTGAAAGCGCTCTGGTCCATTCCGAGCGCCTGCAAGATACGCTGGCGCGCTAGCAACGATCGTAGCTACTCTCCGGGCACGGATTGGCTAGAATGCTCGAAGATTGAAAATTCCAGAAGCTACTTAGCTGAAACGGACACCGGCCAGCAACTCTGGCATACCAAAGTCGCTGCAATGGGTGCGCAACGGGCGAACTGCCGGCGGCCATCTAACAAGGGCCGAAACCAACCATTTTTGTGCGGGGGAGTTCTATGGGGTTACTGCAACATGGACATGAGAATCACGAAGATGCCGGGCAAGCAGAGCTGGCGGAGGAGGCCCGCAAGATCCGAAGATTGCAAATCATGATGAGCATGGTGATGTCGGTGATTAGCCAGGACCCGAACATGACTCTGGAGGAAGCTTCGGAGATGGCAGCCGATGCCCGGCGGGCTGCGCTGGCAATGTTCCCCGGCAAGGAACTCGCTTACGATCTGATCTATCGTCCCCGTTTGCAGCGGATTATGAACGAACGCTTCCGGCTGCAGTAAGCCGCTTTGGCGAACTTACCTCACGGCCTCAGTGGCCGGGCTCGTGATCGATACGGGCAAGCCGGATATTCAGAGTGCCCCAAAAAAGCCGCGTTCTCACCTGTACCAGGGTGTGAGTGGAATCATCGGAATACCAAATCCACACCTTGCCGCGGTTCTTCAGCGCGCCGGCGTCAGCCGAAAGCTGTACGCGCACCGTCCGGAACGTTCCCGCATCGGTTTTGATTTCTTCGCGAGCCTCGACCTCGGCGCGCACGTTCACCGTCTGTCCACCGTCGTTCAGCGGGAACATGGAGGTGCTGCCAGGTTCCAGCGGCAGCGATGCCAGGTAGTACATACCCGAGAGCACATCGGTCACACAGCCGGGAATATCCTGTTCGGTGTGCTTGGTTTGCCCGTTACGCAGGTTCTGTTCGTCGAGAACGGCCTTCCGCCGCACCTGATCGAAGCGGATGATGGTTTGGCGCTGATGCAGGCCTTCCTCGGATCGCTTGGTAAGACTCAGCGAACAGAAGCTGCGGCGGTCAAAGTAAGATTCGAATCGGTCCTGAACGCGGTAGAGCATGGCGACAACGCCAATGGAGTCGGCGCTGGCGGTGACCCGCTCTTCCGGACCGGCGGCATCGATCCGCAGGGTAGCCGTGCCCGATTTCCACAACCTCCACTCGGCGTCGTAGTGCAGAACCGTACCGTGAGGGAAACTGTGGCCCTGGGGGACCGGCCGGATCATGGATGCCGGGCCGATGGTGTCTACAGCACCGGGGTGCTGCTGATCAGGCGCGCTGGCAAGCAGCGCAGTCACCATCAGGAAAATCAGAATCAGGACGTGCAGGTATCTATGTCGCATGAATCAGTTAACGCGGATACCAAATGAGCTTTGCGATCAGAACAACGATAACCAGCAACGCTCCTAGAATGGCATTGTACTCGCGGTGCCGACGGTAAAGCTCCGGTGAAAAGCCTGAGCCAGGATTCGAAACGCTGCTGAGACGCGGAATGAGCCGCGGGACGCGGGCAGCGTAGGCGGCGTATTCCGGAAACTTCGATTGTAAATACGCTTCTTCGGCGCGAATCACTGGCACGTAGATGGCGGCAAACATCGCCAGGATCAGCGCCACGATCCAGACGTTCTGGGCGGCGACGGCAAAACCAGCGGCGATGATAACGGAACCGAGATAAAGAGGATTGCGAGTGTAAGCATAGGGTCCGGTGGTGGTCAGCTCCTGGTCCTTCTTAACGTGGCCCGAAGCCAAGGCACGCAGGATGATGCCGATGCTCGCCATGGCAGCTCCTACAACGATCGAACCCCAGTTCGGCCGCGCCAGCCAAAGATACACGGCGGCAAAGACGAATCCGAGAGGCACGCGGGTTCGCCGCGCAATTTTGCTCCAGCTTATCGAGTCGCTTCCGCTCAAGACGTTTCCTGTACTGCCGTGCAACTTTGCTGCTGCAGCAGCGCGAGCGCGGCACGCGCCACCTCGGCAGGCGATATCGATTGCAGGGCCTGGTCCGGGCGGGCGGTATGGTGGTAACTGGTCGCGCTCTGCTGACTGCGCAAAACGATATTGCGCGTGCCCCAGGGACCATTACGCTGCGGATTCGTGGGTCCGAACAGGCCCACCACCGGCACGCCAAGCGCTGCCGCAAGATGCATGGGACCGGTGTCGCCGCCGATAAAAAGCTCGGCCCGGCGCGTCAGTTCGATGAGCTGCGAAACGGTGCAGGAAATCGCTTCCGCGGCGCCACCGCTGGTCTCCGCGACCTCCTGCGCCAGATGCTCCTCGCCGGGGCCGAAATTCACCAGCGAGCGAAGGCCAACATCAGCAAGCCGGCGAGCGACTTCCGCGAAAGAAGATGGCGGCCAGCACTTTGCTCCCCAACCTGCGCCGGGGCTAAGGATGCAGAAACGGGGCCCGCGCTCGATCAGCAACTGCTCGCACCACTCCGTCGAACCGCTATCGCGGGGAAGCAAGGGCGCACAAGAGTCAAGCGGAATGCCGGCCACGGCGGAAATGAGAGCAAGATTCTGTTGCGCAACGTGGCTGCCCGAAACCGGCACCGTGTGCTGGTAAAAAATCGCGGCGGGGGCCTCTCGCGGGTTGCTTTCGCCCCAGCTTTCAGCAGCGCCGCTGAGGCGCGCAATAAGGGCTGAACGGATCGCGCCTTGAATGTCGACAACGTGGTCGTAGCCGGCGGATCTCAGCTCGGCGAAGCAGGTGCACATTTCCTTCCAGATCGCCGGCGAAATGGGATTCGAGCGTAAAGCGCGAATGTCGAGGGTAAACAGGTCGTCGACCAGCGGCCGTTCCAGGCCGCGCTCGCCACGGGGGGCAAACCCCGAAGCGCACAGCAGCTCCGACCAGCGCTTTTCAATGACCCAGCCTATTTTGCACTTGGGCAGCGCGGCGCGCAGAGCGCTCACGGCAGCAATCGCATGAATGAGGTCACCCATTGCGCCGAGACGCACAACGAGAATACTGCGAAGCGGATCCCGCCGGGTTACCGGCACATGCTGGGAGAGGGAAGAGTTCATCACTGCTTAACGTTTCTCCTCCACATTACCAAACTCGCCGGCAGGAACACTTCTCGAAACCGCTGCAACAATCTTGCGCAGCAACGCCGAGCTCGAGTGGTCTTTGGGGTCGCCGACAATCTCGACGCGGCCACCGCAAGCGATAACCTCGTCACGCTCAGGGACGCTGTCGACGCTGTAATCGGTGCCTTTGGCCTGCACATCAGGGCGCAGTTCTCGGATCAAAGCGCGCACATCCGGTTCGGAAAAGATGACGACGGCGTCGACATCAGCCAGGGCGGCGATGATTTCCGCCCGCTCGTTCTCGGGCATGAGCGGCCGTCCCGGACCCTTCACCGCGCGCACGCTTTCGTCCGCATTGATGGCGACCACCAGCCGTCCGCCAAGCTGCTTGGCGGCATGCAGGTAGCGTATGTGCCCCACATGCAACACGTCGAAGCATCCATTGGCCAGGATCACCTGCTCGCCGCCACGCTTCCAGGCTTGCACTTTTTCACCCAGCGCCTGGTGCGAAAAAATCTTGGGACTTGGGTGCCGACTACCGGACATGGACTGCCTTGCTGCTCTCTTCCAGGGCCTTGAGCAATTCGGCCTGGGTAACGGTGGCTGTGCCCCGCTTCATGACGACGATGCCGCCCGCCAAATTCGCCAGGCGAGCCGCCGACTCGGTGTCGGCACCGGCGGCAATGCAGGCGGTAAACGTCGCAATCACCGTGTCTCCGGCCCCGGTCACGTCGGTTACTTCCTTGGAGCCGTAGACTGGAATTTCGACGGGCTTTTTGCCGCCATCGAAGGCGACCATGCCGTCGCTGCCGCGAGTGATGACCAGCGACTCCAGCTTCATGCGCTTCATCAATTCGCGTCCGGCGGAGCAAACATTCGCCGCCGAGGTCAATCTTCAGCGCGGCCTCGACTTCCTGCTGGTTCGGTGTTGCGGCCGTCAGTCCGCTGTACTCGAGCAGGCGGTAGCGCGAGTCGAGGGTGACGGGTAAGTGGTCGAGGGCGCCCTTGGAGCGGATGAACGTGAGCAGGCGGGGAGTCGCCGCGCCGTAACCGTAGTCGGAAATGAGCAGGGCGTCGGAGGCCTTGGCATATTCGCGCACGGAGGAGACCAGATTCAAAAGCGCTGAATGCGTCTCGCCGAGCGGCTCCGGTTCACGGTCGACACGCACCACCTGTTGCCGCGAAGAGTGCGGCATTCCCGCCAGAATACGCGTCTTGGTCGGCGTCGTGTGGCCTTTGAGACGATTCACTCCACTCAACGACATCTTCTTCGCCCGCAGAGCCTGAAGCAGCAAGCGCCCCGGCTCATCATCGCCGACGACGCCCACCGGAAGCACATTCACTTTGAGATCGGCCAGGTTCATGATCGCGTTTGCGCCGCCGCCCGGCACAACGGTGCGCTCGCGGTGCTTCAGAATGAGCACTGGGGCCTCGCGCGAAACCCGCGAAATCTCGCCATAAATAAACTCGTCGGCTACCAGGTCGGCGAGCACCGTTACGGTAATGTTCGGGAATGACTGCACAATCGATCGGAGCCGTTCGTAATGACTATCGTTTCGCTTCATCAAGAGGGTCTCAGATTCAAAATTGTCTCACACTGCACGCCGTAAGTCGCCCGGACCAGTTTTGTGATACGTATCCCACGAAGTTGATAACTCCTGGAATATGCCTATTCCGAAATCAGTGTGGCATCGGGCGCCAGTTTGGCACCACTCGCCGCGATTCCTCGCACCGATTCACCCGTCTTCACCTTGTCGAGAATCGTCGCGAGAACTTGCTGTGCATTTTCCAATTCCAGCGAGAGCCTGGCGACAGCCAGGTTCGGTAATTGCGCGCCCAAAACATCGAGCTTGACCGCATCTTTCTCCGTCGTCAGGAAGCCATTGGCTCCGGCGCGGCTGGCCTCGCGGCAAAGCTCGCGGATGTCGGCCTCGGTGTAGACGTGATGATCGCGAAACGAGTGATGACCGGCGGCTTGAACGCCGGCGCTTTCAAGATCGCGCAAAAAGCGCTGCGGCCCGGCAATCGCGCAAAGTACGAAAGGTTTCGACGGAGATTGCGGTGGAAGCTCAAGCTGCCTCCGCACTCTCCAGACTGGTATTGACGCCGGCAGCAAGGGGAGTTCTCCCAGCTCGGACCAGACCACGGCGTCGGCGCGAGTGAGCGAGGACAGCGGTTCGCGCAGCCGTCCCGAAGGCAGCAGGCGATCCTGAAGATCGCGCCGCGAAAGCAGCACGATGTCGAAGTCGCGCGCCAACTGCCGGTGCTGAAAAGCGTCGTCCAGCAGATGAACGTCGGACTCAAAACGCCGCTCGGCCTCCAGGCCTGCCTGGTACCGGCTTTCACCGACAATCACGGGCACGCCCGGAAGCCGCCGCGCAATCAACAGCGGCTCATCTCCGAAGCGCAGCGGACTGCCGCCGGCATCGACAACCAACACTCCTGAGGTCTTGCGTCCGTAGCCGCGCGACAGGACATCGACGCGCAGCCCGCGCTGCCGCAGGAGTTCGGCAAGCAGAATCACAAACGGAGTCTTGCCGGCGCCGCCGACGGAGATGTTGCCGACGCTGACAACCGGGCGGCGAAGCCGCTGCTGCTTCAGCACACCACGGTCGTAAAGCGCATTGCGCGCAGCCACCACGGCCGCGAACAGGGCGGACACGGGGGTTCCCAACGCGCTCCGTAGTCCGCGTGTTGGGGTTAGCATCAGTTTGTCCTCCAGGCCAGCAGTTTTTCCAGTTCGGCGAGGGTGCGCTCGGTGGCTCCCTGGTTCGCCTTCAGAATCTTCAGCGCCCGTTCGCCGAGCTGCTTACGTTCCACTGGATCGGCCAACAGGCGGAGCAGCGCGGATTGAAGTTCGTGCTGATTGCGCACCACCAGGACTCCGCCGCCGTCGGCGAACTTCTGCACGATGTCGCGGAAGTTTTCGGTGTGCGGTCCAACGATGATCGGGATGCCGAACCCGGCCGGCTCCAGAATGTTGTGTCCGCCGAGCGGGGCCAGGCTGCCGCCGACAAAGGCAACGTATGCCAACGAGTAGATCGACGCCAGCTCCCCGATGGTATCGAGCAGGAGAATGCTTCCGGAAGTCACGTTCCGCGGCCACTCCGGATACGAGCGCCGGGTGAACGGAATGCCGTAATTGCTCAGCAGCTCGGCAACCGCGTCGAAGCGCTCTTTATGCCGCGGGGCAAGTATGACGAGGGCCCGCGGATGCCGTTCGAGGATGGCGCGGAGAGTGGCAACCAGCATCTGCTCTTCGCCTTCCACCGTGCTGCCGAGCACGGCGATGGGTCCGACGCTGATTTCCTGCAGCCGCGCGAGTAATTGTCCGACTTCGGGCTTGATAGCCGGGGCAGCGGCGTCGAACTTGAGATTGCCCGCCACCTGGATGCGTCCTTGCTCGGCGCCGATGCCGGCAAGGCGGTGTGCGTCTTCTTCGGTCTGCGCGAGGAAGCGGTCCACGCTCCGCAAGACGACGCACAGCAGAGAAGCAAACTTTCTGTAGCGCGGGTACGAACGGTCTGAAATGCGCGCATTCACAACGGCAACAGCCGCGCCGGAGCGGCGCGCGACCCGCAGAAAGTTGGGCCAGAACTCGGTTTCGGCAATTACAACCAGCTTTGGCTGAAGCAGGCGCATGTAACGGCGAACGGCAAAGCTGAGATCGAGCGGGAAGAAAAAAACATTCTCCGGACCGAAGCGATCGCCCGCCAGCTTGTGGCCCGTGCTGGTGGTGGTGGAGATGGCAATGGCGTAACCCGCGAAACGCTTCCGCATTTCCTCTATGAGTCCAGCCACGGCAAGAATTTCGCCAACCGATACCGCATGCACCCAGATCACCGGCTTGCCGGCCGCGGCCAAGGAACGCAAATGAGGCGGCAGCATTCCGAGCCGGTTACCGACTCCCTCACGGTACTTCCCCTGCCGCAGCAGGCGAACGAACCAATAGGGAGCGCTGGCCAGCAACGCAACCGCCAGCAGCAGGTTGTAGATGACGTACACTGCTTCCATTGTATTCGACCCCGCAACGGCAAGAGCGGCTGTTGCGGGGGCCCCGCGAGCAGGGTTGTGCCAAAAGGCCTGTGTGCTTCGCGGCCGGATTGAGCCTCGAAACTGCTCAGTGGCTGAGGATTTTCGAGAGGAACAACTGCGCCCGTTCCGAGTGCGGCGCGCCGAAAAAGTGGTCTGTGGCGGCGTCCTCCACGATTGATCCATGATCCATGAAGATGACGCGATGCGCGACTTTCCTGGCGAATCCCATCTCGTGGGTCACGACCATCATGGTCATGCCTTCGAGAGCGAGTTTAACCATGACATCGAGCACTTCATTGATCATTTCCGGATCGAGAGCCGAGGTGGGCTCGTCGAACAGCATGCATATGGGGTCCATGGCCAAGGCTCGGGCAATGGCCACCCGCTGCTGCTGCCCGCCCGAAAGTTCGCCCGGATGCTTGTAGGCCTGGTCTCTGAGCCCAACACGGTCCAGCAGCTTGAAGCCCCTTTCCAGCGCTTCCTCTTTGCCCCGCTTGAGCACCTTGAGCTGGGCGATCGTCAGGTTTTCCAAGACGGTCATGTGGGGAAACAGTTCGAAGTGCTGGAATACCATTCCGACATGTGCACGCAGCTTGGGAAGGTCGGTCTTGCGATCGCCGACGGAAGTACTGTTGACAATGATCTCGCCCTTTTGAAAGGGCTCCAGACCGTTGACGCACTTGATCAGCGTGCTTTTGCCGGAGCCGGAAGGGCCGCAGACGACCACGACCTCTCCCTTCTTAACCTCAGTGCTGCAATCCTTGAGAACCTGGAAGCTGCCGTACCACTTGGAAACGCCGTGAATCGATATCATGCCGCCACCTTCCGCTCTTGCAGCCTTTTAACCAGGTAAGACAGCGCCGAGCAGATTACGAAATAAATCGCGCCCGCAAACAACAATAGCTCCACCAGCCGGCCGTCCCGCTCGCCCACTTTCTGGGCGCTGCCGAAGAAATCCGCCAGCCCGATCACGTATACCAGCGAGGTGTCCTGAAACAGAATGATGGTCTGCGTCAACAACAGCGGGACCATGTTGCGAAAGGCCTGAGGCAGCACGATCAGGCCCATGACTTGACCATAACCCATGCCGAGCGCATAGCCGGCCTGGGCTTGGCCCTTGGGGACACTCTGGATTCCCGCGCGGATGATCTCCGAATAGTAGGCCGCCTGAAACAGCGAGAAGGCCACCAGCGCGGAAGTCAGCCGGATATCCCGCGTAGCCCCGCCAAACAATGCCTGTATGGCCTGGGGCACGATCAGGAAGAACCAGAGAATCACCATGACGAACGGGATGGACCGAAGCAGGTTGACGTAGGCCGCTGCGGGTTTCGCCAGGAAACCCCAGGAGGAGAGCCGCGCCACCGCCAGCAGTGTGCCCCAAACAACACCGAAAACCACCGCCGTCAGCGTTATCTGGAGCGTAATAACTGCGCCCTTTACCAGGAAGGGGAGCGCGCCGGGAATGGAACTCCAGTCGAATTCGTACATCGCCTGCCTTTACTTGGCTACCATGAAGCCCGGAACGCGCGTGCGCCGCTCGAGCCAACGCATGAAGTACATGACGATGCTGTTGACGACCAGATAGAGCAGGGTGACGGAGATGAACGCCTCGAACGGCTGCGCCGTGTAATCCACCAACTGCTGAGCCTGGCGGGAGAGTTCGACGAAGCCGATCGTGGTCGCGACCGCCGAGTTCTTAATGCAGTTGAGAAACTCCGACGTGAGCGGAGGAAGAATGATGCGAAACCCCATCGGCAACAGAACATAGCGATAGGTCTGCCCGAGCGTCAGACCCCATGGCAAGTCCCGCGCCCCTTTGTCCCGCGGCCCAGCGAGTTGATTCCGGCGCGGACCTGCTCGACGATACGCGCGGAGGTAAACAGTCCCAGGCAGAGCCACGCCGCAACAAACTCCTGCAAGACGGGATTCAACTGTTTGAACCAGTCGCCGATCTTTACCGGCACCAGCTCAGGGATGACAAAGTACCAAATGAACAACTGCACCAGCAGCGGAATGTTCCGAAAGACCGCCACATACGCCCCCGCCAGTCCGGACCAGAAAACGGTTGGGCAGCGTGCGCAGACACCCCGAGAGGAGTTCCGACAATGAGAGCGGTGAACCAGGAACAGAGAGACAACGCCACCGTCCATTGCAGGCCGACCAGCAGCCAGCCAAGGTACGTTGTCTCTCCGGACGGGACCGGTTGCAGAAAAATCGACCAGTTCCAATGATAGTTCATCCCCAGCTACGCTCCGATCCAGAGCAGTCTGCTATGTTTTATAACATGTAATTGGAAGCCCTTAGCAAGTGGAATGCAGCGCATTCATTTTGGGCATGACCAGCCTTCGAAGATTCGTAGCGGCCGAACTAGCTGAGCAGTTCAATAATTTCCTTTGACATGCTCGGTTATTACTCACAAAATAGGCGTCACGGAATCGGCACATCTTTCTTTGAATTGCAAATGGTGAGGCCACATCGTGGGTTTCTCCACAGAGCAAGGGCAAGCTGTATAGAGTCTTCGCTCGATTGCCATTGATTGCGGCGCAACGAGAGGCCGTATCTATCGTGGAGAGTGCGCTCACCGTCCCGAGGCTCTAAAAAGCTGCCTTCTTTTTGGCTGCTGGGGGCGCGGGGAGTGAAGCTACGAAATACAGGATAAATAATCGAGAGGAAACGAGTTATGACTACGACAACGGTAACGGAGAAAGCTTCAACAGGTAAATCTAAGCGATTTCCATTGTGGATTCAAATCCTCATCGGCCTGATTGTTGGTTGCGTCATCGGCTTCTTATGGCCCACCTTGGGTAAGGCCCTGCAGCCGTTTGGGACAGTGTTCATCAAAGCGATCAAGATGATCGTAATTCCCTTGGTATTTTCAGCAGTTACCTTGGGTATCTATAAAATGAGCGCCAACTTCAAGACCTTGGGCAGACTGGCCATGCTGGCCTTCGGATGGTTCTACTTCGCCACCGGCTGTTGTGTTGTTCTGGGCATCGTCCTGAACGCGATCTTTCATCCCGGCGCGGGCGTCGCCATGAAGGCCACTGGCACGCTTCCGGCGAATCTGGCGCACTCCATCGATTGGGTAAAGTTCCTGCTGGATATCGTCCCCGATAACATCGTCGCGGCTACCTCTCAGCAGCAAATCATCCCCACGTTGTTTTTTGCCATCTGTTTTGGCCTGGCGTTGGGCAAAGCTGGCAAGGTTACTGAGCCCGTAGTGAATGTGCTGCAAGGCATCATGCAAGCGATGTTCAAGCTGACCGAAGGCATCGTGGCATATTCACCCATTGCGGTTGCCGGCATCATGGCCTGGGTGTTCGCCACCCAGGGCGGCGCGATGATCTTTGCCATGGCCAAGTTGATCGGCGTCATGTATATCGGCCTGCTGGTTATCGCGGTCGTGTTTTGTATAATCGTGTCCCTGCTCGGGTTGCCACCCTTCGCCACTATCAGGAAGGTTGCCGAACCCCTGCTACTGGCGTTTACGACCTGCTCCTCGGAAGTAACACTTCCGGTGCACATGCAGATTTTGGAGAATACGGGTATTCCCAATAAAGTCGTATCGTTCGTTTTGCCTTTGGGATATAGCTTCAACCTCGATGGTGCAGCACTATACCAGTCTCTGACGGTGTGCTTCCTGGCTGAGGCTTACGGCCTGCACCTCGATATCCCCGCGATTCTCACGATTCTTCTGACCACCCTGATCGCAAACAAGGGGACTGCGAATATACCCGCGGCCTCACTGGTGATATTGGCCGTAATTCTGACGTCGATACACCTTCCGGTGGAAGCTATCGCGATTGTTGCCGGGGTCGATCGTTTCATGGATATGGGCCGCACTACGGTAAATGTATTTGGTAATACTGTCGCTGCCCTGCTTCTCAATAGATTCGGAGGCAAAGGTATTATCGACGATGATAAGGCAATGACCCAGACAGCTTAAGGAACGGTTTTTGTGAGTGATACTTGCCATTCCTGCGGACTCTGAGGCACGGAGCAACCTTGCGGTTCTTATGGCGCCTGCTAGCCTAACGACCGGCCCGGTGGAGAGCCGCAGGTTGTTTTCGGTGTTGCCCGCCAGTCGGTTTAGAGCCAGCAACACATCCATTATCAGCAGCTTGCCCATGGGCTTTAGAGCGTCTCATCGCTATCTACACGTGTAAGGCTCCCCTGCCACATCGACGAAGCCTGGATCTCTCCTGAGCTCCTCGATATAGCGGGTCAGCAGATTTTACTTGCTATTATCGGAATTGAACCCAAACATAGCCTTGCTTAAGCGGAACCATTATCTTATATCTTAGGAGGAAACAGCATATGAATTTGGCACAGTTCCCGAGGCGGCGCTACACTGCCGGCCAAACCCCCTTGGAAGAACTTCCCCGACTTACAAAGATGTTCGGCCCGAACATCTATATGAAACGCGATGATCTGCTCGGCTTGGCCGGCGGCGGCAACAAGACCCGAAAATTAGAGTTTCTGGTTGCGGACGCGCTGATTGCCGGAGCCGACACTCTTATCACCTGCGGTGCAGTGCAATCGAACCATTGCCGCCTCACGTTGGCTGCGGCCGCTAAGGAAGGGTTGAAATGCCGGTTTGTATTGGAAGAACGGGTACCTAAGAGCTACAAGCCGGATGCCAGCGGCAACAATTTTCTGTTCAACATGCTGGGCATCGAGAAGGTAAAGGTGGTTCCCAGCGGTTCCGACATGATGAAAGCGATGCAGGCGGTCGCGGACGAAGTGGCTGCGGAGGGCAGGAAAGCTTACATCATTCCGGGAGGCGGTTCTAACCCGATCGGCGCAACCGGTTATGTTGCGTGCGCTGAGGAAATTCTTGCGCAAGCCTTTGACCAGGGAATTATCTTCGACTATATCGTTACGACCAGCGGCAGCGCCGGTACACATGCGGGTCTGGTTGTCGGCTTCTACGGCAACAATAGCAATATTCCTGTGATTGGCATCAACATCAGCCGTAAGAAAGGACCACAGGAAACCTTGGTCTATAACCTGGTCGAACAAACTGCGGCACACGTCGGGATCAAAGGAACGATTCCGCGCGAAGCCGTTCAGTGTTTCGAAGAGTACGTTGGTCCGGGGTACTCCTTACCCACTCCGGAGATGGTAAAGACCGTCAAACTGGTGGCACAAACCGAGGGAATACTGCTCGATCCGGTATACACTGGCAAAGCTATGGCCGGTATGCTCGACCTCATACATAAGGGCTTTTTCAAGAGAGGCCAAAACGTTCTTTTCGTCCACACCGGAGGTTCACCAGCTCTCTATCATTACGCCGATTACTTTGACTTTGCGAAGCAAGGGCAAGAACAGTTGCAAACAACCCAAGTTTGATCTTGAGGCTCAGAAAGGCTTGCAGGGCACATTGCCGCGCTGCATGATAATCCCTCGTACAAGCTACGTGTTGCACGAGGGATTATCTGGGCTTCTGCGTTTCTGTGCTGACCAATAAGGAATGCCCTAAACCGGCGGCAGCCCTTCGCCAATGACCGTCATCCACTTCCGCACCCGCCACGATTTGATGAGACCGTTGATGACGTACGGATCGCCCTTGGCGAACGCCTCGGCGAATTGCGGCGTTGGACCGCTGAACACAAGCACGGCGCCGTCTACCGGGTCCGCCAATGCGCCGGCCAGAACCAGTTCTCCGCGTTCGAAGGCCCCCATGGCGTGTTTCATGTGCGGTTCGCGGAACGGCGCCCGCTTCTCAACATAACCTTCCACAACCTCATAAAAGAGGAGGTAATGCATCGTTGGCATCTCCGGCCGGTTTCTTGCCCGCTCGATCCTTGCCCTTCTCAGGCTGTTACCAAACTCCCGGTCAGCACAGGTATGCATTCGCCGGTGTAAGGGATACACAGGATCTTCGGCCGCTTATAGTTGCTCAATGCGACCGATGCCGCCTCGGTAAGCGAAGTGAAGCCCGTCATGAACATCTCCGCCAGTTCCCTGGGTTCGATCCCGGAGGTCACAACCAGCACGCGGCACTTCTTGCAGACGCGCGCAAACATATAGGCTTTTGAGGTGTGCCCTTCAGCGGAAAAACCCTGCTGGTAGAAATTGCGAATGACCGTTTCGACCGAGTCGGCTGCTTTCAGCGTGGCTCCGAACTTACCGATCCCTTTTCGGCATTCCGCAACTAAGACGATGGTACCGCCGGGATTGACCACCTGTTCGGCTACCGAAACGGCTTTTTGCGCCTGATGCAGGTCGATGTCCTTCGGGTATCCGCCGGGACTGACAAAGACGACATCGTAGCCGCTATCGAACTTGCGGACCCACGACTTCTCGCAGATTTCAACCCCACGCGCATGCGCCTGCTCAAGTTCGCCGGCGACAGTTTCCACCACTTCGCCGCGATAGTTCTTGATAACGTTGACGATGAAATCGACACCGGCGAGACGGGCTGCCGCAACCGCTTCCTGGTGAAAAGTATTCCCCTGGATAATCCCCATCACGGGACCCTCGGGGCGAATCGGAAAAGAATGGTGAGTCGCGATGGTCTTGATTCCGGCGATGCCCGGTACGACGGATTTTCTTCCGCCGCTGAAGCCGGCGGACTGATGGGGAGTTATCAACCCGGTCAAGATCTTCAAAGATGCCTTGGCGTAATGGCTGTTCACATAAACCGGCACATGCCTCCCGGTCTCTCCGGCATACGTCAGGGAGCTGTCGTCGTAACAGTTATGGGAAACAATCTTGAGTTTGGAGCGCCAGCGACCGGTTATCTCTTGCAATTCCTCCGGCGTCGGCAACTCGTGGTTCCCCACGGCCACAATCACGGTGACGTTTGCCGGGTCGATGCCGGCTTCGGTCAATTCCTCCATGATCACGGTCAACATGGCCTCGCTGGGCGCGGGCCGGGTAATGTCGTTGACGACAATGGCGACCGAGGACTTGCCCTTGGCTAGCTTCGCCAGCCGTTCGCAGCCGATCGGTTGCGTCATGGCTTTGCGAATGACCGCAAGCTTGTCCGGCGCGGCAACCACCAGTTCGGGCATGAGCACATCGGCTTCCCGGTTCAATTCAAGTTCGAGAAATTTATCGCCAAAAGGAAATTTAACAACCTGCACGGTTACTCTCCATTCCGATCAGTCAGCGGCACGCTACTCTGGAAGTTGAAGCCATAAGTAACCCCGGTAAGTGGCATACCATCTCGCTTCGCCGCCCGATCTCGGGGCCAATGGGGTGAATCGAGAAAGGATCGAGCGCGCGACGCATAGCTGCTAGCCGTGAGCGGCGGGGCTTCTATCCGATTTCAGCATCTCCATCAGGCTTGTGACCGAGCCGGCTTTTTCCAAGTTCCAGATCGTGTCGAGAACGCGTTTCTGCTGCGGCTTGGTAAGCGCGCCTTCGGCAAGCGCCGCGAATTTCTCCTCGACCTCGCGGTCGCTGAGTGGATTGCGAGCATCGCCCTTCGGGTAATCGAGTTGCTTGCTGAACCGCTTGCCGTTGGTGGTGATGATCGTAACGTGCACGCGCTGCAAAGCCGGAAACACCTTCTCGATTTCTGGATCGCCAGTGACTTCGACTTTGCGAAGCTGCGCGCGGATCTGCGGATCGTTGATCTTTGCCGTGGTGAACTGTGCCGGCGTGACTTGGCGATCGACGATGGCGGCGGCGACGCCGTACGGCAGCGAGTGATCGGCCGTTTCCTTGGAATGCGGCTCGTACTTGCTGGGATCGGCCAGAATATCGGCTGCCCGGGCTACCGTGCGGATTTGAACTTTCTCAATCTGGTCCGGCTTAAGGTCGTTCTCCTTTACCAGATCGAGCACGGCCGAGATGGGGGTATGCGTCAGCGCTTCCATGGGGAAAAACTTCATGCCGCACTGGGTGATGCGCCACGATTTGCCTAAGTCGTCCGTCAGCACGTTGAGCTTCCATTCCGAAGCGATCACCTGAGCGAGTCCCTCTTTGCCGTCGATCACATGCTCAGGCCCGGCGTAGCCCTTGGCCGCTAGCAATGCGGCAAGCACGCCGCTTTCCGTCGCCATTGGGTCCACCGTGTTCTTCATCATGGTCAGCTTGCCGGCAGTCACCGCGCCGTAAGTGGCGCGTGCCGAGGCCGAGATGCCGATGGCTTGCTGAATCTGCTGCCATGGCAGGTGCAACATGCGCCCGGCAACAATCGGCGAAACAAAGGCGGTGAGTGTGGCGTGATGCCAGCCGCGCTCGCGAATTCCCGGAAAAGCACATTCGGCGAATCGCATTTCGAATTCGTGACCGAGTACCAGGCCAACGATCAATTCACGGCCGTCGCTCTTGGCACGCTCGCCACAGGCGATGGCGGCAGGAAAGATGTCGGAGGGATGTACCGGATCCTGTTTCCAGTAGATGTCGTTGTAATCCATGCAGCGGATCATGAGCGAGTTCACGAACGCCGCATGGACGCAATCTATTTTCTTTCCTGAGCCGATGACGGTCGCGGGACCGGGAGCGGCAACTTCGTCCAGCACCTGGAGAGCGATCGCCGTGTCATGCTGCTGGTATCCGCCCAGCGCGCAGCCCACGGAATCCAGCAGGAACCGCTTTGCCTGCTGGACAGCGTCGCCTGAAAGATCGTTGAACTTCACTCCCGCAGCCCAGCGGGACATTTCGGCGGTGATGTTTTCTTTTTTCGGCGTCCATGGAATCTCCAAACGCCCGGGGAAGCCAGTTCCCGCGGGGAAATCCACTCGTTGCGGTGACGGCGCCAATTGCGCCGGCGGTTTTCAGAAAACTTCTGCGGCTCCCATTCATGCTCGTGCTCCTGTTCACCCGGCAATCAGCCACCGCACAGGCGGATATGAGACCAGAAATTAAGATCTGAGCGCAATTCTTACCAGATTAGCGGCCCCAAAACAACAAAAGAGGACGCCGGCAGCCGGGGAAGCGCCGATCCGGGAGCACGCACCGCACGACTTCAACCTTCCATTCGCCGGGTGTCTGCAAGCAGGACCCGCGTGGTATTGTTATGGTTTCTGAAAGCTGCAATCTGTAAAGCTACCGGAGGGGGATTCGATGCCTGAGCCTACCTATGAAGAACTGAAAGCGAAGCTGGCGGAACTTGAGAACAAACAGCAAAAAACCGGCGCTCTGCAATTCAAGGTCAGTGAGAAGGGCGGAGTGAGCGTTTACGGCCTGGGACGCTTTCCAGTAACGCTGTATTACGAACAATGGGTTCGGCTGCTCGACGCCAGCCCGCAACTGCGGGAGTTTCTGGAAGAGAACAAGTCGAAGCTTAAGCTCAAAACGACATAGAGCTGTCCGCAGACGGCTAGCAGTTCCAAAGAAGGCGTAGCCCCGGATTTACAGGGAATGCATAGCCCTCACGTCGCGCCGTCGACAGCGGGCGGCAGCTCCTCGGTGACACGTTACAGCGGTTTGCGGCCATGGACACACCAACTCTGGAACCGCTCTAGGCTACGGCCTCCCGTTTCGTGCACCGCCTCGATCCATCGCTCGCAGGGCATTGTCCGTTCAGGACAGCCTAACAACCCGCGTGCGAAGTGTCTCGAAGGCGGGCGTTCCCAAGCCGCGCTCGGCGGCCAGCCTCAGGTAGGGCAACGAATTCAGGTCCAGGTTCCAGTAAGCCTTGGCCGCATAGGCGTCAAGCGCGACCGGGTCGGTTCCGGCCAGCACCGTCTGCTTGAGCACGACATCCTCTACATTGCCGCCGGTCGGTCCATTGCGCATGAGCACCCGGTAGGCGTCGATGATCGTCAGCGTCGGACGGATGAAATCCGCAAGGTCAACCAGGCTTTCGTGGATACGCTGGTGGAGTTGATGCCTGGGTCCGCCCAGAATGCCGTACCAGTTCTTCATTCCCAGCGTTGTGCCGCAGAGGCTGTGATGCTTGGCGATGGGAATGTTGATGATCTTGTCGGCAGCCAGAAACGGCTCGAATACAGGCCAGTTCTGCAGCACTTCTCCTTGCAGGTCGACGTCTTTAAATCTCTCGGGTTCCGGCAGTATGACCTCCGCGCCCGCGCGCCGTGCCGCTTCGGCGATGCCCGACCGCTGGAAACAGCGCCTGGCGTCGTTGCAGCTCACGTCGGCAACAATCACCTTTTTTGCCCCGGCGTCCCAGCACTGGCGAACCACCTCGGCCACCAGCAGACGGATTGGTGTTGGCGGCCTGCTCCGGAGTCCGGTCCCAGCCGATGTTGGGCTTGACCACCACAATATCCGCGCGGGAGACGAAGCGGCGAATGCCGCCGAGCTCTTCGAGCGCCCGGCGCACCAGTTGTGCGGGGTCGTCTCCCCCCTGTGCAATGATCATTTCCGGCAGTTTCGTGTCCGGAGCGACGCTGTGGCTGCGCTTTGCACTCATCACCAGCGCTTGCTCCGGACGCGTGCTCCGCTGGTCGAGCCAGAAACCCAGGGCAGCGCTTCCCGCGCCGGCGCCGGCGAGGCGTAATAGCTTGAGTAGCGCTTCGCGTCGATCCATGGCGGACTAAACCTCTACCAGGGAAATTCTGTTGGGATCGTTGGTGCCCAGTTGATGCCGCGCGTCGGCCGCCAGGGCGATGAACCGAGGCGCCCTGCCCGCCGCCAGCAACGTCTTGAGTCCTTGTTCGGCGCGTTTATGCTCGATAATCTGCCATGCGGTGTAATCGAGCGCGACCGGGTCCCGCGCAATGATCACCCCGTTATGTTGCCAGGTAGACTCCGGCTCGAAGGAAGGCCCGCCGTCGAACGATGCGGTGGTCGCGTCGCAGATGGTCAGCCGCATCTTCGTCCGGATAGCAGGCAGCATGTTCAAATCCGCAATGCCAGGACCGCAGCCGCTGGGCGTGCAAGTGGTACGGGTTGTCGATGACGCCGTACATGTTCTTCAGCGCCGCCGTGATCCCGGATTCGGAATGATCTTTCAGCACCGGCACATTGATCAGCACGTCGCAGTTTCGGGTGAGAATCTTCGACAACTTGCTCCGCACCGTGCCAAAGGATTCCGGCTGTTCTTCGTAGCCGAAGGCGTCGGTTCCCATGCAACGCACGCGGTTGGCATCGGAAGCCAGGCGGAACCCGGCGCGCTCCAGCTCGCTGTTCTCGCGGTCCCAGACAATGATGTCTCGCGCTGGGATGCCGGCTTGTTGAAGCCTTTCGCAAATGGCGTCGATGACTTGCACATTGGTTGACAGCCCCCGCCCGGCAATGGTGTTCACCTTGAGCCCGACCCTTTCACCGGGGCGCACCAGCTTCTTCCACGCTTGCAGCGGATTGTCGACTCCATAAAACGCCTGCATTCCCCGGTCGAGCAGGCTGAAAACGCGTCCGGAATCGACTTTCGACCCGGCCCCGCGCAGCAAGGCATCGCGGGCCACCACGACCCTCGATTTGACTGCCGCAGGCTGCTGCGCCGGCAGGAGGTTGAACTCGCCGGCGGCACTCAATGCGACGGCTCCAGCTACACACTTCCGGAGGAAATTCCTGCGGCTTGTTTCTGCTTCATGCTCGTCCATCGCAACCTCCTTGCCCTCACTTTTCGAGACGCTCCGCCAGTCCGCGTCCGAGTTCGAGAATCCCCTGCTGGACTTCCGGCGATTCGTCGTATGCCACGATTCGTACCAGGTAACGTCCTTTGTGGAAGATCAGGCTTTGACCATAGAGGCGCGCGCCATCGCCAAGCGAGACCGGCTTGGCGTTGCGCGCGGCTCCGACTCGAAGATCTTCGTCGGCGCCATCGCCGCTCGTCATGGTGTAGACATCGACGACGGCTTCGGTTTTGTTCTGGTACTTGTAATCGGCGGTCGATGCGCTCTGCACGCCCGGCTTTCAGATACTTTTCCGCGTCGCCGTCGATGTAGCGCCAGAGATTGGCCGCGTCAAAGGTTCGCGTCTCGCCGGTCTTGGCCCATCCGGAAACTTCGTTCGAGGCCGGAAACGGCCCGGACTTCACCGCCGGCTTCCGATTGCATCCCGCGCCGGCGGCGAGCGTGAGGACGCAGGCAAGAAGGAGCGGAATTCGAAAAAACCTGCACAAGTGCATCAATTCGGCCTCCTCTTGCCCCGGTTCAGCAGGATCTGGTTGGTGCGCGAGCGGCTCTCGCCGATGCTGGTGACGTAAATCGCCGGGCGGTCCTGCACGGGACATGCGTATTCACACGCGCCGCAGCCCACGCACAGACTGGGATCGAGGTATGGTTGTTTGACCTGCTTGATGTTTCCCTTCGCGTCCACGATCTCGGCCTGACGAAGATAAATGGCCTTGGGAGAGGTTGGGCACCACTCCTCGCAGACGATGCACTCGGTAGCCATTGCCCAGGGCAGGCAACGCCCGCGATCGTAGAAGGCGATCCCCAGCTTGACCGGCTTGGTATCCGCGCCAAGTTCCACGGTCCAGCCCTTTTCCCTGGGCGTAATCTCCCAGATCGCTCCCGTCGGACACACCTGCGAGCACAGCACGCAACTGGCTTCGCAGTAGCCGGTTCGGGGCACCAGCACCGGCGTCCACAGGCCTTCCAGTCCCGCCTCCGTCAGCGTCGGATGCAGCGCATTGTTCGGGCAAACCTTCATGCACTCGCCGCAGCGAATGCAGCGCTCGAGAAAGTGCTCCTCATCGAGCGCCCCGGGAGGGCGCAGCAGGCGCTCATGGCGTTCCACGGCAAATCCGTTAGTGCTGCGCGCCAGCGGGACGATGGCCGCACCGGCAACCACTCCGCCGATGAGCTTGCGCCGCCGCAGGTCGGGGCCATCTACAGAGCCACCTTGGAGGAAAGAATTGGAAGGCCAGCGCGCGGTCCGGACACTCGTCGACGCAGTTGAGGCAGAGATGGCACTCGGCTTTGCGCCAGGGGACGCCGCCGATAGGATCGTCACCACCCTGGCAATGCATCAGGCAGCGGTTGCAGTCGTTGCAGTGCCCGGACTTTTTCGAGAGGCCGAGGACCGACCAGCGCGAGCGACGCCCAGCAGCGCGCCCAGCGGACACAGCGCGCGGCACCAGAACCGCGACACGCGAAGATTGAGCGCCATCAGAAAAATGAAGATCAGTCCGAGCGTAAACCCCCTGCCGGAAATGCGGCTGCTTGAAGCTGAGCACCAGAGCGCCGAAGATGAAGTGCAGGATGCTGCCGGCCGTCTGCACCACTCCGAAGCGGCTGTGCTCAAGCGCGTGCAGGCCCGCGTTCAGCGCGTAATTCACTCCCGGCAGAACCGACAATCCCAGCGAACGCACCAGCAGCGAAAGAGGATCGAACCATCCGGCGATCCCCGTACCGAAAGCGGCTGCAACCAGCACTATCACCAGGATGTAATACTTTGCGGTTTGCCAGCGTTTGTAGCGGTTCGACTCAATCAACTGCTTGCCGCGCTTGCGCTCCGACTTCAGGCTGCTAAAGAAGTGATTGAGCGAGCCCATGGGGCAGATCCAGCCGCAGAAGAAGCGTCCCAGGAACAGAGTCGGAATCAGGATGACCAGGCTCCAGAGAAGTCCGTGATAGAGCGAATGCGTGGCCAGCGCGTTCGAAACCGCCACCAGCGGATCAATTTGAAAGAACAGGCGAACCGGGTAAGGCGAGCGCCATGTCGCTCCCGGTTGCATGCAGAGATCCTCGCAGCTCTGTCCGCAGCAGGAGAAACAGAAAAAGCAGGAAGAACACGACCTGCGAAATCCGTCTTAGCCTTACAGGCTTCACCAAGCGCACTCCTCAATCCTTCCCGTTACCGCGTGAGGAAGGCAAAAACCACGATCCACCGGAATCTCCGCGGCGACGGCGTGACCAGTTTCGCGAAAGGTATATCCGTGAAGCTTGATAACTCCGGGATACGCCTGTTCTGAAACCGCTTTACGATGTTCCGCCAATTTGCCCTTGGCGTGCTGTGAGCAAGATCACGTTTTCGGCTCAGCCGGGCGGAATAACACGGCCGCTCCAGCCCTGGAGTGCGTGGCGAAAACTGCCTTAGAGTCATGCTGAGCTGAGATCGAGGATCATCGAAGCCCGACGGCAACGGGCAAAAAGTGATGAAGCACTCGTCAAAGCGGTTCAGAATAGTGTTTTCCGAAGCAATTCAACCTTCATCGGGATATGCGTTTCGCGAGACTCGACTAGCGAGCCAACGGCGGCTTGTATTGCTCATCGATCTCCACCTGGTAGCCGGTGACGAGCCGGTTGGTTTCATTCGCCATGCCAATGACCGCCTGCAGCTCCTGGAACATGGCGTCCGTCATTCCCCTGCCGCGCGCCGACACCGTGTGCGATGCGATGCAATAACCGCAGCCATTGGTGACGCTCACGGCCACGTAAATCAATTCCTTGGTGAGCGGATCGAGCGCACCCGGCGCCATGATCTGCTTGATGCTTTCCCAAGTGCGCTTCAGCGTGGCCGGATCGTGCGCAATGGCCTTCCAGAAATTATTAATCCAGTCGGTCTTGCGCATGGCCATGATGTCGTCGTAAACGGCGCGAACCTCCGGGCTCGCGTCTTGGTATTCAATCAGTCCGAGTGTTGCCATTTCTTCTCCCTGGAGACGTGACGTGGGCCGGCTCGCGCCGCCACGGACAATCCCATTGGTATCTGCTACGAAGCGGTGGCCCGCGAAGCCTTGTTCTTCTGTATCGATCGCTCCACCAGGCTGACTCCCACGGTCAAAATCAGAGACAGGGCCAAGCCGGGCATGATGCCCCCGCCAAATATCTTGAACAAGCGCGGAATGTACTGGATGACCGACGCGGTTGTGCCGCCAATCAGCAGGGACGCGATGGCGGCATTTTTCGTGACGCACGTTTTGCCGCTCTTGTCTTTCCACAGCAGCCCGATCACCAGCGGCAGGAAGAGGCCGCCTCCGGTGAAAGTATAACCCCACAGACCGGCGGACAAAGCAGTTGGGAAATGGAGAGCCACCCAGACCGATCCCAGACCGAAAATGAAGGTCAGCCAGCGCGCCCATTGGATGAGCTTTTTGTCGGGATAATCTCCGCGGATCAACGGCTTCACGACGTCCATCAGCACCAGCGTCACGCCCGAATTCATGAAAGCCGCGCTCACGGTCATGTCGGCCCCGATGATGGTGACCACCAGCAGAGAGCCCGAACACCGGCGGAAGCCAGTTGACCAGCAACCAGCCAAAGGCCATGTCCGGGCGCGCCAGGTGCGGGTTCATTACGTGAGCGGCCATTCCCATCAGAATGCTGGCTGAACACATGACCATGGCAAAGAAAGCCGTGTAAAGGAATCCCCGATAGGCGACCTTTGAATCCTTGGCCGAAAAGCAACGCTGCCACCACACCTGCAAAGTAAACACGCCGCAGATGGGAGTGATCAGCAGGGCCAGATTCTGCGCGAAACCCGTGTTGCCGAATGACCAGAGGTTGGGCTGAACGGCGAGAATGCCGGTTCTGATGCCGCCGATTCCACCGGATTTGAAAAAGATGATGCCGAAAAACAGGAACCCGACAAATATCCTTATGCCGCCTTGCAGCACATCCGTCCAAACCAGCGCCCACATGCCGCCAACCGCAGTGTAGATGACCGCCGTCAGGGTCGCCACCCAGATGCCGGTTACCGGGTCGATTCCCATCACTACGGCCAGCAAGGTGCCCAAGCCCATGGCCTGCACCCCGATCCAGGCGACCATCGGAATCGACATGGCGAAGCCACCGAGGATGCGCAACCACTTATCGTGAAACAGTTCCTGTTCCAGGAACTCGTTGAACGTGGTGTACGCATAGCGTCCGGCGATTCCGGCCACGGTTACGGCAAACAGCACCTTGGTACCCTGTTCGCCCAGCATCATCCAGAACTGGCTCAGGCCAATTTCATAGCCCTTCCCCGCGTAGCCGATAAAGTTGCCCACGCCGAGCACACTGGCAAAATCCAGGAAGAACATCAGGAATAGCGGCAGTTCCTTGCCGCTGATGAAGTAGTGCTTGGCGCTCTGGCTTCCCTTGTGGGCCATGAGGTAGCCGATGAAGATCTGCGATGGCACAAACAGGACCAACATCCACAGCGCGTATTTACCGATTAGAGTGACGTGCATATAAGGTCACCATTCTATGTTTCGCAGCCAGAGCGCGGACGCCCTAGCTGTGGAATCTCTTGAGCGCGGCGGCACGGAACGCGGCTCTCGCCTTATCCATTTGCCGCAACATTTCCTCGATCGGCAGGCCAACCGATCCCCGGGCCGCGGGGATCACCGTGTTGCACTCGTTGCTGTCCATGAAGACAGCCGCTTCCAGGAGGCGCGCCTCGTCCTCCGGCGGAATCGCGATGAATCCGTGCTTGTCGGCGTGGATCAGCTGGCCGGGCGAAATTTTGCGTCCGAAGACTTCGACCTCGCAATTCCATCGCACCGGAATAACGTGGGCGTGGCCGACGCACAGTCCGCCGCGCCAGACTCTTCAGGCCCGCGTTGGTCATCTCGTCGAGATCGCGGATTGCCCCGTCGGTAATGGTGCCGACGCATCCGAGCGCCCGGTGGGTGTTGGACTGTACCTCGCCCCAGAAAGAGCCGAAGACGTTCGGCTTGTCGAGATCCTGGACAACCGCGATCTTGGGGCCTGGGATCGATGCCACGTACTTCAGGTACTCGCCGCGTGCATTGGCGTTTTCCTTGTGTTTGGGATTTCCCGGCTCAACCACCAGGGTAACGGCGTATCCCACCATCGGTCCCATCTGCGGCATGAAATCGCGCACTTCTTCCAGGTTGACGCCTTCATGGGCGGAGTCGTGCTTGGTGATCTGCTCCCAGCCGTTGTAGATCGTCGGAGTATTCCACCGCTTCAATTGCAGCAATTCGGCGTGCGTTAGCATTCCGTTCTCCAATGAAAATATCCTCGGATGCTAGCCTGCGAATATGCGCCGGGTCAAGTATGCTGTGCGCATGCGCAGCGGCGGCCAACGAGGAAACCGCTCTCGATGGTTGCCGGAAAGTGCGACCAGCTATGATGGTCTTGCAGGCCCGGCCTTGGCCTGGATGCCACCCATGATTTTTCAACGCCAAAGATTCGTGCTGATTGCCCTGCTTGTTGCCGGCGCTTTCTTCATGGAAAACCTGGACGGGACGGTGATTGCGACTGCGCTGCCGCAGATGGCGCCGGCGTTGCGTACGACCCCAATCGCTCTCAGCGCGGGCATGACCGCATACATGTTGACGCTGGCCGTCTTCATTCCGATCAGCGGATGGGTTGCCGACCGCTTTGGCTCGCGCACGGTATTTGCCGCGGCGATCGCCATATTCACGCTCTCCTCGATTCTCTGCGGGCTGAGCAATCAGCTTTGGCAATTCACCGCCGCGCGGGTTCTGCAAGGCATGGGCGGAGCCATGATGGTTCCCGTGGGCCGCCTGGTCGTGCTCCGCAATACCGAGAAGAAAGACCTCATGCGGTCGATCTCCTACATCGTCTGGCCCGGGCTGGTAGCGCCGATCCTCGGGCCTCCAGTAGGCGGATTCATTACCACCTATGCTTCCTGGCGATGGATCTTCTTTCTGAATGTTCCGCTTGGTGTTCTCGGCATCCTGCTTACTTTTGTGCTCGTTCCAAATCATCGAACGGACGAAAGGAATCCCCTGGATTGGCTGGGGTTCCTACTGAGCGGACTCTCCTGCTTCTGCTTGATGTACGGGTTGAATTTCATGGAGCAGCAGCCGATTGCGTGGCTGAAGGTCGGCGCTCTTTGGACGCTTAGCATCGGGTGTGCGGGCCTTGTCGCCTTGCATGCCCGCCGCCATCCCTTTCCGCTGATCGATCTATCGGTGCTGCGCATACCGACATTTGCGACCGTCATCTTCGGAGGCTCGCTGATTCGCATTGCCATTGGCACCACGCCGTTTCTGCTGCCCATGATGTTTCAGGTGGGCTTCGGCATGAGCGCATTCACATCTGGATTGCTGATGATAGCTTTGTTTGCCGGTAATTTCGGCATGAAGACATTTACGACGCCCATCCTGCGACGCTTCGGCTTCCGCAGCGTGCTGGTTACCAATGGCACGCTGGCTGCGCTGTCGATTGCCGCCTGCGGTTTTCTGACCGCCATCCAGCCCAAGATGCTGATTGCCGTGGTCTTGTTCCTGGGCGGTCTGTGCCGCTCCATGCAGTTCACTAGTCTGACGACACTTGCATTTGCCGACATACCCTCCGAGAAGATGACCCGGGCCAACACTTTTCTCAGCACGGTGCAGCAGATGACTATGGGCATGGGAATCGGAGTTGGCGCCGTGGTTCTTCACCTGGCCGCTCTCCTGCACGGCAGAACCGCAACGGTGCTGACGGTTGCCGATTTCCATCTCGCGTTTTTCCTGATCGGGGCAATTGCCCTGGTAGGGATTGTTGATTGCTTCAAACTCGAACGCAATGCTGGAACCGTCGTCAGTGGCCACCAACCCGGCAGCTTACCCTACGCGCAGCAATCCGGGTCCAATTGAAAGCTCGCTAAATGTGCTAAGGTCCTGTCGCCCGCAAATACCGCTTGACTGGGATAGTTCGGAAAGGTAACTTCCCTCTCCAAGAGACAAAACCACGATCGCTATCCTCCGAATCCTCCGATCCGGTGGAATCCGGCATAGCCGGAGAAGCGATCGCAAGAACCAATACAGCCGACGAGAGCAGCACCGCGAAGTTCTCCACGCCAATAGAGAGAGGTGAGTTCCGTGACTGAAAAGCCGACAAGGGTTCGACAGTTGGTGTTGTTTGCCGTGTGTCTGGTTTATCTGATCACCTATCTTGACCGGGTCAACATCTCGGTGGCGGCTCCGCTGATGATGAAACACTTCAGCCTGAACAAGCTGCAGTGGGGGCTTGTGTTGTCGGTGTTTTCCTGGACTTATTCGTCATTTCAGATCCCGATTGGCATGCTGAGCGATAAGTTCGGGCCGCGCAAGGTTCTTGCCGCGATCGTGTTTTTCTGGTCCCTGATGACCGCCGCAACCGCGCTGGCCTGGAGTCTGGCATCCTTGTTGGTGATACGGCTGTTGTTCGGGGTTGGAGAAGCGGGCGCGTTTCCCACCGCTACCCGCGCGTTCTCCCACTGGATGCCGTCCTCCGAGCGCGGATTCGCGCAAGGGGTGACGCACGGAGCGGCACGATTTGGCGGCGCGGTCACACCAGTCATCGTAGCCATGATCATGGCGCGCTGGGGTTGGCGGTCCGTATTCTTTATATTTGCCATCACTGGTTTCGTATGGTCCGGTTTCTGGTATTTCTGGTACCGCGACAAACCAACGGAGTACAAGCAAAAATGGGGCAGCGTCAACCAGGCCGAGATCGATCTTATCGAGGGAGGAAGATCAGGCAAGAAAGATTCCGAAACTCAAGTTCAAGACTCTGCTCAAGAGTAAGAACATGTGGTTCCTCAGCCTGAGCTATCCGACCTACTGCTACGTCATCTGGATCTATCTGACGTGGCTCCCCGCATACCTTGTCGAAGCCAGGGGCTTCAGCATCATCAAGATGGGTATCTTCGCCAGTCTCCCATTGATGGCCGGCACAGTCGGCGACACGCTGGGCGGATGGCTGTCCGACAAGATCTGGCGCAAGACCGGACGCGGCACGTTCGCTCGCCGGGTGGTGGCCATGACCGGCATGCTGGTGGCTGCGGCCTTCATGATACCGGGGGCGCTGGCACACTCAGCCTACATGGCGGTTTTCCTGCTCGCATGTTCCCTGTTTGGATTGGAAATGGCAGTTGGGGTTTATTGGGCTGTCTGTTTGGATGTGGGACACGAATACGCCGGGACCGTGTCGGGCATGATGAACTCGATAGGAAATATCGGTTCGGCACTTTCGCCCCTGGTCTTCGGCGCCATCTTGCAATTTACCGGTTCCTGGGTCTATCCCTTCATCGTTGCCAGCGGCATCCTGGTCGTTGGAGTGCTTTTGTGGCTTGGCGTCAATCCGGAACTTTCGGTGGCGGACGAGTTGGGATTGCGCCTGCCTGAAAGCGCGGATTAAGACCGCCCTGTCTCAAGCATAAGGTACTAGTGTATTGCGGCAAACAGACGGGATGTTTTGAAAGGGGTGGCTTGCCCTGTTTCGGATGTCATCCTGAGCGAAGCGAAGGATCTATGCATTTTCCCTGCGCCGAAATACATAGATTCTTCGCTTTCGCCTGAATAGCGTCTTGCTTGTCGAATGCAACGTCGGGTACGCAGCTTGGCTGCTCCCCATCGGAATCTCTCGTTGCTCTACGTTTCCAAGTGATCCACCAGCACCCGCAACGGCACCGGTTTGATCGGCGGCCGCGCGGTATCAGGCGGGATCGATTCCAGCGGCATGCCTGTTTGCTTTGCGATCAGCCGGGAAATCAGATGGCCGCACATGCGGCCCTGGCACGATCCCATTCCGGCGCGAGTTTGAACTTTTATTCCTCGCAGAGTGCAGTCGCCTTCGGCGCCTATCGCCTGAATAATCTGGCCGGCCGGCACGCTCTCGCAGCGGCAGAGAATCGTGTCATCGGTGATTAAATCCAGCAGCGCGGGCTTGAGTTGCATCATTCCCGAAGCCAGTTCGGCGAACTCGCGGGCACGCGTCAGCCGCTTACGGGCCTCTGCTTCCTGTTTCCGGCTGGCGCCGGTCTCCGCCTTCCCCAGGGCGCGGGCGGCGGCAAGTCCCGCGATTCTTCCTTCCTCGATGGCCACCTCGGAACCGCCAATGCCTCCCACTTCGCCGGCCACGTAAACTCCTTCGACGCTGGTGCGCTGGTCAACGTCATGCCACGTGACCCATCCGCCGGCGCGTTCATTAAAGTCGAGCCGGCAGTCCACCAGCCGGGTCAATTGCGTGGCCGGTAAGAACCCGTAGGAAAGACACAGGGTATCGGCTTCCAGCGTCCGCTCGCTTCCCGGCACCACCTGCCATTCCTCATCCACCTGGGCGACCACAACCGCTTCCAGTTGCTCCGTCCCCAGGGCGCGGACCGGAACATGGCTGTGATGATAAGGAACGCGCGCCTTCTTCAACTTCATCCAGTAGGTCATTCCCTCGCGCATTTTTCCCCAGTGGCCAAGGGAGCGCAGTGCGTTTTCCATCGACACCGGTGGTTTGCTGGAGGCCTCCAGGATGTCCACCACGATCGCTCCGGCGTCGACCAGTTGGCTGGCGACCTTCAACTGCAGCGGGCCGACACCGGCGAGCACCACTCGGCGCCCCGGCAACACCCTCTGCGTAACCAGCAGCGATTGCGCGGCGCCTCCCATCATGACCCCCGGCAGCGTCCATCCCGGAAAAGCCACCGGCACCTCTTGCGCACCGGGCGCCAGAATCAACTTCTTGGCCCGCAGCTCCTCTGTCCGCTCTTCGCGGCTGAGTCCGAGGGTTCCATCCGGGAAAATCGACCAGACCAGGGTGTTCGGAAGAAACTCGACGGAGGAGTTTTTCACCCGTTCGACCAGCTCAACCCCTTCCATGAACTGGTCGCTCTCCGACTTCAGATTCTTTACGGCGAAGGCCTCGGGAACCTGCTTATAGAACTGGCCGCCCAGAGTGGGGTATTCATCGAGCAGCACCACCTCGGCTCCCGCGTTCGCTGCCTCCAGTGCCGCACCCAGACCCGCCGGGCCGCCGCCGACGATGGCAATTTCAACTTCGCGCATGGTACTCGTCTCCTATTCGCCCCAAAACCAGGGATACTATTTTCTCCAGATCATCCCTGGTTTTGCTATTGCGTGCTCACACGCATGCCGTCCCGCACCGTCGCGATGCAGGCCCTGACGTGGCCAACCTCGGCCACGGTCACCATGCATTCATTGCAGATTCCCATGCCGCAAAAAACTCCGCGCGGCCCGTCATGCTCCGCGTGGCGGAAAATGCGCCTGCCCGACGCCAGCATGGCCGCCGCCAACGACTCGCCCTCATAGGCGGGAATCGCTTCTCCGTCCACGGTGATCCGCACCGCACGGCCGCGCTCCACATTGGAGTCGATCCGCAACGATCTCTCGTTCCCACTGTCCATCCCATTACCCTCTGTGTGTTGCTTCCCTCATTGTTCACAACCGGGCGGCCGATGTCTATGCGAATGCGAAGGGAGACTCGAACAGGGCGAATAAGGCAGGTGGCCCACAAGTCATCAGGAAGTAATGAGGTCGGGTGCCCCAGGTTCCGCGCCGTGTTGTTCGGCGCTAACCTGGGAGTAGTTTCCCTCTTAGCCGCGTTGCGTTAAGGTATCTTGCATGACCCGCGGACTCAAGCGTTTTCAAGCATCCGGGCAGTCGCACTTTATCACTTTCAGTTGTCATCGGCGTTTGCCCAACTTGAGTGAGCGGCAATTCTGTGAAGGGTTGTTAGTAGCGCTGGAGGCAGCGCGTAAGCATTTTGGCTTGCGGGTATATGGCTTCGTTTTAATGCCCGAGCACGTGCACTTGCTGGTGAGTGAACCGGATCGCTGCACGCTGGCTGATGTTATTCGCAGTGTGAAGTTTTCTTCGGCCAAGCGAGTTCGGCGGTTGCGAGCCAATGGAGACGGTAGCGAACCCTTCTGGCAGAAACGCTACTATGACCGCACCATTCGTAACTATCGGGACTTTCTGGAAAAGCTGCGTTATATCCATCGCAATCCGGTCAAACGCGGCCTCGTCGAAAGTCCGGAAGATTGGGCCTGGAGCAGCTTTCGCCACTACGCAAGCGGTGAGGTGGGGGTCGTCGAGATTGAGTCCAAGTGGACGGCAGGAAGGCGGAAACGCGAAGTGGACAGTGAGCCTCCGTCCGAAGAAAATACCCCAGGTTAGCGCCGAAAAACACGGCGCGGAACCTGGGGCACCCGACTCCACGGCATGCGCCAAAGATTAGCACATGTTTTGCCAAGGCCGTATGCAATGGCAGTCCAGGAAACTACCCCACGTTAGCCCAGTCACCCCAACGAGCCGAGCCTCGTCGGGGACCCCGACACGGGCGGAACGTGGGGCACCATTCATCATCGAACTCAGACGATTGGACCCGATTCCGGCAGGAGGCGGCCTGTTCGAAACCTGAATTTCCCTAAACTCCCACGCCCTTGGCTGCCTGTTTCCGGTTTGCCAGTCCCAGCAAGCTGATCAGCATGGTCAGCACCAGGGAGACTCCAACCCCCGGGATGATTCCGCCGCCGAAGATCTTGTGCAGTCGAGGAGCCAGTTCGAAAACGATTGCCGTGCCGCCTCCGAACAGCAGCGAAGCCATGGCGGCATGCTTGCTGACATACGTTCGGCCGTTACTGTCTTTCCAGCACAAGCCCACGACGAGCGGAACGAACAGTCCTCCGCCCACCGCCGTGTAACCGAACAGCGCCGCCGAGACCATGGTCGGGAAATGCATGGCGACCCAGATGACCCCCACGCCCAGCACGAAGGTGAGCCACTGCGCCCAGCCGACCAGTTCTTTATCGGTCGCGTTTTTCCTGAATAGGGGCCGGACAATATCCATGGTCAGCATGGTGACGCCGGAGTTGAGGAAGCCCGCGGATGTGGTCATGCCCGCCCCGATCAGTGTGACCACCAAAAGAGCGCCGACAACCGGATGCAAATAGGTGTTCAGCAGCCAGGGAAAAACCAGGTCGGGCTTCGCCAAGTTCGGATTGACGGCGTGCCCGGCAATGCCTATCAGCACGCTGCACGTACACATGACAACGCAGAAGATGCCGGAACCGAGAAACGCATTGCGCGAGGTCTTGGGGTCCTTGGCGGCAAAGCAACGCTGCCACCAATGTTGTGCCGTGAATTGACCGGTCATCGGCGAGAGGAATATGGACAGCGCCGCCCACCCGCCGATCGACTTCATGCTCCACAACTCCGGCTTGGTGGCGAGTGTGGCGTCTCGAATGCCGCCTACACCGTGCATGAAATAGATGATCGTAGCGTAGAAGATGAACCCGACAATGATACGAATCGTCCCTTGAACCAAGTCGGTCCAGGCGATGGCCCACATGCCGCCCATGACGGTATAAAGGATCACGGTCAGGGCCGCGACCCAGATACCTGTGGTCACGTCAACGCCCATGCACACGTTCAGGATGGTTCCGATTCCGATGGCCTGGAGGCCGGTGAGCGCCACCAGCGGAACGCACATCAGGATGCCGCCGGCGGCACGCAGCCACTTGCTGTGGAAGAAAAACTCCTTGTCCATGAACTCATTGATCGTGGTGTAGGAGAACTTCCCGATAAAGCCTGCCAGCAGCAAAGCAAACAGAAGTTTTGTCCCTTGCTCGCCAAGCACCATCCAGAGCTGGTTTAAGCCTATCTGGTAGCCTCTTCCCGCATAGGCCATGAAGTTGCCCATCCCCATGGCCGTGGCAAAATTCAGAAAGAAAAGGATCATCACCGGCAACTGTTTGCCGCTGATAAAGTAATGCGCCGCGCTCTGACCGCTCTTTGCGACCAGGCGATAGCCGATGTAAAGCTGCAACGGAATAAAAAAGGCCAATATCCAAAGCGCAATTGCCCCGACGTGCGTGATGTGCATACTGGCTCCTCGATGGCTGTTGCAAAACAAGATTCTTGGCAGCGTGAACCCATAACAATTTGGTATGCGCCAAAGGTTAGCACAGAGTTAGGGTGGCATTTAAGGAAGGGCCACCAGTCGAGCCCGTCATGGGAGCACTCCTTCGGGCTGGAAGACTCGCAGCAGCATCGACCAGCACACCTTAGGGTAAGCCGGGGTCGCTGTATGTATCCTTCGGCGCTCTATTCAGCGATGACCGGAGCAGCACGATTCGGCGCACCACATTGAGTTCCGGCAGCGTTCATCTACCTCTCTCTTCTCTCTTCGGATCTCTTCGGAAAAATCAAGCAACTCGCGCCGGAATAGAGGGGGAGCAATACTCGATTTCGGGGCAACTCGCTTCCAAAATGGTCATCAGAATTTATCATCAAAGTAAGCCCACCCTAAAGTAAGCCCACCCTTCAACTGGGTCAATCAACCCACTACGCGGGCGAAATTGAAAGTTCGGTCGTCCGTAATGCAAGTAACCGAAACGTCCTAGGAGCGCGTCCGAGTATTTGCCCGTGAACCTCTGATAATGCTTGAAACTCACAGGACGGATGTGCCAGTTTTCGAGCATGGGAAAAACCTACCGGCCTTACCTGCCTGAACAGGACTTGTTGCTGCCGCCGAGTCTGCGGGATTGGCTGCCGGAAGGACATCTGGCATACTTCGTCAGCGATTTGATCGATGAGCTGAACTTGAGTGCGATCGAATCGTATTACGAACAGGAAGAACGCGGGTATCCGCCGTACCATCCGCGGATGATGACCAAGATTCTGGTCTACGGCTACTGCGTTGGGGTGTTCTCGTCGAGGCGGCTGCAGAAACGGCTGCACGAGGACGTCGCATTTCGGGTGCTGGCGGCGGACAACCAACCGGATTTCCGCACCCTATCGGATTTTCGCAAGATTCATCTGGCGACACTGCACGGATTGTTCGAACAGGTGTTACGGATGGCGCTGGAGTTGGGGGCGCTGAAGCTGGGGCGCATCGCCATCGACGGCAGCAAGATTAAGGGCAACGCCAGTAAGCACAAGGCGATGAGCTATAAGCGCATGAAGGAGGATCAAAAGCGGCTGAAACAGGAAGTGCGCCGGTTGCTCCGGAGGCCGAGCGCATCGACGCCGAAGAAGATGCGCGTTATGGCCGGAACAGCCGTGGAGACGAATTACCCGCCGAACTCCAGCGACGGGAACAACGGCTGCAACGGATTCGCAAGGCCAAACGTGCCCTGGAAGCAAGGGTCCGCCAGGAAGCCGAGGCCACCGCGAAGGAGGCGGACGAAAAGGGCAGCAAGAAGAAAGTTAAGCCGGAAGAGAAAGATCAGTACAACTTCACCGATCCGGAATCGCGCATTCTGAAAGGACCGGACGGGTTCCTGCAGGGATACAACGCTCAGATTGCCGTCGAGCCGGTGTTGCAGTTGATCGTCGGGCAGGCCGTCGCCCAAGCCGCCAACTGACAAGAAACAACTGCTGCCGATGCTCGCCACAGTCGAGGAACAAGCAGGACAAAAACCGTCCCAAGTACTGGCCGACAGTGGGTATACCTCCGACGCCAGCCTCCAAGGAATGGAAAAGGCCCAAGTCGATGCTTATCTTGCGGTGGCTCGCGACAAGCACCAACAGAGACCTGGGCCGTGCCCACGGGGACCGCTGCCCACGGGGGCTACGCGCACCGACCGCATGCGCCGGAAACTGCAGACACAAGTCGGGCGAGCCATTTATGCGGCGCGGAAAGCGATTGTAGAACCGGTGTTCGGACAGATCAAGCAAGCTCGGGGATTCCGGCAGTTCTTGTTACGCGGTCTGGAGAAAGTGCAGGGGGAGTGGGCCCTGGTCTGTATGGCACACAACATTTTGAAGCTTCATAGGCTGGTTAGCACGTAACCGCCGCGGATGAAACAGCACGCAGTCGCTGCAAAGCGAGCCCCAGCCCGGCAAGTATCCGGACGCTCAGGTCAAACCGGCAGCTGATTCCGGGACGTTCTTCCGAGACCATCCTAAGGCCAATCTGCCAGCACTGTTGGAGAGTTACTCGGACGGGCTCCTAGGAGAAGACAAGATGAAACGAATAGCGTGGCTGTTATTGGTCGTTCTGGGCTCCGTGACCTTAATGTACGCCGGGGACACGACCACAACAACGAACATGAGCGGCACGATCTGCCGGTCGTCGTGCGTCGTGCAGGTGGAAAACCGTAACACGTGCGACAAAAGCTGTACCGACAAAAAAGGCGACGCGGTGTTAGTCGACGATCAGGGTAACATCCAGAAAATCGCCGCGCAGGACCAGCCCATGTGTGAGTCGCACATGAATAAGCATGTAAAGGTAAAGGTGCAGGCCGTCCCGACGGAAGAGCAGCGCGAGCGAGAGTTCCGCATAATGGAATGGTCAGAACAAAATCAAGCAGGAGGGTAATCGCCTCCCGAGGATCTCAGGGGTGCGGATACTGCGTCGGCAGGGCTAGCCCCTGGGATTCCTGGAGTTCTGACGGATTTGAGGCCCGGAATTCCCGGGCTTTTTTCATTTCGAACCGCTCTATTGCGCTCCGCCGAACGTCACTCTCAGTCCGGCCCTCGCCATCACCGGAGGCCCAAGCTGAACGATCGGCGTGCGCGCAACCTGGTAACGGCGGTCGAACATATTCTCCGCCGCGCCGTAGACCTCGACTCCGCGACGAATCTGGCGCGAAAGATAGGCGTCGGCGGTGAAGAATCCGTTCAGCGGAAACTGGTTCTGATCGTCGTCGAACTGCTTGCCCACATAGCGCGCCTGCACGGCGAAGGTAAGTATCTTCGGATTCGAGTAGCGCAACTGCGAGGTGGCAACGTTCCGCGGCACCTGAGGCACGTTGAGTCCCACCAGCGAGGCATTGGCCGGGAAGCTAAGTACCACGGCGGCCGCATACTGGTAAGCCGTTTCCAGGGTGATTGTTTTGGTGATTTTAGTTTGCGCGGAAACATCCACCCCTTGCGAGCGCGTCCGCCCCAGGTTCTGCCTCTGCCGGGTAATCAGCGTCGGTGTCGATGTGAGGGTTACGTTCGAAACCGGGTCCGTAATAATGTCGTAGAAATAACTGCCGCGGAGCACCAGGCGATTGCCGATGCGCGAGCTCAGTCCGGCTTCGCCGCCGGTGAGCCGTTCGGCCACAAGATTCGGGTTTGCGTTCGTCACTACGTTGCCGACGCGGAAGCCGCGATACAACTCGTCGAGGCTTGGCGCGCGAAAGGAACGGCCGACGGATGCAAACGCCGTCAGCGCGCTGGTGAAGGAGTAGCGTGCCGCCGCCCGCGGGTTGAAGGCAGTCTCATTGCGGTCGGGGAAAAGCGTCGATGCGGCCTTTACGCTGCTCACGATGGGCGTAGTGATCTGGTGTCCATCTTGATTGGCCCAGTTATCCACGCGCCCGCCAATCGAGAGCAGCAACTTCGACGTAAGGCGAAGGCGATCCTCGCCGTAAAAACCGATCGTACGTTGCGAGCCGCCATTGTTGAGATTTGCCGTGGGAACTCCCGCCGTGTAGGCCAATTCCTGGTCGTTGCCGCTCACCCACTGCGTGTCCACGCCCGCCAGCAACATCTGCCGGCTGCCGGCCGTGCGCGACCATAGAATGCTGGAACCCATGCTTCGATACGGGCACAGTCTGATAGCGCGTCAGCGCTTCGGAGTTGCGGTCAGCCGAAACCGAGCTGAAGGTCTGCCAAAGACTCTCCGTTCCGCCAAGAATGCGCGCCCCGAAACTCCCCAGCTTTCGCGAAGTGAAATCGGCCCCTGCCCGCAATTGACGCAGGTCAGCACTGTTGACCTGAAGGACAGTTCCATTCTGACGCGCTTCCTGGTAGTAGTTGCCGCCTAAGAAGGCCCGCGCATTGCCGCCGAAGAGACGCTCCAATAGCAGATCGCCGGTCCGGTGTTCGGAGTTCACCACGGTATCGACGGCTCCGCGCTGGCTCGCGGCTAGCGGCAGGTAACCGTTGGTGTTAAATCCCTCGCCGCTGGCGACAACATTCCACTTCCCCGCGCGCACCGCGCCCATGGCCGACCCTATCGGAGTATCGGAGCTTCCGAATGTGGTATCCGCAGTGAAATGTGTTTCAAGCGGATTCTTGCGAATGATATTGACCACCCCGCCCATCGCTTCCGAGCCGTAAATGTCCGACTCGCTTCCTTGCACCACTTCTATGCGGTCGATTGCAGCACCCACGAACTGTCCCCAATAAACCCACGCGCCGTACGGGTCGGCAGCGGGAATGCCGTCCTCCAGCACCAGCGCCCGGCTGGCGGCGTTGGCGCCCACGCCGCGCAAAGAGACTCCTCCCGTCGTGCCATTTGTGCTCCACCCCGGCGTGCGGCGAAAGAGTTTGAATCCGGGAACCTCGCGCAGCGTGCCTTCCACGGTCATGGCTCCGCTTGTCTCCAGCATTTCCCGGTCGACGGTGGCCACATTGGGCTGCGGCGTTTCACCGGCGGCGGTTACAGTGACGCGTTCTTGCACACTGCTTACCGGCAGAGTGATGTCGACGCCGTCGGGCCGCTCCTCCGGATGCCATGGCAAATCAACCCGGGCAAAGCCAGGCGCGGTGACCGTTAGCGTGCCGGAGGCGCCGCTTGCGTCCGCAAACGCGAACCGGCCCTGAGCATCCGTCTGCGCTCGCAGCCTCGTATACCGCAGGGTTAGCACAACCTGTGCGCTTGCAATCGGCGCGCCAGAGGCATCATGCACAGTGCCTTCCAGGGATGAGACGGCGGAGGCGCGCAAGCCGCCTGCACCTGGCGTAAGCAGGAATAGAAATCCGAGGAGGTAGCCGAGGGGAACTCGAGGCATGTAACACCTGTGGTAAACGGATTATCTGGGGCCCATCTAGAAAGACGCAGAGAAGCTGACCAGAGTTGTACGACTCGATATGCTATAGACCGTGGTTTCGCCTTCGGCTAGCGCAGTCGCTTTAGCGTGGCTGGAGCGGAAGCCAGTGAATTTCGAGCGGCCAGCGTAAATCTGGATTTATTATTCAGGATTGCACGGCTACAACAGTAAGTTGATTCTTTTGACCGGGCCTGTTCAAATTCGCAGCGCAAGCGGCGAATATGCACCCCGACCTGCGCAACTACGACGCACGTTGGGGACCCCGACCGAAGGAGGTTGTCACCAATGATTGATACGTTAGACGCGGCGGTGGTACGCGAAACGACGCAGAAACTCATCAGGATTCCGTCGATCAACCCGACGCTTGCGCCCGAGGGCGAAGGCGAATCGGTGATTGCCACATTCGCGCGCGGCTGGATGCTGGAGCACGGCATGCGAAGCTGGCTCGAAGAGCCCGCGCCAGGCAGGCCTAACGCGATTGGCGAATGCGGTAACGGCAATGGTCCGACGCTCGTGCTGTGTGCGCACCTGGACACCGTGTCCGCGTCCGGAATGACAATCCCGCCCTTCGATGGATTCGTCGAGGGCAATCGCGTCTACGGCAGAGGAGCTTATGACATGAAGGGCAGTGCCGCGGCGATTCTTTGCGCCGCCGCTTCCGTGGCCCGGGAGGGCGCCAATGGAAAGCTGGTCGTCGCCCTCGTGTCGGACGAGGAGTATGCCAGCATCGGGACGCAGCACTTCGTCGAGCACCACAAGGCCGACGCCTGCATCTTGACCGAAGCCAGTGAGGGCAAGCTCATCCTGGCGCACAAGGGATTTGTCTGGGTGGAAATCATAACCTCCGGGAAAGCCGCTCATGGCAGCCGATGGGACCTTGGGGAAAGCGCGATAGGGAAAATGGGCCGTATCGTTTCCGCGTTCGAAGGCTTCGACCGTGATGTCTTGCGCAAGCGCCGCCACCCACTGGTTGGACCCGCGTCGCAGCATTGCGCTCTCATCCAAGGAGGGACCGGGCTCTCGACCTACGCCGAACGCTGCTCGTTGCAAATCGAGCGCCGCACCTTGCCGGGTGAAAAAACCGAGGACGTGCTGGCCGAGTTGCGCGACGTAATCGCCAAGACGGGGGAACGCGCGGATATCCGCTGCATCCTGGAACGTCCTCCCCTGACCTGTGATCGTGACCAGGCCATTGCCGGTTTGGTTCGCGAAGCCGCGCGCCAGGTGACTGGGCATCTGCCCGAAGAAGCCGGGGTCTCTTATTGGATGGATGCCGCCCTTTTCGCCGCCGCCGGCATTCCAACCGTGAATTACGGCCCAGGCGGCGGTGGTGCCCACGAGGCGGTTGAATGGGTCGATATCGATACTGTCGTGCAGTGTGCCGCCGTGCTGGCGAACACGGCCAAGATGTTCTTTGCAGGTAAAGTCGAATAGGTCCACCGGCCACGTGGAGGGTCAACATGCCAGAGCGCATGCCAGCCATTTTCTTTGGACACGGCAATCCGATGAATGCCCTGCTTCGGAACCAGTACTCGAAAGCCTGGGCCGCTATCGGGGAAAAGGTGCCGCGTCCACGAGCCATCCTCTGCATTTCGGCGCACTGGTACATTCAGGATGCCGCCGTCACGGTCAGCACCGCCCCAAGGACAATTCACGACTTTGGCGGGTTTCCGCCTGAACTATATCAAGTTCAGTATCCAGCGCCCGGTGACCCGGACCTTGCTGCTCGCGTGCGGAAGCTGCTTGCTCCGTTGCCGGTGAGACTCGACCAAAGCTGGGGATTGGACCATGGAACATGGTCGGTACTGTGCCACGCCTATCCACGTGCCGATATCCCGGTTGTACAACTCAGCATCGATGAGACCCAAGCGCCGCTGTTCCATTACGAAATCGGGAAACGCCTTGCGCCCCTGCGCGCGGAGGGCTTTCTTATCGTCGGCAGCGGCAACGTCGTTCACAACCTGCACGCGTACGCCTGGGGACGACACGCAGTTGCGCCGTATGAGTGGGCGCTTGCCTTCGAGCGGCGGGTACGCGAACTGCTGCTGTCCGGGGAAACGGCACCACTCGTGCGACTACGAAAACAAATTCGGCGAAGAGGCCATGCTTGCCGTTCCGACTCCCGATCATTACCTGCCGCTGCTCTACGTCATTGGCAGCAGGTCGGGTTCAGAGCCCGTTACATTTCCGGTTGAGGGCGTGGACGGTGGCTCGATTTCCATGCTTACAGTGCAGATAGGCTGAGGGGCGATGGGGTCGCTTGTTGCGGCAGCCAGCAATCTCTATTAAACAATCACGATAAAAATGACAGCTTTTTTTGAAGTGGCAGCATCTTTTCCACGGGCAGGCAGCATCTATTCAGACACAGGATTACACCGGGCGCTTACCACAGATAAAGCAGCCTGCAAATTTAAGCTGCTTCTACAAGCTGTAAGGTCCCTCCAAACGAAGTTACCCTTCACAATCTCCCTCAAAAAACCCCGCGCCCGCGGTGTGTCTGGCGCAGACACTGGCCTTGGTCCATTGGGATACACCAGTTCCGAAACTGGCCTAGCGATTTTTTGGGTGATTGCGTTTACGCTTCGTCGCCGGAGCCTTGGACGCGGGCGATTCCTTCTGCTGATCAAGCGTAAACATCGGCTCTGAGAAAAATTTCTTAGAAAGCCCGTGGGTATGCTGGCGCTCAGGATGGCGTGGTCCTTTTCCTGCTGAACCTTGATGCTATCGAATACAGCCTTTACGTCGGGATCGTTTCCTGACGGGTGCAGGCTACTCTCGATCGACTTGAACATCTCCAGAAAAGCGCTTGCCTGGCTGGTGAACTGCCGCGCCTGCGATTCGCCGGCCAGCAGAAACTCAGCCTTAGCGTGCACCGCGCCCACGTAGCGCACGGATGCGATCACCATGCTGCCGTAAGGCAGAAGCACCTCAAACCCGCCCGGCAAAGGGTACGGACTGGCGGCGCGCGGATCGGCGGGAGCCGGAGGAATGCTGGCGATCGCCCACGCCAGGCTGGCGAAGGGCACGGCGCGGTAATACTCCGCCAGCAGCGACGGCCCGCGGACAGGCAGCGCCAAGTGCCTGGAGCGGTCGATCATGCCGCGGATGATGCCTGGGTCATGGACATTGGAGATGGCGACGGTGTCGATGCTCAGAATGGCGACGCGCACCGTTCTGTCCTCCACGGGAACATTGAAAATCTCAACGCCCTCGTGGCTCTCTACTGATTGGCTGATCTTCCTCAGGTAGGCTTGCACCCGCTGATGGTCGAAGTGTCCCACCAGGACTTGCGAGTAATGATTTTCCGCTGTGCGGCCGTTGACCGGCTTGCCCAGGTGTATGGCCAACGCGGCTTCCTCGAGATCGCGTTCGAAGTCGAAGCCGGTCTGCCGGATAAAGTCCTCGTATTCGGGTTCGTGTTTCGGAGCCGGCGCGTTGCTGAAAGACGTCAAGCGGTGAATGTTGCGTAAGTTCAGATAGACGACGCCGTCACATTCCGGCAACAATCGCGCCGCCTCGGGCGCCGCATGGCGGCGAACCAGCAAGAGACCGGCGACGGCAGCTGCCAATAGCACCAGCACGATGCTGGAGAACAGGAGACGTTTTGTTCGCGCCATCATTGGCATCTGCGGAGCGCCCGCCGGCGCCAAGGTGAGCCTCGTCAGCAGGCGAGGATTCAAGTAAAATCACGGCCGAAGCTGAATCATAGCACTGCCGGGCGGCGACGCCGCAGGCACCCCCGGGCGCGGGCGCGTTCGAAGAGTAGAGCTTGCGGTAGTGTCCTAATTTAGGCCCCCGTCAGGTTGCGCATCAGCTTTCAATGTGCTAACCTTTCTTGTTTGTGTGGCACCAAATTTTGGGAGTGTCACGCCCGCGAGTTTAGTGTGTGTGCTTGATGTGTGGTTCCAGCATCGCTGGCGTAGCTCAGCTGGTAGAGCATCTGATTTGTAATCAGAGGGTCGGGGGTTCAAATCCCTTCGCCAGCTCCAAGTTGCTTTCCGGGTACGCGGGCGTTGGCTAGCGGTAACAACTTTTGGGCGCGTTTGAGGCTCGCGGCTTGACGCAATAGCGCGCAACCGTTCTTGCAATCCACACGGACCTGCCGGTGAATGCGGCGGCCAGGGCGTCGGGAGATGTCTTGGGTGCCTGCGATTGTCGCGTGTTTAACGCGCGGAGCACGGCATGAGGCTTCGGCCGGTAATGTGCTCGAAGCGGATCTTTGAAACCTAGTCTTGGTTCGGAGCCTATGGCATCGAGCCGCGCTCCCCGTAGAATCGGGACGTGCACAGGTGGGTGAGCGGTTAAAGCCAACAGACTGTAAATCTGTCCGCCTTTTGGCGTTCGGTGGTTCGAATCCACCCCTGTGCACCAGCATTTCGCCCGCCCGGTTGGTTGCGACCGGCGTCGGCGATCCGGTGATGTGTGAGACGCGAAACAAAGCTGTGGCTGGCACTGGCGATATACGGCGGGATAGGTGTATTGGAGTGGCTGACGCTGGACGGAAAAATCCGTTTGGCCAGCTTGTTGATTTTGGCCTTCTTCGTTAGTCGCACTCTGGTGCAGGACCGCAGAGCAGCCCTGCAGGAGCGCGACGAACGGCAGTAGCCAAGGCAAATGGGCGGGAGTAACTTGAGGCGTTTTCGAGGCCCTTCGACTCGCTTCGTTCGCTCAGGGCAGGCTAAGAACGAGGTGCGCAACGCCGGGAGCCTCGCGCCGAAATCCTGAGCGCAGCGAAGGATCTCGTAAGCCGGGGGTTAGCGGGAGTAACTCAGTGGTAGAGTCTCAGCCTTCCAAGCTGTTGGTCGCGGGTTCGATTCCCGTCTCCCGCTCCAGGAATTTGAGTCGTAGCTTGTGGACGAATAGAGTTTAGCGGGCTGATGTAGCTCAGTTGGTAGAGCACTCCCTTGGTAAGGGAGAGGTCATCGGTTCAATCCCGATCATCAGCTCCAGAGTTTGGCAGGTGGCCGATGGCGGCCAAGATGTGACTCTGCACGCCGGTTTCAAATTGCGTGAAATCAAACGGTAATTACTAGGGCAGACATCATGGCGAAAGAGAAATTTGACCGCAGCAAGCCGCACGTGAACGTGGGGACGATTGGGCACATTGACCATGGCAAGACGACGTTGACGGCGGCGATCACGAAGGTTTTGCAGAAGCACAATCCGAAGATCGTGTTCCGCTCGTTCGACTCGATCGACAATGCGCCGGAAGAGCGCGAGCGCGGGATCACGATTGCGACGGCGCACGTGGAGTACGAGACGGCGAACCGTCACTATGCGCACGTGGATTGTCCGGGGCACGCCGACTACATCAAGAACATGATCACCGGGGCGGCGCAGATGGACGGGGCGATTCTGGTGGTGGCGGCGACCGACGGGCCGATGCCGCAGACCAAGGAGCACGTGCTGCTGGCGCGGCAGGTGGGAGTGCCGTGCGTGGTGGTGTTTCTGAACAAGTGCGACGCGGTGGACGACGCCGAGCTGCTGGACCTGGTGGAGTTGGAAGTGCGCGAGCTGCTGACGGGCTACGGCTTCCCGGGCAACGATCTGCCGGTGATCCGGGGGTCGGCGCTGGGGGCGCTGAACGGCGAGGCGGCAGTGGGAGAAAAGATTGACGAGCTGATGGAGGCGGTGGACAAGTACGTGCCGCTGCCGGAGCGTTCGATCGACAAGCCGTTCCTGATGCCGATTGAAGATATTTTCTCGATCCAGGGCCGGGGCACGGTGGTGACCGGGCGGATCGAGCGCGGCAAGGTGAAGGTGGGCGAGGAAGCGGAGATCGTGGGCTTCCGGGAGACGCGCAAGACGGTGGTAACGGGCGTGGAGATGTTCAAGAAGCAGTTGGACGAGGGCATGGCGGGAGACAACGCCGGGATGCTGCTGCGCGGGATTGCCAAGGAAGACGTGGAGCGCGGGATGGTGCTGGCGAAGCCGGGCTCGATCACGCCGCACACCAAGTTCAAAGGCGAAGTGTACGTGTCTGTCGAAGGAAGAAGGCGGGCGGCACACGCCGTTTTTCAATGGCTATCGGCCGCAGTTCTACTTCCGGACGACGGACGTGACGGGCGTGGCGCATCTGCCGGAAGGCACGGAGATGGTGATGCCGGGCGACAACGTGACGGTGGAGATCGAGCTGATTACGCCGGTGGCGATGGAGAAGGGTTTGCGCTTCGCCATCCGCGAAGGCGGCCGCACGGTCGGCGCCGGCACCATCACGGAAATCGTTGCGTAGTAAACTTTAACTGGTGGCAAAGCGATTCCATCTGCTTTGCCGGGATTCTCGGCGGGCGCTCGAAACGCCCGCTGATATCCGGGCTTGGACCCGGACAAGGCCAAGCGGCCTGGCTGGCCGCAAGGCGATTAACAGAAGGAGTTCAACATGCCCCGCGAAATCGTGACTTTGCAGTGCACCGACTGCAAGGACAAGAACTACTCGACCACCAAGAACAAGAAGACGACGACCGAGCGGTTGGAGTTCAGCAAGTTCTGCCGCAAATGCCGGAAGCACACGACTCACCGCGAAATCAAGTAAGGCATTGGTCGCACACGGGTGGCGATTCCTGCGGGGAGCGAGCGACGGGTAGCTTGGCGAGTGGCTGGTGCGGCGGCGGAGCCGCCGGCGTCCCCGAGAAGGAGTAACCAGCAAAGACCTCGTGAAGCGAGAGGTCTGGTAGAGAAACAGGGGCGTAAGCTCAACGGTTAAACTGCCGGTCTCCAAAACCGGACTTGGGGGTTCGAATCCCTCCGCCCCTGCCATCCGCTCGGAGACTAGGTGCGGTGGCGACTGAAGTCGGAAGTGGACGTTCCGGTACGGGACGCGCGATAGGATTTAGCAATGGCAAAGGCAGTGGTGGCAAGCATCGACGACAATAGGCTTACGACACGGATCAAGCATTGGCCGCAGCGGACGAAAGACTTTTACAACGACGTGCGCACCGAGATGAAGAAGGTGACCACGCCGACCATAAAAGAGGTTCAGGCCACGACTAGTGTTGTCATCGTCACGGTTTTCCTGTTCGGGGTCTATTTCTGGGTCGTGGATGGCACGATCAACCGTTTGCTGGAGCCGGTCTTCCGTTACTTCGGCCAGCACTAGCCACGCGGTGCGGCCGCTGGAGCGCGCTAGGGCGGCCCTGAGGTTTGAGGCGAGAGATCGAAGTCGCCAGTGCGTGTTGCACCGGCGGGATATCGCTCAAGCGCGAGTTGAGCCGATAGCGCTTGAGGCGAGACAAAATCTATGGACGAGATTACGAAAAACGAGGGGAGCACTGGAGACGAACAGCACGGCCGGGGTACCGCCCGAGACTCCCGCCGTTCTTCCCCCTGAAGTTCCCCAGAACCCGAATCTGAAGTGGTACATCATCCACACTTATTCGGGATTCGAGCGCAAGGTCAAGGAGTCGCTCGAATCGCGCATACGCGCTTTCAATCTGGAGAACAAGATTGGCAAGGTGCTGATTCCGACCGAGTCGGTGACCGAGGTGCGCGGCGGCAAGAAGTACACCAGCGAGCGCATGTTCTTTCCCGGATACGTTCTGGTCGAGATGGACCTGACGGGTTTCCGCAGCGGCGGAGAAGGCGACCATGTCTGGCACGTGGTGAAATCCACACCACGGGTGACCGGGTTCGTCGGCACCGCCAACGATCCAACTCCGCTGAGCGAGGACGAGGTTCAACACATTGTTTATCGCGTTGCCGACTCCAAAGAGAAGCCGAAGCTCAAGGTCAAGTTCGAGAAGAACGAATCGGTGCGCATCAGCGAAGGCCCGTTTGCGACGTTCCAAGGGATAGTCGACGAGGTCAATGACGACCGCGAGACGCTGAAAGTGATGGTGACCATATTCGGCCGCGCTACTCCGGTCGAGTTGGAGTTTGGGCAAGTTGAGAAGATCGTAAGTTAGACGAAGTCAAAACGGTACTTCGCGGCCGCTTGGGATTTCGCGGGCTGAAAGGCCCTGCCAAGCGCCTCAACCTGAGCCGAAAAGCCTAGACTCAGGGCTGCCGACAGGGGTTTGTCAGATGCGACTCCGGTCATGCGGCGGGACCGAAAAACAGAAAGGTTGTTATGGCAAAGAAGGTTACAGGACAGGTCAAGTTGCAGATCGCGGCCGGCAAGGCCACTCCGGCGCCGCCCGTCGGCCCCGCTCTGGGCCAGGCGCAGATCAATATCATGGAGTTCTGCAAGCAGTTCAACGCCAGGACCAGCAGCAAGGAACTCGAAGGCCTGATTGTCCCGGTTGTGGTTACGGTTTACAGTGATCGTACCTTCACTTTTATCACCAAGACCCCGCCCGCTTCGATCCTGCTGAAGCGTGCCGCCAACATCGCCAAGGGCTCTGGCTCTCCCAACAAGGAAAAGGTTGGCAAGGTTACGGAAAAGCAGGTGCTCGATATAGCCAAGCAGAAGATGCCGGACCTCAACGCGGCTTCGCTGGATGCCGCCGTTAAGAGCGTAAAGGGCACGGCCCGGTCGATGGGGCTGGACGTCGTAGCCGGTTAGCTGGCCCGGAAACGGGAAAGACTTTCTTGTGGCTCAGGCCACAAGTCGACAACACCACGGCTCACGCTAGCCCCAAGTGGTTGTTGGGACCACGTAAAGCGTGCGCGGTGGGAGACTAGGAGTGAAAAGTGGGACGTAAGGTTGGGAAAAATATCGAAAAGGCGCGCGCGGCTGTGGAAGCGCGTCCTTACTCGCTCGACGACGCGGTTTCGCTACTGCAAAAGGTGAAATTCGCCAAGTTCGACGAGACCGTGGATCTCACGCTGCGGCTGGGCGTCGATCCGAAACACGCCGATCAGATGGTGCGTGGCACGGTTGTGCTGCCGCACGGACTCGGCAAATCAAAGAAGGTGCTGGTCATCGCCAGCGGCGAGAAATTGCGTGAAGCCGAAGCCGCCGGTGCCGACATCGTTGGCGGCGAAGACATGGTGGAGAAGATCCAGAAGGAAAACTGGACCGATTTCGACGCCGTGATCTCCACGCCTGACATGATGAAATCCGTCGGACGCCTGGGCAAAGTGCTCGGCCCGCGCGGCCTGATGCCGAATCCCAAGACCGGAACCGTTACGTTCGATGTGGCCAAGGCCGTGCAGGAAGTGAAAGCCGGCAAGGTCGAGTTCCGCACCGACAAAACGGCGCTGGTGCATGTGCCGGTGGGCAAAATCTCGTTTGACCCCAAGAAGCTGGTCGAAAACGCGACCACGGTGGTTACCGCGGTGGTCAAAGCCAAGCCATCGGTCGCCAAAGGCAAGTACATCAAGGGTTGCACCCTGAGTTCGACCATGGGTCCGGGCGTGCCTATCGATACGGCCCCGGTTGAGGCTGCGGCGAAAGCGTAGTCCGGTGGTTGGCAGGCGCTTGGCGCGGCGGATGAGCCCAAGCACGGCGGAAGGCATCGACAGAGGATCGACAACAACCCAGCAGACCCAAAGGGCGTTTGCACGGGATATCGAAGGAATCAGCAATGGCTGTCACGAAAGCAAAAAAGATCGAACAGGTAGAACAGCTCGCCGGCGAATTGAAGAGCATCAAGAATGGCTTTGTAGCCGAGTTCGGCAAGCTGACGGTTGCCAATGACGATGAACTGCGCCGGGCGATTCGCGGTACCGGTGCAAAGTACCGCGTCGTCAAGAACACGCTGGCCGAGCGTGCGGCGCAGGGCACGGCTTTTGAAAGCGTTGTCAAGAGCCTGGCGGGCCGTACCTCCATCGCCTACACGAGCGGCGACCCGGTAACGCTGGCGAAGGCACTCACCAAGTACGCCAAGGACAATCCGGAGCTGAAGTTCAGGGCCGGAGTAGTCGAAGGCCGCGTCATTCAGGCCAAAGATATTTTGGCGCTTGCCAACATGCCGTCGAAGGCAGAGCTCTACTCGAAGCTGCTCTTCCTGATAAGCGCTCCGGCGACACGACTGGCGACGGCGATCAATGCGGTGGGACGTAATCTCGCCGTGGTTCTCAACCAGGGCGTGGAACAGAAGAAATTCCAGGGCGGCGAGCCGACTGCTTAGTGCGGCCGTGCCCAGGGAACCCGGCGGCTGCCGTTGGCGGCTGTTCGGCGGAAAAGTTCGGGACAGTGGCTGGCTGAATCCGAGTTTAGGGATGCGAGCAGGGCGCTGGTCTGAAGGTTCGGAACGGTGGACGCCGTTCCAAGTGGTTTTTGTTATCCGTTCGATCCTGCCGGACAGGAAGTCGATGTCCGGCGGGTGTCCGTTGAGGCGTGTCGAGTTCGTCGCGTGTCTGGCGCGGCGGCGAGATGTCCACCCCGGTTTGGCGATAGCCGTCCGGGTGGTTGGAGCGGGCCTAAGTCACGCAGTGATTGCGTTGCGGCCGTCCGTAGGTCTCAGACATTTCCGCAGGCGGAGATAACGAAAACAAGACAATGAATTAACGATCAAGATTGGAGAATCGAAATGGCGGATTTGCAGCAGTTGGAAGAACAGATTGTCGGGTTGTCGCTGCTGGAAGCAGCGGAGTTGGTGAAGAAGTTGGAAGGGCGGCTCGGGGTTTCGGCTGCGGCAGCGGCTCCGGTCGCAGTGGCTGCGGGCGCGGGCGCCGCGGCGGCGGCTCCGGTCGAAGAAAAGACCGAATTCACCGTCATGCTCTTGGCCGCTGGCGCGAATAAGATCAATGTTATCAAGGCCGTACGCGAAGTTACCAGCTTGGGCTTGAAAGAAGCCAAGGACTTGGTTGACGGCGCACCCAAGCCGGTGAAGGAAGGCGTCTCGAAGGAAGAAGCCGAGACCATCAGGAAAAAGTTCGCCGACGCCGGAGCGACGGTCGAAGTTAAGTAGTCCGGCCCGATTTTGCGACCCAAAACAGATAACACGCTTTAGTGCGGGTTGCGTTAAGCTAGGAAGGATGACCTTGGAGCCCGGATTGCTGTAGGGTTGGGTGATTCTTTCCGGCAAGGCGTTCGGAAGACAAGATACCCTGCAGCTTGCAAAACATCCACAAGCTGATGGGGTTGGCAAGTTTGAGACAGGTACCGTGAACTACACGTATGGAGCATCGCAGGGGGCTTAGTTCATGGAGGCTTGAAGCTCATCCTGTGTTGCTGTGCGGAATTTTTGGAGCCGTGGAAGAAAAGCGGTCATCTAATTGCTAGGGCTGCGGAATTCCCGGAATAAGTAGCTGCTACGACGGCCTCTGCGGAGCCTGACTGCGGGGCGGGAGCTGGGCTGGTCGGAAGTCGTAAATGCAAAATGTTGGATTGGCGCTGGCGGCCGATATCTGCGGTGGGATGAGGCTAGCCAAGAGACAGGCCTTCAATTAACTGGCGCGGGGAATAGAAAATTTCGTTTCCGGTGCAAGTGACGAGTACCGGAAGGCCCGAGCATTCGGGCCGCAAGATCACAAGACGCCTCTGGAGGCGCCCAGGGAGAGATTTGCTCCCATGGGCGCTTATGGTTGTTTGCAAAGAACACCCAGACGATCTTCCCGTTCGGTGTGCTTGAGCGGGGATCGCTTCCGACGAGGTGAAACTAGGGTTTTACTGCAATTCCTCGGCAGTTTCAAGTCTTATCCGGGATCATGAGGCATTCCCGGAGGGATCTCGAATAGACGGCTTCCACCGGCTGTCGCGGGAGATTCCATTGCAAATGGATTGGCGGCTGTTCTTGGTGCCCGGGCAACTGGCATTCCGGGCTGACGGCTGTCGTTGCGCGAGCTATTCGCGCGGTGGTTCTCGCGTGCGCGTTCCGCGGGGAAATTTCTAGGAGTATTAAATGGCTGATAAAATAACTGCCCTCCGCAAGCGACTCGATTTTTCAAAAATTCCAGCGACCATTCAAATTCCAAACCTGATCGAGGTGCAAAAGCGCTCGTACGACCGCTTCCTGCAGATGGACTGGCTACCGAGCGAGCGTGATGACGCAGGATTGCAAGCGGTTTTTCAGTCCGTGTTTCCGATCACGGATTTTCGCAATGTCTCCCAGTTGGAGTTTGTCGACTACGCCATCGGTAACTGGGAGTGCAAGTGCGGTCACCTCAAAGGGCTGCATCATCTGCGCACAACCTGCCGCAATTGCGGCGCAACCGTGGTCACCGATCCGTTCCACCCCGGCGAAGTGCTTTGCACCAAGTGCGGCACCTACAACGCCAATACCCCTGATTTCTGCAACAAGTGCGGTGATCCCGTCGGTTTGCAATTGAAATATGACGTGGCCGAGTGCGAAGAGCGCGGCATGACTTACAGCGCGCCGCTGAAGGTCACGATGCGGTTGACGATCTTCGACAAAGACCCCGAGACCGGTAACAAGACCATCCGCGATATCAAGGAGCAGGAGGTCTTCTTCGGCGATATCCCGCTGATGACCCAGAACGGCACCTTCATTATCAACGGCACCGAGCGCGTCATCGTCAGCCAGTTGCACCGTTCGCCCGGAGTGTTTTTCGAAACCGCCAACAACCGCACTTACTTTCTGGGTAAGATCATTCCCTATCGCGGCTCGTGGGTCGAATTCGAATACGATCAGAAGAACATTTTGTATGTTCGCATCGACCGCAAGCGCAAGTTCCTGGGGACCATTTTCCTGCGCGCGTTGGGACTGCGTTCCGATGAAGACATTCTGCGCACCTTCTACACCGTCGACCGCCTGGCGCTGAAGGACAAAAAGTCTACTGGACGCTGGAACCGGGCGTCGGCCGTCCGACGAACCTGCTCGGCATGAAACTCAGCCATCGGGTTGTCAGCAAAAGCGGTGAGGAGGTAGCGCACGCCGGCCGCAAGGTTTCGCCCTCGATCTTGAAGGAGATCCACAAGGCCAAGGTAAGCGAGATCGAAGTTGATCTCGGCGACCTGGAAGGCGCGTATACGGCGGCCGACATCGTCGACACCAATACGGGCGAGGTCATGCTGGAAGCCAACTCGGAGATTACGGCCGACAAGATTTCGAAGTTCATGGATGCCGGCATCGCCGAGATCGACGTTTTCTTCCCGGAGCGTGACGACGTAGGCACGATCATCAGCGCGACGTTGCGCCGCGATTCGGTCAAGACCCCGCAGGAAGCGCTGATCGAGATCTACCGCAAGCTGCGCCCCGGCGACCCGCCGACGCTGGATACGGCGACCGCCCTGTTCCACGGAATGTTTTTCGATGCGCGGAAGTATGATTTCTCGGCCGTTGGCCGCATGAAGTTCAACATCAAGTTGTTTGACAACGCCGACGCTACCGACCGCAAGCTGCGCACCCTGGAGCCGGACGACTTCTACGCCACCATCCGCTACCTGCTCAAGCTGCGCAAGAACATCGGCTCGGTGGACGATATCGATCACCTCGGCAACCGCCGTGTCCGGGCGGTGGGCGAGTTGATGGAGAACCAGTTCCGCATCGGACTGGTGCGCATGGAACGGGCCATCAAGGAAAAAATGAGCGTCTACCAGGAGATGTCGACGGCCATGCCGCACGATCTGGTGAACGCCAAACCGGTGATGGCAGCGATCCGCGAGTTCTTTGGGTCTTCGCAGTTGTCCCAGTTCATGGACCAGACGAACCCGCTCTCGGAAATCACGCACAAGCGGCGTCTTTCGGCGCTTGGCCCGGGCGGCCTGTCTCGTGAGCGCGCCGGATTCGAGGTGCGCGACGTGCATCCCACGCACTACGGACGCATCTGCCCGATTGAAACGCCGGAAGGCCCGAACATCGGCCTGATCTCGTCCCTGAGCTGCTATGCGCGCATCAACGATTATGGGTTTATTGAGTCGCCCTATCGCCGCGTCAAGGCCGGCCGTGCGCTCGACTTCATTACCGTGGTAAACGCCGGAGACAGCGACTTCAAGGTCGGCGACCACATCGAGAAGCCGGAGGGACTGAAGGTTAATAACGACCTGAAGGCGCGCCACAAGCGGCTGATCGATTACGAACCGTTCTCTTTCTATCTTTCAGCTTGGGAAGAGGACAAATGGGTCATCGCCCAGGCAAACGCCGAGATTGACGAGAACGGGATGATTGTCACCGAGCTGGTCAATGCCCGCAAGGCCGGCAACTTCGTCCTGGTGAGCCGCGCGGAGGTCGACTACATCGACGTCAGCCCGAAACAGTTGGTGTCGGTGGCTGCCTCACTGGTTCCATTCCTGGAGCACGATGACGCCAACCGCGCGCTGATGGGCGCGAACATGCAGCGCCAGTCGGTTCCGCTGCTGCGCGCGCAGGCGCCGATTGTCGGCACCGGCATGGAAGGCGTCACTGCTCGCGACTCGGGAGCAGTGGTGCTGGCGCGGCGCAACGGCATCATCGATTCGGTCGACTCGCAACGCATTATCGTGCGCGTGGAAGGCGAACATCACCCGACACAGCTTTCGCGCGAGGTCGGCAGCGACATCTACCAGCTCACGAAGTTCAAGCGCTCGAACCAGAACACCTGCATCAACCAGAAGCCGATCGTCAAGAAGGGCCAGCGGGTGCTGAAAGGCGAGGTGATTGCCGACGGTCCCTGCACCGACCGTGGCGAGCTGGCGCTGGGGCGTAACGTGCTGGTGGCCTTCATGCCCTGGCGCGGGTACAACTTCGAAGACGCGATCCTGGTTTCCGAGAGGATGGTGAAAGAGGATTACTACACTTCCGTCCACATCGAGGAGTTCGAGATCGAGTCGCGCGACACCAAGCTGGGACCGGAAGAGGTCACGCGTGATATTCCCAACGTGAGCGAGAGCGCGCTGCGCGATCTGGACGAGAGCGGCATCGGGATTATCAGCGAGGAGGAGCTCTGCGAACACTTCTGCTGGCGTCCTGAATCCGAGTATAGCACGGGGCCGGTCATTTATCTCGTCGGCCACGGCCTGAAGGTAATGAATGTCACCGGTGATCTCGGTGCCTTTGGGGAAATACTCCCGGACTATCCCGTTGGTGTTCTCGTTGGTTCCCCGCTCCCACGGGGAATGCGCGTGCGCGAAATACACCGGGATCTCCGTAGCGAGGGTGAGGGCGGCGTGCTGGGCCATCTCGATGCCCTGGTCCCAGGTGATCGACCTGCGCAGGTTCGCGGGCATGTCCCGCACGGACTCGATGACGCCCTCGCGGACCGCGCCGGCGTCCCGGCCGTCCGGCAGTGCGACCGGGACCAGGTAGCGGCTCTTGCGCTCGACGAGCGTACCCATCGCGGTCTTCCCGGCCTTGCCGATCACCAGGTCACCTTCCCAGTGTCCGGGGACTTTGCGGCCTTCTGCCTCCTTCGGGCGCTGTGATATCGAGACCATCCCGACGATCCGGGCACCTTTGGAACGGGCCCGGCCGCGGGGCTGGCGGCGGGTGCGGCCGGTCCGCAGCGCGACCTCCATTGCGGCCAGCTCGCCCTTCGGCAATGCATACAGCCAGGTGTAAATCGCCTCATGTGAGATGGACATATCCGTCTCCCGCGGTTGCGCTCATAGCACAGCCTGCCCGAGATCTGCTGCGGCGACCGGGCTCTGCGCAAATCGCAGGCCACACGTTCTTTCAGCCGCGGATCCGCATCGATCTTCCGGCGTTTCGGGCGTCTCCGTCGGG
>CAWJGD010000016.1:0-166122 GCA_963842345.1 uncultured Acidobacteriota bacterium
CTGGTCCTGCTTAGCCCTGTTTCATACAATAGTTTTTTGAAAGGGGGTGGGCTCTAACCCCAGCGGGGGTTCGCCGTTCCCTCGGTTGCAAAGGTAACTAACAGCATGGCAAAGACCAACGCCTGCCGAATTCTGGATGGGCTCGCCGTCCCGTACGAGTTGCGCGGGTACCAGGTCGATCCCGACGATCTGGCGGCCGAACACGTCGCCGCCAAGGTCGGCTTTCCGCCAGAGCAGGTCTTCAAAACTCTGGGCGTGCGCGGCGACCGCAACGGAATCGGCTTCGCGGTGATCCCCGGCAGCTACGAGCTCGACTTCAAGGCGCTCGCCAGCCCACCGGCGACCGCAGGATCGAGATGGTGCCCCTCAAGGAGGTGCAGGCGTGACCGGCTATATCCGTGGCGGCGTCACCGCCCTGGGCGTGAAGAAGGATTACCCCGTGATCGCCGATGAGACGATCGAGTTCTGGGAGGCGGTCTCCGTCTCCGCCGGCCAGCGCGGATTGCAGCTCATCCTCGCCCCGGCCGATTACGTCCGCGCCACCTAAGCAACCGTGGGGGAGATTTCGCACGAAAAAAGTGAAGCCTAAACCGCGGCGGCACATAAAGGAATAGACGGTCGCACCTGACGCTTATCGAATCATGATTCAACTGCGCTATAAGACACGAGACGCGGAGGGTGCCCCATACAAGCTTCCTTTGCTTGTGTGGGGTAGTTGCTTTCTATGTAGGAAAATTACCCCACTCAAGCCAACAGCGGGCTTGAATGGGCCACCTGCCTGTTTAGTGAAATCGTCGTGGTGAGTCTGGCGTTTTCAGCGTAAAGTGCTGGTGACTAGAGGAAAGTCCTATCTGGACATTACGGAGGACGTAGACATGGGGCTTTTGTCGCGGTTCTTCCTCAAACGATCAGAATGGTCATTCGAACGGTCATTGGAAACGTACGAAACCTGTTTGCGCGTAATACAGGTTGATCTGTTCACAGACCTTCATAACATTTACTCCTCGCAAATGGACGGTGAGGCGGCCGGAGCTCTCGCCGCACAAGTTGTAAATTTCCTTAAGGGCGAAGACATCGACGAAAATTGCCCGCGTCTCGGACAAGTAAGCGAGCCGTTGCGCTCTCGGATTATGGCCATATTGCCCAGGTTAGGCAAAGGGCAGCGAAATGTATGGAGGCTGACCGACAGACTCGCGAGATCATCGTTGCGACTCTTCGCATCATCGTCCTGATGTTCGGGAAATACGAAAGAGCGTGGCTCCAAAGCCCCGCGAAAATGCGAATCGAGAAGCTATGGTTGAGTACGGCCCTGAGTTTCCGGAAGAGATTACTCCGGCGGCATACGAACAGTTAAGTGCCAGATATCATGCATCAAGCGCACGGCGTGGGCGGCGAGGTAAAGCCGAAAACAATGCCGGTTCGTCCGAGCCTTCTGCTATCCACCATGCCACAATGAAGCCTCTTCAGGCTAAAAACGCAGTCATGGCGGTATAGATGTTTTTCAGGGTATCGCGATCATAAGGATCATCCGAAATAAAGCTGCGCATCTCGGCGATTGCCTTATCGGTCATCACTCCTTCGGGTTCGGAATTCGTCAACTGCGGTTCCGCTACCGTGATCCAAACAAAAAAGATTTGCATCTCGATAGTCCAGTGTTGCGTTAGCAGCATGTAGTTCTTTATCGCAAAAAGATTACCAGCACGAGAAACTTCGCCTTGAATGGCTCTATTTCAGCATCAGGATCTTGCTCGGCGTGCTTGAGAAAGTTTTGCCATTTGTGGTAGAGCGTAGGAAGTCCTTATAGAACTCGGGCTTGATGAGGATCCTTGAACTCTTTCCGATGCGAAAGGAGGACCTTCAGCGGATCACCTACTCGCGCAAGCTCGCGCTGATAGAGTTCGCTATACCGGCTCTGGATCACATCATCTGTGATCTCCCGAGAAGCGACGGCGAGCGCATACGAGGACAGATGATCCCTGTTCTCAAAAAATAGGCGGATTGCCGTATTGAGTTGCCGTTCTGCGGCGTCTGTTTTGGTAATCATGATCGTTATTTAGGAAGCTGATTGCGGCTTCGCATCCAGGTTCATCTATTGAGCGCGCTAAATGTGGGCCACCGAACCGATGATAGCGCCAAGCGGCGGGCTTGGTCTGATGATTGTCGAAATCGCCTTCTCACTTGTTACGTGAAAGCCCGGATATCTAAGCCCCGAGATTGCTCTAACCGCTTAACACCGCCACGAGCGCCTCATCCAGTTGCGGATGGGTGAACGGAAAGCCGGCGTTCAGCAGCTTCTCCGGTTGCACGCGCTGACTGGCAAGCAGAGCTTCATCGGCCATTTCTCCCAGCGCAAGGCGCAGGGCAAACGCCGGGACCGGGAAAACGGCGGGACGCCGCAGCGCGCGGGCCAGCGCAGCCGTAAATCCGGCATTGGTCACAGGGTTCGGCGAGGTCAGGTTCACCGGGCCGGACAGCGCAGGGTTGGCAATCGCAAACTCGATGGCCGCGACAACATCCTCAAGGGTGATCCAGCTCCAGTATTGGCGGCCATTGCCGACGCGTCCGCCGAGGCCAAGCCGGAAGATCGGCAGCAAGCGGGCCAAGCCCCGCCCTCCTCGCTCAGGACCACCCCCAGGCGCGGCAGCACCAGGCGAACTCCGGCCTCGGCCGCCGGGCTGGCAGCGCCTTCCCAATCGCGGCAGAGTTCGGCGAGAAAACCCGTGCCGCTGGAGCTGGATTCGGTGAGCAGCTCGCTACCTCGGCTGCCGTAGTAGCCGATGGCGGAAGCGCTCACCAGCACCGAGGGTTTGCCGCCGGCGCGAAAAGCGGCGGCCACGGCGCGGGCGATGGTGGCCGTGCCCAGCAGCCTGCTCTCGCGGATTTCGCGCTTCATCGGCTGTTCCAGCGGCCTGCCAGGTTGCGGCCGGCGAGGTGGACCACGGCATCGAAACCGCGGACCAGCTCCGGATCGAGCAGCTCGCCCGGTTTCCAGAAAACATCGAGTGAACGGGTGGCCGAGGCTGTGCGCACCAGACGGCCCACGTCGCTGCCGTTGTCCTTCAACTTACGGACAAGCGCGCTGCCTACCAGACCAGAGCTGCCGCTGACAAGAACTTTCATAGCGCGAACAAGCACATGAAGAATCATAAAGATGCCGAAATAAGCGATTCGGCGGTCCCTGCACCGCTCTGCCGACGGCCGCAATCTAACCAAGTGCAGGCCAGCGAGAAAGCCGGCAAGATGCACGGATCGCGACAGCTACCATCAACCTTTGAATGCTCTAGATGCGCATCTTGCTTGCCCTTCCTCCGACGGCCAGCTATAATCAATTATGGCGACGTTGCGGCAACAGATCGCGACGAATGTATTAACGGTGACCCGGTTTCGAGACTTGCTCAAAATCGCCCGGGAGAACCGTCCCAACGACGATCTGGAGATCGTACGCCGCGCCTACGAGTTCTCGCTGGAGAATCACAGCGGTCAGACGCGCGCCACCGGCGAGCCCTATCTGGTTCATCCCCTGGAAGTTGCCATAATCCTGGCGGAAATGCGGCTGGATACCACCTCCATCGCCGCCGGCCTGCTGCACGACTCGGTGGAAGACACCTCGGTGACCACCGAGCAGATCCAGGAAAAATTTGGCGAGCAGGTGGCGCACATCGTCGAAGGCGTCACCAAGATCAGCCGCATCGACTTTGCCTCGCGCGAGGAGGCACAGGCGGAAAACGTCCGCAAGATGATGCTGGCGATGGTCGACGACATCCGCGTGGTGCTGATCAAGCTGGCCGACCGCCTGCATAACATGCGGACCCTGCAGGCGCTCTCGCCCGAGCGGCAGGTGAAGATCGCCAAGGAGACACTGGAGATTTATGCCCCGCTGGCGCATCGTCTCGGCATGGGCAAGGTGCGCGGCGAGCTCGAAGATCTGGCGTTCCCCTATGTCGATCCGGTCGGCTACAAGCAGGTTTACGAGCTGGTCGAGGCCAAGCGCAAGGAAGGCGAGCGGCTGCTGGCCAGGATGGAAGGAACGATCCGCGCCAAGCTGAAGGAAAACAATATTCAGGCGCGCGTGGATTCGCGCATCAAGCGAATGCACTCCATCTATCAGAAGCTGCAACGGCAGAAGATCAACGTCGATCAGATGTATGACCTGCTGGCGCTGAGAATCGTCACCCACTCGGTCAATGACTGCTATGCCGCGCTCGGCATCATTCATAATGCATGGCGTCCGGTTCCCGGCCGCATCAAGGACTTCATCGCCATGCCGCGTCCCAACCTCTACCAATCGCTGCACACCACGGTAATCACCGAAGACGGATATCCCTTCGAGGTTCAGATACGCACCGAAGAGATGCACAAGATGGCGGAGGAGGGCATTGCGGCGCATTGGAAATACAAGGACGGGCCGATTACGGCGCGCGACGAGCAGCGTCTGTCGTGGCTGCGCCAGGTCGTCGAGTGGCAGCGCGACATGTCGGACCCGAGCGAGTTCCTTTCGACGCTGAAGATCGATCTCTATCCGGAAGAGGTCTACACCTTCACGCCCAAGGGAAAAGTCGTGATCCTGCCGCGTGATGCCACGCCCATCGATTTTGCCTACGCGATTCACACCGAGGTGGGCGAACGCTGCGTGGGGGCAAAGGCCAACGGGCGCATGGTTCCGCTGCGCTATAAATTGCGCTCCGGCGACATCGTCGAGATCCTGACCCAGGCGGGCCATAACCCCAGCCGCGATTGGCTGGCCGTGGTGAAGTCTTCGCGCGCGCGGCAAAAGATCAAGCATTGGCTCAATATCCATCAGCGCGAACGCGCCATTGAAATCGGCCGCAAGGTGATGGAAAAAGAGGCGCGCAAGTATCGCATCGCCATCAAGGACATCAAGGACGCCGACCTCCAGAAGGTGGCATCCGAGTACGGCCTTTCGCGGGCGGACGACCTGATGGCCGCCATCGGTTACGGCAAATATTCGGCCAAGACGATGCTGGGCAAGGTGATTCCCGCCGGCACACCCGAGACGGGCGGCGACGGCGAGCACACCGGCACGCTGGCCAGCGTGGTTAAACGCGTCTTCGGCGGCGATAACTCCACGCTGAAAGTCCGCGGGCACGACGATCTGCTGGTCTATCGCGCCCGCTGTTGCAACCCCATCCGCGGCGAAGAGATCGTGGGCTACGTTACCCGGGGCAAGGGCGTTGCCGTGCATTCGAAACGCTGTTCCAACGTCGAAAACCTCATGTACGAACCGGAGCGCCGCATCGACGTCGAGTGGTCGGCAAAGGAACCGCGAATCGCCGGCTCCGCGCCTTCCTATCCGGTAAAGTTAACGGTGACCAGCGACGACCGCGCCGGCATTCTCAAGCAGGTAACCGCCGTGATCGGCGACGAAGATACCAACATCCGTCACATCGAGGCTGGCTCCAACGAAAGCACCAACGCCTTCATCGACGTGGTGCTCGATATCGCCGATGTCTCCCACCTGAACCGGATCGTTACCGGACTGCGCAAAATCCCCGGCGTCCACGAAGTGCAGCGCATACAGAAGCTGTAGACCTGGGTCCTCCCCGGAGTTGCCATGAACTATCGTGAACGCATCCTGCGCCGCCAGCCGCGGGCAGCGGACAGACAAGTTGCCCTTCTTCCACTTCTGGCGCCACTGTCAAACCGGGCGGGCGGAGCGCGAGTGCCGCAACCGCGGCATGGGTATCTGCTGGCTTCGTCCGCCGTATGCGGAGAGACTGCACGGCGTCGAGGTCGAGGAAAAGCGGACGGTCGTAAAAGGCCGCGCCATCGTCCGGCGAACCTTCTCCACTCCCGTGGGCACGATCTACGAGGACGAGTTGCGCGAGCCCGGCACCGGACAATGGAAGGGAACGCGCAGTTGGAAAGGGCATCAGCCCTGGACAACCGACCGCCTGCTGAAGGGTCCGGCGGACTACAAGGTCCTGAAATACATCGTCGAGCACACGGAGTACGTCGCCGACTACTTCGGCATCGAGCAGGCGATGGAATGGCTGGGCGAAGACGGCGTCGTGCTCGATCAACTGCCGCATTCGCCCATGCAGATGCTGATGATCTACTGGCTCGGCAGCGAAGAAGGCCGTTTCTTTTATCCATATGGCCGACTATCCCGACCTGGTGGAAGAGCTGTGCCAGGCGGTTTCCAAGGCCCGTGAGCCGCTCTACGAGGAGATTGCCGCAAAATCGCCCGCGCCGGTCGCGTGGTGCGGAGACAACATCGACGGCGTGCTCGCCAATCCGAAGCTGTTCGCGCGCTACTTCATGCCCGAATATGAAAAACAGGCCAAGCCGCTGCATCGTGCGGGCAAACTCATGGCCGTGCCACATGGATGGCCGGCTGAAAAATCTGAAAGAGCTGATCGGCAAGACTCCCATCGACATCATCGAAGCCATCCATCCGCCGCCGATGGGCGATCTCTCCATACGGGAGGCGCTGGCGGCGTGGCCCGGCAAGGTGCTCTGGATCGGATTCCCAAGCTCCGCCTATCTCGAAGGTCCGGCGGCAACCGAGCGCTGCGCTCTGGAATTGCTGCGGGAGGCGGGCTCCGGCGAGCGCGTGGCGATTGCGGCCTCGACCGAGAATCTGGTCTCGAACGAAAACCTACTGGCGTTGACGTCCGTGCTGGAAAAGGCGGAGCTGCCGCTGACGCGGGCCGCCGTCGACCGGATTGCCGAGGCGCTCGCGCCCGCAGCGGCGCGGCACGGCGGCTGAAAAGTTCGCGCAGTATCCTCTTGGAGTGTCATTCTGAGCGAGCGTAGCGAGCGAAGAATCTATGTATTTGATTCGCAATGCATAGATCCTTCGCTCCGCTCAGGATGACACCTAAGTTATGTCACAAACCCTTCCGACACTATCCCGCTCTACCGCGTTGTGAACTGTCTCTTCACCGAGAGCAATTCTTTGAATTCCTGATCGCTCAAGCGCAAGCGAAGCGGCGGCGATGTTTTCTTCCACGTGCGCGGGCGATGAGGTTCCCGGAATCGGCAGAATCATTGGCGAGCGCTGCAATGCCCATGCTATGGCAATCTGTCTCGGAGTAGCCTGATGCGCCTTGGCGATCCGGCTCACGACAGAATCGTTCGTCATGCCGAATCCAAGCGGGGCCCAGGGAATGAACACGATTCCGTTGCGCTCGCAATAGTCGACGACGTAGTTCCACTCCTGGTCGGCGAAGCTATAGCGGTTCTGCACGGAGACAATTGGCACGATCTTGCGGGCGCGCTCGATGTGCTCCTGGGTAACGTTGGAGAGTCCGATGAGGCGGATCTTGCCTTGCGATTGCAACTCGGCCAGCGCTTCCACCGAGGCCTCGAAGGAGATCGCGTGATCGGGCATATGAAGCTGATATAAATCGATGCGCTCGAGGCGAAGCTTCTTCAGGCTGCCCTCTACCGCCTGGCGCAGATGGCCCTGGCTCGCATCATGAATCCACTGGCCTGGTCCGACTCGCAGCCAGCCGCCTTTGGTGGCAATCACCACGCCTCGCGGATACGGCGCCAGCGCTTCGGCGATCAGTTCTTCGCTAACGTCGGGCCCATAGGAGTCGGCGGTGTCGATAAAGTTGACCTCCAGCTCGACGGCGCGGCGCAGCGTTGCCAATGCTGCCGCTCGATCCTTGGGTGGCCCCCAGATGCCTTCGCCCGTAATTCGCATGGCACCGAATCCAAGCCGGTTCACTGTTAGCTCGCCGCCGAAGGTTACCGTCCCACTGGCGCTTGCCGTTACTTGCCGTGTGTTGCTCAATGATGCCTCCCACGAGATGAATTTGTTTCCACGATTTCGGCACACCGCTTCAGGTAAACTAATGTAGTGCGTCAAACAGATTGGCCGTCATTTGAAAGGGGCCTTGTGCCTTCTTTCGGGTGTCATCCTGAGCGAAGCGAAGGATCTGTGCATTTTCCTGCGTCGAAATACATGGATTCTTCGCCTCCGCTGCACTGCGGCTCAGAATGACATCTCCATTAAGATATTCGATTTGTGACGCACTCGCTAGGTGCGCCCCGTCAACCATGTTTCCTCATAGGCAATAGTAATTTCTGGCGGGAGTTGTGACTAAAATTTCTGTCACCCATTTGCGGGCGGCAGCTTGGAAGGAAAAGACCATGCGTGAATACAAGATCGCCGTTATGCCCGGTGACGGTATCGGCAAAGAAGTGATCCCCGCCGGAGTAACCGTATTGCAGCGGCTGCAAGAGCGTTGCGGAGGCTTTCGGATGAGCTTCGAATGCTTCCCCTGGGGATCTGATTACTACCGCAAGACCGGCCTCATGATGCCGGAAGATGGGCTGGACACTCTGAAGAAGTTCGACGCGATCTTTTTCGGCGCTGTCGGCGATCCCGACGTTCCCGATCACATCACGTTGTGGGGACTGCGCCTGAAGATCTGCCAGGGCTTCGATCAGTACGCCAATGTCCGTCCGGCGCGAGTTCTTCCGGGCGTTACCAGCCCATTGCGCGGCATTAACCCCGGAGATTTCGATTGGGTCATCGTGCGTGAGAACAGCGAAGGCGAATATGCCGGACAGGGCGGGCGCACGCATATCGGGCTGCCGGAAGAGGTTGCGACCGAGACTGCCATCTTTACGCGCAACGGTGTAACCCGCATTATGCGCTTTGCCTTCGAGCTGGCGCGCTCGCGGCCTCGCAAGCTGCTGACGGTGGTTACCAAGTCCAACGCGCAGCGCCACGGCATGGTGCTGTGGGATCAGATAGCCGCCGAAGTTGGCCGCGAGTTCCCGGATGTTAAGGCCGACAAGATGCTGGTCGATGCGGTCACAACCCGCATGGTGGGCAAGCCAAAGTCGCTGGATGTCGTCGTCGCCACGAATCTGCACGCCGATATTCTCACCGATCTGGCGGCGGCCCTGGCTGGCAGTTTGGGAATTGCGCCCACCGCAAACCTGAATCCGTCGCGTCAGTTCCCTTCCATGTTCGAGCCCATTCATGGCTCGGCTTTCGATATTGCCGGCAAGGGAATTGCCAACCCAATCGGCACTTTCTGGACGGCCGTCATGATGCTTGAGCACCTAGGTGAAAAAGAGGCCGCAGCTCGTCTGATGCAGGCTGTCGAACGTGTGACCGGCGCGGGCGTGGCCCTTACGGCCGATCTCGGCGGCAAGGCCAACACCAAGCAGGTTACCGAGGCCGTCTGCGACGCGCTTTGAAATCGAACGCCGTCTCTGGGCGGCCAGCACCCTGGCCCTAAGAGTTCCGGGGCCGCTGGGCGCGCGCAGGATCGTGGCGGCACTGAAGGAGGTCGAGCGGTTGTTAGACGCGGCCATGGTTCGTTTCGCCATCGAGGACCCGACCACCCCCGATGCCAGGTGGTGCTTCGACCAGTACTTTGCCGAGCTGGACGCGCGCTTCGAGGCGGGCTTTAATCCCGCACTCAGCATCTCCGCGGACGCCAACGAACTCACGCCACCCCTCGGCATACTGCTGATCGCCCGTTTGCACGACCGGCCTGTCGGTTGCGCCGCACTCAAGTTTCACGCCGCCGCGCCGGCGGAGCTGAAAAGAATGTGGCTTGCGCCGGCAGCGCGGGGGCTCGGCCTGGGACGCCGGATTCTCGAGGAGGTCGAGCAGCGTGCGCGTGAAGCAGGGGTCGGCGTCCTTCGGCTCGAGACCAATCGCGCATTGAGCGAGGCCATCGCCCTCTATCGACGTTCGGGATACCTTGAGGTCGAGGCGTTCAATACGGAGCCTTACGCGCACCACTGGTTCGAAAAACACCTATTCTGAGTCAGGTGAATGAAAGTCTTTTCTGCAACCAATCGACTCTGCGCCGCCCGCGTGCATCGAAGGTTTCCATGAACGCGCATGCCGGAACCGAAAGCCCTCATCTATTGGCGCAGAGTCCTGTTTCTTCCTTCCGGACAAGCAAACAGTTCTCGGCGCTGGCCGTAGTGGTGACGTATCTGCTGATTGTGGGCGCGCTGTGGAGTTATGGCGCCGTTCAGCAGGTGCTGATTTGGCTCGACGCATCCTGGATTTTTTGCTGCACGCTCCTGCAGCGCCGCTCAGCCCGCGAACTTGGCCTGCGCGCGCAAGGATTTCGCCAGTCCGCCTGGTTTCCGCTGGCTGCGCTCGTGGTGGTGGCGGCCGTGCTTTGGATTGCGCGCAGTACTGGCGCACTGCACATCCCGCAGCGCCATTTCTACGTTTGGCGCGCCTATTCCTATGGCTTGTGGGCGTTCGAGCAGGAGTTCATCCTGCAGTCGTTCATCTTCCTGAATCTCGAGCAAGTGCTTGGCACGCGTTCGGCAATCGTCTGCTCCACGCTGCTGTTTGCCAGCGCGCACGTTCCCAATCCCCTGCTCACGCTTTGCACATTCGCAGGAGGACTGCTGTTCACCTCCGTATTTGCGCGCTACCGCAACCTGTGGACGGTTGGCATCGTGCACGCGCTGCTGGGGTTGACCATCGCGCTAACGGCGCCCGACAGCATCAATCACCACATGCGGGTCGGCCTCGGTTATTTGCGCTATCATGCCGCGCCCCCTCGCGCCGTCATCATGCTGCCGGCTCGAAAATAACTGCCTCCGGCGCGTACTTTCATCAGTGCATCTCGCCATTTTCCAGCAGCTCTTGCAGGTCTGGCTTGTGCTTCTTCACGCGCCGCGCCGCCTTTGTCTTGGCATCGGGGACAACCTTGGTCGGCGAGGGCATTCCGAGCTGCTGCCGGGCGGCGGATTTCACCGCCTTGACCGCGCTGAACACCTGTTTCTTACCCTTTTTTGCCATTTTCTTAATCCCTCAAAGTCTTCCCGCAATGCCTTGCGACCAAGTGATCGCCAAGAGACGATTCTCCAAGAACATGACTCCGGACGGCAGGGCTGCACGATTAGTGGTGCAGTTTCATAGGTTATATCAAAAAATAATTCTTATCGTCTAACAACTTCACTCATCTAACACAATATGCGGGGCGAGCTGTTGCACAAATTCCGGGAGCTGTGCCGCCAGCGCGATCTGGCGGTCACGCACCAGCGGGCCATCATTTATGAGGCTCTGTTTTCGATGTCCGGACACCCCACTCCCGAGCAAGTTTACGAACGCGTCCGCCAACAGATTCCGTCAATCTCGCTTGCCACCGTCTACAAGACCATCAACACGTTTCTCGAGACCGGAATCGTGCATGAGGCCAGCCTGCATCACGGCTCAATTCGGCTCGACAGCAACCTGGAACCGCATCACCACATGGTTTGCACCAAGTGCAAGGCCATTTGCGATCTCAAGCAGGAGGCGATTGGTCCTGTGCTGATGAACGGCACTCTGCCGAACGGCTTCCGGGTTCAGCGGTTTTCGGTAGAGGTGTTGGGACTCTGTGAACGATGTGCCAAGTCCCAAAACAGTTTGCTCCAGGGCGTAAACCAACGCCTTGCGGGCTAGTTTTCAAAACCGTTTTCTTAAAGATCATTTCAAGGAGAGAAAAGCATGATCGGTGTTGGAGAGAAGTTCCCCGTGTTTTCGTTGACTGCCACCGTGAGCCTCGACAAAGACAAGCAGTTCAAAACGATTACGGACCAGGACTATCCCGGCAGTTGGAAGGTAGTTTTCTTCTGGCCTAAGGACTTCACCTTTGTCTGCCCAACCGAGATCGCCGAGTTTGGCCGCAAGAACCGGGAGTTCCAGGATCGCGATGCCCAGGTTTTGGGCGTCAGCATAGACTCCGAGTTCGTTCACCTGGCGTGGCGCAAAGATCATCCCGATCTGCGAAATCTGCCATTCCCGATGATGTCCGACATCAAGCGCGAACTCTCGGAGATGCTGGGCATTCTCGACCCTAACGCCGGAGTCTCGCAGCGCGCCACTTATATCGTTGACCCGGAGGGGGTCATTCGTTTCGTTATGATTACCGATCTCTCCGTCGGCCGCAACGTCGACGAAGTGCTGCGCGTGCTGGATGCATTGCAGACCGATGAGCTCTGCCCCTGCAACTGGAAGAAGGGCGAAGCTACGCTGGTCACGGCATAACGACCTGCGAAACTGGTCCGGACGGCAACTTCATTCCCGGCCTCACCCTTCGCGTCGGTGAAGGGTGAGCCCGGAAAGCACAATCCAAATTCAAGGAAACATCATGCTCGACGCACTGCTTGACACTCTTCCCGATTACGCCAAGGATCTGCGCCTGAATTTCAATTCTCTGGTGCGGCAAGAGACTGAACTAAGCACTCAGCAGAAATGGGGAACGCTGGTCGCCAGCGCCCTGGCTTGCCGCAATTCCGCGCTCACGGCGGCTGTGGTGGTCGAAGCCGGGCAGCACATTTCCGCGCAAGTCGTGGATGCCGCCAAGGCCGCGGCGGCGATCATGGCCATGAACAACGTCTACTACCGCTTTCAGCACCTGAGCAGCAACGAGAAGTATGCCACCTTGCCCGCCCGCTTGCGGATGAATGTCATGCGCACCCATGGGGTCGATGCCGTGGACTTCGAATTGTGGGCGCTTGCGGTCTCGGCGATTAACGCCTGCGGCAAGTGTGTCAGCTCGCACGAGCAGGTGTTGCGGCAGAAGAACATCACCGAAGAGGTGATTTTGGCCGCGGTTCGCCTGGCTTCTGTTGTGCACGGGGTTGCCACCGTGCTGGACGCCGTCGTTGCCGAACAGAAAGCGCTGGAATTGCAGAACCTCGAAGCCGCGCTCGGGTAGCGCCTGCCACAGCTTCTGTTTTTCCTGGCAAATGTAACTCGCCACTCGAGCGTTTAGACGTTTCATGCTCCACGGCGTGGCCGGAACGGTGCTTGTCAATGGACTTCAGCGAGAATACCTATTACCGCACGATTCTGGATTCCATCCCCATTCCTGTCTTCGTGGTGGATAGCGACGTACGGGTCCGCGACCTGAACGATGCTGCCCTTCGATTCTGCGGACAGGGGAAGGAAGCAATCTACCGGCAACGCAGCGGTGAAGTGCTGCATTGCCTGCATTCGCTGGATGTTCCCGAAGGATGCGGGAGAGCGCCGTTTTGCCAGAACTGCATGATCCGCGGCTCAGTCACGACATGTCTTCAAGGGCAGACGGTCAGCCGCAAACGGATGAGGATGGAGTTCGTCGAAGGGCTCTCCATCAAACCCATGGACATGCTGATCACGGCAAGTCCGATGCCGGACTGCGGTGAGCGCCTGGCGCTGCTGATTATCGAGGATGTCACCGAGCTGTTGAGCCTGCGAGCGCTTATCCCGATCTGCATGAAGTGCAAGAAGATTCGCGACGACGAGCAGTACTGGCGCGAGGTTGAAGAATACTTCCACGACCAGATAGGGGTTGATTTCTCACACGGGATTTGCCCCGCCTGCGTGAAGCAGTTCTACGGCGAGTACTCCAAATAGCGGTCCGCTACGAGCGAGTGTCTTAGGTTGTCATGCTGAGCGGAGCGGGTCCCCGCAGAAGCAAGCATCCCAGGGAACTGTCACACCCCGCGCCGCTCCCGGTTTTTTAATGAAATCTTTCAGCTTGTCTCAGCCCCACGCCGCGATGGGATTAAGAGTTCCTTCGCTTCGCTCAGGATTTCGGCAGGCGGCTCAGACGCCGCCTCAACGCCTCAACTTCGCTCCCTGCGGTCGCTCAGAATGACACAGTCACACGGCTTTCCTAAGAAAGGCTCCCAGGCGCCGACCAGCGCTTCGCAAAGCGTCCGTGAAACCTGTTTTCCTATCACGGATCCATGCGCAGCCGGACGGCATGGTTGGCCAAGCCGTTGGCTTCGCTATTGCACTCGCGACGGATGTGAGCGATGGAGAACTTCAGGGTGTGGGCTAATTTGCGGCAAACCCAATTCAGCGAATAGAGACGCGGGCTCTGGCAGATGTACTCTCCCGTCATCTGTTTGACGACCACTTCGGAGTCCGTGTAGACGCGAAGTGACTTCGCCTTCACCTCGACGGCGTGCTGCAGCGCTTCCAGCAGGGCTGCGTACTCGGCAACGTTATTGTCGTGGTGCCCGATCCACCTGGCAATCCTGACTGTTTCCCCGCAGGGGTTTTCGATAACCACTCCAATACCGGCCGACCCCGGATTACCGTGAGAGCCGCCGTCCACGTAAGCCACCAGGTCCGACATTTGCCTCCGCCGTAACCACAATGCTTCAGTAACTCAGCCGCGTCAAGATATTCCTTTGGTTCGATGTTGCCTGAGACCCGTTACGTTTCTGTGAAAAAGGTGTGAATATCTCCCGCTCAAGAGCGCGTGTACTCACAAAAACGGTTTGCTATGTATCGTTTGCCTTGCGGACTGCGAGCACCGCAATTAATTACAGTTTGCACCTGTCTTGGGCGTTGACAATTTCAAGTTATCCGCTAGTATCGCGAATGTCGACGGCCGAAAAGGGTTGGCTTCCTAATACGTAGCCGGTCTAAAGTAGGCTGAGTGATCCGTTCGGCGGGGTGACCCGTTTGAACGACCAGACCTGAAAAAACCGACTGCTCTGCGAGGATGCCGCCGGGGTTTGGAACTGCGAAAGCAGTGATCGCATCAAGGGCTGTGACGGTACATGCGTCCACGCTGTTGACTCCCTCGCAGGAGTTGGCGGCTAGACCATAACCAATGTCACAGCCTTTCCTATTGCTCGCCACTTTCTCGCGAATCGCAGCTATCACCGATCGCAGAATAGCATTGTGATTTGCCAAACTCTGCAATGCGAACGCTCGATCCATGCAGGCGTGCTGAACCAAAGTCCTGCTATCCTTAGCAGTGCTGGTCATCCTAGCCAGCTGGAGGCGGTCTCTTCAAGGAACTACATGGCTGATTTCGCGCGTCACTGGCCATAAAAGCGGATGATTCGCCATTCTGAGTCAGCGCAGTGAGAACCGGCGCAATCCGTCACGGAGTTGAGCATTCCTTCGTACGCCAGGTTGTTATCCAACGCAGCGCCTATCGCAGTGTCAGAAACCTGCACTGCGCATAACAAGAAAACGGCGGCCAGCGCAGCCCGCCGTTTCCATTCAGAAATAATCAGAACCCTTGAATCCAGTTAGCCCGCGAAGCCATCCGGTTGCGAAACCGGACCGACGCGGACCTGCTGATCGACGTATTTGCGTCCCGCTTCCAACGCCTGGCGATCGAGTTCGAGCATCTTCTGGTTGTGCACCGTTTCGGTTAGCACGCTCATGACGCTGTCCATCGGCAGGCACTCGGTTTCCTGAAGCATTGCGCCGAGCATAACCACGTTGGTCACCTTGGTCGAACCGAGCGAGTCGGCGATTTCCGAGGCGGGCACGCAAATGACGCGCACGCTTCCCTCCACGGCGAAATCTTCCGGCAGGCGGTCGCGGTTGTAGATGATCAATCCTCCGGGCGCGACTTGCGGACCGAATTTGCGCAACGAGGGCTCGTTCATCGCCAGCAGCACCTCGGGATGCGAGATGACCGGCGAACCGATCCGCTGGTGCGCGAGCTGACGTGGCAGTGGCAACTGCCGCTGCGCATTTCAGGCCCGTAGGAGGGCAGCCAGCTCACTTCCATGTGCTCGCGCAGGCCCATCTCGGCCAGCAGTTGTCCGAGCAGCAGCACGCCCTGTCCGCCGAAGCCGGCGACCTTGACCGTCGTTTCGCGGGTGCGCGTCCGGCGGCTCTCTTCCTTGGCTTCGGCTGAAATGTCGCTCTCGGAGGTGATGCCGACCACTTCGGCGGCCGATCTGATAGGCGGATCCCCCGATATCACGCTCTCGAGTTTCTTGTCGCGATAGACTCCGAGCGGGAACTGCTTGGCGAGCGTTTCGCCAACCCACTTGCGCGCCACCACCGGCTCCATCCTGAGGATCGTCGGGCAGGGCGAGAGAATTTCCACCAGCGAAAAGCCGAGCCCCATCTTTTGAATCTCCAGTGCCTTGCGCACCGCGCGGCGTGTCTTGACGATGTTCTTGTTGTCGTTTAACGCGACCCGCTCGATGTAGACCGGCGCCTCGAGAGTGCTCAGCAACTCGCTCATGTGGATCGGGTATCCGTCGTTGCCGGGCCGCCTTCCCCAAGGCGAGGTGGTGCTGGACTGGCCGATCAGCGTGGTGGGCGCCATCTGTCCGCCCGTCATGCCGTAGATCGAGTTATTGACGAAGAACACCGTGATGTGTTCACCGCGATTGGCGGCGTGAATAATCTCCGCCGTGCCGATCGCCGCCAAATCTCCATCGCCCTGATAGCTGATGACGATGCTGCCGGGGTGCGCCCGCTTCATGCCGGTTGCGACCGCCGGCGCGCGTCCGTGCGCCGCCTGCACGTTGCCGGTATCGAAGTAGTAGTAGCCGAACACCGAGCAGCCTACCGGCGTCACCAGCACGGTCCTGTCCTGCAGACCGAGGTCGTGCAGGGCTTCGGCGATGAGCTTATGGATAACGCCATGACCGCAGCCGGGACAGTAATGCGTCTGGTGCTGGTTTTCGTCCTTGCGGAGGAAGCGATCGTAGAATAGATCCGATTTTTGATTGACGATTTGTAACTCGCTCACAAGTTCCTTCCTTTTCCGCTTAGGCCAGCGCCGTCGCGCGCGCCAGCAACTGAACGTAGACTTCTTCGACCGAGGGCACATTGCCGCCGACCCGGCCATAGAATTCGACTGGAACACCGCCTGAAACCGCCAGGCGGACGTCCTCGACCATTTGACCGGTGCTCATCTCCACCACCATGACCGACCCGCAATTCTTGGCGGCCGCGGCCAGGGCAAGCGACGGATAGGGGAACAGGGAAATAGGACGGAAAAGCCCGACCTTCAGGCCGTGCATGCGGGCATGGTCAACCGCGGAACGCAACACGCGCGAGACAATGCCGTAGCCGACCAGCAGGATATCGGCGTCTTCCGCCATGTACGTCTCGTAGCGTACTTCCTCTTCCTGCATCCGCTTGTACTTGGCATCGAGCTTGTTGATGTGCTTTTCCATCACATCGAAGGCAAGGAAGATGGAGCTGATGACGTTCTTGCGCGTCTCCGCATCGCCACGAACCGCCCATGGCTTGTCGGGCTGCTCCACGTCGGACATCTCAAGGTCGATCGGCTCCATCATCTGGCCGACAAAACCGTCGGTGAGCACGACTGCCGGGTTGCGATACTTGTCGGCCAGCTCGAAAGCGAGCATGGTCAGCGACGCCATCTCCTGCGCGGAGGAAGGCGCCAGCACGAGATTGCGGTAGCAGCCGTGGCCGCCGCCCTTGGTGACCGCGAAGTAGTCGCTCTGCTCCGGGCCGATGTTTCCAAGCCCCGGGCCGGCGCGCATCACATCCACGACCACGCAGGGCAGCTCGGCGCCCGCCATATAGGAAAGGCCTTCCTGCATCAGGCTCAGGCCTGGTCCGGACGAGGCGGACATCACCCGTATGCCGGCCGAAGCCGCGCCGTAGACCATATTGATGGCCGAAACTTCGCTCTCCGCCTGGACGAATGTGCCGCCAACCTGCGGCAGCAGCAGCGAAGCGTACTCGGCGATTTCGCTGGCGGGAGTGATCGGATAACCGTAATACGCACGGCATCCGGCCATGACAGCCGCTTTGACGACTGCGACGTTGCCCTTACACAGTTGCCGCATTCGCCACCTCCGTCGCCACTTCAGGCCGGTTCGCTTTCACCCGGTAAACGGTTATGCCGCCCGGTTCCGGACAGCAGTAGAAGCAGATTCCGCAACCAGTGCAGTTCTCGCCCTTGTATTGCGCCGGATGAACTCCATATTGATTGAGATCCGGCGCCAGCTCCAGGACCTTGGGGGGACACGAGTCCACGCAAAGACCGCAGCCCTTGCATTCCTGAGTATCGAATTCGACGTTACCTCGAACCTGATTAGCCATGACTTCCTCTGGTGTATAAACACCCAGTTTCGCACCCAGGCCCAAATGCCAGTGCCCGGGTCAAACCAACTACCCAGCCGCGGCGGCGTCCGCCAGCGCCGGGCCATTCACTTCATTGCGCTGGAACCAGCGCGCGCCCACGCAATGCTCATACAACTCGCTGCGGAACGACGGATGCGCAATGCCGATGAGCAATTCCGCCCGTTCCCTCACGCTTTTTCCGAATAAATCCACCATGCCAAATTCGGTCGCGACAAAATGAACATCGGCGCGCGTAGTCACCACGCCGGCGCCGGAATTGAGCATGGGAACAATGCGGGAAATGCTTCCGTTGCGGGCGGTCGCGGGCAAAGCGATCACCGGCTTGCCGAACTTGGCGCGGGCCGCGCCGCGAATGAAATCCACTTGGCCGCCAAAGCCGCTATAAAAGCTCTGGCCCACCGAATCGGAGCACACCTGCCCGGTGAGGTCGATCTGCAGCGCCGAATTGATGGCGACCATGTGATCGTTCCGTGCAATCACAAAAGGATCGTTCACGTAGCTGTTCGAATGAAATTCAAAAATCGGGTTTTCGTCGACGAACTCGTAAAGCCGTCTTGTCCCCAGCCCAAACCCGACGATGACTTTGTACGGATGAAGCGTTTTTCGCGCCCCCGTAATCGACTCCGCACTCGATGAGCGGGAGAAGGCTGTCGGAGATGATCTCGCTGTGGACTCCGAGATCCTTGCGATCGTTCAAATAGCCGAGAATCGCGTCCGGAACCCCGCCAATGCCGATCTGGAGCGTGTCGCCGTCTTCGATCACTTTGGCGATGTGCCGGGCGATCGCGTGTTCGGTTTCGCTGGGCTGGCGAAGACAGAACTCGACCAGCGGCTGCGAGTTCTCCACAAAGGCATCGATCTCGCTGACGTGCAGATAGGTGTCGCCGCAGGTGCGCGGCATACAGGAGTTCACTTGCGCGATCACGTGCTTTGCGGCGCGGGCGAAAGCCAGCGTTATCTCCACCGCCGCGCCTACGCTCACGAAGCCGTGACGGTCCGGAGGCGTCACCTGAATCAGCGCCACGTCGACCGGAAAGTCTCCGCTGGCGGCGAGCCGCTCTACTTCGCCCAGGTGAATGGGAACGTAGTCGGCGCGGCCGTCGGCAACAGCGCGGCGCATATCCTCCGCCGATGAAAAGACAGGTATGCCGGAAATTCTCGGGATATTGCGGTTCCGCGGTGCGGATCTCGCTGAGGGTAAGCAGGTGCACGATCTCCACGTCCCGTAAGGACGGAGCCCGATCCGCCAGCGCATCGACCAACGCCACCGGAAATCCGCTGCTCGCATGCACGAACACCCGCATGCCGGACTCGACAACCCGCAACGCTTCCGCCGCGGTTGTCAGTTTGTGGGAATACTCAGTCTCCCACGCCATCCGGTTCACCTCCCAGCACTTACGCCTTGGCCTTCGAGATTGCCGGCCGCGGCCCGCTCGTAGCCCACGACCGAGAAATACATGGCACGGTCAAAGAATTGTTCCAGCAACTTCAATATCTGGATCTCACTGAAGATCTCGGTAATCTGCTCTTCGTTTCCTTCGCGCCGCAGATACTCCCAGAGGTTTTCTTTCACCAGCGCGATACACCAGATGACCTGGCTCAGCGGAACCCGCTGTGCGGCCCGGCGCGCGCCGATGGCCTGGTAACGGTTCTGGATGTCCGTCTCGGTCCTTCCGAGCAGCCATTCGCCGAGGTGCAGGTAGATGTCTCCGACCGCCCGGGCGAGTTCTTCGGCCGGGACATTGCGGTATGCGCTGCAACGGCTGCTTTCGTTAATCTTTTGCTGTAAGGTGCGCACCAGGTCCTGCGAGTGCGTCTCAATCAGCCGAACCATACGGTAGGCGAGAATCATTGTGCACCTCCCAAGGCCTTTTCTGTTTCCACTTTTGCTGCACGAAATGCTCCGTGCAACTGGTGCGCATGCCCCGGGCGGAAAGCGAACCAACGTGTAGCGGACAAATGAGTTTTGTCCGGATTCCGCCGCTCCAGCCGTGATTGTGATCACCGCTGGAGGTGACCCCTGTCACTGTTGTTCCAGGGCGCACACGGAAAATTGATTTAATTAGTAATAATTATATATGGTTAAGAAAAAATCGTGAACTCGCGCACAAAAAAAGCCCGGGGGGTCGGCCCCCCGGGCGAGGCAATGAGACTTACGCCAGGAAGAACTCGCGGGCAATCTTCAGATACTCTTCGTCCGGAATCCCCGCCGCCAGATTGTCACTGGCGATGCCGCCGTCTTGCGCCAGGGCTAGCGAACCCATGGTTGCAGGCAGCCGTTTCTGCAATCTGCCGACGGCTTCTTCCATCCACCAGCGCGCCAGCGCCCCGCCCATCAGGTTGCGGAAATTGGTCTTCGCATCGGGCGACTGTACGGTCACCAGCCAGCCTTCACCGTAGGGATCCTTGCTTGCGACCTCGGGATTGGCGGTAACCGCGTCGTTGACGTCAGAGACGCTGCCCTCGATTGGGGATACCATGTCGACCGCTACCCCGTTCCTCTTGAAGCTGAGAATCTTCTGTCCCTGGCGAATCCACTGTCCACGTTGCGGCAGACTCACCGCTTCCACTTTGCCGATAAGCTTGGACGCGAAGTCGTCGATCCCCACCCGAACCAGATTCGGACTCTCGCTCAAAGCCCAGGTGTGTCCTGGGTGGAACCGGACATTCTCCGGTACCTGGAACCCATTCACCATATTTGGCAGCAAACGTGGCAGGTCAGCCTCTCGGCGCACAGGTCTGTGCTGCTCCGCAAACACCGGAGCCCTTTTCCGGCTGAGAAAATAATCAATCACGAGGAACGTAACGAAAGTAAAAAGTACGAGAATAACTGTCATCGCCAACCCCCAGATTAGTCTGCGTTTCGCAGGTATGAGTTCCAGTGAGCCTGAAGTTTCCGTTGCTTGCTTGCTTCGGATACCTTTTCGGCTCTTGCCGCCATACCTAAATGCAACCATCGTGCCATTCCAATGACCACGCTGTAGAAACCTGGAAGATTGGCAATAATATGGTTTAGTTTCAGCTATTTACCTTTTCAGTGCAAAAGGAAACCCTGGTCCCGATGTGTTTCGCCGTACGTCGGCGAGACGCTTAATTCTTTAACATGACAATTGGTTGTGCAGGACAAATTGATGATGTAAGTCGTTTAACCGCAGTAGGTTAATTGAATCAAAAGAGGATTGTTGCGAATTACAGCTGGCTGATTAAAAATGCAACGTCATGCAAGACTTCTCCATAAAGCATCATCGTGCGGTGTAAAGAAAATTTGCTGACTTCACGGATACGGTCTTGCTCCGACGGTTTGGGAGTAGCTGTATCCCGGAGCTATCTCCACCGGGTTTCGCAAAACTAGTCTGGACCGAATTCGCGGAAGGTGTATCCGAGGCAGCTGGGCTTCTGAGCCTGGCGGTGATAGCTCCGGGTGCAGCTAGCTTGGAACCGCGTTAGAATGTCGCGTTCGGGCGGCGTTTCGAAGCCGGAATGGTAAACGCAGGCGGGAAAGGAGTGCCGGTGACGGACAGATGGCGGAGTTCAGTTTGGCAATTGCCGAAGCCGACAATTTGGCGCCTTCGCAGCCGGCTCATACGCGTCTGGCTCTCTGCGATCTTGTTGAGTTCTCTGCTGGCAGTATCCGCCACAAGGGTGCGCGCTGAGGTCGCGGCCGCGCTGCCTCCCGCCATTCGCGAAAACATTGACCAGATAGCGCGCCAGATCCTTGCCGAGACGGGTGTTCCCAGCGCGTCGATTGCCGTCGTCAGAGAGGGCCAGACCGCCTATTTGCAAACCTATGGCAACGCACGACTTGAACCGGTCACGCCGGCAAGCGAAGAGATGCGCTACGACATCGGCTCCATCAGCAAGCAATTCACGGCGGCGGCGTTGCTGATGCTGGCCGGGGACGGCAAGCTTTTGTTGGACGACCCGGTTGGCAGGTTCCTGCCCGGCCTGGCGGACGCCAATCGGGTCACGCTGCGGCAATTGCTCTCGCACACCTCCGGGTACAGGGATTATTGGCCGCAAGATTACGTTCCCCGGCGCATCCTCGAGCCGGTCAGCGGGCAGGAAATCCTGGATGGGTGGGCACGCGGGCCGCTCGATTTCGTTCCCGGAACCAAGTGGGAGTACAGCAACACCAACTACGTGATCGCCGGCATGATCGTCGAGAAGGTAAGCGGCCTCAGCCTATTCGATTTTCTGCGCTTGCGTATTTTCCAGCCACTCAAGATGACCAGCGTCTATGACACGAACGCGGCGCCCTTGCAAAGAACCGATGCCCAGGGACTTCGCCGCTTTGCCCTGGGGCCGCTGCGTCCGGCGCCGAAGGAGGGCAAAGGTTGGCTGTTCGGGGCGGGTGGTCTGGCCATGTCTGCCGCCGACCTGGCTCGCTGGGACATCAGCCTGATCAACGAGTCGCTGATGAAAACGGAATCGTACGGCGAGATGGAGACGCCCGCCCGGCTGACGAGTGGCGAGCCAACCGCATATGGGCTCGGGATCGCTATCTCAAATTCGGGCCAACATCTCGTGTTGCAACACGGCGGAGAGGTTTCCGGCTTCACGGCGGAAAATATTGTCTTGCCGAAAGACCGGCTTGCCGTGGTTGTGCTGACCAATCAGGACGCGACCACGGCGGCCAGCCGGATTGGCCAGCGCATTGCCGCCCTGCTGCTGCAACCGGGCGCGGCGCCGGGATCGAGCAAAGAGCAGCAAATGCGCGCGATCTTCCGCGACTTGCAGCAAGGCAAGATCGACTGCTCGCTGTTCACGGCGAATGCCAACGCCTACTTCGACAGCCAGACCCTCGCCGACTTCGCCAGCAGTCTCGGGCCCCTGGGAGAGCCTCAGAGCTTCATTCTGGCGCAGACCGAGAATCGCGGCGGAATGATCTATCGCTCTTTCCGCGTGCTGGTAGCGGAGAAAAACCTTCTCGTAACCACCTATGAATTGCCCGATGGCAAAATCGAGCAGTACATGGTGACACCACAGTAGCGAAGAGCGGCTCGTGCCCGCCCTTTCGCGACGTGCTCTAGCGTTCGCGCCAGGGACGCGGGGCGCTGCTGGGGTGGCCGAAGTCGCGCGGGCTCAGCCCCGAGTGGAACCAGCTCATGAAGCTGTAAATGTCGAATACCGGCAGGGAGAGATGTTCCCGGAGCGAGCGTGCGTACGGCACCATGTTGGTGCATTCCAGCAACACCGCGCCGACCTCCGGATGCCGGGTGACGAGGTCTTCGCCTGCGTCCAGGATGTCCCTTTCGGCGGCCTCGACGTTCATCTCCAACTCGTTGCCGATGATGACGCGGGTGAACTCGCGTCCGCCTTCGGTGCCGACGACGGGCGTATCCAGAGCGGCCCCGGCGGACTTCAGATGCTCCGGGGTGAGCGTCGAGGCGCTGACGGTAACGATGCCGACGCGCCGTCCCGGCGGCAACGTGCGCTGGATGAACGGGGCCTGCATGAGGCTGGAAGTTGCGACGGGCACTCCGACGTGGCGGGCAATCTCGTCCTGGTAGAGCGACAGGAAACCGCAATTGGTAGTCACGCCGTCAGCGCCGAGGTCAACCAGTTCCTTGGCCGCGTCGAGAAAGGCTTGCAGCAACCCGGCGGCGCGCTCCCTTACCACGCGCTGTGGCGAGGCCCCGCGCACCACTTTGTAAAGCACGGGAAAAGGCCAAGTGGAAGCATTCCCCATGTCGCCGGGAATGCGGGGAAAGCGCGCCTCGAGCATGAGGATGCCCAGGCGAGCGCCGAACACAGCCTTGCCTCCACGCGCCACGCGCGCCGTCTGGCCGGCGGTGAGTGCCGTGGTACCGGGTTCGTCGAAGCTTGTCTTGCTCATGTTGTTTCCTCCTGTGGCGGAAAGCCGCCCGCTGAATCGGCGCGGTCCCAGGCACGCCCGTTTTGGCGGGCTGGGGTGAAAGCTACACCAGGCCCAGCCACTTCCAATAAGTTGCGCCCATGATCAAGACCAGCAGATAGGCGGCGATGGTCAGCGGAATGCCGGTGCGAATGAAGTCGCGAACCTCGAAGGTCTCCGTGCCGTAAGCCACCATGTTCTGCGGGGCGTTGACCGGCAGGATGAATCCGAAGCTGACGACATATTGCAGCACCATGGTCAGCCCAACCAGGTTCAGGCCCGGAGTCTTCACCGTCTGCAAGACGGAGATGATGATCGGAATCATGGCCGACGCCAGTGCGGTGGCGCTGGCGAAGCCAAGGTGAATGAAGATGAGAAAGGCCGCAAATACCGCCAGAATCATGAAAATCGGCATTGTCTGCAGGCCGAACAGGCCCACGATGATCTTCGCCAGCCAGGCTGCAGCCTTAGTCGCCAGCATTGCCGAACCCAGGCTGACGCCCACACCGAACAGCATCAGCGTTCCCCACCCGACGCGAGACTGAGCGTCCTTCCAGGTCATGATGCCGATACGGGGCAAGAGCATGATGGCAATGGCGGCAATCGTGGTGGTAGAGGTGTCAAAGGGATGGACGATCTTCTCCGTCGACCAGAAGAACAAAAGGATGAGGGAGAGGATCATCAGTTTCTTCTCGCTGGCCTTCATCGGGCCAAGCTCGGCCAGGGAGCGCGCGATGGCCTCTTTGCCGCCGGCGATTTCCTTGGTTTCCGGTGGCATGGTCTTCATCAGCACAAAGTAAAGAATGACCGACATGATGAACGAGAAGGGAGCAGCCGCCATGAACCAGTAGGGCCAACTGATGGTGTGGCCCGTCATCTTCTCGATAAAGTTGACGGCGATCATGTTCTGCGCCGCAGCCGTCTTGATGCCGACGTTCCACAGGCTGTCGGCCTGAGCCGTGGCGATCATCATGACGCCTGCGAACTTGCTCTTGAGGGGAACCCCAAAGGCCACGATGATGCCCATCACGATCGGCACCAGGCAGGAGACGCGAGCCGTAGTGCTGGGGACGAAGAAGCTGAGCACAAAGCCGACGAAAATAACGCCGATCAGCACGCGATTGGTTTTGGCGCCGATCTTGGAGAGGATGAACAGGGCGATGCGCCGGTCGAGCCCGGTATGCATCATGGCGGCGGCGATAAACAGCGCCGCGCCGACCAGGGCGACCGCGGTATTCGAGAAACCTCCCAGCGCCATCGTCAAGCCTCTGCCGGTTCCGTAGAGTGCCTTGGGATTGGCGACATCGGGCGACATGCCCACCAGGAACGCCATCAGCGCGCAGATGACGACCGCGCTGACCGGATAGGAGATCGAGTCGGTCATCCAGACGATCACGGAAAATAGCAGGATCGCGAGCATTCGCTTGCCCGCCACCGGCAATCCTTCCGGTGTGGGCATCAGGCAGATCACGATGAGTGCGATGATGCCGAAGATGAGCCCATAGCGCTTGAAAAAAGATTCCTTCACTGCGTTGACGAGACCGCCGAGAGAGGGGTCGTGGTGGACAGCACCCCCGGGGGTCGAACCAGTGACTGTAGGTGACATGCTTCGCTGTGCTCCTTCCTCGCATCCTTGCAAGGTCGTTCCAGCGGCGATCCGTTGCGCCGCCGCGAGTGTATTTGGTCGAAGGTATTTGTCGAAAGCAGAACGTACCGCAAAAACCTTCGGGTGTAAAGCACTTGATGAGGAAGGGACCCCGGTTAGAGAACTATATCCTTCGCTGCGGGTGTCATCGTGAGGAGGTTCGCCGGGCGAACCGACGTGACGATCTATGCATTTCAGCGAGTGTCATCCGAAGTCCGGAAAAAGCAAATACATGGACCCTCACGTCGCGTCCTCACGGACGCTTCTCAGGGTGACACGTGAGTGGGCAGCCCACATCCGCCCGCAGTTGGCGAATGTGGGGCACTATTACTTTCTGATGATTTGTGGGTTACCGACTGACTTCACTTGATGTAGAACGATTCCCGATACGAGCCCCCACTCGCATAATCCTGGGTCCCAAAAAATGGCAGCACATTCGCGGCTTTCACCCGGCCAAGGATTCGATAAGTACCCGCAGGTAGCACAACATTTTGAGAGCCGCCAGCAGGTATTATTAGCGACTTCTCAACTGCTCCAGCCATCAGCACCATCAACTCGTATGCCGTCTGGTTTTGGATGGAAAGGCTGGGCTGGCCGGTTCCGGCTACGCCAATCGACTGTGCTGGTGGAAGTGAATTGTAGCGGCCACTCCTGAGAACCGCGTCGATCTCGCTGGCAGCGCTGGCAGCGCTGGCACCTTGGCCGACATCCGCCGCCGGATTAAACTCGTCCCTCCTTAGTGCAGCCAAGCTAAAGTCGCATTCCAGGGGCGGTTGCGGAGCCGGTATGACGGACCTCCAATTCCGCACGGACACATTGAAGTTAGTAGTGAAGAGATGTCGCATTCCTTTTGCTGGAGAGGGGCCGTCCCAACGTAGGTACATGCTTGCCTCGGGGTCCGCCCCGGCTCGCCAGAACCGAAAGCTCTGGAGGTAGGCCCAATCGATGCCTCGCGTTGACTCGCAACTATATCCCTCTGTCCGGAGTTGTGCCGCGAGTGCCTTTACAATTGCGAGGTGCGCGGCCTCACCGTCCTCGGTGGATGTAGCGCGACTGCACCCAACGTACCAATGGAGGCCTGCATTACGAAGCCAACATTCAAAGTCTGGTACAGCGATAGTGATAGGCCAATATTCGAAACCGTGCCGAGTTTGGGCTGGGGACCCCTTGATGCTCTCGAAGTTCGAACGCCCAGCCGTCAGTATTTGGACTATCGCCATCGCCACTGAAGCCCCATCATAATGAGCCGAAGCCGAAGACACTGACGAAACTGAACCCGGTGATCCGGGCTTCTGCGTGAGCGGTCCGCTAGCGCCAGGAGCTGTCGGAACGGAGTGGCTGGCGCTGATCCGCTGCACTACCTGCTCCCCTTTGGGAACGGTCACCGTGTCCTTCCAGAGGATGTTGCCCTTGGCATCGCGCAATTCAACGATGTGCTGCCCCGGCATCAGATTGAAGACGGTAACCTTGCTGGCGACGATGGCGGATCGTCGCTGCCCGTCGATGAAAAGTATTCCCCCGACATCGGCTTCGATGGCAAGAGCGCCGGTGCTTGTGGCTGTGCGCTGCGGTGGAGAACTTTTCTGACTGTCGCTTTGGGAAAAGGCCGGTACTGTCAGTACGAACGTAAGCGCCAACAACGCTCCAACAGCACGCATGAATTCCTCCAACAGAACGATTGCAAGCCGGGCGGTGAACCACAGCCCTGTGAAAACGGATGTCCTAAGGTGAGTGGAATTATGCCCTTGCTGCCGCCGCCCGGCAACAACAAAGCTGAAAGGCGGATCGAGCGGCTACGATAGAGGGTGGGTGGCCCACATCCGCCCGCAGTTGGCGAATGTGGGGACGAAGAGACCGACAGTGTCGGGTAGACTGTTGCCATGCCTAGCGAATTGAGACGTTTCCATCAATCGAAACAGTCGCATTTCGTCACATTCACTTGCTATCACCGGCTACCCAATCTCGAAGACGAAAAGCTGCGAGACGTGTTTGTGACAGCGTTAGAACAGACTCGTTTGCGGTACCAGTTCCGCGTATATGGATTTGTGATCATGCCCGAGCACATTCATCTCCTGATTTCAGAGCCGGAGCGCGGTACAGTTGCCAATGTGATTCAATCGCTGAAGATATCGTCATCGATGCGCTCGACTGGACTCCGCAACAGCGGTGAACAGCACCGGCCACTGTGGCAGAAGCGCTATTACGACCGCAACGTCAGGGACTACGGCGAGTTCGTTGAGAAGTTGCGGTATATTCACCGCAACCCGGTCAAGCAAGGATTGGTGCAAGAGCCAGGAGACTGGCAGTGGAGCAGCTTTCGACACTATTTGACAGGCGAGGACAGTGGCGTAGAAATCGAATCTCAGTGGACAGCCGACAAGCGAGATGCGAGCAGTGAACTGAAGCCCCACATTAAGGGCTGAAGCCCTAAATGTGGGCCACCAGAGCCGTTTGTCTGCTATCTTTTATCTTCTAATCACGATCACGACCGAATCCATGGATACCAGGCCAATCGCCGCCGGGCGATTCGGACGAGGGAGATGCGGTGCCGGAGAGTGCGGTTCAAGCACGCGACGATGAGGTTGCTGCCGGGAAGAAATGGCGGGTGCTGTTCGCCGGATGCCTGGCGCACATTACGCATGATGGCTTTACCGACATGCTGTATGTGTTTTTTCCCATCTGGCAGCAGACGTTCCTGCTGAGTTTTTTCCAGGTGGGGCTTTTGAAAACCGCGTTTTCGGGGACGATGTCGCTGCTGCAAATGCCTGCCGGAATTCTGGCGCGCAGGATGGGAATCCTGAAGGTTCTGTGCCTGGGGACGCTGCTGACGGGCGCGGCGGTGGTCGCCCTCGGATTTGCCGGCACTCCGCTGGTGCTCGGCGCGTTGCTGGTGCTGGGCGGAATGGGATCGAGCACGCAGCACCCGCTGGCTTCGTCGGCGATTTCCAGCGCTTACCAGGGCAAGGCCTCGCGGGTGGCGCTCAGCACTTACAATTTTTCCGGCGACATCGGCAAGCTGATCATTCCGGCATCGGCGGCGCTGCTGATTGCTTACGCGGGCTGGCGATGGACGCTGCATCTGCTCGGGGTATTCGGATTTTTGGCGGCGGCAGCGATTTTGCTTGGGCTGCTGCACATCCCGCTGGCATCTGTCTCCGGCAAAAAGGCGGCGGCGGGCACAAAAAAGGGCGGCCTGTTCGGCGGCGGTTCGTTGCCGTTCGCCGCGCTGTCCGCCATCGGCGTGCTCGACAGCGCCACGCGCATGGGCTTTCTCACCTATCTGCCGTTTCTGCTTCGCGATAAGGGCGCGACGGTCCCCACCATCGGCCTGGCGCTGAGCCTGCTCTTCGCCGGTGGAGCGTTGGGGAAGTTCGTCTGCGGAGTGGCTGCCACGCGCGTGGGCATTCTGGCCTCCGTCGTGATCACGGAACTGGCGACCGCCGGTTGCATCTTCGGCATGTTGGGACTCTCGCTGAAGCCGGCTCTGCTGTTGTGTCCGCTGCTGGGCATTGCGCTGAATGGGACGTCGTCTGTGCTGTACGGAACGGTTCCCGAACTTGTTCCCGAAGATCGCCGGAACGAGGCTTTCGCATTCTTCTACACGTGCACGATTGGCTCGGGCGGGATTTCCCCGCTGCTCTACGGGATGATCGGCGATTTCGCGGGCATCAAGAGCGCGGTGGCGGTGGTTGCCGTCACGGTGCTGGCGACCATTCCGCTGACGCTTCCGCTGCGAGGCAAGTTGCAAGACGCAGGTTAGACCCGGTTCCGCTCGCCTCCGCTGCCACCCCGGCGACGACGAAGCTGGCCGCCGCCGGAGAGTTCAACTCTGAGAAAGCGCGCGCCTCAGCGCTTCTGTTCCGCCAGTTTCATGCCCCCGACTTCCTCGATGATGAGAGGACGTTCGGGATGCATGGTGAAGCACAGGATGGAACCCAGCAGTATGACGCCCATCGAGAAGATGAACGGGAAGAGCCAGTTTCCAGTCTGGTCAACCACAATGCCGAAGATCAGTGGCGAGGTGATCGCCGCCAGCGCCGAGCCGCTATTCATGATGCCGCTGGCGGTTCCGGCGAACCTGGGAGCGATGTCCATGGGGATGGCCCACATCGGCCCAATGGTGAACTCGGCACAGAAGAAGCCCGCGCTGAGGGACAGGGCGATCACGTTGATGTCGCGCGAGAACAAGAGCGGGACCATCGAGAGGCAACACAGGGCCATCATGACCGCGACCAGGTTGCGGCGGGCGACTTTCAGATTGTGTGTCTTTTCAAACAGCTTGTCGCTGACAATGCCGCCCATGGTATCGCCGACGACGCCGGAGAAGAATACTCCGGAGGCAAACAGCGCCGAGTTCTTCAGGTTCAGGTGGAATTGATTGGCGAAGAACTGCGGAATCCAGCCGAGAAACATCCACAGTATCCAGCCGTAGCAGAAGTAAACGATCGTGACCGGGGCCATGTGCTTGATAAGAGGTCCCCAGGGAACTTTTCCCTGTGTCTTCTTGAGGCCGTATGGCGGCAGCTCGTCCAGCTCCTCCTGGGTGATGGCTTTGTGCTTGGCGGGTTCGTCGCGGTAGTAGATACCCCAGGCGAGCGCCCAGAACATGCTGATGGCACCCACAATGATGAACGACCCGCGCCAGGTGACGACGGCGATCAGCGTGGCGACCAGCCAGGGAGTGAGCGAGTTTCCCAGGCGGGAGAAAGCGTGCGTCAGTCCCTGGGCATAGCCGCGCTTGGATCTTGGTATCCAGTAGGACATGGCGCGCGTAGCCGTGGGGAACGTGGCGCCCTCGCCAAAGCCGAGCAGCACGCGCACCGCGATCATGGCCGCCAGTCCATGAACCAGGCCGAACATGATGGTTGCGCCGGCCCAGATGACGCCGCAAAAGGTGAGCGCTTTACGCGGGCCAAAGTGGTCGGCAACCCAGCCGCCGATGATTTGAAACAGCAGATAGGGATAGCCGAATGCCGAGAACACGAGCCCCACTTGCGTGTTGCTCAGATTCAATTCCTTCCTGAAAACCGCCGCTGCCGTGCTCACGTTGACACGATCGACGTAGGTGAGGAAGTACATCAGGCAGAGCAGCCCTAGGACGACATTCGTCGCCTTGAAGACACGAGATTTCATCGCGCAAAGTCCTCGTCGTTCACAGTAAGTGTTGTAGTAGAACGGGCGCAATCATACCAATTTTTTGAACGCGATAAGCGGTTTTTTTGCGGCAGAGCGGAAAGTAGAACGTCGCGCCTTTCGCGCGCCCACCCGGCAAAGCCGTCGAATGGCACTTTTATCCAACTTTTTTCAGTAGTGGCGGCGATTGCGAGCCCGGGCCGGCGGTAGAATGGCAAGACACTCGGCAAAACACCCCGGCGGGTTTCGCAACCACTCGAATAAATATTTAGGATGGGATAAGCACATTGTAACGGGAGAGCAAGATGAAATATCGCGCGGGTCGTCATTTTCTTCAAATACCGGGGCCAACCAATGTTCCCGACCGGGTGTTGCGGGCGATTGAGCGCCCCACCATCGACCATCGTGGTCCTGAGTTCGCCGAGCTCGGCAAAGAGATTCTGGAGGGTTGCAAAGCGATCTTCCAGTGCTCCGGACCAGTCGTAGTCTTTCCTTCATCGGGCACGGGAGCCTGGGAAGCTTCGATCGTGAATACACTCTCGCCCGGTGACCGGGTGCTGATGTATGAGACCGGGCAGTTCGCCGTGTTGTGGCAGCAGATGGCCAAGCACTTTGGCCTGGACGTGGAGTTCGTTGCTACTGATTGGCGCCACGGCGTGGATGCGACGGACGTCGAGCGGCGTTTGAGCGAGGATCGCGCGCACTCGTTCAAGGCGGTGATGGTGGTGCACAACGAGACCGCAACCGGGGTTACGACTCGTATCGGCGAAATCCGCAAAGCCATCGACCGGGCCAAGCACCCGGCGCTGTTCCTGGTCGACACGATCTCGTCGCTCGCCTCGATTGATTACCGGCACGACGAGTGGGGCGTAGACGTGACGATCTCCTGCTCGCAAAAAGGGTTGATGCTGCCTCCCGGCCTGGGTTTCAATGCGGTTTCCGAGAAGGCGCTGGCGGCTTCGAAAACCAACCGCATGCCGCGTTCCTACTGGGATTGGACGGAGATGCTGAAGCCAAACGCCAGCGGATTTTTCCCCTACACGCCTTCGACAAACCTGCTCTACGGGTTGCGAGAGGCAATTTCGATGCTGCGGGAAGAGGGGCTCGAACAGGTATTCGCCCGCCACAACCGGCATGCGGCAGCCACCCGCGCGGCGGTCGCGACCTGGGGTCTGGAAGTGCTGGCGCTTGATCCGCGCGAATACTCGAGCGTGCTGACGGCAGTGCTGATGCCTGCCGGCTACGATGCCGACGAGTTCCGCAAGGTGGCGCTGGACAAGTTCGACATCTCGCTCGGGACCGGCCTGGGCAAGATGAAGGGCAAGGTCTTCCGCATTGGTCACCTGGGCGATTTCAACGACCTGATGCTGGTGGGCTCGCTCGGCGGCGTGGAGATGGCGCTGCGGGTGGCCGGCATTCCGCATCGCGATGGCGGTGTGCAGGCGGCGATGGATGTGCTGAGCAAGGCCGCGGTTTCCGAGTCTCAGCCGGCGATGAGCGGCGCAAGCGTACGCTAGACCAATTTCGCGCAATGTACACCCGATGAAGCAGCCGGGCGCACGGGGTCCCCGGCAAGCGCCGCCTTTAGCGTTTGCAGGGGTAACAGTCAGCCCGGCGCTGCTGAAGTTGCTCGGCGAGACGCGGCTGCGCCAGTGTTGCTGACCGGAGGCGGAAAAGCGCTGTCTGCCGGAAACCCCAGGGCGACGATGTAAATCTATTCTGGTGAAGATGTAGACTGTTTCCAGTGGGGCGCTTCCTGAGTCCGGGGAAGCTGAAATCAGCTTATCGATCGAGAATCTGGCGCCATTCGAAGCGAGTGGCTTGCGAGGTTGCTGTGAAGATTAGTACGGAAAAATGCGTAGCTTGCGGCAACTGCACTTACGTTTGCCCGATGGGCGCGATTTATGTGGACCAGTCGCTCAACCGGGCGGTGGTCGATCAGGATGAATGCGTTGAGTGCTATACGTGCTTTAACGGCATGAGCAAGGAGCACCTCAACCCGACGGTGGTCCGCACGCTGCGCGCGCTCTTCAAGATGATGCGGCTGCGCTTCGATCCCGAGCCGGATGTTTGCCCGACTTCGGCGTTGGAGCCGCAGGAGCTGGTGTGGCCGCGAGTGGTGCGGCGCGCCTTCTCCGACCCGCGGGTGCCGCACGAGTCCACAGGCGTGTCGGGAAGAGGCACGGAGGAAGTGAAGACCAACGACATCACCGGGCGCGTGCAGCCGGGCGAAGTCGGCTTTACCATCGAGTTCGGCCGCCCCGGAGTTGGCGTGCGCTTTCACGAGATCCAGCGGATGACGCAGGCGCTGGCTAAAGCCGGGATTGGTTTTGAAGCCAAGAATCCGATCACCTCGCTGCTGAGCGATCCGGCGACAGGCACCATTCGCGAGGACGTGCTCAACGAGAAAATCCTGTCGGCGATCGTGGAATGCAAGGTTCCCATCGCGCGCATGGATGAGATCATCCGCATGGTTCGCGAGGTTGAGAAACAGGTGGACACGGTGATTGCCATCGGCGTGGGCGCGCGTTGCGACGACGAGGGCCAGGAACAGGAAGTTTTCTCCGCCCTCGAACGGTTGGGATACAAACCGGAGCGCGCCAAGACGAACCTCGGCCTGGGGCGCATCACCAACATCAAGGCTTTACAGGAGCACGCATGACAAACACGCTGCATCGCTACGGCAACGCGGAAAGCTTCCACGACGACTACGTCGTCTTCGCGATGGCCAGCAAGGGCAAGAACGACGACGATTGCGTGCCCAAGCTGAAACGCTTTCTGGAAATGGCACTGCCATTCAAGCCGGTGAACCTGGGCGACGCGATTCATGGCGGCTCGGTTCGGCCGTCGGACAACATGAACCCGGCCGCCCATTGGACCCGCGAATTGAAACGCGACTTTCGCGCCGTGATCGACGGCCTGAACGAATACACGACCGCCGCGGCGGTCTTCGATAATCTTCCCGCGGCGGAGGGGTTCGTCAAGGCCGTGAAGCAGGCCGACCTCGGTCTGTGCATCAACATATCGACCTCGATCGGCGGGGCGCAACAGTGCTGTTGCGCGGCCAGCCAGAATCGGCATAGCGTGGGCTATTCTCTGGGCTTCGAGGGCAAGACGGAAAAGCTGCCCAATACGCAGGTCTTAATGCTGGCGACCATGTGCGGACACGGCATGATCAGCGCCAGCTTCGCCAAGAAGATGATCGACTGGGTGAAAGAGGGCCGGCGCACTCCCGAGCAAGCCGCCCTGTATATGGCCAACTTCTGCTCCTGCGGCGTCTACAATCCGAGCCGGGCCAAGCGCATTCTGGAAGAGGCGCTGCACACGCAGAAGTGAAATGTGGATGTTTGATGACCACCTCAGCAGCACGCTGCAAAGGCAGGCGCTGCTTTGTCTGCTTCCTCACGCTTAACTTCGGGGTACACCTACGCTGAAACCACTCTAATTACCCCTAGCTTGCAAGCAAACCGGGTGCCCCAGGTTCGCCCGCGTCGGGGTCCCCGGCGAGGCTCGGCTCGCTGGGGTGACTGGGCTAACCTGGGGTAGTTTTCCGCCCTGGCCCTAACCACTCCTCTACGCTTTAAGCAAGCAGGCTGCCAAAAACAGGGTCCACGCAGGATAAATCCGCAAAAGCGTGCAGTCTTCTCCTCTAGGCTGCCTAATTGGCGGGAATCATGTGAATTGCGTGGCAAGGATTCCGCCGGCTGAGTGCGCCAAGGTTCAAATCGGGAACAAAGAATCATGAATCGGCCGGACGATTCCGTTATCAATACAACGGAAGGTAAGTAGCTGCGCATCTTGTTGATTTGGTGTTTGTGTAGATGCCTTCATGCATGACATAGCCGGCCAATCAGGGGCAAGGAAAACGTTTGCGGAATTCCTGGTTTGTGGATCATCACTCCTTCCCGTTCGAGGCAATGTAAACGGCCTCGGGGTCCCCGGCAAACGCCGCTTTTAGCGTTTGTTGGGGTGGCCGGCGTCAACTCCGGCACCTGCAAGGGCTGTGGGAGAAGAGATCCGGAAGCAGCCGATTTGGCCGGAGCAGCCAACCAGAGGTGGATCAGAGCATCGGATAGCGTAAGACATGGCCCAGATCTTCCATCGTAGTGCCAACACCATCGCCCGCGTAAGCATGTTCGGCGCGGTTTTTCTGATCGCCGGGCTGTTGTGGGCGGCGTTGCAGTTGCAGCGCTCGCCTTATTTCACCTACGCCGGCGTATCGCGGATGCAACCGGTCCCGTTCAGCCACCAGCATCACTACTCCGGACTGGGAATCGATTGCCGCTATTGCCATACCTCGGTCGAGGTATCCGGCTTCGCGGGAATTCCGCCGACGAAGACCTGCATGAACTGCCACTCGCAGATGTGGACCAACGCGCCGATGCTGGAACCGGTGCGGGAGAGTTACCGCTCGGGGCGTTCGCTGGTGTGGACTCGGGCCAACGATCTGCCGGACTTCGTTTATTTCGATCACAGCATTCACATCAACAAAGGCGTGGGCTGCAATACCTGTCACGGCGCGGTCGACAAGATGCCGCTGATGTACAACCAGGCGTCGCTGCAAATGGAATTCTGCCTCGACTGCCATCGCGACCCGGCGAAGTACATCCGGCCGCACCATATCAAATCGCGGCCCGATGATCCGAAGAGCGAAATCGACCAGGTTTTCAACATGACGTACCAGCAACCGACGTCTCTGAAGCCGGTGACCTTGCCGGACGGCAAGAAGCTTCACCGGACCAGGCGGCGCTGGGCGCGTACCTGGCGCAGCAGTACCACCTGCGCAGCGAACGCGACATAACCAGTTGCAACACCTGTCATCGCTGATCGCCGATTGCGGCGGCGGCGCGGCCCGCAATTGAAATTTTGACGAGCGGAACAGAAGAGCCAATGGAGAAAGATCGCAAACAACCGGCGCCGGACATTTGCCCGACCAAACGCGGCAAGCTCGAATTGAGCGAGGTGCGCGAAAAACTGTCCACCGCGCGCGGGCCGCAGTACTGGCGCAGCCTGGAAGAGTTGGCGCAGACACCCGAGTTCGAGGAAATGCTGCACCGCGAATTTCCGCGCCATGCCTCGGAGTGGGCGGACACGCCTTCGCGCCGCAACTTCCTGAAGATCATGGGCGCTTCCCTGGCGCTGGCCGGACTGAGCGCCTGCACCCGGCAGCCCTTGGAGCCCATCGTTCCCTACGTGCGCCAGCCGGACAACCTGGTGCTGGGCAAGCCGCTGTTCTTTGCCACCGCGATGCCGTTGGGCGCCTGCGGGCTCCCCATGCTGGTGGAAAGCCACGAAGGGCGGCCGACCAAGATCGAAGGCAATCCGCAGCACCCGGCGACGCTTGGCGGCACAGACCCCTTCATGCAGGCCAGCGTCCTCGATCTGTACGACCCGGACCGCTCGCAAACAGTCACCTACCTGGGAGACGCCAGCGCCTGGGGACAGTTTCTGAACGCGCTACGCGGGCCGTTGACGGCGCAGCGGGCCTTGAAAGGCGCGGGCATCCGCTTCCTGACGGCGCCCACCAGCTCGCCCACGCTGACGGCGCAGATGGAACAGGTTCTGCGGATCTTCCCGCAAGCCAAGTGGTACCAGTGGGAGCCGGCGAATCGCGATAACGCGATGGCCGCCGCGCAGACGAGTTTCGGCCAGCCCATGCAGACGCAGTTCAACTTCGAGAAGGCGAAGGTGGTGTTATCGCTCGACGGCGATTTCCTGTCCAGCGGGTTTCCGGGATTCCATCGTAACGCCCGGCAGTTCGCCGCCCGCCGCCGCCCCGAGCTCAGGCAGGAGATGCTGCGCTTCTACGCCGTCGAGAGCACGCCGACCAACACCGGCGGCAAAGCCGACCACCGCTTGCCCTTGCGCGCCAGCGAAATCGAAGCATTTGCCCGGGCACTGGCGGCACAGCTTGGGGCCGGCGCTGGCGGACAGTTCCCGGCCGGCCAGCAGAAGTTTGCCGCCGCCCTGGCAAAGGACTTGCTTGCCAATCGCGGCCGCTCCGTGATCGTCGCGGGCGATAACCAGCCGGTTGCCGTACACATGCTGGCGCACGCCATGAACCAGGCGCTGGGAAACGTGGGGCAGACAGTCTTCTATACCGATTGGATAGAGTCGCACCCGGTCAACAAGACCGATTCGCTGCGCCAGTTGGCCGGCGAGATGTGGACCGGCAAGATCGACATGCTGTTTCTGATCGGCGTGAATCCGCTCTATGACGCACCGCCGGACCTGAACTTCTCCGGGGCCATGCAAAAGGTGGGGCTGCGCGTACATCACGGGCTCTACCAGGATGAGACGGCGCGCCTCTGCCATTGGCATATCAACGGCACGCACTATCTGGAGCAGTGGGGCGACTGCCGTTCTTTCGACGGGACGATAAGCCTCATCCAGCCGCTGATCGCGCCGCTTTACGGCGGACGCTCGGCATTTGAAGTCCTGGGCGCTCTCGTCGGAGAACCGGATATCAATTCGTACCAGGTTGTCTACAGGTACTGGCAGGACAAGCACAATCACCCCAGCGAGCGGAGCTCGCCGGGGACCCCGAAGAGCGGAGACTTTACCGCGTTCTGGCGCAAGTCGCTGCACGACGGATTTGTGGCCGACTCCGCGTTCGCGCCCAAGCAGGTGAGCGCGCGCGCGGCGAACATCCCCGCATCGCAGGCGCCAGCAGGCGGCATGGAAATCATGTTCCGCTACGACCCGAGCATTTTCGACGGGCGCTTTGCCAACAACGCCTGGTTGCAGGAACTGCCGAAACCGATCACCCAGATGACCTGGGACAATCCCGTCCTGATGAGCGTGCGCACCGGCAATAAGCTCGGGATTAAAGTCGAAGATGTAGTCGAAATTGAGGTTGGCGGAGCCAAGGTGCGTGGCGCGGTGTGGCTCACGCCCGGACATCCGGACGATTCGGTAACGGTTTCTCTTGGCTACGGGCGCGAGCGCTGCGGCCGCGTGGGCTCCGGTGTCGGCTTCAACGCTTACAAGCTGCGCGCCAGCGCGTCGCCATGGTTTGCCGCCGGCAAGCTGACGCGCACGGGCGAGCATTATGGACTTGCGTCCACCCAGGGCCGCCAGGTGATGGAGGGCCGTCCGCTGGCGCGCGCCGCTTCCCTCGATGACTTCATCAAGAACCCCGGCTTCGCGCATGAGATGGTCGAGGCCCCCGCGCCGGGGCTGACCCTCTACAAGCCTTACGACTACAGCAAGGTCAACAAGTGGGGAATGACAATCGATCTGAATGCCTGCGTCGGTTGCAATGCCTGCGTGGCGGCCTGCGTCTCGGAAAACAATATTCCGGTGGTCGGCAAGCTGGAAGTGAAGCGCGGCCGGCACATGCACTGGCTGCGCATCGACAACTACTTTGAAGGGGCGCCGGAGAATCCGAAGACCTACTACCAGCCGGTTCCCTGCATGCAGTGCGAGAACGCGCCCTGCGAGGTGGTTTGCCCGGTGGGGGCGACCGTGCACAGCACGGAGGGCCTCAACGACATGGTCTACAACCGTTGCGTGGGCACTCGCTACTGCTCGAACAACTGCCCCTACAAGGTCCGGCGCTTCAATTTCCTGCTTTACTCCGATTTCGACACCGCGCAACTGAAGTTCGTGCGCAACCCCGACGTCACGGTTCGCAGCCGCGGGGTGATGGAGAAGTGTACTTACTGCGTGCAGCGCATTACCCATGGGCGAATTCGCGCCGAGGAAGAAAACCGCAGCATCCGCGACGGCGAAATCCTGACCGCCTGCCAGCAGGCGTGTCCGGCGAATGCCATCGTCTTCGGCGACCTCAACGATGCCAACAGCCGGGTCGCCAAGCTGAAGGCGGAAGAGCGGAATTACGGCTTGCTGGAAGACCTGAATACGCGCCCGCGCACGACGTACCTTGCCGCCGTGCTGAATCCAAATCCTGACTTCGGGTCCGGTGAGGGAGCTTAACGAAGTATGCACGAAGGTCCTGAAGAGACGACGCTGTTAGACGAGCGGTTACTGCCGGGACAGCCGCCGGTGATGGTGCCGGGCCACAGCTTCGGCAGCCTCACCGACAAAATCGCCGACATTGTGCTGCGGCGTCCGCTGACCCTGGGCTGGTCCCTCGGCGTGGCGTTCTTTGCCACTGTGGCGCTGACTGCTGCTGTTCGCGGCCACGTACCTGTTTGTTCGCGGCGTTGGCATCTGGGGCATCGCGATCCCGACTGGTTGGGGCTTCGCCATCATCAACTTCGTGTGGTGGATCGGTATCGGCCACGCCGGCACGTTGATTTCGGCGATCCTGCTGCTGCTGAAGCAGAGCTGGCGCAATTCCATCAACCGCTTCGCCGAGGCGATGACGCTGTTTGCGGTGGCCTGCGCGGGCATGTTCCCGGTGCTGCACCTTGGCCGTCCCTGGCTTGCCTACTGGCTGTTTCCTTATCCGAACACGATGGGGGTTTGGCCGCAGTTCCGCAGTCCGCTGGTGTGGGACGTGTTTGCGGTCTCGACCTACGGCACCATTTCGTTTGTCTTCTGGTATGTCGGCCTGATTCCGGACCTGGCGACCATGCGCGACAAGGCGCACCACCCGTGGGCCAAGGCGATGTACGGCATCCTCGCCATGGGTTGGCGCGGTTCGGTCCGCCACTGGAAGCGCTACGAGAGCGCCTACCTGCTGCTGGCGGGGTTGGCGACTCCGCTGGTGCTTTCGGTGCACACGGTGGTGAGCTTCGACTTCGCGGTTTCGCTCATTCCGGGTTGGCACACAACGATCTTTCCGCCCTATTTTGTCGCCGGCGCCATCTATTCGGGCTTTGCCATGGTGTTGGTGTTGGCCATTCCCATCCGCCGCTTCTACGGGGTGAAGGACATGATCACCATGCGGCACCTGGACAACGCCGCCAAAATCATGCTGGCCACCGGATTGATCGTCGCCTACGGCTACGCCATGGAAGCCTTCTACGCGTTTTACAGCGGCAACCCGTGGGAGAAATTCCAGACGATGAACCGCATGTTCGGCCCCTATGGCATCTTCTACTGGCTGCTCATCACCTTCAACATCGTCATCCCGCAGGTGCTGTGGTTCAAGAAGGTGCGCACCAGCCCGATCCTGTTGTTTCTGGTCTCGATCGATGTGCTCATCGGGATGTGGCTGGAGCGTTTCGTAATCGTTGTCGTCAGCCTGAGCCGCGACTTTCTGCCGTCGTCGTGGGGAATGTACGTGCCGACGCGCTGGGACTGGATGACATATTCCGGCACCATCGGATTTTTCTTCGTCTGCATGTTTATCTTCGTTCGCCTGATGCCGATGATTCCGATCTTCGAGGTGCGAACGCTATTGCCTGAATCGGCCGTGAAAGCGGAGGTGGCGGCCCATGATTGAGACGCCTCTTTACGGGCTGATGGCCGAGTTCGACAACCCGACCGAGCTGATGAAAGCGGCTCGTGCCACCTATGCCGCGGGCTATCGCAACATCGATGCCTACACGCCTTATCCCATCGAGGAATTGGCCGACGTGATCGGCTTCGAGAAGACGCGGGTTCCGCTGGTGTGCCTGCTGGGAGGCGTTCTGGGCGGGCTCTCCGGATACCTGTTGCAGTACTGGATCAACAACATCAGCTATCCGCTGAATATCGGCGGGCGGCCATTCCACTCGTGGCCGGCCTTCATCATCGTGACCTTCGAGATGACCATCCTGTTCGGCGGGCTTTCGGCCGTCATCGGAATGCTGGGGCTGAACGGGTTGCCGGCGCCCTATCACCCGGTATTCAACAATCCCAGATTCAGCGCGGTCTCGCGTGACCGCTTTTTCCTGTGTATCGAAGCGGCCGATCCGCAGTTCGACCCCGAGAGCGTGCGGCAGTTCTTGTCGGCCTTCAACACAGTGGATATAGCGGAGGTCCTGGAGTAGGCGATGAAATCCTTCTTCCAACTCCGGCGGAAATGCGCAAGCCTCACCCCGTCTCCCATGGGCAGAAAACTTGTATGGACGGGAGCGTTTACGGTGCTCGCGGTGTTGCTGGCGGGATGCCGGCTTGACATGCACGATCAACCGAAGTTCAAGCCGCTGCGCGAAAACGATTTTTACTCCGACCTGCGGTCGTCGCGGCCGCTCATCGGAGGCACGGTGGCGCGCGGGCAACTGAACCAAGATACCTATCTCCACAGCGGTTTCGTGAATGGCAAGGAAGGCGACGTGATGCCGTTCCCGGCGACCAAGGAAGTGCTGGAACGCGGGCGAGAGCGCTTCAATATTTACTGCGCGCCCTGCCACTCGCAACTCGGCGATGGCAACGGCATGATCGTGCAGCGCGGCTTCAAGCGGCCGCCTTCGTACCACATTGACCGCTTGCGCAAAGTCCCGATCGGACACTTCTATAACGTCATGACAAACGGCTACGGCGCGATGGCGGACTATGCTTCACAGGTTCCGGTCAGCGACCGCTGGGCCATCGCCGCCTACATACGGGTGTTGCAGTTGAGCCAGAACGCGACGCCGAGCGACGTTCCGGCTGGCGCAGCAATAGCCACGCAGCCACCGCAGGTCAACGCGAACTGGCCGCCGCCGATGGAGAGCACGAAGGCTATGCATGGCGAGGGCGCTGGAGTGCGCGAAGGGAAGAACCAATGACGGCAGCCGAATTTTCCAAGCGAGACCTTGCTCCGCCCGTGGCCGTGCTTCAACGCTGGCGCGGCCGTGCGCTGGTGGTCGGGATCGCCGGCGGAATCCTCACCATCCTCGGCGCGTTCGTTTCGCCGGACGAGTTGCTGCGGGGCTATCTGATCGGCTTCCTGGTCTGCCTGAGCTTCACCCTGGGTTCGATGGCCTGGCTGATGATAGGCCACATGACAGGCGGCAACTGGTGGATGCTGGGCCGGCGCGTCTTTGAGGCGGCCACCAAGACCTTGCCGCTGGTCACCGCGATGTTCATCCCGATCCTGCTTGGCATGCATCGGCTTTACCTGTGGACGCACCCGGATGAGGTTGCGGGCGACAAGGTTCTGATGGCGAAGGCGTTCTACCTGAACACGCCGGGCTGGATTCTGCGCGCGGTGATCTATTTCACGCTGTGGAATGTTCTCGGTTACCTGCTGACGCGCTGGTCGGCGGAGCAGGACGTCGACGATTCGCCCAGAGTGTGGCGCCGGTTGAAGGCCGCCTCGGCGCCGGGCCTGGTGCTGTACGCCCTCAGCGTCAACTTCGCGGCGACCGACTGGGTGATGTCACTGGACCCGCACTGGTATTCGACCATGTACGGATTCTTGTTCATCGCCCAGCACCTGCTGGCGACCTTGGCCTTGCTGATTTGCCTGCTGGTGCTGCTGGCGCAGTTTCCGCCGATGGACGAAGTCGTCCGGCCCGAGCGCCTGCACGACTGCGGCAAGCTGATGCTGGCGCTGACGATGGTGTGGGCCTACTTCTCGTTTTCGCAATGGCTGATCATCTGGATGGCGAACCTGCCGGAAGAGATCTCCTGGTACCTGGCGCGCATCAACGGCGGCTGGCAGATCGTGGCGCTCATGCTGGTGATCCTGCAGTTCTCACTGCCCTTTCTGCTGCTGCTTTCGCGCGACTTGAAACGCGATGCGCGCAAGCTGGTTCCGGTGGCGCTGCTGGTGCTGTTCATGCGTTTCGTCGACGCCTACTGGCTGGTCGCGCCGAATCCCATGCCGGGCCCCAGGCACGAGCACATCTATCTGCATTGGACCTACATTGTGGCGCCGATCGCGTTGATCGGCCTCTGGTTCGCCTTCTTTGCCTGGAACCTGGCGCGGCGGCCACTGTTGGTTCGAAACGAACCGCAACTTCCAAGACTCTGGGAGAGCAGCCATGCACACTGATCCAAGCCAGAATGGGAACGGCCCGGAGCACAACCAGCACCCGGAGGTATCGTTTGAAAAGCGGGACCTGGGAGCGCGCGGAATCCTGCTGTTTTTCGCCGTGCTGTTCATCGCCGGCGCGGCGATCCACTTGGTGGTGTGGGGAGTCTACGAAGCCTTTGTAAATGTGGGCTCGGCGCAGCAGGCAACGGCGAATCCCATGGCTCCAAGGCAACCGGCGCCGACTCCGGGCGTGCTGCAAAAGCACGGCTCGATAAACATCAAGCAATTTCCCGAGCCACGGCTGCAAAGCGATGAACCAACCGATATGAACCGTTTCCTATGGCAAGAGGGCCAGCTTCTGGAGGCCAAGCCATGGCGCGACGAGACCGGCGCCATACATATCCCTGTTGCAGAGGCGATGCGGATCGTGGCGCAAAAAGGTTTGCCGGCGCGGCAAACGTCCCAGCAGGAGTCCGCGGGGCAGCCGCCCAACCAGTAATGGCCCAAGCAGGAATAGAAAGAGAAGCAGCGTAATGAGCGGAATGACAATGACGAAACGATGGGCATCGCTGGCGGCGCTCGTGGTGCTCGCGGCCACTTCGGCGACGGCGCAGTTTTCAGCGAGCCGAGCGTCAAGGGCGCGCTGCCTCCGGGGCTGTCGAAGGTCGGAATCGATCAGCGGCTGAACGAGCAGGTGCCGCTCGATTTGCAGTTCAAAGACGAGCAGGGCCGCACGATCAGGCTTGGCGACTACTTTCACAACGGCCGTCCGGTCATTATCTCGTTGGTCTACTACAACTGCCCGATGCTGTGCGGAGAGGTGCTCAACGGCATGAGCACCGCCTTCAAAGTTCTGAAATTCACCCCGGGTAAGGAGTACGAGGTGGTGACGCTCAGCATCGATCCGCGCGAAAAACCGGAGCTGGCGGCGGCCAAGAAGCGCTCCTATATCGAGCACCTGGACCGGCCAGGAGCGGAATCCGGCTGGCATTTCCTTACCGGCGAGCAGCCGCAGATCGATGCCCTGGCCGACGCCATCGGCTGGCATTACCAGTACGACCCTAAGATCGATCAGTTTGCCCACGCCGCCGGCATCGTGCTGGTGACTCCGCTGGGCCGAATCTCGCAGTACTACTACGGCGTGGAGTTTTCCGCGCGCGACATGCGGCTGGGAATCATCGAAGCCTCCGGCAACCGGATCGGATCGTTGGCCGATGCGGTTTTGCTTTACTGCTACCACTACGATCCGCGCACCGGCAAGTATGGTGCGGTGATCTACAACATCGTGCGCCTGGCAGGCGCCGCGACAGTGCTGATTCTCGGGTCTTTTCTGTTCATCCATGTTTCGCCGTGAAGCAACGCCGCAGAAAGTTAGAGACAGGACGGGCTTAATCGACTATGTGGTCTAATTTGCCACTGTTTCCGCCGGCCGCCTCGAAGATGGCGCACCAGGTCGACTATCTTTATTTTTTCCTGGTCGGCACAACGGCGTTTTTCACCATCCTGATTGTGTCTATGGTGCTTTTCTTCTCCTGGCGCTATCGCCAAAAGAAGAATCCGGTCGCCACTCAGATCGAGGGCTCCGTGGCGCTGGAGATGACCTGGACGCTGATCCCGACGGCCATCGCGATGTTCATTTTCGCGTGGGGGGCAGCACTTTACTTTGCCGAGACCAGGCCGCCCCGCAATGCCATGGAGGTGTACGCCGTCGGCAAGCAGTGGATGTGGAAGTTCCAGCACCAGGAGGGGCAGCGCGAGATCAACGTGTTGCACGTTCCCGTGGACCGCGACGTGCGCATGATCATGACCTCGCAAGACGTGATTCACAGCTTCTTCGTTCCCGCTTTCCGCATTAAGGCCGATGTGCTGCCCGGACGCTACACCTCGACGTGGTTTCATGCGACCGTGCCGGGGCGGTACCACTTGTTCTGCTCGCAATACTGCGGCACGCAACATTCGGGAATGGTCGGAGAAGTCGTGGTCATGGAGCCGGCGGCTTACCAGCAATGGGCGGCGAGTGGCTCCGACGGCTCGCTGGCCTCGGAGGGCGAAAAGGCGTTCATGCAGTACGGATGCTCGATGTGCCACCGCGCCGACTACCAGGGACGCGGTCCCAACCTGGTGGGGTTATTCGGTAAGCCGGTGCTGCTGGATGACGGCCGGACGGTGATTGCCGACGAGTCGTATCTGCGTGAATCGATTATTTACCCGGGAGCGAAGATCGCTTCCGGATTCAAGAACATCATGCCGAACTTCCAGGGGCAGATCAGCGAGGAAGAACTCATCTCCCTGGTGGCATACATCAAGGGACTCGGCACCGGGCAATCGAATCCGCCGGCCACCATGGCCGAACCCACGGCAGTATATCCGGTGGGGCCGCAGCCCGAGAAGTCGCAGGCGACACCCAGCGGAAAGTAGCAGCGCCACTTTGCCGCCAGCAGGAGCAGACGATACATGGCAACCGCCGTACAACCCGTCGAACAAACGAATTACCTGAACGCCGATTACGGAATCAAGTCGTGGCTGCTCACCACCGACCACAAGCGCATCGCCATGCTGTACCTGATTTCGATCACGTGTTTTTTTCTGGATCGGCGGTTTGTTCGCCATGCTGGTTCGCCTGGAGTTGCTGACTCCGGCGGGCGATCTGATGCAAGCGGATACCTACAACAAGGCATTCACCATGCACGGCATCACCATGGTGTTCTTCTTCCTGATTCCGTCGGTTCCGGCGGTGCTCGGCAATTTTCTTGTGCCGCTGATGATCGGGGCGAAGGACTTGGCGTTTCCCCGCATCAACCTGTTGAGCTGGTACATCTACGTGGTGGCCGGCTGCCTCTGGCTCTATACGATCATCACCGGCGGCGTCGATACCGGCTGGACGTTTTACACGCCGCTGAGCACCGCGTTCTCAAACACGCACGTCATCACCGGAGCGCTTTCGGTGTTCATCGCCGGCTTCTCTTCGATCTTTACCGGCCTGAACTTCATCGTCACCATTCACCGCATGCGCGCCCCCGGGATGACCTGGCAGCGGCTGCCCTTGTTCCTCTGGTCGAATTATGCGGCGGCGGTCATCATGGTGCTGGGCACGCCGGTGTTGGCGATCACGCTGCTGCTGGTGGCATTGGAGCGCGCCTTCAACATCGGCGTCTTCAATCCGGCACTGGGCGGCGACCCGCTGCTCTTCCAGCACCTCTTCTGGTTCTACTCGCACCCGGCGGTGTACATCATGATCCTGCCCGGCATGGGCGTGGTCAGCGAAATCGTGGCTTGTTTTTCGCGCAAGCGGGTATTCGGCTACAACGCGGTGGCGCTGGCCAGCATTGGCATTGCGGTTCTCGGCTTCCTGGTGTGGGCTCACCACATGTTCGTCGCCGGCATCTCGCTTTACGCCGCGCTGGTCTTCTCGCTGCTGAGCTTTTTCGTCGCGATTCCATCCGCCATCAAGGTCTTCAACTGGACGGCGACGATGTACAAGGGCTCGATCCGCTTCGATACGCCGATGCTGTATGCCTTGGGTTTCATCGGCCTGTTCACCATAGGCGGCCTGACGGGGTTGTTTCTCGCCTGCCTCGGGGTTGACGTGCATGTGCACGACACCTACTTCATCATTGCCCACTTCCACTACATCATGGTGGGAGGCATGGTCATGGCCTACATGGGCGGATTGCACTTCTGGTGGCCCAAGATCAGCGGCAAGCTGTATCCGGAGGCGTGGGCGAAGCTGTCGGCCATGTTCGTGTTCTTCGGCTTTAACCTGACGTTCTTCCCGCAGTTCGTGCTGGGCTACATGGGCATGCCGCGGCGGTATCAGTCGTACCCTCCGGAATTTCAGGTGCTCAATGTGCTCTCGACCGCCGGCGCTTCCGTCCTGGCCGTCGGCTACGTGCTGCCGATGATTTATTTCCTGTGGTCGCTGCGCTACGGCCAGAATGCGCCTCCGAACCCGTGGAACGCCGCCGGATTGGAGTGGCAGGCGGCTTCGCCTCCGCCGACATTCAACTTTGACGTGACCCCGGTGGTGACTTGGGAAGCCTACAACTACGACGAGCTGGACAAGCCCCAGGAGGTCCCCATTGCACGCTAGCCAGACGCCGGCCCACGAACTGCGCCACCACTTCGCCGACATGGACCAGCAGCGCGATACGGCGTCCTTCGGCATGTGGATCTTCCTCGTCACCGAAATCATGTTCTTCGGTGGTCTGTTTCTTTCGTACATGCTTTACCGGTTTCTCTATCCCACGGCTTTTCTGGAAGGAAGCCGGCACATGAATATCAGCCTCGGCGCGCTGAACACGGCGGTGCTGATCTGCAGTTCGCTGACCATGGTGCTGGCGGTTCGCGCCGCCAAGATCAATCAGCGCAAACTGACGGTCATTTTCCTGCTGGTGACCATGCTGCTCGGGCTCGCGTTCATGGGCGTAAAGGCCATCGAGTACCACGAACACTGGGTGGCGAGAGAAGTTCCCGGACCGGCATTTCAGTTCGAGGGCACCGACCCGCGACATACACAGATTTTCTTTTCCCTGTACTTCGCCATGACCGGGCTGCACGCCCTGCACATGATTATCGGCTGCGGCATGGTGCTGTTCCTGATGATCAATGCCTGGCGCGGCGCGTACAGCTCGGAGTATTACAACCCCGTCGAAATCGGCGGACTCTACTGGCACTTCGTAGATATCGTCTGGATCTGGCTGTTTCCTCTGCTCTACCTGATCAGCCACCAGCACGTTGGAGGAGGGTTCTGAATGTCTGAACCAATTACTTCGGTCAAAACCTTCACCAGCGTCTGGATTGCACTGCTGATTCTTACCAGCATCACGGTTGCTGTCGCGTACCTCAACCTGGGAGCCTTCAGCATCGTGGTGGCGCTCGTCATCGCGACCATCAAGTCGATTCTGGTGGCGCTGTTCTTCATGGAAGTGCGCTACTCGCCCGCGATCACTAAGATCGTGATCATCGCCGGCATCCTCTGGTTGCTGATTATGCTGCTGTTGAGCCTCACCGACTTCGCCAGCCGCTCCTGGTCCATGGGACTATAGCCCGGCTAGGACTTTCCTTCCATTTGCCGGGTGCCCCAGGTGCCGCGCCGCACAGTTCGGCATTAACCTGGGCAGAGGAATCGCGCCTGGTGGCCCACATTTAGGGCTTCAGCCCTTAATGTGGGAGGTCATTTCACTGCCGCGCTTGCACGAGAAGTCGGTGATAGCAAGTGAATGTGACGAACGCGCCTGCTTCGATTGATGATAACGCCGCAGTCCTATTGGCATAGCGCCTGTCTATCCGACACACAAGCTTCTTCGAGTCCCCACATTAGCAACTGCGGCAAATGTGGGCCACCTGCGGGTACCCCGGGTGCCCCAGGTTCCGCGCCGGGCTGTTCAACGCTAACCTGGAGGTGATGTTCTCCCCCTCACTCGCGCTGAAGGATTACCACCAGCCGCCGCGGTCCGTGTGCGCCCTGCACCAGAATCTTCTCGATGTCGGCCGTGCGGCTTGAGCCGCTGATGAGGCCGACGTAAGAGCTTTGCGCCGGCAGTCCCTTCTCGTTGACCAGGCGCAGGGCCGCCGTAACATCAGGGACGATCTGGCTGACACCGCCATAGACGATATGCGTAGGCGGCACCACCGAAGCGCCGCGGCCGCCGCAATTGGACGAGGTGAGCACCGAACCGGTTTGCGCTACGAAGGCTTCGGCCAGCGTTACGGTTGCCTGGCAGCTCTCGCCCGGCGCTCCCTGGCTCGACCAGCGCAGGCTGCTTCGGCCTTCGATCGGCTTGGCAATCTCACGGATGGCGGGCGCGTCCTGGAGAAAGATTTCGCCTTCCGGCAGCGCCGTCAACAGGCCGGCGAGCCGTTCCGCGCTCTCCGCGGTATTGGCGGTCACGACGGCTTCCATCAGATTCGTCTGGCACTCGGCGAGGAATCGCCCCAAGACATCGACATCGGCAACCGGCTCGAAGATCTCTTCCAGCGGTACCGGAGTCATGTCCACCGGCGGCGCCGGCGTGCGCAGTGCCTCGCGAATGCGGCTCAGAATGTGCTCGCGGCTGGGATTTTCAATTTTGTCATTCCGGTTTCTCCGCAACTCGCTGTTTTCTCCACAACTCGCGGAATGATTGCCGCGGCGCCGGCAGCGCTGCCCGGTATTTAGTCCACGGGCGCATCGGGTCAAGCGGGCTTCCGCTCAGGCCCAGCGCTTTGATCATGCGCATTCCCATGCGGCTGAGAGAGCCGAAAAAACTGTAGCGCTGCGGCGACATCATCGCCCAACTCCACATTTTGAATCCGGCCATTTCCGCCAGCCCGGGAATCCCGCTCTCCGCCACCTTGCGGCGGTTCTGCAGCAGGTGCAGCGGCAGATCGATGCGCACCGGGCAAACCTCGCGGCAAGCGGCGCACAGAGACGAGGCAAAGGGGAGATGGTGAAATTCCTCTATTCCGGCGAGGTTCGGCGTGAGCACACTGCCGATCGGGCCGGGATAGATGGTGCCGTAGGTGTGTCCGCCGATGTTGCGATACACCGGGCAGGCGTTCAGGCACGCTCCGCAGCGGATGCAATGCAGGATCTCGCGCTGTTCGGGATCGGCCAACAAGCGGCTCCGCCCGTTGTCCACCAGCACCACGTGGAACTCTTCCGGGCCGTCGACCTCGCCGGTTTTGCGCGGACCGCCGATCAGCGTGCTGTAGGTGGTAATCGGCTGGCCGGTGCCCGAGGTGGCCAGCAGCGGCCAGAAGAGGCCAAGGTCTTCCATGCGCGGTATCACTTTTTCGATTCCGGTGACGACGACGTGGAGCGGCGGCACGCTGGTCGTGAGCCGCCCGTTGCCCTCGTTGGTCGAGATCGCCACCATGCCGGCATCGGCGACCAGGAAATTCGCGCCCGAAATGCCCATCTCGGCGGCGAAAAACGCGCGCCGCAGAAACCGGCGCGCCACCGCGACCAGCTTCTGCGGATCATCCGTGTCGATGGTGGGGTCCACCTTCTCGCGGAAGAGCCGCGAGATGTCTTGCCGGCTGAGGTGCATGGCCGGAGTCACGATGTGGTAGGGAGGCTCATGGCGCAACTGCACGATCCATTCGCCAAGGTCGGTCTCCCAAACCTGCATGCCTTCTTTTTCAAGCGCCGGGGAAAGCAGGATTTCCTCGGTCACCATCGACTTGCTCTTGACGACGGTTTTCACCCCGTGGCGCCGGGCGAGATCAACCACGTATTTACACGCTTCCTGTGCGTCGGCCGCCCAGAACACATGGCCGCCCCGCTCCAGTATCTTCGCCTCGAACTGTTCGAGCAGTTTGTCGAGATTATTGATCGCCTCCCACTTGATCTGCTGCGCCCGGCGGCGCCCGGCCTGCCAGTCGCGGAAACGGCCTTTGGCTTTGTCGACCGCGACGTCGTAAGAGACCATGTTCCGCTGGATGACTTGGCGGTGGACCAGGTCCGGCGCTTTTTCAGCGGCTTTGCGATGAAACTCGCGCTCGGCTGTACTCATTTGGACCCCGCGGCCAGAATGCTGGCCAAGTGGATGGTTTTCGCTGCACGGTTGCTATGACGCAGGATTCCCTCCACGTGCATCAGGCAGCTTGAATCGATCGCGGCAACATACTCGGCGCCGCAGGCCGCGATGTTGGCTGCCTTAACGTCGCCCATGGCGGACGAGATCTCGGCGAACTTGACGGCGAACATGCCTCCGAAGCCGCAGCACTCGTCGGCGTGCTGCATCTCGACGAACTCAAGGCCGCGAACGTTCCGCAGCAGAATTCGGGGCTCTTCCGTGATTCCAAGTTCGCGCGTGGCATGGCACGAGGAGTGATAAGTAACCTTGTGCGGAAACTCGGCGCCCACCTCCCGAACCCCCGCGACGCGCACCAGAAACTCGGAAAACTCATACACCCGGCGGCCGAGCGCAAGCGCCTGTTGCCGCAACTCGCCCTGGAGCAAGTCGGGATAGAACTTCCTCACCATGGTGGTGCAGGAGCCCGAAGGACAGACCACGTGCTCGTAGCTGCCGAAGACCCGCAAGAATCGTTCGGCGCAGGGGCGGGCGTCGTCCCAACGGCCGGTGTTGAAGGCGGGCTGACCACAGCAGGTTTGGTCCTCCGGGAATTCGACCTGGCACCCGATACGGCGCAGAACCGCAGCCGTGTCGAGCCCCACCTGGGGAAAAAGCTGGTCGACAAAGCAAGGAATGAAGAGCGCAACCCGCAAGGCCATGCGCGAGATTCTATCGCATTTCAGAAGGGAAAAACTCACCGCGGGCAGGAACTCGGGATAAACGGGATAAAGAAAATGAGCCGCAGGCATGACCTGCGGCCCAAATACTTACCATCAGAGTTGAACGAGCTTACGCCGATGCCGTGGCTACCTTCTCTTCTTCAGCTCCGTTGCTTCTCCGGCGAGCGCCTTGTGCAGTTTGACTTCGTCCAGTTCATTGCACCATTTCGCCGTGACCAGCGTGGCGATGCCATTGCCGATCAGGTTGGTCAGCGCGCGGGCTTCCGACATGAAGCGGTCGATGCCCAGTATCAGCGCCACGCCGGCGACCGGCACGTTACCCACCGCCGAAAGCGTGGCCGCGAGCACGATAAAGCCGCTTCCGGTCACGCCCGCCGCGCCCTTGGAAGTGAGCAGCAACACCGCCAGCAACGTGAGCTGGTGGAAAAGGTCAAGATGCGTATTGGTGGCTTGGGCAATGAAAATCGCGCCCATCGTCAGGTAAATGCAAGTGCCGTCCAGGTTGAAGGAGTAGCCGGCGGGAATCACCAGCCCGACCACCGACTTGTGCGCGCCCGCTCTCTCCATCTTGTCCATCATGCGCGGCAGTGCCACCTCGGAAGATGAAGTGCCGAGCACGAGCAGCAGCTCTTCCCTGATGTACTTGATGATATTTGAACACGCTGAACCCGTGCATTCGGCAAACCGCGCCCAGCACGATGAAGATGAACAACAGACAGGTCGCGTAGAAGCAGCCCATCAGCTTGCCAAGCTGCACCAGCGTGCCCAGGCCATACTTGCCGATGGTGAAGGCCATGGCGCCAAAGGCTCCAATCGGCGCCACTCGCATAATCATGTTGACGATTCTGAACAGCACCCGGTTGATCTGCTCGATAAGGCGAATACAGCCTTGCCCCTGTCGCCCACCATGTGCAGGGCGAAACCGAAGAGGATCGCAAAGAACAGAACCTGTAGGATTTCGCCTTTGGCGAACGCCCCCAGCGATCGTATCCGGGATCACGTCCATCAGGAATTGCGTCGTCGTCTGCATCTTGCCCGGACCGGTATAGGCAGCCACCGACTTCATGTCCAGCGTGGCGGGATTCACGTTCATGCCCGCGCCGGGACGCACGAAGTCGACGATCAGCAGTCCGATCACCAGTGCGAAAGTGGTGAGGATTTCAAAGTATAAGAGCGCAATTGCACCGGTCTTGCCGACTTTCTTCATGCTCTCCATGCCGGAGATGCCGAGCACGACGGTGCAGAAGATGATGGGCGCGATCATCATTTTGATGAGCTTGATGAATCCGTTGCCGAACGGTTGCATCGCCGCGCCGGTTGCCGGGTAAAAATGCCCGAGCAAAATGCCGATGGCGATAGCGGTGAGCACCTGGAGATACAGGCTCTTATATAGAGGCTGCTTCTTGCGTACTACTATTGTTTTTTCAGTATTCGTTTCCGTCATTAGTTGTCCCTGATTGTCACCCAGCGTTTAGATTTGAAAGCATTAACGCCAACCGAGCGGTTCTGCTCGCAGGTAGATAAAAAAGTGAGGACCACCTTGCCGGTGGTCCCCGTGTTTCTGAATTCATCCAATTCAAAATTGCTACCGCACGCTTACTGTGTGCCTCGCGGCGTAAGCGGTCGCTTCTTTCTCTCCCACCTGGTCCAGTTCGAGATCCTTGGTCTCCGGCGAGAACAGCAGACTGACCCACGTCATGATTGCGCCAATGGTCAAAATCACCGCCGGCGACAGCCACAGATCCTTCCCCTCAATGGCGCTGATGAACGGGATCGAGTGGGCCAATAGAACATAGATGCTGAACCACGCTCCAATGAGTGCGCCCGCGGAATATCCGAAGCCCACGCCTGTGGCACGCGTCTTGGTTGGGAAGCGTTCACACAGATAAGCGGGAAGCATTCCCCATGCCAGCTTCAGCATGCCCGCCATGCAGCAGCCAAGAATCGCCATTCCCAGGTTGCGTGCAACTGCGGCGTGATAGAGGACGTAATAAACCGGGACCGCGAATACGACGAGAAACAGGCAGTACCACTGCGTCAGGATCTTTCGTCCAGTCTTATCGGACAGCCAGCCATAAAAGTTGTAGCCGAGAAACGACAGGAACAGAGCGAAGCCGTAAATCAAGGCGTATGTCGTAGTGTTGAAACCCCGCCCCCCCAGCTTCAAGATGCTGGGCAGGTATCCGTAGACCGAGTAGTCGGTCAGGAACAAGCCGGTCATGAAGACAAAGACCTGCAAGAAAGCCCACAGTTGCGGTGGCTTGAAAAGAGTCAAGAACGGCGCCTTTTCCACCTTGCCGGAGGCTTTGGCCTTTTCGAACTCGGGAGACTCATGCAGCGAGGTTCGAATATAGAAAGCCAGGAATACGGGAACCACGCCGGTGACGAAGGCGATGCGCCAGCCGTATGCAAGCATGCCGGCATCGCCAACCATAGCAGAGATCAAAGCGACGACAAGCGACGCAAAGACATAGCCCAACGGAAAGCCCGACTGCACGAATCCGCCGATGGCACCGCGTCGATTCCGCGGAGCGTGCTCAATAGCAAAGGTATGGCCCACCGCGTATTCGCCGCCGAAAAAGCAGCCCATTAAGAATCGGAGAATGCTGAAGAGCAAGTAGGCCCATGCGCCCACCGTCGCGTAAGTGGGCAGGAAGCCTGCGAGCAGAGACATGACGCCAACGCCGGCGATGGTAAGCATCAATAGCCAGCGCCTTCCGATCTTGTCGGCATAGTGACCAAAGAAGGCTGACCCAACTGGTCTGGCCGCCATCGTGATCGAGTAAAGCAGCAGAACCTTGGTGTATTGCCAGGCCGCGCTTCCACCCGGCGCAATGAACAACTTCGCCAGGATGGGAGCCAGAACCACCACCATCGCCATGTCATAGGCGTCTAGCCCGAACCCGAGGAACTGAGAGAACATCGCTTTCTTGGTATCTGCTGAAAGCGGCGGTTGTACCATTTCTCGCCTCCTTATCTGGGATAGTAATTTTGCCCCGCCCAACTTAGCTCACAGATTGGCCTGCGGCGCACTTCTTTACTCTTTCTTTTATTAGTATTCGTTTCCGCCATGATTGCCCGTGATTGCCGTCCAGCATTTGAATTTTGAAAGCTTTGAAAGCATTGACGGCAACCGAGTGGTTCCGAGCCGCACTCGAAAGCAGGCAACTGAAACCTGTTGGTCGCACAACCGAAAAACTCCCGTGGGGTAAATCTTTGGTGGTATATATCACAGCATTGTAGGCTCTTTTGTGATGATAGTCACTTCCGCAGGTGACGATTTTATAGAGAACACCTCCGCGTGATCGCCAAACGAGCCGAACGTGACGGAGCCACAGGACGATCGCGAGCGGCAGAACCCGCATGGTGAAAATGCCCCGCTCAACCCCCGCTAAAGGCGTCACTCCCGAATTCCACATTAGTGCCATCTTATAACCACTAAGGTGCCAGTAGAACCTAATATCACAATATGCTGTGACTTACGTCATGGCTAGAATGGTTTTTGGGTAGCAGAGTAGGTGGTCCCGGAAGGACCAGCTTTGCAAAAGAGGTTTCGTACTCACGAGGTGAAACCCTATCTGTGTCGAAGCTGAAGTTGTTGTTGTTTGGAAGATTCCCCGAAAGGTTTTGGAGAGGATAATGAGGAGAATTATTGCTGGAACGCTCGCACTTACGGTGTTGAGTTCGACCTGGCTGCTGGGCTCTGAAGGAGCCATGAAGGCGAAAAAGCCTGTAAAGAAGGCGCCGCCTCCGATGTCAGCGCAAATGCAGCAGATGCAGGATCAGCTCAATCAGCAGCAGCAACAGATCAACCAGTTACAGCAGCAACTTCAACAGAGCAACTCACAGTTACAGTCAACCCAGTCGCAGCTCCAGTCCAGCGTGCAGAAGGCGAATCAGCAGGCGGCCGCTGCTCAGCAGTCGGCTTCCGCGGCCCAGCAGACTGCCAATAGCCTGAACTCGTCGGTGGTCGATTTGAAGACGAGCACCACCACCATTAATCAGTCGCTGACGGTGGTTCAGAAGGATGTTAAAGAACTGCTGAACCCGCTGGCCGTCCGTTACAAGGGCGTCAGCATCAGCCCGATCGGCATCCTCGAAGGAGATGCGTTCTGGCGTAGCAGGGCTGTACTCAATGACACGCCCACCAACTACCAGACGGTTCCGCTCAACGGCACGCCTCTAGCCGCTATGAACGAGTTCCGTATGACTGCTCGTAACACGATAATCGGCTTCACGACCACGGCACCTGCCGGCCAGAACAAGATAAACGGCTACTTCCAGGTCGACTTCAACGCCGGTAATCTCGTCGGTCAGACATACACGTCCTCGGACAACTGGACGCCGCGTATACGGTGGGCAGCTGGCGAGGTCCAGACGGCGAGCGGCTGGAGAGTCCTGGGCGGCATGTACAGGACCATTGACGATTTGAACCGCAAGCTGATCAATCCGCTGACGGAGTGGGGTGCGACGGGTAATGATAACTCGTCGTTCACCGGCCTTGGCACCTTCCGTATGCCGGTGTTCCGCGTGACCAAGAACTTCGCGAAGGACAAATGGGCGATCGCCATCGAAGTTGGCGCAGCCTGATTTTATCTTCACCAACGATGCCGCGACGTCTAGTTTGTTAGCGGGCATCCCGCTCCCTAACCTCACCGCGCCTACTGTTATTAACGTTAACAGTTCGACGGGTGCGTACACCGTCGCCAACCCCACCCTACCGGTAACCCCTACCTGCACGGTTACAGATAACCAGACTGTGCCGGCGCCTGGGTAAAGCCGGTCAATTGGCTTGCGTCAACAACCTGGCTGCGCAAAAGACCTCCATTCCCATCGCTCCGGACATCTGGGTGAAATTGGCCACCGATCAGAAGTATGGCCACTTTGAAGTCAAGGGTTTGGTTCGCTTCTTCCGCGACCGTCTCTTGACCCCCACCACCGCAGCCACCACAACTGCAGCACCAGTTCTCAGCAATGCGGGCATCGAACAACAAAACGGAAGGCGGGGGTTTCGGTTTCGCCGCCGCTATACCGGTTACCAAGAAAGTTGACTTCTTCGTCAACAGCTTGGCGGGCTATGGCATTGGCCGCTACTTATCCTCGAACACCGCTGACGTGACCTTAAGCGGTAGTGGTGTCGGTTGCGCCGCTACCCTCTCAGTCCCCGACACTACCCACTGCTCCAACAAACTCCTTGGAATCAGGTCAGCCGGCGCCATGGGCGGCTTCGAAATCCACCCCACGCCGAAGTTTGACTTCAACATGTACTACGGCTTGGAGTACTATCAACGCACCAACGGTACCGCTGGCTACGTGGGTAACGGCTATGGCGACAGCGGCGCTGCCGTGCCAACGGTCAATGCTGGCGACAACAAGTCGATCAACCAAGTCATGGTGACCCCGGTGTATCGCTTCTACCGTGGTCCCTATGGCACATTCCAGGCAATGTTGAACTTGCAGTACTCTTTGCGCACCGTCTGGGCAACCAGCGTAAGCACAACCGGAAAGTGCACCGGGCTGTACTCGGCGTTCGACGCCTGCACCGCCAAGGGCGGCGAGGCTGTCGGGGTCTTCGCCCTGCGTTACATTCTGCCGTAACCTGATATTTCAAAAGTTACCTTTGGCTGCCGGCTACCCCGGCAGCCATTTTTGTTGCTGCCGAGCCTTAGAGCCGTACCAGAGATACTGTATCCTGCGCTGCGGGTGTCATCGTGAGGAGGTTCGCGCCTTGCGAACCGACGTGACGATCTATGCAGTTTTCACTGGGCGTCACCGAAGGCCGGAAAAAACAAATACATGGACCCTTACGTCGCGTCCTAACGGACGCTCCTCAGGGTGACACGCTGGAATAATCGTTCTTGGGATCACCAACCCTAACAATGGTCTTGCCCTGATGAATTGTGCGCGGGTTGAGACTGAAGCAATACCTCCTCGCAGCGGGCTTCGAAGGCCACGAAGACCTCCTGTGAGCAGCTTGCGAAGGCGGCGAAGATCAATTAACCTGCTGATGTAGTAAGCGCCTACTATGCAAGCCGGGATGGCGGAACTGGCAGACGCAGCGGACTCAAAATCCGCCGACCGCAAGGTCATGGGGGTTCGACCCCCCCTCCCGGCACCAGCAAAACTAAGCGCTCTGTTGATTAGTCCGGCACCATTCCCGGCTATACTCTTGCCTGCATCGCCATGCAGACCCAGTTCCGAGTGAGTGCCTGATCTGCCCTAACACGCGCTACCAAGCGCGCGCCCCGCAGCCCAAACGGAGGAAATATGCAACCAGCCGCGCACGAAAAGCCGTATGCAGTCGAGTACTACTACAAGCTCAAGTGGGGCTGTCAGGACGAGTTTCTCAGGCTGTTTCGCAAGAATCACCTGCCGCTGTTGATGAAGCAGGTAGAGGCGGGCCGCATTGTTTCCGTCGATATGGTCGCGCCCCGTTTTCACATGCCCGAAGAGGCGCGATGGGATTATCGCGTGACCATCGTCTTCAAGCACGTGGCGAGTTCGATGCAGGGGGATTCCGCCGAGTTGAAAAAGCAGCTCTATCCGGACCAGGAGACATTCAAGCGTGAAGAGCAGCGACGGTTCGAGATCGTGTTGGCGCACTGGGATCTGCCGATTTCAACGCTTGAGCCGGAGGAGCGCTAGCAGGCTGCCGAAAAACTCTTCTCCGAGTGTGTCATCCTGAGCTTTCGGCTTGGTGCCCCACGTTCGCCCGTCTTTGGCTAACGTGGGGTAGTTCGACTGGTACCCAAATCCCACATCTGCTAACTGCGGCAGATGTGGGGCACCGTCCGAAAAAGTCACAAGCTCTGAGCGCAGCGAAGGATCTGCTGTTTGCGCATGAAGCAAAGCAGATCCTTCGGCCGCCCGCCCCAACATGCGCAACTACGGCGCCTGTCGGGGACCCCGCAAAATCGGCGCGACCTCAGGATGACACTACTACGAGTTTTTCAGGAGCGCCGAAAGCAGGGTGCGCTTCACCTCAGAGATGGGTCGGTCCTTCCACCGCCGAGTGAAATTCTCCAATGACATGAATGTCCGGGTGTGCATCCTGTCGATGTAAACAGCGCCACTCAGATGATCGATTTCGTGCTGCAGGATTCGCGCGTACCAGCCTGACGCTTCGATCACCTTGGGCTCCCCATTCTCATCGAGGCAGCGCACGCTGACCCGCCTGAATCGAGGCACGAGCGCGGTAAAGCCCGCCAGGCTCAGGCATCCCTCGAAGAATTCCACCTGCTCGTCGCTATGCCCGGCGATCTCCGGATTGACGATGACGTGAAACGGCGTGGGGCGACGCTCGCGAGCGGCGAGTTGCTCCGCACCGATATCCCGGCTGTACTCCGGCATATCTTCGATGATCGCCAACTGAATGGGAACGCCAACCTGCGGCGCCGCCAGACCCACGCCCGGCGCGTCCCTGAGCGTCTCATGCATGTCGACAATCAGTTGCCGGATGAATTCCGAGCGAATCTCCTCGGGCGCAAGTGGCCGTGCCGTTTGGCGCAGCACCTCTTCGCCGACTTGTACCAGCTTGAGCCGCATGAAAGACATCTCAGATTGTAGATGAAGCGGTGAGCCCTCGGCTTTTCGTGACCTGATTGGATACTGTCTGGTCGCGACGGCCTTCCGCTTCCTGTGCAACGCCCGCGCAGCGGCCCACGATGACGATTGCCGGAGACGGCAGGTGATCACGGCTGGCAAGCCTGTCGATATCAGTCCAGAGCATCTGCTGGTTGGGTCTGCCGATCCCGGAGATCACCACGCAGGGTGTACGCGGCTCGATTCCGGCCTCACGCAGTTGCTCGCTCAAGCGGCGGTAGTCGCTGCCCGGCATGTAGACGGCGAGCGTGGAGTTGGATGAAACGAGTTTGTCCCACTCGACGGCATCCGCGCCCTCGCCACGGTGCGCGGTTGTGAAAACCACGCTCGATGCACAGCGCCGATCGGTAAGGGAAATTCCCGCGGCGGCGGCTCCAGCAAGTGCGGAGGTGATTCCGGGAACGATTTCGAAAGCAATGCCCGCCTCGGCAAGCGCTTCGATTTCTTCGCCGGCGCGGCCAAGAATCGAGGGGTCGCCTCCCTTCAACCGGACTACTACCTCCACGGTTGTGGCGCAGGAGATCAGCAGCGAGTTGATTTCAGCTTGCGTGAGCAGCTTGCGCCCGCAACGCTTGCCGATGTCGATGATCTTGGCGGCGGGAGAGATCATCGCCAGAATCTCACTTGTGACCAGCGCGTCATGCAGCACGATATTTGCCTGGCCGAGCAGACGCGCGGCGCGAAGGGTCAACAGTTCAGGATCGCCGGGGCCTGCCCCGACCAGAAAAACCTTACCCACGGGTTCCTCCATCGCAGCGGCATTTCTCCCGCCCGTGCTCATCGCGACGCAGGCGGTGCCGCTGCAAGCAGCTGAGCGTAGTGGCCGGGTCGAATTCCAAAAGTGAAAGAGAAAAAGTCAGCATGCTTCAGCCCTCTATTCCGTGCGGCGTGGTGGCCGTCGGAAGATCTCTCGGCACCGGGACCATAACCCCGCCTGCAAGAAATTCACGGATCTCATCGCTGCTGTGTCGCGCGAAAAACTGGCGCAGGTTTTCGCCATGTTGACGCGAACGGGTGTAGACAGACAAGAGCCGCGCAATGGCATCGGGCACATCCGAGGCCAGGCAGCGGTATCCGACCGGGCGCGCGATCGACTGTTCACGGCCGACGGCGCCGCCTACGCAGAAGTAATAGGCATCCGCCAGTCTGCCGTCGACCTTGATCTTCTTCCCCTCCAGTCCGAGATCGGCGATCCAATGCTGGCCGCAACTGTTTGGGCATCCGGTGATGTTCAGTCTCAACTGCTGATCAAAACCGGGGAGTCGTTCTTCCAGTTCCTCGACCACCCAGCGGGCAAAGCCCTTGGTTTCGGTGATCGCCAGTTTGCAGAACTCGGTTCCCGTGCAGGCAACGGCTCCGCGCCAGAAGGGAGAGCCCTCGATGCACAGCCCGATGGCTTCCAGCTCTCGCGCCAATGCCCCGGCATTTTGATTGGGAACATTGACGACGATCAGGTTCTGCATGGCGGTGGCTCGCAACTCGCCTTTCGCAAATCGGTCCGCGAGATCGGCCGCCATTCGCAGTTGCTCGGCACTGAGGCGGCCGCGCAGCACGGAAGCTCCTACGTACGAATAGCCTTGCTGTCGCTGCGCATGAATGCCAACGTGGTCGCGGAAAACGTCGCTCGGTGGATCTTCATGTTCGGCGGCATCGAGTTCGAAGCCGAGTCGCCGGTTGATCTCCGCCAGGAAGGTGTCGGCATTCCATCCGTGCTTGAGAAAGAGGAATTTCAATCGCGCCTGCTCGCGGCTTTCGCGGAGCACGTCGGCATCCCTGAAGATCTCCGCTATGGAGCGCACGACCGGCGCTGCCTGCCGCAACAGGATGAAAGCGTTCAACCTGAGGGCGAGGTGCGGCTGGGTGGAGAGACCTCCGCCGATGCGCAACGAGAAACCATGCTCGTCGCGGTCGCCGCGTCTGCGGATGATGCCCGTGAGCCCGATATCGTTGATCTCGGGATAGGTACACCAGGAGCGGCAGCCCGTGACGGAGATCTTGAACTTGCGCGGCAGGTTGCGAAAATCCGAATTGCCGACGAAAAAGCGGTTCAGCTCAAGCACCACGGCGGACGCGTCGAACACTTCGTCGCCATCGACTCCGGCCAGCGGGCAGCCGGTGATGTTGCGCGTGACGTCGCCGCACGCGCCCAGCGTGTTGAGACCGGCGTGCCAGAGTTGCTCGATGACATCAGGCAGGTCCTCGATTCTTACCCAGTGCAACTGGATATTCTGCCGGACCGTAATGTCGGCCACGCCTCTGCCATAACGGGCACACAAGCTCGCGATGGTGCGCGCCTGATCGCTCGACAGAAAGCCGTTGGGAATGCGGATGCGAACCATAAAAAACGGCATGGCCAAACCTTCACCACCCTTGCCGCCGATGGCGCCCGCTCCATCACCCTGCGTGTAAATGCCCCAGAAACGGAAGTAGGTGGAAAGCCATTCCGCCGGGATGGAGCCATGCCCCTGGCGGGCGAACTCGCGGATCTCGTCGAGCCGCTCCCATGGATCTTTTTCGCGCTTCAGGCGCTCGACTTTCTGCGCCTTGGTTTCCTTCGGTTGTTCTGCCATGATGTTTTCCCCAAAAACAAAAAGCCCACAAGCCATCCTTCTGGCGTGTGGGCTTTTGCGAAACCTGATTTAGATTGCCGCTATGCCACGTTGTCTCCCGCGCCAGAGGGTGCCATCCCGCAACAGCAACACATGCAACAACAGCACATGCTGGCCACCTTTTGACGCGACTGACCACGGAACTTCATCGCCTTAAGGTTATAATCGAAATCGTGGGTGATGGTCAACGTCGCGACCGTTCAATAATGCAAAACGATCGTGAAACGCGACAATCAAAGCAGCAGATTGGATTCAGCGCACGGTTACCGTGTTGCCAGCAGCTCTCCTCGCGAAACAACTCAGGTGTGTTCTTCCTGAGGGGTTAAGGAGGCCGTAGTCCTCTGCCTGTCAGAACGGGAATTGGCCCTGATCGCGGTACACCCACGCCATCGCACAAAAGTCGGGGATTTCTGGAAAGGTTCATGGTCACGCTGCAAAAAGTGAAAGAAGCGCGAGAGCGGATCGGCAGTTCCGTATTTGTCTCACCCTGCTCCCGCTCGGAGACGTTTTCCGAACTCATTGACAACAATGTCTTCTTGAAGCTCGAGAACCTGCAAATGACAGGTTCGTACAAGGAACGGGGAGCACTCAACAAGATCCTCACACTCACCGCCGAGGAGCGCGAACGCGGGTTGATCACGGCTTCGGCGGGCAATCACGCTCAAGCTGTTTCCTTTCACGCCAGCAAAAGGGGAATCGCGGCGCAGATCTGCATGCCCCTGACTACTCCGCTGAATAAGGTGATGTCGACTCGCCGTTACGGCGCGGACGTGATTCTGCACGGGGCGAACTACGACGAGGCTTGCGAGGAAGCTCTCCGCCGTTGCGCCGCAGACGGGCTGACTTTTGTGCATCCATTTGACGACCACGCGGTAATCGCGGGACAAGGGACTCTGGCGTTGGAACTGCTGGAGCAGATTCCGGACCTCGAAGTGGTGATTGCCGCGATCGGCGGCGGTGGCCTCATTAGCGGCCTGGCTTGCGCGCTGAAGGAAACGAACCCAAAGATACGGGTCATCGGTGTGCAGACTGCAAGATTGCCTTCCATGCGGGCGGCGCTGGCCGCAAAGCATCCGGTTGTTCTTCCGGTTTCCTCGACGCTGGCGGATGGCATTGCCGTGCGCCGTGCCGGCAACCTTACCCTGCCACTGGTGCAAAAGTATGTGGACGACATCGTGACCGTTGAGGAAGAGGAAATTGCGAACGCGATTCTGCTGCTGCTCGAGCGCGAAAAAACACTGGCGGAAGGCGCCGGTGCGGCACCGGTTGCCGCTCTGCTTCAGCGCAAGGTCTCATGCATCGGGAAAAAAATCGTGGCGATCATCTCCGGCGGCAATCTTGACGTGTCGATTCTCTCGCGCATCATCGAGCGCGGACTGGTGAAGGACGGCCGTCTGATCAGGCTGCGCATTCATCTGCCGGACTACCCGGGAGCGCTGCACCGGCTGACGGGTGTGCTCGCACGCCACCGCGCCAACATCGTTGAAACCTCGTATGATCGCACCTACTACGGCGTCAGCCTCGGCGAATCGGCGATCGACCTGACGATGGAAACGCGCGGATCCGAGCACGTCGCGGAGTTGCTGGCCGCCCTGGGGTCGGAGAAGTACGATTTCGAACGCATTCAGTAGGGTCGTGCCCTAGTGTGGTCCCCAGAATGCCGCGCATAATAAAGCACACCTCGTGAGTATCATCCTGAGCGAGCTGGGGTGTTGGGGTGGCGCGCACCTCAGAAAAAGCAGCAACTCTCAACGTCCTTCGGATCGCCATAATTTCAAGATCCCGAGTGCCTGCCGGGCGACGATGCGCGATGTGAGTTTCCGCCGTCCGCCCGGCGATCTGCTTCAGCAAACAGCTTGAGATCTTCAGGCACCCCGGATTCAAAATTTCGGCATCAAGCAATGTACGAGTGCACCGTGCCTGTTGAGGGCTTGGCCGCTTCGTTCCTATCGTTCCAGGACGACGCGTCTGGCTCTGACTCCGTGGTGAAACTGCGAACTTTCACAGCAGGGCGTCTAGGCCCTGCGGCACGCTGGGCGCAATTGCAGATTACTTGATTCAGGAGCTTCAATGTCGAATTCAGGGCTGATAGCCGCGGGCAGCAAGCCACCTTCAACCGAATCGTTGGGCAAGCAGGCGGGGCCTTGCGTAATGGTCATCTTTGGCGCCACGGGAGACCTGACCGCGCGCAAACTGATTCCGGCGCTTTACAACCTGAGCCTCAACAATCATCTGTCGCGTGAGATTGCGGTTGTGGGCGTGGCACGCAACGAAATGAGCACCGAGCAATTTCGCGAGCTGCTCACCCAGGATGTGCATCGATTCGCGCCGGCAGCGATCGATGCCAACCTTTGGGAGTGGCTGATCCGCCGTGTCTACTTCGTTTCCGGCGAGTTTGCCGACGCGGGCACCTACGGCAGGCTCAAGGAAATTCTCGACGAGGTGGACAAGACCCACAATACGCACGGCAACTATTTTTTTTATCTCGCCACCAGCCCCAAGTTTTTCGCGGAGATCGTAAAGCAGCTCGGAGCGTGCGATCTGTGCCAGGAGAACGGGCGCCACTGGCGCAGAGTGATCATTGAAAAGCCTTTCGGGCGCGACCTGGAATCCGCCCGGCAGTTGAATCGGGAAATCTGCAACATCCTGTCGGAACGGCAGATCTACCGGATCGATCACTATCTCGGCAAGGAAACTGTCCAGAACATACTCATCTTCCGTTTTGGCAATGGTATTTTCGAGCCGATCTGGAATCGGCGCTACATCGACCACGTGCAGATTACGGTGGCGGAAACCGTCGGCGTCGAGCAGCGCGGAGGGTATTTCGACGAAGCCGGCACCCTGCGTGACATGGTGCCGAACCACATCTTTCAACTGCTGACGCTCACCGCGATGGAACCGCCGGTCTCGTTTGCGGCCGACGCCGTGCGCGAAGAACAGACAAAGATTCTGCATGCCCTGCAGCCGTTTACAGCCGAGGAAGTTCTGCGGCGCTGCGTTCGAGGGCAGTATGGCGAAGGCACCATCGGCCAGGAAGGGTGCAGCCCTTATCGCGGCGAAGCGGATGTGGCGCCCGACTCGCGCACGGAAACCTTCGTCGCCATGAAAATGCAGGTGGATAACTGGCGCTGGGCGGATGTTCCTTTTTACATACGCACCGGCAAGCGCCTGCCCATGCGTTACACCGAAATTGCAATCCAGTTCAGGCGTGCTCCGTTGCTACTCTTCCGCGATACCCCCGTGGAGAAGCTGCGTCCTAATCAGTTGGTCATCCACATTGCCCCGGAGGAGGGCATTTCGCTCAGCTTTGGAGCAAAGATCCCGGGACCGCAGGTGCGCATCGGCTCCGTGGATATGGAGTTTCGCTATAACGATTATTTCGGGGCGAATCCGACGACCGGGTACGAGGTTTTGCTTTACGACTGCATTATCGGCGACGCTACGCTGTTTCAAAGCGCCCCGATGGTGGAAGCCGGCTGGTCGGTCGTGGACCCGGTGCTTGACCTATGGAAGGCGCTTCCTCCGCGCAGCTTCCCGGATTACGAAGCTGGAAGCTGGGGACCGAAGGAAGCCGGCGATCTGCTTGAGCGAGATGGCCGGCACTGGCGAAACATCGATAGCGGGCAGCCGAAGCTGCGTGTTGAAGCGGCCTGACCGGCTGCTGAACAACGCACCAAGGCATGCGCCTCTCGCCGGGCGAAGTAAGGTTCCGGCAATCACCGCAGTATTTGATCTCAGACCGGCGTTGCGCCAGCGGCATAAACGCAGTCGGCAAGCGAGGAAAGATCTCGTGGTCGAAAAGGCCTTTTTCAGCGCGCAGAGCATCCGCCGCCACGTGCGATTGCTTGCCGCTCTACTCGGGCTGTGCGGCGTTTTGGCCGCGCAGGACGCGCAACGGATTCCGGGGCAGAGGGCTCGCAATGCCGCGCTGCTCGGCACCGTCCTCGACCAGGATGGCCGTGCCGTTCCCGGCGCGACGGTCCGGGCCGTCAACCAGAAGAGCCACAAGACCTACCGGGGCACGACCAACAGCGAAGGAATATTCCGGCTGCGAGATCTTCCGCCGGGAGATTATGAGGTCTCGTTCGAGGAACCCGGTCTAACGGCCACGCCGCAAGCAGTGTCTTTGAAGTCCGCCCAGATTCACACGTTGAAGGTTCAAGTTGAACTGGCGCGCAACCAACCTCCCGGCCCCAGCGGCCCCAGCGGAGTTCCCGGCCCCGCTCGCAACGCGCCTCAGCCCGACCTGACTGCCGGCAGCGTGTATCCGGGGCTGCGCAGCGCACAGCCTCCGCAGCCGACGCCGGGCACGCCCGAAGTGATCCCGACCGAAAACGAAAACTTCACCCTGGAGCCCTATCGCTGGACAGTGGAATTGCCCGATTGGCAGCGGTACAACAAGCGCGGGGAATATCCCTATGTCAAGTCACACTGGTACGATCCGTTCAACCGCGGCCGCCTGAAGGGCGACTATCCGATCTTCGGGCAGCAGTGGTTCTTCAACTTTACCGGAACCAGCATCACGGGCGTCGATGCGCGCCGCTTGCCCACGCCCGGCAATGTAGGCAGCCAGCGCCCGAACGAACCGCAGTTTTTCGGCCGCGACGGCCAGTTGTTCATGGGGCAGACGTTCCTGTTTTCATTCGACCTTTCCCACGGCGACACTTCGTTCCGCCCGGCCGACTTCCGAATGCACTTCACGCCTGCAACCAACCTGAACTTCCTGCAGACGCAGGAGCGCGGTATCGTAAACGTAAATGTCGCCGATGGCACGAACAGGTTCGATACACACACCGGGCTGCAAGAGGGATTTTTCGAAGTGAAGCTCCACGACCTGAGTCCGAACTTCGATTTCGTGTCGCTGCGGGCCGGCATTCAGCAGTTCACGAGCGACTTCCGCGGCTTCATTTTTTCCGATGAAGAGCCGGGCGTGCGTCTTTTCGGCAATTTGCGATCCAACCGCATCAACTACAACCTGGCGTACTTCTACATGCTCGAGAAGGATACCAACAGCGGACTGAACACTTTTGCGCCTCGTGACCAGCAGGTGGCGGTTGCCAATGTCTACGTGCAGGACTTTCTGGCCAAAGGCTACACCAGCCAGTTCAGTTTCCACTTCAATCGCGATCAGGGCGATATTCACTTTGACAAGAACGGATTCCTGGTGCGTCCCGCGCCGATCGGCATCGTCGTCGCCGCCAACGGAATTCCGAAGCCGCACACCATCCGCGCCTACTACCTTGGCTGGACCGGCAACGGCCACATCAAGCGTGTCAACGTCAGCCATGCCTTCTACCAGGTGCTGGGCACGGATGACTTCAATCCCATCGCCGGCCGTCCGGTGCACCTGAACGGGCAAATGGGGGCGCTGGAACTGTCGATGGACAAGAACTGGCTGCGTTTCCGCAGCTCCGTGTTTTACGCGTCGGGCGATGGCAGTTCGCGAACCGGCGCGACGCGCTCGAGCACCGCTCGCGGCTTCGACTCCATCGTGGACGACACGCATTTCGCGGGAACCGCCTTCAGCTTCTTCGACACCGAAGGCATCCGCCTCACCAGCACTGGGGTTGCGTTGACCAATCCTATGAGCCTGCTGGTGGATCTGCGCTCCAGCAAACTGCAAGGGCAAGCAAACTTTGTGAATCCTGGAATATGGATTTACAACGCGGGCGTGGATGCAGATATAACTCCAAAATTGCGCGGATTCCTGAATGCGAGTTATCTGCAGTTCGACCGTACCGAGCCGCTGCAACTGTTGCTGTTCCAGTCTCCCGTGCACCGCAGCGCCGGCATGGATTTCGGAACCGGCATTAGCTATCGGCCCCCGTTGACCGAAAACATCATACTGACTACCGGAATCTCGGCGCTGGTTCCGGGAACGGGACTGCGGGAGATTTACAGCTCCCGGACCTTGTTGTCGGCGTTCGTCGGACTTCGTTTGCAGTTCTGAGCTTTCGTGCGTTGTGAGGCAGAGGATGACGGCCCAACGATTTTTCATCAGATTCGCCGCCGCGGTTTCCGCCATCGGCGTCGCGAGTTTGCTCATCGTGATCGCGGGATATGTCACTCCGGCGATTAGCCAGCAAGCAAGCCCCTCCGCTGCGCAACAGAACTCGACGGCGCAGCCTGGCCCGGCCAGTGCGCAGAGCGGCCTTTTGCTCCGTCAAACGCAGGCTGATGCGGACCACAAATCGTCCGGCTGCCGCAGTTGTCATACCAAGACGGATAGCGCCACGATGCACCTCTCGCAATCGGTGCGCTTGGGCTGCGCGGATTGTCACGGCGGCAATGCCGAAGTGAGCGTGGCGGAAAACCTGTCTCCGCAATCGAGGGAGTATATCGCGGCGAAAAACAAGGCGCACCCGCAGCCGCGGGTTCTGAGCAACCAGCTTAACGCCGCGAATCCCGTCCGCGCCTATACAAGCTGGCTGAAAGAGGATTGGAATTACATACGGTTTGTCAATCCGGGAGACCTCCGGGTTGCCGCCACCACCTGCGGACGCTCGGGATGCCATGCGCCGGAAGTGCAGAAGGTGCGCACCAGCATGATGTCTCACGGCGCCATGCTCTGGGGAGCGGCCTTATATAACAACGGCGCGTTTCCGCTCAAGAATCCGCACTTCGGCGAGAGCTACTCGGCCGACGGCCAGCCGCAGCGGCTGCTGAGTTTTCCGCCGCCGACTCCGGAAGAAACTCGAACCAAGGGGGTGCTCGCGGAGCTTCAGCCGCTGCCGCGGTGGGAAATTTCTCAGCCCGGCAACGTGTTGCGCATCTTCGAGCGCGGTGGACGAAAAAAGCCCGAGATCGGCAATCCCGACCCCGACGAAGATCCCGGCAAACCGGACGTGAAGCTCGGGGAGCGAGGCTTTGGAACGCTGTTGCGCACCGATCCGGTGTTCCTTGGCTTGCAGAAGACCCGCTTGCTGGACCCGCTGCTCTATATGCCGGGCACCAATGACCAGGCCGGCGATTACCGCAATAGTGGCTGCACCGCTTGCCACGTCGTATATGCCAACGACAGATCGGCGGAGCACTCCGGACCCTTCGCCGCTTTCGGTCACTCGGGATACAGCTTCACCAGCGACCCGACAATTCCCAAAAACCAATCGGGACATCCGGTGCGCCACCAGTTCACTCGCGGCATACCGTCGAGCCAGTGCATGGTGTGTCACATCCATCCTGGAACGAACATGGTGACGACCTATTACGGGTTCACTTGGTGGGACAACGAAATGGATGGCGAGCAAATGTATCCCGCCAAGCAGCACAACCCGACTGCGAAGGAGACTTACCAGATTCAAACCCGCAACCCGGAAGCCTCCGCCAGGCGCGGCCTATGGGGCGATGTCTCATTCCTGGAAAAAATCGGTGACCCGGATTTCCTCAGCAAGCTGAAGGCAACGCAGTTCGGCGACTTCCACAGTCATGGCTGGATTTTCCGCGCGGTTTACAAACGCGATCGCAAAGGCGGCTTGCTGGATGAGAAAGGGAACGAGATCTCACCGGACGATCCCGACCGCTTTAGCAAGGCCGTGCATCTGAAAGACATTCACCTGGAAAAAGGGATGCACTGCGTCGATTGCCACTTCAGCCAGGACAATCACGGCAATGGCCGGTTGTATGGTGAAACACGGAATGCGGTTGAGGTCGACTGCGTCGATTGTCACGGCACCATCGAAGCGCGCGCGGCGCTGAAGAACCTCCGGCCCCGCCGCGCCTGCCGGCGGCACCGACCTCGCGTTGTTGCGCACGTCCTGGGGCGACCGGCGCTTCTATTGGAAGCGACGGCAAATTGTTCCAGCGCTCGATGCTCGAGCGCGACAAGCAGTGGGAGATCATCCAGGTGCTGGACTCCATCACCCCGGGCGACTCGCACTATAACGAGAAGGCGCGGCTGGCGAAAACGATCCAGACGGATGGCAAAACCTGGGGCACAACTTCGGCTGACGAAAAATCTCTTGCTCACGGCAATAAGAGCATGACCTGCTACAGTTGCCATTCCGCGTGGCTGCCCACCTGCTTCGGATGCCATCTCCAGATGACAGCCAACCAGCGCATGCCCATGCTGCACAACGAAGGGCTTACGACGCGCAATTGGACTTCCTACAATTTTCAAATTCTGCGCGACGACATTTACATGTTGGGAATCGACGGCACGGTAACCGGCCATCGTGTCGCTCCGGTGCGATCCGCCTGCGCAGTGCTGGTCAGCTCGCAAAACGCCGATCGCGGATGGGGTTATTACCAGCAACAGACGGTTTCCGCCGAGGGCTTCAGTGGACAGGCATTCAGTACGTTCGTGCCGCACACGGTCCGAACCAAGGAAACACGCGCCTGCGCCGATTGCCACGTTTCGCAGACGGGAAACAACAACGCATGGCTGGCGCAAACGCTGCTCCAGGGAACCGGCTTCATGAACTTCATGGGGCGTTACATCTATGTCGCCAACGGCAAGCAGGGCTACGACGCTGTTGCTGTTGCCGAGCACGACGAGCCGCCCAGCATCCTCGGAAGCGACTTCCAGAAGATCGCCTATCCCTCCGATTACCAGAAGCACCTCGGCAACAAAAGCGAGTTGAAAGAGTCATTCCACGAAGAGGGCGACGTTCTCGACGTGCAGCTCCGAGGCGAGTACCTATATGCCGCGATGGGAAAGGAGGGGCTGCGCGTCTTCGATGTCGCGAACATCGACGACAAGGATATCTCGGAGCGCATGGTGACGGCCCCGGTTTCGCCGCTGGGGCAGCGGTTCTACGTACACACCAAGTACGCGCAAGCGGTGGCATCGCCGAGCACGCTCGCCGTCGATCCGCTGCGCACCCACCGCCCGGAAAACGAAGAGCAGCCGATCCACCTCATGTATGGTTTTCTCTACGTTGCCGACAAATACGAAGGTCTGGTCATCATCGGCGACCCGAACCTGAAGCATAAAACGCCGGGCGTAGGTACGCTCCTCGATGGCAACCCGAGCAACAATTTCCTGAAACGCGCGCTGGCTTTCAATCCGGACGGCATTTTGAACGGAGCGCGCCGCATCGCCTTCGCAGGCACCTACGCCTATATTCTTGCCGATCGCGGCCTCGTGGTGGTCGATCTGAATCACCCGCTTGAGCCCAAAATCGTCGCCCAGGTTGGCGCGCCGTTTCTCGATCAGCCGCGCGGAATCGCCATCCAGTTCCGCTATGCCTTCGTGGTCGATCGCGCCGGCATGAAGGTTCTCGACATTACGAATCTCGCGAACCCACGGCCGGTGCAAGGCGCCGTGGTGCCGATGGAAGACGCGCGCAACATCTACACCGCTCGCACCTATGCCTACATCGCAGCCGGCAAACAGGGAGTCGCCATCGTCGACATCGAGCGGCCCGAGCATCCGCGCCTTGACCAGACGTTCAACTCCGGCGGCAAGCTGAACGATACCAACGACGTCAAGATCGGCATGGTCAGTTCGAGTCTGTTTGCGTTCATCGCGGATGGCCGCAACGGATTGCAGGTGGTGCAGTTGTTTTCTCCAGAATCGACGCCGAACTTCGCCGGGTTCAGTCCGCGGCCCACGCCGAAGCTGATCGCAAGCTACAAAACCAAGGGCGAAGCGTTGGCCGTGTCGCGGGGCATCGATCGCGACCGCGCCGTCGACGAGACCGGCAATCAACTGTCCGTCTTTGGACGCAGAGGAGCGCGGCCGTTCAATCGTCAGGAGATGGAGCGGCTCTACCTTCGCGATGGTCAGCTCTACACGGTCACGGAAGATCCGCCGGGTCCAGCGGCGCAGCCCGCCAGTCGCCAGCAGAGCGCGCGGACCGAGCCACAGGCGCCGGCGCATTAATTAAGAAATCTCGTGAGTGTCATCCTGAGCACAGCCAGGGTCCCCGGCGGCGGCCGCTTTTGCAGTTGCTGGGGTGGAGCAGCGAAGGATATGCTTTCTCTTGCGCCTTAAAAGAAAAGCACGGGTGCCCCATCCTAGCTTGCTGTTGGCTAGGGTGGGGTAGCTTCTAGCTGAATCGTAGCGTTGTCACCGGCCGGGCGCCGGAGAATTCTGATCTGGCTGGGGCGCTTGATCCGGCGGCGAGCTCTGCCGGGCTGAGCCCTTTCCGCGTAGCGTCGCCAAATCGAACTTGCCCTTGATGCGTTCTTCCTTGCGCCAATCGTGATAGCTGTGGCATTCGAAGCAACGCCCTTCGGCGGCATTCTTCGCCGCTCCGCCGACTGCATGGCACTTTCGGCAAGTCTCAATTCCCGGCAGGTTCACGTCCGCGGTCTGTTTGCTCTGCGGAGTTCGGGAGTGGCAGGAGATGCACGTCATCATCCGGTGCGCCTGGTGATCGAATTCCGCATTGACGAGCCAGCGCGTAGGGATCACGGCTTTCACGAAAGTGGGCAGCCGCTCGTCGGCTTCTTCGGTCTGCGCGTGGCAGATTTTGCAGTTCTTCGTCCACAGCAGCCGTTCGGCGGCCAGAGAGCGTTGCGCCACCCACTGCGCCGCGCTGCTTGGCGATGGAGCAGAATTGGCTGGCAGCGGAGGCGGAGCGATAGGTGCCGCACGCAGTGGGCTCAGAATGTTGCGTATCGGTTCGATCTGCTGCGGGTTGATCTCGGTCGGCTGGCGAATGGCGTCGGGGTGCGTGGCAGCATACACGCTGAGGCTGCGCACGATAAACGCACGCACCACTTCGGGCTTATCGTGTGGCGCCGGCTCTGCGATCAGCGGATCGAACTGCAGCACGTGACATCCGGCGCACTGGTTCACATATTTGATCGGCGCCATGTAAGCGTTTGCGCCGATTTCGGTCGAGCGGCGCTTCTGTTGCTGCGCCTCGGTGGCGGCGACCCTGACCGTCTGCTGGGTGGCTGACTCGATGGCCGCAACGGAATACGGCCACGGGTCATTGATCCCGGTTGAGCGGTGGCAATCTTCGCATTGCATCTGCACCGGCCCGCGTGGACCGCGAAGCGTGGGTTGCAAGTGCACGTAGTGGTTGAGCTTGATCGTGCCCGGATCGGACTGTCCCGGCCGCAGCGGCAAGAACTGCGGATGCCGATTATCCCAGTTCGCGACGTGAGCGTCGAACTTCGGCTGTCCGTCTTTGGTGTGCAAATCGGCGTGGCATTGCGTGCAACCGGCATCGGAGGTTTCGGCCAGCCGGGGGCGGCCCTGATGCTCCACGTGGCATGAAGTGCAGCGCGGCGTAAACATCTGCCGGGCGCTGTGGACCGGAGCGTTATGACAGGTGAGGCACGCCTTATCGTCGACCCCCGCGCTGTAGTTTGCACCGCGCACATGACACAGGTTGCAGTTTTTTCCGAAGACAGCGTGAGCGGGCGAAACCGGTCCGCTGCTGTAGGGGTCCCGGTTGCCGGCCGCAAGTTCGGCGATCAGCCATCCAACCGCAATCAGGGGCAGGGCGATCGAGAGCAGCCGCCGCCACCGTCGAAACCCGTGCAGCCGGGTGAAGTACTGAAGATCAATGCGCCTGGCAGCCGTCTTTGCGCTTCGCACACGCGGCATAGTTCAGTACCTCAGCGCGGCGACAGCATGCGCCACATCGTCGTCGCTTGGCATTAGGCTTCGCCTCGCATAGTTCAGTACCTCAGCGCGACCACGGCATGCACCACCCCGAGGACCAGCAGGGCGTAGGACGCCGGGATATGCACCAGCAGCCAGCCGTGTAGCACCCGGTGGAAAATGCGTTGCCGGTCCAACTGGCGTTTCTCTTCGCAGATACTCTCAATGTCAGTTCAGCTTGGGCCACAGGTTCTTGGGAACCAGAATGCGGAGTTGCTCGAAGATGCCCCCAGCCTGCTCGGAATTCGCCAGCGCGCAATGCCGGCCCCCGGCCTGCTCCAGAAACGGACGAACCTGGTCGCGGAAAAACTCGCTTAGAGTGGCGCTGACCCGTTCGTCGGCCCCAATGGCGGAAGCGAATGTCATTCCGCCCATCGTGCCGGCAGCCGCGCCTGCAATCAAACGTTGCTGATCGGTCTGCGCGAGATCGCCCTCCAGCGCGGCACGGACCTCATTCATGGCCGCGGCCGCTTCCTCCAGCAGTTGCCCGCGCACATGATCGATCTGTTCGTAGACGGTTTCCAGCGGCACGCGTTCGGTGATGACGCGGGGCAGCCAGTGCTGCAAAGCGGCGCCGGCGATGCCGCTGACTACCACGAAGATGAACAGCACCATCAGCGCGCGTGTCAGCGATCCGGAGCCAAGCCGGAAGCCGGCATGAAACAGAATAAGCGGGAAGCTGAACAGTCCGAGCCACAGGTGCCCGCGCATCCAGGTGGTTGCGCGCCCAACCCGCCAGACGGGATACTTCTTGCGCGCTCCGAGAAGGCCGGCGAAAAGCATCAAGGCCGAGCCAACGCTGCCAAAGATAAGGCCAACCGCGCTGCCGCCCTGTGGTCCTTGGACCGAAAGCAGCGCATACGGCACATATCCGGCCGCTGCCACCGCGAGCACAACCGCGGAGGCGATGATCCAGGCCCTGTGCGTGGAGTCGATGAGCATCCTATCCGCCCTTTTTGAGCGCGGCATCGCTGCTCTGCGCCAGATCTGCGAAGAATTCGCGCGGATTCACGCGATGAGCGGCATCGTGGGGACAGGCGTAAACGCAGCTCGGTTCGTCGTGGTCGGGACAGAGATTGCAGGCAGTCGCCTTGGTCTGCACTTCCGCAATGGTCTTCCCCCGGATGCGACGGATCGTCCTGCTGAACCTGGAACGGATGCATGTTGATATTTCCATAGGGACAGTTGCTCGCGCACAGGCCGCATCCTATGCACCAATCCTCAATCACCATCTCCAGGCTGTTCTTGCGCCGAATCGAACCGACGGGGCAGCCGACCATGCACAGCGGGTCTTTGCATTGGCGGCAGGAAGTGGCGATCAGGAACTTGTCCAATCGCAGGCCGTCGCGAATCAGCCGGCTGACGCCATCATGCGCATCCGCGCAGGCCCGCACACATTGATCGCAGCGGGTGCAGCGTTCCAGATCCAACACCAGCAAGCTTTGCGCTTCCATCAGGCCCTGTGCCAGGAAGGAGTCAATCGGGACGTTGTGCACACTCGTGATGCCGGGCGCGGTTTTCTGCGGTCGCTGCTGCGCAATTTCTTAAGGCCGTGCTTGACCTCGGGAAACTGCTCGAGCATCGGCGGAATTCGTCGGCGCGGATGCGCACGGCCTCGACATGATCCAGTGCGGTGCAGGTCGCGGTGCGCGCGCCTGCCTCCGAGCAGCGACATTTCGCCGATGAAGCCGGAGCGGCTGACATAGCCCAGCACCAGGTCGCCGCCCGGATGCGTCTGTGTGACCTTTCACAAAGCCGAGCGGACCAGGAAGAAACTGTGGGATGCCTCGCCTTCCGGCAAATGACCTGTCCGGGTGAATAGCGCCGCAACTCGATCCGGTCTCGCAGGTAGCTCAATGAATTCCGGCGTAAGCGTACGCGAAGATCGGGATGACTGCGCAGATGGCCTTCCAGCGCGCGCTTGCGATAGTTCTGCTCCACTTTGTCGCGGAAGGTCTTGTTGCGTTGCAGGATGTCGAGCACATTGCGCAGCATTTCCAGCACCGTGCAATCGGTCTTGGCGCGCACCGTTGCCGACCGCGGATAGTAATTCATGCAGGTCATTTCGCCGAACAGATCCCCCGCCTGCAGCTCGGCGACGGGTTGTCGTAGAGGAAGATCTACCGGCGCGTCGATCGGGATGAACGCCCGCGCGTTTTCTTCGTTGTGCGGTTCTGCGGCCGGCCGGAAAGGCTGGACTTCAGCTTTGCAAGAATCCGCTGCTGCTGCCTTTCGTGTTGACTGCCCCATGGGGCTGGACAGAAACACTTCGCTGTGCCCTCGAGGATGTAGAAAGCGGTAGAGCCGTAGTCGCCTTCGCGGCAGATGATCTCGCCCGCCTTGTAATGCCGTTTCATGACCGCATTGCTGTTAAGCCTCAGGAACGTGCCCGAGACATTTTGGAAAACATCCGAGCTGTCTCAGTTCTTCGTAAGCGACGGGCTCGCCGCCCAGTTCGCTGCCGACGACCTTCTTGTTCGTCAGCGCGCCAGTCGGGCAAGAGACCATGCACTCGCCGCAACTGACGCAGCTCGATTCGCCCATGGGCAGGTTTTCGTCGAAGGCGATGCCCGCCTGGTAGCCTTTGCCGCGGCGCGCAATGACGAAATTGTGCCGGATCTCGCTGCATCCGCGGATACAGCGCTCGCACAGAATGCAGGCATCGTGATCGACCAGCGATGGAGGCGGAGGATCATCGTGCCCGCGAGGCGTGGGCAGCGGCGGAAAACGCGCAGCCGCGATGCCTGCTTCCGCCGCCAGATGCTCCAGTTCACAGTCGCTGTCATCTGCTGGCGCTGGCAGGGCGTGGGATGATCGGCCATCAGCAGTTCCAGCAGCGTGCGCCGGACAGCGACTGCACATCTTCGGTCGATGTCTTGACGACCATGCCGGATTCCGCTTGGCGCACGCAGGAAGCGGCGTAAACGCGCTGGCCAATGTCCACGACGCACAGCCGGCAGACGCCGACGGGAGTTTCGTTCTGCTGATGGCACAGCGTAGGAACGTGATTCCGTAGACCCGGGCAGCGTCGAATATGGTGGTACCTGCCGGGACAACGACTTCACTGCCCATCGATGGTGAGCTTCACGTCGGGACTTGTTGAAAATCTGCGTAGCTGTAATCGGCTGGTCCATGGATCACCGCTGCGGCCGAAAGCAAACCCCGCCGGACACTGTTTTCGCTTCAGGTGTTCGTCAATCGACATCCGGAAAATGCTTCAGCACGGAAGCGATAGGGGCATGGATAATCTGGCCCAGTCCGCAGATGGAAGCATGCCGCATGGCCTTGAACAGCTCCTCCATCAGTTGCATGTCGCCCGGCGAAGACTCGCCGTGCGTCCAGGCGGTCAGCAGACTGACCAGTTTTTGCGATCCCATGCGGCAGGGGACGCATTTGCCGCAAGACTCATTGCGGAAAAACCGTACCGAGTTCAGCGCCATATCCAGCATGCAGCGGTTGTCCGCGCATACCACGATCGCTCCCGAACCCACCATCGACCCGGCGGCCGCAACCGCGTTGAAATCGAGCGGAAGATCCACCATCGCCGCCGGCAGGTATCCGGATGACGGACCCGAAGGAGCAAATCCCAGCAACTTCTTTCCATCGGCGATGCCGCCGGCATGCTTGTAAATCAGGTCGCGATACGACGTTCCCATCGGCACTTCGAAGACACCGGGCTGGACGACATCGCCGCTGACGCCGACAAATTTCAGGCCCGGCGCGCCGTTCGTGCCTTGCGACTTGTACCATTCGACGCCGCGCGCCAGGATCGCCGCGGCAAAGGTGAACGTTTCAACATTGTTGATGACCGTGGGCATTCCCCATAAGCCGCTGATGCCGGGAAACGGCGGCTTGTTTCGCGGCTCCGCCCGCTTGCCTTCCAGCGCCTCCAGCAAGGCGCTTTCTTCGCCGCAGATGTAGCCGCCCGGACTCACGTAAATCTCCAGATCGAAGTTCAGTTCGCCGCCCAAAATATTTGTGCCCAATATCCTGTCCTGGCGGCAGCGCGTGATTTCCTCCTGCAAACTTTCCTTGGGCTCTTCGTATTCGTGGCGGATGTAGATGTAACCTTTATGCGCGCCCGTAACCAGGCCCGCCAGGATCATGCCCTCGATAACGAGATGAGGGACGTGCTGCATGATGAAGCGATCCTTGATCGTTCCCGGCTCGCTTTCGTCGGCATTGCAAACAATGTATTTCTCCTTGCCAACGGCGTTGCGGACAATCTCCCATTTCGAACCGGTCGGAAAGCCGGCGCCACCCAGCCCGCGTAGTCCGCTGGCTTTGAGGGCCGTGATTACGCCCGCGTAGTCGCCGCTCTGAACCAGTCGGCGCACGGCCCAGTATTGCCCCGCGCCGCCGTAGGGATCGGTCGCCAGTTTGTGGCCATTGCGCGCATGCGCCGGCGGCGGCAGAGGTCGTCCGAGGCTCGCGTTCCGCAGCAGATCCACCACCTGTTCCGAAGGCAATCCCGAGTAGATGCTGTCGTTGACCGAAAACGCCGGAGCGCTGTCGCAACGCCCCAGGCAAGAGACATCGCGAATGGTGAATTCTTCGGCGCTGGCGCCTGCAAACGCGGCATCGATTCCGGAACGGAGCTGACCGGCGCCGCGCAGGTGGCAGCTCATGTCCGCGCAAACCCGCACATCGAGCTTGGGGCCCGGCGCAAGCTGAAAGTGCGGATAAAAACTGATGACCGCCTGAATCTGGCTGATTGGAACCTTCTTGCGCTTGGCGAGCCGGTGCAATTGTTCAACGGGTAAATACCCAAACTCCCGCTGGATGGCTCTGAGTTCGTCAAACACGCGCGGCGTCTCCTCAAAGAGTGTTCAGCTTAAGAGCTAGTTAGAGGCGGTCCGCGCAGCCGGAGATAGCTGCTGACGGAAACAAGACGGGACCCGGATCGTGCCCGCAATGCCATATTCAGAGTCTCTGCATGGACTTTTGCATGCCTCTCCGGGGAGGGCTGCTTTTTCTCGCTGCGGCAGCATCCAATCGTGAATTGTGTGCTTTGTCCTGCGAGGGCAACTAGTCATGGGATCTGGTAGATCGCCGGTTGTTCATGCCGTCCTTCTGTTGATGCTCTTTCTCGCTTTTGCCGCTCCGTTGCGCGCGCAAACGCAACCGGCCTCGCCTGCCGCCGCCGCCACCGCGGGCAAGTACAACGGCCCGGGTTCATGCGCCGCGAGCAATTGCCACGGCGGTGTGCAGCCCAAAGACGTGACTCGAATTGCGCAGAATGAATACAGCATCTGGGCCGCGCAAGATAAACATGCGCGCGCCTACAGCGTGCTCTCCAACTCTGTTTCGCAGCGTATGGGCAAAATCCTGGGCATCGAGCAGCCCAACAAGGCCGAGAAGTGCCTGGTCTGTCACGCTCTGCATGTGCCGCCAGAGCTGCGCGCGACCACGTTCCAGCTTGATGATGGCGTGAGTTGCGAGAATTGCCACGGCCCCGCCGTGGGCTGGTTGGGCCCGCACACCACCAAGGACTGGAAGCATGAGCAGTCGATCAAGCTCGGGATGTACGACACGCGTGATCTCGTTAATCGGTCAGAGAAGTGTCTGACCTGCCATCTCGGCACGCCCGACAAGCAGGTTGACCACGAAATGATTGCCGCCGGGCATCCCGATCTGACGTTCGAGCTTGATAGCTTCAGCGCCGTCATGCCGCGCCACTGGAAGCTTGACCGGCAGAAGAATCCATGGAATGACGTGCAGGAGCTGGCCGTGGGACAGGCCGTGCAACTGCGCGATAGCTTGCAGCGCCTCAGCCGTCGCGCAAGCTCGCCCAAGTGGCCGGAATTCGCCGAGCTGGATTGCTTTTCATGCCACCACAGTCTTACCAAGCCGCAGGATAGCTGGCGGCAGGCCGCAGGTTATGCGGGCCGCCGTCCCGGCGTTCCCCCTTGGAATGCCGCCCGTTATGTCGTGCTGCGACACTTCGCCGATGCCGTGGACCCGCAAACCGGCCAGCGCATCCAGTCTGAACTAGACAACGTATCGTCGCTGGTAAACAAGTGGGCCAGCCCGCAGGAGATTGCGGCCAGCGCTAACAACGCCGCAGCCACGCTGGATCAGCTCGTGCAACAGCTTCGAGCCCAGCGCTACGATGAGAATTTCACCGCTCGCGTCATGGCCTCGATTGCCGCCGACAGTCAAATCGCGCTGCAAGGTGAGCGTTCCGCCGAGCAGGCGGCAATGGCCCTCGATACGCTCGCGGTCGCGTACGCAAAGAATGCGAAGCTCGCCAACGAACAAGAGCTGCGTGCTGCCATCAATAAACTGTTCCAGCAGCTCGACAATCCTTCGGCGTACAACGCACCGCAGTTTGCCGCTCAGATGCAGAGAGTCCGGGCGTTAGTACCGCGTTCGCAGGTGGCCAGTCGCGGCCAGTAGCTTGGGTTTCCGGGTCTAAAGTGAGCCTTCCACCATCCAAGCCTTCCTTGAGTTTCGCGCAGGATGGGCCGCAAAGCGGTGAACGCGGCCCGGCGCAAACTGCCGAGCATCGGCGGTTGCTGGAACCGTATTCAGGCCAAGTGCAGCCGTGGCGAAAATGGGGGCCCTATGTGAGCGAGCGCTCCTGGGGCACGGTGCGCGAGGACTACAGCGCCAACGGGGAGGCGTGGGACTTCTTCACTCACGATATGGCGCGCAGCAAAGCCTACCGTTGGGGAGAAGATGCCATCGCCGGACTGTGCGACCGTTATCAGTTGCTCGTCTTCGGCTTTGCTTTCTGGAACGGACGCGATCCCATTCTCAAGGAGCGGCTCTTCGGCCTCACCAACCACGAAGGAAACCACGGCGAAGATGTTAAAGAGTACTGGTTCTATCTCGACAACACGCCTACGCACAGTTACATGCGCTTCCTTTACAAATACCCGCAGCGCGAGTTTCCTTATGCGGAACTGGTTCGCGAGAATGCCCGCGCGGATCGTGCATTCGAGTACGAGCTGCTCGATACCGGAATCTTCGACGATGATCGCTACTTCGACATCTTCGTCGAGTACGCCAAGGCGTCTCCCGAGGATATTTGCATCCGCCTGGAAGCGGTGAATCGCGGCCCCGAGCCCGCCGAGCTTCACCTCATTCCGCAACTCTGGTTTCGCAATACCTGGGAGCGCTCCGCCGCTCCATCTCCACAGCCGGAGATCGGGCTTGTCGATGCCGACGGGCAGATCGTGTTGCGTGTGCTCGACAAGCCATGTGCTCCGCTTCCGAACCTTCAGTTCCCCTACGTGCTGGGCAACAGATACCTTTGCTGTCCCGCTTCAGGCGAAGCCATGTTCACGAATAATGACTCGCGCGAGAGCCCTCGCGCGGCGTCTCGCGGGGATTCGGCGCGGTACACCAAAGACGGCTTTCATCGCTCGATCATTGACCGACAGCCTTGCGTCAATCCCGGCCGGGTTGGAAGCAAGGCCTGTGTTCACTACAGAAAAATGCTCTCGCCGGGCGAATCTTTTGTGCTGCATCTGCGGCTGACCGATAAATCCCCAGCCTCGCTCGAAGACGTGGATAAGATCGTGCGGCAGCGCCGGGCGGAGGCCGACGAGTTTTACGCCTCCATTCACCCGCCAGACGCCAGCGACGAGGAGAAGCGCATCCAGAGGCTTGCCCTTGCCGGAGTGCTCTGGAGCAAACAGATCTACTTGTTCGACGTGAATGAATGGCTCTCGCAAAAGCTGGACGATCCTGCCGCGCAGGAGTCCCGGAAGACCATCCGCAATTCACATTGGCGGCACCTGAACTCGATGCGCATTCTGACTGTCCCGGACCGCTGGGAATATCCGTGGTTCGCGGCCTGGGACTTGGCGTTCGCCTGCCTCCCGCTGGCCTTGGTCGATCCTGATTTCGCCAAGGAGAACCTCTGGCTTCTGCTCTTCGAGCAGTTCCAGCATCCCAACGGACAAATCCCGGCTTACGAGTGGGAATTCTCGGATCTGAATCCTCCGGTGCACGCCTGGGCGTGCTGGCGCGTCTACCAGATCGAAAAGCGCGCCAGGGGCCGCGGCGATCTCCAGTTCTTGAAAAAGACATTCCATAAATTACTCATCAACTTCGCGTGGTGGGTCAACCGGGTGGATCGCGAGGGCAATAACGTTTTTGAAGGCGGTTTCCTTGGCCTCGACAACATCACGGTCGTGGACCGCAGCAGCGGGCTGCCGGCCGGAGCCCGGCTGGAGCAGTCGGATGCCACCGGCTGGATGGCTTTCTTTTGCCTGAACCTGATGCGCATTGCTCTGGAGCTGGCCCAAAGCGACTCCGCTTACGAGGTGCTGGCGACCAAGTTCTTCGAGCACTTCATATACATTTCGGCCGCTATGAAAAACATGGGCGGCAGAAACTATCAGTTGTGGGACGAGCAAGACGGCTTCTTCTACGACGTGCTGCGTTATCCGAACGGCAACTTCGAGAAGTTCAGGCTGCGCTCGCTCGTGGGCCTGATTCCCCTCTACGCCGTGGAAGTGCTTCATCGCCGCGAATTGGAGGCCTACCCAACGTTTCTCGCCGACATGGAATGGTTCATCCGCAATCGCCAGGACCTGATTGGAAACACTTGTTGCATGATCGATGACGCGGGCGGACGCCGCTATCTGCTTTCGGTGATTGAGCGCTGTCAGCTTGCGCGATTGGTGAACCGCTTGACCGATCCCGCGGAATTCCTGGCGCCTTGCGGAATCCGCAGCCTGTCGAAGCACCACCTGGAACACCCGTATCGCTTCGGAGACACTATTGTGCAGTATGAGCCGGCCGAATCAAGGGTGAAGACCAAGGGAGGAAACTCGAACTGGCGGGGACCGGTATGGTTTCCCACCACATATCTGTTGATTGAATCGCTGCTGCGCTTTGGCGAGGCATTCGGCCCCGAGTTTGCCGTTTCCCTTCCCGAGTTCAGGGGCGCGCCCGTCGGCCTTCAGGACTTCGCCCGCGAGATTGCCGCCCGCCTCATCTCGCTGTTCAAGCGGGATCGCAACGGATTGCGGCCTTGTTATGGCGGAAGCATGAAGTTCCAGCAGGACCCGCATTGGCGGGACCACGTACTGTTCCATGAATATTTCAACGGCGACAATGGCGCAGGCTTGGGAGCTTCGCACCAGACCGGGTGGACCGCCCTGGTAGCAAATCTGATCGACGAGTGGCGGCCAGCGCGCTAATCCGTAGGATTGCGCGGGAACTTCAGGTAAGGAAGTAGAACCCCTCCGATCGTAATCTGGTCCGCGCGTATGTTGGCGGGCGCCTCGAATCCCGCAGATCCGCCGTTGGTCACGTAGTCGTCCTGGTCGACACCGTCGCCGCTCACGCCCAATCCTCCGATGAGTGCCCCGTTACGGTAGAGTCCCACGCTTCCCGGGAAGAAGACGATTCCACTCTGGTTCGGATTGGATGCCTGCGATCCCTGCGTGCACGGGTTCTGCAGATCGTGCACGAACAGTTGGAAAAACGGTCCCGGTTGTGAGCCATCGATTCCCGGTGGATAGAACGGCTGGGCCCCGAAACTAATGGTCCGGTTGGTAACCGCCGTGCCCGGTGGAACTCCCGGCAAGTCGGCGGGGTTCACCGTAGGGCTGTCGAAGTACGTCATGTTGCGGGCCTTCGAGGCCGCCACGTCGATGCTGAACACGGTTGCATCGGGCATGCGATAGAGCGCGATCAAGCTTCCATCGAGATCCGCCACCGCAATTACCATCCGGGCGCGCTGGCCTATGGGCAGGCGGATGACGGCGCGCGTCTGGTTCGCCGTATTGATGGCGTTGCTCACGATGGTTTGCACATCGCTGACGCTCAGTCCGCCGATAGCGCCTGCCTGCGGCCCCACCAGATATCCTTCGGGCACCGGCCCCGCGCTGTCGGCCGGCGGAACTTCATAGCTGCCCGAAAAATTCGGGTCGGGAGAGAAGCCTGCCGGCAAACTCGTCTGCAGCACAAACGGCAGGGTTATTCCGTTGATCACAACCGCTCCGGGCGGCGGAACCGTGGGCAGGAAGTTCGCCGCTCCGGAAAACGCGGCAAACTCGGAGACTTCTGGAGTGGACCCGACAACTCCAATCCCGCCAACCACTTCGCCGTTCTTGAACAGTGGAACACCGCCGGGATTGACCGTCGTCGGATCGCTGTCCAGTATGTCTCTCTTTCCAGTGATGATGCCCAGCCCGGTTCCTCCGTGGAGCAGCCGCGCCGGTTGAATCGCCTGGCCCGGAGCGAAGCTGTTGCTCAAGGTGCATCCGCGGTTGGTATTTTCAATTCCGTAAAGCGCGGCGTTTGGCGTGTCCGTAATGCCCGGCGGAAAGTGGATGCCGCTTATGTAGCGCACGGTCCGCGAGGAGAGCGGCGCCTGGTCATTGCTGAAGAACGCGGCGGTTCTGGCCAGCGCCACCGCCAGATCGTCGGAAGCGACGACCTGCTGGAAATTTCCCACCGCGTTTGCCGGGGCGTTAGCCTTACGGAATATAGCCAGCACGCGGCCCTCGCGATCCACCACGGCGATCACCAGGGGATCGGCCACCGAGGAAGCGGCGCTGCTCACCGCCGTCTGCACGTCGCTCTGCACCAGGCTTTGTGCCGCCGTCGTCTGCTGAGCGGCGGGGCTGGAACCGCGGCCGCAACCGAAGCACATCGCCAGGAGAACGGCCGGTAAACACACCTTGATCTTCATGCTCAACGAGTTCACGCCGTGCTCCGATGCGCGCGGGAGGTCGTCCTCATTCGTGCGGTGAGTGGTGGTTGCGGATCTCCGGCAAGCGCATTTCATCGCACCGACCGGTGTGGTATTCCGCAGTTAAGCTTTGATGCTGCGGACCGGAGCGGGTTTGCCATCACGCCAGCTCTGGAATTGCTCTCAATGCTTTTGCGGTCCGCAGCCGCCAAAAGCGGGATAAAATACACCTCCGGGTGTGCTGCTGTGCCGGCGGCCCGCGACGCGATCTTATGACCGAGCCAGATTCTGGAACCATGGTGACCAAGCTGCTCGAACTGGCGCGGGCCGATGCCAGTTACCTTAAGGAACTTGATAAACTCCGGCGTGCCATCACCGTGATGTTTACCGACATCAAGGGCTCCACGGCGTACTTCGAGAAGTACGGCGACGCAGCCGGGTTGCTCATGGTTCATCAGTGCAACGATGCGCTTCGCCGCGTCGTTGAAAGCCGCCAGGGCCGCGTCATCAAAACCATCGGCGACGGAATGATGGCCGCCTTCAGCGAGTGCCCGCGCGCGGTGGAAGCTGCACTGGAGATGCAGACCAGCCTGGCCCAGGTCAATTCCCTGCGCCCCGAGTCCGACCGGGTGGCGATTCGCATCGGCCTGCACTACGACACCGGAATCGTCAGGAAAGATGACATTTTCGGCGACGTTGTAAACGTTGCCTCTCGCGTGGAAAGCCTCGCCGCCGCGGGGCAGATCGTAATCTCCGACACGCTGTACGAGCAGGTGCGCCACTCCGGTTTCGAGATCCGCGAATTGGGCCGATTCCTGCTGAAAGGCAAGACGCAAGAGCGAACCCTCTATGAAGCTGTTTGGAGCGCGCGAGAAGATGCTCAGGTCGCGCGCCAACAGGCGGTGATGCCGAAGAACGCGAAGCCGGGATTCAAACTCCAGCTTATCGGCAAGGACGGCAGTATCGGCGCCGAATACCCGATTCAGGAGAGCCTCACGATTGGCCGGACGAAGGGTGATGTTAGGTTCACCACAGATCCAAACCTGGCGCCGCTGAACGCGCGCGTTTTCCTCGAGGAAGGACAGTTGTTCGTCGAGGACCTAAGTGGCGGCACCGAGAGTGTATTCATCAAGCTTGCCGCCGGATACACGCTGCAAGACGACGATATCGTGCTGATGGACAGCAGGTATTTCGCTTTTGCGAGGTCGCCGGCGCCATGTCCGCCGCCACCCAGGTGGGAGCGACACTCGTGGATATTTCGAATGCTCTACAGCAACCGGTCGCAACCCTGCTTCGGTTGGATGAGAAGGGGCGAGGCGCCGGGCGTTTTCCACTCAGCACCGCGGAAGTGCAGTTCGGGCGGACTCGCGGCGCATACGTCTTTCAGGATGACAAGCTGATGAGCCGCTTACACGCCCGCATTCTGCAACGTGGCGAAGATTTCGTCCTCGAGGATTTGGGCAGCCGCAATGGGACGTTTGTCAAGGTGCGGGGCAAGACGCCGCTGCCTCTCGGGGCAGCCGTTCTCGTCGGAAGTGAACTGCTGCGGGTTGCCGGCTAGCTAATGATGCAGCAGGCTTCGGGCTAGTTTATTATTTTTATTGTCCGCATTGGTCGATGCGGGGTGCCGCCGTGGGGGCGGAACTTCGTTTTTCATCAATCACTGGTTCTGGGCCGTCCAACCTCGAACCAGTTCTGCTCATCTTGCTGAGAGCATAGGTCCGTCCTCGGAGGCGGAGTCTCTGCAGGTTTGCAAACGGCGATCATGGGTCCCACCAAAATCAACAAGATCGGCAAGTACGAAATTCTCGATGTCCTCGGGAAAGGAGGGATGGGTGTTGTCTATAAGGCCAGCGACACGGCGATTGGCCGGCTGGTCGCTATCAAGATGATCACCAGCAATTTCGCCGATGACGCCGGATTCTTGAAGCGCTTTTACCGCGAGGCGCAGTCCACGGGCAAACTACAGCACCCCAACATTGTCATAGTCCACGACCTGGGAGATCAGGATGGCAGCCCGTTTCTGGTCATGGAATACCTCGATGGCGAGAGCCTGGAGTCGATCATCCGTTCCCGCCGCGAGATCCCACTTCTCGACAAGCTTGACTACATCATCCAGGCCTGCAACGGACTGCAATACGCGCATCAGCGTGTTCCCTCCGTCATTCATCGCGACATCAAGCCCGCCAACCTGATGGTTCTGCCCGACAACGTGGTCAAGATCGTCGACTTCGGCATCGCCCACGTCGAGAACGAAAACATGACCATGCAGGGGCAGTTCCTGGGCAGCCTGCAGTACATGTCTCCGGAGCAGATCAACTGTGAGCCGGTCGATTGCCGCACCGATGTTTTCTCGACGGGCATCGTGCTCTACCAGTTGCTCACCTATGCGCTGCCCTTCCAGGGTAAAGACACCGGCTCGACGCTGCTGAAGATCATCAATGAACCGCCGCCGCCGCTGGAAACTTTCCTGCAAGGTTACCCGCGCGAACTCGACGCGATTGTCCGGCGTGCCTTGGCCAAGTCGCGAGAGGAGCGTTACCAGACCGCCGAGGAGTTCGGCTCCGACCTTTACCAGGTGCAGGAGCAGATCAAGGGCAAAGTTGTCCAGGAGTACATCAAGAGCACGCAAGAGTTGATCCAGCGCGCGGAACTGAGCCAGGCGACGGAAGCCGCGCAGCAGATTCTGAAAATCGACCGCCAGAATACCCGCGGACGCGAGCTCCTGCGCGAGATTCAGCAACTCAAGGCCAAACAGCAGAGCAGCGAACAAGCCCGGCAAATCCGTGTGCAGGCCGAGCAGGCGAGTGCCGATAAGCAGTTCGGCCGGGCCCTCAGCTACTTCGAGCAGGCAATCGTGCTCGATCCGGCGAACGCGGAACTGCCCTCGCTTCGCGATTTGGCTCGCCAGTCTTACGAGCGCCAGGGAAAATTTCGCGAAGCCCTGAAGCGCGCCGAATCGGCGCACGACGCCGGAGACCTCACCAATGCCTGGGAGGCAATTGCCGAGGCAATCGCCATCGATGCCGTCAGCCAGGAGGCCAAGGACCTGCGTGCGGAACTCGCGCGCGAAATCGAGCAACGCAACCGGCAGGCGCAGCTTCAGGGATTCCTCGACGAAGCCCAGCGCCAGATCTCATCTCGCCACTTCACCGCGGCGCTCGATGCATTGCACAAGGCCGAGGCTCTCGATCCGGTTTCCTCTTCGGTTCGCGAACTGTTGACGCTGGCTGCGGCCGGACGCGAACAGGAGCTCCGCCGCAAGCAATTGGAAGCGCTGACCGGCGAAATCGAGGAGGCATTAAATCACGACGACTATCAGGTCGCGTGCGCCAAGGCCGATGAGGCGATTCTGCGATTCCCCACGGATCGCGGCTTGATGAAATTGAAGGCGCTCGCCGAAAAGCAGCGCCAGGCAGGCGAGAAGCGCCTGTTCATCGAAAGCCAAATCTCGGCCGCCCGCAAACTGCTGGAAGCCGGCAAGACCGAGCGTGCGCTTAACACTCTGCAAGCCGCCTTGCTCCGTTTCCCCGGAGAGCCCTCCCTGGTTTCTCTGATGACGGCCGTCAAGGAGAACTTGGAGCAGGAGCGGCTGGAGGCCCGCAAGAACGATTACCTGCAGCGCGCCAAGGATGCCTTGCGCCGCAAAAGCTTCGAGGAAGCCATTTCGATTCTGCAGTCCGGCTCCGCCGAGTTGAACGCTCCGGAGATCGAGGATCTGTTGCAGTTTGCGCACGAAGAGGCGACCGCGCACGCCCACCGGCAAAGAGTGGAGGCAGCCGCTCAAGAAGCGCAGCGCTTGATGTCCGCGGAAGAACACCAGAAAGCGATCGAATTCCTGAAGGCGAAGCTGGCGGAGGATGCGGATGAGGAGCTGCGGATTCTGCTCGCCGAAGCGCAACGCCAGCTCGACGATTTTCAGCACCGCGTTCAGGAGGCCGTCGCGACCGCCGATCGTCTCATGCGCTCCAGCCGCTTCACCGAGGCGGTCCGGTTCATCGAAACACAGCCGGATCAACTGCAAAAATCGGCACAGGTCCAGTCCGTTCTCGAATCCGCAAGGAAGCAGCAGGAGCGCGCACTGGCAATCGGCGCGGCTGTACAACGCGCAAGAGCGGCCGCGGCAAATCAGGAATTCGAACTGGCGGCGCGGGAAATTGAAAATTGCCGTAGCCGATATGAAGACTCCGAAGAACTGAAGAAGGCGGCCGAAGAGATTGAATCGCAGCGCTGTGAAGCGGCTGCTGCCACGGTGCGAAAAGCCGTGACCAACGCGCGCACACTGCTGCTCGGGCGTTCTTATTCCACCGTCCTTGAGACGTTACAGGGCGTCGCCGACCTGCTGCCGCTGGTTCCGGACGATCTGCGCACCAATTGCCAGGTGATGCGCGACGAGGCGGCGCTTGGTCTGGAGCGGCAGAAGAAGGCCGCCGAATTACTCGCCAAAACCGAGAGCCTGCCTCGTCCCCCGCACGACACGGCGGATCAGACAGCCTGGACGGTTCCTCCTGGTACCACCTCTTCCGACGCGCCGCCCAACCTGATTCGCAAAAAGGATGTGAGCGAGCTGCGGCAACTCGGCCACGACTCGGAGGTAGCCACCGACTGCATCGAGCTTGAGGCCTTGTCCCAGCGAGCCCGGATTATTGCCGGCCGCCATCCGGGTGACTCCGAGATTCATCAGGTCGCAACCCGGATTTCTGAAACCGCAAGTGCACGTTCGGCGACGTTTGCCGGCCATGCCACATTGTCATCGCCTTCTGCCACCAATAGCGAAGATTCGGTGACCATGGCAGGCATGCCGGCTACCGGCAACTTGACCAGTGCTACTCCCGCCAAGCCTGCACCCGTTCCGCCATCGACGGCTGAAGCTGTAATGCCTGCCGAACCCAAAGTCGAGAGAGCCGTACCCGCCGGCCCCGAGGTGGTTCCTGCCGATAGCGTCGCGGCGGAAAGCACGCCGGTCATCGAGTCCGTCGAAACCAGCACTCCGGCGCTGCCGCAAGCGGCGGGGGGGCAGCCAGCATCCGCATTCGATGTCACGCCGGCGGCGGTGAGCCCTCCTGCCGCGCCGCCGCCCCTGCGGATTGATGTCCCGAAAACCCCTGAAGTTTATTTGCCTCCGCCATCGGCAAAAGCTCCCCAGCGAAAACAAATCTATGTTGGCGCGGGCATTGCCGCGGTCATCGTGCTTGCAACTTTGCTGGCCTGGAGACCTTGGCAGCAGAAGCCTCCGGCGGCTACCGCCAACGCGATCGTCGTGACGACAGTTCCTGATGGCGCCTCCGTTGTTGTCGATAATCAGTCGTGTGTCACCCCGAATTGCAATTTGCGCGTCGCGCCAGGCGAGCATCAAGTGCAGGTGGCGTTGCCGGGTTATGTTCAGGAAATCCGCACAGTCCGCGTCGAGAACCGTCCCGTCCCCATCACTCTTTCACTCAAGCCGCTGGGCAACACGGTCCATGTCAACACCAACTTTGGAAACGGGGATGTCCTTCTGGACAGCAAATCCCGCGGCACGCTCCAGGGCGGCCAACTGACGCTCGATGATGTCGATGCAGGCAATCACACGATCGCAATTAGCGGTCCGGACGGCTCCGCCGAGATTGCTTTCGATACCACGGCGGCGCGGCTGCCGGCCGTGAAAACGCCAGTCCGTGCCGCAAACGTCTCCGCTTTCGTGCTGACCAACCTTGGCGGCAACGCTCACGCGTACTGCAACTGCAGCTCACCCGTCAAACTCGCCATCGATGGCCATGCGCTCGGAGACTTGACGGCCGAAGGCCGCGATCTGAAGCTGGAAGAGGGAACTCACGAAGTCAGCCTGGGCCAGGACGAAGATTTGCGCACTCATATTGTCAAGCTGGGAGCGGCGCCGGGCGTAAACATCTTTCTCAACTCGCAGCGCCAGGTCGGCACCCTGGTGGTCGAAGCCGGTGTCGACAACGCGACAGTGTACATCAATGGACGCCAGTTCGGTCATACCTCCGCGGATGGCAGCTTGCGAGTTCCGCTGCCGGCCAGACAAGTGTCGGTGCGGGTGGAGAAAACCGGATATCGGCGAGCCCCCGTTCAGTTTGCCTGGCTCGAAAAGAATCGCGAAACCGGCCTGGTTTTCAACCTGCAACCGCTGCTTCGCACGCCGTCTCTATCGATTGCCGGGGGTATAGCTGACGCTTCCGTAGTGATCGATGGCAAGGCGGTGGGCCACGTGGACGCCAACGGCCGTTTCACGCGTGAGCTGCCCGCCGGCGAGCATACGATCGAGCTCAGCAAGAACGGATTCAAGTCCAGCCGCTGGAACCATCGATTTGAAAACGCCGAGAATTTTCAGATCGGCGGCAATCTTGCCGCTGAGGCGTCCGCTCCGCCTCCACCCGGCAAACCCGCAGAGCCGCCTGCCTCGATGTCGCAGAAAACGGTGGAACCGCCCCCATTCGTATCCCCGGGCAAACCTCCCGAGCGGGCCGGAGCTGCTCAACCCGCTTCGCCGGCCGCGCCTTCCGGCTCGAATGCGGACCCCATGCAGCAGTTCAGGGCCTCTGCCGACCGCGGCAAGTCCAGCAACCCCTACGAGCGTGCGGACAAGGTTCGACAAATGCAGGTGGCGACCGATCGCAGCGCGATACTCGGCACCATACAGCGCTACGCAAGCGCATATCAGCACAAGAATGCCGACGAAATTCAGGCGGTCTGGCCCTCTCTTGCCAGGGGAGATCGCAAAAAAATTGCCGAGTCTTTCAAGGAGGCCGCAGCCGTCAACATGGACCTGAAGCCGATTGGCGAACCGGCGGTCTGGGGAGACTCTGCTTCGGTGCGTTGCGCCCGCAGCGTGCAGTTCACCTTTCGCGGTGGAATTCAGAAACCTGTTACTGACACGGTCACCATCAAACTGCTAAGGAGAGGTGGCAACTGGTTCATCGATAGTATTCCGACTCGCGCCGACAAAGAAGGCGCGAAGTTGCGATGCGAAGCGCTCACAGCACGTGCACAGTTAGGAGAAATGCTCAATGAAGAAGAACGTAACTATCTTAAGGAAACATGTCACTAGTGCTTTGCGCGGCTCACTGGTCTTTGTCGCGCTCGGCGGATTTCTGGTAGGCTGCGGATCGCAGCACCCTGTGGCGGCGACGCCGCCGGCCACTTCGCCCCCGCCGCCGCAAGCGACGGTGTCGCCGTCCACTTCACCTGCGCCGCCACAAGCAACAGTGCCGCCGGCCACTTTGCCTGCGCCGCCACAAGCGACAGCGCCACCACCGCCGCCCCCCATCCTGAGTTTTAATGAGGCGATCGCCAAAGCTACCCACGCGGTGTTCTCCGCCGCGCCGCCGCCTGCGCCGAATGCAGACGTGGTCCTCATCGATCCGCTCATCGATGGCATGTCCGGGTACCAGTCAAAGGCAACGCAGACGATCCAGGACCACATCGTCCACATTGTCAAAGACGATTTTCCGCAATATGCCGTAAAGAGCATTAGTCCAGAGGGCCTGAAGCAGCGTCCGCGTGTCCTCGTTGGTACCTTCACAGCAGTGAACGCGGAAATGAAGACCACTGGTGTGCGCCAGGCCTACCGATTCTGCCTCGTCATGGGCGACCTCAGTACCGGAAAAATCGTCGCAAAGTCCGTTGCCCGCGCGCGCATAGAGGATGTCGATGCGACACCAACCTCCGTGTTCAACGATAGCCCGGTTTGGATGGAAGACCCGAGCATCCAGTCCTATATCGCCACCTGCCAGGCTAGTAAGGTGGGCGATCCTATCAAGCCTGAATACCTGGATGGACTACTAACCGCCGCGTTGGTAAGCGAAGCGGGCGAAGCCTACAACGAGGGCCACTACGCCGAGGCACTTGACCTCTATACGACGGCTCTCAAAGCACCGGCAGGCGAGCAGCTTCGTGTTTACAACGGTCGTTACCTGTCGTTGACCAAACTCGGGCGTGGCGACGAGGCAGCGGCGGCGTTTCGCGATCTTGTGGACTATGGGATTCGCAGGAAGCGACTAGCTGTGAAATTTTTATTCCGGCCCGGATCGGTCAGGTTCGCCACTACTACCGACATGGATCGCAACTACAGCATGTGGCTTCAGCAGATATCCTTACAAACGGTCGCGACTAATGCCTGCTTGCAAATTACGGGGCATACTAGCCCCACAGGCTCGGCTGCGCTCAACGACAGTCTCTCGCTGATGCGTGCCGAATATATCCAGTCCCGGCTCGAAGAGTACCAGCCACCGCTCAAGAATCGCACGGTTGCTTCGGGCATGGGATCGCGGGAAAACCTAATCGGTACCGGACGGGACGATGCGAGCGACGAACTCGACCGGCGAGTTGAAATCAAACCTATTGAGTCTTGCCGTTGACTTGGCCGTGAATCTGCCGCCGAGTGCGTGGATAGGGTTCAACAACTTCAGGTGCAACCGATCGCAGCGCGATACTCGGTACGTTACAGCGCTAGGCGAGCGCATATCAGCGCAAGAATGCCGACGCGATTCAGGCAATCTGGCCCTCGCTCGCCAAAGGAGATCGCAAGAAAATCGCTGAATCCTTCAAGGAGGCCGCAGCCGCCAACATGGACCTGAAGCCGGTTGGCGTGCCGTCGGTCTGGGGAGACTCTGCTTCGGTGCGTTGCAACCGCAGCGTGCAGTTCACCTTTTGCGGCGGGATTCAAAAACCTGCCGCCGATACCGTAACCATCAAGCTGGTTAGGAAAGGCGGCGTCTGGTTCATCGATAGCATCAGTTGAGCGCCTGGCGCGGTTGCCTCGCACGCGCCGGAATTCTTTTTTCGCAGCCCGTTCAATCCGGCTGCGATCCCCTGACATCCCGCCCCAAGTTTCTGCAATCCAATCCCCTTTCGTATTCTCGATTCCCCGTTGCTCTTTATCAGGTTGTTACGGCAGGCAGGGAGCACCGTCAATTCCATCTGTGAGGATGCAGGAGATGCGGAAGATCTGGATAGTGAAGCCGGCGGCATTCGCGACGTTGCCGTTCGCGCTGATATGCTGCACGGTCGCAAGCGCGCAGCAGTCTACCAGCGCGCCGCCATGCGCCTACGGCAGCAATAAACTGATTTGCACCGTGCCCAACGTCTTCGGTCCCACCGGATTGGGACACCCCGGTCCACTGGTGGACGTGGACGCGGCGATTTTCCATGACGTGCACTTCAACGCCGATTTCCAGACCAGTTTCACGGCCCTGAATTCAGCCATCGGAACGCAGCTCAGTCTTCTGCAGCTCGCTTCGCCGGCCTCTGGATTCACCTTCACCTTTAATCGCTCTTTGGGAATCGTGCAGCAGAGCAATGAGAGTCTCGGCCCCATCCTGAGCGAACGCGCCGAGACCATCGGGCGGCACAAGATATACGTCGGGGTTACTTACCAGTTCATTCCTTTCAACAGTCTCAATGGCGTCAGCCTGCGGCATATTCCGGTTGTGTTTCAGCACGTTGATACCCCGGGAACTCCGGCGGCCGTTCCTCAGCCCCCGGCGCATACCTATCCTTCGTGCGTCAACGGCCTCTCCAGCACCAATTCCAACTTGTGTAATACCGTGCCGTCTGTCTTGGGGGCGAATAATCAACCCGCGTATGTGAATGACGGGTTCCCGTATTACGAGAGAGACATCATCAGCACGGCGAACAGTGTGGACTTGAAGATGCACCAGTTCACATTCTTCGCGACCTTCGGTTTGACGAGCCGGATTGATGTTTCGGTGGCGATTCCGATTTCCAATGTGCGCATGGGTGTTACCAGTGTCGCGACCATCGTGCCCAACGGCGAAGCCGGAAGCAACAACACGCTAGTTCATTTGTTTGACTGCACCAAGGTGAACTGCCTCGCTCCGCCTCCAGCTCCAAATCTGACGCCCAATACCTCGCTTGCAGCGTCATTTTCAAATGCCCAGACGGCGACTGGCATCGGCGACGTCGTCTTTCGGGTGAAGGGAACTGTCCTTCGCGGCGAGCGTGCCGCGCTGGCGCTGGGCGCCGATTTTCGAACTCCCACGGGCGAGGCCCAGAACTTTCTGGGCTCCGGAGCGTTTGGCTTCAAGCCCTTCATCGCTGCCTCTTACCGCGCGCGCGTCTCGCCGCACGCCAATCTGGGCTTCCAATGGAGCGGCAGTTCAGTCTTGGCCGGCGACGCTGCCGCCGGCACTTCAGCTCGCCTTCCCCGCCAGTTCCTTTACTCTGGCGGCGTGGATGCGGCGGTCACTCACAAGCTTACGGTTGCGGCCGATCTGATTGGCACTCGCGTCTTCAGCACCACCACGCTGATCCCGGTCACCTTCACCGAACAGCCCAACCCCTTTACGCTCGTGCAAGCCACCAATCCCGACACCTTCCAGGTCAAAAAGTCCTATAACACCGATGACGGCTCAATCGGCTTTAAGTACAGTCCGTTCGGGCAGTTCCTGGTGACAGCAAACTTGCTGTTCAAGTTGAACGAGGGAGGGTTGCGTTCTAACTTGAGCCCGCTGTTTGGAGTCTCCTATAGCTTCTAGCATGTCTGGCACGCTGGATCGAACGCCATCGTTCCGGCGTGCATCTTCTTGGATCGGGTTCTAACGCTTGGGTATACGTCGCCGCATTCTCGTCGCGTTGTCCCTGCTTCTGGCGGTCGCGGCGATCGCGGTCTTGGGGTATCGCCTGCTGGGCGGTCCTTCGGTCAGTCTGCTCGATGCCATCTACATGGCCGTCATCACCCTGACGGGCGTTGGCTACTCTGAATTTGTCGACACCAGCCATAATCCGGCGCTGCGCATTTTCAACATCTTCATCGTGGTCATCGGCGTGGCTGTCGCAGTGTACGTGTTTTCGGAGGTGACCGCCTTTCTCATCGAGGGGGAAGTGCGTCATCTGTTCCGGAGGGGCAGAATGCGCAAGCGTATCAACGAGCTGAACGATCATTTCATCGTCTGCGGTCTGGGCGAAACCGGCCGCCATGCGGTGGAGGAGTTGCAGAAGACAGACACGCCGCACGTCGTCATCGAAAGTTCCGAGGAGGTCGTTCGCCGCCTCCGTGAACTTGGCCGGCGCGCTTACGAAGAGATGCTCTACGTCATAGGCGACGCGACCGACGAGCGCGTGCTTCAACAAGCCGGCCTGGCTCGCGCCAGTGGACTGATTGCCGCGCTTCCCAGCGACAAGGACAATCTGGTGATCACGGTCGTCGTGCGGCAGCAGATCCCGGGGATTCGCATTGTCTCCCGCTGCACCGATGTCAGCTTCTCCGAACGCATGCTCAAGGCGGGAGCTAACTCGACCGTTTCCCCCAACCAGATCGGGGGGCTGCGACTTGCCAGTGAGGTGCTGCGGCCGCATGTTGTCGGATTCCTCGATCTCATGCTGCAAGAGAAATCGCGGACCCTGCGCGTGGAAGAAATCTGCCTGGAAGAAGGCTCGCCCTGGATCGGCAAGATCGTCGGCGAGTTGTCCCTGCGCGCGCGCTACAATATTCTCCTTCTCGCGCTCAAGCACATTGACGAGTCGGGTTCCCATCTGGCCGTGAATCCGCCCGATGATGTCGCCCTGTCGAAAGATTCAGTGATAATCGCCATCGGCGACGTCAGCGACCTGCGACGGGCGAGGGCAGACGCCAACCCCACGGACAAGACCACGGGCTGAACCGGCCCTGCGAGTTTTCTTTCCACCTCCGGTGTTCATATCGTTATGAGCCGGAGGGAGGGAGCGCGTTCGCGCCTGCCGGATTCCGTCGAGACCCTGGCCGGCGGCAATATGGAATTGCGGCCCTCCGCTGATCGATGGCTGGTATCATACTGCTAATTCCATTAAAGTCTGAAAGTTGGAATTCTTGGACCAAATGCCGGTGAGCAAAATCGTACAGCTTCGTTGTGAAACTCCTTCTCGATCCATGTATGCGGGAAGATTCCTCGCCCGTCTGCTGGCTGTGAGCGTGATCGCGTCGCTTGCTGTTCTGGCGGGCTGTGGCAGCTCGAATAGCAGCGCTCCGGGCGGAGCGCGTGCAGCAATCGGGCCGCAGGCCATTCCAGTCGGGGTCTTCAGCGCCGAAAAACGTGACATGCCCTACTATCTGACGGGATTAGGCAACGTCACCGCCTTCAACACCGTCACGGTTAAGACGAGAGTCGACGGGCAACTTGTGCAGGTTGCATTCAAGGAGGGACAGGAGGTCAAGAAAGGCGATCTGCTGGTCCTGATCGACCCGCGGCCCTACGAGGTTGCGCTCAGCCAGGCGGAAGCGACTCTGTTCAAAGATCAGGCTCAGTTGCAGGACGCCCGCGTTAACCTGGGGCGTTTCACCGGCTTGTTCGCCGAAAAGATCATCCCGCAACAGCAGCTTGATACGCAGCGCGCTACGGTGAATCAGTTGGACGGGCAGGTTCGCGCCGATCAGGCTCAGGTCGATAACGCCAAGCTCAACCTGGTGTATTGCCGAATCACGGCTCCGGTGGGTGGACGCATTGGGTTACGCCTGGTGGATATCGGCAACATGGTGCATGCGACCGATCAAAACGGTTTGCTGGTGATCACCCAACTTCAGCCGATCGCGGTCGTGTTCACGCTCCCGCAGGATCAACTGCCGGTAGTCTCCAAAGCCATGGCCAAAGGGCAGCTTGCGGTGCTGGCCTACAGCCGTGACGGTCTCACCAAACTCGCCACCGGAAAGCTCCTCACCATCGACAACCAGATCGACACCACCACTGGCACCGGTAAATTGAAGGCGGTGTTCGATAACCACGAGCGGGCGCTTTGGCCGAACCAGTTCGTCAACGTGAAACTGCTGCTTGAGGTGCGCAAAGACAATACGGTCATTCCCGCTGCCGCCGTACAACGTGGGCCGCAGGGTAATTTCACTTACGTCGTCAAGCCGGACAAGACGGCTGAACTGCGTCCCGTGCAGGTGTCGTTCACCGAAGGCAATCTGGTCTCGATTGCCAGCGGGCTTGCGCCGGGAGAGTTAGTGGTTACAGACGGACAGGATAAATTGCAGTCCGGCAGCAAGGTGGAAGTCCGTTCCACGTGGCCCGGGACCTAGACCGCAGCAGAATACGGGTGCAACAGGGCAATGAGTCCGTCAAGACTCTTTATTCTTCGACCGGTCGCAACTTCGTTGTTGATGATCGGAATCCTGCTCGTAGGCATTGTTGCCTACAGGCAATTGCCGGTCTCGGCGCTGCCGCAGGTCGATTATCCGACGATTCAGGTCGTCACTTTCTACCCGGGTGCCAGCCCCGAGGTGATGGCTTCATCCGTGACGGCGCCGCTCGAGCGCCAGTTCGGGCAAGTTCCCGGGCTCGCTCAGATGACCTCGACCAGTTCGTTTGGCAGCTCGCTGATCACCCTGCAATTCAACCTCGACCAGAACATCGACGTGGAAGAACAGCAGGTCCAGGCCGCGATCAATGCCGGCTCCAGCTACCTGCCCACGAATCTGCCGAACCCGCCGATCTATAGCAAGGTCAATCCCGCCGACTCGCCGATCCTGACTTTGGCGCTGACCTCGGATTCGCTGCCATTGACGAAGATCGAGGATCTGGCCGATACCACGCTGGCGCAGAAGATCTCGCAGGTCCCCGGCGTCGGCCTGGTCTCCATCAGCGGCGGCCAGAAGCCCGCGGTTCGCATCCAGGCAAACCCGACAGCTCTGGCATCGTACGGGCTGAGCCTGGAAGATCTTCGCACCGCCCTGGCGCAAGCCAACGTCGATCAGGCCAAAGGGATACTCGATGGCCCGCGCCTCTCCTACACCATCGGCGCGGACGACCAACTGCTGACCAGCCAGGGCTACAAGGAAGTTATCGTCGCCTACCGCAATGGCGCGCCGGTCCGGCTGACGGACGTCGCCACGGTCATCGACGGCGCCGAGAACGTGCAGCAGGCCGCGTGGATGAACGAGCGTCCCGCGGTCATTGTCAACATTCAGCGCCAGCCCGGCGCCAACATCATCGGCGTAGTCGACCACATTAAGGCAATCCTGCCGCAACTGAGTTCGGCGCTGCCCTCTTCGGTGAAGGTCTCCGTGCTCACCGATCGCACGCAGACCATTCGCGCCTCGGTCAACGATGTGCAGTTTGAACTCATGCTCACCGTCGTACTGGTGGTCATGGTCATGTTCCTGTTCCTGCGAAATCTGTCGGCAACCGTCATTCCCAGTGTTGCCGTTCCGCTTTCGCTGGTCGGGACCTTCGGCGTGATGTACCTGCTCGGATATAGCCTCGACAACCTCTCCCTGATGGCGCTCACGATTTCGACCGGTTTCGTGGTCGATGATGCGATCGTGATGATCGAGAATATCGACCGCTACCTGGAAGCCGGAGAATCGCCCCTGGAGGCCGCCCTCAAGGGCTCCGGGCAGATCGGTTTCACCATCGTTTCGCTGACCGTATCGCTGATCGCGGTGCTCATCCCTCTGCTGTTCATGGGGGATATTGTGGGGCGCCTGTTCCGCGAGTTCGCGGTCACGCTCGCCGTGACCATTCTGGTTTCGGCCGTGGTTTCGCTCACCTTGACGCCGATGATGTGCGCCAAGTTGCTGAAGCATAAAGATCCTTCCAGGCAGACCCGGTTTTATAGAACATCCGAGAAATTTTATAACCGCGTCATCGAGAATTACGGGAATACTCTAACCTGGGTTCTGAAGCACCAGCCCGCAACTCTGGTAATTACCGTTGGAACACTGGTGCTCACCCTGGCTCTTTACGTTTTTGTGCCCAAGGGCTTCTTCCCGGTGCAGGATACGGGCGTCATTCTCGGCATCTCCGATGCGCCGCAGACGATTTCCTTCGCCGCCATGGGCGAGAGCCAGCAGCAGCTTGCTCACGTGATTCTGCAGGACCCCGATGTCGTCAGTCTCTCTTCCTTCATCGGCATCGACGGCACCAATACCACCCAGAACAGCGGACGAATTCAGATCAACCTGAAGCCGCGCGATGAGCGCAAGGACACCGCATCGGAAATCATTCGGCGGCTGCAACCCAAGTTGGACAGCGTTCACGGAATCACGCTTTACATGCAGCCGGTGCAGGACCTCACGGTCGAGAGCAAGCTCAGCCGTACTCAGTATCAGTATGCGATCGAGGATGCCGACATCAATGAACTCGCCCAATGGGCTCCGCGTTTTCTGGACAAACTGAAACAGCAGCCGGAGCTGCGGGATATCGCAACCGACCAGCTTAACGGCGGATTGAACGCCGACCTGACAATCGACCGCGACACGGCGGCGCGCTTTGGCATTTTGCCCCAGGCGATTGACGACACCCTGTACGACGCCTTTGGGCAGCGGCAGGTTTCGACCATCTTTACTCAACTGAACCAGTATCGCGTGGTGCTCGAGGTCGACCCCCAGTTTCAGAAGAATCCGGATGCTCTGAACAGCATCTACGTGCGCTCGCAGAGCGGAACGCAGGTGCCGTTGATGTCGTTCACCAAGCTGCAACGTACCAACGTGCCACTGTCGATCAACCACCTCGGCCAGTTTCCGTCGGTAACGCTTTCGTTCAACCTGGCTCCGGGCGCCTCTCTGGGCGAGGCCACCAAGGTTATCGATAATGTGAAGCGGGAGATTGGCATGCCGCTTAGCGTGCAGGCGGGATTTCAGGGAACCGCAGCCGCGTTTCGCAATTCCCTCGCCAGCGAACCCTGGCTGATTGTCGCCGCAATCGTCACCGTGTACATCGTCCTCGGAGTGCTTTACGAGAGTTACATCCACCCGATCACGATTCTCTCCACCCTTCCCTCGGCGGGCGTCGGCGCGATTCTTGCCCTGTTGATCACGGGCAACGATCTGAATGTCATTGGACTGATAGGCATCATCCTGCTGATCGGCATCGTGAAGAAAAACGCGATCATGATGATCGACTTCGCCCTGGAAGCCGAACGCCAGGGGGGCAAACCGCCCGAAGAGGCGATCTTTCAGGCATGCTTGTTGCGCTTCCGTCCCATCATGATGACCACCATGGCGGCCCTGCTCGGTGCATTGCCGCTTGCCCTGGGCACTGGAACGGGCAGCGAACTGCGCCGGCCGCTCGGAATTACCATTGTCGGCGGCCTGCTGTTGAGCCAACTGCTCACTCTTTACACCACTCCGGTCGTCTACCTGGCTTTTGACCGGCTCTCCCGGCGATTCTCACGTTTCAAGGTTGGCAACCGCATCGAGCAGCCCGTAGCAGCGGAGTAGTCATGAATATCTCCGAGCCATTCATCAAGCGACCGGTGGGCACCTCGTTGCTCACGCTCGGGCTGTTGCTGGCGGGTTCCTTGGCTTTCACTCTTTTGCCGGTCGCGCCGCTGCCTCAGGTCGAGTACCCGGTGATCTCGGTTACCGCTTCTTTGCCCGGAGCCAGCCCTGAAACCATGGGCTCCGCCGTCGCCACTCCGCTGGAACGGCAATTCGGACGCATTGCCGGCGTTACCGAGATGACCTCGACGAGCCAGTTGGGATCGACCAACATCGTCTTGCAATTCGACCTCAATCGCAACATCGATGCCGCCGCCCGCGATGTGCAGGCCTGCCATCAACGCCGCCCGAGGCACCCTGCCTTCCAACCTGCCGCAGAATCCGACCTACCGCAAAGTGAACCCGGCGGACGCGCCCATCATGATTCTGGCGATGACCTCGGACTCCATTACCAAGCCGGATATGTACGACGCCGCCGACTCGATCCTGGCGCAAAAGCTGTCGCAGGTGGAAGGCATTGGGCAGGTCTTTGTCGGCGGCGCCGCGCAGCCTGCCGTCAGGGCCGAGTTGAATCCGACGCAGTTGAACAACACCGGAGTCGGCCTCGACCTGGTGAGAACCGCTCTCGGCACCGCCAACGCCAATCAGGCGAAGGGGCAGCTTTCCGGCGAGCAGGAATGCGGTCACCATCAGCGCCAACGACCAGATTTGGAAGGCCTATCAATACAGAGACCTGATTGTCGCCTATCGCAATGGATCTCCGGTAAGGCTTTCGGATGTCGCCACCGTGCAAGATAACGTGGCCGACATCCACACAGCCGGGTTTGCCAACGGAAAGCCGGCAGTCTTGATGATTGTGTTCCGCCAGCCTGGCGCAAACATCATCGGCACCGTCGATCGCGTCTACGCCTTGCTGCCGCAGTTGCGCGCTTCGATCTCGCCGGCCATCGATATTTCGGTGTTGATGGACAGGACCACCACCATCCGCGCCTCGGTGCGCGATATCGAATACACCCTGATCATTTCGATTGTCCTGGTCATCTTTGTGGTCTTCGTCTTCCTGCGGAATCTTTGGACGACCCTCATCCCCAGCGTCTCGGTGCCGCTTTCGCTCATTGGCACCTTTGGCGCCATGTATCTGCTCCACTACAGTCTTGACAACCTGTCGCTGATGGCGCTGGCCATCTCCACCGGATTCGTGGTCGATGACGCCATCGTCGTCATCGAGAACATCACCCGCTACCTGGAGCAGGGCTACAGCCCGGTTCAGGCCGCCTACAAAGGATCGCGCGAGATCGGCTTCACGGTGCTCTCGATGAGCACGTCGCTGGTGGCGGTCTTCATCCCGATTCTGCTGATGGGTGGCATCGTCGGGCGCTTGTTCCGCGAATTTGCGGTCACCCTCAGCGTCGCCATCGCGGTTTCGCTGGTGGTCTCGTTGACCACCACCCCGATGATGTGCGCAAAGTTTCTGAAGCCTGTCGAGAAGCAGAAGCACGGCAGGCTCTATCGTTCCAGCGAACGCGTCTTCGATTCGATACTGGAGAGCTACAGCCGCGGACTGGGATGGGTATTACGTCATCAGCCATTCACTCTGGCGGTCACCATCGGCACGTTATGTCTTAGCGTCGCGCTTTACATCTTCGTCCCCAAGGGCTTCTTCCCGCAGCAGGATACCGGCCGGCTGATGGGTTCGATTCAAGCCGCGCAAGACATCTCCTTTGGCGCCCTGCGGCAGAAATTATCTGAATACGCGGCCATCGTGCAGAAGGACCCGGCCGTCGATCAGGTCATGGTGTTTTCCGGCGGGCGCGGACTGCAAAACAGCGGCAGCATGTTCATCACTCTCAAAGCGCTACAAGAACGCAATCCAGAACGTAAAAAAGTTACGGCGGACCAGGTGATCGGGCGTCTTCGCGAGAAACTGGCGGTAATTCCCGGCGCAACTTTATACATCCAGGCCGCTCAGGATCTGCAGATTGGCGGACGCCAAAGCGCCTTGCAGTTCCAATACTCGCTGCAATCGGAAAACCTGCAAGAGTTGAATCAGTGGGCGCCGCAACTTCTGGCGAAACTGCGCACTCTGCCGCAATTGCGCTCCGTCGCTACCGACCAGCAGGACAAGGGATTGGAAGCGCATGTCCAGGTTGATCGCGATACCGCCGCACGCATGGGAGTGACCTCCGCCGCCATCGACAGCGCGCTTTACGACGCCTTCGGTCAGCGCCAGGTGTCAACCATCTATCGCCCGTTGAACCAGTACCACGTGGTGATGGAGGTCGACCCGCGCTACAGCCAGAACCCTGATGCTCTGGACAACATCTATGTTCGCGGCACCAACAACACCTCCGTGCCCTTGGGTTCGTTCGCCAAGTTCGTGCAGTCCAGTACCGCTCTGGGCGTGAATCACCAAGGCCAGTTTCCCTCGGTTACGCTGTCGTTTAACCTGGCTCCGGGAGTCTCCCTCGGGCAGGCGACGGTGGCCATTCTGAATGTGCAGCGCCAGATCGGAATGCCCTCCGACTATCCACGCCCAGTTCGCCGGCACGGCGGCCGCTTTCCAACGGTCGCTTTCCAGTCAGCCGTTGCTCATCCTGGCCGCCCTGGCCACGGTTTATATCGTCCTCGGCATTCTGTACGAAAGCTATATTCACCCGATTACGATCCTCTCGACGTTGCCGTCGGCCGGCGTCGGCGCTCTGCTGGCGCTGGTGATTACGCGCACAGACCTTTCCGTCATTGCCGTCATCGGGATCATTCTGCTGATTGGCATCGTGAAGAAAAATGCGATCATGATGATCGACTTCGCTCTCGACGCGGAGCGCCGCGAGGGCAAGCGTCCGGAAGAGGCGATCTATCAGGCGTGTCTGTTGCGCTTCCGTCCCATCATGATGACCACCATGGCTGCCCTGCTTGGCGGCCTGCCGCTCGCCCTCGGCACCGGGACCGGCAGCGAACTGCACCGTCCGCTCGGCATCACCATTGTCGGCGGCCTGATCGTGAGCCAGATGCTCACGCTTTTTACCACGCCCGTCATCTATCTCTACATGGATCGCATCCGCTGGTGGGCAGCGCAACGCAAAGCGGCTCGGATCCCATCGATGCTGCCGGAACCCGGCACCGCCGATTAGAGCCGATTCCCGAGATGCTTCTCCCGCGAAAACAACGCGGTGCGTCCGTATCTACCGTTTCTGGATAACTGGTAAGAAGGCCTGTAGCTGTTGAAAGACTCGCTCACAGAAATGCGCCGAAAAACCGTCGCTCTAGGAAGCCGGGTGCCCAGGTTCCGCGCCGTGTAGTTCGGCGCTAACCTGGGTCGATACCGGTGGTGGCCCCTATCTCCTTCTGTTGCAGATGTCGGGCAGAGCCCGTAGACAAGTGCCCGTTCGGACATGAAATCGTTATCAGACATAAAACTGCCCCACTCGCACGGGCGAAATGGGGCAGGTCTTGAGCAGTTGCGCGTGCTGAGGTGGATCAGGCGGCCTTTGCCTGGTTAGTGTCGTCCGGGATGGTAAATGCCTGCTGCTCGGCGAGGTCCCCGATGACCGGCAGTTTGAACATCTGTCCCTGGTAGGCCTTCAACAGGCAGATCATCCACAGCACGAACTCGGCCAGCGCCAGCAGGGGCCAGAGCATCAGGGTGGTCCATCTCACCACCGGCATCAAGGCAATAATCCTCAAGGCGAACGACGCAACCATGCACGCAATCGCAAAGAAAATGCACTGGAATGCGTGATAGCGGACGAAGCGCCGTTTGTTATAGGGCTCAATCAGCAGAAACACAATGGCCGGAATGATGGTGACGTAGGCGAGCATGCCGGCTACGTTATCGGAGAGGCCACCGCTGGTTGTGGGCTGTGCCTGGGGCGGCGCCGGAACGGCGGCAACAGCTGGCGAGGTTCTTCCTACTGATTTCCCGCACGCGGGACAAAAAGCGGCATTCTCGGCGATCTGAGCGCCACAAGATGCACAGTAAAGCATGATGCTCTCCCTTGGTACTTTGACGCCCGTACCGGGCGATACAAGTGCGTCCTCATATTTGGACGGCGGGCAGGAGCCATTTGGTTATCCGGAATTCCGCGTTCTGTGCCATTGGAGTCCATCCAACTGCGTTCGCGCTGCCTCGCCTGTCGCGGAACATGGTTCCTAAGCTGATGAAAACACATGTCGTATGATATAGACACTCCAAGCGTGATTTCGGTGATCCGGACGAGCGTCTGTTAGGTCATCGGACCACCGATCCTGCCGCCAGCGCGACTTCGTGTGGTCATAAAGTGAGCAAGCAGGATGAAGCGAATGCTGCGACTGCGTCGCTGCGAGTTAGTCCATTACCGTGCAGGTGCCTGCCCCAAGCGGTGCTCATTGGAGAGCGTGGAGGGAAGTCGTACAATGATGTGAGCGTGAACTGCAATCAACTGATAGAAAGAAGAACTGACTATGGAAATGGTGAGTTTGGAGTCTGCGCAGAAGATCCTCGCTCAGGCTATCGAGAAGGCGGCCAAGGATTTTGGCCGCCCCATTTGTGTTTCGGTGTGCGACAAGTATGGATTTCAGGTCGCTTTCGCCCGCATGAATAACGCGCCGGTGCGAAGCATCGAAATCTCGCGCCGGAAGGCGTACACTGCTGTGCGGATGGGTGTGTCGACTGACGCATTCCTGGCACGGCTCCACAAGGAACAGATCGAGGCCGGTTTTTTTGGCGACGATACGCTCACGGCGCTTCCCGGCGGCAACCTTCTAAAGGACGCTGCCGGCAACGTTCTGGGCGCCGTGGGAGTGAGCGGCCTTGCGGCAAGCGAGGACCAGTCCATCACGGAAGCCATGGCAGAACTGGTGAAAACAGGCAAAGTCTAGACCGGTTCCGCGAAAGTGCATCCCGAAAAGCAGGCGGTATCAGCGTTCACGCCAAAGTCTTTGGCGGTCGCCGGGGTGACCTAGCCGCCGCTGAAAGCCGCTGGATACGTGGCGGCTCTGGATTTGGCTTCCCCTAAATCTTTCAATTTCTCAGGGAATATAAAAAATGAACAAAATTGGATTTGTTGGTTTGGGAATCATGGGGAAACCCATGAGCAAGAATCTGCTTAAGGCCGGTTACAAACTGGTCGTTTACGATATCGTCGCGGCGGCCGTGGAAGAGGTTAAGAAGGCTGGCGCGGAAGTCGGCGCCTCGCCCAGCGATGTGGCCTCCAAAACCGATGTCATCATCACCATGCTGCCGAATTCGCCCCAGGTGAAGGAAGTGGTGCTGGGCAAGAACGGCATCATCGAAGGCGCAAAATCCGGCTCGCTGGTCGTTGACATGAGCTCGATCGCTCCTCTGGTGGCGCGCGAAGTGGGTGCGGAACTGAAGAAGAAGGGCATCCGCATGCTCGATGCCCCGGTCAGCGGCGGCGAACCGAAGGCGATCGACGGAACGCTGTCGATCATGGTCGGCGGCGAAAAAGCGGATTTCGACACCATGCTTCCCGTGTTCAAGTGCATGGGGGCGTCGGCGGTGCTGACGGGTGCGATTGGAGCCGGCAACGTTACCAAACTGGCGAACCAGATCATCGTCGCCATCAACATTGCGGCGGTTTCGGAAGCAATGGTACTGGCTACCAAGGCCGGCGTGGACCCGAATCTGGTGTACGAGGCGATCAAGGGCGGGCTCGCGGGCAGCACGGTGCTGAACGCGAAGGCGCCACTGATGATGGATCGCAAGTTCAATCCCGGGTTCCGCATCAACCTGCACATCAAGGACATGGGCAACGTTCTCGAAACCGGCCACGGCGTCGGCGTCCCGCTGCCGCTCTCGGCCGCCGTCATGGAGATCATGCAGGCGCTGAAAGTGGACGGCATGGGCGATAGCGACCACGGCGCCATCGTGCGCTTCTACGAGAAGCTTGCCCAGATCGAAGTCAAACGGAAATCGTAAACGCAGGCAACAGCTCGCAGCGATCGGAACGGTGAGATGAAGAAAGCGAGTGTATTCGTAACCAGACTGATACCGCAGGCGAACATCGACGAGTTGAAGAAGCATTTCGATGTCGAGGTTAACTACGAGGATCGCGCCCTGCCCAAAGCGGAGCTGCAAGCCAAGGCCAAAGGCCGCGATGCCCTGCTGACGCTGGTGACCGATACGGTCGACGGCGAACTGCTGGACGCCGCGGGGCCGCAGTTGAAGATTGTTGCCAACTACGCGGTCGGCTTCAACAACTTCGACTTGGCTGCCGCAACCAAGCGCGGCGTGATTCTGACCAATACGCCGGGCGTGCTCGACGACGCCACGGCAACTCATACCTGGGCCCTGCTTTTGTCCACGGCCCGGCGGGTCGTCGAATCAGACAGGTACCTTCGCGAGGGCAAGTGGAAGGGCTGGGCGGCGATGGAGTTTATCGGTCTCGATGTGGACGGAAAAACGCTGGGGATCGCCGGCCTGGGCCGCATCGGATCGAATGTTGCGCGCAAGGCGAAGGGGTTCGATATGAAAATTATCTACTCCGACGTCCGCCGCAACCTGGATTTCGAAAAGCAATTCAGCGCCACGTATGTCGACAAGGAGACTCTGTTGAAAGAGTCGGATTTCCTTACCCTGCACGTGCCGCTGACGCCGGATACTCACCACTACATCGGCGAGAAAGAACTCAAGCTGATGAAGAAAACCGCGGTTCTGATCAATGCCTGTCGTGGGCCGGTGGTCGACGAAAAGGCGTTGGTCAAGGCGCTGCGGGAAAAACAGATCTGGGGCGCCGGTCTCGATGTCTTCGAAAAGGAACCTCAGATCGAACCCGGGCTGGCCGGAACTCGATAATGTCGTCATCGTGCCGCACATCGCATCGTCGACGACCGAAACCCGGCTCGCCATGGGCAGGATCGCGGTGAACAACATTATCAAGGTTCTGCACGGCGAGCCGCCTGAGACGTGCGTAAACCCGGACGTGTTGAAGAAGAAATAATCCGCTACACACGGCGGCAGCCGAGTCGGACTTCCCTTCCCGGTTGCCCAGACACTCATGATAATCTCGCCGGTCCTGGAATGAGCATTCCAGGGCCGGCGGGATTTTTCTCTTTTTCTCACAAACCGTCTACTTGCGATGGCATTGGCCGCATTTACTGAATGCGGTTTTGCCATTGTGGCAGGCGAAGCACTTTCTATCCGCTGCCGTGGTCGGCAATGGAAATCAGCCCTTGTTTCCGGGTCTGAAATAGCTGTGTGCCTGTCGACGGCAGGCGCGTGTGGCAATCCAGACAGATGTAGCCCTTGGAGACATGCATGCGATGGTCGAAGGTGACCGACCCTTGCCCGCCTCCCCGGTAATTGAATGTCCTCACGTCTCCCCAACCGCGTTCAAGCAGAAGAGGCACAGCAACAGGCAGACCAGCGCCAGCCGAAGACCCATCGGAAAGCGAGCCATAGAGTGCCTCCCTAGGATGCCTCCTAGGCCAGAATGTGACGGCTGATGCGGCAACATCCGGGCACGCGGTGACGACCATGGCGGCTTCAGTTCATCGCGCATCGTCTTCATGAACAGCGCCGACGCCCGGCCGTCCATCTCCGTGATGCGGCACGGATAATGTGGCGGCCCACCATTACGGCATCCGCGCCCAAGGCCACATACTTGAGCACGTCGTCGCCGTAGTGGACGCAGCCATCGACCAAAATCGACCATCTTGCCTTTCACCTTGTCGGCAATCGCAGGCAGCACATCGGCAGTCCCGGGCGTGTGATCCAGAACCCGGCCGCCATGATTGGAGACGCAGATGCCGGCGGCTCCGGCTTCCTGCGCTAGAAGCGCATCTTCAGGTGTCATGATGCCCTTGACGATAACCGGGATCTTAGTCGCGCGAACCAGTTCGCGCAGTTGAGCAACGGTCTTGGGCTCGACCGCGATGTCCCGCGAAGTATCCTCCAGCCTCGGCCCGCGGAATCGATGATCAATGGTGATCATCCATGCATTTGCGGCCTCGGCCAATCGGACGATGCCGAGCAGAGTTCTCATTCGGGCGCGGCTTGATGCCCGCAATGACTTTGCCCTGGTATCTTGCGACGACGTCATACCTAGCCCTTGGTGACGTTCATACTTGTCCGGTCTGAAAGTCGCCGACCGATCCCATCGTGCCGGCATCGACGCATCCACCGATAATGCCGTCGAAGTATTGCGCTTCCGGCAGTCATTGAGATGCGGGAAGTTCACCGCCAGCCCTCCAATCGGCGCTGCCATCGCCGGAAACGAAAGCTTCTGCCCAAGGATGACAGTCGAGGTGTCAGGTTTCTTGTCCGATACCGCTCAACGGCCGCAATTTGAGCCGTACCCGCTGCAGGGCCGTGAAGTTGTTTTGAAACGACATGCCTGAACCCAATCCGCCGATACCCGGAAATTCTCCGGCGCACGCGACGCCATCGCATTGCGGGCAGACGCGGCAGATGGGATAGATGACTTGGCGAGCCTTTTGATAAACCTCTGCCACACTTCCTTTAGCGCTGCCCGGCCCGTAAGCCGGAGCAAAAGGCGCGGGCGCCTTACTGGTCGCCGGGGGTGCATTTGTGGCTTGGGCCGACGCAGTCGCTGGGAGGATCACTTCGCCGGCCAGTGCGCCAGCTCCAAAAAGTGCGGAAGCTTTTAGAAAATCACGTCTGGACATAGGAACGCTCCTGTAATACCAACGGATGAATGTATTTAGATATCAACCACGATCTACTGATTCGCCACGAAAACAACGCCATCGCTCGTACTCACGTTCAACTGCGTGACGAGGTCGATCAAGTCGATGGGACAGATCGGTCGACCTTGCCCGCCAACTGCCGCTTTTCCTGTTCGCTCAGTTTCGACAGCAGTTCCTTGGGGAACGGCCTGCATGAACAGTTCTTGGCGTGCTCCAGATGCCACTGGACCCGCTCTCTCGGCGATGCATCGGGAGGCATTCTGTGCTGCTTGTGCCAGTCCTTGTTCATGAATCCTTCTAAATCAAGTGCGCTAACGGTGCTCTAGCCGGAACACACCACGCCCGCAGTAGGTGATATTTACCTGTTCTTTGTCGAAGCAAACCACTGTGCCGGAATGGGGCGCGGTTGTCAATCGCTAAGCGGCTATCGCCGTGGCATCAGGCGCGCGGGGAATGCCCGGTTGTTTGGGGAATCACCATGCGAATTCCGAGGCGGAAAGCTATCGCAACGCCAGTGCCCGGCAGCGATGTGGTTCACCGCCGCGCCGCAAGCGGGATCAGCCTGTGTTTTTATTTCCAGTGTTCGCGTGCGAAGGTCTCGCAGATATGCGCCTCGAACTCGGCATCAATCCGAGCGGCAAGATCGCGGCGCTCACTTTCCGATTTTGGCTCGGAACGATTCCAGCAACAACCGGCGCAGTACCATCCTGCCCATTTTTCGGAATTGTCGAATACCAATCGGCGCTCTTCGCCTGCCAGGTAAGCCCTGGCGGTTTCTTGCAGTTGCAGCGCAAGGCTGTTGTTGAGCTGTCGAATGTCGGAGATTACGAAGCTGATATCCAGTGCCAGCAGGTTCTCGCCGACAACCTCGTAGATCACATTCTCCAATAGCCGCAAACTGGCGATGATCAGCGGAATTGAATAACCTTGCAAACGCCGGAGGTGTCCGCGCATGGTCGCCGAATGCATGCTCCTCTTTAAGGTGTTGCCAGGGTCGGAAGCCGCCAGCATCCCCGCAACTTCTTCCAGCAAAGAAGCAAAAGGAAAAATACGCTGCTCGTCCGTCAGCGGCAAAGCGGCCAATTCCGGCTCCGTTTTCATCGCGGCCAGCGTCCGCTGCACAATCTTGGCGATGTTCTCGCGGATGACTTCGGCAATCCGTTTCGACGTAATTGGCCGAAGCGGTCTGTGCTCCGCGGACTTCAATTTCCGTTCAATGGCATCGACCAGTTCGGGGATGGGAGCCGGCTTGAGCAGGTAATCGTCCACTTGGCTGCGGATGGCTTTTAGCGCGGTTTCGAAAGCCGGGTATCCGGTCAGAATAAACGTGAGGCAATTAGGTTGAGTGCGCCGCATCGCGCTTACCACCGTAAAGCCATCACCCGCCTCGCCGATATTGAGATCGGAAATCAAAACATCGAAAGGGCCGGACGTGATCTTGGACAGGGCCTCGGCTACCGTCCCCGCGGAAGTCACCTCGTAGCCATGCATCGCAAGGATTCGCGGCAAAGTCTCCCGCATGGAGGGTTCGTCGTCTACGAATAAGATACGGGTTGTCATACGTTCCTTGTTCGGGACGTCCGGTTGCGCTTGCGCTCTCCAGAGTCTCCAGGCCACCTGTATCTCCAGGTCACCCGTATTGCACACTTAGTAAACATGTCACTCATAGTCACAGCGAATCTGTGACCAGTGTCACACTTGGCCGCGAAAATTTCATGCTGATTCCGCCGGAGCGGCAAGGTGAAGTGCAACGCAACTCTCGGGTCGGAGGCTGGAGCGGGATAAAAATCCCGGGGAGGAAAGTGCGCTGTCACGCCCTCCCCGGGCGCATTTCTTTACTTGACAGGCGGCGACGGGATCATCCCCGGGAAGACGTATGCCTGGAGCAGGACGATCACGCCGATGATGGCTGCCAGCGCGATGGAGTGCCAGAAGACCTTGCGGAAGATCGGACCCAGCGCGTGGGAGCGCTCGTGCGGGTCATCGTAACAGGCGGCGCAGGCGACCATGATCGACTGGGCGTCGATCATCTTCCCCATGACGCCGCCCGTCGAGTTCGTTGCCACGATCAGGATTTCATTCAAATGTAGCTGCTGCGCCGTAATCCGCTGCAGGCTCCCGAAAAGCGCATTGGAAGCGGTGTCGGAGCCCGTGAGGAAGACGCCCAGCCAGCCCAGGTAGGCGGCGAAGAAAGGATACATGACGCCCGCGCTGGTGAAAGCCAGTCCGAGGACCGCATCGGTGCCGCAGTAGCGCGTCAAAAAGCCGAGGCCCAGCACCTGGCCGATGACCAGGACGGGGATCTTCATGCGCCGAAGAGTGCGTATGGTTGCTTCCCCCCATTGGGCGGCGTTCAACTTCAAGACGAGACCCGTGAGAAGGGCGGCAACAAAGACACCGGTGCCGGCGGCGGAGAGCCAGTTGATGGCAAACATGGCGCCTTCTGGCTTGGCGTTCAGCGGCGCAACAGGGGGCATGCGCTGCACCAGGTTATGGAGTGCGGGCATCGTCCCAGACGGGCAGAGAGAGGGTTCCGCCGAAGGCTGAGCCGAGGAAGGTCGTCGTTGATCTTGATGGCTGCAAAGAGGCCATTGAGGTAGGCCTTCCAGCTCGGCATGCCCCAGAGCGGCGCAGCAGCAGATCAGGATCGCCCAGGGAATCCAGGCATATGCGGTCTGGCCGACGGTGTACGGGTACTTCCACTCTTCGGGCTTGCTGTGTGGTTCCTCCTGCCTCAGCACCTGGGCGGCTGCGGCTGCCGCACGCTCGGACTTGAGGAGGAAACGGGTTTTCGGGTGCCAGACAAAGCGCAGAAAGAGGGCGGTGCAGATGACGGAGAAGACACCCGCCACCACGTCGGTCATCAGGTGAAAGGCGGCAGTCTGTGACGCAAAGAACTGCATGAGGGCGAAGGATAGTCCGGAGCAGAGCGTCGCCGGCCACACCTCCCAGGCGTCCTTCCATTTGCCTCCCTCGCATAAGTACAAAGGTGGCCACCAGCCAGAAGGGGATGAGGACGGAGACGAAGGGGAGCTGGCGGCCGGCCATCGGAGGAGAGGGTGAGCTGATCGAGGCCACTGACGGCAGCAAGCGTCACGATGGGGGTGCCGATGGCCCCGTACGCCACCGGGGCAGTGTTGGCGATCAGGTTGAGCACGGCCGCCTGGAAGGGCGAGAAGCCGAGGCCCACCATCACCGCGCCCGCGATGGCCACCGGAGTCCCGAAGCCGGAGGTGCCCTCGATGATCGCCCCGAAGGAGAAGGCGATCAACAGCACCTGCAGGCGCCGGTCGAAAGAGATGTGGATGATCGATTCCTTGACGATCTCGAACTTGCCCGTGATGACCGTCATCGTGTAGAGGAACATGGCCGCCAGGACGATCCAGATGATGCCCAGAAAGCCTGAGAGCGAGCCATAGGCAAAGGCCGAGAACGCAGACGCGAAGGGCATGCCGAAGGCCAGGCAGGAGACGAGAAAGGCGGCCACAACGCCGTAGAAGGCGGCATAGGGTGCGCTGATGCCGAGATGGCGCACGCCCTGCTTGTCCCTGTGCGGATGGAGGGCGATGAAATACAGGAGTGTCAGGATCGGGATCGCCGCCACGATCGTGGAAAGAGCGACATTGCCCAGAGGATTGTAATTCTGGTGGTACATCTTTGCTGCAACACCATCGGCGGCGAAAAGCGGGCATGCAACAAGAACAAGACCCAGCGAGGTCAAGAACCTTCTCATCTCACTCCTCCTAATCTCCCCGTCTGTCCTGAAAATCGAATAGCGAACCTTGTACACCGGATTGACTACTTACGTCAAGCAGATTAGCATCTTGTCTGATAGGTTGGACAGGGTGAAGGCTGGTCCGCGGCAGTGAAGCACGAAGGCCGCGTCAGAGTGCGAGCCAGCGGGATCATCGCAGGTGGTATGGCCGCCTCGGCCTGGTTCGACTCACGGCAGCAACTTTGCAGGGGGCACGGTTGGTGAAAAGTGCAAGTACGGCCGGATTAACCCCTCCGTCACGCGTCACGTTGAGCGAGCAAGTGACGGTGCAACTCGCGTCTGAATTGACGCGGGGGCGTTGGAAACCCGGCGAGAAGCTTCCTTCCGAAGCGCAACTCTGCCTGGCGTTCAAAGTCGGCAGATCCACTCTGCGCGAAGCGCTGAAATCGCTGGCATTCATCGGGCTGATTCGCATGCGCGCCGGTGGCGGCAGCTATGTCTCCGAGCAACCCTCGAAGTATCTCGATGGGCGGCTCTTTGCCAAAGGTGTATTGAAAACCGAAAAGGACATCATCGATCTCAGCGAAGCGCGAATCCTGCTGGAAACGGAAGTGGCCGGCCTGTGTGCGCAACGCGCCACCAACCAGGATTTAGAAGCTCTGAACGAGATCTTGAAACAGATGAAGACCGCAATCGAGCAGGGCGGCGAAGTCTTCCAGCACTTGGATCTCAGGTTCCATCTGGCGATTGCCGTGGGCAGCAAAAACCAGGTCTTGTCCGAGCTGCTCAAGCACATTCGCGAGGCGTTGCAGGAGCTGATTACGAAAAGCCTGCTGTTGCCTGCCGGCACGGAAATGGCATACAAGCAGCACCGCGAGCTCTTCGAGGGGCTGAAGGCGCGCAGCTCGACCAGGGCGCGCAAGGCAATGCGCAGTCATTTGCGGGCTTTCCAGCGCGGCTATAAAGTTTTGTTCCGCATGCCGCAGCCGTAGAGCCGCGCACTTTCATGGCTGCATTTTACTTTGACAAAGCCAGCGAGTGTCGCGCCGGGTGGCCCACCCAACGCGGTTTTCGTTGGGTGGGGTTTTTTCGGCAACAAGCAACTACCCCACGTTAGCCAAAAGCGGGCGAACGTGGGGCACCTGCTCAGAAATGACACTCCGAAATAATTAGACGGTGAGCGATGCGGTCAGCTTGCTCATGTCCGGCGCTTTCTCCAGCGACTTCACCGCTTCGATAATGGCCGCGGTCTTCTGCTTGGGCCACTTCGCAAATTCAGCGCAGCCACGGAACTTGTCGGCCACCTCGTCGTAGGACATAGGGTTGGACGGGCTGCCCTTGGCCATCGTCGCCCGTCCCGCGATGACCTTGCCGTTCTTCAGATTGATCCTGAGAATGCTGGTCATCTGGGCGAAGCCGGCGGCTTCCGCCTCCGGGTCCACGTAGAAATTCACTCGCTTGATCCACTCCTGCACGTCGGCGCGATTCACCGTTTCCTCGGTGAACTGTGCCAGTCCGGCTTTACGCTCCAACAGCAAAATAGCGAGCGCGAATTCCATGCTGAACTTGGCCTGCAAGGCGGTGGTCGGATGATGATGCAGCAGCGTCGTAGTCATCTTCGAATTGGCGCCGCAATCGATCGTCGCGACGTCGGCGGGCTTCACGTCGTTCTGCTTGACCATGGTCAAAAATTCCCACATGGCGGGGTGATTCAACGATCCGCAGGGGAACGGCTTGATGGAAATTCCCGGTGACATGAATGTCCAGGGCTTCCCGAGTTTGTTCATGATGGAGTTGTTGTCGTATCCGCCTCCGGCGGCGTTGAACCATCCGAATTGCGCCTCGAGAATATTGGGCGCGGCGGTCCAGCCGAGGGCCGCCAGATCGGCGGCGACGGTTCCGTTTTCAGCGGCGTGCCCTGCCTGGAAGGGCTTGGTCATGGAGCCGAAGTTTTCGCGCAAGCCTCCGGCCTCGGCGCCGACCACGCCAAGCGCGTACGCGGTCTGCTGGGCATTGAGGCCGCGCATCTTGGCGCAGCCGACGGCGCTGCCAAACGATCCGGAGGTGCCGGTGGAATGGAAGCCGTCGCCGTAATGGCGCGGATTGATCGCCTCGCCGATTTTGCATTCCACTTCGACCCCGACGTTATAGGCGAGCAGCAGATCTTTTCCCGAGCGGCGCCCAAGTTCGCTGAGCGCGAAGACCGGCGGCAGCACCGGAACCGTCGGATGGGTGAGCAAACCGTAGACCCTGTCTTTGGCCACGGCAAGTTGCGTGTCATCGAAATCATCGGCATGAATCCAGACGCCGTTGGCAAACGAGGTGAAGCGCGGCGCGGATTTCAGGCTGGTTCCGATGACGCTGGCCTTGCCGTTTGAGCCGAGCGATTTTACATACTCCAGCACCGCGTGCCGATGCTCGGAAACCGATCCGGCCAACGCCAGGCCGAAGCCATCGAGAATGGACTTCTTGCCCAGTTCGAGGACCTCGGGCGGAATGTCCTCGTACTTGGTGTTCACGATGAACTCGCAGACATACTTGGTGAGGCCGGGTGCGCCGGCTTTCGGAACCGAGGCCGCCGGCTTTGCCGCTTCCTGAGCTTGCGCTTCGCCCATTACGCCTCCATTGGAAAGCGACAGACCAGCCATCGCCAGTGAGGCTTTGCAGAAATCACGCCGTATCATTCGAACTCCCTTCGGACACTCGAGGTTATAGAGGTTGTAACTGATTGCGGCCGCTGCGGTTGAGCTGGCAAAAACGCGCCATTCGCCCAATCGGAAAAACCCGCGAAGCGCAACTACCCATATCGCGGAAAGATATCCATGACCGTGATCGCTCCGGGGTGCACAGAGTCTGGAACCGCCCTTCAATCGTATAGTTCAGGACTATCCCCGGTGCGGCGCTGCACTGTCAAGGCTTTTGTCGAGAGCCCCGCGACGTCGTGCAATGAATATTCGAGTGGTGTCATTCTGAGCGACCTCCGGGTCCGCAACGACCGCCGTTGTGTCATGTTGAGCGTAGCGGAACATCCCATGGGAGTTGTCCCACCCGGTGCCGCTCTGGGCTTTTTGACAAAGCACTTCGTCCGCGTCTCAGCCCCATGCCAGGTATTTCTGAGACGCGACACTATTTGCCCCATGTAAAAACTTCTAATGGGATCGTAAGCTGCTAATGAGATACTTGGTGGCCATACCAATCGCAGGAGGAGAATTCCGATGGGAAGCGTTCCGCTCAGTCTCGAACAGTTTCTTCCCGAAGACGGTTTTTCTGGGACTTTAGTTGGCCGCGCCTGGATACCGGTAACGACACCCGGCCAAGCCGCCGGTCCGGCAGTCATCGCCATCAGGAAAGGCGGAATCTACGACATCTCCGAGGCCGCGCCCACCATGTGCGATCTGCTCGAGGCGCCGAATCCGGCTGCCAGCGTCAAAGCGGCGCGGGGAAAAAAGATTGCCGGCGTCGCGGAACTGGTCGGCAACAGCGGGCGTGAACGCTTCAATCCGCAGAAGCCGTTTCTGCTTGCGCCCTGCGATCTACAGGTCATCAAGGCGGCGGGCGTGACCTTTGCCTCGAGCCTGATCGAGCGCGTCATCGAAGAGCAGGCGCGGGGAAATCCGGCGCGGGCCGAAGCCGTGCGCAAACAGGTGGTGGGCTTGATTGGCGAGAATCTGCGAACCGTGAAACCGGGTTCGCCGCAGGCGATGCAGATCAAGCAAGTGCTGATCGAGCAGGGCCTGTGGTCGCAGTATCTTGAGGTTGGCATCGGTCCCGATGCCGAGGTCTTTACCAAGGCGCCGGTGCTGTCGTCGGTCGGAACCGGCGCGGATATCGGCATCCATCCGGCCTCGGCCTGGAACAATCCCGAGCCCGAGATCGTGCTGGCCGTGAACAGCCGCGCCGAAATCGTGGGCGCCACCCTCGGAAACGATGTCAACCTGCGTGACTTTGAAGGCCGCAGCGCGCTGCTGCTGCCCAAGGCCAAAGACAATAACGCATCCTGCGCCATCGGCCCTTACATTCGCCTGTTCGACGCCACGTTTTCCATCGACGACGTGCGCCAGTCGACGGTGAACCTGCTGGTGGAGGGCGAAGACGGCTTCACGCTGCGCGGCGCCAGTTCGATGAGCCAGATCAGCCGCGATCCGCTCGACCTGGTGACGGCGGCAATGGGCCGCTATCATCAGTATCCCGACGGTATGGTGCTGTTCCTGGGAACCATGTTCGCGCCCACGGAGGATCGTGCGGAACCGGGCAGCGGCTTCACGCACAAGGTGGGAGACATCGTCCGCATCTCCAGCGCGAAGCTGGGAACGCTGGCGAACCGCGTCGACCATAGCGACCGCATCACGCCCTGGACCTTCGGCCTGCGCGCATTGATGGCCAAGGTAGCCGTGAGCCAGAAGGCGAAGGCTTGAAGGGGAAGGTTGTAGGGTCTCAGAGTTTCAAGGTTCCAAAAGGATTTCGGGTGCCCCAGGTTCCGCGCCGCGTTGTTCGGCGCTAACCTGGGTTACGTTTCCTGACCTCTATCCCTACATGGTCGGTCCGAGCACCCAGGGGGCAAACTCGTTTTTGCCCACGTCAGGGAATTCCATTTGAGCAAAGCTTAAGTGAGGCCTTCGTTCGTCATCACAAAACAGTGCTGGGGAACTTATTCGTAAACCTCGCGACGATGTGCGATCCGCGTTACATCGACCGTTCTGGCCGTGTCGTCAATGACGTACACAATCCGGTAAACACCGACACGAATCCGCCATTCGTTGTCGCCACCCTTGAGTTTTTTGCAGCCCGGAGGCCGGGGGGCCGATCCCAGTTGTTCGAGACGCAGCATGATGCGGGCAACAACTTTCGCGGGCAGCCAATGCAATTCTTTTTCCGCGCTTGCGGTTAACGCAACTCGATATCTACTCACGCGCGAGTTTACCGCTTTTGATGAGTCCCGCTTTTACTTTGTCGAGGGGAATCCTCTTTTCGTGGCGTCGTGAACGGGAGACAAGCACATCCTCGATGTCTTCCCAAAGTTCCCGATGCTTTTTGAGGTCGATTTGAACAGCCACCTTGCGGCCCTTCGCATCGGTCACATACTGGATTCCGGTCATGGCTTCATTTTCCTTTACGATGGTTAGCCCCAACGCATTCTATATCTGCGTCCCTACCCCCGCAATCGCTTGTACAAATCTTAACGTCCGTTTAGACCAGTCACAAGGACTCTTGTATTTCACACTCGTTCTTGATTTCAATCCCTTACATTGTCGGTCCGAGCACCCAGGGGGCGAACTCGTCTTCGCCGGCGCCGTTCAGCTCGCTCCTGGTGCGTTTTCCCGAGGCGGCCTCGACGAGCATTTGGAAAATCTGCTCGCCCGCCTGCTGCACCGACATGGTACCGTCGAGAATCTCGCCACAATTGAAGTCCATGTCGTCGGCCATGCGGCGGTACATGGCGGAGTTGGTGGCCAGCTTGAACGATGGCGTGGGCTTGCAGCCGTAGACGGAGCCGCGCCCGGTGGTGAAGCAGATGAGGTTCGCCCCACCCGCGACCTGTCCGGTGGCGGAGACCGGGTCGTAGCCCGGCGTATCCATAAACACCAAGCCGCGCGTGACGACCGGCTGAGCGTACTCGACAACATCGGTCAGGTTGCTGCTGCCGCCCTTGGCCACCGCCCCGAGAGATTTTTCCAGAATCGTGGTCAAGCCTCCGGCCTTGTTGCCGGGCGAGGGATTGTTGTCGATCTTGCCGCCGAGCTGAGTAGTGTACTGTTCCCACCAGTGGATGCGTTCGATCAGCTTCTCCCCGACTTCGCGGGAAACGGCACGACGGGTGAGCAGGTGCTCGGCGCCATAAATTTCGGGGGTCTCGCTCAGGATGGCCGCGCCGCCTTGCGTCACCAGCAGGTCTGAGGCGACGCCGAGCGCCGGATTGGCGGAGATTCCGGAATAGCCGTCGGAGCCGCCGCATTGCAGGCCGAGCGTCAAATGGCTGAGTGGCACCGCCTGTCGCGACACGCGGTTCGCCTCGGGGAGCATTTCGCGCAGCAGCGCAACGCCCCGCTCGATGGTGGCGCGAGTGCCGCCGGTGTCCTGAATGTTGAAGGCGCGCAGCCGGGCTGAATCCTTCAACTTCTCGGCTTCCATCAGCGGTGCAATCTGGATGGTCTCGCAGCCCAGGCCGATGAACAACACTGCGGCAAAATTGACATGACGAATGTAACCGCCCAGCACGCGGTGGAGCAGCTCAATTCCCTGCGGCACGGCGCAGCCGGTCTTGTGCGTGATCGATACCACGCCGTCCACGTTGGGATATGCCTCCAGGGCCGCGCCCTGAAATGCGTTGGCGATGCCGCGGCAGACGTTAGCCGAACAGTTCACGCTGCTGATCACGCCCAGGTAGTTGCGCGTCGCCACGCGGCCATCCGGCCGGACGATGCCGTCGAACGTCAACCGGGTTGACGGCTGGTGTTGCGGACGGACGTCGGCACAGAACGCGTAATCGCGCTCGAAGCTGCGCATCGCCAGATTGTGCACGTGAACATGGTCGCCGGGAGAGATCTGGCGCGAGGCGAAGCCGATAATCTGGTTGTAGCGTCGCACCGGGCTGCCAGCCGCAATCTGCCGCACGGCCACCTTGTGCCCAGCCGGAATCTGAACCGCGGTGACGATTTCGCCGGAGTCAGGCGTAGACAGCGGAGTTCCGGGAGCGATATCCCGCAGCGCGATGAGCACGTCATCCTTAGGATTGAGGCACAGCACAAGAGGAGGCTGGCCCGCTCGGCCAATCATCTCCGGCGTGATTGCGACTTCGTTGGACATAGTTCCTCCTGCACGTTGCCGGCAGTTGCCGCGATGATCGCCGACGTGTGCCCGGCACGATGGCCGCGACCTGATCTGCGACTGTCGTCCCTGCCATAGAGCAGTTTCAGAATGGTGCAGCCCCATACACTATCAACTGTCACGGCTGGCGGCAATGGCCTCGGTTCAGACGCGGACCGGCGTGCAAATGGGTGTTGTACACTTGAGCTTCAAAGCGACCTTTCAGGAATCGGTAACTCCATGAATTCAGGCAGATTCGGCGGACAGAAACCCACCTCGGCAAGCGCCAAGGCTGCGGCAGCGAACCTTGCGACACCGGCCGCAGGCGATTCCGCGCGGGACGAGCGTGCCGCGCTATTGCGCAGTGCCCGCCGCATCGTCTTCAAGCTCGGAACCAATGTTGTCGCCGAATCCGAGGGAAGTCTTTGTGTCTCGCGGCTGGAGCCGCTGGTAGCTTCGTTCGCAAAATTGAAACAGGCCGGCATCCAGATCATCCTCGTCTCCTCCGGTGCGGTCGGCCTCGGCCGCGGCGTTCTGGCGCTGCACAGCACGCGCACGCAGGACGTCGTGACCAAGCAGGCCTGCGCCGCCGTCGGACAGGCGCAGCTCATGCACGCCTACGAGCAGCTTTTTCATCCGCACGGCATCAATATCGCGCAGGTATTGCTGACCGAAGACGATTTCATGGACCGGCGCCGGTCGTCGAACCTTCGCCACACGATGGAGAAGCTGCTGAAACTCGGTGTGGTGCCGATCGTCAATGAAAACGACACGGTTTCGACGGCGGAGTTGGAATACACGGTTAAGGGCAGCCGGACTCGGATCTTCAGCGACAACGACCGCTTGGCGGCGTTGGTGGCAAGCCGGGTCGACGCCCAGGCACTCATCCTGCTCAGTAACGTGGAGGGATTGCTGCAGCTCCCCAAGAAGAGCGCTGAAGATTCCGCCGAGCCGCCGCGAGTGGCTATTCCGCTGGTCAAGGAGATTACGCCCGAGATCAAGGCACTGGCTTTGGGACCTTCACGTGGCGGACGCGGAGGAATGCTGACCAAGCTTGAGGCTGCCGAAATTGCCACCCGCGCCGGCGGCATCACCATCATCGCCAACGGAGGCAAGCCCGACATCGTGGAGCGCATTTTCCGGGGCGAGAACGTCGGGACGGCGTTCATCCCGGCGACGCGTATGCCGGCCAAACGGCGCTGGATCGCCTACGCGGCCGATGTCAGCGGGCGGATCGTGGTCAACGCCGGAGCCCGCGACGCCATTCTGCGCGGCAAGGCCAGCCTGTTGTGGTCAGGCGTGGTGAAAGTGGAGCGCCGCTTCAAGCCCATGGACGTAATCAGTATCGCCGACCCGGAAGGACGCGAAATTGCCCGCGGCATCGCCAATCACGGCAGTGAAGAAGCGGAACTGCTGGCTGCCGGCGCCGCCAAGACGCGACCCGGCGACCAGCCCTCTCCGAAGTCAGCGGTCCTGGTAACGCGGAACAATATCGTGGTGTTTGAGAGCTAGACCGGCCATGGTGCAGCGCCCAACTACCCCGGCCCACGCAACCGCGGCGCCCATGGCGCATACCCTTCCGGAGTTGTGGCATGATGCTTGTCACAAGAAGTAGTGACGCATGCCGTTCAGCGCCGGCCCCGGCCTTGTTATAAGTTTTTGGTTGCACTCAGAGCTACTAATATTCACGGACATGGCATGAAGCCCGATTCCGGGATACGCCTGCATTAGCGACGGCCAGGGTATTGCGACAGTATTCGAGAAACTACAGACCTAAGGTGGGCTTGATGACAGCTAGATTTGTCAAAGCGGCGGAAGCGGCGGCGATGGTCAAGGACGGCGCCACGATGGCGACCCTCGGGATGACGCTGGCCGGCTCGCCGGAAAGCATTTGGAAGGCCTTGGAGGCGAGTTTCCTCGCCTCCGGAACGCCTCGCGATCTCACTTTTGTGCACTCCGCCGGGCAGTGCGATCGCGACCGCGGCAATCAGCACCTTTGCCACGAAGGAATGGTGAAGCGGGTGATCGCCGGCCACTGGGGGTTGGCTCCGCGCTGGATGGAGATGATCGTCTCTAACCAGGTGGAGGCCTACAACCTGCCGCAGGGGCAGATCGCGCAGCTCTATCGTTCGATGGCTTGCGGGCTGCCGGGCAAAATGAGCAAGGTGGGACTGGGGACCTATATAGACCCCCGGGTCGAGGGCGGCAAGATGAACGCCCGCACACGCTCGTTGCCCGACATCATCGAGGTGATGCAGTATGGCGGGCAAGAATATCTCTTCTACAAGGCGATTCCGCTGGACGTTCTCATGATTCGCGGCACCACCGCCGACGAAATGGGCAACATCAGCTTCGAAGATGAGGCCATGAAGCTGGAGGTGATGCCGGCGGTGCTGGCCACCAAGCGTTATGGCGGCAAGGTGCTGGTGCAAGTCAAGCGCGTAGCCAGGACCGGCACGCTGCACCCCAAGCAAGTGGTAGTGCCGGGCTTTTTCGTGGATGCAATCGTGGTCTGCGACAACCCGGAAGTGGATCACCGCCAGTCCTCCTCGTTCGCTCAGGATCCGTCGCTCTCCGGCGACCTCGTGATGCCGCTGGCGGCGGTCGAACCCCTGCCGCTCTCCATACGCAAGGTGATTGGCCGGCGTGCCGCCATGGAATTGACAGTGGGCACTGCGATCAATATGGGAACCGGTATTCCCAATGACATCATTGGCGGCGTGTTGGCCGAGGAAGGCTTGAGCGACGACGTTCTGCTGACGGTCGAGTCGGGCATCTATGGTGGAATTCCCGAAGGCGGCATCGACTTCGGCGTGGCCCACAACGCCTATGCGCTGATCCCGCATGAAGTGCAGATGGACTTCTACAACGGCATGGGAATTCCCGTCACCTTCATGGGCGCCGGCGAGATGGACGAAGTGGGACACGTGAACGCGACCAAGTTCGGCGATCGCTCGCCGGGCTGCGGCGGCTTTATCGACATAACCCAGAACGCCGGGCATGTGGTGTTCTGCTCGACTTTTACGGCCCGCGGGCTGGAGGTCGAGTTCGGCGGAGGCAAGCTGCGGATCGTCAAGGAAGGAACGCAGAAAAAACTCGTGAAGAAGGTCACGCAGATTTCGTTCAACGGCGAGATCGCCAGGCGAAAGGGTCAGAAGGTACACTTCGTGACCGAACGCGCGGTCTTCGAACTGCGGCCGCAAGGTCCTGTGCTGATCGAGATCGCACCCGGCGTCGACCTGAAGAGGGACATCCTGGAGCAGATGGAGTTCACGCCCATCATTGCCGGGGACCTGAAGACCGCGGACGCGAGCCTTTACAACACCGGACGATTTGATTTGAAAGCAAAGCTGTACGCAAAAGAGAAAGGAAGCTATGCGACTCAAGGATAAGGTAGCCATTGTGACTGGGGCAGGCCGGGGAATCGGCCGCGGCATTGCGCTGAAGCTCGCCGAGGAAGGCGCAAAGGTCGTGGTGGCCGACGTCGTCGAAGAGAATGCGCGGAAAGTGGTTGAGCAGATCAAGCAGGCCGGGGGAAAGGCGATTGCCTCTAAGACCGACATTTCGCAGAAGCCCGAGGTCGAGGCCTTGTTCGCGAAGGCGGTCGGCGAGTTCGGACCCATCGACATTCTGGTGAACAACGCCGGCATCAATCGCGACGGCATGCTTCACAAGATGAGCGATGAACAGTGGCACCAGGTCATCAATGTGAACCTGACGGGCACCTTCTACTGTCTGCGTCTGGCGGCGCAGCAGATGCGCGAGCGCGGCTACGGACGCATCATCAACGTGGCTTCCATGAGCTGGCTGGGCAACTTCGGACAGGCTAACTATTCCGCCGCCAAGGCCGGCATCGTCGGCTTGACGGGGACGGCCGCGCGCGAGCTGGCGAAAAAGGGCGTGACCGTGAACGCCATCAATCCCGGCTTCATCGATACGGAGATGACCCGCGGGGTTCCGGAGAAGACCTGGAACGCCATGATCGACAAGATATGGATGGGCAGGGTTGGCGACCCCTCGGACGTGGGCAAAGTGGTGGCCTTCCTGGCTTCCGATGAGGCCGCCTATGTGACCGGGCAAGTGATCGACGTCAGCGGCGGCATGGTGCTGTAGCAGCTGTTTTGCGATAGGCTCTGGTGCCTGGGTAGCGCAGCAGGAGTATCTTTTGCTTCGGGTGTCATCGTGAGGAGGCTCGCCGCTTTTGCGAGCCGACGTGACGATCTATGCATTTCACCGAGCGCCACCGAAGGCCGGAAAAAATACATAGACCCTCACGCCGCGCAAAGAACGCGTGGCTCAGGGTGACATCATGAACGCTACGGAGGAGATACACCTACCGGAAACCTTTATCCGGGGGCCAGTGCTCGGGGCGGCAAGCAACAAGGAGATGCTGATGATTTTGACCAAAGAAGAAGAAGCGATGCTGAGAGGCGACGAGGGTGAAGCCCCCAAGCTCGCGATGGAGATTCTGACTAAGGTAGGCGAGAAGTTCGGCGCCAAAAGGCTTGTTCCCGTGGCCAGCGCCCACATCGTGCTGGCGATGTACAAGAGCATTTTTGACGCCGGCGTCGAGGTCTGCGAGAAGTTTGCCGCCATGGGCGCCAAGTTCAGGGTGCCGACCACGCTCGATCCGAGCGGCATGGATACGCAGAAGTGGCGCGAATTCAAAACGCCCGATGCCTATGCCGAAAAGCAGTTGCGGGTCGCCAAGGCCTACGAGCAGATGGGCGCCATCATGAGCTGGACCTGCCTGCCGCACTTTACCGGGTCTGCGCCGCGCTTCGGCGAACATGTCGGCTGGACAGAGTCCTCGGCGGTGGCCTTCATCAACTCGGTTCTGGGGGCGCGCTCCAACCGCGAGACCGCCGTCGTGGACGTTTGCATCGGCATCACCGGACGCACACCGGAGTATGGCTTGCATCTCCAGGAAAATCGCTACGGCAAAGCGCTGGTCAAGATGGAGATCGGCGGCCGGACGCTCGAATCCTGGGAATATCCGGTCCTCGGCTATTTCCTGGGCAAGACGCTGGGCAGCGAGATTGGCGTGGTTGAGGGTCTCGTGGGCAGTCCCAAGATGGACGAACTGAAATCGATGCTGGCCGCCGCCGCGGCTACCGGGCCGCTGGCGATGGTTCATCTGGTGAGAATTACGCCCGAGGCACGGACCCGGGCGGAGGCATTTGGCCCGAACCATCCCGAACGCACCGTAACCGTAACCGAGGAGACTCTTAAGACGACTCGCGCCGAGATGTGCACGGTGAAAAGCGCCAAGATCGACCTGGTGGCGCTGGGCTGCCCGCACTACAGCATTGCCGAAATCCAGAACGTTATGAAGTTGCTGGCCGGCCGCAAGGTCGCCGCCAACACCGAGCTCTGGATCTACACCACCAAGCAGGTCAGGGACCTGGCCGATCGCATGGGAATCATGGCGGAGCTGTTGGGGCTCGGGGGCAAGATCGCAACCGAAACCTGCATGCTGATTTCTCCGGTGGAAACCTGGGGCTTTAAGACACTGATGACCGATTCAGGGAAGTGCTCCTACTATGCCCCCGTGCAATGCAAAACCGACGTTATCTTCGGCAGTGCCGCCGAATGCGTGGAAGCCGCCGTGAATGGCCGAGTACTTGCACCCCAGCAAGCCAAAAACGGGCTTCCGGGGACCCCGAGGAGGCGAAGCGTGAAGACATTCAAAGGCAAGGGCGTAACCGATGGCAAGAATGCCGGGCCGGCGCTGGTGACCGGGCAGATGTTTGGCTTCTGGGGCGGAGTCGATCCGGCCACCGGCATCATTATCGATCAGCGGCATGAACTCTGCGGCCAGAGCATCAAGGGCAAGGTCTTCGTCTTTCCCGAAGGGCGAGGGTCGACCGTAGGGGCGGCGATCATTCTGGAGTTGGCGCGCTGCGGCAATGCCCCGGCGGCGATTATCAACCATCACACGGAAGGCATTCTCGCCGCCGGCGGAATCCTCGCCGACAAGTTTTACAACACGAAATTACCCATCATCGATGGCCTTGAGATCGATCCGATCACCGAGATCAAGACCGGAGACTGGGTGGAAGTGGACGCAACCGCCGGGTTCATTACCGTCGGCAAGTAACCTCTGGATGAAACTCAACGGCCGCGGTGCTCGACACCCCAGCAAGCCAAATGCAGACTTGCCGGGGGCCCCATCACCGGCGCGCTCCGTGGTTGCGCCTGGTGGGGCAGACCAAGCGAGGCGCTAGGAATGTGTAAGCCAAAGAGTTAAGCGCAATTGCTGGTAGCTCGCGCCAGAGCAGACCTTTTTTCAGCAGCCTGCTAAGGCTTACCTCCTAGGTTAATTGCACTCCGGGGCGAGTTCCCGCTCTGCTGGCTTCGCCTGTCAGAGGAGCGTCTCTCGGCAGCCGCTTAGGTCCCGGCAACAGTTCTGGTGGACGGCCTTTTTTTCCGCGCCATGACCGTGTAGTTGTGGCAAAATGCTTGACTTAGTGCGCAATCAAAAGATGTATACACCCAGGGCGTTACCTCCATTGCTGGCCTTGGCACGGCATCTGTTTTTCCTGGCTCCGCGAAAGCATGCGTGCATCTCTACCCGGCGTGATCGTTATTCTTAATTCTTAATCGATGTGTGTTTGCACGTTTCAATTGTGTAGTTACTGGCGGGCGCAAAGCCCACAGATATTCGCAGCAAAGGAGTCGCTGGAATGAATACGTTGCCGCTGATGATCGGGGTGTTATGTTTCTACGCCCTGGCGTACCGCTTCTACAGCGCGTTTCTCGCGGCCAAGGTAATGACCCTGGACGATCGTAGAACAACGCCTGCACATTTGTATGAAGACCACCACAACTACGTGCCTTCACCGAAATGGGTGTTGTTCGGGCATCACTTCGCGGCCATTGCCGGTGCCGGTCCGCTGGTGGGACCGACGCTTGCCGCCCAGTTCGGTTTTGCGCCAGGACTGATCTGGCTGCTGGTCGGCGCCGTGCTGGCCGGTTGCGTCCAGGATTTCACGATTCTGGTTTGCTCGATCCGCCATAAAGGACACTCCCTGGCGGAAATCGCCCGCACGGAAATCAGCACGTTTGCGGGTCTGGTGACCATGATCGCCGTGCTGCTGATCCTGATCATAGCTTTGGCTGGGCTGGGCATCGTCGTTGTCAACGCCCTCGCCGAGAGTCCATGGGGCGTGTTCACCATCGGAATGACGATTCCCATTGCCTTCGCCATGGGCTTCTACATGTTCAAGAGCGTACCGGGAGAGATCGGTAGCTCTGCCGAGCGCGCTCGGTGTCATTGCCATGTTGGCCGCAGTTGGCGGTGGGCATTGGTTCCAGGGCTCGTCATTCGCGCATTCTCTCACTTTCACGCCGCATCAGATCTGCTTGCTGATGGGAATCTACGGCTTTGTCGCCTCGATTTTGCCGGTCTGGATGGTGCTGGAACCGCGCGACTATCTCTCGACCTATCTGAAGCTGGGCACGATTGCCGCGCTGATTATCGGGATTATGATTGCCCACCCGAACATTCAGTTCCCGGCCGTTACCCAGTACGTTCACGGCGGCGGGCCCATCATTAAGGGCAAGCTGTTCCCGTTCCTGTTCGTCACCATCGCCTGCGGCGCCATCTCGGGTTTCCATTCGCTGGTCTCCTCCGGCACCACGCCGAAGATGCTCGATAAGGAAACCGACGCGCGCTTCATCGGCTACGGCGCCATGCTTTGCGAATCGCTGGTCGGCGTGATGGCCCTGATCGCCGCCTGCTCGATGTTCCCCGGCGACTTCTTCGCCATCAACACCCCGCCAGCGGTCTTCGCCAAGCTGGGCTTGCACACCGTCAATCTGGATATGTTCTCGCAGGAAATAGGCGAGAAGCTGGCTGGACGCACCGGCGGCGCGGTCTCCCTGGCGGTTGGCATGGCCCAGATTTTCCGTGGCATTCCGGGCATGGATAAGCTGGTGAGCTACTGGTACCACTACGCGATCATGTTCGAGGCGCTGTTCATCCTGACAACGATCGACACCGGTACGCGCGTCGCCCGTTACGTTATGCATGAACTGCTGGGCCGCGTCTACAAGCCTTTCGGCAACCATACCTGGCTGCCCGGCAACCTGATCGGCACTTTCCTGTGCGTGTTCGCATGGGGGTTCCTCATCTGGACGGGCAGCATTTCGACCATCTGGCCGCTGTTCGGCACTGCCAACCAGTTGCTGGCGACGATTGCACTGGCGGTTACGACCACGTTCCTGATCAACATGGGAAGAGCAAAGTACGCCTGGATAAGCTTGGTGCCGATGATCTTTGTCGGAATTATTACGCTTAGCGCAGGTACGCTCGCCATTACTGACATCTTTTTGCCGATGATCCATGTTCCCGGCAAGGAGTTCGTCGGCTACATGGATACGGTGTTAATGATTTGCTCCATCATCGGTGTCGTGGTGGTCTCGTTTGAAGCGGTGCGCCGCTGGATCAAGACGCTCAGAGGCGAGCCAATTCCGCAGGAAGCCTTCGGACCGCCGGCGGATATGGGCAAGGAGACCATAAAGATGGGTTGCTGCTGACGTAATACAGGCAGCAAGTTGACCGGAATCGCGGAAGGTATACCGCGCGACGAAACCGGGCGTCCAAGCCCGGCGGTGACCAAGGGTGCGGGCCAGAGGCTCGCGGCGGGTGCAACAGGCGCTCGTCGCGGTCTCGCCGCACCTTTTTCTTTTGGTTATACCGATCTGGTAACCGCCCGAAAAATGCCGCCGCCATCTCCGCGGAGTGTCATGGGTCACCCGAAATTGTGAGTGGTGTCACTTACGCCTTGTGCGTCTCCGGCAGACAATCCTTAGCTGGCTCCGCATTGAGTTTCGCGGGCTCGGTCGGTCGATTTTAAAAGTTCCGTTCCATATCGGTTTCGCGGCGATGGACTTGGACCTATGCGTGAAAGTTCTGTCTAAGATCACTTAGGAGTTATCCATGGCAACCGCTGCTAGCTCCGCCAAGACGCCGCGTAGTGGTCTCAGTTCAGCGGAACTGAAGCAGAAGCTGTCGGCCGCGATCGATCCTGCCCGGATTCTAAACCGGCCGATCGACGTTATCGCCTTTGCCTCCGATGCCAGTTTTTACCGGCTCATTCCGGAGGCGGTGATTCAGCCGCAAGGGGTGGCAAGAGATCCAGGCGTTGTTTCGGTTCAGCCGGAGCACGGCATTCCGCTCACGTTTCGGGGAGGCGGCACCAGCCTTTCCGGGCAGACGGTAAGCGATGGCATGCTGGTGGATGTGGCTCGCCATTGGCGCGAGCTTCAAGGTGGAGGAAGGCGGCAAGAAGATCCGCCTGCAACCGGGCGTGCTTGGCGGGCAGGCCAATGCCGCACTGCCCCCTATGGCAAGAAGATCGGTCCCGATCCGGCCTCGGTGGCGATTGCCTCGATCGGCGGCATTTTGTCGAACAACTCCAGCGGCATGTCCTGCGGCGTTGTGCAGAACGCTTATCACACGCTGGAGTCGCTGACTTTCGTGCTGCCCTCGGGAACGGTGATCGACACGGCCGCCCCCGATGCCGACGAGCAGTTCCGGCTGAAGGAGCCAGAGCTGGCGCGCGCGTTGCTGGAGTTGAAACAGCGCATTGAAGGCAATCCGGCGCTGGCCGCGCGGGTTCGCGCCAAGTACAAGATGAAGAACACGACCGGCTATGGGTTGAACGCGTTTGTGGATTTCGAACGGCCGGTTGATATTTTCCGCAATGTGCTGATTGGCTCGGAGGGAACGCTGGCGTTCATCGCTGAGGCGGTGTTACGCACGGTGCCCGATCTGCGCGTGAAGTATACGGGACTGCTGCTGTTCCCGAACCTCCATGCCGCTGCCGCCGCAATCGTGCCCTTGCGCGAAGCCGGTGCGGCTGCCCTGGAAATGATGGATCGGGCTTCTCTGCGCGCCATTCAGGACCTTCCCAGCATTCCCCCCGTGATCAAGGGCTTAGCCGACGATGCCGCGGGCATTCTGGTGGAATTCCAGGTGGCCGACGAGCAGGACCGTCCATTGCTGGAAGTGAAGTTACAAGAGGCGGTCGCCAACCTCACACTTGTGGCTCCCCCGTCGTTCACTCATGATCCGGCCGAACAGGCGCAGTTCTGGAAGATTCGCGCCGGTCTCTTCCCCACTGTAAGCATAGCGCGAGCAACCGGCACAACGATGATCACCGAGGACTTGGCGTACCCGGTCGATCGCCTAGCCGAGGCGGCGATGGATCTGACGGCGCTGTTCAAGAAGCATCACTACGACGATGTCATCCTATACAGCCACGCCAAAGATGGGAATATCCACTTCATGATGCCGCAGGGCTTCAACGAGAAGTGGCAAGTGGAGAAATACTCGGGTCTGCTGGAAGACGTGGTGGCAATGACCGTCCAGAAGTACGATGGGGCGCTCAAGGCGGAGCATGGGACGGGGCGGAACATGACGCCGTTCGTACGCATGGAGTGGAGCGACGAAGGCTATGCGATCATGCAGCAGCTGAAGCAGGCGGTGGATCCGCGCGGCCTGCTGAATCCCGGCGTCATTATCAATCCGGACCGGCATTCCTATATCGCCAATCTGAAGCGCACGCCTGTCATCGAGCCAGAGGTCGACAAGTGCATCGAATGCGGCTTCTGCGAGCCGAAATGCCCGAGCCGGGATCTGACCCTGACGGCACGCCAGCGCATCGTGGTTCGGCGCGAAATGCAACGTCTGTAAGGAAGCCGGTGACGTTGCGGGATATCGCCGCTCTCGATGCCGACTTCCCCTACATGGCGCTGGACACCTGCGCGGTCGACGGACTTTGCGCGCCAAACTGTCCGATGGGCATTGATACCATCGAAGCTGACGAAGTATTTTCGCAAGCTCCGGCACAGCGAGCAGGAACATAAGCGCGCGGTAAGCGCGGCGCGTAACTTTGCCGCCACGGAGCGGCTGGCGCGGCTCGGGCTGTCGCTTCGGGCATCTGGGCGCGTCGCTGTTCGGGCATCGACGATGGCCAGCCTGACGCGCGGACTGCGCGGCGTGACCGGCCAGGTACTGCCGCTGTGGAGCAAGGAGATGCCACGGCCGCGCAAGGGCGTGCTGCCGGTGACGACGGCTGCTGGAGCGGCGGCGGTGTACTTCCCCACCTGCGTCTCGCGGGTGATGGGTGCCCTGCCGGGCGAACCGGATGACGTTACGCTGATGGGCGCGCTGCTCAATGTGGCGGAACGGGCGGGCGTAAAGCTGTACGTTCCGCAAGACGCGGTGGGAGTTTGCTGCGGCGTGCCGTTCTCGTCGAAAGGCTTCGACCGGCGCACCATGAGGCGGTCAACCATGCCATCGAGCGCTTCTGGAAGTGGACGGGCGAGGGCGCGATTCCGGTGGTGGTTGACACCAGCCCGTGCAGCCACGGACTGCTGACGGCAAGGCCGCATCTGACGGCGGAAAACCAGGCGCGCTTCGACAAGCTGCGGATCATCGACAGCATCGAGTTCGCCAACGATCGGCTGTTGCCGCGGCTGACGGTGGCCCGCAAAGTACATTCGGTGGTGCTGCACCCGGTGTGCTCGGTAACCAAGATGGGACTGACAAATAAGCTGGTGAGCGTTGCCGGGGCCTGCAGCGATCGGGTAACGGTGCCGCAAAGCGCCGGCTGCTGCGCCTTTGCCGGCGATCGCGGGTTCCTGTATCCGGAATTGACGGAGTCGGCGACCAAGCCGGAAGCCGCCGAGGTGCTGCAAGGCAACTACGACGGACACTATTCGAGCAGCCGTACTTGCGAAATCGGCATGACGCGGGCGACAGGCAAGGTCTATCGCTCCTTCATCCACCTGCTCGACTTCGCCACCAAGCCGTAAGCTCCGCCAGCGATAGCAAGGCGCGCCCAGCCATGGCGCGCCTTTTCATTGCTGATCGACCGTTAACGGTTCTCGTTATCAATAAGCATTAAGAGCACTACAGCTGTTTCATGAACAGTTCTTTGAAGGGGCGCGACTTCGCGGGGTCCCCGGCAAGCTGTGTTTGGCTTGCCGGGGTGCCTTGAGCCGCGCCGTACAGAGCCGGCGACAATGCGGGCTTTAGCCCTGAGGGGATTCGCCGTTTCCTCTAATTTCGGTTTATGAAACAAGCGCTGACCACTAGCCAGGACCTGCGCTTTGCCCTGCTGTCCCTTCAGGAACTCTGCTTGTGCGGGTGCATGCTTCATCTTGCGGCCTGGCATCATCCAACCCTCGTAGAGCGGTTTCAGCATCGGTGTATCCCAGAGCTATCCAGCTTCGTGGGGCATACCTTTCGCGAAGTCGGTCTAGACCCTGATGGGGTTCGCGAGGTGCCGCCGTGGCAGAGCAGCGCAATCGATATCTCACGCAGCAGGAGAGCAGCGACCTGGGCTTTGGCTCGGTGGTCTCGAACCAGCCGAAGCTCCGGCTGCTCAATCGCGACGGATCGTTCAACGTGGTCAAGCCGAACCCGCGATGGCTGCGGAGAGTTTCCGGTTATTATCGCCTGCTCACCATGTCCTGGCCGGCATTTTTCTCGATGGTGTTGCTCTTTTACGTCGGGATTAACCTGGTCTTTGCCGGCGTTTACTACCTGCTCGGTGCAGACGCTCTTCAAGGCAACATCCAAACCTCGCCCTTTCTGCGCGACTTTTTTTTCAGCATTCACTCGTTCGCCACGATTGGTTACGGCAACATCGTCCCGGTCGGAGTGATGGCCAACCTCATGGTGGCTTTCGAGGCGCTGGTCGGGCTGCTTGGCTTTGCCCTGGCAACCGGCATGGTCTTCGCGCGCTTCTCTCGGCCGGTCGCCGACATCGTGTTTTCCCGGAACGCGGTCATCGCGCCCTATCGTGGCATCACGGGCTTCGAATTCCGCGTCGTCAATGCGCGTGAGAATCAACTGATTGAGCTGCATGCGACAGTGATTTTCAGCCGTTTCGAAAGCGTGGATGGCCGTCTTCAGCGCGTCTTCACGCCCTTGTCGCTGGAGCGGGAATCCGTCAGCTTCTTCCCGTTGAATTGGACCGTAGTGCATCCGATTGACGAAAACAGCCCGCTGTTCGGCTGGACGCAGGCAAGACTTCTCGAATCGAACGCGGAATTTCTCATTCTGCTGACGGCCATTGACGAGACTTTTGCGCAGACCGTGCATGGTCGTTCCTCCTACGCGGCGAGCGAGGTCCTATGGAACGCACGCTTCGCCCCCATGTTCCGCAATGTCGGAGGCGCAATGGAGCTGGACATCTCGCGATTGCACGCCGTCACTCCGGTGGGTTCCCAGGCCGCCGCCGATTGAGCGCTCCCGATGGTCGCGGTTTTGCATCGAAGAAGTGTATGCGGTTGCGGTACCATGAAAGTTGTTTTTGCGGGTGCTTGAACTCGGGTAGATAGACAAACATGGCCACGTTTGCTGCGGTCGATATTGGCGCCAATTCCGTTCGACTGAAAATTGCCGCGCTCGTCAACCATCGCCTCTCGGTGGTTCACGAGGACCGCGAGGTAACCCGGCTGGGAGAATCGGTGTTCCGATTCGGCGTGCTTGATCCGGCCGCCATGGCACACACCGTGAAAGTCCTCTCCCGCTTTCACAAGGCGGTGCAAACCTACGGTGCGGAAACCGTCCGCGTGGTGGCCACCAGCGCACTTCGGGACGCCAACAACGGCGCCGCCTTCAAAGCCTGGGTGCATGCGGCTACAGGATGGCAAGTGGAAATCATCACCGGCTTGGAAGAGGGCCGCCTCATTCATCTCGGCGTCGTTTCCGGTTCGCGGCTGCCGCCTGGGCGCATGCTGCTGATCGATCTGGGCGGCGGCAGTTGCGAGCTGATTACATCTCTGCGCGGCCAGATCGAAAAAATCTACAGTCTGCCGCTTGGTGCAGTTCGCCTCACGCGAACTTTTTTGCAGCACGACCTTCCCAAGAAGCGCGAACTGCAGCAGTTGAAATCGTTTATCGAGGAGGAGGTCGGGCGCGTGGAAGCCGAACTGACGGCATCGCGCGTGCGATTGACCGTGGCGACCTCGGGCACGCCCGCGGCGTTGGCCGATATGTGGACCGCCCGTTCCAAGAAGCGAAGCAACACCGTTCCGCGGAAGGGACTGGTTGGGCTGGCGGCGCAGTTGGGAAAGATGACGGTCGATCAGCGCCGGGCGGTGAAAGGAATCGGGCCACGGCGAGCCGAAATCATCGTTGCCGGAGCCATGGTCTTTTCCGAACTGCTCACCCGCCTTCACTTGCCGGAATTTCGCTACTCACCGCTCGGGTTGCGCGATGGGATCCTGGCGCAGATGATGTCCGAGTACGATGTCAGTCCCGGAATTCGCAAGCGCATCGCTTCCGAGCGCGAAAACACGCTGGCCAAGATGACGGCGCATTATTCGGTCGACATGCGCTATGCGCGGCGTGTCCGCGAGCTTGCCGCCGAACTCTTCGTCGGCCTCCGGCCTGTGCATGATCTGCCTGAGGAGTATGCCGACTGGCTGGCCGCCGCCGCCATGTTGCAGGAGACCGGATCTTTTATCAACCGCGTCGGTCGCCACCGTCACGCTTACTACACCATCGCCCATTCGGAAATGTTCGGGTACACCATTCGCCAGCGGCACATCGTCGCCGCGATTGCGCGCTACGTGGGAAACTCGCGGCCTACGCCGGAGAGCAGGCCTTTGCGCGTTCTGCCCATGGCGGATCAGTTGCTCGTCCCCAGAGCCGTGCTGTTGCTGCGCCTGGCGCGGGCGCTTGAGCAGGGCAGACGCGGAACGGTAACCGGCGTGCGCGTCCGTGTGGAGACTCGCCGCGTTGTCATGCTGCTGAACGCGAAACGCTCTCCGGACCTCGAATTCTGGGCGCTGAACCGGGAGCGGGATTATTTCCGCGCGGTCTTCGGGCGCGAACTTGCGGCTTTCGAATCCGAGTGACCGCTGCGCGCAACCTTGGGAGTCAGCAGCCAGGTGAGCACCGGTTGCTTACCGTCGTGGTCCACGCGGGCCACACTGCCTTTCTTCATGTCGACCGCTTTATCGAAGGCGCCGTTCGTTACCAACAGCGAAAGAAACCTGCTGATCGAGGGATTGTGTCCCACGACCATCACCGCATCCAGCTTGCCGTAGCGGCGTAGCAGTTCGCGGAAGTCCTCGTATGTCGCATTGGGGCTCAAGGCCGCATCGAGTATCAGCTTGGAGTCATAGCCGAGTTCATTGCCGACCAGCGAGGCGGTCTGCGTGGCCCGCTTCAAGGGACTGGAAATAATCAGGTCGACCTGCACGTCGAGTGCGCTCAACAGACGCGCCACGTCGCGGCACTGTCCGATCCCTTCCTTGTCGAGTGGCCGCTTTTCGTCCACTGCGGGGTTGGCGCGGCTTTGGCCGGCGCTGGCATGGCGCAAAAAGTACACTAGCATTGGCTTACCTTACACTTTGCCGCTGCCGCTTGCGCACGGCGCGAGCCGGAGCAGCCGGAATTGCCGAGATATCGCGTTTGCCCTCGGCCAGCTCAACCAGAAACTGCTGTGCCGAAAACCGCGGCTGCCCGCGCCCTTTCGGCGGCTCGACCTCGTAGGAGCCGCCGCGCCGCAACACTCGAGCTTTAACATTATCCGCCAGGTATGCCGCTAAAATCTCGTGACGAACGCGCGCCCTGAGCAGCGGATCGCGGATGGGGAAAACAACCTCCGCGCGCTCGTAAAGGTTGCGCGGCATCCAGTCGGCGCTGCCGGCGTAGATCTCCTCTTTGCCGCCATTCTCGAAATAAAGAATCCTGCTGTGCTCCAGAAACCGGCCTACGATGCTGCGCACGCGGATGCGGTCGCTCAGCCCGCGTATTCCCGGGTTCAAAGCGCACATGCCGCGCACGATCAGGTCGATTTGCACCCCGGCCTGCGAAGCGCGGTACAACTCCTGGATGACACGCTTGTCGAGCAGGGCGTTCATCTTGGCAATGATGCGTGCGGGCTTGCCTTGCCGCGCGTGCTCGGCTTCGCGCGCAATCAGGTTGGCGGTGTTTTCAGCCAGGTTGAGCGGCGCCACCAGCAGGGGCTCATAATTCGGCTGCTCGGCATAGGCGGTCAGGAAATTGAAAACGTAGTGCACGGATGTCGTGATCTCTTCCTTGGCGGTGAGCAGGCTCAGATCGGTGTACAAAGCGGATGTCGTAGGGTTGTAATTGCCGGTTCCCAGGTGCGCATAGCGCCGGGTTACGCCGTCTGGGTCCTTGCGCGCCACCAGCAGCAGCTTGCAATGCGTCTTCAACCCGACCAAGCCGTGGAACACCTGCACTCCGGCATCTTCCAGCTCGCGTGCCCACTTTATGTTGGAAGCCTCGTCAAATGTTGCCTTCACCTCAACCACGACCGTCACCTCCTTGGTCGCCGCCGCCTCCATCAGCGCCTGGACGATGGGTGACTCCTGATTGGTTCGATACAGCGTCTGCTTGATCGAAAGCACATTCGGATCGGCCGCCGCCTTCTGAATGAACGCGACCACGCCATTGTAGGAATCGAACGGATGATGCAGCAGCACGTCTCGCTGGCGAAGCGCTTCGAACAGATCCCGCTCGCCCTTGGCAACGCTCCACTCGCGCGCGACGAACGGCTGAAACTTGAGGTCCGGACGATCTACTTCGCCGTGCAGGTGTGAGAGCCGCGAAAGATTGACCGGGCCGCGGGTGCGAAAAACCTGCCATTCCTGCAATTCGAAAACATCGCGCAGGCGGTCGATGATCTCACTGTTGGCTCCGGCTTCGATTTCCAGCCGGACGGCGTCGCCCTTGTGCCGGTTGTGCAACTCCGCTCGCACAGACTCCAGAACGCTCCGCGATTCCTCTTCCTGCAAATAGAGATTGCTGTTGCGGGTGATGCGGAACGCGCCCTCGGAAATGATCTCGTATCCGCGATACATTCTGGCGGCGTGCATGGAAACGACGTCGGCCAAAGTGACGTAGCTGTACGATCCGGGGCCGTCGGGCAGGCGAACCAGGCGGGGCAGAGCGCGAGGCACCGTGACGACGCCCATGTAGGTCGTCGAAGCACGCCGGCGTCGCCGCAACAACAGCGCCTGGCATAAGGCCTTGTTGATGACTCGCGGAAATGGATGAGCCGGATCGACCGTCACCGGCGTCAGCAGCGGATCCAGTTCGCGCATCGAGTACTCCGCTAGAAAGGCGCGGTTGGCCTCATCAAGATCCGCAATCGAGAGCACATTGATGCCGGCCTCAGCCAGCGCCGGACGCAACTGCCTGTTCCAGCAGTTGTATTGGCCGGCAACAAACTCGTGCAGCAAGCCGGCCAACTGCGCGCACTCCTCGGTTGGGGTCAACCCGTCCGGACCGGCGTCGTTATGGCCGTCTTCGATCCTTTGCAGCAGGCTGGCGATGCGCACCTCGAAAAATTCGTCGAGATTGCTGGCCGTAATCGCCAGGAACTTTACCCGCTCCAGCAGCGGATTGGAATCGTCCTCCGCTTCCTCCAACACCCTGTGGTTGAACTGCAACCACGAGAGATCACGGTTGAGGTAGTACTCCGGATTGTCGAGGCTATTGCGTAACACGCGACTCGTCCTGGATTAAAGATAAAGCTTTGTTAAAGATATCAGCCAAAGTCGGCAGCGGACTCTGTCCCAGGAGGTTGTCACCAGCCCAGGCTTTCGAGTCCGGGACCACATTCCATTAGATGCACATTCATTAATTAAATGACTGCGCCAAACAATTGGCCTTCTCGTCGCTTCGGCCCTAGCGCCTGCCGAAATCCTGAGCGATGCGAAGGAACTCGAAATCCCGTGCAATTCAGGCCGTTCGACACTTCGAAAAAACCGATGTATGATCGCCTGAATGAAAGGGCTTAACTATCATCACCTGCACTATTTCTGGGTGGTTGCCCGTGAAGGCAGCATCGCCCGGGCAAGCAAACAGCTCAAGCTCGCGCCGCCAACCATCAGCGCTCAGGTACACGAGTTGGAAGAATCGCTGGGACAGAAACTTTTTGCGCGTGCCGGACGCGGACTCGCCCTCACCGAAACCGGCCAGATGGTTTACGGCTATGCCGAGCAGATTTTTCGTCTCGGGAACGAGATGGTCGATGCCGTGAATGGGCAGCCCGCGGCCAGGCCGGTTCAGCTTCGAGCCGGCGTGGATCGCACCATGTCGAGCTTGATTGCCAACCGGATACTCAAACCGGCGCTTCAAGTTGGCGGGCGCGCCAGCATCGTCGTGCGGGAGGATACGCTTGAGCGTCTGGTGACGCAGCTTGCGCTCGGCGCGCTCGACCTGGTTTTATCCGATTCTCCTGCTCCCTGCCATCGAGAATCAAGGTGTACGCTCATGTGCTCGGCGAATGTTCGCTGTCGCTTTTTGCGCGCCGCTCGCAAGCGGCGGCGTTGAAGCGGCGCTTCCCGCGTTCGCTCGCTGGCGCGCCTTTGCTGCTCCCCTGCGGAGACTCGAACCTGCGGCAGGCGGTCGATCGCTGGCTCGAGGCCGAACGCCTGCGCCCCGTCATCGTTGGCGAGTTCGATGGTTCAACACTGATGAAATTGTTCGGGCAGGCAGGACACGGAATTTTCCCCGCTCCTTCGCCGCTGGAGCGGGAGGTGCGGAAACAGTACGGCGTCGCCGTGATCGGGCGAATTCCTGGTATCAGGCAGCGGCATTACGCTTTCTCGGCGGAGCGACATCCCCGGCATCCAAGTGTGATTGCAGTCCTGCGGGCTGCCCGTGCCGCGCTCGCGGGTTGAGCGCTGCGGTTTTCGCCGCGGCAAGAGTTTGTTTCTATGCCAAGACGCTCGCTCAATGAATTGGTAGCCCGCTTTGACGATTTGGGGCCAGAGTGCGCTTATGTTTTTCGCAACGGCTATCGCACGCTCCGCTGGAGCTACCGCGATATTGCAGCGTTAGCCCGGCGCTTCGCACTCGAATTGCAACGCCGAGGCATCGCCAAAGGCGACCGCGTTGTACTCTGGGGAGAAAACCGTGGCGAGTGGGTGTCGGCATTCTGGGGCTGCGCACTGCGCGGCGTTATCGTGGTGCCGCTCGACCGAAGTTCCTCTCAGGATTTTGCAGGCGCGGTTGCCGAGCGGGTTTCGGCGCGCTTGCTGGTCTCTACTCGCGGTTTGCAGATCGCGGGCGTGCCGCAAATCGAACTCGACTCCATGGCCGAAAGTCTGGGCCGGTTGGACGGCCAACTCGATGCAGTCGAAATATCGCGAAGCGATCCTCTCGAGATCATCTTCACCTCCGGCACTACCGCCGAACCCAAAGGAGTAGTCATTTCGCACGGCAACGTGCTGGCCAACCTCGAACCGCTTGAGCAGGAAATTGCCAAATACCTGCGTTACGAGCGCTGGGTTCATCCGCTTCGTTTTCTCGAACTGCTGCCGTTGAGCCATGTTTTCGGCCAGTTTCTCGGGCTGTTTGTGCCACAGTCAATGGGGGCAACCGTCGTCTTCCAGGAATCCCTTTCGCCTTCCGAGGTCATTCGCATCTGCAAGCGCGAGCGAGTATCGGTGCTCATCACCGTGCCCCGCATGTTGGAATCGCTGCGCGCCAAACTCGAGCGCGATTTCGAAGCCAACGGAGAACTGGATGCCTTCCGGCGCCGCTTTATCGCTGCCGAAGGTGAGCATATCCTACGGCGCTGGTGGAAATTCCGCGATGTGCACCGGCAGTTCGGATGGAAGTTCTGGGTTTTTATCTGCGGCGGGGCGGCTTTGGACGAAGCCACCGAGACTTTCTGGTCGCGGCTGGCTTTCGCCGTGGTGCAAGGCTACGGCCTCACCGAGAGCACCTCGCTCATCAGTGTTAATCATCCCTTCCACACGGGCCGGCGGTCCATTGGCAAGCTGCTGCCTGGGCGGGAAGTGAGGCTCGCTCCCGATGGCGAGATTCTCGCGCGGGGAGAAAACATTGCCGCCGGCTACTGGCAAGGCCAGGGGCTGACTCCGGTTTCCGGCGACGGAGGATGGTTCCACACCGGCGATCTCGGTGCGCTCGACGACGACGGAAACCTTTATTTCAAGGGCCGCAAGACCTCCATGATCGTCACGGCGGCCGGCATGAACGTCTACCCGCAGGATCTGGAGGCGGCGCTGCGCCGTCAACCGGGGGTGCGGGATTGCGTCGTGCTTGCATGGCCGTCGGGAAGTAATGCCGAGCCCTGCGCCGTGCTTCTGCTCGCACCCACGGCCGATGCCGGCCACATTGTGCGCGGCGCAAATCGCGAGCTGTCTGAATACCAGCAGATGCGGCGCTGGTTTCGCTGGCCCGACGCCGATTTTCCGCGCACCGCGACGCGGAAGCCGAAAGTGGCGGAAATCGAACGCCGCGTCCTCAAGCAAGAAGTGTCGTCTCCGGTTGAACGTTCATCGCTGGCGGAGTTGATCGCCCGCATTCATTCCAGCAAAACCGGCGAGCATGCCGTGCCGCTCGAAGAAGACCTGCAACTGAGTTCGCTGGATCGCGTGGAATTGATGAGCGCGCTTGAGGATCGCTATCAGGTCGATCTCGATGAGGCGCGCTTTACGCAGGCGACCACCCTCAGCGATCTCGAGAAGATGCTCGAAGGCGTCGAGCCGCGCGCCGCCAGCTACAGTTTTCCGCGCTGGGCGCAACGCTGGCCGGTGCGGCTGGTCCGCACGGCCGTGTATCACTTGCTGACCTGGCCGGCGACCATGATCCTCGCCGCGCCGCGCGTGCTCGGGCGCGAAAATCTTCGCGGAGTCTCCGGGCCTTTGTTGGTCGCGTGCAATCACGTCACCGAGATCGATATCGGATTTGTGCTCGCCGCGTTGCCGTGGCGGTTGCGAACGCGGCTTGCAGCCGCCATGGTCGGCGAGCGCCTCATCGGCATGCGCAACGGTACGTGGCGCCACGGCACTGGCGATTTTTCGCCGCCAAAAGCCGTCGATTGGTTTTGGCGCGCTCTCGACCTCATCGATTATTTCCTCGTGGTGTCGCTATTCAACGTTTTTCCGCTGCCAAGGGAGAGCGGCTTCCGCGAGAGCTTCTCGTTTGCCGGTGAACTCGTCGACCGGGGATACAGTGTGCTCGTATTTCCCGAGGGCGCCCTTACCAAGGACGGCGCACTGCAACCGTTCCGCTCCGGTATAGGAGTGCTTGCCACTCACCTGGGAGTTCCGCTGTTGCCGGTGCGAATCGATGGTCTCTACGAAGCTCGCGAGCGCGGCCACAAATTGGTTGGTCCGGGAAAGATCGTCGTCCGGCTCGGCAAGCCGGTGAGTTACCGGCCGGACGAGAATCTGAACTCCATCGCGCGCGATCTGGAGAGGCGCATGCGCGAGTTGTAGACCTGATCAGGGGCGCGTTTCGCTGACTTGCGGGCGTGCCGTGGGCGCCGTCCGCACCAGCAGCGGCATGCGTGGAAAGGCGAACTGTCCGCCGGCGTCGTCGATGACATTCACCTGGCAGGTATACCAGCCGGGCTGTAATTGCGCAGCCGGAACCTCGAAGGAGAAAGCCGCGGCCCTGCGTTCGGGGCGGTTCAGCTCGCGGGTTTCGACCAGTGGCGTTTCGTAAACTTTCACCTTGCCCCGGAAAAACTGGATGCTGGTGAGCACGTGAATCGGGGCCTTGGCCGGATCGTAAATCTCGTAGTAGAACATCATCGGCTGGTCGGCGGCGAACACGTGCGCAATATTAGGAATCAATTCCGTCCCGTCGCCGACCAGGGGATTCTGCGACTTCTTTTGCGTCGAGGCGACGCGCTGGCTGGCCAGCACCACCGAACTCATTTTGAGCGGAGCCTTCCGCAGATCCGGAACGGCGAAGTCGGTTTCAAACGAACCCAGCTTGCCATTCTGGTTTTCGCGCACCACGAACTTCAAGATGATACTTGCCTGACGGAAGCAGGAATCCGGTGTTGTACTGCGCGTTTTTGCGTCGTCCCACCGTGCCGTTCTCGATTGCCAACTTGATCGTTTGACGAATGTTGCCGACCGGGAACTTGCTCTGCTGGTCGCGAACCAGGCCAAGCACGTCGAGCGAGGCTTGATCGCTGGCTCCGGAAGGGATCGCCGATCCCGGCACAACGGCCGACAACAGCACAAAGAATCGATCCGATTCGGTGCGGAAGTACTGCGTCGAGAGGTACACCGGCAGATCGGTATTCGGCAAATCGGAGTTCAACTCTGCTTCCATCTGCCGGTCGCGATCATCCCGGGTGAAGTGCCGGAAATCGCGCGGGCCGTAGTAGCCGCGGCGGAAGTCGAGTTTCACCTCGGGCCGGTTTACCTTGACGGTGATCTTGCGATAGTGGCCGTCCATCGCGGGGTTCGAGCTGCGGTAGCCGAGAACGTAATAGCTCTCCATGTCCGCCTGCACCTTGGCGAAGGCTTTGCTGAAATCGTTGCTGTCGAGGAATGCCTTGCCGCCCGTGTCGGAGGCCAGCGTAACCAGCGTCTCCTGCGTCTTGAAGTTCGAATCGTAAGCGGAGGTAATCGCGTTGCCGTTATAAGCGGCCTTGCCGTGCAGGCTCGCCGACTGCGCGCTGCCGCCGGGGACGATCGCTTCCAGTCCGCGCGAGTCTACCGGGTAAATCGAAACATTGGCTTTGACGGCGACGTTGATGGCGGCGCGCAATTGCGACTGGTTTTCGTTTCCGGTATCGCGATCCATGCCGCTGCTGAAGTAGAGCACGGATTTTTTCTGGTCGATGTCCTGCAGCGCCTTGGCCAGCGAGGCGATTGCCTGCAGACGGCGGTCGGTGTTGAAGATGTTGTACTCGGTGTCGTCCTCCGTGTAGGCCTGTCCCTGGTCGGGCTGGCCTTCAGCCGAGCCAGTCGTCCCCGCTTCCATCCCCTGGCCCTCGACGCCCTGCATGCGGCGCACCGCCTGCGAAAGCAGGTCGCGATCGGAGGTGAAGTCCTGGTTCACCTGCATCGAGCTGCTGAAGCTCACCACGGCGACCAGATCCGCCGGCGTCATCTGCTTGTCGATGAAGTGCAACGCGCTCTGGCTGGCGCGATTGAGTTCGTCGGGCTCCATGTTGGTCAGGTCGAAGAGCAGCACGATCAAGCGGCGGTCGCGAATGCTGGCCGGCTTTGCGGGTGCCCGGCAAGGGCCGCTTTTGCCGTTGCTGGGACACTCGGCGCCGGTGAGCAGGTTGGCCGCTTGCGGAGCCCCTTGCGCCTCCACCTGGGCCGGTCCGCTCTGCGCAAAGCGCTCGACATCCTCGATATCGAACGACCGCACTTGCTGCGGCTTGCCGTCTTCCAGTACCGTGAAATCGCTTTGCTTCATATCGCGGATGAGGTTGCCGCGCTTGTCGCGCACGCTCACATTCACCAGCACCAGGTCGCTGTTGACGCGTATGCGGTATCCGGAGGTCCGTGGTTTCCACCTGCCGCGACGCACCTTGCGACGCCTTGGCGAATCCGCCGAGGGAGAGCCAGCACACGAGCCATGCGCCGCACACCGCCATCACGGCGACTTTTTTTGCCCACCGTCGGCTGTCCCGGCTTCGCAATACGCAGTTGAAAAAATGAACCATCATTTCCTGCACCTAAAAACGGAAGCGCGACAAGAACTGCATTTGCCGCATGCTCGCCACCGAGGTCACCTGGCCGAACGTGGGCGAGTTCATGTTGCTATCGATTCCCGGAATAGTTCGGGTGATTGAAAACATTATTCGCGGTCAGCGCGGAACTCCAGCGACTTGGTCTCCTTGAAGGGAAACGTCTTCGCCACGCTCATGTTGAACAGAATCGTGCCCGGACCAATAATGATGTTCCGTCCCGCGTCGCCGTACTGCCCCGCCGGCGGAGCGGTGAACGCGCTGGTATTAAACCATGCGCCTATGCCCGGGTTCGCAAGCTGGATCGGCTGCCCGGGAACGAGGTTGGGCCGCAGACTTCCGTTGCTGCCGCGCGCTACGTCGGAAATGCTGTCAAGCAGATAAGGCGTGAACGGCGTTCCGGAAGCAATGGTGAAGCTCCCGCTCACGGTCCAGTCTCCGAAGGCGCGCGCCAGCGGACCGGCTGCCGACAACCAGCGCTTGCCGGTTCCAAACGGCAGCTCGTAGAGAAAGTCGCCGGTAAACTTGTGCCGCTGATCGAAGCTGGAGAGTCCGCGTTCGGCTGCCAGGTTGAGCGGATTCTGCGCCACCACCACGGCTCCGCCGCCGATGGAAGATGCGTCGTCAATCGACTTGGAAAAAACATACGTGCCGCCAACCGCCAAACCATGCGCCAGTCGCTTGCGAACCCGCAAGCTTGCCGCGTGCAGAATCGAAGTTCCCTGCGCGGTCTCGTAGTTGAACGCTCCCACATTTGGCAGCAGCAGCCCCGAAGGTGTTCGGTTCGGCGCGGTCATGGTGTCGAGGTCAGTTCCCTTGCTGCCGTTATAACCGACATTGACCACCAGCGACGTGCCGAACTCATGCTGGATGTTCAGATTCCAAAGCTGAACGTAAGCCAGCCGGTAATTCGGATCGACGCCGTAATTGTTGGTGATCCGCCGAAGCGGCCGGGAACGCGTTGGCAAAGGTGAGCTGCCCGGGCGTCGTCGCAATCGGCGTCAACGCCACGGCGAACGGCGGCTGATAAGCCAACTGGGTAATGATCGTGCCGTACTGCGACAGGTTGTAGTTGATGCCGTATCCGCCCCGCACCACCGTGTTTTTCACCGCCCTCCAGGCGAAGCCGACGCGCGGCGCAAAATTGTTCCGGTCGGGCTTTATCAGGCTGCTGGAGTTGACGCCGCTGAACGGTGCAACTTCGCCCGGCGTCACGCAGAGCGACCGAGGTCAATCCGGGAGTCAAGCCCAGGTCCAGGTTCGCGAGCCGGTTGTTCGCCTCCGTATAGGGCGCGATGTACTCGTAGCGGAGCCCGGCCTGGAAGGTGAAGTTCGAGCGCAAGCGCCAGTCGTCCTGTACGAAGAAGTCGTAGCTGTTGGTGCTGAAGAAATAAGGGGTGGCGCTGTATTGCAGGGCCGTCGATTGCGGCGTCCCCGCCAGGAAGTCGGCTAAAGCATTGCCGGTGTCAAAGCCCGTAAAGGTGAACGTGCCGCGCGGGTCGGCGTTGCTGCGCAGCGTGGTCCACAAGCGGCGATAGTCGGCGCCGAAGCGGACGTTGTGCTTGTGCTTGTTCCAGATCGCGGTCTCGCTGAACTGGAGCGTCGCGTCATTCCGGTACTGCGGCGCGATGTCGGTCAACGGTGTAAATCCTTTGATCGAAATATTCGGCAGCCCCCAGTCAAGCGGGTTGGTCGAGATGCCTGGGATACGCCACCGGCTGCACGATCCCCGCATAGAGGTTGCTCACGTCCACCCGGGCGCGGTTGAAGTTCGCGCGCAGCGGTGTTGTTCCAGTTTCCTTTGCCGGCGGCCCACCCCAGGCCGGTGTTGAATGAACTTGTGCCGTTGGTGCCACTGGCCGTGGGGAAGGGCGTCAACTGGCTGCTGTCGTTGCGCAGCCAGTTGAAGTTGAAGTTCAGATTGTTGCGGGTACGCCTGCCGCCACCCCGTCCACCGCCACCGAAAGGCCGCGGTGCGCTTTCGCCAAAGTTGTGCGTGAGGCGTAGAAACAGGTTGTCGCTGTTGTTGTCCGCCGAAGTGGCGTAGCGGTAATTCAGAGCCCCACCCCCCGTCTGATTCGGTAACGGGATATAAGGACCCCCATTTGCCGTCGGGGTATTCAGCAGCGCCTGCGCCGTGGGATCGATATTCGGCACATTCCGTTCCGCCGCGGTCGGCACAGTCGAATAGGCAACGTAAGGGGTGGTGGCGCGCGTGCCGGTGTATCCGCCGAAAACGAATGTCTTGCTGTCGTCGATAATGTGCGGAATTTTGAGCGGACCGCCGATCAGTCCGCCAAAACGGCTGGAATTGTAGCCCGGATTGCTTCCGCCTTGGCCGTTCAGCGAGTAAGGGGAGGCATCAAACAGCGAATTTCCAGCCGAATAATAGAATGTTCCATGCGGCTGGTTGATGTCCAAGCGGTTGCGGCGCATGACGAACGGCCCCCCTCCGCCTAAGGCCGCGCCCAAAGGGCCGCCGCCGCCGGGTCCCTGGCCAAATGCCCCGCCGCGCTGCGCGCCCATCTGCTGCATGCGATCGCGAAGCTCATCCGAAGTACGGACGCCGCCAAGAAAATCCTGCGTATTTCCGAGCTGCCCGGCAAACGCAACCGATGGATTGGCGGCGTCGGGACTATTCGCCAGACCGGATAAGCCGCCCAATGCGGCCTGCTCGCCCGTCGCGCCCGCTCCGCCGCTGCCTGCGGCCGACAGCGCGCTATCATCCACGCTCAAGCTGAGCCGTTGCGTGCCTCGCCCAGCGCGTGCCAACGTGCCCGCTGCCGCGCTCGCCTCAGGCCCGGGCTGTTCAGGCTTGGGAGCACGCGAGATCAATACAAGCGAAAAATTAGCCTGCTGCTCCGGCGAGCTGGCGTTCAGCACCACTTCCTGTGTGGCCGGAGCAAAGGCAGTCATTTCCACTCGAACCACGTAGCGTCCCCTGCCAGTCAGCTTTAGCGCATAAGAACCGTCCACTTCCGTGGATGTGATCGCTTTTTTGCCGGTCAAGCTGTTGGCGGCCGTAACCGTCACTCCGGGCAGCGGAGTATTGCCCGACTTAACGATCCCGTGAATGTGGAAACTTTGCGACGGGGCCGTGACAGTCGCTTTCTCGGCGGGTTGCGTCTGTGCCGCCATGGGAAACACGCTGAGGGCCAGGGCCGCGATTAACAATTGCACGCTACCGCTCGCCCGCCGGTCGATAGCTCCGGGATACACCAACGAGGAGACTACTCGAATGCATCGCGTTACCCGCGCCAGATTGCGACTGAAACAGCAGCGCATCCTAGCGTTCCTTTCCGGGCGTTGATCCGGCTACGGGCGGGGTGGAGTCTGGCTGCGTTCCACGGGAGCCAGGTCGCTCCATGCGGCTGAGATCCCCGACGTTCAAGACCTGCGGGACGAAGACGCCATTCTTTACTTCGCCTCGTCCAAAGACGTGGTCTCCGGCCTTGATGTCGGCCAGCGTGATGCTCTCGCGCTTCTCGTTGCGGAACGAAGTGCCTTCATCAACCTCGATGACCTGCGACTCGCCGTCCGGCCGCAGGATGGTTAGCTTGGTCTCGTCAATTCGCTTGACTTCGCCGGCGATGAAGCGCTTTCCAAGCTCCTGCCGGAATGCCGCCGCATCCGGTTGTAGACGAACGGCTCTGGCGAACCAGACGCCGTCCTTTTCCTCGCCGGCGACAAAAATGGAGCTGCCCACTTTGAATTCGGAGAGCTTCGCGGTCTGCCTGCCCCGGCGGAACTCCGTGCCGTCGCTGGTTTTAACGGTCGCCATCGTCCCGCGAAAGGTCTTCAGCGTAATCGTTTGCCCTTCGATTGCCATGATCGTTCCGCCCACCCCTGTGCGTTCCCCGCGTTCCGGCCGATGCGGATTCGAACCGGTGGTTTGAGCTGGCAAGCAAGGCGTGGCGGCCAGGAGCAACAGCGCAGCGACAGTCAAACAACGAAACATAGGCATACCTCAACGGGCCTCGCGAGCCGGGCAGAGCGGTCTCGCGGAAGGTGCATGCGCGCACCCATAACACTCCGCGTGGGCGGATTTGTAATGTTATGAACCCTTATGGGTTTCCAGAGTTCTTTATCCCAGAACTTCCTGGTCGGCTGCGCCATCGTAACGCAGAATTCATCCCACCCGAACGTTTAACATTACGTAACTATTACGAAGCTGCACTCCGGCGAGCGCTACTCTAACTACAGGTGGTTATCTGGATATTTAAATCCAGATTCGTGGGGGCGGACTTTGAACATCGTGGAAGATCGAAATCAAGTGAATTGGCTGACTGCCTTTTTTATGGCGGCTTTTCATATCGGGGCGGTAGTTGCACTTTTTAACTTTGCCTGGAAGCCTTTTTGGGTTGCTGCCTTCCTCTGGTGGGTCGCCGGCGGCCTTGGCATCGGAATGGGCTACCATCGACTGCTCACGCATCGCGGCTATCAAACTCCAAAGTGGGTTGAATATTTTCTTACGATTTGCGGCACGCTTGCGCTGGAGGGCGGGCCGATTTTCTGGGTAGGGGTGCATCGCATGCACCATCAGCTCACGGATCGCCCAGGCGATCCGCATTCTCCCCGTGACGGCAAATGGTGGTCACACATGGGATGGGTGCTCATGGGCAGGAGTCTGCACCACAGCACCAGCGAATTCTCGCCGTACGTGCCCGACCTTCGCAAGGACCGCTTCTACGTGCTGCTAAGCAAATGGCACTGGGTGCCGCTGGCGCTGCTTGGAGCCGCCCTGCTGGCCTTCGGAGGATGGAATTACGTGCTCTGGGGAATTTTTCTGCGCACAACCGTCGGACTGCATTGCACTTGGATGGTCAACTCCGCCACGCACCTGTGGGGTACGCGACGCTTCGCCACGAGTGACGACTCGACCAACAATTTCCTCATTGCCCTGTTGACCTTCGGCGAGGGCTGGCACAATAACCACCACGCCCACCCCAGTTCCGCGCGCCATGGCCTGAAGTGGTGGGAAGTCGACCTGAACTGGTACGCCATCCGCACTCTGCGCCTCCTCGGCCTGGCCAAAGAGATCAAATTGCCGCGCGCCGACTCCCGCATCAAACTTGTCGCCAACGCCCCAGCAGAGGCCACGGCCCTGGATAACCTCGGGGATAGCGCAGTGGCCGGGACGCAAGCCCAACCCGTCAATTCCAAAGCGGTCTCCGCCTAGCGGCCGTGGGAGTAATGCCCCTAAAGCTTGTGACATGACTTTAGGATGTCATGCTGAGCGCAGCCGGGGTCCCCGGCGACGGCCGCTTTTTGCCGTTGCTGGGGTGGAGAAGCGAAGCATCCCCGGAAACTGTCTCACCCCCGCGCCGCTCCGGCCTTTTCGATGGAATCCTTCAACCGCGCCTCATCCCCACGCCGTGTGGGGATTCCGGGTTCCTTCGCTTTGCTCAGGATTTCGGCAGGCGGCTCAGACGCCGCCTCAACGCCTCAACTTCGCTCCCTTCGGTCGCTCAGAATGACAGAGTAGGAAGTATTGCAACTGCGGCAGGGAAATCCCTCGCGGAATATAATTCTGCCAGGATTCTCGCGCATGCAAATTGGCCGCCGCAATACCACCATTGCCTTCGTTCTGCTGGGAGCCATCGGCGTCGGCCTGGCGATTGCCCTCAACATCACCTGGGCCTTTCATTGGCGGTCGGTCGCCGCCGTCGTGCTCGGCATTATTTTGTTCGGCTTTCTGATCGCCGCCCTCACCCTCAACACCATCTTCCTGGTCCGCGAGATCCGGCGCAGTGAGCAGCACGACAGCTTCATTAACGCGGTGACGCACGAACTCAAGACGCCCATCGCCTCCATAAAACTCTACCTTGAGACCTTGCGATCGCGCCCGGTGGAGGACACGCAACGGCAGGAATTCTATCGCGTCATGCTGGAAGACGTTGGCCGCCTGCTGGGAACGGTGGAACAGGTGCTGAAGGCGGGGCAGGTCGTCCAGTCGCGCCCCGTACGCCGCCTCCGTATCGATGTGCGCGAGGTGCTGACCGAATGCGTGGAGTTGGCGCGCAAGCGGCACTATCTTCCCGATGGTCAGATGCGTCTGGAAAGTTTTGCCGGCAACGAGAACCCGCGCGTGCTAGGCGACGCGGAAGAATTACGCATCGCTTTTTCCAACGTCCTCGACAATGCCGTCAAGTACTCGACCCGCACCGTCGACATCCATGCCGAACTCCTGCAAGATGGCGGCAATCTGCTGGTGCGCGTCACCGACCATGGCGTCGGCATTCCTCCCGCCGAGTTGAAGCGCATTTTCCGGCGCTTCTATCGCGTGCCGCTGCGCTCGGCCATGAACATCAAAGGCACGGGCCTCGGACTGTTCCTGGTCAAGAGCATCGCTCAACGGCACGGTGGAGACGCTTCCGCTTATAGCGCGGGGCTTGGGAAAGGCGCTACCATTACCATTCGCCTCCCGAGGATTGTCGCATGAGCCAGATCCTGATTGTCGAAGACGAAGTGCACCTCGCGCGCGGGTTGCGTTTCAACTTTGAAGCGGAGGGTCACCAGGTTGCCATGGTTGAAAACGGCGAGGACGCCGTCGACCTGTTAGTGAAGCAGCCTGACGGATTCGATGTGGTGGTGCTCGACATCATGCTTCCCGGCAAAGACGGCTTCTGGGTGGTCAGCGAATTGCGCAGGCAGAACATATTCGTGCCGGTGCTGATGCTCACCGCCCGCGGCCGGCCGGAAGATGTGCTGAAAGGCTTCGAGTCGGGGGCGGACGATTACCTGCCCAAACCCTTCGAGCTTTCGATCCTGCTGGCGCGCCTGCGCAGCCTGCTGCGTCGCACGCAGTGGATAAAGGCGGCGGTCACAAGCGATGCCGGCGCCGCGGAAAGCGCTAAACCCGACGTGATCTCGATCGGCGGCAAGACCGTCGATTTCACTCGACAGGAGCTGCACACCGGCGGCGAAGTGATTCACCTGACGCTGATGGAGGCGGAGCTGCTCGCCTTCCTGGTGCGCAATGCGGGCCGACCCGTCTCCCGCAAACAGATTCTCGACCAGGTGTGGGGATTGCACGAAGACACCGACACGCGAGCCATCGACAACTTCGTCGTGCGCCTGCGCCGCTACCTGGAAGACGACCCGAGCGCACCACGTCACCTGCTGACCGTGCGCGGCGTGGGCTACCGATTCGTGGCGGATGAAATTAAGGCGGTTTCAGAGTAGATCTGTCCCGACATGGCGGGTGCCCCAGGTTCCGCGCCGCGCTGTTCGGCGCTAACCTGGGGTAGTTTCTGATTGCCGGACAGACACTTTTTGCTACTCTGCCCAGCATCATGACAGCGAGCTTTGCGCTCACAATCGAACCAAGAAGGACGGTTCGCTGGTACGCCCGACAGTTGGGTGTGGTCTTGAGCAAAAATTCGTTGCAACCTTTCCCCGCTGTGATAAACTCAAAATCTATTGTGAGCCCTCTTTTTTTATCCCGCGCTTGGCGATGGTCCTGCCGATGGTGGTCCTACACCGTCGTGTGCCTCTAATTCAGGCACTTTCCTGAACTGATCTACTCAACTTAATTACAGCCAGCGCCGCATTTTAACTGGCGCCCATCGGGATATAGCAATGAACGCAGCCTCTTCACACCCGGGACTTCACCCCAGCTCCACGCCTTTGCAATCCGCATCCTCCGAAGCCGCCGTCCGGCTCAGGGCCATGCTTGGGGGAGTTTTCTCGGGACGCGACCTGACGCGCCCCGAAGCAGCCGAACTGCTTGGCTACGTCTTCGACGGCCAGGCCACCGACGCGCAAATCGCCGCCGTGCTGGTTGCGCTGGCGAAAAAAGGAGAGTGCGTCGATGAAATTGTGGGACTGACCGAGGCCATGCGAGCCCGCATGGTGGTGCTGCGCACGCGTCATCAATGCTTCGTGGACACCGCCGGGACAGGGGCCAGCCGCGCCAAGGCCTTCAACATATCGACCGCGGCGGCCATCGTCGCGGCTGCGGCAGGCGTCCCGGTGGCCAAGCACGGAGCCCGCGCCGCCACCAGCAAGACCGGCAGCGCCGATGTGCTTGCCGCCATGGGCGCACCCATTCCAGTTCCCCTCGCCATTTCCGAACAGCTCTTCGATTCCCTCGGTTTCTGCTTCCTCTTCGCTCCCGCGCATCATCCGGCGTCGGCCCGTGTCGCCGGCATTCGCCGCGAGCTTGGTGTCCGCACCTGCTTCAACCTGATTGGTCCGCTCTGCAACCCCGCGCGTTCGCGCCGTCAACTGATGGGCGTTTCCGATCCCAAGCTGATGTCGATGATTGCCGAGCGCACTGCTCGCGCTGGGCGCCGAGCGCGCCTGGGTGGTGCACGGCTGCGACGGTTTGGACGAGGTGACGCTGGCAGGTCCGACCCGCGTTCTGGAGTTGCGGGACGGCGAGGAGCGCACCCGCAACATCGTTCCGGAGGACTTCGGTTATCACGCCGAATCGCTCGACGGAGCGCGCGCGGAAGATGCCGCGGCCAGCGCGCGCATCATCCGCGAGGTCTTTGCCGGCCGTCGCCGCGATGTCGCGCGGCGCCTCATTGTGGTCAACGGCGCGGCGGCGCTTTACCTCGGCGGAGCCGCTGAAAGTCTGAAGGAGTGTGCCGAGCGCGCCGAAGCGGCCATCGACTCCGGTGCCGCGGCGAACAAACTCGAGGCCTTCCTGCGAAGGGGCCAAGGCTGCCGTTCCGGGAGAGCAAGGCGTGAGCACGATGACCAGTTTTCTCGCCGCCATCACGGCAACGAAGCGCGCAGAAATGGCGTTGGTGAGCGCCGCCGAACGCTCCGCTGTGCGGGCAGGCGGCGTTCGCCAGACGAGCGGGCCGGTCGAGCCACGTCTTCCGCGAAGCGCTTGCCAGACCCGGTCGGGTCAACATCATCGCCGAGGTCAAACGCAGTTCGCCGAGTGCCGGGGCCATTCGCCCGGGCGCCGATCCGGTGCAGGTCGCATCGCTTTACGCGGCGCACGGCGCAGCCGCCATTTCCGTGCTCACCGAGCCGGTTTATTTTTCCGGCTCGCTCGATGATCTTCGCTCGGTTTGCGCGGCTGTATCCTGCCCCGCGCTTCGCAAGGACTTCATCGTCGACGCGCACCAGGTCTTTGAAGCCGCGGCTGCCGGAGCGCAAGCCGTGCTGCTCATCGTTGCCTCGCTGGCGCCCGCCGAAATCGTTGCTCTGCGCACGCTGGCCGAGGACGAACTCGGGATGGACGCGCTCGTCGAGGTGCATGCCGAACCCGAAATGCGGATCGCGATCGACTGCGGCGCCCGGATCATCGGCGTGAACAATCGCAACCTGGCTACGCTCGCGGTCGATCTCGCGACCTCGCGCGCGCTGGCCCGTTATGCGCAGCCCGGCCGCGTGCTGGTCAGCGAGAGCGGGCTGCGCACCGCAGCCGATCTGCGGGAGCTTGGCGCGTTGGGCTACAGCGCGTTTCTGATCGGCGAGTTGCTGATGCGCGCGCCCGATCCGGCGCGGGAGCTCGAAAATCTCATTGCGCAGTCGTCTCGCCGGAGTCGAGGCGTGGCTGAAGTGAAAGTAAAAGTCTGCGGCCTGACCGATGCCGGCGACGCGCGACTCGCGGTTGAGCTCGGAGCGGCAATGCTGGGCTTTAATTTTTACCCGCGCAGTCCGCGCTATATCGCGCCCGCGCAGGCCCGTCCGATCATCGCCGCCATGCCGGCGGGAGTCGAGACGGTCGGAGTTTTCGTGAATGCCACGCTGGAAGAGATTGCCTCGGCCGTTGCTGCCAGCGGTATCAGCGCTGTTCAGCTACACGGAGACGAGCCGGCGGAGTTCTGCCGGCGGCTGAAGCAGCGGCTTCCCGGCGTACGCGTCATCAAGGCTTTTCGCACGGAGCCGGGTTTGCTTCCGAGACTGCGGTGCGTTATCCCGCCGATGCCGTGCTGCTCGATGCGGCTTGCGCTGGCTTTGGGGGCTCGGGGCTGCAGGCCGATTGGGAGAGCGCGCGCGCTGTTGCCGCGGCATTGCCGGGCGCAATTCTTAGCTGGAGGACTGACTCCCGGCAATGTCGCCGCCGCGATCCAACGGGTGCGGCCCGCGTGCGGTCGACGTTTGCAGCGGCGTGGAGGCGTCTCCTCAAAGGCCGCAAGGATTCCGTCAGGATGCACGAGTTTTTTGCCGCCGTGCGCAGCGCCGGCACGGCGGAGCCTCGCAGTGAATTGGGCAGCTCGCCCGGCGTTAAATTTACGATCCAAGAAGCGGACTATGAATGAACTGGAATTGATCGGACCGGAGGCTGCGACAGGCTACTACGGCCCGTTCGGCGGCCGCTATGTGCCCGAGACGCTGGTCTCGCCGCTGGAAGAGCTGACCGCGGCTTACGAGTCGGCATTGTGCGACGAGGCCTTTCAGAACGAGTTCCACGCCATGTTGCGTGACTACTCGGGCCGTCCCACGCCTCTCACCTTTGCCGAGCGCCTCACCGAGCACGTCGGCGGCGCGCAGATCTACCTCAAGCGCGAAGACCTGGGCCACACCGGCTCGCACAAGATCAACAACGCGCTTGGCCAGGCTCTGCTGGCCCGGCGCATGGGCAAGCGCCGCATCATCGCCGAGACCGGAGCCGGCCAGCACGGAGTGGCCAGCGCCACTGTCTGCGCGCGCTTCGGCATGGAGTGCGTCGTCTACATGGGAACCGAGGACATGCAGCGGCAGGCGCTCAACGTTTACCGCATGCACCTGCTGGGCTCCGAGGTGCGCGGCGTCGAATCCGGTTCGCGCACCTTGAAGGACGCCATCAACGAAGCCCTGCGCGACTGGGTCACCAATGTCCGCGACACCTATTACCTGCTCGGCAGCGCTCTCGGCCCCGATCCCTATCCGCGCATGGTGCGCCACTTCCAGTCGGTGATCGGCGCGGAAGCTCGGCGGCAGGTGCTGGAGCAGGCGGCTCAGCTTCCCGCGGCGGTCATCGCCTGTGTCGGCGGAGGATCGAACGCCATCGGCATCTTCAGCGGATTCGAGCAGGACAAGTCAGTGCGCCTGATCGGCGTCGAGGCCGGTGGCCGCGGGCCCGAACTTGGGCGGCATGCCGCGCGCTTCGCGCCGGACGGCGGCCGTCCCGGCGTGTTGCAAGGAACCTTGACTTATGTCTTGCAGGATGCCGACGGCCAGATCGCGTCGACGCATTCGGTCTCGGCCGGGCTGGACTATCCGGCGGTTGGTCCCGAGCACGCGTTTCTGCGGCAGACCGGTCGCGCCGAGTACACGTCGGTTTCCGACGACGAGGCGCTGGCGGCATTCCACAAGCTTTCCGAGCTGGAGGGAATCATCCCCGCGCTCGAGTCCGCGCATGCGGTTGCCTATGCCATGCGCTTCGCGGCCACTCTCAGTGCCGCGAGCAGATCGTGGTCATCAATCTTTCCGGACGCGGCGACAAAGACGTGGAAACCGTGCAAAAACTCTCACCCCTGCCGCGGCAGCAGCGGCGCCGGACCTCCGAGGAGGCGCAGCGATGAGCGCCATCGCAAATGCATTCGCTCGTATTCGCCGCGAGGGCCGCGGCGGATTCATTCCGTACATCACCGCCGGCGATCCCGACCTGGCGGCAACTTACGATATTCTGCTGGCGCTGAGCCGCGCCGGAGCTACCGTCATCGAGTTGGGCTTTCCCTTCAGCGATCCCATGGCTGACGGCCCGGTCATTCAGCGCGCCTGCGCGCGCGCCCTGAAGAACCGCGTCACCATGCGCGACGTGCTGGCCGTGGCCCGCGAAGCTAAGTCGGAGTTGGCTTGCCCGGTGGTGCTGTTCAGCTATCTCAATCCGGTCTTGCAGTATGGCCTTGAGCGCATGATCACCACCGCCGCGGAGAATGGGATCTCCGGCCTGTTGCTCACCGACTGCCCGCCGATAACGCTGCCCGTCTGGGCGTGTTTGCCCGCGAGCACCAGGTCGACCTGATAACACTGGCGGCGCCCACCTGCACCGACGAGCGGCTCAAGATCGTCTGCGCTCATGCCAGCGGTTTTATCTACGCGGTTTCGCGCACGGGCGTAACCGGCACGCGCCAGCAGCTCGAGCGACGATGCCCGTCTGCTCGTCGAGCGCATTCGACGCTTCAGCTCGCTGCCGGTCGCGTTGGGCTTCGGCGTCAGCACCGGGCAGCAGGCGCGGGAAGTGCTCACGTTTGCCGATGCCGTCGTCGTCGGCAGCGCGATCGTGCAGGCTAATTGAAGCAAATCCGGGCCGTGAAGGCCTGGTCGCGGCCGTGGAAAAGCTGGCTCGCGATTTCCAGCCGCAATCCGGTTCGCCAGCAGCCGACGAGGCGTGTTCCGGCGATCCCGGATTGGCAGTCAAGGAGACCCACTGATGTTAGTCGTAATGCAAGCGCACGCAACTGAGCAACAGGTCGAGGCCGTTTGCGAGGCGATTACCAGCCTCGGTCTGCGCCCGCATTCTCTGCCGGGAGCTCAACGCACCGCCATCGGCATCACCGGCAACGCCAGCGCAATCGAACCCGGCGCCATTGAAGACCTGCCGGGCGTAGCCGAAGTCATCCAGGTATCCAAGCCGTACAAGCTGGTCAGCCGGGAGATGAAAGCCGGAGAACACGATCATCGCCTTCCCCGGCTCGCCGGCGGCCATCGGCGGCAAAACCCTGGCCATGATCGCCGGCCCGTGCGCCATCGAGAGCCGCGAGCAGGCCTTCCGCATCGCCGAACACGTCGCCAACAGCGGAGCGCAATTTTTCCGCGGCGGCGCTTTCAAGCCGCGCACCTCGCCCTATGCCTTCCAGGGGCTCGGCGAAGAAGCGCTGCGCATCATGGCCGAAATTCGCGAGCGCTTCGGGCTGCTGATCGTTACCGAAGCCGTCGATACCGAATCGCTCGCCCTGGTCGAACAATATGCCGACATGATCCAGATCGGCGCCCGCAACATGCAGAACTTCTCGCTGCTGCGCGCCGCCGGCCGGGCGCGCAAACCAATTCTGCTGAAACGCGGAATCGCCGCCACCCTCGACGAGTTCCTGATGGCTGCCGAGTACGTCATGAGCGAAGGCAACTACCAGGTGGCGCTCTGCGAACGCGGCATTCGCACCTTTACCGATCACACCCGCAACACGCTCGATCTCAGCATCGTTCCCGCCGTGCAGCGCCTGAGCCATCTGCCGATCATCGTCGATCCCAGCCACGGCACCGGCAAGCGCAACAAGGTGATCCCGCTGGCGCGCGCGGCCGTCGCGGTCGGCGCCGACGGGCTCATCATCGAAGTGCATCATCAGCCGGAGAAGGCGCTTTCCGACGGAATGCAATCCATCTATCCGGAGCAGCTCATGCAGGGTTTTGAGCAGCTTCGGCGCATTGCCGCGGTGGTCGGGCGCAACATGCCCGAGCTTGCCGGAGTGCCGCATCTGCGGGAGGTCGCTTCCAGATGAGCAGCGTGTGGCCCGCCAGCTTCGAGCAGTTTCGCGCCGCTGCCGCCAGCGGTAACTGCGTGCCGGTCGTGCGCACGGTGCCGGCCGAACTCATCACTCCGCTGGCCGCGTATCTGCGGGTGGCGCAAAGCAGCCGGCATTCGTTTTTGCTGGAGAGCGTCGAGGGCGGCGAGCAGCTGGCGCGCTACTCCTTTCTTGGCGCCGATCCTGAGGCGGTCATTCGCTCACAGGGCAATAGCACACGCGTGACCGGCGCCGACGGCAGTGAGCGCATTCTGCCGGTCAACGCCATCGAGTACCTCCGCGAATGCTTTCGCTCGCGCGTGCTTGCCCGCAACTATGCCGGAGCCCCGTTCGCGGGTGGCGCCGTTGGTTTTCTCAGCTACGGCGCCGCCAAGTGGTTTGAACCCGTGCTCGGCAGCATGACCTCCGAGGTTGACGATGCGGTGTTCCTGCTGTTCCGCACCGTGCTGGCTTTCGATCACGTTAAGCAGGTCGTCGAAATACGCACCCTCGCATTCACCGATGCAGCACGCGCGGACGCCGATCTGCGCCGGCTCTACCAGGATTCGCTCGCCGAGCTGGATCGTGTTGCCCAGGCGCTGGCGGCGCCGCTGGCGCTGGACGCTCCCAACGCCAGCGGAAACGGTCCGCGCGAATTCGATTCCAACTTTAGCCGCGCCGATTTCGAGCAGGCGGTTCGCGACATCAAGGAATTGATTGCCGCCGGCGAGTGCTATCAGACCGTGCTCTCGCAGCGTTTTTCGCGTCCGGTGACGGTCGATGCGGTTTCACTCTACCGCGCTCTGCGCCGCACCAATCCGTCGCCTTACATGTATCTGCTCCAGTTCGGCGAGGATGCGCTGATCGGCGCTTCGCCCGAGATGCTGGTGCGCTGCACGGGCACGCGCCTGGAATACCGTCCCATTGCCGGCACGCGCGGTCGCGGCCGCAGCGACGCCGAGGACCAGCTCCTTGCCGAGGAGATGCTGGCCGACGAAAAAGAGCGCGCCGAACACCTCATGCTGGTCGATCTGGGACGCAACGATCTCGGCCGCGTCGCCGAATACGGCTCGGTGCACGTCGACAAGCTGATGAAAGTGGAAAAGTACTCTCACGTGCAGCATCTGGTGACGGAACTCTCCGCCCGCTTGCGCCCCGAGTTTGACCGCTTCGATGCGCTTGCCGCCTGCTTCCCGGCCGGGACCGTCACCGGCGCTCCCAAGATTCGCGCCATGCAGGCAATCGCCGAACTCGAGCATGGCTCGCGCAACGTCTACTCGGGCTCTGTGCTTTACACCGACTACGCCGGCAATCTCGATTCCTGCATCGCCATCCGCACCATCGAACTCAGCGGCGGCGTCGCCAGCGTGCAGGCGGGAGCCGGCATCGTCGCCGACTCGGTTCCCGAATCCGAATACGAAGAGACCGTCAACAAAGCGCGCGCGTTGCACCAGGCCATCGCCGTGGCCGAAGCGGGGATTTGACATGCTGCGGATTGTCCGGCGGCAAGAACGGAAGCTCGCCAAGGCAATCGCCGTGGCTAAAGCGGGGATTTGACCATGCTGCTCGTCATCGACAACTACGATTCGTTCACCTACAACCTCGTGCAATACCTGGGCGAGTTGGGAGCCGAGCCCACGGTGCGCCGCAATGATGCGATCACGGTCGCCGGCGTGCGTGCGGGAAGCTATGCCGGAATCGTTATCTCGCCCGGCCCCGGCACGCCGCAAGACGCGGGCGTCAGCCTGGAGATCATTCGCCACCTGAGCGGCATAGTGCCCATTCTCGGCGTTTGCCTCGGCCATCAGGCGATTGGCGAAGCCTTCGGCGGGCTTGTCATGCGCGCCCCCAAACCGGTTCACGGCAAAGCCAGCGAGGTGACTCACGACGGACAAGGTGTGTTCGACGGTCTGCCGCAACCTCTCTCGGTAGGCCGCTATCACTCATTGATGGTGGAACGTGAGCATCTGCCCGCGGAATTGCAGATCACGGCGCAGACACGCGAAGGCCTGATCATGGGCCTGCGGCACAAACGCCTTGCCGTCGAAGGCGTGCAGTTTCACCCCGAGTCGGTTCTGACCTCGTGCGGCAAGCAGATGCTGGCTAACTTCGTCCGGCAGTGCGGCGTCGCTCGTTCCGATGCCGCCGCCCGCGCATAACTCTGCGCCGCAACGCCGCGGCGCTTAGACCGTGTCTTATTTACTTGTAGGCTCCTGCGCCAATCAGGTAGTCTTCGCCCGGGACTTTGGCAATCCATGCCCGCTTGGCTTCCATCTTTTTCGAGACAGGGTGAGGCCACTGATAGTCGATCCAAGCGCTCCCTTTGTTTTTTGCGATTCCGATCAAGTTCTGGACAAAGAGCTGGCCATCGGCGGTTCTGATGTCGATTAAATTCTTGCCGATTTGCGCCTTATTCGCGCCCTGACAGGTACAGGTGCCTTGCAGGTCGTAGCAGAACAAATAAATGTCCTTCTTGTGCCATTTTCCGCCCGGCGTATTGAAGTCGACGAAAGCCTTTGCCGGCCCAACTTCCTTGATGTGAGCCAACCCTTCCTGGACCATCTGTTTTGCATCGGCGGTGGTACCGCGTTCCTCGGCGCGTGCTACCCAGGTGAACGCGACCACCATGACGACTGCGATAAGCCACTTTAGATGTTTCATCACGGAATGTTCCTCCGGTTGATATTGGGGCCTAGCGATCTTTCGCTCTTTTGCAGGTGGTGCAGGGGGCTGGACACCTGAACTCTGCCGGAAGTGCTCCCGGCGCCGGCATGCCTTTGTCGTTTACGTGCCGTGCTGTGGAAGCGGCAGCGAGGCCGTACCGGGGGATATGGCTGGGCGCCGCGCTTGGGCTACGCAACTTCGGCACCGAATCATTCACAACCGCGCTTGCTGCCATTGCCTTCTCCGCCCGTAAGAGGGCGGCGAATTGGTGATGTTGTGGCATGGCACAGGCATCCATGAACAGCGGCATGGGTCAGTCACGGCTCCTCCGTGCGGCCTGCACAGCGGGCAGAGCCAGCACTTGCGAGAATGCGGCATTAGGACATGGTTCACAACATCACTAAGGTAACGTTGCAAAACTAAAGTAATCTTTCAGGAACTTTATCGAGGTGAAGTGTGTGTACGATGTTGGCCCTGAAGCGGAGCCCTGCAGTTTTCCTGCATCCTATTCGTCTTTGTAACTGTGCATGGACGAGAACTTGGCAGAATTCAACACGGCACATCTTGCAGCAGCTACTGTTGAGAACAGGCGCAGTCTCAAAACGGGAGTTCGGAGCAGAGTGCCCCGGCCCGCGCTTCAGCGAGCAATAAAAAAGTGGGCCTGCGAGCAAGCCCACTCATTATTCGATTGCGCCACGGTCTCAGTCGCCGTGATAGCTGGCAGCAGCCATCACCGCCGGCTCCGGGGTCAACAGATGCCGGATGTGATCGAGCCGCGCCTTCAGTTGACCTTTGTACCAATTCAGGTCAATCGGTTCCTGAGCTACGCCGCTCTCCATGGCAGCCTTGGCAACCGCCATGGCTTCCCACTCCAGTACACGCATGTCGAACTGCTTCGGCACGATGTAGTCCCGACCGAACTTCATCTCTTTTACGCCGTACGCTTTCAGCACTTCGTCGGGGACAGGCTGCTTGGCCAAGTTGGCCAGCGCCATGGTGGCCGCCTGCTTCATCTCCTCGTTGATCTTGGTGGCCCGCACGTCGAGCGCGCCGCGGAAGATGAACGGGAACCCAAGCGAGTTGTTGATCTGGTTCGGATAATCCGAGCGCCCGGTGCACATGATGACGTCCTTGCGCGCCGCAGTCGCGTCTTCGAAGGTGATCTCCGGATCGGGATTCGCCATGGCGACAACCACCGGAGAGGCAGCCATCGACTGCACCATCGCCTGAGTCACGCAATTGCCCTGCGAAAGGCCGACAAACACGTCGGCGTTCTTCAGCGCGTCCGCCAGCGTCCTGGCTGAAGTCTCAGCCGCCAACGGAAGCTTGTACTTGTTCATGCCTTCTTTGCGTCCCTTGTAGATCACGCCTTTGGAATCGCAAAGAATGATGTTCTCGGGCTTCACGCCAAGATTGATGTAGTGCTTGGCGGTAGCGATCGCCGAAGCCCCGGCGCCGTTGAACACGATCTTGATCTTGTCGAGTGGCTTGCCCACAATCTCCATCGCGTTCAGCAGGCCCGCGCCGGAGATGATCGCGGTTCCATGCTGATCGTCATGGAATACCGGGATCTTCATCGTTTCCTTCAGCCGGGTTTCGATCTCGAAGCATTCCGGAGCCTTGATGTCTTCCAGGTTGATGCCGCCGAAGGTGGGCTCAAGCAACTGCACGCACTTGATGATGTCTTCCACGTTCTCCGTGCCGAGCTCAATGTCGAACACGTCGACGTCGGCGAATCTCTTGAACAGAACAGCCTTGCCTTCCATGACCGGCTTGCCGGCCATCGCGCCGATATTGCCCAGCCCAAGCACTGCTGTGCCGTTGGTGATGACCGCAACCAAGTTCCCTTTGCCGGTGTACTTGAAAGCGTCGTGCGGGTTCGTCTGAATGTCCAGGCAGGGTGTCGCCACCCCGGGCGTATAAGCCAAGCTAAGGTCATGCTGGGAAGCGCATGACTTGGTGGGAAGAATTTCGATTTTCCCCGGCCGCCCGATCGAGTGATAGCCGCGTGCTTCAATTCCAAAATTTGCCATAAGTGCCGTCCAGTGATTCGTGATTAAAGAAGTTGGTTGAATGATTCTCGTTTTCTTGTACAGGTCGCTGAATTCCGCCCAAACCGGATGGCGAATTCACGACGCGCTGATTACTTCGAATACTGCTACAAAATACGCGGCCCCGGCGTGTCAGCGTGCCCGGGACCATTTGACAGGGCGGACTTTATCTCAAAAATTGAAGCATCCCAGTGACATACGACTAGCTACCTTGTGACGCACATCACATTTTGACGGGAAAAATGGCAAGGTCACGTTGAACTGTGAGCTGGATCACCGCGAGGCCGCAACTGCGCTAGATTTGGTACTTTAGTGGAGTGGCCCGCACTCGGACTGTTGCAGATTTCAACACCTGAACCATCCGCTCGCGTTTCTTTTTATGGCTCTTCCGCATGCCCTTCGGGAGTCGAGTGCGCAGGCCAGGCATCACCCCACGCGGCTCTGCGGGCGGCCCGGTACTCAGTCTTCTTCGATCTGCCGATCGTGCGCTTGTTTATGCCGTCGGCGGAGCATAGTTGCAGTTCGACGAAGCCGGAGTGATACGCGGGGTGCCGGACAATTCTTTGCTCAGCCGGATTGGCCTTGAGCGGCGTGGCGGCCAGATACGAAAACTTCTCGTCCTCGTGCCCGAGTTCTCCACCCTTGATGCGCCGGTGCATGGCGGTGCGCTCGACCCGCGCCGCGAAGTGACACCAATCGCCGGCTGCGGCCATCGGGCACGCCAACCCGTGCGGGCAAGGAGCCAGCAGGGTTGCACCCAGAGCGATCAACTCCGACCTCGCCTGATGAATGCAGCCGAACCCGGCCCGCGTACCGGGTTCAACCAGCACCAGCAGCTTGCGTGTCCTTTGCCATGCCTGCCGCAAGCACAGGGAGCGCTGGGCCGGTGAAAGTTCTCCGAGCGAATACGAGGCGACGACCAGATCGAAAGCACTCCTCCGCCAGCTTGCCATTCAGGTCCGCTTGAATCCACTCCGCCTGGCGCAGCGCCTGCAAATCGCTGGTCGCACAGAGCTGCCGCCCCAGGCCGATAAGGCTGCGGTCGCGTTCGACAAGCCGAAACTGCCGCACATCCGGGAAAGCCTCCGCGACCGCCCATGCCGCCGTTCCCGGCCCTGAGCCCAGATCAAGCACGGTCTCCATCGCCATACCGTCATCGGACCCTACACCGTTATCGCACACTAAAGCGTCGCCGGATTGCGGCATAAACTGCCGTTTTGCCTCCCTCAGGGCCTGCACCAGCGCCGCGAAAGTTGCGGGCATGCGGACCAGCAGATAAGCCAGGCGCTCGTCTTCGCTTCGAATTGCCGCTGCTGGCGTCACGACGCTTCTGTAGCGATCAGTCAGGCTTGCCGCCGCAAGCCGCAGGCGCTGCGGAGACACCGTTCCGTCAGCCGTTCGATTGCTTCCGGCAGCTTGGATGGTAGTTTCATTGTCTCTAACCGACCCCAGTGTAAACGCATGTCAGTTCACATCGGGGCAAAGTTGCCACATCCTGGGGACGGCTCTGGCCGAGAGTGGGGATTACCGACGCGGCCCGGTGCTGATTCCGCATCTTATCCCGGTGCTGAGCCATCTTAAACAGAAACGCTGAGACGCTTATCACCTTGCGAGGTGCGCTTCTTCGCTATCACATTGGCCTGTGTTTCGCATCGTGCATGGCTCGTTGCAAAACACAACAAATCGTGATGCCGCTACGATTACCGGAAAACACTGCGGTCACGATCTGGGGTGACTCGTCTCACTTACCTAACCTATTTTGAAAGCGCAACTTAGATGCATAGGTGCTGGGCTGACAGGAAGCGCGAAGGAGCCGTGCCGCCGGTCGCGAAACCAGCGGAAAAGGAGCTCGCAGTATGGGACGCACGATTGAAGTTACCGAACTGATCCTGAGGGATGCTCACCAGAGCCTGCTGGCGACCCGCATGGCGATGGAAGACATGATTCCGGCCTGCGAAGACCTCGATAATGCCGGCTTCTGGTCGCTGGAGTGCTGGGGTGGAGCGACTTTCGATTCCTGCATTCGTTTCCTCAACGAAGATCCCTGGGAACGTCTCCGCACCTTCCGCAAGTTGCTGCCCAAGACGCGCCTTCAGATGCTGCTTCGCGGTCAGAATCTGCTCGGCTATCGCCACTATGAAGACGGCGTGGTCGAGCGTTTTGTCGACAAGGCCGCCGAGAACGGCATGGATGTGTTCCGCGTCTTCGACGCGCTCAACGACCTGCGCAACCTGCGCACCGCCATTCGGGCGGTGAAGAAGACGGGCAAGCACGCGCAAGGCACCATCTGTTACACCGTCAGCCCGGTGCATACGATCGAAGCCTTTGCCGAAATGGCGGAGCAGTTGGTCGAGATAGGCTGCGATTCGATCTGCATCAAGGACATGGCGGCCTTGCTGAAGCCGCAGCCCGCCTACGATCTAGTCAAGAGCATCAAGAAGCGCTGTGGCGAGCAGACGCTGGTGCATGTTCACGTCCATGCCACCACCGGCGTCACGCTGGTCTCGCTGATGAAGGCCATCGAAGCCGGATGCGACATCGTCGACACCGCCATCAGCTCGCTTTCGCTCGGCCCCGGACATAACCCTACGGAGAGCTTCGTCGAGATGCTGGAGGGCACCCCGTACAACACCCGGCTCGACATGGAGCGGCTGCTCAAGGTGAAGCGCTACTTCGCCAAAATACGTCCCCGCTATAGCGAGTTCCTGAGCGACATCAACGGTGTGGAAACAGAGATATTCAAGAGCCAGATTCCGGGCGGCATGATCTCCAATATGGAGAGCCAACTCAAGCAGCAGGGGGCGGGCGATCGCCTACAGGAAGTGCTCGAAGAGGTGCCCCGGGTGCGGCGCGACGCCGGCTATCCTCCGCTGGTCACTCCTTCCAGTCAAATCACGGGGTCGCAGGCCGTATTCAATGTGCTGATGGGCAAATACAAGGTGCTCACCGGAGAATTTGCCGACCTCATGCTCGGCTATTACGGCAGCACCCTGGGCGAGAAGAACCCGGAGGTCCTTAAGCTTGCCGAGGCGCACGCCAAAAAGCCGCCGATCACCTCCCGTCCGGCGGATTTGCTGAAGCCGGAATGGGAGGCGCTGCGTTCGCAGGCCCTGGCCCTGGAAGGTTGCAATGGCAGCGATGAGGATGTGCTCACCTACGCGATGTTCCCCCAGGTGGCGCCAAAGTTTTTTGCCACGCGCCATTTGGGGCCCAAGAATCTGGGCAAAGATCCCGTGAAAGCTGCACCGCCGCACCTGCCCCAGCGGTGGGCGCGGCGCCTTCGAGCAACTTTACTGTCCCCAGAACTACGTCGTGACGCTGAACGGGAAAGAGCACAGGGTTACGGTCGCACCAACTAAATAGGCAGGGTTTGTTTTCACGCCGTACAGTTCAACGAAGGATCGGCCAAATCGATTGGAGAAAACCATGGCCACGCAAAGCACTGAGCCGCTACAGAAAACAATGGACGAGCGAATTGCCGAGTTGCGAGCCCGGCGTGAGCAGGCACAGCTCGGCGGCGGCAAAACCCGCATCGAAAAGCAGCACCAGAGCGGGAAACTCAGCGCCCGCGAGCGCATCGAGGGGCTGGTCGATCCCGACAGCTTCCAGGAGATCGGTCTTTTCGCCGAGCATCGCGCCACGCTCTTCGGAATGGCGGAGAAGGAAATGCCCGCCGATGGCGTGGTAACCGGCTGTGCCACCATCGACCGCCGGCTTGTCCACCTGGCCAGCCAGGATTTCACCGTCGCCGGCGGCGCCGCCGGCGAAGTCCATTGCGACAAGATCGCCGAAATGATGGACATGTCGCTCAAGACCGGCAGCCCCTTCGTCTTTATCAATGACTCGGGTGGCGCGCGCGTGCAGGAGGGCATCGATAGCCTCTCCGGTTATGGCCGGGTTTTCTATCGCAACGTGATGCTCTCGGGCACGGTGCCGCAGATCTCGATGATTTGCGGTCCCTGCGCCGGCGGCGCGGCCTATAGTCCGGCGCTGACGGATTTCATCATCCAGACCCGCAACGCGCAGATGTTTATCACCGGTCCGCAGGTCATCAAGCAGGTGACCGGCGAGGTGGTCACGGCCGAGGAACTGGGCGGGCCACAGGCGCAGATGAACACTTCGGGCGTGGTGCACCTAGTCGCCGCGAACGATGAAGAGGCGCTCTACCTTTGCCGCCGGCTGCTCAGCTTTTTGCCATCGAACAACCTGGAGGACCCGCCGCACCTCCCCTTCGACATGCCGATGGAGGACGATCCGGAAATGGACAACCTGTTGCCGGCGGAAACCAAGGTCGGCTACGACATGCGCGGCATCATCACCCGCGTGCTCGACCACCAGGATTTCCTGGAGATTCAGCCCGGCTTTGCGCCCAACATCGTGGTGGGATTCGGACGAATTCAGGGGCGCTCGGTGGGGGTCGTCGCCAACCAGCCCTCGGTACTGGCAGGGGCGCTCGACATCAACGCCTCCGACAAGGCAGCGCGATTCATTCGTTTCTGCAACGCCTTCAATATTCCGCTGGTGACATTCGTCGATGTCCCCGGTTTTCTGCCCGGTGTGCAGCAGGAGTACGGCGGCATCATTCGTCACGGCGCCAAGATGCTGTTTGCCTATTCGGCGACGACCGTTCCGAAAGTGACGGTCATCGTGCGCAAGGCTTATGGCGGCGCCTACCTGGCAATGTGCGGCAAGGATCTCGGAGCCGACCGCGTGCTGGCTTGGCCTACGGCGGAAATCGCGGTCATGGGCGCCGAGGGCGCGGCTGAGATCGTCTTTCGCCGCGAAATCGATGCCGCCGACGATAAAGTGGCCCGGCGCAAGGAGCTCATCGAACTCTATCGCAATACTTTCGCAACCCCCTTCGTAGCCGCCGGACGCCGGCTGGTGGACGAAATTATCGAGCCGTCGCAAACCCGGCGTCTGCTGGCGCGTGTGCTGGAGACGCTGCCCCACAAACGCGAGTTGCGTCCGCCCAAGAAGCACGGATTGATTCCGCTCTAGGGCGAATGGAGGATTTGATGAAAGAGCAAGATTCAGAGCAAGATTCAAGAACGGCGAATCTCCCTTGCAGCTATTGAAGGGTAGTGTTGGTGGGGTGGTTGGTGATAATAGTATGGGGTTGAAAGGAAGTCGAACAGCTGAGAAGCGAAGTGAGGGAGCAACGGCGGCGCCTGACCGAGTTGGAAATGGCGTTTTCGAGAATGACGGCGAAAGCGGCGGACACGGCCGCGGGCATGGAGCTGCCGTCGCTCCGGAGGCAGACGACGAGATCACCCCGGAACGGATGGCCGTCATCGCCGCTGTCATCACCTCATTCCTGGGCAGGAAAGTTAAGATCCACCAGGCTCGGCGGGTGAATCCCGAAGTGGTGAGTCCCTGGGCGCAGCAGGGACGCGTTTTCGTGCAGGCTTCGCATGCCCTTGCGCGGCACTGATTGTGCCGGTGAGCGGTTGAGGTTGGAAAGGAGCGCTCTACCTTGAAGCTACAGATCGCAATTGATGGCAAAAAATATGAGGTGGAGGTTGAGGTCGCCGAGGACGATACTCAGCCGCGAATGTACCAGGGGTACGTACCGTCGCAATCCTCGACTGCTGACAATGCGCCGCTTGCACCGGCTGCCGGCCCCAGGCCGTTACCAGTAGGCACGGAAGTGGTTGCCGATGAGTCCAAGGTATGCCGCAGCCCCATTTCCGGCGTTGTTATCCGCTGCAACGTACAGATCGGACAGCAAATTCAACCCAACGACCTGCTGATCGTAGTCGAAGCCATGAAGATGGAAACGAATGTTACCGCGCCGGTCTCGGGCACGGTCAAAAACATCAGGGTGAAACCTGGCGACGCCGTTCAGGTCGGAATGGTCTGGTCGAGTTCGAATAGGAAACCGCACCGGGGCCGGGTGCGCGGTTGTGCCTGATTCGGCGGTGCCCCGTGTTCAAAGGTAAAATTCGCTGCTGACGACAGCCGCGGGGTTGCCTTCGCATGCAGCAGGGCGGAATTCAGCAACGAGGAGATGGTGATCAGTCACGCTCAACCGGCCAGCGCTTTTAACCAGGAACTGCTGAAAGTTCCCGGGTTTCTTTTTTTCGATCACGTTGCCATTGCGGTTCGTTCAGGCGAACTGGACAAACAGGTCGAGGCATATCAACTGCTCGGGTTCCGCGAGGTCCACCGTGAAGAAGTCTATGGCGGCGACCAGGTGCGCGAGGCATTGCTGCAAGTCGGCAGCGGACCGAACATAATTCAGGTGATCGAACCGCTCAACGAGACTTCGCCAGTGCAGAAGTTCATCGACAAG
>CAWJGD010000017.1:0-77330 GCA_963842345.1 uncultured Acidobacteriota bacterium
TAATCTTTGCTGAAAACAAACCTATCGTGGTGCCGGCTTCGACAAGTACTCCTTCGACTGCGCCGCACTCTTAAGCGGCGTGACCTTATCTGGATCGATGCGAACCATCAGGTAGTCGATATGATCGTCGATCTTGGTGAACCAGTGTCCTGTACCCGCAGGGATGACCACCACGTCTCCGGGCTTAAGTTGATACGCCACTCCGTTGCGGATGTCTGATCCGTTGTTTCCCGGTCCATTGAACTCCACAACGGTCCGCTGTGTTGCCGGGCGCCGCTGACGATTCACGATATCGGGACCCAGCACGAGCGTGGCGGTGCCGGAAATGATGTGGTAGACCTCGCTGACCTGATCGTGCTCGGCAACCGAATCCGGTGCGGGCTTGTCCAGCTTCCCGCGATGGACCATGCCGATGCCGATGTGTGCCTTTCCGATTTCAATATCTCTCACCTGCTGATCGAGGAGATTCTCGGCCATGGCTTTCTTGGTGTATGCCTCGAGACTCAGAAACCGGGATGTAGGTTCCCGGACACATGGTGCAGGTCGGTTGCGGATCAGTCGGATTGATTTTCGCCTGTGCCATCAGCGAAGGCGTGATTACAAGATATGCGGCAAGGGCGAACCCCAACATAGAGTTCTTCACATGAACCTCGTCAATTGGCTTTAGGTTGAGGAATCCAGCCGCACTGATTATCCTCTAGGCAAGGCTTTATTTCGTCCGCGCGGGCCTAATTCCGGAATTTCCTTTTGACTCCCCAAACGGCAGCCATTGTACACCCGGCAGTCGATGCAGATGTCACGGCAAGCGGAGTCCGTGTGCCTGAGCCCGCATAGCGGCGACAGACGGTAGCCCTGCGGCGTGAGCCTGGGGGAGTATTGAACCAGCGCGCTCTTAGCCCGCGTAGCGGGCGCAAGATGCTGACTGTAACTGTTGCTAAGGCGATTTTTCGGCAGTTTCGCGTAAGTAGCGTGACTTCGGGTGCCCCAGGTTCCGTGCCGAGTTGTTCGGCGCTAACCTGGGGTAGTTCTCTCTGCCGGGAAAAGCCAGACGAAACTACCCCACGTTAGCCAAACAGCAGGCGAACGTGGGGCACCAGTGCGGACATCCACGTCGCCGTGAAGACCCTTTGAAGAATTGCTTCATCCATTGATCCCTCGGGTGGCCCATTCGAGCCTTCTTTTGGCTTGAGTGGGATGGTTCGTGGCTGTTTTCAGCTGCGCTGGCTGAGGCTCGTTATCCGGCGAGGCCCTCAGGCTCATACCAGGCTGGTATTCAATCGTGGTACCAGTACTCAACACCGGGCTTGTTGAAATAACCTTCTGGCCTATCTTTCTTGTCGCCGCCCGTCATGTGCTTGGCGTCAATCGTCTTCGCTCCGGCTGCGGAAATCGCGTCGCCGCGCGGATCATTCATAGTTCCCGGCCGCACCATGGCCACGTGGCCATGTCTGGGTTTGCCTGTCTTAGCGTTGATGCCGGTGTTCTTCCATATGGCGATCGCCGGATGCCCGCCGTCGGCCATCTCCTGGATCATGCGCGCATCGGCGCGATGCCAGCTGCGCTGTTCTCCCGTAGTGTGCAGCCACCCAACCATGTCGTTGGCCTTCATAATGGGAATTTCGGCGTGCATCGCTCGCGTCACGTCTGATACGTAAATGTTGCAGAACGTGTCGGCGCCGCGCGCGTAACGCAATGAGTTCTTGACGTCGAACTGCTTGATGACGTTGAAATACTCGTACGTGCTGCGGCCATGCTGGTCGTTCACCAACGGCGCGTCGATGGGCGAGTAACGGTCCTTCACGGCCTGGCTTTTCAGCTTGCGCCGAAACTCCGCCTTGATCTTCTCCTCCCGCGTCCCCTGCTGGCCCACAGCAGCGCGCAAAGCATTGTTGGCGCTCGTTTGCTGCTGCTCGACGCGCGCCTGCGCGTTCACCGCATTCTTCAGGTCATTGCGGGCGTCGCTCTGGCGCTGCTCTTCCTGCCGCTGCTGGTTCACGGCATTTCTCAGGCCGGAATTGGCGTCGCTGTTGCGCTGTCGCTGTCGTGCCGCCTGGGCGTCGGCGAGTTTTTGGCGGAAGGCATTGTTCTCCGGCCACTTGTTAACGGCTTCGCTAAAGGCGTCAATGGCTTCCTGGTACCGGCCGGAATTGTACAGCCCCATGCCCCGGTCATAAACGGCCTGCGCCTGGTTGTGCTTCTGCACCACGGGATCGACGGGCGGCGGAACGTAAGGCGGATTGGGATCGCGCCAGCCGCAGGCCTGCTTGCAGGCGGCGTCGCTGCACGGCGGAGCCAGCACCTTTCCGCAATAACAGCCGCAGGCCGCAGGACCTTGGCCCGCCGCTGGTAGCGCTACCAGCGCCACCACCATTGTCAGGAACAGCCACACTCCCCTTTTCATGCTTCACCTCCAACCGCGGTCAGGGCTTCCTCCAACCAGTCTTGCAGACGCCGCACATCGTCTCGCAGCGGGTCTTCATGTTCACTAATTGATCCTGCGTCAATCGGAACGGACCCATTTCCTTGGGGTTGAGCAAGGGGAAATTGGCCTTGCAGGTGTAAAGCTTGTTGTCGCCCACCGTGCAGCTGAAGAAAGCATGGGCTTCGCAGGAGTATCTGCCGTGGCATAGGACCTGGGCCGGTTCGTCCTTGCTGCTCAGATCGAGCGTGCAGGAATGCGGATAGCAAACCATGGGAGCCGCCACTGGCGGACCTCCCGGTTTCTGCGGAGGAGGCTGAGGCGGCATCCAGTCGCAGGTCGCGACGACCTGATCCTCGTTGGCCGCCCGGCAGGGCGCGGCGGCCAACAGTATCAGCAGGACTGCTACAGCGAGTACAACCACACAATGCGTACGCATGGCGTGCTCCTTAGCTTGGGTTAGGGCGTGTTGCTAAGATGTCATGATTTTCGACGGCGTACAAGATTACTGGCGGGTGGCCCATCCTTTCGCCCTCTTTTGGCGAAGGGTGGGGCATTTATCGAACTCGGCACCTCACTCAGGCTTCCTCTGCTTGAGCGGAGCAGTTTCTCGAAACTTGAAACTTGAAACTCGAAACTTTCAATAAATGCCCGCCATCTGGCGGGTGGCCCATTCAAGCGCCGCAGTTGCGCTTGAGTGGGGCGGTTTGTATACGGAAAACCAACTACCCCACACAAGCAAAGGACGCTTGTGTGGCCCCCCCGAGCAACCCACAATTGTAGTTGGCGTGAACAGGGCTTCTCCCCACTTACCAAAACGAACTCGGCACCTCACTCAAGCTTCCTCTGCTTGAGCGGAGCAGTTTCTCGAAACTCGAAACTTGAAACTCGAAACTTTCAATAAATGCCCGCCACCTGGTCGTGCGCCGAATCGGTCGTGCTGCTGATGCCCGAGATTTTGAGTTTGAAGTCGTCCTGATTCGACGCGTTCTCCAGCGCGGTTTCCATGGAGATGAGGCCGTTCTTGAGCAGTTGAAAGAGCGACTGATCGAACGTCTGCATGCCATACTGCGATCCGCCCTGGGCAATCAAATCGCGTACCTGCGCGGTTTTTTCCGGGATGGTGATGCATTCGCGAATAAAAGCGGTGGTAACCATAACTTCGACGGCGGGGACGCGGCCGGGTCCGTCGGAGCGCTTCACCAGCCGTTGGCTGACAATGGACCGCAACGTCGCCGACAGTTGCAGACGGATCTGTTTTTGCTCCATGGGCCCGAAAACGGCAATGATCCGGTTGATGGTCTCGACCGCGTCCAGTGTGTGCAGGGTGGAGAACACCATGTGTCCGGTTTCGGCCGCATGCAGTGCCGTGGCGATGGTTTCCAGGTCGCGCATTTCGCCCACCAGGATGACGTCCGGGTCCTGACGAAGACTGCCGCGAAGGGCGGTGGCGAACGACGCCGTATCGACCTCGACCTCGCGCTGGTTGACGAAACCCTTTTTGTCGCGATGCAGGAACTCGATCGGATCTTCAATGGTGATAATGTGCTCGGCGCGGCTGGAGTTGATGCGATCGATCATCGACGCCAGCGTGGTGGATTTGCCCGAGCCGGTGACGCCGGTGACCAGCACCAGGCCGCGCGATTCGTCGCAGATCCTGTCGACGACCGGCGGCAGGTTGAGCTCGTCCAGCGAGCGTATCTTCGTGGGAATGGCGCGCATCACGATTCCCACGTTGCCACGCTGCTGGAAGATGCTGACGCGGAAGCGGCCGATGCCGGCGACCCCGTAGGCCAGGTCCAGTTCGCTGGTTTCCTTCAGTTTCTGTTTCTGCCGGTTGTTCATCATGCTGAAAGCCATGCTCAGCATGTCTTCCGGGTTGACGCGGGCAAACTCGGCCAGGGGCACAAGGTCGCCGTCAATTCGCAGATGGGGATAGTTGCCGACCTTCAGGTGCAGGTCGGAGGCTTTCCGCTCCATCACGATTGCAAGCAGGTCATCGATATTCATAAGGTTTCGCCGGGAACTTCGCCGAAAGTAGCACGTTCACCACGCAATCGCAATCCGGCAGCTCACCAAGGCGGAACTCCTGCGAACAGTATCGTTCCGGTAATTAATTTCCGCTGCCCGGGTAACTTGCTTGTAAGTTTTGTTTAGCAATCAGTAAATCTTCTCTCAAAATTTTCGGTGGTACGGGCGTCTCAATTCATAGGACGCTTGCGCATTATCGGACATAACTGCCCGAAATCTTGCTTGCAAAAACCGTCATTTTACTTGCAAATACGCGTGCGAAAACCGCCCTGAATCGCCATAACGCCTTTCCTTCCAGCCACTTCGCCAATGCAGTCGAAAGCGGAACCGCCGGAACACACGGATCCTTATCATTCTTAAGGAGCTTAGATCAGATTGATCGTCGCTGTTGGAGCAGATGTGCGTGTGTGGAATGCGTCTAACGAGTGAAACGTGAAACTCGTAATTTGAAACTTGTCGGCGAACCTGGCGGCCAACCAAGTTCGCCGGCAACTCATTCGCGTGTTCTCTCAGGCACCCACGGGTTGCTTTACCGGGACTGCGGTAAACCACTTGTGGCGATCCGGCAGAGTCCCCTCGACGATGCCGAAGAATTCGTTCTTGATGCGGCGCGTAATCGGACCGATCTTTCCATTGCCGACGTGAATCTTGTCGACCGACCGGATCGGCGTGACCTCAGCGGCCGTGCCGGTGAAAAATACTTCATCGGCGACATAGAGCATCTCGCGCGGAACCATCTGGATCGACGACTTCTATGCCCAGATCTTGCGCGATCTGCATCACCGAAGAGCGGGTGATTCCCGGCAGCACGGAGTTGCCGGTCGGCGGCGTCCACAGCCTGCCCTGATACACGAGAAAGAGATTCTCGCCCGAACCTTCACTGACGTAGCCGTTGGCGTCGAGGGCGATGCCTTCGGTATAGCCGTTGACAATCGCTTCCATCTTCATCAGTTGGGAGTTCATGTAGTTGGCCGCCGCTTTCGCCATCGCCGGCAGCGTGTTGGGAGCCAACCGCGTCCAGGAGGAGACGCACACGTCAACGCCTTCGTCCCCTGTCGCAAGGTACTTGCCCCACGGGAAGTTGGCGATATAAACCTCGATCGGAGTGGCCAGCGGATTGACTCCGATCTCACCGTAACCGCGGAAGGCGATCGGCCGGATGTAGCATGGCCATGCTCCGTTGACGCGAATGACCTCCGCCGTCGCGTCAATCAGTTGCTGCCGCGAGTAGGGGATCTCCATGCGATAGATTTTGCCGGAGTCGAGCAGGCGCTGCATGTGTTCTTCGGCCCGGAAGATCGCCGGCCCGGAGGGCAGCTTGTAGCAGCGTACTCCCTCGAACACCGCGCTTCCGTAATGCACAACGTGCGACATGACGTGGATCGTCGCGTCGTCCCAAGCAATCAGTTTGCCGTTGTGCCAAATATTTTCCGTTTTCTGAATAGGCATCAGCACTCCTAAGAGGTTATAAAGTAAGGGCTACCCGCGCCTGCCGAACTCGATCCTGAGATTATAGATGAGAAAGCCAAAAAGCTGCACCTTCCACCGAAACAGGTTGCGAGTTAGCCACCGCATTTAGATCTACAATGCGGATTTTGCCGCGGATTCGCCGGTCAAGATGCTTGTGCCATAAGCATTTTGCCGGATTGCTAGTAACTAGAAAGGAACGAGAAGGTCGGGCAATTTGCCTCAAATAATCTTCGCTCTCGCGTTCACCTCAAATCCAGCGAGAGCGCTCACGAAAGCTAATTCGAGTTACTCGCAGCTAAGTTTTCGTCACGCATCCGTTGGAAATCTGTTGCCACCGGGAGATTTCCGCAAATCTCCAGCGTTAAAATAGCATCAAAGATTATAGAAGATGGGCATAGCAGTACGGTGGTATTTGGCTCGAAGGTTATTTGCTTTGGAACTTCCAGCCAACTCAGCGATAGTATTGTTCCATCTGAACTGAAGTCTCAGTCCCGAGTTTTGGGATATGGCCCCAGACATGAGGTGAGTAAGGCCACACACACTACCATGAAAACTGGACTCAACGCCACACTGGATCCGTCGCGCCGCAGCACTGACGCAAAGGAATTTGAGGCCGCTCTTCGCCGCCGTATCGTTGGTCAGGATACCGCGATCGATAAAGTCACCGAGATTTACCAGATGTTCCTGGCGGGGCTGAATGCTCCAGGGCGTCCGGTAGGGAACCTGATCTTCCTTGGGCCAACCGGTTCGGGCAAGACACGGGTCGTCGAGTCCGTTGCCGAAGCTCTGTTCGGCGATGCTCGCGCCTTGATCAAGATCGACTGCGCTGAGTTCCAGCATTCGCACGAGATCGCCAAGTTGATTGGGTCGCCTCCGGGGTACTTGGGGCACCGCGAAACCCATCCTCTGCTGACGCAGGAAGCGCTGAACCAGTGGCACACGGAGAAGCTGAAGCTCTCGATCCTGCTGTTTGACGAAATCGAGAAGGCTTCCGATGCCCTGTGGCAACTGCTTCTCGGCATTCTTGACAAGGCCACGCTCACCCTGGGCGACAACCGTCGTGTGGATTTATCGCAGTGTCTGATCGTAATGACCTCTAACCTCGGCGCCGGTGAAATGAATGAGTTGATTGAGGGCGCCATGGGGTTTTCCACCGGCCCGGCCAAGCTCGACGGCAAGCTGGACGAGAAGATGAATCGCACCGCGGTCGACGCCGCTCGGCGCAAGTTTTCGCCCGAGTTCATGAACCGCATCGACAAAGTGGTGGTCTTCAAAACCTTGCGGGTCGAGCATCTGGAGAAGATTCTGGAGATCGAACTGGGCATGGTTCAGCAGCGCATTCTGCAAGCTACCGGTAATAACCAGTTCGTTTTCAGTTGCACTCCGACCGTCAAGAACTACCTTCTGAAGGAAGGGACGGACCCCAAATATGGTGCGCGGCATCTCAAGCGCGCCATCGAGCGCTGCATCGTGTTCCCGCTGGCCAACCTGGTTGCCACCGGGCAGGTGAAGCTTGGCGACTTCATTCGCATCGACATGGATGCGGCTGGCGAAATGACTTTTGTCAAAGAGGCGGAGGGTGCATTGGTTCCCGTGCTGCTGGAGAAATACGGGCCGGAATTTGCCGCCGGAGCGGCCGCGACGCGTTCTGGCCGCACCGTGAGCAGCACCAACCGCAAGGAAGCAGGCGCCGGTTCGCTTCTGGACCACAAGTAAACCTCTCCTTATTTCCTCAGGAGTGCCATGTGGCACTCCTTATTTTTTGCCTTCCTGTTTGCCTGTCACACCGTCAACAGCGGCATCCGAACTGATATCATCTCGTTCGGTGTTACTTCTGCCCCAACATGCGCACTACAGCGCGTGCCGGAGACCCGCCGGAGAATTCGGCGAACGCCATCGGCAAGGAAGAACAGGCATGAACCCTCTTGGCCGGAAATCGCCAACTCTGCTTGCCGTGTTGCTCGTGCTAGGGCTGAGCCTGGGTGCGGCGGCGCAAACCAGGTATGTGCATCAGGAGCCTGACGGCCGCCTTCAACCGGACACGAGCAGCGTCAAAACCAGTCCTCAAGAGCAGATCAAGCTTGGCAGGCAGGCCGCCGCGCAGGTGGAACGGCAGTATCCGATGCTGCCCGGCTCCAGTCCGGTCACGCAGTTCGTGCGGCAGTTGGGGAACCGCTTGGCGGTCGCCGCACCGGGGTACAAGTGGCCATTCGAATTCCACGTGGTCAACCAGAAAGAGATCAATGCTTTCGCGCTGCCCGGTGGTCCGATCTTCGTGAACCTCGGGACGATCCAGGCTGCCGATAACGAAGCTCAGCTTGCCGGCGTCATGGCACACGAGATAGGCCACGTGGTGATGATGCACGCGGCGCGCGAGGCCGCTGAAACCCGTCCGTACCAGATTGCCGGCGCACTCGGCAGCGTAATCCTCGGGGGCCTCTTCGGCGGCACTGTCCTCGGCCAGCTCGGGCAACTGGGCATTCAGCTAGGCGCCGGGGGCGTGATGATGAAGTATTCCCGCACCGCCGAGACGGAAGCCGACCTGATGGGCGCGCAGATCATGTACGACGCCGGTTTCAATCCGCAAGCCATGCTGACGTTCTTCGACAAGCTCAAACAGCAGGGCGGAAGTGGCGTGCCGCAATTCCTCTCCGATCACCCCGACCCGGGCGACCGCGTCCAAAGCATACAAAAAGTCATCAGTAGGTTCCCTCCCAAGCAGTACATCCTCGACAGTCCGCAGTACCAGCAGGTCCGCCAGGATGCGCTCAAGGTTCACGCCTATAGCGCGCGGGAAATTGCGCAACGGCAGCGAAGCGGCGGAAGGGTGAGTGAGGTCAGGGCCGCCGACATAAGTCCGGCGGGCGGAATGCGCCAATTGAACCGGCCCGGGTTCAGCATCTCGTACCCAGCCAACTGGCAGGTGATGGGAGATAGCCAGGGCAACTCGATTGTCATCGCCCCGCCATCCGGAATTACGCGGGACCAGATTGCCTATGGCGTGTCTATCGGCACCGCGCAAGGCAACAACGGACAATCTTTCGACCAGATCACGCAGGAAATCCTCAGCACATTGCAACGCAACAACCCGGACATGCGAACGATCGGCAGTCCAAAACGTATCCGGGTGAACGGTCTGGCAGGAAGGTCGGTGGATTTGAGCGGCGTTTCACCGCTACAGTTTCAGCAAGGCCAGCAGGTCGAAGAGCATGACTGGCTGGTGGCGCTGCCGCGCTCCGACGGGTCGGCGCTGTTCGTGGTCTACACCGCGCCGCAGCAGGATTTCACCAAACTGCGGCCTACGTTCGAGGAGATGCTGCGTTCGCTTCAGATGCGATAACGTGGTCTACACGGCGCCACAGCACTCAAAAGCCGTCTACTGGATGGCGGGACTCGATGAAGTCGCGGCGGACCCATTGTTGTAGTGAATCACGGCCATGCCGTCGGTGTAGAAAAACTTGATTCCCGTTGAACCCGCTTTATGGGGTTGTCCAGCCAGCGTGTAGCCCAACGTTGAACTGGGAAGGTATGCGAAATAGTAACCGCTCTTGCCGGGGCTGGCGGCAGAAGTTGCTGCTGCGAGTGTGGCGTCGATCAGGCAGGCGGCGGCGGATGTCGGAGCAGCGCAACTGCTTCCGGCTAAAGAAGTCAGATCGGCCGAATAACCGAGCGACGGATAAGTCGACGCGTACGTAACCTCAGCGGTGTTGATCGTGCGCATCGAGCCCACAGCGGATGCCTCATTAGCCGCAATACGAGAGCGGAGCAGGTTCGGAATGGCAATAGCAGCGATGATTAAAATGATCGCCACAACGATGAGCAGCTCAATCAGCGAGAACCCTTTTTGTTTTCGGTCCATTTCATTATCTCTGTAGACGCTGTACCTTTATCTCTGTAGACGCTGTACCTTCGATTCCCGGGAATATGAAGGCAATTATGGTGCCGTAAACAGTATCCTCGAAGGCCAGAATCTAAGTCCTGCAAGTTATTGAATTAAAAAGGACAGCGCTTCCGAAAAAAACAGCGATTGCTTCCGTTTCTTCCCAGAAAGTGTCGGGACGCCGCTCCGATGATGACAAAATTTGTCAGGCATTGCAGACGTATTTTGTCATTATGGCGGGGTGGGATCGCATCTGCTGTATCGCTCGAAGTGTCGGGGGGGCTGCGGCATGCCGCGTGGCGCAGGCGTTGGGTCAAGCAAAAATCTCGTTGATATATTGCCTTCTCACCAGTAATCGAGAGTGTCGGAGGGAATGCCTGTTGTCTACCCGTGACAAAACTGTGGCCGTGCCCTAGCCCTTGCGCAGCTCCGTCAGCACTTGGCGAGCTATCTCCTTCAGCGTATCGAAGACCCCAATGCCCTGGTTCGCGATGGCTTCAAAGACAGGCTCTTTGCGTCGCACCAGTTCTTTCTGGAGTGTTTCCACCGGCAGCGCGTTGGGCAGATCGCGCTTGTTCAATTGCAGGACATACGGAATCTGGCGCAGATCGTAGCCATGTTCCTGGAGGTTCGCCGTCAGGTTGTCGATGGCTTCGATGTTGGCGTCGACGCGCTCTTCCTGCGAATCGGCGACAAAAACCACCCCGTCCACGCCGCGCAGGATCAGCTTGCGGCTGGCGTCGTAGTACACCTGGCCGGGCACTGTGTACAGGTGAAAACGGGTGCGGAAGCCGCGAACTGTCCCGAGGTCGAGGGGCAGGAAGTCGAAAAACAGGGTGCGATCGGTTTCGGTCGCAAGCGAGATCATCTTGCCCTTCTGCTTTCTCAGACGATTTGTCGTAGATGCGTTGGAGATTGGTCGTCTTGCCCCCAAGCCCCGGGCCGTAATAGACGATCTTGCAATTGATCTCGCGTGCCGCGAAATTGATGAAGCTCAATCTCTTCCTCGTACTTGCGCATGCGCCGGCGACAGCCTTGGTATTTCCGGTGCGCTGAACAGAAAAACAGACACAGGCAGCCCGACACAGCGGCGCGAAAAACCACGCGCACCCGTAACCGATGTTGAGTGCTGCTCTGATTGTGCGTCAGCCGCGAGCGTTTTGTCACGAGGCAAACAAGTTACCGAAGGCACCTACTTTGCCGCAGGGGGTACTGGATAGTAACCGTCGCGCGCGTAAACCTTCAACTTCGGCCGGTTCACCCTGACATCGATGCTGCGATATGCCAGCGAACTTCTTGGCGCGTTGCTGTAGTACCCGAGGGTGTACTGATTGCGAGCCTGCTCGGTCAACCTCGAGTATGCGTCCTCGATGGCGGAGCGGCTGAATTCGGCCAAAACCTCGCCTCCGGTGGCAGAGGAATACTTCGGCAGGATGTTGCCGTATCCCTGGCGCGGCAGGCGGATCCTCGACAGTTTGTCATAAACAGGCATGGCGGCGGTATCGGCTGCCACCGCGAATACCGTGATGTTGTTTGTCAGCAGCACCTTCTTGACATCGTCGTAGCTGGCGGTGCTTCCTTTTTCACGCCCGTCGCTGATAATAAACAGGATTCTGCGCCGTGTTGCATCACGGTGCCCGAGATCTGTGCTGGCCTGCAGGATGGCGTCGTTGAGCACTGCCGATTCGGGATATGCGCGATTTTCCATACTGGATACGCTGCGACCGGTATCGGGAAATTGACGGCCATTGACGCTGGGGCCGGCTGTCATAGGGTTATCGGTGACGGCCGGTCCTGACGGCAGCCCTTCAATCTTGCGCACCGAACTTAGCGTAGCTGCGGTTTTATCGCTGAATGCACCCAGGAAGTCCTGCTGCGAGCGGACGGTGTTGCCATAGGTGTAAACCGCCAGTTCGTCGAATTCGCTAAATGCGCCGACCAGGGCGCCGAAGGTTTGCTTGATGCGGTCAAGCGCCGTGTTGGGCAAACCCACGTCAATAATCAGCGCCGCCGAGATTGGGAAGGGATCGCTGGTGAAAAACACGATATTCTGCTGCACCCCGTTCTCCAGCACGGAGAAATTGGGGCGCAACAGGCCGTTGACTAGGTGTCCGGAGTCGTCCTTCACGGTAACCGGAACCTGGACGAAATTGAGCTGCCTGGAGAGGGTGAACAACTGCTCCTGCGGCGGCGGCTCGCCCGAAGGCTGCTGGCCTGGCGCAAGCGTGGTAATGGCCGGCTTCGGCGGCGCGGGTTGTTCCGCCGCATCGTTATTGGGCTGCGGTTGCGCCTGAGCCGGAGACGGCGTAGTGTTCTCCGGAGTCGATCGAGCGTCCGGGGAAGGACGATTCGGAGCCTGGGGAACCGCTGCCGGAGGATCGGGGGCATTATTTTGCGGTAGGGGAGCGTCGGGAAGCGAATTCTGTCCGCTGGCCGTCAAGGTGGCCATAAGCAGGAGCAGAACCGCCAGGAATGTCAAATCCCCTGAACATGATGCGTCTCGGAATTCGGACACCCATCTGGCGACCGCCACGGCCCGGGGCCCCGGCTGGATTCGAATTGGTTGAGCTGAGCAGCAAGCCCGTTTGCATTTACTTCCCTCCCGGCACGATTCTTCAGCTCTGGAGCACAACAAACCACCAAACTTTGCTCTCTAAATGATAGTAAACTTCGGCACGGCAAATGCAACTGCGGCACCGTCGGCAGAGCACACCGTGCGAACCTGGAACGCCATGCAATTCGCTAGAACGCCCCTGAAATCGACGCTGCTGCTCTGGGTTGTTTTCGCCTCGATGACTGCTCTTTCCGGAGCAGCGCAGCAAACCACAAACCAGTCACAGAAGGCTGAGCCTGGCCAGCAGCAAGAAAACTCCGGGCAGCAGGACTCGGCGGGGACTTTCAAGGTCAACGTCAACGTCGTGAACCTGTACTTCGTGACCAAGGACAAGCATGGGGCCCTGGTGCCGAATCTGCCGCAGGATCAATTCGAGGTTCTTGAAGACGGCAAGCCGCAGACCATCAAGTACTACAAGGCTGACGCCATTCAGCCGCTCACCCTGGGCCTGCTGGTGGATACCAGCGGCAGCGAAGCGCGCATGCTTCCCACCGAGCAGGAAGTTGCCGGACAGTTCATCGGTACGGTGCTTCGCGAGAAGGATCTGGCTTTCCTGATCAGCTTCGACGTGAACGTCGATCTTTTGCAGGATTTCACCGCGAGAAGCCAGGATTTGCGGACGGCGCTGCGCAAGACGCAGAATCAACACCGGCGGAGGCGGCGGCATTCCCGGCATGGGCGGCGGGCCGATTCCGCAGGCCCGCCCAAGGGGAACGCTGCTCTACGATGCCATCTATCTGGCTTCGCAGGAAAAGCTGAAGCACGAGGTCGGGCGCAAGGCGATGATCATCTTCACCGACGGCGATGACGAAGGCAGCCAGACGTCCCTTGGACAGGCAATCGAGGCGGCGCAGAAGGCGGACGCCATCGTCTATGTGCTGCTCGTCTACGATCCAAGATATATCAATGGCGATCGCGAGATGAGACGCCTGTGCCAGGAGACCGGCGGCCGAGTGATTTTGGTTGGAACCAAGCCCGACAAGCTGAAAAAAGCTCTGCAAGAGGTTTCCGACGAGCTTCGCAGCCAGTACTACATCGGCTACACGCCGACAACCGAAAAGCCGACGGGGCGTTCCGCAAGGTGGAAATCCACACCAAAACCGAGGATTACAAGGTGCAGGCGCGCAAGGGCTATTACGCGCCCAGGGAATAATGCCTCTGAGTGTGCAGCCTTACCGCTTCGGCGCGTAATACCCGCGGCGGGAGCGGATGCGCAATCCTTTTCTGCCGGACTCGATCGCGATGGTGTGGAAGCGGCCGTCGGCGATGAACTCCGCCGGCTTGTAGGCCAACGCGTACTGGCTGCGAAGTTCGTCCTGGATCTGGCGTGAATGCCTGGGCTACTTCATCCAGTTTCGTGGGAAAGAAGACGCGGCCGCCGGTGGTTTCGGCAAAGCGCTCCAGCACCTTGTCGCCGCGGGTCTTGATGCCGCTGATGTTGGTGCTGATGGCGTAAATGATCACCTCGGCGCGCTGCGCCATCTCGATGGCTTGATCGCGGGTGACGCGGCTCTGGTTGTCTTCGCCGTCGGAGAGCAGGATGATTGCCCGCCGGGTTGGAACCTTGGCCTGCGCCGTGGCCAGCTTGGATTTCGAAGCTTCGTAGATGGCGTCAAACAGCGCCGTGCCTCCGCCCGGACGCAGCATGCGAATGCCACGCGCCAGTTTGTTGGTGTCGTCGGTGAAGTCTTGCGTTATTTCAGAGACGGAATCGAACCCAAGCACAAACGCCTCGTCGGACGAGGGACGGATAATCTGATTCAGAAAGGTCGATTGCCGCTTCCTGTTCGAAGCGGAAGCGATCGCGGATGGAACTGCTGGCGTCAATCAGCAAACCCACGCGCAAGGGCAGGTCGGTTTGACTGTTGAAGCTGGAAATGGCGGCGGGTTTGTTGTCGTCCAGAACCTTAATGTCATCGCGTTTCAGATCCTTGATAAAGTGTCCGTGCCTGTCGGTGACCGTGAACACCAGGTTGACTTCGTTCACGGTTTTGACGATGGTCGTGGTGGCATCCGCGTTATAGTCGGCAGCGCTTCCGCCACTACTCGTTCCTGGGCCGGGGTTTGGCGGCCTCTGCACCGCGTCCTGCGTCTGCTGAGACGGCGGGGCCGGTCCTTGAGAGTACGTGCTCTGGCACACCGCAGCGGCGGCCAGAGCAAATAGGAATGCGAGAGAGCGCCAGAATTTCATGGATGTTGAATTATATCTGCATAATGAGCTGCCACCCCTTTTACTTTTGTAAGGCCGGGCGGGCATTTGGGGAGTTCATCGTATTAGTCAGATCGGCGCAGGCGGCGGAGAAACTGCTCCAGATCCGCAGGCAGCGGAGCCTGGAAACGCAGCCTCTTGCCGGTGCGCGGGTGGGTAAACTCGATTTCCGCCGAGTGCAGAAAATTTCTTGGCAAAGCCAGCACGCGCTCCGCGGCAGCGGGCTTGGAGCGGGCTTTCTTTGCCTCCGTACGCAGCGAAATGGGCGCTCCCGCCAACTCTCGCGCCAAGCTATGGGGCGAAAGCGCCTGCGGCGCACCGTAAAGCGTGTCGCCGACGATGGGATGGCCGATCGAAGACAGGTGAACGCGTATCTGGTGCGTGCGCCCGGTTTCGATCTTCACTTCCAGCAGCGCAAAGCGGCCGTAAGGCGAGGCGATGCGCTCCAGCACCTTGTAGTGCGACACCGCCGGGCGTCCTTGCGTGCCGCGGGTAGTCATGCGCATGCGGTGCAGGCGGTCGCGGCCGATGGCCGCCGAAACCGTTCCCGTCTCCGCCTTCGGCCAGCCATGCACCAGCCCGAGGTAGCGCTTGCCGATCTCGCGGCCCGAGAACTGCTCGCTCAGTTTGCGGTGGGCAAGGTCGTTTTTGGCCACCACCAGCAAGCCGCTGGTGTCCTTGTCGAGCCGGTGCACGATCCCCGGACGCAAATCGCCCCCGGCCTCTGAAAGCGCTCCGAAGCGGTGCAGCAGCGCATTGACCAGCGTTCCCCGGTTGCGCGGATCATCTCCCGTGCCCGCCCCGGCGTGCACCAGCATGCCTGCCGGCTTGTTGATGACGGCCAGCGTCGCGGTCCTCATAAGCGACATCGAGGGGAATGTCTTCAGGCAACGGCCCGCAACGGCGCTGGCTGCACCCGTCCAACAATCTCGATGCGCTCGCCGCCCTTAAGTTTGAGCGAAGGCTTGGCTGAGCTGCCGTTCAGCAGGATTTTTCGCTGTTCAAGCAACTGCTGCACGCGCACGCGGCTCACCTCGGGCAGGCGCGACACCAGGAACTGGTCGAGCCGTACCCCGGCATCCTCGGGGAGGACGTCGATCCGTGCCAGCGGATCGTTCGGCGCTGACGTCTCTGGTGCGGTTGCGAGTTGTGGGGCACCAGAGCAGCTTTCTTGTTGGCGTAGCTCGGAGTTATCACCGCCGGGCTGATCACCCGGCTGTTCTACGGGATCTACCTTTCGCGAAACTGGTCCAGCATCGGCTTGAACGGATTTTCGCCCGCGTTTGGTTTCTTTCATTGCAGAAAAGCTAACGAAGCGGCGCGCCGCGCGCAAATAGAAAATTCAGACGGGAAACTTCCCTAGCGGCTCGCCGTGGCGATCGCCGGGCGGTTAGCGCCCTTGCCTGAAGACGACTTCGCCTGTGGCGGAGGTTGCAGCGAGGCGCGCACAACCCAGAGCACGCCGCCAGCCACGACCATCAGCAAGGCGATCAGTTGGGTTCCGCTCATAAAACCGCCAAAGACCTCGCCCCTTCCCGGATCGCCGCGGAAGAACTCGATGAAGTAGCGGGCGACGCCGTAAAGGATCATGTACAGCCCGATCACCTGGCCTTCAAATTTTTTGTGGCGCACCAGCCAGTAGAGCACCAGGAAGTTGATGACCTCGACGACCATCTCGTAAAGCTCTGTCGGGTGCAGCCTCACTCCCAACGGCGTTCCCACCCACTGATGGGCCAATGGGTTGGTGAAAATGACTCCCCAAGGTTCGTTCGTCGGCTTGCCATAGCAGCAGCCCGCGGCAAAGCAGCCCACGCGCCCGAAGGCGTGGCCGATGGCAACACCGGGGGCAAAGGTGTCGCAGGTGCGCAGGAAAGGCAGATGATTCTTGTGTACGTACCAGAAGGCAATCAAAATGGCTGCGACCAGACCTCCGGAGAAGACTCCGCCGGATTGGAGCACGTTGAGGCTGAAAATTTCACGTGGGTTGCGCGAGTAATAGCTCCAGTCGTCCACAATCAGCAGCACTTTGGCGCCGAGAATGCCGGCCAGAATGACCAGCGCGCCCAGATTCCACATCTGGTCGGGATTCAATCCCTGTTGGCGGGCAACTTTGAAAACCACCATCAGGCCGGCGATGACTCCAATGGAAACCAGCATCCCGTAAGTGGGAAGACCAAATCCATGAATATCGAAAAGACGGGGATACACGATTGCTGTTCCTGGGGGGATTACCCTCATTCATTTTAGACTAGTTTAGCGAAAGGTATTTCGCAGCAGGTCAAAGGATTGCTGCTTGCATGAAGGATGCGATGCAGCCGAGGTGAACCACGTGCTCGCCCAGAAACTTGGGAATGCAACCTCGAAGGCAAAAACAAAACCGACCCGCTTGGCCGTGTGAGTGGAGAGTCTGTGAACCCGTCTCAAGACGTGGGTGCCCCCCGTGGTCCTTTAGGCCTATTCGACTGGGAACTGGCTCACCAGACCATATACGAGTAGGGCTCCCGTTCACAAGAATTACGGTTCAGCAGCTTGTTACCACCCATCACCTAACTTTGCAGGCCGGTTTCTCGTGGGTTAGATGCTACGAAAGACCGGCAAGGAGCACAAGAGCCCCCGTCGATTTTGTTGGAAAGCTACGTGCTCTACGAACTGCCTCCCGAAATACCCTCGCTCGGCTAAGCCAGTCAGCGCGGGCGCCTCTGGCTGGGAAGGAACGAAACAGAGATGATGGCGGCCAAACCGGACAATAGCGCTGCCAGCGCCACTTTGGGGCCAAAAGCGGCGTATGCGTCGATAATCGCGGTCGCGATGAGCACCTGAATCGTCGCAAGCCTGAAGCGCCGTGTCGGTACCTTCGGCTTCAATTTCACCAAAAGCAGGATCCGCAGCAGGATCACCAAAGCAACGAGAATCAGGGCTACCCTTGCCATATTCAGCAGCTCTAGCAGGCTACGGAAAAACTGTGCCCCGAGAGGTGTCATCCCGAGCGCCCGGGGTCCCCGGCAACAGCCGCTTTTGCCGTTGCTGGGGTGGAGGAGCGAGGGATCTGCTTTTGTGCACGGTGAAGGCAAAGCAGATCCTTCGATCGCGCAAAACCGGCGCGATCTCGGGATGACACTGCCACGAGTTTTTCCGCAGCCTCCTTTAACTCTCCTTCCGCCCGGCTAGCGGAACAGGTGAGGCACGAATCGGCTGAGATTATCGGTGATCAGTCCGTCGGCCTCGCGAATCCCCATACCGGCCGGGTCCTGATCGACCATCCAACTGCCCAGCACGGGACGCTTGCCGTTGAAATCCGCGATTGGAGCCACTGCCTGGTAGACGAACCCCTCGCCACCATAAGGTCCGTAGGTCTGCGTTTTTTCGTCTCCCTGCACCACTTGGATGTTTGCCCCCTCGCGTGAGAGCAGCGGCTTGCGAACGTAGTCGCGCATGCTGCGCGGTCCGTCGAGATAGGCGGGCAGCAGCAATTCGTGGTCAGGATACTTCTCCCAAAGAATCGCCAGCAGTCCTTTGTTGGAGAACATCATTTTCCAGATCGGCTCGATCCACTGCGTCTTGTGCATGAAGTCCAGCGCCATGGGACCGAACTCTTCCCGTAGCATCATCTCCCAGGGATAGAGCTTAAAAAGTGTTTTGATGGGCTGCTCACCCGCGTCCACAAAGCTGAATGTTTTGCTGTCGAAGCCAATATCCGGCATCAGGATGTCGACGGTTTTCAGCCCCGCCTGCTCCGCCGTATCGCGTAAGTAGGTGACGGTGAAGTTGTCTTCCCAGGTATCGACGTGTCCAAAATAGACGGGATCGGAGACGTAATCTTTCAGGTCCTTCCACTTGGCGATCAGCTTTTCATGAATCGAGTTCCACTGGTCGGCCTCGGGAAACAGCTCTTGCAGCCAGAACCACTGCACCACGGCGGCTTCCAGCAGCGCCGTCGGGGTGTCGGCATTGTACTCGAGCAGCTTGATCTGCTGGCCATCGTAGGCCAGATCGAAGCGTCCGTAGAGCGCCGGCGGCTCATCGTTCCAGGTTTTCTTGATGGCATCGACTGCGTTAACCGGAATCTTCAGATCGGCGAAGCGCCCCTGATCGATGATGGATTGCCCGGCTTCCAGGCACATGGACTGCAACTGCGCGGTGGCCGCTTCGAGCCGGTCGATCTCGGCGGAAGTGAACACATAATAAGCCGACTCATCCCAGTAAGGGCTGAGGTCTCCGTCGGCGGCGCTCGCCGAGTGATATACGAGTCCGAGCGCCTCCACCTTCTGCCGCCAGTCCGAACGTGGCACGATGGTTTGCCGTTTCACTCGCCTGCTCCCGATGCGTGCCCGGAACTTCCCATGGAGCTTCCAAATCCCCCGAAGCTCACGCCCCCGCTGCTCACGCCGCTGCCGCGAACCGTCGTGGCGCCCGGCCATGCCGAAGCCGAGCCGCCGAGGACGCTATCTCCAATGCGGCCGCCACTGCTGCCGCCAAAAAGCCAGCGGTAGGGATAGTAGCTGTGGGGGTTGTTCCTGCGCTGCTGGTCGGCTTCGTCGCAGTACTGGTCGCCAACGATGCGGTTGTCCGCACCGACGCAGTTCTGCACCTGCGTCCGCCGGCAGCCAGAGGTGAAAGCCATGGCGACAGAGGCTACCAATCCCAGGGTAATTTGCGATGACTTTCTCAACCGAGCCAGTTTAACCGGAGACGCCGCCGAGGCAAACCAGAAACTCTGGTACGCGCAGTTACCTTAGCGCCTGAGGGACTCACCTGATAAACAGCGTTAATTATCTGTCCGCAGAGCGCGCGGGTGCCCCAGGATCCGCGTCGCCAAGGAACTCTTTTGAGACAAGCCGCGCAGCCTGGCTGGCTGTGCCGCCTGTAGCGAAAAGCTCCTTTGGCATTTCGGTGCTAACCTGGGGAAGTTCCTGGGGTGCCATGGAACCGCTCCAGCGCCTGAAGGGCCCCACCTGATGAGATCGAACTGCTTTCGCGATCTGCCTGCTAACTATCTGCCCGAAAAGCGGGCGGCAATGTCGGCGTTCATCGCCATTACCGATTCGAGCGGCTTGCGGATCGGCAAGCCGTCCGCACGCTGCGCGAGTGCTTCCAGCACCAGTTCCGTCGGAATGTTGCCGACCAGCGCGTCCTGCGCGAAGGGACATCCGCCGAGGCCGCCGAGTCGCCGAGTCAAAGCGGCGGCAGCCCGCATCGTAAGCGGCCAGCACCTTGGCCACCGCCTGGTCGCGCCGGCTGTGCAGGTGCGCGCCGATCTCGAGGTAATCGAACTTGCCGATCACCGTGCCCAGCAGCTCGGCAACTTGCTCCGGCGTGGCCAGCCCGACGGTGTCGGCCAGCGAAATGGAGCGGATATCCATGTCCGCTATCAGGCTGACCGCCTCGACAACCTCGTCCGCACTCCACGGATCGCCGTATGGATTGCCGAACGCCATCGAGATGTAGACCACCACATCCAGCCCGGCGTCGTCGGCCTTCTCGGCGATCTTTTCCAGCAGTCTCGGCGTTCTCCTCAGCGGTCTGGTTCTGGTTCTTCTTCAGAAAAGTTTCGGAGATCGAGTAGGGAAATCCCAGCGTGCGCACCGCCTCGGTGGCGATTGCCCGCTCGGCGCCCTTTTCGTTCACCACGATGCCGATGATCTCGACATCGTCGGGCGGGTCCAGTTGCCGCAGCACCTCTTCGCTGTCGGCCATCTGCGGCACCGCCTTGGGCGAGACGAACGATACGGCGTCAATGTGCTTGAACCCGGCGCCGATCAGCGCCCGCAGGTACTGCACCTTGATGCTCGGCGGGAATCTGCCCCGGCAGCCCCTGCCATGCGTCGCGCGGACACTCGATGAGCTTGAGTTCGGACATATGCGATGACGTTCGAGTTCCGGTTATCCCGTCTGCAATATTCCCGCCCTACGTCTGCAAAATCCCCACGTTGAACTTCGGCACCTCCGGATTGTGCGAGCCGCCTCCAGCGCCTGATAATGGCGTCGCGCGTCTCCGTCGGGTCGATGATCTTGTCCAGCCACAGCCGCGCCGCGCCATAGCGCGGGTCCATCTGCTCGGTCGTAGGTCTGCTTCACGCTCTCGTAAAGCTCCTTCTTGTCTTCTTCCGTCAGCTTGCGGCCTTCGCGCTCCAGTTGCTTCATCTTGATCTCCACCAGCGTGCCGGCCGCGGACTCGCCGCTCATCACCGAGTAGCGCGCCGTGGGCCAGGCAAAGACGAATCGCGGATCGTAGGCCTTGCCGCACATGGCGTAGTGGCCGGCGCCGAACGAGCCGCCGACGATCACCGAAATCTTCGGCACCACGGAATTGGCGACGGCGTTCACCATCTTCGCGCCGGCGCGGATGATGCCGCTCCACTCCGCGTCGCGGCCCACCATGAAGCCGTTCACGTCGTGCAGAAAGACCAGCGGAATACGTCCTGGTTGCAGTCCATGATGAAGCGCGCCGCCTTTTCCGCGCTCTCCGTATAGATCACTCCGCCGAACTCGATGCGCTTGTTGCCCTGTTGATCGGTCTGCTGCACGTGCAGCTTCTGGTTGGCCACGATGCCCACGGCGTGGCCGCCGATGCGCGCGTAGCCGCACAGCAGCGTCTGGCCATACTCGGCCTTGTACTCGTCGAACTTGCTGCCGTCGACGATGCGCGCGATGATCTCCCGCATGTCGTAATGCCGCGAGGGATCGCTTTCATAGATGCCGTAAAGCTCTTCGGCGGCATACAGCGGCGCCTCCGGCGATGCGCGGATGAAACGGGCGCCTCGGGCCGCGTAGCCCATCTTTTCCACCAGCGAGCGCATGCGCCTGATGCAGGCTTCGTCGTTCGGCTCGCGGAAGTCGACGGTGCCGCTGATCGCCGCGTGCATGCGCGCGCCGCCCAGCTCTTCCGGCGACATCTTCTGCCCAATGGCCGCCTGCACCAGCGCCGGACCGGCCAGAAACAGGCCGCTGCCCTCGGTCATCAGGATGTGGTCGCACATCACCGGCAGATACGCGCCGCCGGCCACGCACATGCCCATGATCGCCGTGATCTGCGGAATCCCCATGGCCGACATCACCGCGTTGTTGCGGAAGACCCGCCCAAAGTCGTCCTGATCGGGAAAGACGTCTTCCTGCAGCGGCAGGAAAATGCCCGCGCGAGTCCACCAGGTAGATGGTCGGGAAGGTGATTCTCCATGGCGATGTTCTGCGCCCGGATCACCTTCTTCGCCGTCATCGGGAAGAACGCTCCGGCCTTCACCGTGGCGTCGTTGACGATCAGCATGAACAGCCGATCATGGACGCGTCCCAGGCCGGTGACCACGCCCGCCGCCGGCGCGCCGCCCCACTCCTCATACATCTCCCACGCGGCGTAGCCGCCCAGCTCGAAGAACTCCGTTCCGGGGTCGAGCAGCAGCGCAATGCGCTCGCGCGCCGTCAGCCGTCCTTTCTTGTGCTGCGCCTCGATGGCCTTGGCTCCGCCGCCTTCGGCGATCTGCTGCTCCTGGTTGCGAACCTCGGCGACCAGGCGGGCCATCTCCCGCATGTTTTTTTCAAATCGTGGATGACTGGTCTGAACCTTCGTAGGCAGGACGTTGATTGCAGCCTCAATCTTGTTGCGATCGGCCATGATTTACCTTCTGTCCCAACGACCGCGACAACGGCGCCGTTTCCCGGCGCCCGCGCTCTGCCGGGCAATACGGGGGTATGAATGACGACAGAATCATCAAGCCTAAATGAGAGGCCGCATGATAAGCAATGAAGCTGTTGGGCCGGTCGAAGCCGGACTCTTGTTCGGGCGACGCCTGACAGGCTGACGAAAGACGAATTTCGTCCCACGGGTGCGCGGCAGCTCGTCTGTCTAGCCGGTTGATACCGTCTGGCAGTGCTCTTGCGCCACCGCTCCGCGTGCCCGCACATTCTCGCGGATGAAGCGGACGATGTCTTCCATCGGCGTGCCCGGCTGGAATACGGCGGTCACGCCCTTCTCCTTGAGCGGGGCAACGTCCTGATCGGGGATGATGCCGCCGACCAGCACCATCACATCCGTCATTTCGTTCTGCTTCAGCATCTCCATCACGCGCGGCACGATGACGTTATGCGCGCCGCTCAGGATGGACAAGCCGATGACGTCGACATCTTCCTGCAGCGAGGCATTGACAATCATCTCGGGCGTCTGGCGCAGGCCGGTATAGATGACTTCCATGCCGGCGTCGCGCAGCGCGCGCGCAATCACTTTGACTCCGCGGTCGTGCCCGTCCATTCCCGGCTTGGCGACAAGTACCCGTATTCTGCGGTCATTAGCCATCGAGGCAACATGATACATCAGAGAGAGCACGTTAAGCAGGGCTCACGCCATGACGCGTATCTGCGCAGTCACGTTCATGCGCGAGGCGGAACGAAGCGTCCCGATAAGATCGGAACGAATCGCCGTACTACGCGAACGCGCTCTCCTCGTAGGTCCCGTACACTTCGCGCAGCGCCTCGCAGATTTCGCCCACCGTGGCGTAGGCCCGCACCGCTTCGATGATGTACGGCATGGTGTTCGCCGGGAAATCTGTCCGCCGGGCTCCGCCTTGGGCTCCTGCGCGGCTGCTTTCTTCAGCGCCTCCAGGCGCGCCGACCTCCTCGTTGCGACCGCGCTGGCGCAGGCTCTTCAATTTTTCCGTCTGGCGATTGGCGACCGTCTCATCGATATACAGAATCTGTGGTGACGGCTCTTCGACGGTGAACTCATTGGCCCCGACGATCACTTTCTCCTCGGCTTCGGCCGCGCGCTGGAACTGGTAGCTGGCCTCGGCGATTTCCTTTTGCGGATAGCCACTCTCGATGGCCTTCACCATGCCGCCCATGGCGTCCAGCTTGTCGAAATAGTCGAACGCGCCGTTCTCCATGTCGAGCGTCAAGCCGCTCCACAAAATACGATCCCGCCAGCGGATCGATCGTATTGGCCACGCCCGATCTCATATGCAATGATCTGCTGCGTGCGCAGCGCGATGCGCGCCGCCTGGGCGGTCGGCAACGCCAGCGCCTCGTCGTAGGAATCCGTGTGCAGCGACTGGGTTCCGCCCAGCACCGCCGCCAGCGCCTGCACGGCAACGCGCGCAATGTTGTTCAGCGGCTGTTGCGCCGTGAGCGAAACACCCGCCGTCTGCGTATGGAAGCGCATCAGCCAGGTGCGCTCGTTGCTTCGCCCTGAAGCGGTCCTTCATCAGCCGGTACCAGATCTTGCGCGCGGCCCGGTATTTCGCGATCTCCTCGAAAAAGTCGTTGTGCGCATTGAAGAAGAAGCTCAGCCGCGGGCCGAACTCATCCACGTCCAAGCCCGCGCCGCAGCGCCCAATCCACATACTCCACGCCGTCGTAGACGGTGAACGCCAGCTCCTGCAGCGCCGTCGAACCGGCCTCGCGTATGTGATATCCGCTGATCGAAATCGTGTTGAAGCGCGGCGTGAACTTCGATCCAAACTCGAACGTATCGATCACCAGCCGCATCGATGGCGCCGGCGGATAGATGTACTCCTTCTGCGCGATGTATTCCTTCAGAATGTCGTTCTGGATCGTGCCCGAGATCTTCTTCCAGTCGGCGCCCTGCTTCTCGGCCACCACCAGGTACATCGCCCACAGCACGCTCGCCGGCGAGTTGATCGTCATCGAACGTCGTGCATTCCACGTCGATGCCGTTGAACAGGATCTCCATGTCCTCCAGCGAATCGATCGCCACGCCGCACTTGCCAACCTCGCCCTCGCTGAACGGATGATCGCTGTCATAGCCCATCAGCGTGGGCAGATCGAACGCCACGCACAGCCCGCTGCCGCCATGTTCCAGCAGGTACTTGTAGCGCTCGTTGGTCTCCTCCGGCGAGGCAAAGCCGGAAAACTGGCGCATGGTCCACAGCTTGCCGCGATAGCCGGTGGCGTGAATTCCGCGCGTGTACGGCGGCTGACCCGGATAGCCCAGGTACTTGTCGTAGCTCCAGTCCTTCCGGCAGATCGGCCGGCGTGTAAAGCCGCCGGATCGGCTCACCGGAAATCGTGGTAAAGCGCGCGTTTCCGTTCTCGTCGAGGTTGGTTCCCGTGGGCGCGCCAATCGGCTTCTCTGGAGCCCGTTCCAGTGCGGGAGAGAGCGTCTTCTCCGCCCACTCCCTTTCGCTGGAGGCGGGTGAGCGGCCGGCAAAAACATCCGCCGTGAGCCCTTCAGCTATTTTGTTGGCGTGTTTCTCGTCAGGCATCAAAACTCCTTGAAAACGCTAGGAAGACGCCAGATTATCGCGCATGGAGGCGGCGTCCGGTTCCGGGAACTCGCGATTTCCTGGCGCTCACCCCAGCAAACGCCAAAGCGTTTGCCGAGAACCCCACGAAGAACAAATCCCCGCAGAAGTTGAACCCCGCTGGCACGCGAGAATCCCACTTCTTAAGATGCCATCCAGGGTGAAGAGGCTCATGAACTGCCGCCAGATCGCAACCACAGCTCTGAAACCATAGCGAAATCCTTCCGCCGGGGCAACTCGGCTTTCCAGCGCACCACATTTTTCCAGGAGGACGGAGCAGCACCCGGTGAGCACGTCACATCTGAGTTGGTGTAGCCCTAATGCAGCCTGCTCTCCGCGTTGGCCGCGCTGACCGGTTTTCAGTGCGCGGTCCTGATAGCGGCAGAGACGGCGATATGAATCGCGCTTTTCGAATGCCTGGTATAAACGATGGCCACAGCGCCTAATTCGGACTTGCAAGACTCGCACTCCGGTGGTTCGGAAAGATCCTCCGCCGGGCGCTCCGGCGAATCCGATTACCGGCTGGTGACGCGCATCGTGCATCGCGACGAAGGCGCATTCGGGGCCATCTACGATCGCTATTCCCGCGTGGTTTACTCGGTCGCGTTGCGTGTGGTGAGGGATGCCGGCATTGCGGAAGATATCCTGCATGATATTTTTCTGAATTTGTGGCGCTCGCCGCAGCAATTCGACGGAGCGCGCGGCAAGTTGGCTCCCTGGCTGGCGGTCATCGCGCGCCACCGCGCCATCGACTGGATACGCAAGCAGCATCCCCAGGAAGATCTGTCGGAAGTACAACTGGTGGCCGACGAGGACTTGGCCGGCGAGGTCGAGCGCAAGTCGGCGATTGAAAGGGTTCGCTTGGCACTGAACGCTCTGCCCGAAAAACAGCGCGTGGCGCTGGAACTGGCGTTCTTCCAGGGACTGACGCATGCCGATATCGCCGCCCAGGCGGGCGAGCCGCTGGGCACGATCAAGACGCGAATCCGTTCGGCACTGCTTTCCGTAAGGAGGGCGCTGGAACGATGAACGCGCACGAGGTTTCCGCCGACGATCTGGCTCTCTATGCGATGCACTCGCTGGAGTCCGAGGACGTGTCGCGCATCTCCGGGCACCTCGGTTCGTGTATCTCGTGCCGTACCGAACTACAGCGGGTTCGGACGGATTTAGCAGCCGTTGCCCTCACCGCTCCCGAGGTCGCTCCACCGCCGCGTGTGCGCGAGCGCTTGTTCGCCGAAATCGGCGAGGAGTCGATCCACCAGCTCGGCGGCAGCCCGAAGCCCGCCGCGGCGCCGCCTCCTCGCTGGTGGGCGGCCACCACTTATGCCGGGGCCCTCATGCTCGCCATCGCCGCGGGTCTGTTATGGACGGAAAATGCACGGCTGCGTTTCCAGCTTACCGGGCTGCGACAGGTCCTACACCAGGAGCAGGCGCAACATCAGCAGGAACAGGCAGCCTTGGAAAACGCATCGCATGTGCTGGCCATGCTGAACTCGCGCTCCACCATGCGGGTGCGGATGGCGGCCGGACCAGCCAAGCGCGAACCTCAGGCCGAGGCCATCTATTCGCGCGAGCAGGGCCGTCTGCTGCTGATGGCCAGCAACCTGCGGTCGTTGCCGGAGCACAAAGCCTACCAACTCTGGATACTGCCTATGCAAGGCGCTCCCATCTCCGCCGGCGTTTTGAAGCCAGACGCAAAAGGGAGCGCCATGATGATGTGTCCGCAGGCTCCCGCCGTTGAGGCCAAGGGGTTCGCCCTCACGGTTGAGCCGGAAGAAGGTTCTCCGGCCCCCACCTCAAGCCCTGTGCTGGTGGGGGAGGTTTCTTCGTAAACTTCACGTCGCGGAATTTCTAGAGCAATTCCAGAGAAGGTGTAGTCTCCCTTGAGTCCATTCCCCATGGAAGGTGTCATCCTGAGGCGGAGCGGAGCGAAGCCGAAGGATCTGCATTTCTCATGCTTCAGTAAAAGCAGATCCTTCGCTGCGCTCGGGATGACCCCTCATGATTGGATACATCTACTACGGAACCGCCTAAAGCTCAAAGTTGTGCCGGCGATTTTCGCTGGCCAGAAAAAACGGCACGGTCTCCCGTGCCGTTCGCGATGGGTGCGCAATCTCGAGTTTACGGGCATAACCCCGAGGGGTAGCTCGTTTTGCAGGTATTGTTCGCGACTTTGTTATCCGCCAGATCGTCGACTTCCAGGTCGTCGGTCACATTGTGCTTCAGGCTGTTCTTGAAGACGCCGTTGTATTCACTCGAGTTATCCAGGAAGATCCCATCGCAGTAAGCGCTGCCTCCCGGATAGCAGTAGGAGGTATTGGCGCCGTTGTAGTTGGCGGTGTTCTTGACGATGAGGTTGTACTCGGACTCGATCAGCCCGATTCCATCCAGAGCGTTGTAATCGGCGGTATTTTGCTTGGCCAGTACGCCGAAGGCGAACAGCAGGAACAGGCCGTCGTTGCCGTTGTTGTTCAGCTTGTTGTCCTTGACCAGCGCGCGCCAGCCTTTTTCGCTATTGTTGGTGGGGCTGATGCTGCTCGTGAAGGGCGTAGTGTCTACCGACGGCTTGACGCTACTGGGTAGTAAAACCACAAGGTCGCTAATGGAGATGCCGTTGTCGACGTTGTACTGAACGTTGTTGTTGGTGTAGGTGTTGGTCCAGATGCCTATATCACCGCCGCAGTCCTCGATGCCTTCGATATTGCTGGCCAACTTGTTGTTGTCTACCACCACGCCGCCGACACCCTCAACCTTGATGCCAATGATGTTGAGTTGCAGCGTGTTGTGACTAATCTGGGCGGTTGCCCCCTTTACGTCGCCCTTGATGATGGAGGTTCCGCATACTGTGGGGGTACCTTTAATGCCCGAAGCTGGGGCGCACGGGTTGCCGACGAAAATGCCGACACAGAACAGCTCGATGTCAAAACCCTCGATTTCGACATTTTCAGCTGCCACGGTAATGCCCGGCAGATCGGGGTCGCCCGGAACCAATTTCACCGAACCGAACTTCTTGGCTTCGATCATCAGCCCGGGCGTGTGGACAAATACGTTCTCGAAGTAGACTCCCGGGCACACCGTGATGAAGTCGCCAGGATTGGCGGCATCCACGGCATCCTGGATGCTGAGATATGTGCTCGGATCATTGGGACAGTTCACGGTCAGTTTGGACGCATGGGCGGCTGGCGTGAAAGCCAGCACCGCAAATGCAAGGATGAGCGGCAGCGCAATCTTGTAACGGATCAAGGGAGTGTGCCTTCTGGGGAACGCACAGCAGGGTTGCAGTTTCCGGGTGGACGAGCCGGTTTGAAAAGCGAGCTTCAGTTACCTCCGAGGACGTCGTGAACTGGTGTTCTTCCAAGTGGGACGTGCTGAACTCCATTTCACGATGCTTGTGCATGCGATGCCGCCATTCGCGACGGGTGTTGTCGTCCAGCCTGGCTTGAAATATTTTTCGAGAGCTGGCCAGAGCTGCACCAAATCATGAGAGCTGCTTTCTGCCGCAAGAAGAAAAGGCTACCCGTAAGAGCCGCCTTAACCGTGGGCAAAACAATTTCAGCGTTGCGGAGATGTTTGCTGGCCGTCGGCGGCCAGAAAAAACGGCACGGTCTCCCGTGCCGTTCGCGATGGGTTGCGTTCAATCTTCCGAGTCTACTTGCATAGCCCCGAGGGGTAGCTCGTTTTGCAGGTATTGTTCGCGACTTTGTTGTCCGCCAGGTCGTCAACTTCCAGGTCGTCGGTCACGTTGTGCTTCATGCTGTTCCCGAAGACGCCGTTGTATTCACTCGAGTTATCCAGGAAGATCCCGTCGCAGTAAGCGCTGCCTCCCGGATAGCAGTAGGAGGTATTGGCGCCGTTGTAATTGGCGGTGTTCTTGACGATGAGGTTGTATTCGGACTCTTCCAGCCCGATGCCATCCAGGGCGTTGTAATCGGCGGTATTCTGCTTGGCCAACACGCCGTAGGCGAACAACAGGAACAGGCCGTCGTTGCCGTTGTTGTTCAGCTTGTTGTCCTTGACCAGCGCGCGCCAGCCTTTTTCGTTGTTGTTGGTGGGGCTGATGCTGCTCGTGAATGGTGTAGTGTTCACCGTCGGCGCGATGGTAGAACCGTCAGCTATCACCAAAGCGTCGCTAATGCTGATGCCGTTGTTGACATTGTACTGAACGTTGTTGTTGGTGTAGGTGTTGGTCCAGACAGCTTCAGCACCGCCGCAGTCCACGATGCCTTCGATATTGCTGGCCAACTTGTTGTTGTCTACCACCACGCCGCCGACATCTTCAACCTTGATGCCGATGACGTTGAGTTGCAGCGTGTTGTGACTGATCTGGGCGGTTGCCCCCTTCACGTCGCCCTTAGTGCTGGCGTCTTGGCATATGATGCTGCCTTTAGTGCCTGCCGGGGGGCACGGGAGACATACGGGTGCCCCTTTAATTCCTGCGGATGGGGCACACGGATTGCCGACGAAAATGCCGATGCAGAACAGCTCGATGTCAAAGCCCTCGATTTCGACATTTTCAGCCGCGACGGTAATGCCAGGCAGATCGGGTTCGCCCGGGACCAATTTCACTGAGCCGAACTTCTTGGCTTCGATCATCAGCTTGGGCGTGTAGACAAACACGTTCTCAAAGTAGACGCCCGGGCACACCGAGATGAAGTCGCCGGGATTGGCGGCATTCACGGCATCCTGGATGTGGAGATAGGTGCTCGGATCGTTGGGGCAGTTCACGGTCAGTTTCGACGCATGGGCGGCGGGCGTGAAAGCCAGTACCGCAAATGCAAGGATGAGCGGCAGCGCAATCTTGTAACGGATCAAGGGGTTGTGCCTTCTGGGGAACGCACAGCAGGGTTGCAGTTTCCGGGTGGACGAGCCCGGACTTCAAAGCGAACTTCAGACTTTTCGAGGATGTCGTGAATTGGCGTTCTTCCAGGTGGGACCTGCTGAACGCCATTTCACGATGCATGTGCATTGCGATGCCGCCATTCGCGACGGGTGTTGTCGTCCAGCCCGGCTCGAAATATTTTTTCGAGAGCTGGCCAGAGCTGCACCCAATCATGAGAGCTGCTTTCTGCCGCAAGAAGAAAAGGCGACCCGTAAGGGCCGCCTTAAAACGCGGGCAAAAAACTCAACGTTACGGATTGGGCGTTGTCGTTGGCTGATTCGGCTGGCCAGGTCCGGGATAGTTCGGCTGGTTCAGCAACGGTTGGGTCGAAGTTCCCTTGGGCGGGACCTCCGGCGAAACCGGGGTCGGCAGGTTCATAGTCGGAGCCGCGTCGGGTGTCAGCGGCAAATTGCTGATCTTGCCGGTCTCGGCGTCGGCCAGCAGGATGCCGTTGCGCTGTAGCGTGCGCGACATCACCTGGTCGAAATTGACGTGTGATTTGGCGTAGGCGATTTTAGCCGCCAGCAGGTTCTCCTCGGCCGTAGCCAAGTTGATTTCCTGCTGCAAAACCAAGTAGCTGGTCGAGGCGCCTAACTGATACTTCTTCTGTTCCGCCCGCAAATTTTCCCGCGCATAACGTTCCGCCTCAACCGCCGCGTCCACGCGAGATTTGTTCTGCTGCAAGGCGAACTGCGCGTTGCGGACGGCGATGATCACCTGGTTCTCCAACTGTTGCAAACGCACTTGAGCCTGGCGGATTTCCACCTCGGAGCGCACCTGCACCGACTGCGCCTGGCGGTTGCGGATCGCTATTGTCAGGTTCAGCGCCACGCCTTTATCCGGCGCGCTGCTATTGAATAAGTCGCTGAAGGCCGAGCCGTAGCCGGATGGAGAAGGGAATGGCGGAATGCAAATCGGGCTAGGAGGGGGACCGGCGAAACGGCTTCCGGGCGCGCACAGGCCGTTGTTGAAGGTTCCGGCCAGCGAAGAAGCACCATAGAAGCCCACCAGGTCCAACGTGGGCAGCAGGCCGTTAGCCGCAGCCTTGGCGTTGAGCTGCCGGTTCTTCAGGTCGATTCGCGCCTGCTCCAGTGTGGGGTTTTTCTGCACAGCCTCGGTGATCAAATCCTGCGTCGGTTCAGCCGCCTCCGTGAGGGGAATGACCATGGTATCGGTCGGAACAATCGGCGCAATGTGTACCTGCGAAGTCCCCATGTTGCGGCTGAGCGCGTTGATGGTGAAGAGCTGCTGCAATTGCAGGTTGGTCTCGGAGACGATGACGTTCTGGCGCGCGGTTGCGACTTGCGATTCCGCGTTGGTCACCTCGATCGGAGCCAGCGTGCCGAACTGCACCTGCTTTTTGTTGTCGGAGAGCGTGCGGTCAGCGAACGCCAGGATCTCCCTTTTCACCCGCAGATCTTCGTAGGCGCTCACCAGGTCCCAGTAGATGTCCTGGATCTGCGCTACCGTGGAGATAATCTGCTGGCGGAACGATTCGTCGGTGATCAAGCGATTGTTTTTGGAGATCGTGATGAAGCGGTTGTTGACCGCCCAATTCCGGCCCTGCAGCAGGTGTTGCGTCAGCGTCAGCCGGAAACTCGATGCCAGTTCGGGAACAAACGTCGCGAAAGAGCTGTTGGTGGTAAGCCGCGTATTGTTGAACGTAACGCCCAGGTTTGTTCCGGTGGCAAACCCCTGGGAGTAAGTGGCGTTTGCCGTGCTGGTGTTTTGCGACACCACCAACTGCCCGGCCGAAGCGCTCGTCTGGGGCGAAAGCGCACGTTGGATTTGCAGGGTGCCGATCAACGGACGGATCGAACTGCGGCGCAGCCGGTCCGGCGCCCAGCGACGACAGAACCAGGCCGGATGTGCCCGCGCCCGCGCCGCCCGTGCCGGCGGTGGTGCCGCCCGCGCTGCTGCCGGTTGAGGTGAGCGCGCCTCCGGTGACTCCGGTTCCGGTGCCGCCCGGCGTGCCCGACACCACGCCGGTGGCGACGCCCAGCGGTGTACCGCCGCCTTTGGTGCGCAGAACATCGGTATCCGCAATGGGCAGGTTGTAGCGTGCAATGTCGATGTCGAGGTTATCCTGCAGCGCAATCGCGATGGCATCGCTCATCGAGAGCATGATCACGCCATTTTTGATCAGCGAGTCGAGCCGTGGCGAATTCTTGAGGTTCACCTGCGGAACGCCGCGGCTTGTGTAGGGCCCAATCACGGTCAGCACCGACTTGGGCGCGGCGTAATTCTGCGTGACGGCCTGATTGGTCGGGGCGTCAGGAAGGGGCTTGCTGCCCGCGTCCTGCTGAGCGAAACTCCCGCTGACCATCACTGCGAGCGAGGCTGCTACCGCCGCCGCCTTAATCGAAAAGGCATGGGAGCGCAAGGCTGGCATTCTCTTTTTCTCCGGAATACAAGTGCTGATCGGTGACTGGTTCATTCAATGACGAGTATGACGCACCTACAAGCTGTTTCACAACAAATCCCAGCCCAAAACCCAGTACTGAGTCAGTCTCCGATGGTGCCCCACGTTCGCCCTCTGTTGGCTAACGTGGGGTGGTTCCTTGAAGTTCAATGAGACCGCCCATCCTGAAACTGACCAACGCCAAAAAATCCGGACTCGCATCAACCGAGCAGGGTTCACGAAAACGCCGGGAAGTGAAATAGTATATCCGACCGGCTTATTTGTACGGTGATCCGTATCGCGCCAAGGTCATGCCAGCGCGTTGCCGCCGCACAAATGTTGTCGACACAAACACCGAGGAACTCCGTTTGCTGCGTACTCTCAAGCTCACCATCAGCTACGACGGTTATGAATATCACGGGTGGCAGGTGCAACCGGGCGCTCCGACCGTACAAGGCGCGCTGGCCGGCGTGATCGAGGCCGTGACCGGAGAAAAACTTCTGCCGCAGGGCTCCGGGCGCACCGATGCCGGTGTGCATGCGCTGGCACAGGTTGCAAGCTTCCAGACCGAGTCGCGAATTCCGCTGGAAAACTTCAGGATTGTGCTCAACGACCGACTGCCTGCGGCGATACGGGTGCTCCGCGTGGAAGAAGCGGCCGCCGGCTTTCATGCCCGGCATTCGGCCCGCGCGAAAAGCTACGAATATCGCGTCTACCGCGGAGACATTTGTCCGCCGTTCCTCGTCCGCTACGTGACCCATTATCCCTATCCGCTCGACGAGCGATTGATGGCCGAGGCGGCGCCGCTGGTCGTCGGCCAACACGACTTCACCTCGTTTGCGGCAGCCGATTCCGACCGCAGCCAACGGCTGCAAGAGTCGGACTCCGCTCCGCCCAGGCATGTGGGGAACGTGCGCACCATCTTCGAGTCGCGGCTGGAGCGGCAAGGAGATTTGCTGGTCTATCGAGTGCGCGGCGACGGCTTTCTTCACCACATGGTCCGCAACCTGGCGGGGACTTTTTTGCTGGTTGGCAAGGGAACCCTGGCGCCCGCCGACGTGCGCCGCATACTGGAGCTTCGCGACCGCTCTGCCGCCGGGCCGACCGCTCCCGCCAGCGGGTTGTTCCTGGTCGCGGTGGAATACTGAAAAGGGGTTTCATAAACTGTTCTCCGAGGTGTCATCCTGAGCGTAGCGAAGGATCTGCTGTTTGCGCGTGCTTAAAGCAGGTCCTTCAGTCGCGCAAAACCGGCGCAACCTCAGGATGACACTGCTACGAGTTTTTCAGCAGTGTCGTAGCCTTCGATCTGAAATCGCGATGCGAAATGAATACAATCGGAAGTGTCATGAATGCGATAGACCTCGATCACGCTGGAGTTGCCGGGCAGCGACCTCGACTCGCTGGCTGCGGCCTTCGAACGGCTTGGGTTCAAGTTGACGCCGCGAGCGCGGCACTCCGGCAGGCGGAAACCCGATGGCCCGGTGGAACCGTTCGGCACCGCCAATCGCTGCATCATGCTGCGCCGGGGATACCTGGAACTGATCGCCATTGTCGACCCGAGTTGCTATTGCAACGGGCTGGAGCGCTTCCTGGCCCGGCATCCGGGGCTGCATATCATCGCCCTTTCGATTGGTGACGAACTGGAGAACCTGCGGCGTCTGCGGCAAGCGGGCATCGACATTCCGGGCGTCGCCTGGTTGGAGCGTCCCGTCGACGACGCCGACCCGAACGGGCTGCGCGCACGCTTTGCCCGGCTGCCGTTGCCGGACGCGCCGGAGGGCCGCATCCAGTTGATTCGCCACCTCACGCCCGAGGCGATATGGCAGCCGCGCTTCCTGGACCATCCCAACCACGCGGTCGCCCTGGAGGAAGTCGTGCTTGCCGTGGAGAATCCGGCGGAATCGGCGACGCGCTTTTCGGTGCTTGCCGGCCGCCCCGCGGTAGCCGATGCGGCCGGGGGATACGCGTTGAATTTCGAGCACAGCCGCCTGCGCCTGCTGCCGGCGGAAGCGCTGCGCGCGGAACTGCCGGAAGTCGAGATTGCTTCTTTGCCGCTGATTGCCGCAGTCGCCATTCGTACGGACGACGGCACATCGGCGATCCGGCGGCTCGTGCAGGGAGTTGCGCACCGCGAAACGCCCGGCGGCGTGGTCGTGGCGCCGGAGGCAGCCGGAGGAGCGGCCATTATCTTTAAAGGCTAGGGCGGCAGGTGGATCGGGCTAACGTGGGGTAGTTCGGCTGGTGCCCAAGTCCCACATCTGCTAACTGCGGCAGATGTGGGGCACCGTCCGAAAAGTCCCAAGCTCTGAGCGCCCCGTGCCGGTGATAATTGAGGTATACCGACTATGGAATTGCTCTAAAATGGTCTTATACCAAAACCCTCCGGCTGAAGCGCCTGTTGGGGCAAAATCACAAAGGAAACCCGTGGCCACAGAAGCAACGCAAATGGAACCGACCGTAAACTCAACCACCGCCCAGACACAGCAACTGCCCAATCACAAAGTGAAGATCAAGATGCCTTTGCAGCGTGCCTGCAATGAAAAGGACGAAAAGGGCAAGCTGTGCGGCGGGCACCTGAAACGGTGGTTCTACACCTTCGACACGGTCGAGTGCGCCTGTGGCGACGTGGAGCGCGCCTGGGGAAAGAATGCCGAAGTGTACCGCTGCGAGCATTGCAAGACGGTCTATCTGCCGAGCGAGGCGGAGCCCAAGGGCAAGAACGTGGCCGGCATCGGGCAGATTACCATCGTCGGCCTGCCCACGGGGAAGGACGAAAAACCCACCGCCGTTGAGGACGAAAAGAAGGCATAAAAGCCGCCGATCCAGCTACGACCGGAGACGCCGGGTGCTATTTGGTTGCTGCGAGATGATGGGTCGAATGCATCTGCACGTCATAGGCATAGCCCGTGCAATTCACATCGGGGTTCGTCGGCGCGAAGACTCCGTTCGGGTTCTCCTTAAACAGCCATACATGCAGATCGTAGTGCTTAAGTTCCTTCGGCATAAGCGGTTCGTGGCCCTCCATTGGGCCCCAGAATGGATGACCCAGTAATTGAGGGCGCTCTTTTACGCCTGTCGCGAGCGGCACGAACCACTCGGCGCCAACCAATTGGAACCTGCCTCCGACTGGCTCGTAGAGAAGAATTTGCGGGTGCATCGGATCGACGCTTGGACCGATGAGCGATGGGTTGAGAAAGTGGACGCCCATTGCCCCGCGTGGATACTGCTCGTGTCCCGGTTGCGGCTCGTGGGGGAAATCGGCGCATCCGACCGTCGAGAGATAACCGTCATGAATGGCGACAAGCGGGTCCTGGTATTTTTCCAGTGCCGCACGGACCGGCTCCAGTTCAGGGGGCAAAGCTACAGTTTGCTGCTTGGCGGTTTGAGTCCATGCCAGTGAGGTCCATAGAAAAACAAGAAATAAACCCAGACACTTCACCGGGTGCGCAGGCGTGAATCGCTTCGTCATGTCACCTCTCTAGGCTTGAGAAGCTCTGGAACTATGGCGGGTTGCCATTTGGCAGGTGGTCCACATTCGCGGAGTCATAGGCAGAGCTAATGTGGGGCTGTTTTCGACGGCTGGCGCTCTTCAGAACCCCATGATGTTATAGCCGCAATCCACGTAGATGGTTTCGCCGGTAATTCCGGCGGCGCCGCGGCCGGCAAGGAATGCGGCGGTGGCGGCCACTTCGTCGACGTCGACATTGCGCTGCAGCGGGGAGCGCGCGGCGTGCGCCTTGAGCATCTCGCCGAGGCCGGCGATGCCTCGTCCGGCGAGGGTCTTGATCGGTCCGGCCGAGATGGCGTTGACGCGGATGTTCTTCTTGCCCAGATCGTACGCCAGGTAGCGCACCGTGGACTCCAGTGCCGCCTTAGCCACTCCCATCACGTTATAGTTTGGCACCACCTTTTCGGCGCCAAAGTAGGTGAGCGTAATAATGCTGCCTCCTTGGCTCATCAGCGGAGCGGCGGCGCGCGCCACCGCAATCAGTGAGTAGACGCTGATCTCGTGCGCAATCCGGAAGCCCTCGCGGCTGGTCATCACGAACTCGTTGCGCAGCTCCTCGGGAGGAGCGTAGGCGATCGAGTGAACGAGAGCGTCGATTCGGCCGTAGCGGAGCTTCAGTTGCTCGAAGAGCGAGTCGATCTCGTCGTCGCTCGATACATCGCACTGAAAGGCGTCTCCGGGCAGGCTCAGAATCATCTCCTCGGCTTCCTGCCTGATACGCTCGTTCTGATAAGTGATGGCCAGCTTGGCTCCGGCGGCCTGAAGCTGCTGCGCGATGGCCCAGGCAATGCTGCGTTTGTTGGCGACCCCAAACACCACGGCCGTATAGTCTTCCAGAGGATGCGACATGTGCGGGTTCCTACTCCGGCGGCAATAGGCTACAAATCAGCAAGATACAGAATACCAGCATCGTGACGGAGACCGCAGCGGTTGCCAAACTGCGAATGGAAACCAAGGGTTGAGATTTCTGGTGTTGCAGTTTTCAGCAGCATCTTTGGGCGGACGCACATTTTGTCTGTGCAAGGGCTCACAGATACCCCGCTCCTATCGCTCTATACTCTTCATCATGGCAACCACCATCATGGAAACGCCCAAAGCCGTGGAGCAACCACTCCAACGAGGAGCGTGCGTGGAGTTCGTGAAGTTCTGCAAGGAGCAGCATTTGCGGGCTCAAGCAGCCGAAACGTTCATTCGCGTGCTCCACAATCACGCCTGGCAACTGGAATGCGAAAACATTCGCGAAGCTATGCGCCCTGAGATCGACAAAATGTTTGCGCCGATTGAGCGGGACATTGCGCGGGGAGCAAACTGCCAGGAACTACTTAAGAAACTTGTCACGCTTTTATCGAAACATGAAATGGGAAGCTAGTGTCACTGTGCTGTCAGCTGCGCGCAGCGAAGTTGAGGTGTTGAGGCGGCGTTCGAGTCGCCTGCCGAAATCCTGAGCGCAGCGAAGGACCCTCGGCAAATGACAGACTTAAGAGTTATTACACGAATTTCCGGAACAGGACGCTAGACCAGCATTCATACTCAATTGTTATCTCGAAGCCCGCGTTGGCGGGCTTCTTTATTTCTACCGGTTTTTCGTCAACTTACCCCGCGGAACTGGCTAGAGTTGATGTATAGTGCTGTCACCTGCGGGTAGGGCGCCGGTTCCTTGGCAAGGCAAGCGGGACGAACATAGCATGCCACACTTAGGGGGATTTACTATTTCATGGTCACAGCAGCCGCTGGATTCCACGAGTCGCCGCTTGATGTCGCGAGAATGAATTTTGAGGCCAGTGCCGGGCGGGTTCTGGCCGAGCCCGATCTTCGTCTGCTCCTCTCGGCGTGCAGCCGCGACGTGCGCTTCGAATTGCCGGTGCGGCTGGACAGCGGCGAACTGCGTCTGTTCCAGGCCCTTCGCACGCAACATAATTCGGGCCGCGGTCCGCATCTGGGAGGATTGCGGTTTTCTCCCGCCATCTCGAGCGGTCTGATGTTTGCGCTTGCCCAGACACTGACATGGAAGGCTGCTCTGACGGGGGTGCACTTCGGGGGCTCCATGGGCGGTGTCCTGTGCGATCCCGCGGAGCTGTCTATTGCGGAAGTGGAACGGGTTACGCGCGCCTACGTCGCCCGTCTGCAGCCGCTGCTGGGTCCGTTCCAGGACGTTCTGCAACTGGAGATATCCTCGAGTCCGCAGATCGCCGCCTGGATACACAACGAGTATGCTGCTCATCTCAACCCGATTCCCGGTGCAAACCGCGATGATAGTGAACCCGCGGCGCTCGCCTGCGTAGTTGGCAAGCCTGAAACCATCGGCGGCATCGCCGGCCGCGAACAGGTGGTGGCCCGCGGCGTCCTGGGACTTTTGAGACGGATCGCCGAAGAGAGAGGAAAAGTTCCTGGAGAGTTGCGCGTTGCCCTGCATGGCTGCACCGGCGTGAGCCGTGGCATGGCGGAGGCGGTGCGTCGCATGGGATGCAAGTGCGTTGAGGTTTCCGACGCCCGGCAAGCCGAAGTTTCGGGGCCGGAAGCCGCGCTCCAGGCCGACTGCGACGTGCTCATCCTGGCTGGTGACGAGTGTGCCGTGCACGCCGGCAACGTGGCAAGAATCGTCGCTCCTGTAATCATCGAAGCGGCCGAGCTCTCGGTTACGTCGGTTGCGGACATGGTACTCGCGCAGAAGGGCGCAGTCGTAATCCCTAGTCTGGTGGCCAATGCCGGAGTGGTAATCGCGGCGTATCTGGAGTGGGACGCCAATCTGCGGCAAGTCAGCATCGGCACCGAGGCTGCCGGCCGCGAAATCGAAGAGCAGGTCTTGAAGGCATACGATGCGGTGCGTCAGCGAGCCAGAGAGCGAAGCCAAACGCTGCGGGCGGCAGCCTACGATATCGCTCTCGAGCGAGTGGCCGCCGTCGAGCGCCTCCGCGCACCATAGCTTCCATCCAACACGCGCAACTAAGGGCGCGTGCCGGCCGGGGATTGGTTCATCTGACCCTTCAGGACGACTTGCCCGGCGGGGGCTGGTTTTCCTCCGATGGCGCCGCTGATTCCGTGGCTGGCTCCGTGGTCTCCACTAACTGAATCTTAGCGGGCTCCGCCTCGCGGCGCATTTCTGTCTTGAGCTGCTCTAGAATCTCCTCACGTCCGCTCCCGTGCATGCTGTGCCGCAGATCTTCCACGGCAACGCGGACGATATGGTAGTGGTGCAGTGAGGCAAGTTCAGGATCGGTCGTTGCATCCAGCCACACGTTGTGGATCGCGTCGACGTCTTCCTGGCGCAGGCGCGGGGTGTGCGGCCCAAGCCAGTATTCGCTCACTACGCCGTCGGGTGAGTGGACCTCGAGCCTGAGCCTCGGACGCGGTTCCGGCAGCCGTTCCCAGGCGTCGCCGGTCGATTTGCCCTGCTGGTCGTGAGTGAGCTGGTTGGAAGCCCCGCTGACGATCTTGGACGACTCAAGGCGCTGCGCCGTCTGCACGATCGCGTCGAACACGTTGGTCGTGGGCATCACCATCAGCTCAACATGCTTGCCCTGTTTTTCCGCCACCTCGACTACCTTGGTGAACAAGTGGCGCTCGTAATCGTCGAACAACTCGTTGGAGTCGTAGCTCACGCTCCCGCTGAAGGCATGTTCCCGGTGATAGTTCCGCGCAGTCATCACCACCACGTCCTGCTTGGTGGTATCCGTATGTTGCAGAACGTCGCGCAGATAGTACAGGTTCCTCGGGTCGCGGATGGCAACCAGGATATTGCCGGGACGCACCTTCATCTCTTCGCGCGTGATCAGTGGCTGCTCCGCCACCCGGAACTGCTCGATCATCTCGCCCGCGCCTTTCTGCCGGTGCTTGGTAATGCGTTCTGAAACCGTGAAGAGCACAAAGAAGAAGATCGAGAACGACACGCCGCTGATGGTGGCCAAAGGTTTGGTCGCCAGATTGACCAGGGCGGTTGCGAACAGCAGCAAAGTAATCAAGCCCAGCCCGATCGGCAGTTCCAGCTTGCCGATTTGCAGGTTTCCGGGCACCTTGAATTCGCGGTTCTCGGGTTCGGTGAAGCGCAGGATAAAGACCGCGAGCCCTTTGAACGCGAAGCTCCAGATCACGCCGAAGGCGTAGAGCGAAGCCAGCAGGTAGACGTTGCCGCGGCTGGCAATGATGGTGAAAAGCTGAAGCCCGGTGATCAGGTTGATGAGCCGGTAGGTCGTTCCGAAGCGCTTGTGCGGCCGGCGGAACCAGGGAGTCATCACGCCGTCTTCGCTGACGCGGTTCAACACGCCATTGGCGCCGACGATGGCCGTGTTCACCGCTCCGGAAAGAATGAGCGCGCCCACCAGCACCACGAACCCCTGGAAGATAAGCCTCAATGTGTACGGCCCAACCATGTACATGGCGAGACCACTGATCAGGTTGGCAAAGTAATCCGGGCGAACCTTGTCCGGGATGATCATGACCGCGAAGAACGAGACCAGCGAGGTGAACAGCAGGCTGTACAGGAAAATCACCAGCCCGGCCCGTTCCAGGTTTTTCAGCTTAGGATGCTCGATCTCGCGGTTCACCTGTGCCAGCGACTCCTCGCCGCTCATCGCCAGCACCGAGTGCCCGAAGCCGACCAGCATGATGATCCAGGGCAACTGCGCCAGGAAGCCGCCGTGCAACCAGCCCAGCGATTCCTTGTCGAGTTTCATGGTTTGCAGCGAGGGCAATGGCGGAAGATGCGCACCCTGCCTGGCGATCGTGAACAGGCACCACCCGATCAGGATCACCACCATCACGGTCGTGATCTTCATGATCCAAAGCGCCTTATCGCTCGACTCGTGAATCCCCTCGATGTTTTTCCACCAGAAGTAGACGGTAACGAGCACCCCGAACACCGCGGCATAGTAGTTCGATTGCGCCTCGGTCAGGTGTATCGGGTGGCCGAGACGTCCGGCGACGTCCGCGACAAAGCCCGCGAAATACTGCCCGGCTGAGACCGCGCTGATCGGACCGGTCAGAATGTAATCGAACAGCAGCGCCGAAACCGAGAGCTTAGCCAGCGTGCCGCCCATCGCCTCCTTGACGACGCGGTAGACGCCCCCGCGCACGAACATGGAGCTGGATTCGATGTAAACCGAACGAACCGCATAGCTGAACAGCATCACCGCCAGCACAAACCATGGCGCACTCTTGCCGATGACATTTTCCGTATCGCCGCCAACGTAGTAGGCGGACGATGCCAGGTCGGAGAGCACGATTGCGGCTGCTCGCCAGAAGGAAATAAAGGTCAACATCACCGTCGTGGCGACAAAGACCTTGATGGCGGGGCGTTGAATACTGTTTACGGGTGGTGACGACATCGATTGGCTACCCTAACCTATTCCGGAAACCGGTTCAATACGGCTGAAAAAATATGGGCTTGTCTGAAGAAGTTGCAACGGCTTCCGGCTGCCGAAGTCGGCCTGAGACCAGACTGTGGAGCGCACAAACCATACCTGAGCAACACTGGCAGAGCGCGCCTGCGTTCCAGGTGCTCCTCTATTTCAGTTCACGCCATCTAATCTTCATAACATAAAGATTTTATAAAATTCATAAATAAACCATAAAGATCAGGGCCATTAGAATTTTCCATCTCGTCCCGCGAGACGCTTGCCAGAGCCGCATGAAATCATTTTGCTGGTGCCCCACATCTGTCGCGGTTAGCAGAGGTGGGATTCGAGAACCGCCCCATATAGTTGGTTGTTAATGTGGGGACAGGCCGGGTGCCCCACGTTCCGCCCTGCTTTTGGGCTAACGTGGGGTAGTTTCTTGAAGCCTTGCATCCGTTCAGCCGCGTTCAGCGGCATGAAATCATTTTGCCAGTTCGCCGGAAAGCAGGTTGGCCTTCATCGCCAGGTTGTAAGCGCGTTCCAGGTCGCCGTCCTGGGTCGCGGAGCGAGACTGGGCAATGTAGTTGCGAGCCTGTCGCAGCATCGCCTGTTCGCCGTCCGAGAGCTGGCGAGTGACTTTGCGCAGGTTTCCCTCGGCGGTTTGCAGCAGTTGTTCCGTATTCTGAGCCGTACCCTGCGGCACCTGCGCGGCAATCTGCACCTGGCCTTCGCTGCTCGCGGTCGCGGGAGGTTTCTGTGGAGATGGCTGTGCCGGCGGCGCCGGCGGCGCTGCTTGAACTGGCGGGACCTGCTTGGCGACGGCCGGAGCATTCTTGCGGGCGGAGTTCTTCTGCGGCTTAGGCTTGGCTTTCGCCTGACTGGCCGAGGGCTGCCGAATCGCTCCCGTCTCCGCGCTCGTGGCCGGCGGCGGAGTGGTCTGAACCGGCGGCGCGGGGTGTTGTCCAGCCTGCGCTGTCGGCGGAACGGCGATGGTCGGTACCGTCGCCTGTGGCGGCGTCTGGCGGTTCTTGTTCCGGTTGCAACCTGAGGCAAACGCCAGCGCCAGCACCAGTGCGAGCGACAGGCCCGCCAGCATGCGCCAACTGCGCTTCTCAGCCAACGTTATTCCACGGACCCAAAGAAGGCCAAACATTTCATGCGCCTCGGGATTCAGCCGCCATCTCATCGCCACGTGCATTGGCTCCCATCGTAAGAGGCAGAATGAAGCGGAAGGTCGTTCCCTTACCCGCTTCCGAGTCGAATTCGAGCGCGCCATTGTGCAGTTGCAGCACCCGATAGCTTACCGCCAGGCCGATTCCGCTGCCCGACTTCCTGGTGGTGAAGTACAAGTTAAAAATTTTGTCGCGAATCTCGGGATCGATCCCACCGCCGTGGTCCCGAATCTCCAGCATGGCCGAATTGTCGTGCGCCTGGCTCGATAGCGAGAGCGTTCCGCCTTGCGGCATGGCTTGCACGCCGTTGAGGACCACGTTGAGCAGGGCCTGTTTGACCAGGTCCGCGTCGATGCGTGCCATCAGTGCGCGCGCATCCTCCTGGCGAACGATTTTGACTCCGTGCTGTCGCGCCTCGGGTTCGGCCAGCGACGCCACTTCCTCCATCAGCCTGCGCAGGTCGACCTCCGACAAGCGCAGATCGATCGGCCGGGTGAAGTCGACCAGGGTTTTCACCACCCGGTCAAGGCGATGAATCTCGCTGGCGATAATATCCATGTGGCGGCGCGTTTCCGGGTCCAGTTGCAGCATGCGTTCGCGCAGAATTTCCAGATGAATCACGATGGCGTTGATGGGGTTTTTGACCTCGTGGGCGACGCCGGAGGTCAGCCGGCCGATGGCGGCCAGACGGCGCGAGAGTTCGATCTCATTCTCGATGCGGCGAACCGATTCGGCGTCGCGCATGGTGAGCAGCGCGCCGATGGGCTGGCCCCGCTCGGCGATGAAATCGAGCGAGAGCTGAATGCGGCGTCCGTCCTCGATTTCGATTTCACGCTGCGAAATCGGCTGGCGCAGAGCGAAGGAGTCGAGCACGATGCGGCCCAGCGGGTGGAATCGTTGAAGATCTCATCGACCCTCCTGCCCAGAATCTCCGCCCGATGCCGTCCGGTGAAGCGTTCGGCCGAAGCGCTGACCAACACGACGCTCTCGTCGCGGGTGAACAGGATGAGGCCGTCCTGCAGGGTGGCCATGATCTGATCGAGGTTTTCCTTGAGCGCGGAGAAGATCTCTTTTACATCGTGGATCTTGCGTCCCAGGCGGTCGATCTTGGTGTTCACCGCGCCGTACTCGTCGGTGCTTCCGCGGCGGCTCGGGCTCGCTGGGCGCGATCTCGACGGTCATCGCATCCAGCCGGCGGGCGATGGCCTCCAGCGGATGCAGCGCGCGGCTGGAGAGTAACGCGGCCATGGCCAGCGAGATCAACACCGATACGGCCGAGAAGATCAGGGCGCGATTGAGCTTAGGCCGCAACTCGCTCTTGAGGAAAACCGTGGAGAGCCCGATGCGGATTTCGCCGAACGGAGCGCCGTCGCGTTGAATCGGCAGCCGCACTTCGTAGACCGTCGGCTGGCCGTAAACCACCGCAATCTGACGCAGGAAGCCGCCGTCGAATCAGTCCCTGGAAATCGGCCCGCTCGGGCAACGGCTTTCCCTGCGCCGCCGCATCGGTGTGGACCATGGCCCGGCCGGCGCTGTCCACGATGGCCGCGTCGTAAATCGTCGGCGAATAGCCGATGACCGATTGCAAAAGCGAGTTCAGCCCCGCATCCGCTTGCAGAATGGCGGCCATGGCCTCGTGCAGCTTGGCGGGATCGGAGCTATCGGCCGGCGCCGGACTCGGCTCGGTCTCCAGCGCTTTGCGCGCCGCCTCCAGCACCTGGTGGGCGACGAAAGAAGCGTTCGAATCGGCCTCGATCAGTCGCTGATAGATCAGTTGAGAGACATAGATGCACGAGAGCGCAAGCACCAGGGCAAACACCATCCCGGTGATTGCCAGCACCAGCTTCGTTTTCAGCTTAAGTCTCGGCATAAATCAAAAAACAGTTTCGAGTTTCACGTTTCAAGTTTCATGTTGTGACGATATCCATCCGAGATGAGAAACCTCGCAACCTTGAAACTTTGAAACTGTTCTGCAGATGGCCCCCGCCTTTAATGACGCGAATCCTGCAACTTGAAACTCGAAACTTTCTTCTACCTCAGGTGGCCCACATTTGCCGCTGTTAGCTAATGCGGGGTCGGTCAGGAACTGCCCTAGCGTCCGTGCCCTTCGGCCGCGGCCGCCGCTCCCTGGGCGCCATACTCTTTCAATTTGTTATGCAACGTCTTCAGGCTGATGCCGAGAATCTCGGCGGCGCGGGTCTTGTTGTTGTGGGTGCTCTCCAGCGTCTTGAAAATCAACTGCTTCTCGGCGTTCTCGACGGTGGTTCCCACGCCGACGCGGATGGCATTGGCATCGTTGAGCGCGCTATGCGCCGTGATGGTGCCGAACCCCGGCGGCAGGTGGCGCGGCTCGATGACCGTGGAGTCGCACACGATCACCGCGCGCTCCAGCGTGTTGCGCAACTCGCGCACGTTCCCCGGCCAGGAGTGGTTCTGGAACAGCTCCATGACCGCTTCGCTGGCGGCGCGCATGGCGCGCTGAGTGCTTGGGGTTCATGTCTTTGATCAGTATTTCCACCAGTGTGGGAATGTCTTCCTTGTGCTCGCGCAAGGGCGGCATGTCGATGTTGAAAACGTTAAGACGGTAGTAAAGGTCGTTGCGCAACTGTCCTTTGGCGACCGCCTCTTCCGGAATTTTGTTGGTGGCGGCCAGCACCCGCACGTCGACTGTCGTCTCGACTTTGCTGCCGAGCCGGCGCAGCCTGTGGTCTTCCAGAACCCGCAGCAACTTGGCCTGCGTGCCGATCGGCATCTCGCCGATTTCATCCAGCAGCAGCGTGCCGCCCTCGGCCAGCTCGAAGCAGCCGGTGCGGCGCTCCAGTGCGCCGGTGAATGCGCCTTTCTCGTGGCCAAAGATTTCGCTTTCCATCAGCGTGTCCGGAATGGCGGCGCAGTTGATGGGGACGAACGGCTTGGCGGCCCTCGGGCTGAGCTCGTGAATGGTGCGCGCCGCCAGCTCCTTGCCGGTGCCGCTTTCGCCGGTAATCAGAACCGAGGCGGTGCTGGGAGCCACCAACTCGACCAGCCGGAAAACCTCCTGCATCGCTTTGGACGCGCCCACCAGCGAGCCCAACTCGCCCTTGTCCCGGAGTTGCCGCTTGGCGACCTCCAGCTCGCGCTGAGTGCCGCGCTGCCGTGCCGCGTTCTGCAGGATGGTGCGCAGCCGCGTCGGATTGACCGGCTTCTCGATGAAATCGTAGGCGCCCAACTTCATCGCCGCGACCGCCGCATCGATGCTGCCCTGCGCCGTCAGCAGGATTACCGCGACCTCGTGCGGTTGAGGAGCGATCTTCCGCAGCAATTCCATGCCGTCCATGCGCGGCATGCGCAGGTCGGTCACCACGATTCCGGGGCTCCATTCCAATACTTTTTCGAGCCCCTCGACGCCGTCGCCAGCAACTTCCGTGCGGTATCCCCAGGCGGCGATCAACTCAGCCAGCCCGGTCCTTTCGTTTTCCTCATCCTCGACGATCAGAACCTTCTCGGAATTCATCAGCTTGTACAGCCTCTTTCAGGTGATTCACACCAGTGTCGCGTCAGAAATTCGCAACATAACCCTTTGAAGTGTCATTCTGAGCGAGCGTAGCGAGCGAAGAATCTGTGTATTTGATTTGTAATGCACAGCTCCTTCGCTTCCCCACCCCAGCAACGGCCCGGCCGTCGCCGGGGACCCCGGCTCGCTCAGGATGGCATCTTGAAACTTATGCAGCGAATTTCAACCACTTCCAGTCAAAAGTGTGAGCGACGGTGCCTCACGTTCGCCTGTTTTTGGCTAACGTGGGGTAGTTTCGCCCCTTGGTGAGATGCCGCCGGCCTTGACTGTGTAACTTTTTCCACCCCCTTTAGTGTATTCCAAAGTGATATTCGAAGGTGAGCCGAGCTATCGCTCTGAAGGCGGGGGTTGCGAGCGGGCCAGCTTCCTGGTCGCCCGTCGCCGCAGGGGAAGCGCCAGACGGCCAAGTAAAGTGTGATTCCCCCTTAAGCTAGCTAGTGAGAACGCCTGTTTACAACAATCATGGCGCCCTAATCCCATCAAGAAGTGAAGGCGGTCAATATTGGCCTTGCAGAAGCATGCACGAGTAGTACAATCTGGGCGATCCAGAGCTAAATCGTGGTTCGATATGAAGAAAAACACCTATTGTCTATTGCCCCTCTGTGTATTGATTTTTTAGTGATTGCGATTGCAGTGTTGTTAAGTGCCGGCGCATGGGCCGAGGAAGTACCCACGAATGAGGGGCCGCAAAACGCCGCCGTCCAGCAGGAGATGCAGAAGCTCCAGGGCACCTGGCAGGTAACGCGGTCGATTGATCCCAATGGAGAGGCTGAGCCCGTGGAAGCAACTCGTGACGTCACGTTCGAGTTCCAGGGCGACCGCATAGTATTCCATGAGAGGAACTCCAGCATGGGGGCAAAGTACACGCTGGATTCGTCGAAGCAGCCCGAATGGATCGACGTGGACGGGGGTGGAGGGGCGATGCAGACCGGCATTTACAAACTGGAAGGCGACGAGTTGACTATCTGCATGGGCCCCGCATTTCGCGATGGCAAATCCATCCCGCGCCCGACCGAGTTCAAGAGCAACACAGATAATATGCGGGGAGTGCTCGTCCTCAAGCGCCTGAAGAAACCCTGAGGCGGTATTGCGGAGCCTACTGTCTTTGCGCTCTCCCATAGAGCTGATTAGGATTAGGCAGGGTACCTTCGCAGTCGTGCATCTTAATAGCAGACCACGCACTCGAGCCATCTCCGTGCGTAACTGGCGAAAAATCGCCTTCTCAACAGTGATCCCGAACTGCGCAATAGATTCGGATCGCGCACCGACCCGGAAACTGACTCACCGAGTAGCGTTCCCGTTTGCGGAATCGGGCTCCCATTTCGGCAACTGATTAGAATTGCGGCGGTTGAGGAGATTTCTTTGCGGTCGCGGGGCATGATCTTTCCCATTAAGGGAGATGTTGTCGGCTGCCTGTGCTCGTAGCCGGCGAGGACGTGAGAGTGCGCATGCGCAAAACCCCTGTGTTTATCGTGGTTTCTGAACATTGGGGTTTTCTTTTTAGCTTTGGTGCCAGGTTTGCATATGGGAATAGCGTCGTCAGGCCGGATTCGCGGAGGGTGTATCCGACCTCGGTTGTCAGATTGACCGCCGCGTGGACGGGTAATCGTGATTAAACAATCGGCATTATGGGTACTGGCGGGTTTGACAAGGCTTGTTCAAGGGAGCTGGCAATGGCAGATGGTATAGATAAGACGGTAATTGCGATTTGTGGTTCGTCGGCAGTGCCATTTAGGGAAAAAATCACTACCGTTTTGGAACCTAATGCCGCTATTATGTTTGCTGCTGAATCCACCATGACAGATACGGCCAAGGCCGAGGCGAATCTGCTGAACCTGCTGATCGTCGATGACGAGCGGGCCATTCGTGACGGCTGCCGCGAAGTCGCGCAGGCAATCGGCTTTTCCACCTATCTTGCGGATAACGCTGAGCACGCCTATCGCGTCCTGGAGACGACGGGGGTCGACGTCGCCCTGCTTGAATTGCGGCTCCCGGGAGCTGGCGGACTGGAAGTATTACGCGAGATCAAACGCCGCCGTCCGGAGACCGTCGTCATCGTCATCACCGGCTACGCCACCGTGCAGTCGGCGGTGCAGGCGATGAAGAACGGCGCCTACGATTACGTCACCAAGCCGTTTAATCTGGAAGAACTCCGTCTGCTGCTGGAGCGCGTGGTCGGGCATTTGCAGCTCACCAGCGAAAACCGCATCTTGCGCGAGCAGATCAAGTCCAAGGAAGGCTTCGGCTCGATTGTTGGCCGCTCGCCGGAGATGGAGAAGCTTTATCGCATCATCTCCAAGGCGGCGCACAGCTCGCACCCGGTGCTGATACTGGGCGAGAGCGGCACGGGCAAGGAACTGGTGGCGCGCTCGATTCACTACTCCGGGCCGCACCGCGACCAGCCCTTCGTTCCGGTGGACTGCGGCTCGCTGGTTCCGACCTTGATCGAGAGCGAGTTGTTCGGTTACGTCAAGGGCGCTTTCACCGGCGCCAACAAATCAAAGGACGGGCTGCTGGCGGTGGCCGAGAGCGGCACGGTGTTTCTCGACGAAATCGGCGAGCTGCCGATCGATTTGCAAGCCAAGCTGCTGCGCGCCCTGCAAGAGAAAGAGATTCGTCCGGTCGGCGGAACCAAGGCAATTCCCATCAACGCGCGCATCCTGGCGGCCACCAATCGCGACCTGGAGCAGGCGGTTGCCCAGGGAAATTTCCGCCGCGATCTCTACTTCCGCTTGAATGTCCTGACGCTGCGCATTCCTCCCTTGTGCAGCCGCAAGCAGGACGTCCCGCTGCTGGTCGGCCACTTCCTGGAGCGGATGACGCGCAGCACCGGCGTGCAGCGCAACGTCAGCGACGAAGCCTTGAAGCTGATGCTCGCCTACGACTGGCCGGGAAACGTGCGCGAACTGGAAAACAGCCTCGAAAGGGCCTGCGCCCTGACTTCGGGGCCGACGATCCATGCCTCGGATCTGCCTACACAGATACAGAACTGGCGTTTGCAGGCGGAATCGGCCGCTGCCGCCGAGCATGCCAAGGCGGCTCACGGCATCCTGCCGATCGCGGAGATGGAGAAGCGCGCCATCCTGGGCGCGATTGAGCAGTTGCACGGCGACAAGCTGGAAGCCGCGCGCCTGCTGGGCATCGGCAAGACCACCCTTTACCGCAAACTGAAAGAGTACGGAGCGCTGGAGTAAAAGGCCCGGGTTTTTATTTTCGGCCCGCGCACGCACTCCCGCCGCATCGGTCAGCTTCCCGTGCTGGCCGGGAGAACGCGGTGGTGTGTCCGGGCAGCATGCGAGGCGACGATGATTCTACTGGTGACTGCTTCGCCTGGATGAGCATGAAGCTAGCCCAATGCCGGAGATATGCGAGGAGATGATGATTCTACTGGTAACTGCTTCCAAGCGTGGCGTCGAGTGCGCCACAGTGCTGCAACAGGCGCTGGCCGAACCGGTTCAGCTAACCAATAACATTCGCCGCGCGACTTCGATTTTGCGTGGCGAGGAGTTCGCCGCGGTCGTGCTGGACGATGCCATGGTGGACGCCGATCCGGACGCGGTTGATATTCTGCTCAACACCTCCGGCATGGCGATTCCCGTCTACGTGAACCTGGCCCTCAGCAACTCCGCCCGGGTGGCGCGCGAGGTGCGGCTGGCGCTGCGGCGGCACGATGAGGCGCGCACGATTGCCATGCGTGCCGCCGAGTCACTGCTGCGCGGTGAGTTGCGCAGCGCGGTAACCGGAATTCTGCTTTCGACGGAGCTGGTTCTCAACTCGCAGGAGCTGCCGCTCGATGCCGAAGAAAAGCTGAAGCTGGTCTGCCAGTTGGCGTCGCAGATCCGTGGCCGGCTGGAAACCGTGCAGTAACCGGACATCGGATGACGAACTGAAGCGGGTGGTGGCTCAGATCCGTGGCCGGCTGGAAACCGTGCAGTAGAGCGGTTTCCGGGTTGGCGTATCCGGCGGGAGGGCGCAAGCAACCGAGCTTCGGGGTTGTCATGCTGAACGCCGACGGCCCCCGACAAACACGACCATGGAAGCCTTTCGCTGCGGACCTTCAGGCCTCTCAGGCGCTCGCTCTGTCTCCTAAGAGACTAAGGGTCTTGTCTGTTGGGGTGGTGGCGTGAAGCATCCCAGAAGCCTTGTCGCGCTGCCTGCAAGTTCTGCTTTCCCTGAAGTGCCTGATGACAGGTTCCTCTCTCCTGTCCCTGCTGTGATGGTTTTGTTGGCGCGTGTATCCCATCCGGATGCGCGCGCTTTTTTGCGTGTCCCTGGCCAGATTGGCACGAAAAACGGATTCCGCGTTAGCGGTGGGCCAACCTCAGGTGTGCGCTTTTGCTCTCATTTGGAAAATACTCGCGAAATCCGAGGTTGTTGGCAGCCTCGCTTGCTCGCCGTCGGGGTAAAGCGCCATGCTGTGGACCGTTTTTTCGATTTTGCTGATTCTGTGGTTACTGGGTTGGGAGTTCCAAGTTGCCGGCGGCTCTATCCATCTGTTGCTGGTACTGGCGATCATTGTGGCGGTCATCAACCTGATGACCGGGCGGCGGGCGGTATGACTTTGCCCTGAAGTCCCCTCCCATCCCTGATCGCAGGCATCCCAAGTACCGCAACCGCGCCTCTAAGCTATGGACGACGGCGGGCTTAGAGGTCGAATTCCAGCCAAGGCAACAGACAGGTCTGCCCGGGCCTCTAGACCGGTATCAACTCATCATGTCAACGCATCTGCATGGAGTGCCACAAGATACGGACTCGGCCCTGCGCCCTCAGGACGCCGGCGAAGCGCTTGCGCAGCGCATCCAGGAGCTGGGCGATTGGTTTCACAACATCAATCTGCGTGGCGTCTGGACGGCGCCCCAGCACTTTCTCGGCGACTTCCCGAACGTCAAATGGAAGCATATCGAGCCGGCGATTCCGAAGGACTTGGCGGGCGCGAGCGTGCTCGATATCGGCTGCAACGGCGGCTTCTATTCCATCCAGATGAAGCAGCGCGGCGCCGGGCGGGTGCTCGGCGTGGATATTGACGACCGTTATCTCAATCAGGCCCGCTTTGCCACCGCAACCCTGGGGCTGGAGATCGAGTACCAGAAGTGTTCGGTGTACGACATCGATCAGATTGCCGGCCAGTTCGACTATGTGATCTTCATGGGTGTCCTCTACCACCTGCGCTATCCGCTTTATGCCCTGGACAAAGTGGTCAAGAAGGTGCGCGGCCGGCTGATCTTTCAAACCATGATTCGCGGCTCCGAGCAGGTGCGCGAGTGGGAAAAGGACTACCACTTCTGGAACAAGGATATCTTCAGCAACCCCGATTTCCCGCAGATGTACTTCATCGAGAACAGCTACGCCAACGACCAGACGAACTGGTGGATTCCCAACCGGGCCGCCGCCGAAGCCATGTTGCGCAGCACCGGGCTGGAGATCGTGGCGCATCCGGAATCGGAGACCTGGATTTGTGAACCGCGCAATGTGACTCGCGATGGCCAGTACATGCTGGATATGGAGCTGGCGGGGACCCTGTAACCGGTTGTGCGGAAGGTACATACCGGGAAGAAGCCGGGCATTCAGTCCGGCGGTGATCGTGTTCGGATATCCCGCTTGGGAATTGCGTTAAGCAGCGAAAGGAAGTTCATGGTTGAAGCGGTAATGCTCTGGAACGAGCCCAACAATCTCTCGCATTGGGATTTCAAGGCCGATCCTGACTGGAAGCGGTTCGCCGAGATGGTTCTGTGCGCGGCCAGGGCGATCCGCGAAGTCAATCCAGAATTGAAGTTGGCGCTGGGTGGAATTTCGCCGATCGATCCTAATTTCGTGAAGTTGCTGGACTCCTATGGCGTGATCGACGCCATCGACGTGGTCGCGATCCACGGGTTTCCGCTCGACTGGAATCATTGGAACATTCATGAGTGGCCGCGGAAGATCGATGAGATCCGCGCCGTAGCGCGCGGCAAGGCGGTCTGGGTTTCCGAAGCCGGGGCATCGTCTTTTGGAGCGGAAGAGGTGCAGATTTTCGGGCTGCTTAAAACCGCCGAGCTGCTGCTGCCGCTGATCGACCGCGTGCATTGGTACAGCCTCTTCGATTTGCCGTCGACCTGGACGGCTACCACCCGCCACCGCGAAGCCGAGGGCAGCGCGTATTACCGGCACTATTACATGGGACTGATCCGCGAGGATGGCAGCGCCAAGCCCGCCGTCTCGCAGTTTCCCGCGGGCATGGGAATCTGCCAATGGTTTCACTTTGAAGATCCCCGGCTGGACTCGGCAGTCGAGTGGCTGCGCAAGCTGGGGGTGCGGCATCTGCGCACCGGCATCAGTTGGGCCGACTGGTATCGCGAGAACTCCGAGCGGTGGTTCGATCGCCAGATGGGAGCGCTCGCCGAATTTGACACCACCATGACCCTCTGCTTCACGCCGGAGCATCTGGGCGTGTCGCCGCATTACACCAGCCCGCCCAAGAACCCCGGAGACTTCGCCGACTTCGCTGCCTGGGCAGTGGGCCGGTATGCGCCGCGGCGCGGGCGTGCCAGCGCGCCTCGGCAGCGGCAGAGGCCGTCGCCCATGAAAGCGCCGGAGCCGGTGGGAGCCAGCGAATGACGAGCAAGCGGATTCTGGTAACCGGCGGCGCCGGGTTCGTCGGGTCGCATACGGTGGACGCGCTGCTGCGCGCCGGGCACACGGTTCGTGTGTTTGACAATCTCTTCCCCCAGGTACACCCGAACGGTTGGCCTGCTTATTTGCCCGCCGAGGTGGAGGTGGTGCACGGCGACATGCGCGACCTCGGTGCGGTGAGGCGCGCGGTGCGGGGCATGGAGGTGATTTATCACCTGGCGGCGGCCGTGGGCGTGGGGCAGTCGATGTACGAGATTGCGCACTATATGGAGTCGAACACCCAGGGCACGGCAAACCTGCTGCAAGCGCTGCTGGATTGCAAGCTGCAATTCGAAAAGCTGATGGTGGCATCCTCGATGTCAATTTACGGTGAGGGCCAGTATCGTTGCCCCGAGCACGGCGAGATGGCGGCGGCGCCGCGCGGGTCCTCGCAACTGCGGGCAAAAGACTGGGAGCTGCACTGCCCGGCGTGCGGAGGCGGCATGGCTCCGGTGGCCACGCCTGAAAGCAAGCCGTTGCAATGCACCTCGATCTACGCTCTTTCCAAGAAGGACCAGGAGGAGATGACGCTGCTCTTCGGCAGGACCTACAACGTGCCGGTGGTGGCTTTGCGCTACTTCAATATTTACGGCACGCGGCAGTCGCTCTCGAACCCATACACCGGCGTGGCGGCGATTTTTGCCTCGCGTCTGCTCAATGGAAACACGCCGATGATCTTCGAAGATGGGCAGCAGCAGCGCGACTTCGTCAGCGTTCATGATGTGGTGCGGGCCAACCTGCTCGCCATGGAGCGGAGCGAGGCGGATGGCATGGCGTTGAACATCGGTTCGGGCGAGGTGGTAACCGTCGAGGGCGTCGCCCGCTCCCTGGCGAAGTCCATGGCCATCGAGGTTCCGGCGGAGATTACCGGGAAATATCGCGCCGGCGACATTCGTCACTGCTTCGCCGATATCTCGGCGGCGCGCCGGCTGCTGGGCTATGAGCCGAAATTGCATTTCAGCCAGGGAGTGCGGGAGTTGGTTGCCTGGCTGCGTGAGCAAACGGCGGTGGACAAGGTGCAGCAGGCCGCCCATGAACTCGACAAGTACGGGCTGACTGCCTGAGCCAAACTTTTGGAAGTCGAAGGGCACTGGTTGCAATGCATGTGCTGGTAACGGCCGATACGGTCGGTGGTGTCTGGATCTATACGCGTGAACTGGTCGCTGGATTGGCGCGCCATGGCGTTCGTGTGACCCTGGTCAGCTTCGGCGAGATCCCGACTGCCGCGCAAACGGAGTGGCTGGATGGACTTCGGGGAGTCGATTTTCATCCCACAGGCTTTCGCTTGGAGTGGATGCAGGATGCGAAGCAGGACATCGAGCACTCCAGCCAGTACCTGCTGTCGCTCATCGAAGAGGTTCGGCCCGATGTGCTTCACCTCAGCCAGTTCGCCTACGGGGCGCTGCCCACCGCGATTCCGAAGTTGGTGGTTGCGCACAGCGATGTGGTGAGCTGGTGGGAGAGCGTGAATGGAGCGGAGCCTCCGGATGACGATTGGATGCGTTGGTATCGCCGCACGGTGGCGGAAGGTTTGCATGCCGCGACGGCGGTGGTGGCGCCCACGCACTGGATGTTGCAATGCGTCGAAAGACTTTATGGTGTTCCTCGGATGCGCGCGGTGATCCACAACGGGCGCAGTCCGGCGCTGTTCAACCCACACTGCGATAAGCAGGATATTGTGCTATCCGTCGGCCGCGTCTGGGATGCGGGCAAACAGGTGAATCTTCTGACCGAGTCTGAATTGCAAGTACCGGTATGCATCGTTGGCGAAGAGCGGCATGCGGATGAACCGCTGCGGCAACAACCCTCTGCGCAACGCGGCAGCCAGGGAGTGGAGTTCCGCGGCCCTCAGAGCGAGAGCCAGCTTCGCAGCTTGTATGGCCGCGCGGCTATTTACGCCGCCACTTCGCGTTACGAACCATTCGGTCTCGCTCCCCTGGAGGCTGCGTTTTCCCGTTGCGCCGTGGTCGCCAACGACATCCCCACGTTCCGCGAACTGTGGGGACACACCGCGTTCTACTTCCGGCGGAACGACGCTTCCAGCCTGGCTGAAACGATTGCGCGTTTGCGCGCCGATCGCGAGTTGCGGCTTACCTGCGCCAATCTCGTTTACAACCGCGCCCGCCAGCGCTTCACGGCCGGCCGCATGGTGGATGAATACATGTCTCTGTACAAAGCGATTACCGCGGGAGTTGCTGCGGCATGAATACTAAATTTAAATTCCGCTTCTTCGCGCATTCCTGGGTCAGCGACTGGAATCATGGCAACGCGCATTTTCTCCGCGGACTTGCCCGCGAGCTGACGCGCATGGGGCACGAAGTTCGATGCTATGAGGAATTGGGCGCCTGGTCGCTCACCAGCCTGGTGAACTACGAAGGCACGGCGGCGATCAGCGCCATCGATGATTTCCGCAAGGCCTATCCCGAACTCAACATCCACTTCTATCAGCGTGGCCCCAGCTTCGAGGAGTTTCTGGACCAGGAGTTGAAAGACGCGGATTTTGTCATTATCCACGAGTGGAATGACCCGGAAGTGGTCAACGCAATTCTGCACCGTAAGGATAAAGAGGGATTTCTTGCTCTGTTGCACGACACGCACCATCGGGTCTATACCAGCGCCCACGAGATCCTGAAATTTCATTTGCACCGCTTCGACGGAGTGCTCGCATTTGGCGAAGCGATTCGCCGCATCTATCACGATGGTCTTGGCATAGAGCGCACGTGGACCTTCCACGAAGCGGCTGACGTCTCCGTGTTTAAGCCGCAAGAAAGCGACCAAACGACGGATGTCATCTGGATCGGCAACTGGGGAGACGAGGAGCGCACGCAGGAGTTGATGGAGTACCTTGTCGGGCCCGCCTCCGCTTCACCGGGACGAAAAATCGTAGTCCACGGAGTTCGCTACCCGGATGAGGTGGTGAAAACTCTCCAGAACGCCGGCATCGACTATCGCGGATACCTGCCTAATTTGTCGGTGCCCACGACTTACGGCCAGAGCCGCCTTGCCCTGCACGTGCCGCGTCGGCAGTATGCCAACGGCCTGAGCGGCATACCGACCATCCGCGTATTTGAGGCGCTCGCCTGCGGCATTCCGCTGCTTTGTTCGCCGTGGAACGACATCGAGCACCTTTTCCGCCCGGGCGAAGACTACATCGTTGCAGCGGACGGGAAGCAGATGGCGGGCGAAATTGACTTTCTGCTCCGTGACCACCAGGCGCGCCGGGAAATGGCGGCCAACGGTTTGGAGACGATTCGCAAGCGCCACACTTGTGCGCATCGCGCCGCGCAGCTCATCGAGATCTGCGAGGAAGTTCGAGGATGAGAATTTTTGTCTTCGGGTCGAGCATCACTTCCTGTTATTGGAATGGCGCCGCGACCTACTATCGCGGCATTTACAAGAACCTTGCTGCACTGGGCCACGAAATCACCTTCGCCGAGCCTGACATCTACGGACGCCAGCAGAACCGCGACCGCCACGAAGTGAACTATGCGGACGTGATTGTTTACCGTACTCCCGGCGACATCGATGGACTCCTCGCCCAAGCCGCCGAGGCCGGCCTTGTCGTCAAGCACAGCGGCGTGGGAGCGGACGATGCACTGCTGGAGGCGCGGGTGCTCGAGTGCCGCTCCGCGCGCACGCAAGTGTCTTTCTGGGATGTCGATGCGCCCGCCACCTTGGCTCGCGTCGAGGCCGATCCCGGCGATCCCTTTCGCGGCCTCATTCCGCAATACGACTTCATCTTCACTTACGGCGGCGGCGCTCCCGTCGTGCAGCATTACTCCGTCTTGGGAGCGCGCAACTGCCATCCGGTTTACAACGCCCTCGAAGCCGAGACGCACCACCCGGTGCCGGCCGATCCGGCTCTGGCGTGTGATCTGCTGTTCGTAGGCAATCGTCTGCCCGACCGCGAGAAGCGGGTGGAAGAATTCTTTCTGCGTGCGGCCGAGCTGGCTCCCGAAATGAGTTTCATCCTCGGAGGCGAAGGCTGGAATTCCAAGTCTTTGCCGCCCAACGTGCGCTACATCGGCCACGTCGCCACCAGCCGGCACAACAGCCTCAACTGCTCGGCGCGGATGGTCCTGAACGTGAACCGTGAATCCATGGCGAGAGTCGGCTTCTCGCCGCCCACGCGTGTTTTCGAGGCGGCCGGCGCGGCGGCCTGCCTGATTACCGACTACTGGGCGGGCATCGAAACCTTTTTCGCTCCCGGCAAGGAAGTGCTGGTGGCGGCCAGCGCGGCGGACGTGGTGGTTTACCTGCGTGGCATCGGCCCGCGCGAGGCTCGTTCGATTGCAATCGCGATGCGTGAGCGCGCTCTGGGAGAGCATACCTATGCGTTGCGGGCGGCCCAGGTGCATGCGATCCTGCAAGCCTCTTCCGCCGGCGCGCATGGCGACACCATTATGTTTCCATCGGTTCTCACGCAACCTGCTCCGCCCCAACCCGTGCGACCAAGGCGTGTGCCGGAGACTCCGGAAAGATTGGCGTGAAGCGATGATTCCACGTGCCAGTTCGTTCAAGCTCGTTATTTTCGGCCTCTCGATCACTTCTTCCTGGGGCAACGGCCATGCCACCACGTTCCGCGCCCTCGCCCGGGCGCTCCACTGCCGTGGACATCGTGTGGTGTTTTACGAGCGCAACGAAAAATGGTACGCCGACAATCGCGATCTGCCGGACCCCGGGTATTGCGAGCTCAAGCTCTACGACGACTGGAACTCGATCTTGCCGCAGGTTCGGCGAGACCTGAAAGACTGCGACGTGGCGATGGTCGGCTCCTACTGTGCGGATGGAATTCAAGCCATCGAAGAGCTCTCGCTCTCCCGTGTTCCGGTTAAGACCTTCTACGACGTCGATACTCCGGTGACCCTCGCCGCCTTGCGTCAACGCGGCGAGACCAGCTATCTAAAAGCGACGCAGATTCCGCTCTTCGATCTCTATTTCAGCTTTACCGGCGGCCCCATGCTCAAGGAAATCGAGCAGCGTTTTGGCGCTGCCGTGGCGCTTCCGCTTTATTGCAGCGTCGACCCGGAGAAGTACTACAAGCATCCGGTCGCAAAACGATATACCTGCCAGATGAGCTACATGGGAACCTATGCCGCCGACCGGCAGCCCAAAGTGGACTCCATGCTTTGCCAAGTGGCGCTGCAATTGCCGGACCGCAGGTTCATTGTGGCCGGACCACAGTACCCGAAATCCATCCAGTGGCCCGCGAACGTGCACCGAATCATGCATCTCAATCCGCGCTGGCATCCGCACCTGTATTCTTCCTCGCGGCTGACGCTGAACGTCACCAGGCGCGACATGGTCGCCGCCGGCTATTCGCCCTCGGTGCGCCTCTTCGAGGCTGCCGCCTGCGCCGCCGCCATGGTTTCCGACCAATGGCCTGGACTGGAGAACTTTTTCACCCCCGGATGCGAGATCCTGCTGCCTGCCGACTCCGGAGAAATCATTTCCTGCCTCCGCGACACGCCTGATAGTGAACTGCAAAAGATCGGTTTGCGAGCCCAGCAGCGTGTGCTGGCCGAGCACACCAATTTCAAGCGCGCCGAACAGTTCGAACACGCTGTAGAGAGCATTCACCAGCTCAGGCCCTCTCATGATGAGCGTCGAAGCGAAGCGACGGTTCTGTAGTTCATCTCGCGCATCCTTCGTCTGGTGGAATGGTGGCCCACCTTTGTGGAGCCGCAGGCGAAGCTAGTGTGGGGCTTTGCTGCCTCAGTACTCAGTCGTTCGACGGTGCCCCAGGTTCTCCCGTTTTCGACGTCGAGGGCGAAAAGCTGCTGGTCAATGTATCATTCCGGAAGTAGGCAAGTGTGCCAGGTGGCCCACATTTGCCGCAGTTGGCTAATGTGGGGATCGAGATGCGGCGTCCTGCATAAGACAAATTTTTCGGAGGTGACGGATGGCGGTGAAAATTACGATTCGGCCCAACGGCCCTTACAAGGTGGAAGATCCCGACGGTGTAATCGAGCTGACCGATCCGGCCGGCAACAAGATCGACCTCAGCGGCAAGCCCGTGATTGCGCTCTGCCGCTGCGGCGCCAGCGTGAACAAGCCTTTCTGCGACGGAACGCATTCCAAGATCGGCTTCCAGGCGGCCGAGGCGGCCGTGGTAGCGGAGAAACCAAAGCCGTAAGGCAACCGGCAAAGAAATACCTCGCGTGACCAACCCCGCTCCGTGGGTGTCATCCTGAGCGCAGCGAAGGATCTGCTTTTTATTGCTCGGGTAGACCACATTTGCAGTGGGCTAATGCGGGGCTCGAAGATGCAGGTGCTCAGGTTCGCCCGCCTTTGGCCGTCCGGAACCGCCCTAGTGGATCGTCTTCGTCTTGCGCGACATGTAATCCATCAGCAGGTACTCGCCCAGCGTGTACGGGGTGGTGAAGTATGCCTTGCCGCGGCACATCTCCGTCACCTTCTGCACAAACTGCACCAGTCCGTAGTCGGAGGCGAGCATGAAGGTATTGATCATGACGCCGGCGCGCTTGCACTTGGAAACCTCTTCCAGCGTCTTGCTCACCACCAGCGGATCAAGCCCGAAGGCATTCTTGTAAACGCGCCCGTCCTCGAGGGTAAGGGCCGAAGGCTTGCCGTCGGTGATCATCACGATCTGCTTCATGTCCTTGCGCTGGCGTTGCAGGATGCGTTGCGCCAGGCGGAGTCCTTCGCGGGTGTTGGTGTAGTAAGGTCCCACCCGCACCCGGGCCAGTTGCGAAAGCGGCAGCTCCTCCGCCGAATCGTGAAACAGCACCAGCGAGAGCGAATCTCCCGGGTACTGCGTCCGGATCAGGTGCGACAGCGCCATCGCGACCTTCTTGGCCGGCGTGAAGCGGTCCTCGCCGTAGAGAATCATCGAGTGCGAACAGTCGAGCATGAGCACCGTGGCGCAGGATGACTGGTACTCGCACTGATGCACCTGCAGGTCGGAATACTCGATATTCAGCGGCAGCTTCAATCCTTCGCGCTCGATGGCCGAAGCCAGCGTCGCCGTAATATCCAGGTTCAACGTATCGCCAAATTCATAAGGCTTGCTGGCGCCGCTGGTCTCGATTCCGGTGGCCTGGTCGCGGGTGTCGTGACGGCCGAAGCTGGACTTGCCGAGCGAACCGAGCAGGTCGCGCAGCGCGCGGTAGCCAAGGAAGTCGAGTGCTTTGTCGGTCACCTCGAAGCGTGGCTCGCGCCTGCGGCTTGCCAATCTGGCCACCCACGGACGATTGCTGGGCCGGATCATGCGGCGGCGAAACCGAGATATAGTCCTCGGCCTCCATCCGCTCGATGATTTGCTCGATCAACTCGTCGAGTTTGCCCTCGGCCTGCATCTGTTCCATCTGCTGCCGCATTTCCTCATCCAGCAGGTCGCTGTTCAGCAGAGCCTTGCGGATGGCCTCGCGCAGCGCCTGCATGGTCTGATCGCGATCGCCTACCTGCTGCTGGTACCGCGTGAACTGGTCTTCGAAGCCGCTCTGCAACAGATGGTCGGCAAGAGCCTGCATCAGATCTTCCATGCTCAATTGATCGGCCAGATCGGCAACGTATTTCGAATAGCGGACTCGACGCATAAAAAGCGTTCCTGCTTTCCATCTCCCGGCTGGGCTGCTGAAAAACTCTTCTACGAGGGTGTCATCCTGAGCGCAGCGAAGGATCTGCTGTTTGCGCGCGTGAAAGTAAAGCAGATCCTTCGGCCGCGCAAACCGGCGCGACCTCAGGATGACACTGCGACGAGTTTTTCAGCAGACTCTAGTTAAACGGCCTGCGATTCCGGCGCCGCGCTTCGAAGTCATCTTGCACTTCGGCCTTGTACTCCCGTTCCGGAGGCTTCGGCCCCTTTTCGCCGGCGGAGAACAAGCGCTCCTCCGAGCGCCCGATTTTCTTGTGTGCGTGCAGTCCCTCCAGCACGAACTCGGCGGCGGAAACCTGCACCTCGGGCACCTCGGGATTCTCCATCTTCAAAACCGAGGTCTTGTCGAGAAGTCCCTGGATGTTGTGCAGCGTGCCTACCAATTCCGCCGGATTCGCCGATTCCAGTAGCTGAATTTCGCCTCCCAGCTCGAACCATTGCACCACCTGCTTCAGGTCGGCGTTCGCGAAGTACTGATCGAAGATCCGCGCGATCGCGGTCTTGATGATCTCGCGCACCACCTGGTCGGCGCCGCGCACCTCGCCCTCGTATTCCAATTCGAGCTTGCCGGTAATAGAAGGCAGGGCCGCAAATACGTCGGCAATCCGCGGCACCACATATTCGGAGTCCTGAAACACCGCGCGCCGCTCGGCGTTCGAAATGACGTTCTCAATCGCGCTGATCGGCAGCCGCTGGCTGACGCCTGAGCGCTTGTCGATGTGCTTGTCCTCGCGCGCCACAAAGGCGATCTGCTCGATCACTTCATGAATGAAGCGCGGAACCTGCAAGTGCAGGCCATTGCGCTTGGTCCACGCCTCTTGCGCCGTGATCTCGATTCCCTCCTGGATCGACGCCGGATAGTGCGTGCGCACCTCCGACCCGATGCGATCCTTCAGCGGCGTGACGATCTTGCCGCGCGCCGTGTAGTCCTCGGGGTTGGCGCTGAACACCAGGGCAACATCGAGCGGCAGCCGCACCGGGTAGCCCTTAATCTGGACATCGCCCTCCTGCATGATGTTGAACAGGCCGACCTGGATCTTGCCGGCGAGGTCGGGCAGTTCGTTGATGGCGAAAATGCCGCGATTGGCGCGCGGCAGCAACCCGTAATGCACGGTGAGTTCGTTGCTGAGTTCGTGCCCGCCCTTGGCCGCCTTGATCGGGTCGATGTCGCCAATCAGATCGGCGATCGTCACGTCGGGAGTCGCCAGCTTCTCCACGTACCGTTCGTCCGGTCCGAGATAGGCGATCGAAGTTTTGTCTCCAACTTCGGCGATCAGCTCGCGGCAATGGCGGCAGAGAGGCTCGTAAGGATTGTCGCGGATCTCGCATCCGGCGATGTACGGCAGATGTGGGTCCAGAAGCGCCGTCAACGAGCGCAGGATGCGGCTCTTTGCTTGGCCCCGCAATCCCAGCAGGATGAAGTTGTGGCGCGACAGGATGGCGTTGACGACCTGAGGCGTCACCGTGTCCTCATAGCCGATAATGCCCGGAAACACCGGCCCTCCCTGCCGCAAACGCGCAATCAGGTTTTCCCGCAGTTCATCTTTCACGTGCCGGGTGCGAAGTCTATTTTCACAAAACGCACTCTGCCGTAGTTCGCCCAAGGTTCGGGGCAGATTCATAACAGAAGGACCCTCCGCTCTCGCCTTCGAGAGACTGTTCGCACCAGCATTGACTTAACGCCTCGCCGTTCGAGCAGAGTTGCAGGTTGACCGGGCGTTAGCTCTTTTGACGTATCTCGCCCCCCGGCGGTTGCAGCAACTTCGACCCCAGGCGAATCTTGGCCGTCCGCAAGGTGAGTGTCTGGTTCCACCAAACTTGACTTTTTCCGCCGGAGAACTTACAAGCGCTGCATGGACCTGTCAGAAAAAGTAGTGGTCATTACCGGTGCATCCATGGGTATCGGCGAGGCCATCGCCAAACTGTTCGCCGACCATGGCGCGGCCATCGTCTTTTCCTCACGCGACCTGGCAAGGGCGGAGGCGGCGCGCGCCAGAGTTGGACACCAGCAGCGAAGCCTGGCCGTGGCTTGCGACGTGTGCGACCCCGCGCAGATTGCAGCTCTGCTCCGGGCCGCCTTGGAGCGCTTCGGCCGGGTCGATATCTGGGTGAACAACGCCGGCTTCGGGGTGATCGATTCCATCGAGCACATGGAGCGCCAAGCCTACCGCCGGATGTTTGAAACCAATCTGTTCGGCGCCATCGAAGCGATGCAGCAGGTGATCCCCGTCATGAGGCGACAAAAAACCGGGTGCATCATCAACATCTCCAGCGTGGCCGGCTACATTGTGGTGCCGTACATGGGCGCTTACGGGGCAACCAAGCGCGCGCTCAATGCGATCAGCCGCGCCGCCCGACTGGAACTCGAAGGCACCGGCGTCTCCGTGGTCAATATCTGCCCCGGTTACGTGAAAACCGATTTCGGAGAGAATGCCGTGCGCGGCACCGAAGCGATGCGAATCACCCCCAAAGTGCAGCGCGGAATCACCGCCGAGCGCGTGGCCCAGGCCGTACTGCGCGCCTACCAGTGCGACATTACCGAGACCGTCGTTCCCTGGCACAACCGCATTGCTATTGGCTTGGCGTTCCTGGCTCCGTTTGTCATCAATTTCGCGCTTAGGCGAATGCTCAAGGACGAGCGCCAGCGGACGGCCTGAGAACTTGATTTGTCGTGGTCCGCTCTCCAATGAAGCGGGCTGCGCAGTGCAATACACGTTGAGGGATGTCATTCTGAGCGAAGCGAAGAATCTCATCACGGCACAGGGCTGAAGTGCCGCCGAAGGATTTCATCATTGAACTGTGAACTGTCGGTGCCCCAGGTTTGCCCGCGTCGGGGTCCCCGACGAGGCTCGGCTCGTTGGGGTGACTGGGGCTATCCTGGGGTAGTTTCTTTCGTCTGGCGGCCCATGTGCCGCGTACTAATGTGGGGCTTGATCGTACTAAACACACCCCCAGGAAGTGTCATCCTGAGCGAGCCGGGGTCCCCGGCGACGGCCGCTTTTGCCGTTGCTGGATCGGGTCCCCAGCGAGCCCTGCTCGCTGGGGTGATTGCGGTGGAGGAGCGAAGGATCTGCTGTTTGTCCGGTCCCTGTATTGAGGCGGTAGCCCCCATGTGCCGCAATTGGGCTAGGGCGGGGTATTTCTTTTCTGAGAATCGCGTGGGGCTTACCGCTCCAGATCATCGAGCATGAGCTGCATCTCGGATTCCGCATGACGATTGCCGCTGCGCTTGGCGGCGGCAATTCCATCGCGCAGCATTTGCGCCGCCTCAGCGCGGCGATCCACTCCTGCCAGTGATTGCGCGGCCATGAAGTAAGCGTTGGCGTATTCGGGATTTTTTTCGAGCAGTAGCTTGAACTCGGCGACCGCCGCGTTGACATCGCCGGAGTTAGAGTACTCCATCGCCAGCGCGTAGCGGGTCAACAGGTTGTTCGCGTCCGCGGCAAGAATTTCCTTGAGCTGCTCCACTCGACTCTGCGCCATCTGCATCCTCGGCCCGCCAGGGTTTCCAACAGGTGCCGTAGTTGCGTATGTTGGGGTTAGCGCGGCGGCCAGCAACATCTTATCGTACTCCGCCCCGGACGAATTGGCCGCGCGCAGTGCAGGTCTGTAGAATAGCAGTGCTCGAATTGTCCGCCGTTGCGGCGTGAACGATTCGGCCGTGTACGGCAATTCCCTCTGAGCAGATTCTATGTGTTGCCCTTATTTCATTCCGGACCAGCGTCATGATGCCGATCAGTGGCTTTGGCGCCAGCGCTTGCCCTTGGGCGACGCTTTCTGCGGCTGCTGTTCGGCTCCCGGGCACCAGGGAGAGCAACCGGATGACGAGGCTTTGCAGCAGTGCAATCTCGGCTATGCTCGCTGTCCCTGGCTTCCCGCCGAACGCAGGGCGGATGCTGTCCGCTTCTGTGTGCCGCGCGACGCACCGGCGATTCTGCGGATTTTCTACGCCACGGAATTGAACCATGCGCCCGGCGAATCCGGAGTGCTGGAATTCTCACGGGCAACTTCCACCTGGCTGAACTCTCATCGCGATGAGCGGCTTCAGCGCCAGGCAGAGTGCTTTATGGCCGCATACCTCAGCCGCCACCGGGTCGGCTGACAATCACAATCGTGTGAAGCACTAGCAGGGAAAGGATCGTCTGGTGAGCACCGAGGGCAAGAAGGAAGAACAAGCAAGAACCAGGTCCGACGCATTTCTGAATCCGAAGCCGGTTGCCGCGTCGGCTTCCGAGATGGTGCAATACGTTCTTCCGAACGACGCCAACCCCCTCGGCGCTCTGCTGGGAGGACGGCTGATGCACTGGATCGATCTGGCGGGAGCGCTGGCGGCGCACCGGCATTCGCGCAGCTACGTCGTCACTGCCTCCATCGATCACCTGGATTTCCTCGTACCCGGCCGCGTCGGTGACCTCATGATATTGCAGTCCTCCGTCAACCGGGTCTTCCGCACCTCGCTCGAGGTCGGCGTAAAGGTCTCGGTGGAACATTACTTGTCGAACGAGCGCAGTCACGTGAGCAGCGCTTACCTGACGTTCGTCGCCGTAGACCGCCAGGGGCGCAAACTCCAGGTGCCTCCGGTATTGCCGCAGACAGAGGACGAGAAGCGCCGTTATGATGATGCGGGCCGCCGGCGCGAAATCCGGCAGGCGGAAAAGATGCGCAAACTGGAGCGGCTCAAGCCCTGAGCGCTTCGCCCCCGACGCGCGCCGCGGTCATGCGTGTTGGGCTAAGTCGTTAACCTTTTCTCCGCAGTCAAGGTGAACGTTACATGGACAGCGCTGAATTCATACATCGACTGCATTTCGCCTTTACGGTTACTTATCACTATCTTTTTCCGCAGCTCACCATGGGACTGGCGCCGCTCATCGTGGCGTTGAAGACCCTGGCCCTGTGGAAGAAAGACCAGCGTTACGACGAGGCCGCGCGCTTCTGGGCGAAGATCTTCGGCATTTCCTTCGTCTTCGGCGTGGTCACGGGAATCCCCATGGAGTTCCAGTTCGGTACCAACTGGTCGCATTTTTCCAAATATGCCGGCGGCGTTATCGGACAAACGTTGGCCATGGAAGGCACCTTCGCCTTCTTCCTGGAGTCGGCTTTTCTGGGACTGTTTCTCTACGGCGAAAAGCGCCTGAGCAAAATTGCCCACTGGTGGTCGGCCGTGGCCGTGTTTGTCGGCTCCTGGCTGTCGGGCTACTTCATCGTCGCCACCGATGCCTGGATGCAGCACCCGGTGGCGTATGCGCGGACAGCCGATGGCGCGGTGACGCTCACCAGCTTTTGGGGGCTGGTGCTGAATCCGTGGGCCATCTGGCAATACGCGCACAACATGACCGGTGCGGGCGTGACCGGCGCTTTTGCCATGATGGCCGTGGGCGCTTTCTACCTGCTCAGCAAACAGCACGTGGAGCAGGCAAAAATCTTCCTCAAGGTTGGCGTGGCAGCCGCGCTGATCTTTGTGATCCCGTTAATCGGACCCACGGGCGACGGGCAGGGGCGCAATCTGGCGGAGCATCAGCCGGTCACGCTGGCCGCCATGGAAGCCTTGTTCGAGTCGCGCCAGGGTGCTCCCTTGGTGATCATCGGCCAACCCGACGTCGAGCAGAAGAAGATCGACAATCCGATCGTTGTTCCGCGCGTTCTCAGCTTCCTCTGCCTACCGCAATTGGAACGCCCACATGCACGGCCTGGATGCGTTTCCGCGGTCGGAGTGGCCGGATAACATCCCATTGCTCTACTTCAGCTACCACATCATGGTCGGCCTGGGGACGATCTTCATGGCCGTCATGGTGATTGCGGCCTTGCTGCTCTGGCGCAGGCGGCTCTTCGAATCGCGCTGGATGCTCTGGATTCTACTGCTGAGTTTCCCGCTGCCCTTCATCGCCAACACGGCGGGCTGGGTGACGGCCGAGATCGGGCGGCAGCCGTATCTCGTCTATGGGTTGATGCGCACGGCCGATGGTTATTCCAAGTCAGTTTCGGCGGGCAATGGCTGGTTCACGCTGCTTGGCTTCTTGGGAATGTATTCCATCCTTTCCATTCTCTTCCTTTCCTGGTTCGCCGCGAATCGAGCACGGTCCCGTGGCGCACGGCGGAACAAGCGGGGGTGAACTGACATGCCGACACTCTGGTTCTGCATCATTGCCGTCATGCTGACCGCTTACGTCATCCTCGACGGCTTCGACATCGGCGCCGGCGCCATTCACCTGTTCGCCGCCCGCACCGATGATGAACGCAAGCAAGTGATCCGCGCCATCGGTCCGGTGTGGGATGGCAACGAAGTCTGGCTGCTGGCCACCGGCGGCGTGCTCTATTTCGTTTTTCCGCAGCTATATGCTTCCAGCTTCAGCGGCTTCTACCTGCCGCTGATGATGGTGCTTTGGCTGCTCATGCTGCGCGCCATCGGCATCGAGTTCCGAACCCACATCGAGCAGGATATCTGGAAGGCATTCTTCGACGCCATCTTCGCCCTGGCCAGTGTTTTGCTGGCCATCTTTTACGGAGCCGCGCTGGGCAACGTGGTGCGCGGCGTGCCGCTCGGCCCGGATCATTACTTCTTCCTGCCGCTGTTCACTGACTGGCGGGTTGGGCGCGAGCCCGGCATCCTGGATTGGTATACCGTGCTCTCCGGCGTGCTGGCACTGGTGGCGCTTGGCGACCCACGGAGCCTACTACGTCGCCGTCAAGACCGAGGCCGGCGTAAATCAGCGGGCGCGCCGCATCGCCGCCGTCCTGTGGCCGGCGCAGCTTGCGCTCACCCTGCTCAGCCTGGTGGCGACCCTGTGGATTCGTCCCGAGCTGGTGGCCAACTACCAGGCAGCGCCGGTCGGATTCATCATTCCGTTGGCGGTCTTCGGCAGTATCTTCGCCATGTTCGTTTTCGGCCGCAAGGGCAACGACCTGGGCGCGTTTCTCGCTTCGTCGCTTTATCTGGCTTTCATGCTGGTCGGCGCCGTCTTCGCACTCTATCCGGTCATTCTGCCGGCCGTGGACCCGCGCTACAACCTCACCATCCAGAACTCGGTCACTTCCAGCTATGCGCTGGGGGTGGGACTAGTTTGGTGGAGCGTAGGCATCGTGCTGGCCCTCGCGTATTTCGTCTTCATCTATCGCATGTTCCGCGGCAAAGTGAAGCTGGGCGACAGCGGCGAGCATGGCTACTGATTGCCGGGGGAGAGAACGGCTACTGATTCTAAACACGCCTCGCGAGTGTCATCCTGAGCGCAGCCGGGGCGGAGGAGCGAAGGATCTGCTTTTTCGGGTGCCCCACGTCCCGTCCCGCCTTTGGACTGACGTGGGGTAGTTATTTCTGAATCGTAAAGCCAGTTGCCCCAGGTTCCGCGCCATAACCCTTGAAGTGTCATTCTGAGCGAGTGCAGCGAGCGAAGAATCTATGTATTTGATTTGTAACGCACAAATTCTTTGGACCATCAAGCGGCAAAGCCCCAAATGGGAGTGCATCACTCCGGCCTTTTTGTTTGCGGATGAAGTTTGAGCGTTGCAGAATCCCTCACCAGCAATAGAATAGGCGCTGTCCAGAGCTAAACAAAGAAATCCCAATCCTACGATCTGGAGCAACCAGGAGAACACCATGAGCAAATCCCTTCCCTTCCTCTCCCGCCGAAAGGTTCATCTTGTATTCGCAATTGCCCTGCTCATCACAATGTTGCTGATGACGGAGCGGCTGGTTTCGGCACAATCCACACCCATGCCCGCAGCGGCTTTATCTGATGCCGATCTGCTAAACGGATTCCGGCACGTTGAAGTGGCCTCGGTCTCCGACGCCATGGAGCAACTGCTGCACCGCAAAATGTACATGACTCATCAAATGCGTCCGATTTTTCCGTCGAAGTTTGCCGGCTTTGCGGTTACCGTGCAGCTCAAGAAATCAGAAGGAGAGAAAGACCCTGCGGCCCTAAAGCCCATGCTGGAAGCGATCGACACGGGTGCTCCTAATTCGGTTTACGTCATGGTATTGGAAAAGGGCGTCGATATCGCTGGCATCGGCGGATTAATGGGAACTGCCCTGCATGCCAGGGACTTCTCGGGAGCAATCATCGATGGCGGAGTACGCGACATCACCCAGCTACAGAAGCTCGGCTTCCCGGTGTTCGCGTTGGGAATTGTACCCTCGACCTCGGTGAGCCATTATCGCGCCGAAAGGAACATCCCGGTGGTTTGCGACGGAGTGCCGGTACAGCCTAACGACATCATCGTCGCCGACATGGACGGCGTAGTGGTGGTGCCGCGGGCGGAGGCGCAGCGGATTCTGGCGCTCGCGCAGCAGCTCGACTACAAGGAACACTCGATGTACGGCACGATTGAACAACTGAAGTCGATCCAGGAGGCGGTGGCAAAATTTGGCCGTCTCTAAGCGGGCGGCGGACGTCTCGCAACCCGTCCCGGACGTTCGCGCCACCTGCCGAAATCCTGCCCGAGCAAGGCCCCCTTGGCTAGGTTCGGCTGAGGGGGCGAAGAGCCAAACGCATCTTGCGGAACGGATTTTAGCGCAGTTCCCATGTCGGTGTATCCAAGTTCCCAAAGGGATGTCATGGCGACCGGAGCGAAGCGGAGTGGAGCCACCCTTTGTTTTCGGCAGCAGAAACAAGAGGTGGCTCGACTTCCACCCCGGCAGCGGCAAAAGCGGCCGTCGCCGGGGGCCCGGTTCGCTCGCCATGACAGCCTGATATTTGCGGATACACCTACTGGGGAACCGGGCTAGCGCCGCCCGCCACCGCTGTGCCCGCCCCTGGAGCCATGCCCACTGCTGAAGCCGCCGGCAACGTGCCCGCTTCCCCGAAAGCCGGGGCTACCCCCGCGGAATCCATTGCCGCCGCGAAAACCCCAGCCGCCGTAGCCACGGCCCCAGCCGCCGCCATACCACCCGCCACCGACTACGATTCCGCCGTAGGGATAGGCACACGGATAGTAGTAAGGATAGTAGCCGCAGGCATAGTAGGGGTAAGGCGCAGGCGCGACGTACCCGTACGGGCTAACGCCGATTCCAATTGCCACTTGCGCGCTCGCTGTGGGCGGCGCAGCCAGGGCAAACACCATCACCAGACCGAATAGCGCGATAATGGTCTTTTTCATTGTCCAGACCTCGATCTTCTGTAATCAAAAGAAACCGGCCGGCTTGAAAAAGTTTTGTCGGGTACTCCGGGTTCGCGCCGCCAGGCACTCCTCTAAGGCACGCCCTTTTGTCCGGCGCTAACCTGGGGTAGTGTCAGCGCTCTTTCAGGCCGCTCGCGGTTCCACGAAATCCTGGTCGATGTAGCACCAGTGCCAGTTCTCGCCCGGCTCGAAGGAGCGGATGATGGGGTGCTTTGTCCTGTGAAAGTGCTTGGTGGCATGCTTATTGGGGGAAGAGTCGCAGCAGCCCACGTGACCGCAAATCTCGCACATGCGCAAGTGGACCCATCTGGCGCCTATTTCCAGACACTCTTTGCAGCCTTCGCCGCTCGGTCGCGCGGTAGGATTGATCAGTCCGAGGTGAGTGCAGTTCGCCATTTTTTCTCCTGGATTCTTTCCTGCCGGATTGGATTCCGAGCGGACGGCCACCGTCACCAAAAAAATGCAGCGGAGCGCGAAACCGATTGCAACTCCACGTCCGCGCAGTTGATGCTCCGTGCTTGGCGTGTTCCCAGCCCGCGCAGCGGGCGTAATACGGTAGCCCCAGGCGCAAGCCTGGGGTACGGTTGACGTTTCAGGGAACAGCCCCGCAGGGGCGTAAGAACTTCAGCCTTGGCCGCCGCGCGTATAGCGCCGTATATAATCGAAGTTTATCTTGGCAAAGGGGATTCCATCTTGTCTCACACTCATGGGCACGGAGCCTGGTCCGCAGGCGCAAGAACCGCAAACTATTCCTGGCGTAAAATCGATTATCGCTGTTGGCTCCGGCAAGGGCGGCGTGGGAAAAACCACGTTGGCGGTGAATCTCGCCATTGCTCTGGCTCGCATGGGGCACAAAGTCGGCCTGCTGGATGCCGACGTTTACGGACCCAACGTTCCGCTGATGTTCGGCACCAACGAGGCGCCGCAGATTGCCGAAGGGGATCGCATCGTTCCCATCGAGCGTTATGGCGTCAGGGTGATCTCGGTTGGATTCCTGAACCCCGGAGACAAGCCGCTGGTTTGGCGCGGACCCATGCTGCACTCCATCATTCGCCAATTCCTCGGCCAAGTCGAATGGGGAGAACTGGATCACCTGGTGGTCGATTTGCCTCCCGGCACTGGCGATGTGGCGATTTCGCTCATCCAGACCGTGCCGCTCACCGGAGCCATTGTGGTGACCACGCCGAGCGACGTTTCTTTGCAGGACGCGCGCAAGGCAATCGAGATGCTTCGCACCATGAAAGTCGACATCATCGGCATGGTCGAAAACATGAGCCACTTCCTTTGCCCCCACTGCCACAAGGAGATCGACATCTTCTCCAAGGGCGGCGGCGAACGGACCGCTCAACAGTTTGACTTGCCTTTCCTCGGCCGTATCGAACTCGATCCGCAGATTCGCGCGGGCGGAGACAGCGGACATCCGGTGGTGCTTGAGGGAGAGCAGTCCGAGCACGCCCGCTCGATGTTTGCTTTTGCCCGAGCCGTGCTCCAGCGCGTAGATGAACTGAACTCCACCCAGGGCGGAAACATCATCGAGGTCCAGTAACGGTCGTGGTCCAGTAACGCGGTGCACCCCGGCCGGAGGGGCGCATTATCGGACACAACTCTCGCAAATGAGCTGACCGATTTCGCGCAAAATGTGTCCCAATGGCAGCCAATCCGGCGGTGACAGCTCCCTGCTCAGAGTTCCCCCTAAGTGACAGATAAAGCGGGGTATAGAACCTCGCTTACGATTCTTGCGTCGATGCTTGTCACTCTTTGGCTGCGAGTGCCAACAACGGTGCTAAAATAGTAATTCCAAGACAGCTCCTGAGCCCCACTCCAGCGGCAAAACGGCTGTCGCCGGGGGCCAGCGATGCAGCTTCGGCTGGAATCCGGCGCCTAAATAGCTGCATCTAAAGAGGATGACTGGAGCTTTAACATGGCCGACTCTCCCCAAATCGGAAGGCGTGAACAGGAGATTCTGACCGCCATCGTCGAGACTTACATCTCGACGGGTGAGCCGGTTGGTTCCCGCACCATCGCCCGTCGCAACTTGGAGGGGCTAAGTGCGGCCAGCATTCGCAATGTGATGGCGGATCTGGCGGAGGCGGGGTTGCTCGAGCAGCCGCACACTTCCTCGGGGCGTGTCCCAAGCGTTCACGGATATCGTTACTACGTGGAGACGCTGTCGGGCGCTGCAAGCATCTCGCCCGAGGATGAACAAACGATGCAAAAGTTCTTCCATGGCGTCAACGATGTGCAGGAGTTTATGGAGAGGACCACGCACGTGCTCTCGCTGGTTTCGCGCGGAGTCGGGGTTGCGGTCACCAGCGGAGGCCCGAAGAACGCGCTGGAGCACGTCCATTTCCAGAGGCTGGCGGAGCAGAAGGTTCTCGCCGTAGTCGTGATGCGCGGCGGTCTGGTGCGTGATCGCGTGTTGCGAGTAGGCCGCGCTCTCTCTCAGGCGGATCTCGACATGGCCTCCCGCTACATCAATGAAAACTTCCGCGGATGGACGCTGGATTCATTGCGCGTTGAGCTGGAGCGGCGCATTGAACAGGAGCGCAGCGAGTACGACCGGCTGATGTGCTCGATCGAGCAGTTGTATAGAAATGGCGCGTTGGCTAACGATCACGGCGGAGAAACAGTCTTTGTCGAAGGCACGGCGAACCTCATTTCGCGCGATAATGATTCGGATAGGCTGCGGCAGTTGCTGCAAGCGTTGGAAGAAAAGCAGCGTGTCTGTGAACTTCTCGCCGCCTATCTGGATGCACGGCAGGAGGCTGTGCGCGTCGTGATCGGGTTGGAACAGGCGATGCCTGACCTTAAGAACTTTGTGCTGATCGGCGCTCCGGCGCGCTCCGGGGATGAGATGCTTGGGCGCTTGGCCGTGATTGGCCCCACCCGCATGGACTATCAGCACACCATCACCGCGGTTTCCTATATCGCGACTCTATTTGACAAATTACTCAACGAAACTGAATAGGATTATGACCAAAGGTAACGGAAAGATCAGTCGGAAGGGAATTGATCAACTGGACCCGGAGCGTGAACTACCTGAAAGCGATGAGCCGTCCAGCGAACAGCCGGGCACTCAGGAGGGCCAGGCGCAAACGGCCGCAGCCCCTACCAACGAGTTCGAAGCTCAGATCGAGAAGCTGCGTGCCGAGAACGGCGCTTATCTGGATCGCCTGGCCCGCCTGCAAGCCGAGTTCGACAATTTCCGCAAGCGCGCCGCACGGGAGCAGCAGGAGTATCGCGAGTACGCTTTGGCCGAGGCGCTGAAGCTGTTGCTGCCGATTCTCGACAGCCTCGACCGCGCGCTAAAAACCGGAGCGTCCAGCGCCGAGGACTTCCGATCGGGCATCGACTTGATCGACCGGCAGTTCCATGACGTGCTCGCCAAACTCGGAGTGGAACCCGTCCCGGCAAAAGGAATTGCGTTCGATCCCAACATCCACCAGGCCGTTCAGATGATTACGACCACCGAAGTTCCCGAGAACCACGTAGTTGAGGAACTGCTACGCGGATACAAGCTGCGTGATCGACTTCTGCGTCCGGCCATGGTGTTGGTGGCGCAGAACCCCGGAAGATAAATTCAGCACGACCCCGCGAGGAAGAAGACACTGGCTACTCAGATCAAACGCGATTACTACGAAGTTCTCGAAATCTCGCGCACCGCCGACGATCAAGAGATTAAGAGCGCCTACCGCAAGATGGCGCTGCAACATCACCCGGACCGCAATCCGGGGAACCCCACGTCCGAAGAGAAGTTCAAGGAGTGCAGCGAAGCATACGCCATCCTGAGCGATCCGCAGAAGCGCGCCAACTACGACCGTTTTGGCCACGCCGGCGTCAACGGTATGAGTGGCGGCTTTGGCGGCGGCTTTGACGCGGGCACAATCGATTTCGCCGAGATTTTCGGCGACTTGTTTGGCTTCGGCGACGTTTTCGGCGGAGGCGGCCGGCGCCGCTCACGCGCGCAGCGCGGCGGCGACCTGCGCGAAGATATCACCATCGAGTTCGTGGATGCGGTTTTCGGCTGCGAGCGAGAAGTCAGCTTTTCGCCGGCGCGTGATCTGCGACGACTGCCACGGCAAAGGCACCACGGCAGGCAAGGCACCGGTACAATGCCGGCAATGCGCAGGCCGCGGCCAGATACGCTTCCAGAATGGCTTCCTGACCATGGCGCGGACGTGTCCGGCGTGCCAGGGCATGGGAACGGTGATCCAGGACCCCTGCAAGCGTTGCAAAGGCGAGGGTGTCGTCATTCAGCAACACACGCTGAATGTCGAAGTTCCCGCCGGTGTCGAAGAGGGGACGCGGATGCTCTTCACGGGTGCAGGCGATGCGGGCCTGCACGGCGGACCGAATGGCGATGTCTACGTTGTGCTGCACGTTAATGAGCACGCGGTCTTCGAGCGCGAAGGCAAAGACCTTTTTTGCGCCGTTCCCATCTCGTTCGCGCAGGCGTCGCTCGGAGCGGAAATCAAGATTCCCACGCTCGAGGGCGAGGCCACGATCAAAATTGCCGAGGGAACGCAGACAGGCACATCCTTCCGGCTACGGCACAAGGGCGTGCCCGTGCTCAACGGCAACGGGCGGGGCGATCTTTACGTCGAGGTCAAGGTCCATACTCCGAGCAAGCTGACCAAGCGGCAGCGTGAATTGTTGCAGGAACTGGATTCGATCTCCGGCGTAGACAACAAGATCGAGAAGCGCTCGCTGTTCAGCAAAGTGAAAGACATGTTCGCCTAGTATCGTGTCCGAAAGGTTTGTACATAACCTAGGCCGCCCTGGGCTTTCGAGTTCCTTCGCTGCGCTCAGGATTTCGGCAGACGGCCCAAGGACCCCAGTCAGACGTCGCCCTATCCCTGCGGTCGCTCAGAATGACATCCCTAAAAGCAACGGCAAAAGCCGCCATCGCAGCCCCCTGCTGGTATTGTTGAATGCATGACGCGACGCCGCTGGATTGCCGATGAGGTCAAGGACAACCGCGCATATCTTTTCGGTTCGCATGCAGAACATCTTTCGCGGGTGCTGCGCGCGCGGGTAGGACAGGAGTTCGACATTTCCACCGGCGATCAGCTTCGCCGCGGGCGGGTGCTCTCGGTCGCCGGCGATCGCGTGGAATTCGAACTTGGCGAGGTTGTGGAGGCCCCTTCGGCGCCGCGCATCGCGGTGCTGCTCTCCGTGATCAAGTTCGACCGCATGGAATGGGCGATTGAAAAGCTCACCGAGTTGGGGGTTGCCAGCATCGTTCCGCTGGTGGCGCGACGCACAGATGCCCGTCTCGCCCTTGCCGCCGGGAAGCGAGTCGAGCGATGGCGTCGTATCGCCCTGGAGGCATCGGAGCAGTCCCGCCGGACGCAGCCGCCCGAGATCGCCGCTCCAGCGAGGTTGAAAGATGTGTTGACGTTGGAGAGCGATTGCAAACTGCTGCTCAATGAGAGCCCGGCGCATGCCTCGATTGGCGAACTGCTTGGCCCAGGACGTGCTGGCAACTCGCTGGCGCTGGCCGTCGGACCGGAAGGCGGTTGGACGGAGGAAGAGGTGAAGATACTCGAAGGTGCCGGGTGGAAATCGGTCTCGCTGGGAGAAACCATTCTGCGGACTGAAACCGCCGCCATCGCCGGGATGGCAGTCGTGCAGCACGCTCTGGCCGCAGACTCCTGAATCGCGCACAAAAAACCAGGGGGACGCTTTCGCGTCCCCCGTTTATGGGTGGAAGGCTAACTACTTTTTCTTCGCGGTCTTCTTTGCAGGTTTCTTTGCAGCCTTCTTTGCAGCCTTTTTCGTTGCCATTGCTATTCTCCCTTTCGATCATTGATCGAGTATTGATTGCAACGTTTCATCGTTGCAATTTTCTAGTTGTATAAGTTGATTCGATAACTCATGTCAAGCAAAAAACGCAAGGGTGGAAGCGAACTCCTCAATGGACCGATCCCGATGCGAAGAGAATTTTGCGCGAACGACTCCTCGCGCGCGAGGCCATGAGATCAAAAACGGCTTTGGAAGCGATCTCAACCGCCAAAGCTGACATCGTTTTCGACCTGTGTTTATGCAGGTTAGCGCGATCGCAATATTTCCGAACGTTGACTTCGGGCAAAACCTGCCGCGAGTTGCAGGCGCGGAAACGAAGTGAACGAAGCTGAATTTGAGGCTTGCCAGGAAGAGAAGCTCACTTCAAAAAAAATCGCAGCGCCAGTCCCATGATGCCGTCATGGAAGGCATGAGCGATCATTCCCGGACGGAGGCTTCGGCGGAAATGCGCCAGCAAACCGAACAGCATTCCATAGATTCCCACCAGCACCATGCGGCCTGCACCTTCGTAACCGTGCGCGCAGCCGAAGATCAACCCGGAAACGACGATTCCTGCCCAGACATTCTTGCCCAGGGCGGCCAACTGCCGCTGCAGATAACCGCGGAAGACGACTTCTTCGCAGATTCCGGCCGTCAGGCTGAGCAACATCCAAAGCACGACCTCGCGCGCGCTGCGGGGCACGAGAAACCCAATCTGCCTGCGTACATCGTCGAGTTGACTGCCGTCCGTAAGATGCAGCAAGCGTGCCGCGAGCGCCAGCACGACCATCGCCGCTATCCAGAAGCCGGCAGCCGTCAAGACGTCGATCAGCACGTCTTCGATCTCGCGCCATCGTCCGCCCACGAGTTCCCGCAGACCGGTTCCCGATTTGCGCGCGCCCCAAACGCAGAAGGCGAGCAGCAGCCACTCCCAGGCCAGGGTCAGGACATACTGCAAGACCCGGGCGTGCGGGGTGGTGACCAGATGCTGCCGGTTGCTGCCGGCGGCCGACAAAAGCAAGATCGCGATGACGAGCACGCACGTGTGCCAGAGAGGCGCGATGCGTTGCGGGGCGCCGGAGGGACCGGCTGGAGCAGCCGCAGTCTCCATCGGGTTTCCGGGTATCGGGGCCCCCGGCGAGCCCTGCTCGCTGGGGTGATTGGATTCGCTCATCGCAGCGCAATCTTATCAGGCGAGCCTCGTGCGATAAATTACCGATCCACTGCGAGGAGAGAAGAATCTCCCTGTCCGGGTGAACGATCAACGTGCAGATGAGAAAAAGCGGGAGCCAGCGCGGGCTTTCCTGGATCGTCACAGAGGAAAGTGACAAGGGGCATAGGGCGGGGGCAAAGGATGTGGTAGGGATAGGCGTTTCCCTTTGCATCCTTATGCTCTTCAAAACTCTTTCCGCCGCCGTTTATGGCATCGACGCCAATCTGGTCGATGTCGAAGTCGATGTTTCGGGCGTGAAGCTCGGGGAAGATCACTTCACGACCGTCGGTCTGCCCGATGCCGCCGTGCGTGAGAGCCGCGAGCGGATTCGCGCGGCGCTGAAGAACTCCGGGTACGACGTTCCGCCAACCCATATCACGGTCAACCTCGCTCCGGCGGACATGAAGAAGGAGGGATCGGGGTTCGATCTGCCCATGGCCCTCGGCATCCTGGGGGCGTATGGCGCTTTGAACAAGCGAGAGTTGAGCGATTACGTGATGGTCGGTGAGTTGTCGCTCGACGGCAGCCTGCGCGGTGTCCGCGGCACGCTGCCCATCGCCATAGCGGCACGCGACAAGAAGATCGCGAACTTGCTGGTACCCGCAATCAACGCTCGCGAAGCGGCAATCGTGGATGGAGTGAATGTCTTTCCCGTGCGCTCGTTGATGGAAGTGGTGCAGCTCATCAACACCGGGAACGGCGTGGCTCCGCTGAAGATCGCGGCGTCCGAGTTGCTCGGCCAGGGCGAGCGCCTGGGTGTCGACTTCAAAGACGTGCGCGGGCAGCACACAGCTAAGCGCGCCATGGAGATCGCCTGCGCGGGCGGACACAACATTCTGATGATCGGTCCTCCCGGCGGCGGCAAAACCATGCTCGCCAAACGCATGCCCACCATTATGCCTCCGCTGACCTTCGAAGAGGCTCTGGAGACGACCAAGATTCATAGTGTCGCTGGCGTGCTCGATCCGGGCGTGGGCCTGGTGCGCGTGCGTCCGTTCCGCTCGCCGCACCACACCATCAGCGACGCCGGGCTGATCGGTGGAGGCATGGTGCCGCGCCCCGGCGAGGTCTCTCTCGCGCACAATGGCGTGCTGTTCCTCGACGAGCTGCCCGAATTTCCTCGCAACGTGCTGGAAGTGATGCGGCAACCCTTGGAAGACGGTACCGTTTCCATCGCGCGCGCCGCCATGTCGCTGACGTTTCCGGCTCGATTCATGCTGGCGGCTGCCATGAACCCCTG
>CAWJGD010000018.1:0-39349 GCA_963842345.1 uncultured Acidobacteriota bacterium
GAGCGCCCGGCTGTTGCAGCACTATAGCCGAGGCGCAAGAGCAATACCCGGCCTACCTTCACGCCCACCCAAAGGCTCTGCGCTCTTCACCTCAATAATCGCGCGCCACCGATCATGCGTTAAAAGATTACGAAGATTTTATGCAGGCTGGCGGCGGTCTGTGCCACCGGAGATCTGGTTAAAGCCACGCCACGGCCTCGAGGAGCAGCAGGAATACGACCACGTGCTGGGAGAGTACCAGGAACTTGCGAAGTTCTATCCGAAGGATAGCCAAGGGCTTATGGCGCTGCTCTCGGCTGCGCGCCTGGCCATGAACAGGGTGCACCGTCCGCAGCAGGCGCTGAACCTTTACCAGGCAGCGGCAGACTCCCCCTCCTCGGGACCTCGACTCCAGCATACAAGTGGGCATGAAGGGTGTCTGGCGCGGACCTCTTGGTGGACCAGGGGAAATAAGCCCGACCTCTCTCGTACCCTCACATTGACGCCCTGAGTGCCGAAACTCATCGTCGGGACAATCATGTCAGCCATCCCCGGTTTTGGGTTGGGGCGGTTTTTTCTGTTTTTCCTGGGGCGGAGACCAATCTGGATCAAGGGCAACACTGAAATAAACGAAGAGAATGCCAATTCCGATGAAAGGGGGATCCCGTCCAGAACCTCGTCTTTCACCTCCCTAGAATGTGGTTTGGCTTACCGGATGAATGGCAGCAGGAATCACGGATAGGGTAAAAGATATAAGTGGTGATGAAAGGAGACGAAAAAAAAAAAAAATGCCCGGGCAGGCGCATTGCCAGAACGGCATCACGCACCACCTGCGTCGGATACCTCAGTAAGAAAGCAAGAACGAACGTCAGCAAGGGTTGAGCTATCAGTTTGAGCACCAGTCCCCTTGAGACGTTCATGCCCAGCGAGACGGATTCGCGGGAAAGGATCAGCCCGGTGACAAACAGGGCGACACCAGCGGCGGTTTGCGAGAAGAAGCCAAGCGACCGGACCAAGACGGACGGAAGCGCATAGCCCGCCAGCGAAAAGACCACTCCCAATATCGGGCCAAGCACGAAGGCTTCTTCAGCGTTCTCCACAGGCCCAAGGCCAAGCGGCGCAAAACACCGCCGGAGTTTGACTGCACGCCGCCGAATTCCAGCAACAACAACGACATCGGTACAGCGACCACGTTGCCGCAAACAATCGCCACCGCGACGGTCACAGCGCCTTGAGGCCCATAGAGTCCGAGGAACAATGGCAGTCCTACGGCGACCCAGTTGGGAAGCGCGACCGACAGCGTCACCGCCGCGCTATCGGCAGGCGTGAACTCGAACAGCTTCAACTCGATCGCCAAAGCCACGACAAACATGAGGATCATGGAAACGCCAGAATCCCAAAAAGCTTCGCATGATAGGCAAGCATCTGTCGCGGAGTCTGGGCGGTGGCCAGGAATAGCGCTGCCGGAAGGGCGTAGCTCAGCAGGAAGGTATTGAGGCCCGCCACGTTCTTGTTGTCCACAATGCCGCGCCAGCCTGCGAAATAGCCCAGCGAAATCCGAAGAAGATGGGTACTAGCGCGTTGGCAATCATCCCTGGCATCGAGTTCTCCCGAAGGGTAACGCCATATTCTCCTTCTCCGCCGCAGTGCCAGACTTCGGTAACTCAGGTTGCACGTTGTGTGGGCCGATGGCAAACTCCCGGCCGCAAGCCTTACCGTACAGTGCTTGGCAACCACCGGCGCTGCAGGCTTACATCGGCGCTCCTCACAGACACCCGGGGCCACGCGCAGCCGAGCGGTGCGGCGGCAGTTACAACAACCCCCCGCAGTGTAACCAGGGTTACCTGCCTGTCGTGGCACCTGGGGCGCGACGCGGCATGAAGGCGATGATCAGAACGCACGCGAGCGCCTCCAACCCAGCGACAACGTAAAGTCCTGTCGAAGCCTTGCCGGTTATGTCCTTAAGCCAGCCCACAACATAAGGGCCAACCCAGCCAGACAGATTGCCAAGCGAGTTGATCAGTGCGATACCGCCTGCGGCCGCGGTTCCGGCCAGGAACATGGTCGGCATTTGCCAGAAGGGCGCGAAGGCGCTGAGTACACCAGTAACGCCTAGAATAAGGGCTGCAAAACCCAGTGCCGGAATCCCAGCAAACACACCGATCAGCACGAGACCGGCAGCCGAGGCCAGGCAGAAGAGCCCGCAATGGAAACGCCGCTCAAGGGTGCGGTCGGAATGCCGGCCAACCAATACCATCACAATGACTCCGACGATGTACGGCACCGCCGAAAGCAGGCCGATCGTCGTGTTGTCCTTCACCCCGAGCCCCTTAATGATCGTTGGTATCCAGAATCCGAGGGTGGGGTTCGCGCTGACCAGGCAAAAGTAGATGAGAGTAAGCAGCCAAACTTTCGGGACCTTCAGCGCTTCACCGAACCCATGCTTGCGCACACCTGCGCTCTGCTCGTCCGACTTTAAGTTAGCGATAACGAGTTGCTTTTCATGGCTCGGTAAGCAACGCGCCTCCGCGGGCTTGTCGTACAAATACTAGAAGCGTCAGCAGGCCCATGATGATTGACGGTATGCCTTGAAGCAGGAACAGCCATCGCCAGTTGGCAGCCCGCCATGACCAATCAGGTTGCCCATGATCCAACCGGAAATAGGGCCGCCGACGACGGCGGCGACCGGGATAGCCGCCCATGAGTAGCCGAGATCTGTCCGCGCCGCCTCGCCGGGAACCAATAGGTCAGATAAAGAATGACGCCAGGGTAGAGGCCTGCTTCAGCAGCCCCGAGCAGGAAGCGGACAATATAGAACCATGTCGCAGTCTTGACGAACATCGTCGCAATGCTCGCGACGCCCCACAGGATGGTAAGCGAGCAATTGTCTTGCGGGCTCCGACTGTCGAGGAACAGGTTGCTCTTTGAAATTCCGAGCAACCTGTTCCTGGAGAAGATCGGAGCCCGCAAGACGATCGCTCGCATCACCATACTGTGGGGCGTAGCAGCATTGCGACGATGTTCGTCAAGACTGCGACATGGTTCTATATTGTCCGCTTCCTGCTCGGGGCTGCCGAAGCCGGCCTTTACCCTGGCGTCATTCTCTACTTGACCTATTGGTTTCCGGCGAGGCGGCGCGCGCAGATGCTTGGCTACTTCATGGCGCTATCCCGGTCGCTGCCATCGTCGGCGGCCCTGTTTCCGGTTGGATCATGGGCAACCTGATTGGTCATGCCGGGCTAGCCAACTGGCAATGGCTGTTCCTGCTTGAGGGCATACCGTCAATCATCATGGGCGTGCTGACGCTGCTCGTATTTGTACGACAAGCCCGCGGAGGCGCGTTGGCTTACCGACCATGAAAAGCAACTCGTTATCGCTGACTTAAAGACGGACGAACAGAACGCAGGTGTCCGCAAGCATGGGTTCGGTGAAGCGCTGAAGGTCCCGAAAGTCTGGCTGCTTACTCTCATCTACTTTTGCCTGGTCAGCGCGAATCCCACGCTCGGATTCTGGATACCAACGATCATTAAGGGTCTCGGGGTAAAGGACAACACGACGATCGGCCTGCTCTCGGCGGTGCCGTACATCGTCGGAGTCATTGTGATGGTATTGGTTGGCCGGCATTCCGACCGCACACTTGAGCGGCGTTTTCATTGCGGGCTCTCCTGCCTGGCCTCGGCTGCCGGTCTCGTGCTGATCGGTGTGTTTGCTGGGATTCCGGCACTGGGTTTTGCGGCCCTTGTTCTTGGCGTTACCGGTGTGCTCAGCGCCTTCGCGCCCTTCTGGCAAATGCCGACCATGTTCCTGGCCGGAACCGCGGCTGCGGGCGGCATCGCACTGATCAACTCGCTGGGCAATCTGTCTGGCTGGGTTGGTCCTTATGTTGTGGGCTGGCTTAAAGACATAACTGGCAAAGCTTCGACAGGACTCTACGTTGTCGCTGGGATTGAGGCGCTCGCGTGCGTTCTGATCATCGCCTTCATGCCGCGTCGCGCCCCAGGCGCCGCGACGGGCAAGTAACCCTGGGCAAACTCTGTGGGGGTTGTTGTGACTGCCGCCGCACCGCTCGGCTGCGCGTGGCATCGGCTGTTGTAAGGAGCGCCGATGCCGGCCTGCAGCGCCGGTGGTTGCCAAGCACTGCGGTAAGGCTTGCGGCCGGGAGTTTGCCATCGGCCCACACAACGTGCAACCTAAGTTGCCGAAGTCGGGCACTGCGGCGGAGAAGGAGAATATGGCATTACCCTTCGGGAGAACTCGATGCCGGGGATGATTGCCAACGCGTTAGTCCCGATCTTCTTCGGGCTATCGCTGGGCTATTTCGCCGGCTGGCGCGGCATTGTGGACAACAAGAACGTGGCGGGCCTCAATACCTTTCTGCTGAGCTACGCCCTTCCGGCAGCGCTATTCTTGTCCACCGCGCAGACCCCGCGGCAGATGCTTGCCTATCATGCGAAGCTCTTTGGGATTCTGGCGCTTTCCATGATCCTCACGTTTGTCGTTGCCTTAGTGATTGAGCTGAAGCTATTCAAGTTCACGCTTGCCGATAGCGCGGCGGTGACGCTGTCGGTCGCGCTTCCCAATTGGGTAGCGGTGGGACTGCCATTATTCATCGGTCTCTATGGACCTCAGAGCACCGTGACCGTCGCGGTGGCGATTGTTTGCGGAAACGTGGTTGCTGTGCCGATGTCGTTGCTGCTGCTGGAAGCCGGGGGCGTGCAGTCAAACTCCGCCGGTGTTTTGCGTCGGTTTGGCTTGGCGTTGTGGAGAACGCTGATGAAACCGGTGGTGCTTGGCCCGATATTGGGAGTAGGCTTTTCGCTGACGGGCTACGTACTCCCGCCCGTCTTGGTTCGCTCGCTTGGCTTCTTTTCGCAAACCGCCGCTGGTGTTGCCCTGTTTGTCACTGGGCTGGTCCTTTCCCGCGAATCCCTCTCACTGGGCGCAAACGTCTCAGGGGGACTGGTGCTCTCGCTAATAGCGCAACCCCTGCTGGCCTTCGTTCTTGCTTCCTCTCTGAAGTATCCGACCCAGGTGGTGCGTGACGCCGTCCTCCTAATGGCCTGCCCGGGCGGATTCCTTGGGGTGCTCTTGGGTGTTGCCTACAAGGCCAGAAGCCAGGAGGCCGGCTCGCTTCTTCTGCTTTCCTCAGCCCTAAGCGCGCTTACCTTATCGCTGGTGATTCTCCTGCTGCCATTCATCCGGTAAGCTTCCCCCAAAACCACATTCTGGGAGGTGAAAGACGAGGTTCTGGACGGGGTCGTCGGCCAATCGGAATTGGCATTCTCTTCGTTTATTTCAGTGTTGCCCTTGATCCAGATTCAACTCTGCACCAGAAACAGAAAAAACCGCCCCAACCCAAAACCGGGGATGGCTAACCTGATTGTCCCAACAATGAGTTTCGGCACTCGGGCGTCAATGTGAGGGTACGAGAGAGGTCGGGCTTATTTCCCCCGCCGCGGAACTCGTGGCGAGGGCCGCGCGAGCACCCTTCATGCCCACTTGTATGCTGGAGTCGAGGTCCAGATGCGGCACGGGGGAGTCTGCCGCTGCCTGGTAAAGGTTCAGCGCCTGCTGCGGACGGTGCACCCTGTTCATGGCCAGGCGCGCAGCCGACAGCAGCGCCATAAGCCCTTGGCTATCATTCGGATAGGCCTGCGCAAGTTCCTGGTACTCTCCCAGGGCGCGCTCATATTCCTGCTGCTCCTCGAGGGCGTGGCACAGCTTGAACCAGATCTCCGGTGGCAGAAGACCGCCGCCAGCCTGCATAAAATCTTCGTAATCTTTTAACGCATGATCGGTGGCGCGCATATTGAGGTGAAGTGCGCAGAGCCTTTGGGTGGCATGCAGGTAGGCCGGGATATTGCTCTTGCGCCACTGGATATCCTGCTGCAACAGCAGGGCGCTCTCGGACTCAGGATTGGCTGCGGTGTAGCGGTCAAGTTCACCAAGCGCATGGTCCAAAAGGTTCTGGCCGACCAGGTCGCGTATCCGGTCGAGTTCAGCGTCGTGGGCGGGGTCAATTTCCTGTTCGATAGCCTTGTTGATGGCGTGTTCTACCCCGGAGTAGCGAATGGCGAAGGCGGCCAGCACGCCAAAGACGAAGCCGCCCACATGCGCCATGTGCGCCACTCCGCCTCTGGTTCCAAACAGAACGCCGGAAAAAATCTCCATGGCAAACCAGAGCGGCAGCAGCCAAAGGGCTTGCGCTGAAAAGCGCGTTATGCGGAAGAACATCCAGACCCACATCATGTTGATGCGCACCTTAGGGAAGCGTACGAGGAAGGCTCCCATAAGCGCCGCCACCGCGCCCGAAGCCCCTAAGGTGGCGATATTGCTTCCCGGGTTACACCAGCTATGCGCCTGCAGCGCAAACGCCCCGGCAACGAGGTACACCGCGAGATACAGTCCGCGCCCCCAGACGTCTTCCAACACGATTCCCGCCAGCCAAAGGAACCACATGTTGCCGATGATGTGCAGCCATCCGCCGTGCAGAAAGTTGGCAGTGATGTAGGAGTACCAGGTGGGGTGCGCTGGAACGAAAGAGTAGTGCTCCAGCACGGACGTGGAGCGCAGTTTCTCATAGCGCGCCGAGAGGTTGTCCATCTCCTGCTGCAGAAGCTCGGGGCTCTCCATCAGTCGCATGCGCGCATCCCAGGCATCCTGCAGTTTCCGGTTCGGATTCTGGGCGGCGGTCCAGACACCGGGTTCGCGCCGCTTTATTTCTTCCACCAGCTGTTCAGCCGCAGGCGGGAGGGTGAGCTCCGGATGCATGGCCGCCAGCAGGCGTATGTGTATCCGCATCTGGGCGAGTTCGGGCGACTCACTTTTGAGCGTGGAGATGGTGAGCAGGAACGCAACAAAGTTGATGGCGATAAGCCCGATCGTGATGATCGGCCATCGCCGCGCCTGCATGTTCTCGTGACCGATGGGTATCAGCATGCGCTCTGTTGCTCGACCAGCAATCAAACCTTGAATTCTGATCTGAATTCCTGCGCGCCGCAATCCTCAAGAGGAGTTGACCCAAGGGAATGGCTACCAAATAGTAAACAGTTGCGAGAAGACGAATCATATGCGGGTCCGGCGGCCCCGAGCGGTATCATTTTGAATTTGGTAAAGCCCCCAGGAACGCACGAAAGATATTGCACTCTACAGCATCGGCTCCTGTATTAGATAACCGCTTCTCACGCACGAATCGATGATCTTTCTCCACCAGCTCCTTATGCAACACATATGTGTCATCAACAGTAAACTTCATGATCCACTGGTCTATGCGGTTCCTATGGCCCCGCCTAGTCCACCTCTCTTGCGTGATGTACAGCTCTGGCAAGTCTCCACGAACCAATGAGGCATAGTATTTGCCGGACCTCTCGTCCTTCACCAAGCTTAAGCCATAGTCCGAAGGCTGCCCCATCTCAACAATCAGCTCAACGAGCGCGGCGAAATTCTCCGGGGTTTTACATCCCTCAGCCCACACCAGCGGCGCTAACAGCAGCAATGCAATGGTTATGAGTGTCTTACTCATACCCTTTTGCCTCCACGGACGAGCCAGCCAGAGATTACTTCAGGCTGCACCCCGGAAACTTATACCACGTTGAAGAGCGAGCCGATTACCGCTGCTAGCTCGTCATTTGGCATGATTTCTCGTCCAGATGCACTAACATTGTTTCATGCGCCGTCGACTATCGGGTAAAGCACATATCCGGAGCCTTGCCGAACTGGGGACGGCGTAGTTCTGATGGCGTTGTGGTTCGTCCGTCTTATCAGATGGGTTTCCGGCTTGACCAGCCCAGTGGTAGCGACCATGAATCTGCTACATTTGTACTCGCCCGGAAACGAATGCCGGGAGGCGCCAATGGCCACACTGCTTGCTTTGGAGAACGGGAGAGCCAGTAGGAGGAGGAGAGGCAACTCATGATCTATCGTCAGATTCCGCGAATCGGGATTGAGCTATCAGTGATCGGCCTGGGTGGGCACGAGTACTTGCCTGATGGCCAGCTGCGAGGCTTCCAGGAGGACTTTACTCGGGCCATCACGCCGGGGCAGCTCTTCGCAGGCTTCGGGGGAGAGAAACGGCGCCGGATTGTGAAGCTCGCCTACGACCACGGCATCAACTTCTACGACGTGACGCAAGATTCAGAGAAGGAAGCCCTCGGCCGCAACTTACGAGAGATGCCGCCGCCGTTCGAGGTCTATGTACAGACCCGTCCCGAGCAGATGATGTACGATCGTGATCCCGGCAACCGGAAGTTGGCCGAGTACCCGCTACTCAAGGCGGAAGTCCAGCGGATATTGAAACTCATGGGGCGCGAGCGGCTAGACTTCCTTAATCTCGGCATCACGCCCGAGGCGTGGCGTTCCGATGCGGAATACCTTCCGCGACTCCGAGCTACCATCGACCGGCTCAAACAAGACGGCCTCATCAGGTTCGCCACCGCCGACACCTTCCGGGGCCAGGAGACCTATCTCCAAATGATCAATTCCGGAGGCTTCGACAGTATCTTTATCAACCTGAACCTTGCCGACACGGCAGGCCGGGGAAGCGTTCTCCCCGCCGCGCACGAGCGAGGTCTTGCCGTGCTTGGCCGCGAGACGTTCATGAAAGGCGAGCTATTCAAGATGGGATCGGAAGCCGGTCTAACCGATCGGGCCCGCCTGGCCCAGGCCGCACTCCGGTGGGCGCTTGCCGTACCCGAGCTAACATGCATTGTGGTCGGGGCCGCCGAACCGGAGCATCTGGAAGGGACATTGGCCGTATTCGATGCTCCCGACTTGAATGCAGATGACCATACGATTTTGGAGCACTTACGCACCTCGCCCTTGTACCAGGCGTTCGAGGCACAGCGGCACCGCGAGTTTCTCGCTGAAGCCCCGCCCACCAGAATCTGACGATTGACCAGGGGGTTTGCGCATCTCGCTCCCTGCAGAAGAAACGCGCCATAGCGCATTCGCTCCGGCTTGGATGGCCGGTTCCTTTGTCGAAATTGTCTATCCCAATAGCACTCTTGGTCGGTTCTCGTCGAATACTGTTGCAAACTCTACCTCTGCGGAAACTCGATACGCAGTGGAGTTTAGCAATAATCTTCAAATATCGATCTGGGGGCTTCGACTCTGCAAATAGGATCAGCCGACACTGAACCGCGGCAACACTGACGCATTTGCGCAACTTGCTGCTACGGCGTCACAATACCCTCGGAAACGGAGAAAAAAATTGAATAAAGAACTATTTGAAAAAGGCATGAAAATCCGCCGCGAAGTTCTTGGTGTTAAGCATGTCGAGAAATCCATCGCGGCTGCAGACGATTTCTCTCGTCCGCTCCAGGAACTTGTGACTGAGTATTGCTGGGGAGAGATTTGGAGCCGCCCCGGACTTGATCGACGTACGCGGAGCATGATCAATCTGGCCATGCTGACGGCGCTCAACCGTCCGCACGAGGTAAAGTTGCATGTCCGAGCAGCGCTCAACAACGGTCTGAGCAAGGCGGATATCATGGAAGTGTTCCTGCAGGCCATGATCTACTGCGGAGTCCCAGCGGCCGTTGACAGCTTCCGCATCGCCCAAGAAGTCTTCAAAGAAGAGGAGATATGACTCGTAGCGATGGTTCCCAGGTTCTAGTGGTCACAGGCGGCAGCCGTGGGATTGGCGCGGCCACAGCAAGACTGGCCGCCCAGCGCGGTTACTCAGTCTGTGTGAATTACCTGCGAGGGCAGCGCGCAGCCGAAGAAGTGGTGAACACGATTCAACGCGAGGATGGCCACGCAATCGCTGCACAGGCTGACATCAGTTCGGAACCTGACGTATTGCGTCTGTTTGATACGGTAGACCGTGAACTCGGGCGCCTTACAGCTCTGGTCAATAATGCCGGCACGCTTGAGCATCAGATGCGGCTTGACGAGATGGATGGTGCCCGCCTGCAGCGTGTCTTCACGACTAACGTGATTGGGACCTTCCTATGTGCACGCGAGGCCGTCCGGCGAATGTCTACTCGGCATGGCGGCGACGGAGGCGGCATTGTCAATGTTTCTTCCCTGGCGGCGCGATTGGGCTCGCCAAATGAATACATTGATTACGCCTCCAGCAAAGGAGCTGTCGACACTTTTACTATCGGGCTAGCCAAAGAGGTCGCGGAAGAGGGCATTCGTGTAAACGGAGTCAGACCTGGGTTTATCTACACTGACCTGCACGCAAAGGGCGGTGAGCCGGGCCGCGTCGACCGGGTAAAGACGCTGGTGCCCATGCAGCGAGGCGGCCAGCCCGAAGAAGTAGCCAGAGCGATTCTATGGCTTCTCTCCAACGAGGCCTCATATGTTACCGGTACGATCATCGATGTATCGGGAGGACGATGAGATTGCGCGTAGTCTGAGTTGGGCCCTGGCCCCAAACAGGCGCTTCAACCACCGTCGAGAAAGGTCGTTTGCGCACTGGCAACTTGTTCGTGAATGAACTGCCGGACAGCTCGCACCTGCGCTATATTCGCCCTGTCCGCAGGCATCACGAGTAAGTAAGTGCGGCGCAGAAATACTTCGCGGGGCAGAACCGGCACCAGCACGTTATGTCGCGCCGCGATGAAAGCAGGCAGCACGCAAAGACCGTATCCGGCGAGTGCCGCTACCATTTGGGCATGCAGGCTGGAACTCTGAAGCTGTGGCCGGCGAGCGCCGACCTCGTCAAGATAGTCTAGGCCAGGCATAAAAATGAGGTCGTCGATATACCCGGTGAAGAGATGATTTTGCAAATCGTCGCGCAAACGGATTCGTGGAGCGCCCGCCAGATACGACTTTGTGCCGTAGACGAACAAAACGTAGTCAGTCAATCGTTCGACTACGAAGCGGCCGGTTTCCGGCGCTTGCAGGGTTATGGCAATGTCGGCCTCGCGTCGAGAGAGAGCGACAATCTGTTGAATCGCTACCATTTCGATCGAAATATTGGGGTGCGTCGCCGCGAAACGCGGAAGTCTGGCCGCGAGGAAGAAATTTGCGAAACCTTCCAACGAACTAATCCGCACTACGCCCGAGATGGCGAGGTGTGCGGCCGCGTCGCGCTCCGCCTTCTGTATTTCGGCCTCAACAAGCTGCGCGGATACTAGTAGTTGCTCGCCTCGTTTCGTGAGATTGTAGCCACGAGGATTTCGCTCGAACAGCTTGGCTCCCAGAGTTTTCTCCAGATTGTCGAGCCGGCGCGTTACGGTCGCATGGTCCACGCCCATCCGGTGACTCGCTTGCGACACGTTCCCTGTGCGCGCCACTGCAAGAAAGAATTGGAGGTCATCCCAATCAAAGCCTTTCGACATGGACTCTCCTAATTTACGCACAGAATATATGCGATAATACATTAGTATATGCGCACGAAATGGCTGCGATAATACCCCTTCCTTTTTAGAGCTTGCAAGACTAAAGTGCGTCCACACTTTAACTTCGAGGCGCCGATTGGCTGGACAGTGGCAGACGCGAGATGGCCAATCGGCGGCTTCCTGGGGGCAATCATGATTGCGACAATCGCTTTGCCGCGCCTTATGCGAATCGGGGCCGGCGCATCCTCTGAGCTGGGAAACATTCTTTCGCAACTTGGCCTTTCACGGCCTCTAATCGTTACAGATAGTCACCTGGTTGAATTAGGCAAGCTCGAGAAGCTGATGGGCAGCCTCGACAGTTCCAAAATTCGCGCAACGTTGTTCTCCGATGTTGTGCTTGACCCTACAGTCGCTTCGATCGAGGCATGCCTGGCCTTCCTGCGTGCGGGCAACTATGATTGCGTCGTCGGGTTCGGGGGCGGCAGCTCGATGGATACTGCCAAGGCGGTGGCAGTGCTCGCCGTCCATGGCGGCGCGGTAAGTAGTTACAAGGTGCCGCACATCCAGGACTCGCCGGGACTACCGATCATTGCCATTCCGACGACCGCCGGCACGGGGTCGGAGACGACCCGCTTCACGATCATCAGCGACGAAAAAACAAACGAAAAGATGCTGTGCATTGGTTTGGGTTTCCTGCCCACGGCCGCACTCGTCGACTACGAGCAGAGCTTCACCATGCCCAAAGATCTCACGGCAGCCACGGGCCTGGATGCGCTGTGCCACGCCCTGGAAGGCTATGTTTCTAAGAAGTCTCATCCGTTCTCGCAGAACATTGCAACGCAGTCGATGCGCGCCATTGCGCCCAACCTGCGGCGCGCCTATGCCGACCCCATGGATCGCGCTGCGCGCGAAGCCGTGATGCTGGGTGCGTCATTGGCCGGCATCGCATTTTCCAACAGCTCAGTCGCCCTCATCCATGGAATGGCCCGCCCGATTGGCGCGTTCTTCCATGTGGCACATGGGCTGTCCGTCGCGATGCTGATGCCGGCGGTCATTGAGTTCACTGCTCCGGCCGACCTCGATGCTGTATGCCGGCGCCTCGCGTGCCATGGGCCTCGCCAGTGAGGGTGAGAACAGCCAGTCGGCGGTTAGCAAGCTGATGAATGAATTCATTGCAATTCAACAAGGACCTCAAGGTGCCCACGCCAAAGTCCTATGGCATCGACCCCGACCGCTGGACGAAGCCTCCTGCCAACGATGGCGGAACAGTCGATAGCCTCGGGCTCACCGGCCAACAACCCGCGTGCCGCCACCGCGGAAGAACAGGTGCAGCTATACAAGCAGGCTTGGGCAGGGGAAGAGACCCGGCAGTTATACAAGAAGGCCGGGGCCTGATCTGCCCCAAGGTCCATTTGTAGGCGGCCGCAACTACCTTCCGGTTCGGGAAGACGGCCAATAAAAGTGAAGCAAGCGGCGGCACCTGGGGGTGGTGCCGCCGATCCAAATCGGAAAAAAAAGCACTCAAACGGAGACTTGAATATGGCGCAAACAGCGACTGCCTATTCCCTGCAGGAGGGCTCTCCGCAACACGCGAAAGTGGCGTTTGCGAGTCTCATCGGCACCGCAATTGAATGGTACGACTTCTTTTTGTACAACACTGCGGCGGCACTGGTATTTAACCGGCTGTTCTTCCCCCAGTTCGACCCTCTCGTAGGCACGTTGCTGGCGTTTACGACCTACTCTATGGGTTTCGTAGCTCGTCCGATCGGAGGAGTGATCTTCGGTCACTTCGGCGACCGCATCGGCCGCAAAAAGATGCTGTATATCACCCTGCTTTTCATGGGCCTATCCTCTACCATAATCGGGATACTGCCCACGTATAATCAGATCGGGATATGGGCTGCAGTCCTGCTGACCTTGATGCGAATGTGCCAGGGCATCGGCCTCGGTGGCGAATGGGGCGGGGCAGTACTGATGGCGGTCGAGCATGCTCCAGCGAAACGCCGTGGCCTGTATGGTTCGTTTCCACAGACCGGCCTCGCGGTCGGCGGTGTGCTGTCGGCCTTTGCCTTCTGGCTGGTCGCCAGGCTGCCCCAAGCTGAGTTACTTTCCTGGGGCTGGCGCGTGCCGTTCCTGTTCAGCATCGTCCTGGTGGCGATCGGCATATGGGTCCGGATGACGGTTGCCGAATCCCCGGCCTTCCAGAAGATAAAGGACCAGAAGGCCGAGGAGAAGATGCCGCTCGTAGTGGCAATCAAGAACCATCCAAAGAACATACTGCTGGCCATGGGCATGCGGTATGCGGAAAACGGCTTGTATTACGTCATTACGGTATTCACGCTCACCTATACCGTCACTGCGCTGAAAATGCCGAGAGGGGCCCTGCTTCCGGGTATGATCATGAGCTCCGCCGTCGGCCTGGTCGCTCTGCCGTTCTACGGCTGGCTTTCCGACAAAATAGGAAGGCGGTCGGTTTACCTTTGGGGCGCCTTTGTGTGCGGCATTCTGGCATACCCGCTCTTCTGGATGCTGGACAAGGCTCCCCAGAACATAGTGTGGGGCTGGGCTGCCATCATCATCTTCATGCAAATTGGACACTCGGCGATGTACGGCCCACAGGCAAGCTTCCTGGCCGAACTCTTCCCGCCGAAAATTCGCTACAGCGGGGCATCGCTCGGATACCAGCTTGCTTCGGTTTTTGCCGGCGGCATGGCACTTCCGGTTTCCACCGCCCTGCTGGCATGGGCCCACAACAAATCGTGGCCGGTATCGCTGTACATAATTTCCTTCTGCGTGGTTACTATTGTTGCGACGATCCTCGCCGAGGAAACGTACAAGAAAGATATTTCGTAGCGCTTAGCTGAGTAAATCGGCAAGTGGGATGGCCGTGCTGCGGTCTTGCGCTCTTCTGCGCAGGCCGCTTTCATGGCGTGGTCGCAGTGCTTAACGCAGCTGCTAATTTCAAAGCAGTCATCACTACATCTGCTTGGGGAAGCAAACCGAGCTGGATGTTGGTAGCGACGAAAGACAGACCATCAACCCCGACCTCGAACGGTGGTACGCCGCACGGGCCAACAACCACAAGGTTGAAGTCTCATGCGCCAGTCACTCGGTCTACGTGTCCAGGCCGAAGGAGGTTGCCGCTCTGATCGAAGAAGCGGCATTGGACGCTCGTTAGAAAATCCTGCATCCCTGCGGCCCCTCGGAAGAGAGCCTCCGGAAGGATACAGATAATTGATGTTGTAAGCGCAGAATCGCGCATCCGCATCGACCTTCGTGACTGCGCGTATGTAATCGAGCGAGGCAGCCAGGTTGTCGACGATGAGGGTGGGGGTGATATCGCGAACGTTCAGCCAATGGCGTGCTGTTGTGAACACAGCGACGGCGGCATACTTCGAGTACGGCACCAGGTTAGGAAACAGCACGGTATCGCCAACCCGAATGCGTCCGGCCGGGGTGATTTCCGTGGCAATGCGAGGTGTTACTTTGTCGATGCGTTCTGCACAGAAAGGGCAATTCGGGTCCGGCGCCCGAAATGAGATGAGCGCGGCGTCAGCGCTCGTTTGCAGCTTCACGCCTTCAGCGATTCGGGCTGAGCTACCGAGCAGCGGGTCGAAGCGAACCTGGAGCTTTCGCGCTGAGTAGCCCTCATCGCCGGGGTTTTGGAAACGCGACACCAGACTCTCGCACCGAAATTGAATCGCCATACCCACCGCCGCAGGATGCGCATTGTATACGATCATCCATCTGCAGATCTCACCTCAATTCACATCCGTACTCTGAGCACTGGGCAGGGGGCGTCTGCGACCACCTGATACGCGGTCGAAAGCGGCACGTTGACCCTGTAGAACGGGCCGGATTGAAGGTGCGCTCCGATGACGACGAAGTCGGCGTTGTGCATGGATGCCGCCTTCAGAATCACCTCCGCCGCGTTACCTGGGAACACGAGTGTATCGAAGCGGCACCAAGCCGCGGCCTCAGGGGGGACCAAATCGCGCAATTCCTCATGCAGCCGCTGGCTCACGCTGGAACTTTCCGGTTCGGACAGTGCATGCAGCAGACAGAGTTCAGCGTCGTTCACCTTGGCTAACGAGAGCGCGTATGCCAGTGCCTTTGGTGAGGGCGCGGACAAATCGGCCGCATAAAGAATCCTCCCAGCCTTTTTCCCGGCGCCACTTAACCGTTGGGCCTTAGGGGAAACACTTAGGGTAGGGCAAGGTGCAATGCTAAATATGCGCTGCGCGACTGAGCCCAGGAGCAGCTTCCCCACACCGCTGCGGCCATGGGTTCCCACGACGAGTAGATCGACGTCGTTTTCGCGGATCAACTTCTCTAAGACATCGGAGGTCGGGCCCTGCTTGATGAGGGCTGTGGCTGTTTCCAGAGAGTTGTCGGCAAGAAATTTCCGCATGTGCTCGCCGGCCGCATCCAGGGCGTTGCAGGCGTCGGCGTGGGCTGAGTCCGCAGGGCCCTCGCCGCCTTCAGAACGAATGACATGCGCAACCAGGAGGTCCGTCTGGTAAAGCTCGGCTAACAGCCGTGCGAATGGCGCGGCAACTTCCGAGCAGGAAGAAAAGTCGGTAACCAAGAGAATACGGCGGAACGATGGAAGAATAGCCGCTGCATGCGCCGGTCCCGTCGGATGAGACATGGCGAACTCCTTTGCCGTTAGCTTTAATACGAAAAAGGGTACAACCGCCAGTAGGTCTTGATTTTGCGCCAGCGCTCCGCCATGCCGTCGGGTTCGAACATCAGAAACAGCACGATTGCCAGCCCGAACACGCCCAGCTTCAGCGATGCGAACAGCTCCACCAGAGCGGGAAACACACCGCTTAGTGAGGATGTCGCCAGGCGCAGCACCTCCGGCAGTCCAGTAATGAAAAGCACACCTAAAATTGAGCCCAGGATGCTGCCCATGCCGCCGATGATGATCATGGCTAAGTAATCAATCGCCACCATGATGGGGAAATTCTCCGGGCTGATGTACTTGGCTTGGTACGCAAGCAGCGAGCCGGCCACTCCTACATAGAAGGAGCTGACGCCAAAGGACATCAGCTTGTACTTGAAAAGGTTTACTCCCATCACCTCGGCCGAGATGTCGTGGTCGCGGATGGCCACAAACGCCTTGCCCACCTTGGTCCGGAACAGGTTCTTGGCGAAAAAAACCAGGAAAAACATCAGCGGAAAAATCAGATAAAACAATCTGCGGTCCGTATCAAGCGCCAAGCCGAACAGCGATGGGGCGGGCACCGCCACGCCATTCACCCCGCCGGTTACGGCGTTCCAGTGGGTCGCCACGAACTCCACGATGAAATGCGCTGCCAGGGTCGCCATTGCCAGGTAAAGCCCCTTGAGACGGAGCGAGGGAACGCCGAAGATCATTCCTGCCGCCGCAGTAAAAACGCCGGCCAGAGGTACCGTGACGATAAACGGCAGTTCCAGGTGGGTGCTCAGATAGGCGGTGGTGTAGGCCCCCACCGCCATGAAAGCGGCGTTGCCCAGTGAGATCTGGCCGGTGAAACCGGTCAGAATATTCAGCCCGACGGCGGCGATGATGGCGATCCCGATGCGATTGACGACGTCCAGCCAATAGCTGCTCGCATACAACGGAATGCTCAGCAGAACAAGCAGGAATACCACAAGGCTGCTGCGGGCAAAGTCCGAGTTAAAGATCGCCATGTCCTTGGCATAGGACGTTTTGAAATCGCCGCATCGGATCATCTGCGAGTCTCCTTCAGCCCTCAAACGCGCTCGATACGAACCTTGCCGAACAGGCCGTATGGCTTAACCATAAGAATCGCCACCAGAATTACGAATGGTGCAACCTCTTTCACCCCGCCGCCGAGAAGAGTATCCAGGTAGCCGCCCGCCAAGTTTTCCAGCACTCCGATCAGCAAGCCACCGACGATGGCGCCGCCGATGCTGTCGAGCCCGCCCAGAATTACTACGGGCAACACCTTCAGGCCGATGAGCCCCAGGGACTGATCGACGCCGGTTCGCACCGCCCCCAGCAGAATGCCGCCAATCGCGGAGACCACGGCCGCAATCGCCCAAGCCAGAGCAAACATGGAGTGCACCGAAATCCCCATGGAAAGCGCCACCTGTTGGGAAAATGCCGTAGCGCGCATGGCGATTCCGAAACGCGTGTACTTGAAGAACAGAGAAAAAAGAATCAGCAGTAACACAACGCAGGCGACGTTCCACAAGTAAGCCTTCGAGACCGGCAACGGACCGATCATCACCGGCGATGTGGGAAACAGTTCGGGAAAGGGCCGCGTGTCCGTTCCCCATATCCCCTGAATGAACGCCTTCAGTATACTCGACAAGCCGAGCGTCACCATGATGACGGAAATGACCGGTTCGCCGATCATAGGCCGCAGGATCAGCCGCTCGATCACCAGACCGAGCATAACAGCGAACAGCAGCGTCAACAGCATCGCCACGGGAAAGGGAACCCTGTACCTGGTGGTAATTGCCAGGCTGACATAAGCGCCCACCAGAAGAAACTCGCCCTGCGCGAAGTTCAGGATACTTGTGGACTTGTAGATAACCACATAGCCCATGCCCACCAGCCCGTAAATGCTGCCTACCACCAGGCCATTGATTACGAGCTGCAGGAAAAAATCCATTTCATCTCTCCGTGTTGCTCACACCTGGGCTTCCGCAGGGCGCGATTCGGGCGTCGTGGGGCCAAGATCGCGGACCAGCAGCGTGGTCTTGATCTGTGCCGTATTGCCGTCCTGAAACTTGATCACCGCGTCGATCGGCACCTGCTGCAGGCCGCTGTACAACGCGCCAATAACTTCCTTGTATCGCTCCTCGACGAAGACGCGCCGCAGTTTGCGCGTGCGGGTGAGCTCTTCATCATCGGCATCGAGCTCCTTGTAAAGCAGCACGAATTTCTTGATCCTTGCCGCCGCCGGCAAGGTGTCGTTCACTTTGTTCACTTCCTCTTGCAGCAGGTCATAGACCGGCAGTCTGGCAGCAAGGTCGGTGTAGGTTGTGAAGGCAATCTTCTGTCGTTCCGCCCATTTGCCGACGATGCCCATGTCGATGCACAGCATCGCCGGAACAATACGGCCGGTTCTTGCCGACGACGACGGCTTCTTTGATATAAGGCGAGAACTTGAGCCGGTTCTCGATGAATTGCGGCGAAAACTGGGCGCCGTCGGCCAGTTGCATCACGTCCTTAATCCGGTCGATCACCACCAGGTGGCCGTCATCGGTAAAGTATCCCGCATCACCGGAGTGCAGCCAGCCGCCGGCGAGCGTCTCTCGGGTTGCCGATTCGTTGTTGTAATAGCCGACAAACATGGCTGGGCTGCGCGACAGGATTTCGCCATTCTCGGAAATCTTCATGTCGGTGTCGTGGATGGGGCGGCCTACGGTATGGAATTGAATGTCTTCATCCCGGTGGATGCAGGAGATGCCGCTAATCTCGGTTTGCCCATAGAGCTGCTTCAGCGGAATGCCCAAGGCGTGGAAGAAGCGAAACACATCCGGTCCCAAGGCAGCGCCGCCGGTAAAGCAGCTTCGCAGACGGGTCAACCCCAGCCTGTCTTTCAACGCCCGGAGCAAGGCCCAGTAGGCAAGCCGGTAAGCGATGCTCCACAACAGGGGCACCGCTTGCTTCTTGAAACGGAAGTCGGCGACCCTGTACCCCACCGCCATGCACTGGTTGTACACGAAACGCTTGAAGCGTGTGGTGTCCATGATCTTGACCTGCACCGTGGAGTTGATGTTCTCCCAGATCCGCGGCGGAGCAAACAAGAGATGAGGCCCAACTTCACGCAGATCTTCCCATACGGTTTCAGGCCCTTCGGGGAAGTTGACGGTAAAGCCGGCAGTCAGGCTGCTTGCCACACACACCATCTGCTCCCCGATCCATGCGAACGGCAGGAACGAGACAAACTCGTCGGTGGGCTGTTTGGCGTCGATCCTGTTCAGGGTGTGGGCGGTGCTGATCAGGTTGCGAAAGGTGAGCATCGCGCCCTTGGGGAAACCGGTGGTGCCCGAGGTGTAGCAAATGATCGCCACGTCATCGGCCCCGCCGGCGTTGATATTCTCCATCCAGAGGTTCGGCTGCACCCGCGCGAGCTCGCGCCCCCTCTCCTCGACCGCCTCGAAACCGATCAGCGAAGGGTACTTGTAATTGCGCATGCCGCGCGGATCAGTGTAGATCAGGCTCTTGACCTTGGGCTGCTTCCCGATCACGTCCAATATCTTGTCGACCTGCTCCTGGTCTTCGGCGACCACAAAGTTGGCATTCGAGTGATCGATGACATAGGCGACCTCATTCAGATTTGAATCCTGATAGATGCCGACCGAGACGCCGCCAGCGCTCTGGACGGCAAGCTCGCTGTACATCCACTCCGGCCGGTTATTGCCAACGATGGCGACCTTGTCGCCGCGCCGCATACCGAGGCTGACAAGTCCAAGCGAAAAGTCGCGCACATGATCGTGGTATTGCCGCCAGCTTGTCTCCTGCCAGATACCGAACTCTTTTTCCCGCAACGCGGTGCGGTCTCCGAACTGGGCCGCGTGACGCACCAGGAGCTTGGGGAATGTGTCCTGGTCCTTTTCGAGCTGGTTCGGCATTTCCATCGCGTTTGGGCTCGGCTGCGGTCCCCACTACACCTGGTCTTGGCCCTCAGCAGGCCCAAGGCGGACTCTATGTCTCCGCGAGTTGCGCGTCTTCGTGACCCAGATAGGCCATCTGCACATGAGGATCGCGCTGCACTTCGTCCGGGGTGCCGTCGCTGATTTTTCGGCCGAAGTTGAGCACCACCACCCGACTGCAAATATCCATGACCACACCCATATCGTGCTCAATCATGACCACGGTTGTGCCGCGGTCCTCGTTCGTGTCGATGATGAAGCGCGCCATGTCTTCCTTCTCTTCGGCATTCATGCCAGCCATAGGCTCGTCCAGTAGCAGGACTTTCGGCTCCAGCGCCAGTGCTCGCGCCAGTTCCACCCGCTTCTGCAAGCCGTAGGAGAGCGTGCCCACGATCTTTTTGCGGATGGGCGCGATCTCCAGAAAATCGATGATGTCCTCCACCACCCGGCGGTGCGCGACTTCTTCTTTTTTGCCTGGGCCGTAATACAGCCCCCCCCTTAGGATTCCGGTGCGCTGGTGGGTATGACGGCCGATCAGGAGGTTATCGAGAACAGTCATCCCTTTGAACAAGGCAATGTTCTGGAATGTGCGCGCGAGGCCGATGCTCGTGCGCACACAGGGCGACAGGCGAGTAATGTCTTGTCCTTCGAAGATAATCTCCCCGTGCTGCGGGCGATATACGCCGCTGATGGCATTAAGCATACTGGTTTTGCCGGCGCCGTTGGGGCCAATGATGGCATGGATTGAGCCCTTTTCTACTTCAAAGCTGACGTTCTTGACGGCGATGATACCGCCGAAGCGCAGGCTCACGTCTTTGACTTCGAGTTGTGGGACCTCCATATTCTATTTCCACATTCGCTTATCATCGATCTTCTTTGCACCTGCGGGAATGGTGCCGGGCGGCACCAGTTCCACGTCGCCGCGCACCTTCAATTGATCGCGCAACGCTCCGGCAATACGGTTCGAGAGCGCGCTCTCCCAGGGTGTGCCGTCGGCGATCTCCACCAAGTAACGCAGGTGGTCCTGGTGCGCCTCGCGCGTGACCACCGCCTGGAAGCGGGTCACTTCCGGAAAGCGCTTGAATATTTCGTCCATCTGGCTGCCGCGCACGAACATGCCTTTCACCTTCACCGCGTCGCCCACCCGGCCCAGTATGCCGGCCAGTCTGGGTGCGGTGCGGCCGCACGGACAAGCACGATCCTCGAGGAAAGTGCTGAGATCGCCGGTAGCTAGGCGCACCAGTGGGTAGACTTCGTCAAAAATGGTCGCCACCACCTGCCCTGGTTGCCCGGCTAGTACTGGCTCCCGGGTCTCCAGGTCGAGGACCTCCACGATCGTCTCGGGATGGACATGCATACCTTTCTTTTCCGGGCATTCGTAGGCAAGCAATCCAAGGTCGGCGGTCCCGTAACCCTGCAGCACGCGGATGCCGTAGTCGGTCTCCAGTTCCTGGCGCAGGGAGTCCGGCAGCATCTCCGCGGTGACGTAGGCGACTTCCAGCCGCAAGGGCAAGCGCAGCTCGGCAGCCTTCTTGAGAATAGCGTAGAGGAAACTGGGCGTACCGATAAATCCCGTGGCGCCCAGTTCGGAGGCGATGCGGACTTGCTGCTCGGTCTGGCCCGGACCTGTGGGCACAACCACGCATCCCAGACTGCGTAGCGCATCGTCGAACATGAAGCCCGCGGGGGTCATGTGATAGGCAAAGGTGTTGAGGACAATGTCGCCGGCGCGAAAGCCCGCGGCCGCAAGCGCCGGCCGAAAGCGCCAGAAGTCCTGCCCCGGTCCTTGCGGATCGTAGATATTGCCCGGCGACACAAAGATGTGCTTCAAGCTGGTTGCCGGCACCGCGAGGAGGCCGCCGAACGGTCGGTCGGTCGCCTGTAGCACTGACAGGTCGTCCTTACGCGTGATGGGAACCTTTGCCAAGTCGGCCAGACGCATTACGTCACGCGGCGACACGCTAGCTGCATCCATGGCAGCCCGAAATCGTGGGGCGTTGGCGTAAGCATGCACGACGATCTGTTGCAGCCGGTTTTCGAGATGAGCAATACGCTCGGCCGCCGGGCGCGATTCCGGTTCGGGTTCGAGAATAGTGGTGGAACGTAGTGAAGACATGATAGTCACCGCCATTCAGCCAAGCTGGAGCACATCTCAGAAGGCAAGAAAAAAACCTCTTACCGCGGGGAAAGCAGGGGTACGCCGCGGAGGGGAGGGCCTAATATCCTTGCTTTTCGTTCCTGTTCTTTCTCGGTGCACTCTGCGTCCTCTGGATCCCCCATGCGTTTTCTTTGAATCTTTTGTCACATTCTCAGGATAACCAGCGCTTGCGACGCTTATAGAACTTCAGGTTGCGATATCTCTTGCGCTCTCCATTCGCGCCGCCACCCAGATAGAATTGCTTTACATCCTCGTTGGCCCTGAGCTTTTCCGAATCGCCATCCAGCACAATACGGCCATTCTCCATGATGTATCCGAAATCAGCAATCGATAGTGCGAGGTTGGCGTTCTGCTCGACCAACAAGATAGTCGTCTTCTCCTCCCGGTTGATCTTGCGGATAATGCCGAAGATCTCCTTGACCAGCAACGGCGCCAGCCCCAGCGAGGGCTCGTCCAGAAGCATGAGTCTGGCTCTCGCCAGCAAGGCCCGGCTGATGGCCAGCATCTGCTGCTCTCCCCCAGACAGATAGCCGGCTAGCTGGTTGCGGTATTCCCACAGGCGGGGAAAATAGTTGAACACCAGGTCATGGTCACGCTTGAGTCCGACCTTGTCCGTACGCGTGTAACCACCCATGGCGATGTTCTCTTCGACGGTCAAGTCTTCAAAGACACGGCGGCCTTCCATCACCTGGAAAATCCCGAGGCGAACAATTTGCTCCGGTTCCAGTTTATCGATGCGCTTTCCCATGAACCGGATTTCACCGTCGGTGACCTCGCCCTCCTCCGACTTCAGAAGTCCCGAGATGGCCTTCAGCGTAGTGCTCTTGCCAGCGCCGTTGGGCCCCAGCAGAGCGACAATCTGCCCTTCCTTAATCTCCAAGGACAGGCTCCTCAGCACCAGGATGGCGTCGTTGTAGATGACCTCAATGTTGTCGACCTTCAACATAGGGCTTTAGAGATGCAGAACCGAGCTTTCCGGTAACGCCACTGGCCTTCAAGTGAGTTTCCAGTTTCGAGTTTCCAGAGCCAACAGCCTGGAACTGGACCCTCACTCGGAGGCCGGCACTACTGGCCGAGCCATTCTTTCTTGCGGGGCACGTCATAGTCCTTCAGCTTGATGAGCGTGCCATTCTTGATCTGATAGATCGGCGTTGTTGTGCAGGGCCGATGATCGGTCGGGGTATACGTCACGTTGCACGAGAGCCCGCCAGTGTCGAAGTTGGAAAAGCTTTCGAGCGCCTTCTTGATGCCTTCGCCATTGACTTGGCCGGCCTTATCGGCGCGTTTGAGAGCCTCGATGATCACCACGGAGGCGGCCCAGCCACGCACGTAAGCCGCGTCCCGCGGAGGCGAAGAAATGTCCTTGCCCTTGTTGAAGTCCAAGATCTTCCTCATCCCCGGCACATTAGCGCCGTAAGCCACGTGGGGCATCACCCCCGTGACGCCTTCCGCACTACCCTTCGCCACCGCCAGCAGCGCCTCGCTGAACCCCCATGGATTGGAGCCAAACTTCGTCTTCAGGCCGAGCTTGGCGGCATCTTTGAGAATGATAGAAACGCCAGTCGTGGTTACGTTGATATAGGCATAGTCGGCGCCGGCTTTTTGCATGCTGAGTAGTTGGCTGGTGGCATCCTGGTAGGCGCCGGGAAGCACGCCATCGTAGACCCAGTCGATACCGATCTCCTTGGCGTATTCCTTGCCGGCGTTAAGGGGGGAACGGCCATAAGCGTTGTCGCCAAACAGGGCGGCTACGCGCGGATTGCGCGATTTGTCCTTCCAGTCTTCTTTGACCCAACGCAGCCATGCGCGCAACTGATCCGAATAGCTCGGCGCGACGAAGAAGTTATACGGGTACTTGGAGGGATCGGCGATCTGGGCCGAAAACGATGCGGAGACGTAGGGGGTCTTGTCCTTTCCCACCTGGTCCTTGAGCGCCTCGGTATCACCCGTGCCCCAACCAGCTATCAACACCACCTTTTCATCGTTGACCATTCGCTTATAGGCGGAGATAGCTTCCGGGATCCTATAGCCGTAATCGACTTCCACCAGTTTCAAGCGCTTGCCGTTGATGCCGCCATGCGCATTCGTCCATCCGACAGCATCGCGGACCGCTTGAGCATAGGATTTACCAACGTCAGAGGTAATGCCGGTCAGATCGAAAATGCCGCCGATTTTGATCTCCGGGCCGGTGGCTTGTTGTGCGCCTGCGGGAAGCACAGCCGCCAGCAACAGCAAAGTAAACACTGACGCATACCCTTTGCGGAAAGACATGCTCATCCTCTTTAATTTCTGCAGAGATTACCCCACGAATTGTGTTCCACATTTTACCCGTGTTTCTGTTGGTTGCGTACGGAAATTGTTATTTGCTAGGCCGAACTCATGAAATGAGCCGGTTTGTTGGCGTGCATGGCAAACGGCTCGGCTCTGACCTGTGCAACGCAATGATTTCGTCCGGTGTTCCCAACGAAAAGAAAAAACCGGCACTTGGGTGCTCCTGTGTCTTCCGCCCCTTGAGGAATTAATCGGCGGCTCTTCGTCCAACTGTAGATATTTTGAAGATGTTGTGGCGTTCCGGATTCGGCGAGAAAGCCAATATTCATGCGCTTCCGCGCGCTAGGGCATCTGGGCGAAACCAAATGGTTTACTAGTGGGCTTGCAAGTGATTGAAAACATTAGTCGGGGGAGAGGATTTGAACCTCCGCCCCCTGATCCCGAACCAGATTTCGGGCCTTATTGAAACTTGGTGAATTTTGTTCATCTCGTTGATTCTTCGAGCAAGGGATGGGGTCGGGGGATGACGCTACATTGGCGCGACCCTGCACAAATGAAAAATGGCCGCCCAAAATGGGGCAGCCGTTAGCTTTGCACTGCATGCAAAGGAGTCCCGGCTTCAGGCGCTCACAAATTTCTCCAGTACTTCCGGGTTCTGCAGCAGCTCTTGCGGCGTATTGTGATATTGGATCAATCCCGCCGAAACGATGTAGATACGATCCGCAACAGTGCCTGCCAGTCTCGCATTCTGCTCGATCAGTAACACGGTCAGGCCCAGCTTGCGCATCGCTTGCAGCGCCTCACTGATCACCTGGATCACGATCGGCGCCAGCCCCAGCGACGGCTCGTCGAAAATGCAAAGCTTCGGATCGCCCATCAGGCCCATGGCTACGGCAAGCATTTGCTGCTGCCCGCCAGACATAGTGCCCGCGATTTGACGGCGGCGCTGCTTCAGTATCGGGAACAGATCGTAACTTCGCTCCATCAACGCCTTGCGCCGTTCCTGGCTGGTCAGCGAATACCCGCCCATCAGCAGATTTTCCTCGACCGACATATACGGAAACAGCCCACGTCCTTCAGGCACCAGCGACAAACCTCTACGAATCAGCAGATGAGGCTGGGTACCGACAATCGACTGCCCCAAAAAATGAATGCTGCCGGCCGCAGGCCTGACCAGGCCGGCAACGACGCGCGCAATCGAACTCTTGCCGGCGCCGTTTGGACCGATCACACCGACAATTTCGCCCGGCCTGACGCACATGCTGATGTCATTGCAAGCGAGAAAAGGTCCGTAGCGGATAACGAGGTTACATATTTCAAGCATGGGCGGCATTTCCGAGGTATTCGTCGATGACCCGCTGATTTTGGAGAATTTCAGAGGGTGGACCGTCAGCCACTTTTTCGCCTGCGATCAGCACCATGACGCGATCCGCCAGTTCACGAATGACGCGCATTGTGTGCTCGATCACGAAAAGGGAACAACGCGCTTTCAATTCCTGCAGCAGCGTGATCATTTCATTGACTTCGGTCACCGCTAAGCCGCCGACCGGCTCATCGAGCATGATCAGCCGCGGTTTGAGCACTAATCGCATCAGCAACTCCAGCCGACGCTGCTCGAAGAGCGTGAGACTGCCAGCCTGCTTGTCCAGGTTCCGGTCAAGGCGCAGCCATTCGGTTAACTCGCGAACTTCGGCTGCGCCGAGACCCCTGTCCTCCAGCAGCAAGCGCGCATTCTCGATATTCTGACGAGTGGACAGCTCGGAGAACACTCGGACCGCCTGATAGGTGCGGCACAATCCGACTTCAGCCAGCTGGTGGGGGCGCATGCGCGCAATATTCACGCCGGCGAAGGTCAAAGTGCCGCTATCAGCCCGCACATGGCCGCTAACGACATTGACGAAGGTGGTTTTCCCCGAACCGTTGGGACCAATCATTCCCAGCGTCTCGCCTTCAATCGAATGGCCCATCACGTTAGCCAGCGCGGCAACACCGCCGAAGCTCTTGGAAAGCCCATTTACTTCCAGCAGTTTCATACCCCTTGCTCGTGTACTTGTGTGGTTTGAACTTCCCTGCCCCGCTTACGCGACAGCAGTTTCAACCAGGCGCCATAGATTCCGCCGGGCATGAGCAGCGTGACCAGGATGATCAGCGTACCCGACAATATGTCCTTGAACGCTTGAAGGTCCTGTAGCAGGAACGGGATCGGGGCAAGAATAGCGGTGCCGATAATCGGCCCGAGGATCGTGCCCCGACCGCCAAATGTGACAAACAGCCAGATGTTCAGCGATACCAGAACATCGAACGCGCGCGGCGATATAAACCCGACATAGGCGGAATAGAAGCAACCTCCGATGCCCGCATAGAGCGATACAATGAAGAACGCCGTGATCCTGGTACGCACCACGTCAATTCCAATCGACTCCGCCAGCACATCGTCTTCGCGGACGGCGACGAACTTCTCGCCGAGATGAGTTTGCGTCAGCCAGGTACTAAAGAGAATGCCGGCGACGGCCGCGACCGCGAGGGCAAAATCGAAACGTACGCCGGTGAGCGCGGTGCCGCCGAACCAGTCCGGCGGCGCGATCTCGTTGATGCCCGTGTCGCCATTCGTGAATTTCGGAAAAAAGATGAAAGCCAGGGTAAGCACTGACTGGATGACCAGCGAACAGAGCGTGAAATAAAACCCCTTGAGCCGCAGCGCCGGCAGCCCCAATGCCACTCCAATGAGCGCTGCCAGCAGTGATGCTACCGGCATCGCCAGCCAGAACGACCATCCGGCAGTGCGAGTGAAATATACCATCGCATAGCCCGCGATGCCCGCGATCCCGGCGAACATCAGCGGCATCAACCCCACGAATCCGGAGAGCAGGTTCATGCCCGTCGCCCACAGCAGGCTGATCAAGGTCATGCCCAGTACGAACCCTAAAAAGCGGTTGCCTGCAACCAGAAAGGGCAGAGCAAGCACCACCAGCGTTGCTGCCGCGATGCCGTATTTGGAATGACTAGTCATCGTTTGAATAATCCGTTAGGTTGGAAAAGCAGCATGATCAGCATCGCCCCAAGATAGGAGAACATCGCTACCGTTGGGCTGGCAAAGATGCTCACGATCGCCTGCGTAAAGCCAAAGGTCATGCCGACTACCAGTGCGCCAAGTACCGATCCCGGCCCGCCGACGATCATGATTGCAAACGCCGTGATTGACATTGTCCACGCGACACTCAGGTCGAAGCTATAGGCAAATGCAAATAGAATTCCACCCAGGAATATGATGGTCGAACCCAGTACAAACGACAGTCTGTAGATCGCCCTTACGTTGACCCCGCGCAATGCCGCCGCTTCACGATTTTGGAACACCGCCCTGAGCGCGCGGCCGTATGGATGATAACGAAGCAGCGCAAACAACAACCCCAGCACACCTAGGCTAACCACCATCGCCAGCAAGCGGTTGTTCGAGATTGGAAACGGTCCGACCATGGTGATCCCCTCGATTACCGGCGGCACCGAGAACTGATCGCTCCACTTGGCGTAAGTCAATGAAAATATGCCCGACAAAATCTGTGTCATGCCGAGCGTGACGACGAAATACGCGACATTCCGGTTGGGGGCGTTATACAAGCGGCGGATCAAAACCAGTTCGAGCACCACCGCCAGCAGCACTCCCAACACGATAACGGCCAGCGACGCGGCCAGGGCTGCTCCACCCGAAGGATAAGGTAAATGTCCAGGCCACCAGCGCGGCGAGCAGAAAAAATTGGCCGTTGCTGGCGTTAGGCAGCCAGACGCAGCCATAGACGATCGTCACGCCGGCGGCAACCAGCGAAAAAATCGCACCCATGATCAGGCCGGTTGATAGCGTGGATAAAATAATCAGCAGAGTGGAATCGGACATAGTTGAAATTCCAGATTAAAGCCCTGCGGGCGCGCGAGGCCCGCAGGGCGGTGCGAGACTCACGCCAATTCACTTGATAATGTCGTACACGGGAAGGACTTCCGGATTCCACTCGATGTATAAACGCTGCTTGGATTGGTAGGTCCGCTTGCCGTTGACCGATACTATTTCCATAAAATACATGTATTCCTTGCGTGCGCCATTCTTGTCGAACTTGATCGGAACGCCGCTGGTAATTTCCTTAGTGTTCAATTTGGACAGTGCGTTGCGCAACTTCTCGCGATCATCGGTACCTGCCGCTTGCAGCGCTTCCTTAAAGACATAGGCCGTGTTGTAGCAAAAGTTTTCGATATAGGAGGGTGGTCGGCCGTTCGCGCTATCGAAACGCGAGATGAAACTCTTGCCTTCCGGGGTCAACGAGTTCGTGCCATGGTCGAAGAAAGTGCCATAGATCGAACCGATACTTCTCGTTCCCCAGCCGAATACCTGGGTGGTCATGCCAAACGGGTGGATGATCTGCGGGGGCTTGATACCGAGGTCGAGCAACTGGTTGGTCACCACGTTATCGAACGCGCCGGCGCCGATAACGATCACATAGTCAGGCTTGGTGGCTTTGACTTGCGCCGCCTGCACCGTCGCATCGCTGGAGCCCTGCGGGAAAAGGATATCGGACACAATCGAAAGTTTGGACCTCGGCGCCTGATACTGGAATCCAGCCACGATCGCGTGCGCCAATGCGGTGTCGGAATACATCAGCGCCACTTTTGCACCCGGCTTTTGCTGTTCGATGAATTTTGCGATCGCGTATCCCCAACCGGCGGCATCCGGTTCGATGCGGAAGGTATAATGCGTGCCCGGTTTGGTCAACTGCGGGAAGGCCGCAACCGGCACCAGGAACGGTATCTTTTGCTGCTCCGCATACCCGTACATGGAAAGCGAAGTGTCGGAATTGGTGGGACCACTCAAAGCCGCAACCTTGTCGTTGACGTCAAGAGTGCGTGCGGCAGCCAGTGCCGAAGACGGGTTTGTCTGGTTATCCTTGATAATAAATTGCAGCGGCCGGTTGAGCACACCGCCAGCCTTGTTGATTTCATCAGTGGCCATGTTCAGGCCAGCCACACAGTTTGTACCGATAAACGCCCAGGGCCCGGATAGTTCGGTCACAAAACCGATCTTGATCGGATTTCCGGTTTGCGCCAGGGCGGTGGCGGAGCACCAAACAAACGCGCCCATCAGGGCCATTCGTGAAGCCCACGATTTCATATTCTTGTTCATTACGATCCCCTGGATTTCTATTCTGGATTGAAGGTGTAGCTCTCCCGGCATCGCCCCCGCCGGCTTCAATGGCCGCGTTGGCTTCCAGCGTGGTCTCCGCGCAAAAGTGATTAAAACGGCTGAACCCTGGCCTCTAGACCGCCCTGGCTTTATCCGCTTGCAGCAATCCGGTTTTGATCAAAGCTGTCCGGACCCGCTCCATATCTGCGGGCGGGATTTTCTCCAGCGGTTGACGGACTACTGCACGATCCAGCCGCCCGAGCATCACTAGAGCTTCCTTCATGCGATTGTGCATGTCGAGGAACGGTGGCGCGTAAAATGCCTGACCCAGGATGAAGTGTTTGTCGTTCAGGGCGCTGGCCGCCTTCATGTCGCCGCGTTGCACGGCGTCGAACATCTGTGCCTGCCAGTCGGCAACCACGCTTCCCATGCCGGAAATCGTGCCGTCGGCGCCAAGAGCAAATGTGGCGTAGAGAGACGCGCTGAAGCTGCTCAGCACGGCGATCGGCCGGGGCGCGGACTGCAGCGCGCGCAGATTGCGCTCGAAAGTGACGATGTCCTGACTCCACTCCTTCACGGCCACAACGTTTTCGATTTCAGCCAGCTTCAGCAATAGCTCCGTGCTGTAGCCCCATCCGTTCGCGACAGGATATTGGAAGACGACAATCGGGATATCGGCCTCGCTGGCAATGGAAGCGAAGTGGCGATACGCCATTTCAGGGCGGAGATTCGCTCCCCACATAAAGAGGCTGGGCGGAAACACTAGGACACCGTCGGCGCCTTCGGCCTTGGCGTTGCGTGCCAGTCTCACAGCGTGCGCCGTGCCGTCGTTGAAGACTCCGGCGACTAACTTCACCTTGGTGCCTACCTCGTCCCTGGCAATGGCGATGGCGCGCCTCTGCTCATCTTCGGTGAGGGAAGCAACCTCGGCGGCATGGCCGTTGCACACGATAGCTCCCACGCCGGGCACATCGGCCAGCCAGCGCATATGGCGCCGGTACTGAACCTCGTCGATGGAAAAATCGTTCTTGAACGGCATGAGATTAGCGGGAATAGCGCCCCGAAGCTTAAGTTTTAATTCCGGCATGGAGCTTCCTCCTTCGCACTGACGCGCGGCTCTAGCATGTTCCAATCGTTTCCTTTGCAAAATGAGCGATTTACAGGCCGATATCATACTATTTCCGCTTTGAAAAGAATATTGGATAGTGTTGCAGTTTCCTGTAGCTCGATTCACCTCCACCTCGGCGGAGGTGAAAACAGACTTCCCGAAATGCTCTCCGCTTCATCTCCGTAGACAGCGCGCATGGCCACCCCGCACTTGCTTTGTAACGTAACGAAGAAAAATGGTCCCCCACGCTGATCGAGGCGAAGCGCAGCTCAAATGTAACGCGAGGTCTTGACGTCTCTCGCCCCCGAGCGTACGTTTGTGGCGCGTTAACCGCATTCCATACAGCGCAAGGAAACGAGCCCGAGATCTGGGCGGAGAGCTAACTGATGCAGAAAGTCATCGATTCGCATTTTCACTTCTGGCGGCGGCAGGACCTGCCCTGGCTCACCGGGCCAATGGTGCCGCGTATCTTTGGTCCTTATGAGCCGCTGCGCCGCGACTACAGCATCGAAGAGTTCTTGTCCGACCTGGCGGGTTCCGGCATCGAGAAGGCGGTCTATATCCAGGCCAATTGGGCTAAGGACCGCTTCGAAGACGAGGTCGCCTGGGTCCAAAAAACGGCCGACGAGACTGGTTGGCCGCATGCAATCGTCGGCTATGCCAATATGACGGTCGACGACGTCCGCCCGCAGCTCGATCGGCTGAAACGCTATCGACTCGTTCGCGGCATCCGTATGCAGCTTCATTGGCACGAAACGCCAGAATACCGCTTCGCGCCCTCGGCCGGCCAGGTTCTTGATCCCAGGGTCCGGAAGAATGTTGGTCACCTGAAGGATTACGGCTTCTCGTTCGACCTGCAAATCTTTCCGAACCAGATGCGCGATGGCGCACGCTTGATCGAGGAGAATCCCGAGACTGACTTCATCCTGCAACATACGGGCATGTTGACCGATCTCTCGGCGGAAACGACTGCAGCTTGGCGCTCCGGTCTTTGCCAGCTTGCTGCCTTGCCGAACCTCTACTCCAAGCTCTCTGCCTTTGGCACCTTCGTCCATCGGAACGATCCCGCCTTGATCGCCTATATCGTCGACAATGCGATTACGATCTTCGGCAGCGAGCGCCTGATGTTTGGATCGAATTTCCCGATCGAGAAGCTATGGACCGGGCATTCTGCTCTGATGCAAGCGCATCGCGATGCTGTGGCGAAGCACGGCAAATTTAACGAGGCGAATATCTTCTGGAATACCGCGGCACGCGTCTACCGGATTTGAGTGGACGCAATGAAATGAACTACCGCAGGCCATCACCTCAATTGCAACTCCAGGCGCCACAAAGAGACGTGGGAAGCCTAATGTAAATACGTTTGGCGGAGATGAGCAATCGTGGCCTCGTCAAGGCCGGAGAAATTGGTGTGCAACGCCTCGCGCAATGCGGCTTCGCCCGAGGCCTCGGTTCGTTCCGCGTCGAGCAGGCGGTCAATGGCGTCTAAACCTGATTGGGCCTCGATCGCTTCGACTACCGCTAGGGACCAAGCGTAGGCGAAACGCGCCTGCGGGCCTGTCAGCCTCATCCACGATCCCGGGTAATAGCGCAATGCTTTGCCGTTTTCACGTTCGAAGGACGCGACTAGAGGTCCAGCATCAGCTCCGCTGCGCCTTCCTTCCATCCATTGCGCGATCCCCTCGTGGAGCCAAGTGGGACAGCGTCCAGCGGTCTTTTGAAAAACGAAACTGTGCGTGAGCTCGTGTTTGAGGATGTGCTCCAACTCAGGGGAGACCGTTTCCACGCCCTGCACCGGCACGCGAATGCGTCCATCATTCACGGCGGTCGACCAGCCAGGCGCGCGGGTCACATCGCGGAAGGCTTCTTGGGTGTACAGAATCACGGCGATGGGTTCAGGCGGGGTGTAGTGAAGTTCGCCGCTCAGGCTTCGGAACTGCTCCTCCAAGGTCTGTATCATTTCGTGGGCAAGTTGGTGGCTTGCTCCTCCGTGATAGCGCAGAATAAAGTGAGAAGACTCACCCTCGCGGAAATCGCCTTCGGCATTCCTCTCCTTCTTCAATTTGTTCAGCAACCGTGCTACCGCTTCGTTTGGCGCCATGCGCTGTGCGGTTTCAAAGGCGGTGATTGCCGCGTCCGTCTCGTTGAGCCCATAGTGCGCCCAACCTGCCATGGCCGCCGCTTCCGCCGACTGGGGAGCGATCTTGCGCAACCGCTCAATCGTTTCCAGCGCAGAAGAGAATTCGCTTTCCAACAAAAGCATGTGGGCACGCCCTAAAAGACTTAACCGCAGCAATTCACGCTGCTGCCCCGCGAAAGCTTCCATTGCTTCAAAGTGCTGGATCGCTCCGTCTAACTCATGCTGTGAGAAATCGAACTCGGCTGCGGCAAAATGGGCCCAGGCCGCGCGCCTCCGTGCCGTGGCACCACCGGCCTTGGCCTGCGCCTCCAGGTTGGCAATATAGCCGGAATCGATCACCCCTTCCTTCACCACGTCCGCCTTTATAGCGGCGTATTCGGTTGTTGGCGTGGCGGAATGTGAAAAAGGCATTTCCTGAGGATTAACCTGTGCCCTGCCAGGCGACTTGACGACGGGGTTCCCGGTATCGGTTGGTTGCGACGCATCGACGCGTGCCAGACTCTTACAGTCGACGAACCCGAGTCTCCGGGCTTGCCCCGCGGTGCGAACGCCGCACCAGAACATCGCCCCCTGGTCCACGCGGAGATCGACATACACTGCCTCGCCTTTCGCCAGCGAACGCACGACGGTGCTGGATGCGTCCATTTTCGTGAACACCCTAAGAGAATCGGTCTTCACAGTGGCATTTGTGGCTGCAGCCGGCAGTTGCAAGCCCTGACTCATCGCCAAACTGGAGGAACACAAGATTCCCGCCGCAAGCGTGAGCAAGATTTTTTGCGCGGATGTTCTCTGCGTGTGCAATGAAGCGCCTCCTTATCAAGAAATCAAGAAGGGCCTGTTCAGCTCAACCCCAAGTCGCAGCCTGGAAAAGGGAGATGTGAAAAATGTAAAATGCCGGCGCGAATCGAACATCAAAGAAGAGACAGGATAACGCATTGCCACAAGTCGCGTAAACTGGAAGCCTTCCGACCATGGAATGGCAGCGATACTCGAACCAGAGGGCTCAACGAGGAGAATCCGATGAAGCAACTGGTTGCCACTTTACTATTAGTGCTCGCGGTCAGTAGCTTCGGCAAGGAGAAGCCCGTTATATACGACCCGGCGAAGCTAGTCGGAAAGAAAGTCAACGTACATGGTATTCCGCTATGCCAGCCCGGAACCGATAGGGCTGATCTTGCCCATGCAGGGAAGCAGGCCACCGTGGTTTCTGCGAAGCCTAACAAGATGCCAGCGATGTCACCAGCCTTTACGAGTAGACTGACTCCGGAAGCGCGTGCCTTGCTTGATGATCAACAGAAGGCAGCCACGTTGCTCTTGCAGTTTGAAGACGGTACGAAACTCGAAACTTGTACGCCGATTGGCCCACATGGGCTGGCCAATTATCTCGAACTGGTACCGTGACAGGCTCCGGAGCCAATCTTTCAGGAGCCCCCAATTCCGGCACCTTCGCCGATGGCGACGACTCCAAGTGCAGCGCATCCATTGCGGCAACCCCATCTCCAACAGGTCAGCAGGTGGCAGACTTCACGCAACTGAACAGAGCGTCGTAACGAGTTGAGGAAAGTAGGAACACAGGCATTCGCTCTGCTCCTCTGATAACGCGAGGCGAAGTTCGAAGCTCAGGAGCCGGATGGCTCCGCTCTACCGTGAGGCGTGCTTCGTCAGAATCCATCCCGAGCCGCTCAAGGAGTGCACCGAAATCACAATCTTTGAAGACGCGCCGAATCTTAAAGTCCAACGTTTCGGCGAACGGCACCACAAGCACACTGCCGAACGCATCAATCCGCGTTACTACTAGCCGGAAATTTTTCATGTGCAATAGGTATACGCCGAATCCAGAGCACATTGTTAGGCTGAATTTGCTTTGTTATCTCGAGTAGCAAACGTAGATTGGCGAGCTGTTTTCAGTATTCTAAGGTCATGCAATTCTTGACATTGTCCACACACTTGTATAAAAAGCACAGCCAACAATCACCGGGGGGTGAGAACCATGCTTTGGAGTTTTTCTGTGATATTCGCGCTTATGTGGCTAGCCGGGTTGTTGAGCGGTTATACGCTCGATGGCTCGATTCACATCTTGCTCGTGTTAGCGATAACCGCACTGGCATTCGAGTTTATTTCCAAACGCCAGTCAGCTATTTAACACCCGGACAATTGAAAAATCGCTAGACCGTGAAGTTGAGCAATATTCCTGCTGCTGCAAAGGGAAAAAGCCATGGATAAAACCAAAGATGTCGGCAAAGCCGGGCTGGGTCCAGTGATTGCCTGTTTGTTCGCGGCTGCTCTGGTACTCTGCCTCTTAATAGGCGTTTGGAATCTGCGCTAGTTCTCCGGCGCAACCGGGGCAACGGCTAGTGCAAACTCCTGTGGAAGAGATGGGGCGATTGGCGCGAACGGCGTTGAAACACGCTAACCGGTGGCGCGTTCGGTCGCAGGCAGTTTTACCCCTGCAACACGCTTCGGCCCGCGCTTGCGGATGAGCAGCAAGCGGATTCGCTCCAGTAGTTCTGCGGGCGCATACATCCCCTTGGGTAAAAAAACGTCGGCTTGCGTGGTCTGGTCGTAGACTGTGACCTTGCCGGAAAACAGGATGACCGGCGTCTCTGGTGACGCTTGCTTGACGCGCCTGGCCAGCTCGTCGCCGTTCATGCCGGGCATCATCAGGTCAGTCAGCACAAGGTCAATGCCTCCACGGCGAAAAATTTCGGTGGCCTCTGCGCCTGTGGTGCAAACGATTACCCGGTAGCCTCTGGTTTCGAGCATCAATTTTCGGATGGAAAGAGATTGTTCGTGATCATCGACGCACAGAATCGTTTTTTTGACTTTCATAATTCTTGAGCCCTCCCACCCGACTCCATCAGACGCGAAGAGACATTTGTTGGAATCGGCATTTCGCCCGGCCACCATGAGGAAACACCAGCGCGGAGAATTACGTGTAATTAAGGGCGGCTGGCGATAGGGCAACAAGCAATAGTAAAGGCTGTGACATTGGTTATGGTCTAGCCGCCAACTCCTGCGAGGGAGTCAACAGCGTGGACGCATGTACCGTCACAGCCCTTGATGCGATCACTGCTTTCACAGTTCCAAACCCCGGCGGCATCCTCGCAGAGCAGTCGGTTTTTTCAGGTTTGGTCGTTCGACGGTCGCCCCGCTGAACGGATCACTCAGCCTACTTCAGACCGGCTACGTATTAGGAAGCCAACCCTTTTCGGCCGTCGACATTCGCAATCCTAGTGCAGTAGTTGCATTTGTCAATGCCCAAGACAGGTGCAAACTGTAATTAATTGCGGTGCTCGCAGTCTGCGAGATAAACGACACATAGCAAACCGTTTTTGTAAACACTCGCACTTCTGATGGGACGATATTCACATGTTATTCACAAAACGAAAAGGCTGTCCGGCATCATCGAACTAAAGCAATGTCTTAACGCGGCGGGCGCAGTCGGCTGACCGGACCCGACAGGCAGGATTCGAAAGACGCGCGGCTGATTTCTAGTGCCTCGGGAATCGGCTCGGAACAGGGAGGGACATTACCTGGATGATAGAATGCGCTAAAAGCAAGGGCCTATTTGAGCTGGCCGCCAGCGCGGTCGTCTAGATTAGCGGCAACAAGGAGTCAGTGACAAGTTGAGAAGCAGCTTACACACATGTCTCCCGCCCCCCGAACCCTCCTTCTGATCACCGCTTCGTCCCCGGAGATCCAACGGGTGCGGCGGTCCCGCGTCCTGAATTTCCAGCAAGTCACAATGCCGTACCTGGCCGCCTTTGTGCCTCCCCATTGGACCGTGCTCCATGTGGATGAAGCGGTGGCGCCGATCGATTTCAATGCGCAAGCGGACCTGGTTGCGATTACTTTCCACACGCCGAGTGCGCCGCACGCCTACGACGTTGCAGCCCGCTTCCGGCAACGCGGAGTCACGGTGGTGTTGGGCGGACCGCACGTAACCCTGATGCCAGATGAAGCGCAGAAGCACGCGGACGTGATCTTCATCGGAGAAGCCGAATCCCACTGGCCGCGATTCCTTGCGGAGTTTGAGACTGGGCATTACGACGAGCGTTACTGCTGTCTTGAACCTCCTGCCCTCGATCAAGCCCCGATGTCGCGGCATGATCTGTTTCATCGGCGCGACCACACGGCTGGGGCCCTGTTTGCCACGCGCGGCTGCGTTCATCGATGTGATTTCTGCGTGATCGCGGTGATGTATAACAGCCATCTGCGCAAGCGACCGGTTGAGGCTCGTCGCGCAGGAGTACGCTTCCTTCGGCGGCAGAGTCGTCATCCTGTGGGACGACAATATTGCAGGCGATATCCCATACGCCAAGGCGCTGTTCCGGGCTCTCGCTCCCCACCGGAAATGGTGGAGCGCCCAAGCGAGCATCCATGCGGCCGAGGATGACGAGTTCCTGGAGTTGGCCGCGCGCAGTGGGTGCAAGCAACTGTTCATCGGGCTCGAATCCGTCTCGCAGGCGAGCGTGAATGAAGTCTCGAAAGGGTTCAATCGCGTGGAGGAGTACGCGCAGGCGATCGAGCGGATCCATGCGCACGGCATTGCGGTGCAGGCAGGAATCGTCTTCGGGTTCGACCACGACACTGAGGCGGTGTTTGAGGAGACGCTGGAGTTGTTGGAGAAGTCGGGAGTGCAGAACGCAACCTTCAACATCCTGACTCCCTTTCCCGGGACTCGCCTGTATCAACGACTGGATGCGGAGGGCAGGATTCTCACGCGCGATTGGAGTAAGTACAACGGCCGAACCGACGTGGTGTTTCAACCTCGGCTCATGAGCCCGGAGGCGCTGTTGGGCGGCTACCGGTATGCGAACGCACGCTTCTACTCCTGGGGCAGCATGTGCAGGCGCTTGTCCCGTTCTCCGGTCCAGTTGTTTTGGACATTGCCGTTGAACCTGGCCTATGCTTTCGCCCTTCGCTACCGTCGGTAGTGTTTTATGGTTGCGAAGATAGCGCCTTGCTTTTCGTGTTGCCTGATGCCGTTGATGGCTGAGTACTCGCGTAAACCAAGTAGACAATCCTCAGAGTGTTGACCAATTCGCTGGATGGCGCGAGAACATCCCGCAGTCTCCAGCGGAAGTGAAACATGTCTGTTGACATCCCTCTTTATAGGACTCCCCCGAAACCGCGTTCGAGGAAGTTAAGGAGCGCTGTTCTAGCGCTCTTCGATCACAGTCGAGACGCAAGGTGCTTTCGAACAGGCCGCAAAGAAGTCGTCGCGGACTTGTGTAATGTGCGGCCGTTCCGGCTACCGAGGAACGGTCGCGAGGCATTGCGGGTGCGTGCGAAGTGTGCGAGCCGGCTTCCAAGTACTGGCGACTTCTAGTCCGAACGTTCGTTTGCAGTGGCTGCCTCAAGCGCCTGTCCGATGTCGTCTAATATGTCTCGCGGGGCCTCGATCCCTACGGACATCCGTATCAGGCCATCACAGATGCCCACCTGCCGGCGGCGCGCGGGGGCATTTCGCGATGCGAGGCCGTTGCCGGATGTAGCACGCTGGTGAATACGTCACCCAGGCTGGTTGAGCGGACGCAGAGCCGCAGGGCATCCATGAATCTGAATGCGGATTCGCGGGAGTTTGCCGGCAACTCAATGGAGACCATTGCGCCCGCGTGCGGCTGACGCAACATGCGGCGAAATACCGGCTGTGTTCCCTGCCCGTCTATACCCGGGTAATGGACGCGAGACACGCGACCATCGGTGACGAGTCGTTCCGCTATATATCGCGCATTGCCGCACTGCCGTTCCATGCGTAAGGCAAGCGTTTTGACGCCCGCGAAGCACTTCGTGCGCCTCCAGGACCTGCAGAATGCCGCCCGCCAATTTCATGATGCTGACCAGCGCCGCATGGTCGGCCGCATCGCGAACCACGACCACGCCACCAATCACATCGGCATGGCCGCTCAGGTACTTGGTGGCGCTGTGCACGACAAAATCGGCACCGTGTTCAATAGGACGGCAGAGATAGGGGGTGGCAAAGGTGTTATCCACGATCAGCCGGGCGCCAACGCCGTGGGCAATGTCGGCGCATGCCGGTAGGTCGCAGACCTTCAGCAATGGGTTGGAAATTGTCTCCGTCACGAGCACCCGTGGACGAACTTCGCGCGCTTTGGCCGAGAGCGACTGCGGATCACTGAAATCGCATGTGACCGTTGTGACGCCAAACAGGCTGAACACTTTTACCAGCAGGTCGAGGGTTGCCCCGTAGAGATCCTGCGAGGCCAGTACGGTGGCTCCCTGAGTAACAACGCAGGCCAGGAGAGCGGCATGCAGCGCAGCCATGCCCGATGCATAGGCACAGGCGCCTGCGCCGCCTTCCAGCGTCTGCAAAGCTTCTTGCAAGGCGGCGACAGTGGGATTGCCGTAACGCGGATCGACATACCAGCCTGTTCGCCCAAGAACACTTTATCCATCTCGGCCATCGACGGATCGGTGAACGTCGCCGAGGCATAGATCGGCGTGGCGACGGGCATGCCCGTCGGCCATTGCTGCCGCTCCCCAGCATGAACTATTCGCGTTGCGATGTCGCACTCGCGCGATTCCACGTTTCCGCCTCCGTATGGTGAGAGTTGCGCGCATTCCCTCGCGAGATGGCGCTTGCGTCATTATTTCAGAT
>CAWJGD010000019.1:0-187105 GCA_963842345.1 uncultured Acidobacteriota bacterium
AGCCAGCGTTGTACGCTGCCAACGCCTTGCCGACGTCTCCGTTGTAACGCAACAACAGCTCACGCAGGTAGCGGCTGCCGCCGTCGATGTTATTCGCCGGATCGAGGCTATCGCGCACCCCGAGCTTGGCGGCGGTTGCCGGCATCAATTGCATCAGCGCTTGGGCGCCCTTCGGGGAAACGGCCTTCGCATTGTAGCCGCTCTCCGCCCGGATGACGCTTGGATGAAGTCGGGATATGCCGGTCTGCAACCCGGCCTTCGCGATGTGCTCGGGTACGGTGGTCGCCTGTGCCGAAAGTTGCGGAGGGGGTGGCGGCTCATACGCGGAAATGCGCTCGGTGGCGACCTCGATGAAGTCCGCGTCTTGTGCGTCCGGGTACAGACGAGTCACGCCGCCGAGTTCTTCGTGGCGCTCGCAACGCAGACTAAAGCCGTTTGTTAGCCGCGCAAATTCGCCGGGTGGGCGCAACAAGCGCACAACAGCAGCGTCGCCCATGGCCAGCGGCGGTCGTCATCCCAGTACCGACTCGACAGCGTGAGCAACGCCATCCTGATTGTTTCCCAAGGTGATCATCCAGCCGTTTTGCTTCAACTCGTCGCAAGCGTTGGCCATGATTACCGGGACGCCGGCGAACTCCAGCATTTCGATGTCATTGTAGTTGTCCCCGATAGCCATGATTTGCTGCCGTTCGATGCCGCGGTGTTCGGCCCAGCGGCGCAGGGCGTGCCCTTTCGAACAGCCGTGGTTCAGCACATCCACAATGCAAAGGTCGCGCTCCTCGTACTGAGTGCGCAAAACGGTGATTCGTTCCCACAGGCCTGAGTTCATCAATGCCTGCTGCACCTCCCGCATGCGGGCAATATCACCGCAGAACGTGGCTTGAACCGGCGATTCGGTCACCGCATCTTCCAGCGGCTGCACCACGTCCAGGTATTCTGAATTTTTTTCCATCCAGCGGCGGATGGCGACATTCAGCAGCTCGGTGGTCTCAACCACCAGTGCGCCCTTGCCCTCGCGGTCGAAGGACAGGACCGTGTTTCCGCGGAAAGCGGCCATGTGGCAAACCATCTCGCGGGCGATATCCGCCGGCAGCAGGTCGCGGTGAAAAAGGCTGCCGTCGCTCGACCGCGTGACCGCGCCATTGGAGCTGATGAGGGTTACGCTGAAGCCGAGTGACTCAGCTATCGGCAAAGCAAAATTGTGACGCCGGCCGGTAACCAGCGCGATTTCGACGCCGCGTTCGTGGGCGCCGAGCAACGCCTGCAGGTTTCCGGCTGAAACCTGAAAGCTTGAATTCAGCAGGGTTCCATCGATGTCTACGGCAATGAGCCGAATAGAATGCATTCTTCTCGATTTTACACGTCCGCAGCTCGGCCTCATACCACAAGAGACACCAGGGTTCTTACATCGAGGCCTCGCCGGGCTCATCTTGCCCCGGCGGCTGTTTTTCAACAGCCCGTTAGGTGCTTACACTGCTAGTATTTAGTGGGATGTTCGGATTCTTCAACTTCGGATTGCCTGGCATGTTGCTGATGGCGGCGGCCATCATCCATTTCGTACGCCGCCAGCCGGATTCCTACTGGCTATGGATCATCCTGCTGCTTGGTCCGCTTGGATCGCTTATCTACCTGGCGGCGCAAGCCCTTCCCGAGTTGCGCGACCCCGGCGCCTTCGACTTTATGAGCCGGAACCGCCGGATCAGGGAACTGGAATCCGCAGTGAGCCAGAATCCTTCAGCCGGGAATTACGAGGAGCTCGGGCAGCTCTACCTCGACAAAGGCAAATGGGAAAAGGCGCGCGCCTGTTTCGACCGTTCGATCACGCAGCGCACCGACTCCACCGATCCTTTTTATCGCCGGGCGTTGGCCTTGCTGCAACTCGGCAGTTTTTCGGCTGCCATAGACAACTTGGAACGGGTGGTGCGAACCGAACCCGGCTATGACATCCATCGCGCCGCCGGGTTGCTGGCCTGGGCATACGCGCGAACCGGCCAGAATGAAAAGGCGGAGGCGCTGTTCGGCCGGATCATGCAGTTTTCGACCTTGACGGAGACGCAGTATCACTATGCCGAGTTTCTGGCGGCACGGGGCCGGGCCGCCGAAGCACGGGAGTGGGCGGAGCAAATCATGGCCAAACGCCCCACCATGCCGGGTTTTCAGCGCCGTCGGGAACGTCCCTGGTTCCGGCAAACACGCTCGCTGCTGTCGCGACTGAAATAGCGCAAACCGATGCGGCCGGTCGATGTATGGTGAAAAAGCTATGGTGAAAAATCCTCAAGTCGCAAAGCGGATCAGCGGGCTTATGCTCGACATCTCTGACCAGTAAGCCAGTCCGTTGCTTCAAGCAAAAGCGAGTGTCCCGCCGAAGAACATGCCGCCTACCAGCGAGCTGCGGCCAAGGTTCTTTTCGCCGTACAGCAAGAGGTGCTGAACCCGCTCTATGTGGAACATCCATCTTTGCGCCCGGAGGGATGGAAGATGACAGCAGCCTCCCCGGTTGGCGAATCGCGCAGCCTGGGTGGAATTATTCAGCCGGTATAGATGATTGGAGCCTCACGTCTCGCAATTAGCTTAATCGAGTGATGCGGTAGGTGTCTGCGTTGAACTCGACGGTGCCCCATATTTGCCATCGGTTGGCAAATGTGGGGATGTTCGGCCCGCTGTTTGGTTCTTCAATCTCTGCATAGCGCTTGGAGTCAACGGCGGTTCCTCAGCGGCTAAAGCCAGAGAATATGCGCCGGAAAACGGCGCGGCTGAAGCTGCGCCCCTTCAAAAAAGGGTTATGAAACAGCTTTCAAAGTCATCCGCTCCCACATCTGCGCCCAACTACCGGCGCAGATATGGGCCACCTGCCAAGAAAGAAAAAGCAGATCCTTCGCTGCGCTCAGGATGACACTCACTAAAAATGTGGGGCACCCGGCACCTATGAACTTACAAAAAACTACCCCACGTTAGCCCAGTCACCCCAGCGAGCCGAGCCTCGCTGGGGACCCCGACGCGGGCGAACGTGGGGCACCATCAGAATGCGTCAATCCCGGTGATGGACGTGCCCAGGATCAGTGTGTGGACATCGTGAGTGCCTTCGTAGGTTTTGACCGACTCCAGATTCGCCATGTGGCGGAAGACCGGGTATTCGTCGGCTATGCCGTTGGCGCCTAGAATGTCGCGCGCCAAACGTGCGCACTCCAGCGCCATCCAGACGTTATTCCGCTTCGCCATGGAGATGTGCTGGTGTCCAACTTTTCCCTCATCCTTAAGCCGGCCGACCTGCAGGACGAGGAGTTGTCCCTTGGTGATCTCGCTCAACATCCAGACCAGCTTCTCCTGCACCAGTTGATGCGATGCGATCGGCTGGTCACGGAACTGCTTACGAAACAAGGCATACTGAAGCGCCGTGTCGTAGCATGCCATGGCTGCGCCGAGCGCTCCCCAGGCGATTCCGTAGCGTGCCTGGTTCAGGCACATGAGCGCCGACTTGAGCCCGTCGGATTTCGGCAGAATGTTCTGACAGGGAATGCGGACATCCTGCAACGAGAGGGAAGAGGTGACCGAGGCACGCAGCGACCATTTCCCGTGTACGTCCTTGGCGCTGAAGCCGGGCCGGCCGGTCTCGACCAGAAAGCCGCGGACCTTGCCATCCTGTTCCTCGTTCTTTGCCCAGACCACGGCAACGTCGGCAATGGAGCCGGAGGTGATCCACATTTTCTCGCCGTTCAGCACGTACTCGCTACCCTCGCGGCGGGCGCGCGTGCGCATGGCGCCGGGATTGGAGCCGGCATCGGGTTCGGTGAGGCCGAAGCAGCCGAGCTTTTTCCCCGAGGCCATCGCGGGAAGCCACTGCTCTTTCTGTTCCTCGCTGCCGAAGGTGTAAATGGGATACATGCAGAGCGCCGATTGCACGCTGACGAAGGAACGCACACCGCTATCGCCGCGCTCCATCTCCTGCATGATGAGGCCGTACTCGACGTTGTTCATCTCGGCGCAGCCATAGCCGCGCAGGGTGGCGCCGAAGAACCCGAGTTCGGCCATGGGTTGCACCAGCTCCCGCGGGAAGCGGCCTTCGCGGTTGCACTCTTCGATGATGGGAATCAGATTGTCTTCGATGAACTGGCGCGCGGTGTCGCGCACCATGAGCTCTTCGTCGGAAAGCAGTGAATCGAATTGGATGAAATCAAAGCCTTTAAATTTGATTGCCATAAGTCCTCGGAGCAGACACCGGCTCGGGCCTGCCGCACCTGAATTGAATTTATAAAGCGAACCTAGCCAACCTTAGCACAATAGCCGGGGAAATGAAGGGGCAGCGGGGCGGGCTTTGGCGTGAGCAATGAGCGATAATCTATCAAAAAGCGGCACAGGCGAAGCGTTTCCGGCGGACAAGAGCCAGCGGCGGGGCAAAAAAGTGGGGAGCTTTGAAACTCCCCACACAGAAGCGACAGAGGCAATATCGAGTTATGAGATATCGCCAGGGAGCGCGCTGGTTGTATCCTGTCCGGCAGGAACCAGGTGAAAGTATTGGCGACTCAATCGCAGCGCTGGTGTAAGGGCGAGGAGCTGTGGCACTCGTTCGGCGGTCATCGCATGCGGTATCTGCGGCTTACACCCCAGCAAGCCAAAAGCAGGCTTGCCGGGGACCCCGCCCTGGGGCCGGCGGCGAAGTTGCACCCTGCGCGTCCACCGTTGGTTCTTATCCATGGACTGTTGGGCTATTCGTTCTCCTGGCGCAACAATCTCGATGCATTGGCGCAGGAGCGCGAGATTTATGCGGTGGACCTGCTCGGCATCGGCTACTCGGACCGTCCTCGTCGCGGCACCGTCGACTTCGGCCTCCACGCGACTGCCGGACGCATGCTCGAATGGCTCCAGGCCCTTGGGCTGAGAAATGTGGATCTGCTTGGCACATCGCACGGAGGCGCGGTGGCGATGATGATGGCCGCCCTGGAGCGCGAGCACGCAGGCGGCATGGCTATCGGACGGCTGGTGCTGGCTGCGCCGGCGAATCCGTGGTCGCGCTTAGGCGCAAAGCGCATTGCTTTTCTTGGCTCCGGGTTCGGACGGTGGATGGTCGGGCTGTTCGCCCCAACACGCGCAACTTCGGCGCGTGCCGGGGACCCCTCAACGCCGCGATTTAAGCGTGGGCTCCGGGCCGCGCGCTCGCTGGCGCTGAGCCGCATGTACGGTGATCCAACGAAAATCACGGTCGAGACCTTGGATGGCTATTGCCGAATGATGGATTTGCCAGGGACGATCGAGTACGCGCTGGAAGTCGTGCGCTCGTGGAAGCAGGACATGCGCGAGCTGAAATCGCGATTTCATCTTCTGGCAAACGTGCCCGCTCTGCTTCTGTGGGGCAGCCTGGACCGCGCGGTCGCTCCCGAAAGCGCATGCGAGCTGGCGGCCAAGCTGGAGAATGCGAGGTTGATCGTCATGAACGGCATCGGTCATATGCCTTACGAGGAGGCGCCGGAACAGTTCAACCGGCTGGTGCTGGATTTTCTTGATGGTGGCAACTCGCCTGCTGAACAGGGTGAAAGCGCGAGCTTTGCGGGTAGGGAGTTCCCCCGGCGCACAAAATTCCGATTGACGAACTCGACAAGTTCTGCGGTGATAGTTGATTGGGCTTACTGAGCCTGCTGCGGGGTCCCCGACGCGCGCCGCAGTTGCGCGGGTTGGGGCGGGACGGTGCGCTTGCACGGATTAGGCGGTCACATTTTCGAGATGCTGCGCGGCTACTTCGCCGTGCACGGATACTGGACGTTGTTTTTCGCGTTGTTACTCGAAAATGCCGGCATTCCGTTGCCGGGCGAGACGATGTTGCTGTTCGCCAGTTTTCTGGCCTTTTCCGAACAGCAGCTCCAGTTGCCGTACATAATCCTGACCGGAATTGTGGCCGCAACTTTGGGCGACAACCTCGGCTACTCGATTGGACGGCGAGGCGGGCGTCCGTTGCTCGAACGTTATTTGCACGTGTTTCACATGCGCAGGCGAACCATCGAGAACGCTATAGGGAAGGGTGAAGAATTGTTCCGCCGCCACGGCGACCTGACCATCTTCTTTGCCCGCTTCATCTTCGGAATGCGCATCATCGCGGGGCCGCTGGCCGGTGTGTTGAGGATGCCATGGGGCAAGTTCGTGCTGTTTAATTTTCTGGGCGCTGCCACATGGGTTACTGCTATTGCGCTTGCGGGCTACCAGTTCGGGGAGCACTGGGAAGAGCTCATCAAGATGATGGGCAGGGTGAATCTGGGGATCACGGCGGTAGCGGTATATGTCGCATTGTGGATGTGGCGCCGCTACAGGGCCGCACGGCAAGAGACGAAGGGCACCGCCGGCGAAAAGGTCGAGAGGCAATCGGCGGAGGAGACTGAGACCGGCTCGCGTCCGCGACGATAACTATCGTCACGGCGAATGCAAGTGGGAGCGCCTTGAACCGGTTCTTAAAGGTGAATGCAACTATTCAGCGCACATAGAGAGACGATTATCCGCTCGTTGATTGCGGCGGTTGGACTCGCCATGGCATTTGCGGCGGCGATCCTTTCGTCGGCGGCTCGCGAGACGGGGAACCTGCTAGCGACGGCCATTCTTGCCTCCGCGGCACTGTTGCTCTCCGCCGTGGTCGCCATTGCCACCGTGCCTTACCTGGCGAAGCGCGTGGTTGCCGAGCGCGTGCGTTATGCGCTCGATTACCAGATCACGAAAGAGGGGATGGTCTATCTCGGCTTTGTGCTGGTGATTGCCATCGCGGCCCTGAACACCGGAAATAATCTGCTGTTCCTGATCGTGTCCGTGTTGCTGGCCGCGGTCGTGGTCAGCGGAGTGGCTTCGGCCGCGGAGTTGCGCGCCCTCGACTTGACGGCCAATATCCCCGAACACGCATTTGCTAAAAAGCCGTGCCCGGCCCACGTTACGGTCAGGAACCGCAGCCACTGGCTGCCCGCGTTCTCCATCGCCGTCGTGTCGCCCCGCCAGAAAGGGTCAAAGAAGGTCTGGCATTGGCAGCCAACCAAGTTCGAGTTCCCCAGAGCCTCCGCGGGGCGCCAACCGTGGGTGCGCTGGCGAGATCTGAAGCTGCAACGTATCGAGCAAACGGAGCCGCCTCCCATTCTGCGGCAACCGCTGTACTTCCCCTACATCGGCCCGAGAGGCTCGGCGGGAGCTGAGCTGGCGCTGTTCTTCGAGCGCCGTGGACGGTACGTGCAGAACGCGTTCGGCCTTTCGACCCGATTTCCTTTCTCGTTTCTGATCAAGACGCGCAACGTGGTGCTGAACCGCGAGTTGATCGTTTATCCAAAAGTCGAGCAGACGGAAGAATTTTATGAGATGCTGCCGCTGATCACGGGAGAGTTCGAGAACCACGTCCGGGGCCGCGGGCACGACCTCTACCGCATTCGCGATTACCAGCCGGACGACTCGGCCCGCCATGTCGATTGGAAATCGAGCGCAAAATCGGGTGTTCTGAAGATCCGGGAATTTGCCCGGGAAGACGAACACAGGCTTCGAATCGTGTTCGACAACGCCATTCCCGGGATGGCTTCGGCCGAACGCTACGAACGTGGCGTGAGCCTGGCGGCTTCGCTCGCCTTCTACCTGGCGGAGCAGAGTGCGTCGCTGACCTTTGCGGCGCAGGGGCTCGGCGAACCCACGCTCTGGGGCTTTTTGCATCACTTGGCGCTGGTCGAGCCGGCAGCCGATCCTTCAGTCCTCGATTCGCTTTCACTGGGGGCTGACTTCAACCTGGTGCTCACCTGGAGACCGCGCGGGACGGTAGTCACGTCAGTGTGGCAGTCCTCTTACGTGGTGTTTCTCAATTCGTAAAAAATCGAAAATTTGTTGTAATCCAGAACTGGTTTGCGACATATACTATGCCTCCTCAGGCTGCGTGGGGCAGCCGCACACAATCAGCTACTTGTGATTTGCATCTGAGATGGGCGCAGCAGCGCTCACGGGGGCCATTGCATGAGCACCATTCGTGATCTGATCCAAGATCGCAAAGTCCACAGCTTGCAGGCATTCGAGTCGGTGATGACCGCCGCGCTCTACATGACACAGTGCAATATCGGCGCCATTCCGGTAATGGACGGGGAGCGATTGGCCGGCGTGTTCTCCGAGCGCGACATCCTGATGCGGGTGGTGGCCGCAAAACGCAACCCGGAGACGACGCAGCTGAGCGAAGTGATGACCTCGGAGCCGTTCATCGTGGGCCCCGATGACCCGGTAGAGCGTTGCATGATTGCCATGAAGCAGCATGGCTTCCGTCACCTTCCGGTATGCGAAGGCGAAAGACTCGTCGGATTCATCTCGCTGCGGGATCTGCTGCTGCACGATCTGGACGAAAAAGAAGTAGACCTTCGCATGATGCGCGCTTATCTCAACGCGAGTTGAGAAAAGGCGGGCCGATCAGGTTTAGCGCCGCTAACCCCACGTCAGCCCTCAATTACCCTAGCGAGCGATGCTCGCCGGGGACCCCGAATCGGGAGTGACGCGGGCACTCCCGGCGATTGTCAAAAACTATTCGCGGGATTTCAACTTCAATGAGTCGAGCACTTGGGCTCCCGTGCGAGCTTCTCTGGAAACCAGTGGCGCGCTGGTGTTGCAGGTTGCCAACAGCAGCGTCTTGCCATTGCTGAGAAACACAACTTGCCAGTGGTCGCCTTCGGGATCACGAAATCTTGCGCTTGCTTTTTGCCGGGTTCCCTTCTCGACCTTGCCGCGTCCATTGCTGGGCGCGGTTTGCATAAACCTTTTGAGAAAGTCGCGCGCGTCGAGTGGCCCGGTTGTCTTGTCGTGCTTGAAAGCCGTCACGATCACCGATGTGGTTTCCGAGGGAGCTTCAATCTCGAGATCGTTATTGGTTTGCCGCAGCGTCCAGAAAGTGGGCACGGCGATGCTGACGTGTCCTCGGGGAACGGTGTAGATTCCAGGATTGCTCTTGGGCGTTACGATTGTGCTTGGCGATTTTTTTTGGAGTTTTCTTCGATGTTGCCATGGTTCCTCGCTGCGCTTGCATTAGAGCATATCCCTCGGGGGCTAAAGCCCGTATCTTTATTGGCTCCGAACGGCACGGCTGAAGCCGTGCCCCTGCAAAGAATCTACCCGGTTCTTCGCTCAGACATGGCGGAATCATTTCTGTCGAATGGAGCCATAGATTAATCTCGTAAGCTCTTCTGGATCGCTGACCGGGGGTTGACAGGTGAAATTGCTGCACACGATCGCCAGGGGCCGTCCCTTGGCAATGCCGGGCAGATGCGGCACGGAATCGGCGAGCGCCGGCGGAAGATAGGCGGCAACGGCTTCCTCCTCAGTGACGTGAATGAGCGTCTTGTTGACCGCGAACGGCTGGACCGCGGCGGCATGCAGCGCGTCGGGAGCAGGACCGTCGCCCACCAGCACAACCTGCGTGTAGGGACGCGCCAGCCAGATGGCAGCCAGGCCGTAAGTGCCGGCATAGATGCCGAACTGCTCGGCCACGCCGGCGAATATCTCCAGCGTCTTGGTCGCGAGTTCGCGGTAATGATTCTCGTTGGTCAAAGAGTAAAGCCGGAGCATCACAATCGCAGCGGCGGAATCTCCGGCGGGAGTTGGCGAATCCTGGAATGGCTTGCGCCGGGCGGTGAGTGCGCCAATAGCCGTGGCGCCGGCGTCGCTGGCCGTATCGAAAAAGCCGCCGCCTTGCTGGTCGTGAAAGTGAGCAATCATGAAGTCGGCGATCACTTTGCCAAAGCGGAAATAGCTGAGGTCAGCGGTGCTCTCATAGGCCTCGAAGCAGGCGAGCGCGGTGAATGCGTAGTCGTCGAGCAGTCCCGCAACCGGGCGCTTGCCGGAAGTCGCCGCCGCGGATGAGCCGCTAGAAACCTTCGCAGGTGAATCCTGTTCCGAGTAGGCGATCACGTGTAGCAAGCCGCGCTCGGGGTTCCATGCCTCGCTCAGTATGCGATCCAGCGAGCGCAGGGCGAAGCTACGCGCTCTCGGTCATGCCGGTCGCTCCAGGGCCAAGCACGCGCGCCGCCTGCAAATAGGCGGAGATGCAAAGCGCGTTCCAGTTTACGTAGACAGTCTTGTCAATGTAGGGAATGGGACGGCGGAGGCGGGCCGCGTACATTTTCTTCTTTGCCGAGTCGATCAACGCGTCGATCTGTTGGCGCGAACGGCCGGTGCGGGATGCGATCTCCTCGGCTGGGGTCTCGCACCCAAAGCACGTTCTTGGCGTGGTTGTGGTGCATCTCGCCAACTTCTCCGATGTCATAGTGAAGGCTGGCGACTTCGAATTCGTCGTCATCGAGAACCGCGCGAGCCTCGTCGCGGGTCCAGGTGAAGTGATCGCCGTCGTCGTTCAGGTCGATGTCGGCGTCCTGCGAGGCGTAGAATCCGCCGCGTTCGCGGTCGCTCAGCCACTCGTCCATCCAGCGGATGATGTCGCGCGCCACGCTGGCGAAGAACAGATTGCCCGTCGCCTGGTAGCCGTGGACATAATTCTTCAGCAGCTCCGAGTTGTCGTAGGACATTTTCTCGAAGTGCGGAACGCACCAGCGTTCATCGACGGAATAGCGATGAAAGCCGCCCGCAAGCTGATCGTAGACGCCGCCGCGCGCCATCTTTTCCAGCGTCGTGCTGACGACGGTTCCTACCTGCTCTTCTCCGGTGCGCACATACCAGTCGATGAGCAAATCGAGGGCGGGCGGATGAGGAAACTTGGGGGCGGTGCCGAAGCCGCCATTTTGGCGGTCGAACACGCCCAGCCCGGACTGGACCATCTGCTCGACGATGCGCGGCGAAAATGCGCCTGAACGTCCCAGCAAGCCCTCGGCGTGAGAGAGTGCGTGCATGAGTTTGCCGGCTTCCTCTTCCACGTCGTTGCGGCGCTCGCGAAAGGCCTCGGCAATGGCCAGCAGGATTTTGCGGAAGCTTGGACGGCCCATGGCGTCCTGCGGAGGGAAGTAGGTTCCGCCGTAGAAAGGCTTGCCCTCGGGCGTCAGGAACGCCGTCAGCGGCCAGCCTCCCTGTCCGCTGATTGCCGCCACCGCCGTCTGGTAACGCGAATCGACGTCGGGACGCTCGTCGCGGTCGACCTTGACGGGCACGAAGTGCGCGTTAATGATCTCGGCCACCTCGGGCGACTCGTAAGACTCGCGATCCATGACGTGACACCAGTGGCACCATACCGCCCCGATGTCGAGCAGGATGGGCTTGTTTTCACGCTGCGCTTCGGCAAAGGCTTCGTCGCTCCACTCCCGCCAGCGCACAGGCTGGTGCATGGCGGAGCGGAGATAAGGAGAGGACGACTGCGCCAGCAGGTTTTGGCTCGTGCTCATGGCAGTTAAGTGTACCGCTAGAAGGATGTCTCGTGTTTGGTTTGAACATCCGCGGTAGTGGCGTGCCTACGCTCAGGAGCGCAGCAGCTCGTGTGCTATCAGCACGTAGCGGTCGACGGCTGCCAGCAGCTCGCGTTTTTCCACGAACTCGCCTTCGGTGTGGGCCACCAGAATGTTCCCCGGACCCACCAGCACCGGTTCGCCCCAATTCGAGAGAGCCGGAATGTCGGTGGTGAACGAGGCGATCATGGTCGGTATTCCGCGGAATGGCGCGGAAGCGCATGTAAGGAATATCGAGCACGAAATCGACCTGGGCACGCCCGCCAACGGCGGCGACGATCTGCTCGCGAAGCGGCTGCGAGGGAGCCACCAGGCGATACAGGAGCTGTGCCTTGGCGAAGTCGGCGATCATGTTGGTTGCGCGGCCACCCTCGATGATTCCGATATTCATGGTGGTTGCGCCAATCTCCGGATTGGTGGGCAGGGACATGGCACGAAGCGGTTGCAGCGCATCGAGCAGCTTGTCAATGGCCGACTCGCCAAGTTCGGGATAAGCCGAGTGGGCCATCTTGCCGCTGGCGACGACTTCCACGCGCAATGCGCCCTTGGAGGCGAGCGCAATGCGGTTGCCCGTCGGCTCGCCATTCACCAGAAAACGTGAGCCGCGCGGGTTCCGGTTGGCGACCTTGGCGCCAAGCGAGTCGCGCTCCTCGCCAACCACAAAAAGCAGTCCTACGCAGGTGCCCTCATGATGCAGGCGCAGCGCGGCCGCAACCTGAGCGGCAAGAATGCCCTTGGCGTCGCACGAACCGCGTCCGAAAATGCGCGTCGAATCCTCGCTGGAGGGAATGAAGGGCGGCACACAGTCGGTGTGCGTCGAGAAAATAACGGCGGGCGAGGGATCTTCAGGCCAATGGGCAAAGAGGTTGAAGCGATGGCGCTCGACCGGCATACGCTCGACCGCGAAGTCCACGGTGGACAGGTAATGTTCGAGGAAGTCAACGACCGCAGCCTCGTTGCCGGTAGTGCTTTCGATGTCGACCAGTTGCCGGGTCAGGGCGACGAGATCCATGGGGGAGAGAATACCAGAAGTGGCAATGATTGCGGGGGAACAGTAGGCTGCGCATGGCAGTCCAGGAAACTAGCCTACGTTAGCCTTAGTCACCCCGGCGAGCCGAGCCTCACTGGGGAGCCCGACGCGGGCGGAACGTGGGGCACCAAGAAAGGATGGGGCGACTCATCTTCGAGCCCCACATTAGCCAACTGCGGCAAATGTGGGCCACCCGAACAAGAAGGATGGAGCACCCGTCGTCACCCAAAAAACTACCCCACGTTAACCAAAAACTGGCGAACGTGGGGCACCATTAAATTTACTTTTGCAACCAGTTCTAATCGGCAGCCTTGCTTGGACGCCTTCTCACTGGTGAGCGTGCCGATCCTCATGCCATAGAACGAGCGGTAGACAAAGCTCATGGAGATCAGCAGGAAGATCGCCGCGAGCACGTGGGTCAGCATGGCGCTATGGCCAGTGAGTGAAACCGCGAGCTCTACCGCCAGCAGTCCGAACAGGGTGGTGAACTTGATGACCGGGTTCATGGCGACCGAAGAGGTGTCCTTGTAAGGATCGCCCACCGTGTCGCCGACCACACAGGCGTCGTGCAGGGCGGTGCCTTTGGCCTTGAGTTCGACTTCCACGATCTTTTTCGCGTTGTCCCAGGCCCCACCGGCATTGGCCATGAAGATGGCTTGGTACAGTCCGAAGATGGCGATCGAGATCAGGTAGCCGATAAAGAAGAACGGCTCGGTGAAGGCGAAGGCGAGCGTTCCGAAGAAGACGGCGAGGAAGATGTTGAACATGCCCTTCTGCGCGTACTGGGTGCAGATTTCGACCACGTTCTTGCTGTCCTCGACCGAGGCTTTTTCCGCGCCTTCCAGCTTGATGTTTGCCTTGATGAACTCCACCGCGCGGTAGGCGCCCGGTGCTGACCGCCTGAATCGAGGCGCCGGTAAACCAGTAGATCATGGCGCCGCCGGTGATAAGGCCGAGAAGGAACGGCGCGTGCAGCAGGGAGAGTTTGTCGATGTTTTCGGTCAGCCGGTTGGTGAGGGCCATGATGATCGAGAAGATCATCGTGGTGGCGCCCACAACGGCGGTGCCGATGAGCACCGGCTTGGCCGACGCCTTGAAGGTGTTGCCGGCGCCATCGTTGGCCTCCAGCAGGTCCTTGGCGCGATCGAAGTTGACGTCGATGCCGAAGTCCCTCTTGATTTCGGACTTGATGTTCGGGACTTGCTCGATCAGCGAAAGCTCATAGACCGATTGGGCGTTGTCCGTGACCGGGCCGTAGGAGTCGACCGCGATGGTGACCGGGCCCATGCCGAGGAAGCCAAAGGCCACCAGCCCGAAGGCAAAGACCGGCGGCAGCGATCATCAGGCTCGCCATAACCCGTACAAGGAGAATGGTAGGCAAGGCCATCAGGACGACCATGGAGCCGCCCAGCCAGTAGCAGGAGAAATTGCCGGCGACCAGGCCCGGAAAGAATGTTGAGCGAAGCGCCGCCCTCCTCGGAGGAGGTGACGACTTCCTTCACGTGGCGCGACTCGACCGAGGTGAAAACCTTGACCAATTCCGGGATGACCGCTCCCGCCAGCGTGCCGCAAGAGATGATCGAGGCCAGCTTCCACCACAGAGTGTCGTCGCCGCCGAGAGTCGGAACAATCAGATACGAGACGATGTAGGTGAGGATGATGGAGACGAACGAGGTGATCCAGACCAGCGAGGTCAGGGGCGCTTCGAAGTTCATCTCGTCGGCGTCGCGGTACTTGGCCCGCGCGATGGCGCCGTTCAGGAAGTAAGCGCCCGAACTGGCCACCAGCATCATGATGCGCATGATGAAGATCCAGACGAGAAGCTGAACTTGCACCGCAGGATTCTTTACGCCGAGCAGGATAAAGGTAATGAGCGCGACGCCGGTTACGCCGTAGGTTTCAAAGCCGTCGGCGCTGGGTCCCACGGAATCGCCAGCATTGTCGCCGGTGCAATCGGCAATGACGCCCGGGTTACGCGCATCGTCTTCCTTGATCTTGAAGACGATCTTCATCAGGTCGGAGCCGATGTCGGCAATCTTGGTGAAGATTCCGCCGGCGATACGCAGAGCGGCCGCGCCTAGCGACTCGCCGATGGCGAAGCCGATAAAGCAGGGGCCGGCATAATCGCCGGGGATGAAGAGCAGAATGAGAAGCATGATCAGCAGCTCGACGCTGATCAGCATCATGCCGATGCTCATTCCGGCCCGCAGCGGAATGTCATAGATCTCATACGGCTTGCCTTTCAATCCGGCAAACGCCGTACGGGAGTTGGCAAAGGTGTTGACGCGGATTCCAAACCAGGCGACGCCGTAGCTGCCGCCAATGCCGACCAGGCTGAAGACCAGAATGATGGGAAGCGTGACGCCGATCGGCTTATCCGGCACCGGCGATAACCAGCCAAAATACATGGCGATGATCACGGCGATAAACGCCCACAGCACTAGGATGAACTTGCCCTGGGTGATCAGATAAGTTTTGCAGGTCTCGTAGATCAGCTCGGAAATCTCGAGCATGGCGCGATGCACCGGCAGGTTCTTGAGCTGCATGTAAATGACAAGTCCAAACAGCAGCCCGAAGACACAGAAGAGCAGGCCAATCATCAGGATGTTGTGGCCGCTCATTCCCAGGAAGTTGACGCTGGACAGATCGGGGAGCTTAAGACTGGCTTCACCACCCTTGTGTTGAGCCAGGGCTGAACCGGTAGCCAAAAGCAGGACCGAGACAATCGAGCCAAGCCGTTTAGAGCACCCCACCAAGCCAGAAATCCGGCTTGCTGGGACTCCGCTTAGCACCGGCGAAGGCAAAAGCTCGATGAAGAAGGGTTAACGAACGGGAGTGCTGGGCCGCAATCATCGCGCAACCGGCGATGAGGCTCAGGGTGAGCCATGAGTGCATATAATCCTCCGAAGTTCCAAATTGTCGTGGCGGAGGTTCGGCTGAATCAGGAAGCCAAACCGAGCCAACCAATCCGGTCAAAGACACAGGCGCACGGCACTGGACAGTGTGCCGATGGCGCAAATCACCGGAAACCCGGAACGCGCTTCCACATCATGAAATGTTGAGCTTGGCCGCGTTGGGACCTGTGCCGCCAGCTCTGCATTTCTCCAGAGCAGCTGCACACGAAGGCGAATCATGCTACCACGCTGACCAACCTCGGTTCAACGGTGAGTAGCCGCTCTGGAATAAGTTCAGGTGCCGGTCTAATAGTTCTGCCCAAACACGCGCAACCACACGCGTACCAGGGCCCCCGCTTGTAAGAATTGCACTCCCAGACTAATCCTTATCCCAAGCCGATTTCCAGAACATAATTCTTCAAACGTGTACTCGATTCATGCCAATCCGGTTCAATCTCGGAACGTAAAACGTCGTCTCGAATGCCTGCCGCACGGAAGTGTTACGGCGAAGACGCGCATCCCGCGCAAATCTTGGTAGTGGCTGAATCTGCCGATTGAAATCAAGCCAGTACCCAAATCTTGCTTATTCCCTCAGGGGCTAAAGCCCCGCATCCTCTTTGACTCTGGGCGGCGCGGCTAAAGTTACGCCCCTTGCGGTTGTCGGCGCTGAACGTCGACGGCGTGCCCGTTACTTGCCCACGTAGTGGACGCGCCAGATGGACTTAGAGGCGTCGTCGCTGACGAACAGCGACCCGTCTTTGGCCACCGCAACTCCAACGGGGCGTCCCCAGACCCGCCCTTCGGGCGTAACGAAGCCGGTCAGGAAGTCCTGGTACTCACCCGAGGCCCGGCCCGAATGGTGCATGGGAACGCGAATGACTTCGTAGCCGGTGAGCATGCTCCGGTTCCAGGACCCATGCTCGGCGGCAAAGATGTCTCCACGATATTCGGCAGGGAACTGCTGTCCCTCGTAAAACGTCATTTCGAGCGATGCATCGTGGGGCTGGATGAGAACGTCGGGGGTGATCACCTTAGACTTCAGCTCCGGATGCTTGCCCTTGTGGCGCGGGTCCTGGTGTCCTCCCATGTACCACCACGGCCAGCCGTAAAAGCCGTCTTCGGTGACGTGGGTGATGTAGTCGGGGACCAAGTTATCGCCGAGGCGGTCGCGTTCGTTGGTGGAGCACCACAGTTCGCCGGTGTTGGGGTGGACTGCGATACCCACGGCGTTGCGAATGCCCCACGCATAGACGCGCGGGGCGGAGCCGTCAGGCTTGAATTCCAGAATGTCAGCGCGATGAAATTCCGCGGTGTTGCCGTCCGTGTCGTCGTCGTTGGAGTGCGAACCGACGGAGACGAACATCCTGCGGCCATCGTTGGCAAAGGCGATGTCGCGAGTCCAGTGGCCGCCGCCGCGTAAGAGCCCGCCTGCGGGGAGTTGCTTTACCACAGCCTCCGCGCTGCCACGAGCCTTCAGATCGCCATTCTGATATGGGAAACGGACTACCGAATCAGTGTTGGCTACGTATACCCATTTCGGTTCCGTGCCGGGCGGATAGAAGTTAATGCCAAAAGGCTGGTGAAGTCCGGTGGCGAAAACCTGTGTCTGTTGCGCGCGGCCATCCGGAGTGATGCCGCGGAAAACCTTGATCTCACCGGCACGGCTTTCAGCCACGAAAAGATCGCCATTGGGAGCGGTTCGTATCAGGCGCGGAAAATTTAGGTCGCTGGCGTAGAGTTCCACCTTGAATCCGGCGGGGGCCTGGGGCCACGCGTTCGGCGGGCGGGGTACGATATCCGGACCGTTGTTAGCTGAATCGGTGGCATAAGGCTCAGGCAGATCGGAGATGGTGATCTTGTGGACTGTTCCGGGCTGTTGCGAACGGTAGTCCATGAAAACGGAAGCCTGTGTAGTTGACGTGGCCTGCAAAGCTGGGGTCGCAGAGCCGCGATATTGATTGATCGACGCCAACGCACCGCCGCCTACTATCAGGGCGAATACCAGGATGACAACAGCGACTGCGTGCTTCATTGATTCACCCCGATCCGCTCCAAGGGGTCTTCCATCGGTATCTTTACTGCAACCCGCGCAAACGGCAGACCCTTCGCTCCTTCACCCCAACAAGCCAACAAAGGGCTTGTTGCGGACTCCGGCTTCGCGATGGATGGCGCTCTCGGAAGACAAGTTGTCTGGGCTGGTGGGCGTGTACTTGCATGTCTTCTGTCGATGCGGATCTGGACATTAGCAAGGTTGGCAGTAATTTTTACGCGTGTTGGTAGTCTTTATGTTTCTTTTTGAATAGCCGACATTTTTTACAAATTATTTACAGAACTCCAGCACAGACATAAATGCAACAAACATAGAGCCCTTATCAGCTTCGAATCCCTTGATCGAGTCGAAAAGAATTTTTCATGGATATGACGCATCTTGGCGGCATCATCGCGTGAGCGAGTGCATCCAATACAGACTGAGAACCAAACAACGTAAAGCGCCGAAAGTATCTCGCTGAAATCGAGAAGAGAAGCGGCGCCGAAAAAAACAGTAGGAGGACCGTACATCAATGAATGGCTATAGAATTCTCGCTTTGGTTGCAGTCCTGGCACTTTGCTTCACTTTGAGTGCGCAGGCGCAAACAGGGACCACGACCACCACGACGCAGTCGACCGAGACGCAGACCACCACCGACCAGACTACTCCAGCGATGGATCAGCAGACGACAACCGCGCCGGAGATGTCGATGGAGAGTCAGACCACCACGTCGAATTCCGATGCGTTCTCGGATACTGAGGGACAGTCGACGGTAGATTACAGCAAGAATCCGTACTGGGCTCCACGGGATTGGGGTTACATCAGCAACAATGACTCGGCCGGGGGCGGCAACTAAGCTGACCAGCAGGGTGACGTACGCTGTGGGGCAGGCTATTAAAGGCCTGCCCCTCACTTCTTATGGGATTTTGTACGGGCCTTTAGCCCGCAGCCTGCTTTGACCGGTGAATGCTTGGATTACGAATGTACTCCATGCCGCCGGCGATTTTGGCGGACAGTGGCTCGCCCCAGATTCGCTCGACCAGCCAGAGCGCAAGATCAATGGAAGAGGTCACGCCTCCGCAAGTCACTATGTCGCCGTCATCGACGACTCGCGCATCTACAATCTGCGCGCCTGCCGAACGGAGTTCATGAAGGGCGGAACGGTGGGTGACGGCGGGGCGGTCCTTTAGCAATCCAGCCGCCGCCAGGGCCATGGCTCCGGTGCAAACCGCTGCCAGGATCGTGCAGCGCGGATGCAAGGCGGCAATTTTTTTCGGCAGCAGGCCGCGTTGCACCTCTGTGTACAAGCTGCGCGGAGAGCGGTCAGCCCAGCCTCCACCGGGAACGACGAGCAGATCGGCCGTATCCTCGAGCACTCCGTCCGGCAAAAAGCGTAAGCCGTTCGCGGCTGTAACCTGCGCTTGTGGCTCCACGGTCACGAGGCGAACATCCACCTCGGCGGAGGCGCCAGCGGAATCGTTCGCGCCGACTAATTCCACCCCACCACGCACCTGCGGCGTGTCGGGGACCCCGGCTTTGGCGGCACGGCGGAAAACCTCATAGGGGCCGATAAAATCGATTTCGTCGACTCCATCGAAGACAATGATGCGGATTTTCATGCGGCTCTCCTGTATTCGAGATTACGCCAGCCCTCGCAAGGTGTGAAAGGGACGCGTGGCGGCGATCCCGCGTGGCGATTTGATAGCTCTTTTTATAGTATTGCTTTCTTCCCGCGCGAGATGATTGTAGGATTACTACTTCCATTTGCACTGCCACTGGAGGTCTTCGTGATGGACGCAACTCTCATCGGTTCCACGGTTGCCGGCTCGGCTCCGCCTAAGACGGGGCGTTCGGTAATTGCCACTCGATTCGGCATTGTCGCCAGCAGTCAACCGCTGGCTTCAATGGCCGGAGTGCAAATCTTGCAACGCGGCGGAAACGCCATCGACGCGGCTATTGCAGCCAACGCCGTGGTTGGCGTGATGGAACCGACAGGCAATGGCATCGGCGGAGATCTGTTTGCGATTATCAATGAAGCGAAGACAGGCAAGTTTTACGGACTGAATGCGAGCGGATGGGCGCCGGAGCGGATGACTCCCGAATTTCTGAAGGCGCAAGGGATCGAGAAGCTGCCGGCGCGGGGCGTGTATAGCGTGACCGTGCCGGGCGTGGTTGCCGGCTGGGCAGCGCTGCGCGAGCGTTTTGGGAGCCTGCCGTTTTCCACTTTGCTGGCGCCGGCCATCTACTACGCGGAAAAGGGATTCCCGGTGAACGAGGTAACTTCCGGGCTATGGAACAACGCGCTGGAGTTGCTGCGCTCGGAGCGCAACGCAGCAGCGACATACCTCATCGACGGGCGCACGCCGAAGGCAGGCGAAGTGTTTCGCAATCCCGATCTGGCGGCGAGCCTCCGCCTGATCACGACTTACGGCCGCGACGGCTATTACAAGGGGCGCACGGCTGAGGCTATCGTTGCCATCTGCCGCGAGAAGGGCGGGGCGATGGCGATGGAAGACCTCGCCGGGTTCGAGCCCGAGTGGGTGACCCCGATCTCGACCGACTTATCGCGGCTGGACGGTCTACGAGATGCCGCCCAACACCCAGGGAATCGCCGCGCTGATGATGCTCAACCTGATGGAACAGTTTCCGCTGAACGAGTACGGCTTCCACAGCGCGCGCGCGCTTGCACGTGATGATCGAAGCGAAGAAGCTCGCCTATGCCGACATGCTGCGCTACGTCGGCCGATATGCGCATGGCGAAGGTGCCGGTGGAGCAGATGCTCGACAAGAAGCACGCCGCAGACGCGCGCCGGAGCTGATCGGCGAACGCGCCACTGGCCTCGGTGCAGCCGTCGCGTCTTGCGGGCGTGACCGACGGCAAGGGAAACGACACGATCTACATGACGGTGATCGACAAGGAAGGCAACATCGTCTCGCTCATCCAGAGCAACTACATGGGGTTCGGTTCCGGGCTGGTGCCGCGCGGAGCGCGGCTTCATGCTGCAAAACCGCGGCTCGCTGTTCACGCTCGACCCGAGCAGTCCAAACCTGCTGGCCGGGCACAAGCGTCCGCTGCACACGATCATTCCGGGCTTCATGCAGAAGGGCGACGTGCGGATCGGCTTCGGCATCATGGGCGGCTGGAACCAGGCGCAGGCGCACGCCCAGTTCGTGGCCAACATCGTCGATTACGGCATGAACCTGCAGCAGGCGCTGGAGGCCGGCCGTTTTACCAAGTCGACTTTTGACGGCTGCGACGTGCAGATCGAAGAACTGGTGCCGCCAGGCGGTGCGCGACGAACTGACGCAGATGGGACACGAACTCCAGGTCAAGCCCGCCCGCACGAATACGTTCGGCTTCGGCCAGGCGGTGATGAGCGACGGCAGCGGCGTGCACTTTGGAGCGAGCGATCCCCGCCATGACGGCGCGGCGATCCCGGAGCCGGGGCCGGTGTTCTCCGATGCCAAGCCCTGATCGGCCAGCAGGCTGACACCCACATTAAGGGCTGAAGCCCTAAGAGACTAAACTCGTAAGTGTCATCCTGAGGTCGCGCTGGTTTTGCGCAACCGAAGGATCTGCTTTATCTTCAGCACGAGCAAACAGCAGATCCTTCGCTCCTCCACCCCAACAAGTCACCAGCGGGCTTGTCGGGGACCCCGGCTGCGCTCAGGATGACACCTCGGAAACAGTTTTTCAGTATGCTGCTAAATGTGGGCCACCAAGCTTCCATCTTCATCCGCGGGCCACGCGAAGAGCGTCCTTGAGGGTCGTTACTCCGCGTTCCGCGAGCCGGGGCAGCAATCTCTGCCATAGCTGCGCGGTCAGAAAGGCGTCGTGCAGCGCATGATGGATTTCTTCCACCTGCAAGTGGTAGCGGCCGGCAAGAGTTGCCAGATCGAGCGGCTCATTCACGTCTTCGACTCCGCGTCTTCTCGCTTCGCTCACCGTCAGCCAGTAGTGGGCACGGGCGGTATCGATCGCGGGATTCAGCAGTTCCAGCGCCGCCCGCTGCAATTCTCTGCGCAGCACTTGCAGGTCGATGTGTACAAAGTGGCCGACGATGATCGAGTCCCCGACAAACTCGAATAACTCCTGGACAGCCTTGCCGGAGTCGCATCCGTGCTCGACGTCCGCCGGGCGAAGACCGTGGACAACGATGGTTTCGACCGGGATCTCTACCCCTGGGTTGACAACGCTGTACACCTGTTCGCCGAGCCGTATTTTCGCGCCTTGCATGGCAATTGCCCCAATCGATAGCAGGCGGTTGGAGCGGGGATCGAGCGAAGTGAGTTCGGTATCGAGCACGACGTAGCGAAGCGAGTCCAAGGGAGCGCCGCTGGCAGCATGAGGTTTGCGTCGCAGAGATGAGAGCCAATCGCGCATGTCTGAAGCCGTTCTCTAGTAGGCTGCTGAAAAACCATTTTTCGAGGTGTCATCCTGAGCGTAGCGAAGGATCTGCTGTTTGCGCGCACTGAAAATAAAGCAGATCCTTCGATCGCGCAAAACTGCGCGCCCTCAGGATGACACTCCTACGAGTTTTTCAGCAGGCTCCTAGTAGGTATATCTCTTATCAGACTGTCATGGCGAGCGAAGCCGAGCCATCTTTTGTTCCTGCTACCGAAGAACAAAGGATGGCTCCACTTAGCGCCGGAGAGCTTGGCGGGTATCCACAGGGGTTCGGCGCTCCGGTCGCCATGACATCCTCTTGGGAATCTGGATACACCAACAAGGGAACTGCCCTAGCGCAGATACGCCCAGACAGGGTCTTCAAACTTGGATTTTATGACCGATTGCACATGCGCAACGGCCTGGAATGACTGCTTGAGCGCACCTTTTTGCAGGCTCGTCAGCGAGTCCGGATTGACGTAATTGCTGACTGGTTGGCCGGAGTTGACCTGTTCGGTCTGGCGTTGCAGGCGCAACATCATCAGGAACTCTACCGCTTCCTGCAACGCTTGCAGCAGCTTGGTGTCACCGTAGCCGGCGGCTTGCAAGGCCAACAAGCGGTCGATGGTGTTGGTCTGCTCGATATTGGCATCCACGGCGAACAGCCGGGCCGCATTCACGATGGGTCCGGTTCCGTTCAGCTTCAGGTCAAATTCGTGTTTGTGCTCGCCGCCACGCTGCAGGACAAAGCCGCGAAAGAAGCCCAGCGGAGGCTTATGGCCGATGGAGACATAGGCCAGCAGTGACTTGAAAAAAACCGCGCTCTTGAGCAATTCGTGGTTGCACGCGCGCAGCTCTTCAAATAGAGAAAAGTCGCCCGCGATCGGGCGCATATCGAAAAAGATGAGGGCGTCGCTCGCGGTCTTCTGGTCGGGATCGGTGATCCACTCTGCGAAGTCGTGCTTCCAGTCTTCGAGCGACTGCCGCCAGCGGAGGTTGCTCGCCATGTAACCTCCCTCGCAAGGCGGATAGCCACAACGCTCGAGAGCGGCGCGGATGAATGCCGTGAGGCTGGTGAAATATTCTTTCGCGGCTTTGCGCTGCCACTCGTCCTCGGGATCGCTGTAGATCAATCCGTTGTCCTGGTCGGTTTTGAATGTCTGCTCGCGCCTGCCTTCGCTACCCATGGCAACCCAGCAATAAGGAACAGGCGGAGGACCCGATTCGGCTTCCGCGAATTCGATGATCTTCAACAGCACGCGGTCATTGATTTCGGCGACGACCCGCGTGATGTGGCTTGCCTTGGCTCCTTCGGAGATCAACAACGGAATGACCTCCGCGGCACGCTCCTGCGCCGCGATCAGATCGTCCAACGTGCGCTGCTTCCCCAGATGGCGCATGACGGCCAGAGGCGATTTGCCCTGGAGCAGCAAAAGATCGTGATTGGTGATGATACCTTTCGGCGCTCCCTGCTGGGTGACCACCAGGTGATGAATGTTGTGGCTCAGCATCTGCAACAATGCCTCGAACACACGCTCGTCGGAGTCGACGGCGATCACCGGGGAACTCATGACCGACCCCACCAGCGTATCGAGCGGGACGCCTTGGGCAACGATCTTCTCGCGCAGATCCTTGTCGGTCAGGATGCCGATGGCATGTCCGGCTTCGTCGACTACAACGATCGAACTGGAGCGCGAAGCCACCATTTGCCGTGCCGCGGCCTGCACCGTTACTTTCTGGTCGCACTTGGTCACCGGCCGGCGGATCAGGTCAGCCACCGAAAGCGAAAACATCAGGCGCTCGCCTTCGGAGAGCACGCGCGCGCGTTCGCGAATCTCGGCGAGACTGCGATCCACATAGCGCGTTACCGAAGTGCGCAGAAAGTATCCCGAAATCTCGGCATGAGTCGTGCTGAGCTGCTGAAACTGGGACGCGGGCAGGCTGTAGCAGAGCGTGTCCTCCACCGTGGTTACGTCCAGCCGCGCAACATCGCCGCCCATGGTGGATAAAACGCCAAAGAACTCGCCTTCGCCGCGCATGTCGAGGATGACCTCGGCTCCATCGTCGGTCTTGAGCGCCAGCTTCACGCCGCCCTTTTTGATGATGTAGAGCGACTCGGAGGCCTTGCTGCCGGCGCTGATTACCAGGGTGTTCTTGGGGAAGTATTCCAGAGACATGCCGGCGGCGAGCGATGTCAACTCGGCGGCATCCAGAAACTGAAAGGGCGGTATCCCCTGCAGGAAGCCGACCACAGCTTGCGTAACTACCGATGAGGAAGATGAGCTGTGCAAACCCATGAAACCCCGCTTCGGCGGTTCGTGGCAGCCGAATGGGCATCCATGGTACAGCGAAACAAGCTCGCGGGGCCAACAGGCGGCATGCACCATCGCGACCGTTGCTGCTTATGACAAAGGACGCCGCGGGGCGTCCTTGATTGATGCTAATAATTGCGACCGTCTAACAGTCTAAGCTGTACGCACTGTTTCCGCAGCTTCGCTTTCGCCGAGGTAGAGTTTGATTTTTTCCAGCAAGGCGGGAAAGAGCTGCTCCTTCTGAAGGCAGGCATTCACATCCTTGCCGCCGTCAACCGGACCATAACCGGTAACGATGATGACCGGAACGCTTGGATCTTTCTGGTGTACCTGCTTTGCCAGCTCCAAGCCATTCATGCCTTCCATGCGAAAGTCCGTCACCAGAATGTCGAATCTCTCTTTGGCGAACTTATCCAGTGCATCGGCGGCACTGTATGCAGAGACTGCCCGGTAGCCTTGCATTTCCAGAATTTCACAACTCAATCGCGCCAGCACCTCGTGGTCGTCGACAAACAAAACAGCCTTCATAGAATCACCTTTGTTTTCGAGCATCTCGACGCGGCTACTCAATAGTTAGTGTAAAGAAAAGACCGGAAAGATGCCTTCTAGGTAAATTTTACATAATCTAGAGTGCTTGCTCGTGATCTACGGACCTTGAAGTTTCTCATCCCCTCCGCGACTGTCTTGGCCGACAGATAGTAACTCAGGACTCCGGTTATCTCCAGCGAAAGTGAGAGTGGCAGTATCTGAGTTGTCACCTGCTTACAGCGGAGCTGCTGCGGAAGAACAGGCACGGTTTGTGGGTATAGCGATTGCGCGTAATATCGTGGGGTGGGGGCACAACATCCAAACTGTCCGGAGGGGATTGGTCGATGGAGTCGATGGAGAAGAGAGGACTTGGCAAGTCGGAACTGAAGGTTTCAGCCCTGGGACTCGGCTGCATGGGGATGTCGGATTTCTATGGCGCTCGCGACGATGACGAATCGATTGCGACGATTCACCGTGCCCTGGAGTTGGGAATCAATTTCCTCGACACCGCTGACATGTATGGTCCGCATATCAACGAGGAGTTGGTTGGGCGAGCCATCAAAGGGCGACGGCAACAGGTGGTGTTGGCAACCAAGTTCGGCATCATGCGCGATCCGCGGAATCCCAATCTGCGCGGAGTGAATGGGCGTCCCGAGTACGTCCGCACTGCCTGCGAGGACAGCCTGCGGCGGTTGCAGGTCGACGTTATCGATCTCTACTACCAGCATCGGGTCGACGCCAATACGCCGATTGAAGAGACGGTCGGTGCTATGAAAAGTCTGGTTGAAGCAGGCAAGGTGCGTTACCTGGGGCTCTCGGAAGCCGCTCCGGAGACATTGCGGCGGGCCAGCAAGGTGCATCCGATAGCAGCGCTGCAAACCGAATATTCGCTGTGGAGCCGCGAGCCTGAACAAGGTACGTTGGCTGCCTGCCGGGAACTCGGAGTCGGGTTTGTCGCCTACAGCCCGCTCGGACGCGGGTTTCTGACGGGGCAGTTCAGGCGATTCGAGGACCTGCCGGCAGATGACTACCGTCGCACCGCGCCGCGCTTTCAGGGAGAGAACTTCCAGAAGAACCTGGATCTGGTCAAGCGAGTGGAAGAGATCGCCAAGCAAAAAGGCTGTCTGGCGTCTCAGTTGGCGCTCGCCTGGGTGCTTGCGCAAGGCAAGGATATTATTCCGATCCCAGGCACAAAGCGCCGCAAGTACCTGGAAGAAAACGCCGCGGCAGTGAACGTAAAGCTTACGCCGGAAGACCTGCGGCGGATCAACGAAGTATTCCCGCCGGACGCGGCGTCGGGAACGCGTTATCCGGAAGCGGTCATGCACTTGGTTGGAAGGTGACTGCCCCAACACGCGCAACTGTGACCTCTTCTGAGATGTACAACGCACAGGTGTGGCAGTCCGCGTCGTCGCTAATGGCGTTGTCGGTGGCGCGCGCCGGGGCGCCTCTTGATCCTTACACTCCGTATTTCCGCCGCTCACTCCGAAGCTGTGACCGGGGTGAACGGCTATAATCATAGTTTTGAGCTAGAGCTGTCTGATTTAACCTGCACTCTCAATTGAAGCTGCGAGGCGGCGCCGAGGCGCCGATCTATCAGTACAAGAAGGGAATCGTTATGACGGAAATCGAACTGATTCATGCGCGCGAAGTTCTGGATTCACGCGGAAACCCCACGGTAGAAGCTGAAGTGACACTGGTAAGCGGGGCAAAGGGCCGCGCCATCGTTCCGAGCGGCGCATCCACCGGCGAGCACGAGGCCGTGGAGCTTCGCGACGGCGACAAATCGCGCTATCTGGGCAAGGGCGTGCTCAACGCCGTGCACAACGTGAACGAGGTGATCGCTCCGGCGCTTATGGACATGGATGCCTCGCGCCAGGCTGAGATCGACGCCAGGATGATCGAACTGGATGGCACGGAGAACAAGGGCAAACTGGGCGCCAATGCGATTCTTGCCGTAAGCATGGCTGCGGCGCGTGCAGTTGCCGATTACTACGATCTGCCGCTCTACCGTTACCTGGGCGGCGTGACCGCGAACATTTTGCCGTGCCCGATGATGAACATTATCAATGGCGGGGCGCACGCCGACAGCAATGTGGATTTTCAGGAGTTCATGGTGATGCCGGTCGGAGCGCCGTCGTTTGCCGAGGCGCTGCGCTGGGGAGCTGAGACGTTTCATGCCCTGAAGTCTGTGCTGAAGAAGAAGGGCTATAACACCGCGGTCGGCGACGAGGGCGGCTTTGCTCCCTCTCTCAAGGCCAATGCCGAAGCTATCGAGGTGATTCTCGAGGCCATCCAGCAGGCGGGCTACAAGGCGGGCGACCAGATTGCGATTGCGCTGGACCCGGCGGCGAGCGAATTTTTTAGCGATGGCAAATACACCTTCAAGAAGAGCGATAAATCCAGCAAAAGCTCGGCGCAGATGGTGAAGTTCTATGCCGACTGGGTGCGCCAATACCCGATTGTGTCCATTGAAGATGGTCTGGCCGAGGACGACTGGGACGGCTGGAAGATGCTGACCGACGAGATGGGTGACAAAATCCAACTGGTCGGCGACGACATTTTTGTGACCAGCACCGCGCTGCTGGCTCGCGGCATCGACTTGGGCGTGGCCAACTCGGTTCTGATCAAACTGAACCAGATTGGCACCGTCACCGAGACGCTGGAGGCAATCGAGATGGCGCGCCGCAACGGCTACACGTCCGTGATCTCGCACCGCTCCGGCGAAACCGAAGACGCATTTATTGCGGACCTGGCGGTGGCCACCGGCGTCGGCCAGATCAAGACCGGTTCGGCCTCGCGTACCGACCGCATCGCCAAGTACAACCAGTTGCTGCGCATCGAGGAACAGCTCGGAGTCGCGGCGAACTTTCTCGGCCTGGCGGCGCTGAACTATAACGGCGAACTGATGGAGAGCGCAGGGGCGTAGGACATTTCAGATTTGAAGATTGAAGATTTCAGATTGAATTCCAGCGACCGCCTCGGCGGGTTGCAAGAGGAAACCTGAAATCACAATCTGAAATCTGAAATCCAAAGTCTGAAATGCGCAAAGCGGAGATATCTGTTGAACGCAGAAGAACTGAAGTTGCGAACCAAGCAGTTTGCGATCCGAATCATTAAATTTGTGCAGGTGCTGCCGAGAAACTCCGAAGCACAAATGATTGGGAAACAACTGCTAAGGAGCGGAACTTCAGTTGCGGCGAACTATCGTGCTGTTTGTCGGTCTCGCTCGAACCCTGAATATATTGCAAAGATGGGCACTGTGATCGAGGAGGCCGACGAAACGGCATTCTGGCTGGAACTGCTGGATGAGGCGTCAATCACCTCCGAGCAGAATGTCGAGCCTCTCCTTCGAGAAGCAGGTGAGCTCGTGAAGATATTCGCAGCGTCACGAATCACCGCATCTCGGAGAAATCTAAAATCTGAAATCTAAAAACCTAAAATCTGAAATGCCTAAGCCCAAACCTCTCGTTCTGATCGTCCTCGATGGCTGGGGTTATGCGCCGCCCTCGAAGGCCAACGCCATTTCGCTGGCGCGCAAGCCGAATTATGACAAGCTGCTCGCCGAGTATCCGAACACGCTGATTCACACCAGCGGGCGCTTTGTCGGGCTGCCGGACGGGCAGATGGGCAACAGCGAAGTCGGGCACCTGAACATCGGCGCCGGGCGCGTCGTTCACATGGATATTACCCGCATCGATCTGATGATCGAGAACGGCGAGTTGTTCAGGCATCCCGTGCTGCTCGACGCCATGAAGCACGCCAAGATAAATGGACGGCGATTGCACTTTTGCGGATTGCTCTCCGACGGCGGCGTCCACTCGCATCAGAACCATCTCTATGCGCTATTGAGGATGGCGAAGCAGAACGGCGTGGAGCGCGTTTTTGTTCACTGCTTTATGGACGGCCGCGACACGCTGCCGGACTCCGGCGCGGGCTACATCGAGCAGTTGCAGCAGAAGATTCGGGAGTACGGCATCGGCCAGATCGCCGCCGTCGATGGCCGTTATTACGCCATGGACCGCGACCGCAAGTGGGATCGGCAAAAGAAGGCCTTCGATGCCATGGTGCACGGCAAGGCCGTAGCCACCTATACCGATCCGGTGCGGGGGATGAAGGATTCCTACGATCGCGGCGTTACCGACGAGTTTGTCATTCCGTTTGTCTGCACCGGCGTGCGTGGCGAGCCGGTGGGAACGATCCGGTCTGAAGATGTTGTGATCAACTTTAATTTTCGCGCCGACCGGGCGCGGCAGATTACGCGCTGTCTGGCTCGCGAGAGCGGCCTTACGGCCGAGGGCGGGCGCGATCTTCCGGATGCCGCGGCGCTGGACACGGCTATTCCACGCGACGAAGTACCCAAAAGCTTGCAGTACGTTTGCATGACCGAGTACGACGCCAAGTTCAAGCTGCCCGTCGTAGTGCCTTCCGAGCGCCTGACGAACATTCTGGCGAATGTGATGGCGAACCTTGGCATGCGCAATCTACGGGTCGCCGAAACCGAGAAATACGCGCACGTCACGTTCTTCTTCAACGGCGGCGTGGAGAAGCCGTTTCCGGGCGAGGATCGCGTGCTGATTCAGTCGCCGAAGGTGGCTACCTACGATTTGCAGCCGGAAATGAGTGCCAAAGGCGTCGCCGAAGCCGTGGTAAAAGCCATAGAGGACAAAACATTCGACGTGGTGATCGCGAACTTCGCCAATGCCGACATGGTTGGGCACAGCGGCAAAATTCCGCCAACCATCCGGGCTGTCGAGACCGTGGACGGCTGTCTGGCCGAGATTTACGCGGCCATCAAGCGCTGCGGCGGCCTCGTGCTGGTGACCGCCGATCATGGCAACGCCGAGCAAATGATCGATCCGGAAACCGGCGGGCCGCAAACGGCTCACACCACCAATCCGGTGCCGTTTATTTACATCGCCGAAGATGCGAAGCAGTTTGCGCTGCGCCCGGATGGCGCGTTGCAGGACATAGCGCCGACCGCGCTCGGCGCGCTGGGCATTGCGCAGCCAAAGGAGATGACGGGGCGCGATCTGCGGATCAAGAAGAACGCGTAAGCCGCTCGGCACTGGCTGTAAAAAACTTTTCCCGGAGTTCGTTTCAACTACTCTGATCATGCCAATGAAACTTGTTATCGCGGTGCATCATCATTTCCATCTCTGGATTCCGCCGACGTCGTTTGCCGATCGCATTCGGCATGATTTTCCTCAACTCGACGTGGTGCAACTCAACGGCTACGACGGCCTCAAGGCCGAGATCGTGGACGCGGATCTGATGATTGCGTTTTCGATGAGGGCGGAGCAATTCAAGGCGGCCAGCCGCTTGAAATGGATTCACTCGACCGCGGCGGCCGTGCATGCGCTGCTGCTGCCGGAAGTGGTGGCCAGCGATGTCGTGGTGACGAACGCCCGCGACGTGCATGGCCCCGCGGTGGCCGAACACGCCATGGGCCTGGTCTGGGCTGTCGGCAGGCAACTGCATCGAGCCCGCGACTTTCAACGCAAGCATGTGTGGGCGCAGGAGCTCTTGTGGGATGAAGTGCCTCATCCGCGCGAAATACGCGGTTCAACGCTGCTCGTCGTCGGTTTCGGCGCGATCGGGCGTCCGCTGGCGCAAATGGCGCACGCGGCGGGAATGCGCGTCATTGCCGTGCGGGAGCATACGAACCTTCCCAGCGAGCCGGCACAGCAGGTATTTGGATTTGATCAACTGGATGAAGCGCTGCCGCTGGCCGACTTTGTGGTGGTGGCCGCGCCCGTCACCGAAAAGACCACGGGCCTATTCAATGAAGCACGGCTCCGCAAGATGAAACGCGGCGCTTGCCTGTTTAATGTGGGTCGCGGCATCCAGCTCGATTCGGCGGCCTTGGTGCGAGTCATACGCGAAGGGCATCTTGCCGGCGCCGGACTCGACGTAATGGAAAAGGAGCCACTCCCGCCTGACTCGCCGTTGTGGGACGTGCCTGAGATCCTGATCACGCCTCACGTCGCCGGGTTTGACGATCTGCTATGGGAGCGCCAATACGAACTCTACTCGCAGAATCTGCGCCGTTATTTTGCCGGTGAACCGCTGCTCGGCCTGGTCGATAAGCAGAAGGGATACTGAAGATAAGCTATTTCAGAATGAAGATTTCAGAATGAAGATTGAAAGCTGTGCGGATAGCTTCTTTGATTTTCAATCTGAAATCAAAAATCTGAAATCTTAAATCTGAAATGGCTATGGCTTAATCCTGACATGCTGCCGCGGCAACCGGCACCGGCACCTGCTCGATAATCTCCAGGCCGAAGCCTTCCAGGGAGGCCACCTTGCGCGGGCGATTGGTGAGCAGACGCAGGCGCTTAAGTTTGAGGTCGCTCAGGATCTGAGCGCCGATGCCAATCTCGCGTTGAGTTTTGCGCTGCGAATCGGGGAGCGTTGCCAGGCGAATGTCGCGATGAAATTGCAGCGTGATTTTCCCGCCCAGCTGCTCGACGGAAAAGCCCTTGGAAGTCTGGTGCAGGTAGATGATGGCGCCGCGGCCTTCGTCGGCGATCATTCTCATGGATTGGTCCAGCATGTTGCGGCATTCACACGAGGTGGCGCCGAAGACATCTCCCGCAAGGCAATGCGAGTGCATCCGCACAAGGGTGGGGAGATCGCCGGTTTTTTCCACTTCGCCCTTCACTAGCGCGACATGCGCCTGCCCGTCGATCTGCGACTGGTAGGCAATCATGCGAAAGTCGCCGTAGCGGGTTGGAACGACCGCCTCGCCGAGGCGGACGAGGTAGGTTTCCGTTTGCAGCCGGTAGCGAATGAGTTCCGCCACGGTCAGCATCTTCATCTTGTGCTGCCGGCAGAATTCTTTTAGTTGCGGCACCCTGGACATGGTGCCGTCGTCATTCATGATCTCGCAGATGACGCCCGCGGGAACGAGTCCGGCCATGCGGGCCAGGTCGACGGAAGCCTCGGTCTGTCCGGCGCGCACCAGCACGCCGCCCTGGCGAGCGCGCAAGGGAAAGACGTGTCCGGGACGGGCCAGATCGCCTGGGCGGGCCGCGGGATCGATTGCCACCTTGATGGTTTGCGCGCGGTCGAAGACAGAGATGCCGGTCGAGACGCCGTCGCGCGCATCGATCGATTCGGTGAACGCGGTGCCGAAGTTGGAAGTGTTCTCGGCACTCATGGGGCCGAGCCGGAGCTGGTCCAGCCGCTGTTCCGTCATCGCCAGGCAGATCAGGCCACGGCCATACTTGGCCATAAAGTTGATCGCCTCAGGGGTGACTTTTTCGGCGGCCATGGTCAAGTCGCCTTCGTTTTCGCGGTCTTCGTCGTCCACGACAATGATCATTCGACCGTCGCGGATCTCTTCAATCGCGGCGGGCACGTCACAGAACTGCGTATCTGGAGTCATAGGAGGTAGAAAAATTCTATCAAACCCAGCGCTGGCCGGTGCGGGTTTAACCACAATCGCGAAAACAGGCAGCTTTCCATAAGTTTCCCGGCTACGATCGCTGCTCAGCGAGGGCCGGAAATGCCGTCGCGGCCGGGCGGAAGGGTTGGGCTGCCGCATGACCCTTGCAAGCCACTCGATTTTCTCTCCGGGTTCGGCTACAAACTACTTATGACGCACGCAAAGCTGGTGGAAGCCGCCATCGCCTGGTTGCGGAGGTACCGATGCGGAATTGTGCTCAGCGAGCAAGGCTGCACGAGCGGCGAAATGCCGGATGCGATTGGCTGGAAAGGGAAGTGCCACTCCGTGCTCGTCGAGTGCAAGCTGAGTCGCGCCGATTTCCTCGCCGATCGTGAAAAACAGTGGCGAACGGATGCCGAGATTGCCCTGGGCTGCGAACGCTATTACGTGGCGCCGCGCGGTTTATTGCGGGCCGAGGAGCTACCCGATGGATGGGGGTTGCTGGAAATGCATGCCCGCGAAATGGCAGTGAGCAGGAAGTCGAAAAAGAACCTGCGGCGGCCCGGCGGCTTCATGAACGAGATGAACCTGCTGCTGGCGAGCCTGCGGCGCGTTGAAATCCGCATTGAGCCGCAAACGATCACAGACTTCCTGAAATGGAAGAATCGGCTGGCCGAGTACAACGGTGGCGCTATGCCGGAAGGCGTGTTGGCGCCTGAGCAGGAAAGGAATCCGCACTTGATGTGAGGAAAACCCCCATAATCGTATGTCGGTAAGTCAAATTCGGATCGAATTGCAGGCAAAATCCTTCCGCAGTGCATGCTTGTCACCCTGCTTAGTGAATTAACTCACAAAAATCGCCTGTTCAGGCCGGAATCACGGAATTTTGTGAGGACCGTCACAGCGATTTTGTGCGCTGGGCTCTGTAATGGTGTTGTTCCCTGGATTTCATTGTCCGGACTGGCAAGCAGGCACTGAGACCACCGTGGACCTCCGCGAAAGCATGCCATGGTCCGCAATTCGCTTAAGTTTTAAGAGGTTCAGCCAGTCCAGGAAGCGCAGGGACTCGCCGGAGAGGTGGTCGCCGACGAATGCGGAGCGCGCCTGATGTGCGGAAACTAGTGCTGGCGCGGCTTCATGACGACTCCGGTGTCAGCGATTGGCCGTTGCAACCGTGGCTTGTTCCAGGCCTGACGGTGGAGCGGCAACCCTAACCTAAATTTCGTATTTGAGAGTGAATCATTCGATGAACAGACCTTATATAACGATTGATGGCAATGAAGCGGCTGCATACGTTGCCCACAAGATCAACGAGGTCATCGCGATCTATCCGATCACTCCCTCATCGCCGATGGGTGAGTTTTCGGATCAATGGTCGTCTGATGGCCAACCGAACATCTGGGGTACGATTCCCCAAGTAGTGGAGATGCAGAGCGAGGCCGGAGCGGCCGGCGCGCTGCATGGGGCGTTACAAGGCGGCGCCCTGGCCACCACATTCACGTCGGCGCAGGGGCTGCTGCTGATGATCCCGAACATGTACAAGATCGCGGGCGAGTTGACTCCCTGCGTGCTTCATGTTGCGGCCCGTTCGCTGGCAGCTGCTGCGCTGTCGATTTTCGGCGATCACCAGGATGTCATGTCGGTGCGCGGCGTTGGCTTTGCCATGCTGGCTTCCAACTCGGTGCAGGAAGTCATGGACATGGCGCTGATTTCGCAAGCGGCATCGATGGAATCGCGTGTGCCGTTCCTGCACTTCTTCGATGGCTTCCGCACCTCGCATGAGGTCGCCAAAGTGGAAGCCCTGGCGAAGGAAGATCTGCAGGCGATGATTTCCGACGAACTGGTTCAGGCGCACCGCAAACGCGGGCTGACGCCGGACCGTCCAATGCTGCGCGGCACGGCGCAGAATCCCGATGTCTATTTCCAGGGGCGCGAGACCGTCAACCCGTTCTATCTCGCCGTACCCACCATCGTGCAGAATGCGATGGATAAATTTGCCGGCCTGGTCGGCCGCAAGTACGAATTGTTCCAGTATTCCGGCGCGCCGGATGCGGAGCAGGTCATCATCCTTACGGGCTCCGGCGCCGAAGTTGCCGAGGAAGCCGTGGAAGTGATGGTCGAGAAGGGCCAGAAGGTTGGGCTGGTCAAGGTCCGCCTCTATCGTCCGTTCTCGGCGGAGCATTTCCTGCAAGCGCTGCCTGCCACGACAAAGAGCATCGCGGTGCTGGACCGCACCAAGGAACCCGGCTGCCTGGGCGAGCCGATGTACCAGGATGTGCTGACGGTACTGGCAGAGGCGCAGGCCAGCGGCACGCTGAAGTTCAAGTCCATGCCAAAGGTGATCGGCGGCCGTTACGGACTCTCCTCCAAGGAGTTCACGCCGGCGATGGTCAAGGGCATCTTCGACGAGCTAGGCAAGGCGAAGAGCAAGAACCACTTCACCGTGGGTATCGTTGATGATGTCACCCACACCAGCATCGACTACGACGCGCAGTTTTCAACCGAGCACCCGAAGACGGTGCGAGCGCTGTTCTACGGCCTTGGCGCCGACGGCACGGTGGGCGCGAATAAGAACTCGATCAAGATAATCGGCGAAGACACCGATTTCTACGCGCAGGGCTATTTCGTATACGACTCGAAGAAGTCGGGCTCGATTACGACCTCGCACCTGCGCTTCGGTCCGAAGCCGCTCAAGTCGAGCTACCTCATCTCGCGCGCGAACTTCGTGGCTTGCCACCAGTTCTCGTTCCTGGAGCGTATTGACATGTTGCGCTATGCGGACCAGGGCGCGGTGTTCCTGCTGAACAGCCCGTTCCCCGCCGGCCAGGTCTGGGATGAAATGCCGCGCAAAGTGCAGCAGCAGATCATCGATAAGAAGCTGAAGTTCTACGTGATTGACGGCTACACGGTGGCCAAGGACACCGGAATGGGCAGCCGCGTCAACACCATCATGCAGACCTGCTTCTTCGCCATCTCCGGCGTGCTGCCGAAGGAAGAAGCGATCGAGGCCATTAAGCATTCGATCGAGAAGACCTACGGCAAGCGCGGCGAGTCGGTGGTGGCGAAGAACTTTGCCGCCGTCGATGCGGCGCTGGCGCAGCTGCACGAAGTGAAGGTTCCCGCAACCGCCAGCAGCAGCAAGGCCGTTCGCCTCGCGGTTCCGGCACAGGCTCCGGAGTTTGTGCAGAACGTGCTGGCCCCCATGATTCTGGGCAACGGCGACGATCTGCCGGTGAGCGCGCTTCCCGTCGACGGCACCTTCCCCACCGGCACGGCACAGTGGGAAAAGCGAAACATCGCGCTCGAAATTCCGGAGTGGGATGAGAAGCTCTGCATTCAGTGCGGCAAGTGCGTGCTGGTTTGCCCGCACGCCGTGATTCGCGCCAAGATCTATGACAGCGGCTTGCTGAAGGATGCTCCCGCGACCTTCAAGTCGAAAGACGCAATGTGGAAGAACTTCTCCGGTTCCAAGTACACGCTGCAGGTTGCGCCAGAAGATTGCACTGGATGCGCCCTCTGCATCGAAGCCTGCCCGGCGAAATCGAAGACGGAGCCCAAGCACCGCGCCATTAATATGGTTCCGCAGATTCCGCTGCGCGAGCAGGAAGCGCGCAACTGGGATTACTTCCTCAGCCTGCCGGAGGTCGACCGCAGCGCCTTGAGCCTGACTCAGGTGAAAGACGTGCAGTTGCTGCAACCGTTATTTGAATTCTCGGGCGCCTGCTCGGGTTGCGGCGAAACGCCTTATATAAAGCTCATGACGCAGCTTTTTGGCGACCGCACCATGGTTGGAAATGCTACCGGCTGTACGTCGATTTACGGTGCCAACCTGCCAACCACTCCTTACACGTTCAACAAGGACGGGCGGGGCGTCGCCTGGTCGAACTCGTTATTTGAAGATGCGGCGGAGTTCGCCATGGGGTTCCGGCTTGCCTACGACAAGCAGACCGAGTACGCGCGGGAGCTGCTGGTTCGGCTGGGCGGCCAGTTACCAGAGGTGCTCGTGAAGGCCCTGCTGACGGCCGATCAGAGCGGCGAAAGAGGCATCCGCGAGCAACGGGCGCGGGTAGTCGAACTGAAACAGAAGTTGCAGGGCATCAAGACAGCCGAGGGCAAAGACTTGCTCAGTCTTGCCGATGCGCTGGTGAAAAAGGCTGTTTGGGCAGTCGGCGGCGATGGCTGGGCGTATGACATCGGTTACGGTGGTCTCGATCATGTGGTCGCTTCGGGACGCAATGTCAACATCCTGGTGCTCGATACCGAGGTGTACTCCAACACCGGCGGACAGATGTCGAAGGCAACACCGATGGGGGCGGTCGCCAAGTTTGCGGCTGCCGGCAAACCGCGTCCCAAGAAGGACCTGGCGATGATGGCCGTCAATTACGGAACGGCTTATGTCGCCCGCATCGCAATGGGCCAAAGCGACATGCAGACAGTCAAGGCGTTCCTGGAAGCGGAGGCCTACGATGGTCCATCGATCATCATCGCTTACAGCCACTGCATCGCGCACGGCTACGATCTGGTGCACGGACTCGATCAGCAGAAACTTGCCGTTACGTCCGGTCACTGGCCGCTGTTCCGCTACAACCCGATGCTGGCCGAGGGAGGCAAGAATCCCTTCGTGCTCGATTCCAAGGCTCCGACGGTTCCGTTGGAAAAGTACATCTACAACGAAACGCGGTACACCATGCTGCGGCAGGCGCATCCCGATCATGCCGCCGTGCTGCTGAAGGGAGCACAGGAAGAAGTGAATGAGCGCTGGAAGCTCTACGAGTACCTGGCAGCGATGCCTGGTCCGGCATCAAAAAACGAGGCGAAACCGGAAGACGGAAAGCCGCTGAGCAAGGGGGCCGCAAATGATTAATCTTTCGACGAACTACTTAGGACTGAAGCTGAAAAGTCCGTTGGTCGCCTCTTCCTCGCCGCTGTGCAAGGACTTGGCGAACCTGCGCAAACTGGAAGACGCGGGTGCAGCCGCCGTAGTGCTGGAATCGCTGTTTGAAGAGCAGATCATGATCGAGAGCAACGACCTTGATCGCAATCTGTGGCAATCGGCGGACGTTTCGGCCGAGGCACAGGGCTACTATCCCGACTTCAATACCTATAACCTTGGACCGGAGAAGTATCTGGAGCATATCAGCCAGGCGAAGAAGGCACTGGGAATCCCGGTCATCGCCAGCCTGAACGGGGTGTCGAAGGGCGGTTGGATCGATTACGCGAAGCAGATGGCGCAGGCCGGTGCGGATGCGTTGGAGTTGAACGTCTACTTCGTTCCTACCGATATCACGCAAAGCGCCAACGACATCGAGAACATGTATCTTGACCTGGTCGCGGCCGTGACGGCGATCGTCAAGATCCCGGTTGCAGTGAAGATCGGGCCCTACTTCAGTTCGACGGGCAACATGGCGCTGAAGCTGGAGAAGGCGGGCGCGGAAGGACTGGTGATGTTCAACCGCTTCTATCAGCCCGACTTTGACCTGGAAGCGCTCGAAGTGGTTCCGCACCTGGTTCTGAGCCGCTCGAACGAACTGAAACTGCGTCTGCACTGGGTCGCGATCCTGTTTGGCAAGATCAAGGCCGACATGGCGATCACGGGCGGCGTTCACACGGCGGAAGATGTGCTGAAGTCGATGGCGGCCGGCGCCAAGGTCGCCATGATGACCTCGGCACTGCTCGAACAGGGAGTTGGCTACCTCAAGACCCTGGAAGGCGAAGTCCGCGAGTGGCTTGAAACGCACGAGTACAATTCAATCGAGCAGATGCAGGGCAGTTTGAGCCAGAAGAACGTAGCGCATCCCGCTGCCTTCGAGCGTGCCAACTACGTGAAGGTGCTGAACAGCTATGCGTTAGGTCTGCCAGCCGTAAAGTAGCAACCACGATTCAGGACGGCTGCCAACAGCCGCCCTCGTCAATCGCAGCCCGGAGAGACCCTCCGGGCTTTTTTCTCGCGGTTTCCGCAGCCGGGGTCCCCGGCACGCGCGGTATTCGCGTGCTGGGGTGGAAGAGCCGGGTCCCGGCACGCGCGGTATTAGCGTGCTGGGGTGGAAGGCCGGGTCCGGCACGCGCGGTATTCGCGTGCTGGGGTGTAAGAGCGATTCCGGAAATGTTGTTATCCGGAAAACAACCGAAGCCCAATCGTATTCTCGCCAAATTTCAGATGGGTACTCAAGCCGCGTCACGGCGTCATGTCGTATGATATGGCGTTTGTCATCGGGCAGCAGTCGATGTGTATGAAGGAGATTCCAGGGTGGAGGTTATGAAGAGAAGGCTTGGGACGCTTGCGGTGGTTCTCTACCTGGCGTGCGGAGTGGCCTTGGCGGATGAGGGGATGTGGCTGTTCAATAGTGCGCCGGTGCGGCGCATCAAGGCCAAATATGGTTTCGCGCCGTCGCAGGCGTGGCTCGATCATCTGCGGCTGGGATCGGTGCGCTTCAACAACGGCGGTTCAGGCTCGTTCGTTTCGGCCGATGGCCTTGCCTTCACCAACCATCACGTAGGGCGCGAGTGTGTTCAGGATCTCTCCACCCGGGAAAGGGACTACATCCAGAGCGGCTTCCTGGCCAAGACGAACGCCGAGGAAAAGAAGTGTCCGGCGCTCGAGCTAAACGTGCTGCAAGAAATTGAAGACGTTACCCCCCAGGTGCAGGGCGCGGCGCATCCACCCATGAATGTCGCCGAAGCGGGGCAGGCGCAACGCGAGATGATGACCCAGCTTGAGGCCGATTGCACCAGAAAGAGCGGGCTGCGGTGCGAACTTGTGACCTTCTACGCCGGCGGCTTGTACCAGCTTTACAAATACAAGCGCTACACAGACGTGCGCCTGGTGTTCGTGCCTGAAGAGAGGGTCGCGTTCTTTGGCGGCGATCCCGATAACTTCGAATTTCCGCGCTACGACCTCGATATAGCATTCTTTCGTGTGTACGAAAATGGCCGGCCCGCACATCTGAGGGATTACCTGAAGTTTTCCCACGGCGGCGTCAAGGAGGGCGATCTGGTGTTTGTTTCCGGCAATCCGGGACGGACCGAGCGGCTGCTAACGCTGGCGCAACTGAATTATCTGAGAGACGTGCAGACGCCGTTCACGTTGGATAGCGCTAACGCAGCGCTACCAGGCTTTAAAGACGTTTGCGGCGGAATCGACGGAGAACTTCCGCATCGCATCCGACGATCTCTTTGGCTATGAGAACGCGCTGAAGGCTTACAAAGGACGTTATGACGGGCTCATGGACAAGCAGTTGATGGAGGGGAAAGCGAACAGTGAGGCAGCCCTGCGCAAAGCCGTCGACAGCGACCCGAAGATGAAGTCCGAATACGGCGCAGCCTGGGACGCAATTGCGAAGGCCGTGCAAAGACAAGAGCAGCTCTTTACTTCATACTCCTTTATTGAAACTCTGGGCGGGTTCGCCGGAGCGGAGCCCCATGTGGCGCGTATGTTGGTGCGGGTTGCCGCCGAAATGGCGAAGCCCAACAATCAGCGCCTTCGCGAGTATGGCCAGGCGCGCTTGCCGTCAGTGGAGCAACAGTTGTTCTCAACCGCTCCGGTTTACAAAGCGCTGGATGCGGTGGAGCTGGCGACGTCTCTGCGGTTGATGCGGGAAAAACTTGGCCCAGAGAATGCAGTGGTGAAGCAGGTTCTGGGCGGACGGAGTCCAGATGCTGTCGCGCAGGAAGCGATTGAGAATACAAGACTGAACGACGTCGGTTACCGCAAGCAGCTCTACGAGGGCGGCTTGCCGGCAGTGGAGCAGAGCAAGGACCCGTTGATTGTGCTGATGCGTAACATTGATCCGGAAGCACGAGCCATCCGCAAGCAATGGGACGACGAGGTGGAGTCCGTTCTGCGTGACAGCGGCACGCTGATTGCGAAGGCGAGATTTGCCGTGCAGGGAACCGATATGTACCCGGATGCAACCTTTACTTTGCGGTTAAGCTACGGCGCGATGAAGGGATACCAGCAGAACGGCAAGAAGATTCCTTCCTCCACCAGTCTCGGCGGGGCCTTTGAACACGCGGCGCGGCATGGCAATCACGATCCATACGAGTTGCCGAAATCCTGGATTAACTCCAAGGCGGCGCTGAATCTGAAAACGCCATATAACGATGTTTCAACCCCGGACATCATCGGCGGCAACTCCGGTTCGCCGGCGGTAGATAAGAATGGCGAGGTTGTTGGCATCGTCTTCGATGGTAATATCCAATCGCTCTCGTGGGACTTCCAGTACGACGACCGCCAGGGCAGGGCGATCCAAGTCGACACGCGGGCGATCATCGAATCTCTTCGCAAGATCTACCGCGCCGACGCGCTAGTGAATGAATTGATGAGTGGCCGGGCAAGCGCCGCTAGGAAAGTTGTGCCTGCCAAGTAGCGCTGTCGGAACCGGGAGCTGAGAGCTGGGACTTGAGCTGTATGCCGACCATCTTCCATGTCGACATGGACGCCTTCTTCGTCTCCGTCGAGGAGCTGTACGATCCCTCTTTGAAGGGCAAGGCGGTTGTCGTCGGCGGGCGGTCAGACGAGCGGGGGGTGGTTGCTGCCGCGTCCTATGAGGCGCGGAAGTTCGGCATACACTCGGCAATGCCGCTGCGCACAGCCGCTAAGATGTGCCCCCATGCCGTCTTCCTCGACGGACATCCCGAACGATATCGTCAGGAGTCGGTTCGCGTACACGCGGTTTTGCAAGAGTTCTCGCCACTGGTAGAGATGGCGTCGATCGATGAGGCGTACCTCGACATGACAGGCACGGAGCGGCTGCACGGGCCTCCCTTGCGTGCGGCGCATTTGCTGCACACGCGGATGAAGGAATTCACGCGGCTGAACTGTTCCGTGGGCATCGGGACCTCCCGCGTGGTGGCGAAGATTTGCTCCGACCAGGCGAAACCCAATGGCGTTCTGTGGGTTGTTCCCGGCTGCGAGCGGACATTCCTGGCTCCGCTGCCGGTGCGCAAGATTCCGGGAGTCGGAAAAGTCACCGAGGAACATCTGTTGAAGCTGGGGCTAAAGACGGCCGGTGATCTGACGAGCTACGGTCGCGAGCGTCTCCGGGAGCAGATAGGCGATTGGGCGGTGACATTGGCCGAGAAGGCAGCGGGTATCGACGCCGGCGGATGGTTTGATGAAGCGATCGGCGAGGACTCCGGCCCCAAGTCTGTGAGTCATGAGCACACGTTTTCGGTTGACGTTTCAGATCGGGAGATGCTCGAAACTACACTGGCAAAGCTAGTCGAGAAAGTCTGCCGCCGGCTGCGTGAATACGGGTTGCATGCACGCCGCATACAGCTCAAGCTGCGCTATGCCGACTTCAGCACCTTTACCCGGGCGCGCACGCTGGAACATCCCACCCAGATCGATACCGAGCTGTTGCCAATTGTGCGTGAGCTCTTCCGGCGAAATTGCAAACCGGGATCGTTGATCCGGCTGCTTGGCGTGCAGGCGGCGATGTTTGCCGAGCCGGATGTTCAATTGCATCTGGATCCGGGAGCGCGCGACGAACGCTGGCAGCAGGCGATGGGCGTGGCCGACAAACTGCGCGACAAGTTCGGCGAGCACGCCGTCTCGCTCGGCGCCGGCATGCGGGCGGAGATACGCGAACGCACACACGACAATCCGGCGGCGCTGCCGGGGAAGCGGAAGAAGGACTAACTCTTCGGGAAATTTGAGGTGAGCAGAGATGAAGACACGTTTTGCCAGAATAGTTTGCTGCGCGCTCATTCTAATCATCGCCGGCACTCCGGCTGCCTTCGGCGAGATGCCGCCATACGTTTATAAGAATTTGCAGGATAACGCTCCAGAGCACCTGTGGATCAAGGTCCTGTCGGTGAAGACAAAAGAGGGGAAAGAGGGGGCCCAAGTCTTCGCCGAAGCAATAGCCACAAAGGTTATGCGTTCCGCCTCTAGCGTCAAGGTCGGCGATGTTATTCACATTGAGTACTTCCATAGCACAAGCCGCGTCCCTGGCCCCAGCCCCGTGCCACTTCTCGTCCAGAACCAGTCGTACGAGGCGTTCCTGAGCCGCAACTCCCGCGACAAATCCTACAGTCCGGAGGCGGGTGGAAAAAGCTTTTTGCTCCCCCAGTAGAAAGCTGCGCGGCAGACCTGCATTCTATAACTGGTAGGAATAGAGATGGGGCAATCGGAAAGCGATCCACCACCTGTTTTTCAGCAGCGTGCCGGCTGCTGCTCTGAAGCAAAGCTCCTCGCCCGCTGAATGGCTTGGAATAGAGGCTCTAGACAATTGCCGGCAGTTAAGAACGCACAACGTTAAGGCTGTGCCAGGCCCCGTTTTCGGAGAGTAGTGCCAATTTGGGACGCAAGGAGGATCGCCGCCTAGCCGTTGCCAAGCGACGCGCAGTGCGGCGAAGCGGTTCCCGCGCGGGCTCGCCGCCTGAATAGATAACTGCGAATCGGGGCGGAAAGTGCTATTGTACGCTCGCAGGGAAGGCGCAAAGTCTGCCCGGCGATTGAGAAGTGAAATTCGCAAAGGTGCTTTTAATATCGCATGCTGCTGCGCACGAGCGACGCTGAGTTGTTCTACCAGACCGAAGGCAAAGGTCCGGATGTTGTTCTCTTGCACCCGTTCCCGTCTTGTCATGAGTTCTGGATTCCGGTACAGGACAAGCTCGCGGCAAAGTACCGGCTGATTATGCCGGACTTGCGCGGTCTGGGCGAGTCCGGAGTCGGCGACGGCAACCCCACTATGCAGAAACACGCGGAAGACCTGGTGAGGCTCTGCGATGAGTTGAAGGTGGGGAAGGCGGTTTTCATCGGCTGTTCAATCGGCGGCTACATTCTTTTCGAATTTTGGCGAAGGTTTCGCGAGCGCATGGCCGGGCTTGTGCTGGCAAATACGAAAGCCTCAGCCGACAATGCCGAAGCCAAGGCAGCCCGTCTACAGGCCGCGGAAGAAGTGCTGCAGCAAGGTCCGGAACAATATATCGATGGCATGTTGCCGAAGTTGCTCGGCGAGGTTACGTGTCGAACCCGTCCGGAGGTCGTGGAAAAAGCGAAGCACACCATGATGCGGTCGACGGCCCAGGGAATTGCCGCAGTGCAGCGTGGCATGGCGGAGCGACCCGACTCGACCGCAAGCCTCTCGAAAATCAGCGTGCCCACGCTGATTCTGGGGGGCGCGGCAGATGTTTTAAGTCCGCGCGAAGAACTGGAAAAAATGCGCGCCGGAATCCGCAACAGTACGTTGCAGATTGTGCCGAAGGCAGGGCACTACGCCGCCTTCGAGCAGCCGGAAGAAGTTGCCATCCTGCTGAAGCGGTTTCTGGAGCAGACGGCCAAGTGAAGTTGGAACGGTTAGAAGAGCGCAAACTGGTCTGCACACCGTGGCCGTCAGCCCGAACTCTCGCGCGAAATCCGAAGCGTGACGTCTCCGATCTCGGAGCGGTCTCACTTGGCAGCCGAGGAGCTGAGCAAAGCGCGGGCCTGGTTGAGGGTGGCGCGTGCATAGTCGGCTTGCGGACCGGAGGGTTCCACGGCGAGAAAGTGCTCTAATTCGCTGGCCCCTTCCTGGTAGCGGTGCATTCCGAGCAAGGCGTAAGCTTTCACCATTCCAATCTGAGGGAAGTCGCTCATCAAGTCAGCGGCTTTCGTGGCATATTTGAGGCTTTCTTCATACTGATCCTTGGCGAGCATTGCCTTGCTCAGTTCGAAGTAAGCCTGCCACGAATCAGGCTCGAGCGCGGCGCCGCTTTGCAGCGAGCGAATCGCGTCGTCGAACTTTTCCGCGAGATTCAAGGCAGCACCCTGCGCTATGTAGGCACGAGCGTAGCCGGGATCGGCGGTGACGGCCTGCTGGAGATCACTCAGGGCTTCCTGCAATTTCCCCTGGTTCAATTCAAGGATGCCGCGCAGGGTGAGCGCTTCGGCGAACCGCGGGGCCTTTGCAAGCGCCCGCTCGAGATGTTCGCGGGCCTCCGGCAGCTTGTTCTTGCCGTAGGCCTCCTCCGCTTTGGCGTACTCGCGGCGAGCTTTATCCGGGACGTTGAGTTGAGAGACGGAGATGGTGCCGCTGCCGGAGAGCTCACGAGACTCAGTCGCGAGCCGCAGCCTCACTGAAACCGGTGAGGATCTGATTTCGATCTGCTCGCGGGCTTCGTGAGTGCCCGACGAGGCGCTTACCTCGTAAGTACCGGATGGGATGTTATAGATTTGGAAAGAGCCATCAGGCGCTACCGTCGTGCTGGTCAGCATGACGCCCGTCATAATATTGCGCAACTCCACATGGGCGTCACTAAGCGTGCGATCATCCTTTGTGGTGACTGTGCCCGTGACCGACCCAAACATGGTTGCGTTTGCGTCCGTTGCGGACAATGGAAACTGGGCGGGCTGCATCGTGGTTTGCGCCGCGACTGTTCCCAGCAAGATAATTAGCAGTGGAAGAGCCCGGAAGTGCATGTGGCAGGCGCCGTCCTGTGCGCTCGGCAGTGAGAGGACGAAGATTCGGACAGGGTGGTCTGGTCTTGCCGGGGTTTCCTATTGAGGGCGAACGGAGAGATATGAACGAGGGTGGACAAAAGCGGACGGTGGCTCCAGCGGGCAACATCAACGGCAGCCTTGCACCCCCGGGGGACAAGTCAATATCGCATCGCTATGCCATGCTGGCCGCGCTGGCCGAGGGCCAATCCAGCTTGGAGAACTTCTCGTCGGCCGCTGACTGCGCCAGCACTCTGCAATGCTTGCGGCAGGTGGGCGTGGCCGTGACGCGGGCGGGAGATCGCGTGGAAGTTGCCGGCGGTCCTTTCAAACAGCCACGTGAAGCGCTCGATTGCGGCAACTCCGGATCGACCATGCGAATGCTGGCCGGAATTATGGCCGCGCAATCGTTCGCTTGCCAGATGACGGGAGACGAGTCGCTGCGCAAGCGGCCGATGGCGCGGATTGTGGAGCCTTTGCGCAGGATGGGCGCTCAGATCAGCAGTTCGGACGGAGCCCGGCCGCCATTGCTGATCCATGGACGGCCGCTGCGCGCTATTGACTACACGCTTCCGGTAGCCAGCGCTCAGGTGAAGAGTTGCGTACTCTTCGCGGGGCTGCTGGCGCAAGGGACAACCGCGGTCGAAGAGCCCTTGCGAACACGCGATCACAGCGAACTGGCGTTGCGTGCCTTCGGCGCCACGGTCGAGCGTCATGGCAACCGCGTGACGATCCAGGGTGGGCAGCAATTGCGCGCGATCAAGGCTTCCGTTCCCGGCGACATCTCTTCCGCTGCTTTCTTTCTCTGCGCTGCCGCGCTTTTCCAGGGATCGAACCTGGTGGTCGATAACCTGCTGCTCAATCCTACACGGTCGGCGATCCTGGACGTTCTCTCACAGCTCGGTCTTGAAATCCGTTTCCTGCACGTCGCGGAGAGGAATGGCGAGGTGGTGGGATCGGTCCAGGTGCGCGGCGGCAAACTGCGCGGAGCGGTAGTACGCGGCGCGACGAGCGCATTGCTGATTGACGAGTTGCCGGTGCTGGCCGCGATTGCGCCTTATTCTGAATCGGGTGTCGTCATAGCCGATGCGCAAGAACTGCGGGTCAAGGAGTCCGACAGAATTGCGGCCGTTGCCTCGAACTTGCGCGCCATGGGGGCCACCGTAGAGGAGAAAGAAGACGGCATGGTGATTCCAGGCAAACAGCAGTTGCACGGCGCGACGATCAACTCCTATGGGGACCACCGCATTGCCATGGCCTTCAGCGTGGCCGCCTTGCGCGCGACAGGCGAGACCGTCATCGACGGATCGGAATGTGTGGCGATCTCGTATCCGGCGTTTTTCGATACGCTCGATAAACTGCTGGAACGGTGATTCAAGCCCCGGTTCTACTCGCGGTAACCGGCCGATGTGATAAATTACAAAGTGGGAGCTGCGCGGACCCGCCTTTTAGAGGTGACCACAGTCATCGCAGGCTTTAGCGTAGATCCTGTTTCAGGGCGCGTAGCTCAGTAGGTAGAGCATCTGCCTTTTAAGCAGAGGGTCCCGGGTTCGAATCCCGGCGCGCTCACCAATGTTTTCAAACACTTAGTTTATCCTTCCGCCCTTCTCTTCGTCATGCCGGGGGATTTACCCCCGGAGAGCGTTGCGGCCATTTACAAGTCCGCCGCGAGCGGCCGGGCGGAACGGGTTAACCCGTCCCCAGCATCGTGACGCGGTTCCAAAGACGGCCAATCTTCTCGATTTCGACGGCGACCTCATCGCCGTCTGTGAGATAGCGCGGCGGGTTCATCCCTTCGGCGACTCCCGTTGGGGTCCCGGTCGCGATGATGTCGCCCGGTTCCAGTGTCATCCCCGCGCTGATATCGGCAATCAGCTTTCGAATGTCGAAGATCATGTCATGGGTGCTCGCGGATTGCCGCATCTCTTCATTTACGGTCGTACGAATCTGGAGCTGTTGTGGGTCGGCGATCTCGTCGCGCGTCACGATCCAGGGACCGCAAGGCGAGTAGGTATCGGCGGACTTCCCTTTAAACCATTGGTTGTGCTGCATCTGCACTTCCCGGGCGCTGATGTCGTTGAGAATCGTGTAGCCGAATACGCAATCGAGGGCGCGATCGGGTGCGACCCCTCGGCACTTTTCGCCGATAACGAGCGCAAGCTCGCCTTCATAGTCGAGCTTCCGGGTGAAGCCGGGATCGAGTAGAATGGCGCCGCCGGCGCCAACCAACGACGTATGTGCCTTGGTAAACCATATGGGGAATTTTGGAGGATCGATTTTAGCGACTCCCTCACCCTTGGCGGCATCCTTGAGATGTTCCACGTAGTTCCTGCCGACGCACAACAGATTCTTCGGCGGATGGAGAATCGGTGGAAGCCACCGGACCTGGGGATCCGCCACCGCTGCTGCTGCGAGCTGTTTCCGTTCTTCCTGAGTCAAGGGCCTGCGAATCAGAGACAAAACGTCGCCGGCATCCTGCCGGCCGGGAAGTTGCCGTACCGGCGCAATTCGGTCGCCCAGCACAAGCGCAGCCGACGAAGAGTCGTTCCAACCAATCGTTGCGAGAATCATCAATCCTCCACCCTACTAATAATAGATTATTGCCGAATTCGGCGCAGAGAGCCGGTTCCTCTCGGTCGAAATCTCTGGCAATCTTCCCGGCGGGTGGAGGATAATTCGATGCACTGTTTTGCATCGAAATTAGGCTTGAATGCCCCGAGGAATGGTCCTTTCCGCCGGCAGGGTGACTGCCTTTGCCGCATTTCCCGAGGGAGCATTATTCAAGCAACATAACGCCGTGGAGGAGGGAAGTGATGGCCGGTTTGCAGACAATCTTATTGCTCATGGTTTATGTCGGCCTCGTGATCTTCGCGATGCGTGGCGGGAATCTTATTTTTGGTTTCCTGATATCCGCTTTGGCTTGGGCGGTGATCGGTCATGTCCCCTACCTGGCCACTCTCAACGAGGTCATCCAAAAGGGGGCAGAGGCCTATGGTCCAACCGCAATCGTCGTGATCTTCGGTAGTTGGTTCGGCCGCATGCTGGTGGAGACCGGAATTGCCGGCTCGATGATTCGGCGAGCGGTTGAGCTTGGCGGTGATAAAGCGCTGGTTACGACGATTCTGGTTTCATTGGTGACGGCCTTTATCTTCACCAGCACGTTCGGCGTGGGGGCGGTGATCGCCATTGGCGTTATTGCTCTGCCGGTGCTCTTGTCGATTGGCGTGCCGGAAAAGATAGCGGTTCCGGCGTTCACCCTGTCCATTGGTTCGGCCATGTACATCAACCAAGTGCTGTTCAAGCAGATCATTATGTTCTTTCCCGCCGACTCCGTGTCCTTCACCGGGCGGTATTTCAAATTCGGGGTTATCGCCTGGGCCGTTTCCTTCGCGGTCATCGTTCTGATGCTGGTCTACAGTCTTGTCATCCGGCAGCCGATCAAAACCTGGGCGGTTTCCACGGCGCAGACCAATCTCAGTCATGTACCGGCGATATCCTATATCGTGCCGGCCGTACCGGTGCTCATGGCCGTTCTCTTTCAGTGGCCTCCGTTACCCGGGATGATTCTCGCCCTCATCCTGACCCTGGTGATGACGGGAAAATTGCGGCCTTGGGATAAAGCGCAATCCATGCTGCTTAGAGCTTTGAAGGACGGCACGACTGATGTAGCCCTGCTGCTGGGAATGCTGTTCACCCTGGCGATGTTTGGAGCGGCGGCGGGCAAAGTTGCCCCCGTACTGAAAGCGGTGCTTGGTCCCTTCATTCCAGCCAATCCCTGGATCATTGCCATCGCATTCGGGGTGCTGGCGCCATTGGGTCTGTTTCGTGGGCCGCTGATGGCATGGGGCGCGGGAAGTGCCACCATCGCTATTCTGGTGGCAATGAAGACCTTTTCTCCGGCGCTGCTGCTGCCGCTGGTGTATGTGCCTTCGATCTCCATGGCGATTGCCGTGTGTCCCACGCAGTCCTGGAATCTCTGGGCGATCAGCTATACGAAACTGAGTATCAAGGAACACCTGAAGAGCGGCTTGGCGTGGGCCTGGCTGACAGTGATCCTCAACGAGCTGTTAGTCGTCCGCATGTTTGGCTGAGAGTTGTGGAAGAACAACTCGAATTGCGAAGAACTGCGGACGGGAAGCCTGCTGCACGGTTCTCTTTAAGTGTGCGCGGCTTCTGCCGGGGGTGCGCGCGCTTTGCGGGGAGGACTCATGACTCGCTCCATCCGGGTCGGAATCGACGTAGGCGGCACTTTCACCAAGGCGGTGGCGCTCGACAACGAAACTCACGAAATTGTCGGCAAAGCGTCCGTGCTCACCACGCACCGGGATGAAGCTGGTGTAGCCGCGGGCGTGGTTCGGGCGTTCGAGAATTGTCTCAGGGAAAATGGCATCACCCCGGACGATGTGATTTTTATCGCCCACAGCACGACTCAGGCGACCAACGCTCTGCTGGAAGGAGATGTTGCCGAAGTCGGAATCGTCGGCATGGCATCCGGATTTTTTGAAGGCCTGCTGGCAAAACGCCAGACAAAGCTGGGCGATGTCCCACTCGGCACCGGCAAGTCAATTAAAACGCACCATGTCTACACCGACATCAAGGATTTGAACAAGGAATCCGTGCGGAAGATCTTGCAGGATCTTGTGGGACAGGGAGCCAAGGTCATTGTTGCCTCCAAAGCATTCGGCGTTGACAGTACGCAAGAGGAAGCCTTCGTTCAAGACATAGCAGCCTCCATGGACATTCCGGCAACCGCCGGTTACGAGATCACCAAGTTGTATGGCCTGACGGTGCGCACCCGGTCCGCGGTGGTGAACGCCAGCATCTTGCCGCGCATGTTCGAGACCGCAAAAAGCACCGAGAGCAGCGTCCGCAAAACTGGGATACGCGCGCCGCTGATGATTATGCGCGGCGACGGCGGTGTCATGGATATTGCGGAGGTGCAGAAGCGGCCGGTGCTCACCATGCTTTCCGGCCCAGCCGCCAGCGTCATCGGCGCGCTGATGTACCTGCGCGCCTCGAATGGAATCTATTTCGAAGTTGGCGGCACGAGCACCAACATTGGAGTCATCAAGAACGGCCGGCCTACCATCAACTATGCCGTCGTCGGCGGACACCGGACCAGCATCAGTTCGCTCGATGTGCGTGTGCTGGGTGTTGCCGGCGGTAGCATGGTGAGAATCTCCGGAGGCAAACTGGTGGACGTAGGTCCGCGCAGTGCCCATATCGCCGGACTCGGCTATTCCGCCTTTACCCCCGAGGAAGAGCTCGAAGACCCCGTGATCGAGTTCGTGCAACCGAAACCGGGCGATCCCGCCGACTATGTCGCTTTGCGCCTGAAGAACGGTAAACGCATCGCGGTGACCAACACCTGTGCAGCCAACGTTCTGCGTCTAACCAAGCCGGAGTGGCATGCCTTTGGCAACTACAACTCTTGCTGCAAAGCCATGCAACCGCTGGCTGCGATGCTAGGCCTTTCCGTGGAAGACACGGCGCGGGCGATCTTGACCAAGGCAACGGATAAGATTCTGCCGGTCGTTGATACCCTGGCCCGTGAATACCGCTTGGAAAAGGACCAGATCATGCTTGTCGGCTGCGGCGGGGGTGCTTCGGCACTGCTGCCATTCAGCGCTGAACGAACGGGAATGGGGTACAAGATTCCAGAAAATGCTGAAATCATCTCTTCCATAGGTGTAGCCTTGGCAATGGTGCGCGACGTGGTCGAGCGGGTGATTCCGAATCCATCCACCGATGACATTAAGGCGATCAAGCGCGAGGCGAAGCAGGCAGCCATTTCCAGCGGAGCGGTTCCCGATACGGTTGAAGTCTACATTGAGATCAACGCTCAAACCCAGCAGGTACGCGCCATCGCCCTGGGATCGACGGCGGTGCAGACTACCGATTTGCTCAAGGAAGCCACGGAAGAGGAGAGCCGCGTGCTGGCTGCCGAAACCATGGGGTCTGCACCTGGAGATATCAAACTGGCTGGACGCACCAGTGCGCTCTTCGTGTTCACCGCTCTTCACCGGCAAAACGGCAAACAGCAGATTCGAGTCGTGGATAAGAAAGGGTTTATCAAGGTGCAGCGCGGCGACGCAGCCGTGAAAACAACAACGGTTGCGGATTCGGTTGCGGCGATCGACTCGCTTTGGGAGCAGATGACCAACTACCGAAGCGATCTGGTCCTTTTCCCCGACATTTTTCTCTGCATCGCCGGCCGTGTGCTTGACTATTCGTCCATGCCCAGCAAAGATCACGTCTTGAATGTGATTGCGACAGAGCTGGATGAGTTCCTGCCCGAAGAACAGGCTATCGTAATTGCCGCAAAAAATGACCTTTGATTTTCGCCAGAAGTTGACTGCCGCATCCACCCAGAGCGATGAGCTTTTCGCTGCACTCTTGTTGCAAGCCGACCCGCTCGCCGGCCGGCTGAGTTCGGCGCAGCGGCAGCAAATCATCAGCGGCGCAACGCAATGCGGCGTCGATATTGCTCGAACGCTAAGGGAACGATTTTCTTCCGCCCCGCCGAGCGAGATCGCCGGACGATTGGGATTGCGGATTGTAGCGGGCGAGACCAAGGTCGGGCTGATCTTATCGTCTTATGATTCGAACGCGGCCGCAATCACTGTTCATCGTAGTTTGCTTTTGAAGCTGAAGCAGTACCTGACGGAAGAGCCGTTGCTGCCTTACTTTGAGCCCGAGGGACTCGCCATCGCTCACGAGCTATTTCACTATTGCGAAAGCAAAGATGCCGAAATCTTCTCGCGCCGCTTCAAAGTAATGCTCTGGCGTCTCGGCCCACTACAAAACCGTTCTACTGTTCCGGCTGCCGGTGAGATAGCCGCGGCCAGTTGCGCCAAAGCGCTTTGCCGCCTCGGCTTCAACCCAATTCTGCTGGAGCCTGTAATCTTGCGCTGGGCTGGCGCGGAGGGCGTGGAAGCCTGGTTTGACCGTCTCGATCGGGCAAAACAAGCAATGAAAGATGGCTATTCTTGAAGTCGACTCGCGTCCCGCCATATTCGACCAGCACTAGCTTCTCATCTCTCGCTACTCAAAACGCGCCATATTTCTTGTACGCGTCTTTGACGGAAACACCTTGATGCAATTCGCGACGCATGCCGCTCTCCCGCGCGTAGACATCCTCAGCCTGCACCAGAACCTCCATGACGATGTTCTTGGGAATGATGACCACGCCGTCAGTGTCGCCGAACACAAAGTCCCCCGGGTTAATCATGGTAGAGCCAATCTGAATGGGAATCTGCCACCGCCCTATGTTCCAACGGCCTATTGAGCTGGCCGCGCACTTGAAGCGGGCGAATACCGGAAAATGCATGGCATCAATCAAATCAACATCGCGTACCCCGCCGTCCACTACCGCTCCCAGGCAGCCCCGCTCGCGCGCCGCGGTGGACATGATTTCGCCCCAGTGGGCCGAGGCTGTGTGCCCGCCGCAGGCCCAAACTGAGATCGTCAACGGGGTGATGCTGTCCAGCATCGCCAGTCTTTTTTCGGTGTCGTCATCACCGACGTTTTCAGAAGGTTCTCCCTGTCCGGTGAAAGCGACTCCACACACACGCCGAATATCCGTCACGGGGGTAATAAAGTAGGGAAGAACTTGATTACGAATGCCTTGCTTGTCAAGCATGTCTGCGATAGCGCCGCTATAGAGCTTGTTAAAGCGAACACAGATATCCTTTAGCCCGCATTATGCGCGAAAATGAAGGCGCGAGAAGCCTGTTGTGCTACAAACATGTTGTCTAGACAGTGTTTGAAGCAACCAACGAGGCTTCCGCGTGATTGACGATAGCACGACACAGCGTTTGTTGTTCCCGGAGATTTTTGCCAAGCCCGCCATGTTGCAGTTCGATCAACGGCAGGGCAGTTCTGATGGTGGAGCCATCCTGCTGAAGGCCGCTGATCGCCGCTACGGATTGATCGACGGTCTGGCTGGATGTCTGCGCGACGAACGGCAAGCGGGCAAGGTCGATCACTCGCGTGCGCGAGTTGCTGGCACAGCGCGTGTTTTCGATCGCCTGCGGCTATCCGGACGCCAACGACTCGGCCCGTCTGGCCGCCGATCCCATTCACAAGATGTTGCTCGACCGCGATCCGGTCGCGGGCCGCGATCTGGCATCGCAGCCGACGCTGTCGCGCTTTGAGAACGCCGTCGGCCCGAAGGAACTCTATCGTCTGGGCGAGGCCTTGGCCGCCAGCGTGATCCAGCGCCATGCGGAGCGGTTGCGTGGTCGTGCCAATCGCATCACCATCGATCTGGACCCGACCGACGATCCCACGCACGGTGCGCAGCAGCTTTCGTTCTTCAACGGTCATTACGACAGTTGGTGCTACCTGCCGGTCATAGGCTTTGTCACCTTCAATGACGAAGCCGAGCAGTATCTGTGTACCGCTGTGCTGCGTCCCGGCAACGTGACAGCGGCGGTGGGCGCGGTGGGGATTCTGCGCCGACTGACGCAGTTGATCCGCTACTTCTTCCCCGGAGTACACCTTCGCGTTCGCCTCGATGGGGGCTTTGCGCATCCCGATTTGCTGGCATTTCTGGATGCCGAGCCCAACCTTGAATACATCGTGGCGATGGCCAAGAATGCGGTGTTGAAACGCAATGCTAAGCCAGCCATGCGCCAAGCACGCAAGCTCTCCCGTCGGACCAGCCAGACCGAGCACGTTTATGGAGAAGCTAACTATGCGGCCCGAACGTGGCTCCGGCAACGCCGCATGATCATCAAGGCCGAGGTTGTGCGTGCCGATGGCAAGAAACCGAAAGATAACCCACGCTTCGTCATCACCAACATGAAACAGAGTCCGCAGTTCCTTTACGAGAAGCTCTATTGCCAACGCGGCGAAATCGAGAATCGAATCAAGGAATTGCACGACTTACAGATTGACCGCACCAGTTGCAGCGATTTCTGGGCCAACCAGTTCCGGGTGCTGCTGACCGCCGCCGCTTACGTGCTGATGCAAGAGTTGCGTCTGCGGGCCGCTGGGTACCCCTTGCGCACGAGCTCAAGTCTGGATGCTCCGCGAACGATTGCTGAAGCTGGGTGCCCGCGTGCTGGTCTCGGTACGCCGCGTGGTCGTGCACTTACCCGCGTCGTTCCCGTTTCTACCTACCTTCCGGCGAGTGGCGCTGGGGCTCGGCGCCTCGCCGGGATAGCACAGCCTCGCCAACCCGGAAAACATCTTTTCACCATTAGCAAGCGGCGTGCTGAGGAAACCTCTGTCCGAAAAACCTCCGCCGCATCCACTTCACACTCGTCCAAGCTCGCCGCCTCGCAATTTGACCAACATCGCGCAGCCACGAGCATCTTCGCCGCAATCTCGCGGCTCCATCCGCGACTCGCCGTACTTTCACGAATAATGCAGGTTAGGGGGTATCTTGATCCATACATTTGTCCTTTTGTATTTGTACTCGTCCTGATCCGCCAATGCACTGCTGATCCTGTTTCCGCTCACGACAATCCGTCGCTCTGGAGCACAACGAGAATTTACACAAGTGACCTCTCTTTGCCAACTGCACGCGGATAGCGATTCTTTCGGTTTGTCGGGAGTTTTGGGGGAAACGTCTGCAACATAATGTTTGACAAGATGATACTCCCGATGCATATTTGCAATGTTTGGTCAAAGCCGAAAACGAGGCCCGGAGCCGGCGCGCTGGCGAACTTCAACGCATGCCTTGACGAAGCTACGGCGCGAGGGTGGAAGTGTCAGGCCGCGATGCCCGCTCACTATAACGCCATCCGATGTGGTCGTCTTAAAGCTCATACCCGATACCGGACTCGAACTGATTTGCGCATTTAAACCGTAGTGATGCTGCTTTTGAAATTGGAGAGGAATGGAAGAGTAGAATCATGGATAATAAGTCGATCCCTAAGACAATGAGAGCCGCCGTTCTGCAAGCCAAGGGGCAATTGTGCGTGCAGGATTGGCCCGTCCCGGAACCGGGTCCTTTCGAGGTTCTGATCAAGGTCATGGCATGCGCAATCTGCGGATCGGACCCTACTGTCGTATACAAGGGATGGCAAGCACTTCCGCCCTACGGCACGTTCGTTCCGGGTCATGAGTACAGCGGCCAGATCGTAGCTACCGGTCCCAACGTACTCGATTTCAAGGTGGGGGACCGCGTCGCAATTGAAACGCACCACGGCTGTGGTTATTGCAAGAATTGCAAACAAGGACGCTACACCATCTGTATGAATTATGGGAAGGCAGAAACCGGCCACCGCCATTATGGTTTCACCACAAATGGCGGATATGCCGGGTACGTGGTGAACCATATCAGCACCCTTTACAAGATACCTGACAACATATCCTTTGAAGAGGCGTCGCTGGTTACAACCGCCGCCTGTGTTCATTTTGCCTTGGATAACGTGGGTGGACTGCTAGGCGGTGAGACAGTGGCCGTCTTGGGTGCCGGCCCGATCGGCTTGATGGCCGTGCAGTTGGTGAAGGCCCTTGGCGCTAAGAAAGTTGTTCTCTGCGGTAAACGCGATAGCCGGCTTAGAGCAGGCAAGGAAGTTGGCGCCGATGTCGTGGTAGACGTGGACCGGGAAGATCCTGTCAAGGTTGTCATGGCTGAGACAGATGGGGTTGGCGCCGACTTGGTGGTGGAATGTTCCGGCGGCAACACTGCTGTGCAACAGTCCATCGATATGGCGATGCGCGGCGGCCGGCTTTCCTTGATTGGCGACTCCCACGAACCTATGACAGTAGATATGAGGAAATTCGTGTTGAGTGACATGCGCGCCGCCGGGGTGCGGGGAGAAGGCATGGGAGATTGTGTCCGCAGCCTTGCGCTTTTCGGCGCGGGAAAAATCCGGGCAAAACCGTTGATCACGCATCACTTTCCTCTCGAACAGATTGGCGAGGCCTTTGACACCTTTATCCATCGCCGGGGAGGCGCGATTAAAGTAATTGTTCACCCCAATCAGGAATAGCTTGTGGATATCCTATATGGCCCCGCGGGAGAATGAGATGGGTGAGCGGACAATTATGGAGGCGCGCGGTATTACCAAGATCTTCCCTGGCGTGCGCGCTCTGGACAAAGTAAATTTTGAGCTCAAAGCCGGCGAAACCCATATCCTGCTGGGTGAAAACGGCGCCGGTAAATCAACCCTTATGAAGATTCTTTCCGGCGCTTATGCGCCTGACGAGGGTGAAGTCTATCTCGATGGACAAAAGGTTAAGGTCTTCGATCCCCGCGTAGCTCAGCGCATGGGGGTGAATATTATCTATCAGGAATTCAACCTGATCCCCTACATGAATGTGGCGCAAAACATCTTCTTGGGGCGCTTCCCGAGAAGATATGGGTTAATCGATCACAGGAAAATGCACAGCGACGCAGCAGCGTTGCTCGGCAGCCTGAATATGAACGTCGATACCCATACGCTGATCGTGGATCTGACTACGGCTGAGCAGCAGATGGTGGAAGTTGCCAAAGCCCTTTCGATCCAGTCAAAAATCCTTATCATGGACGAACCGACGTCCGCTCTTTCCGAGCGCGAAACAGAACAGCTCTTTTCGACCATTCACCAGCTCAACCAGAAGGGCATTGGAATCATTTACATTTCTCACCGGCTACAGGAACTGGATCAAGTGGGCAATCGGGTAACCGTACTCCGCGACGGTAAGTTTGTCGGAACAAAAGCAATTCGTGAAGTGACTGTCGATGAGTTGGTTGGCATGATGGTAGGCCATTCAGTTGCCGAGGTATTTCAACGCGACCATCAATCCTCTGGCGCCGAATGCCTGCGGGTGGAGAACCTTTGCAAAGGCAGGCGACTGCGAGACATCAATGTAACCCTTAGAAGCGGGGAGATCGTGGGGCTTGCCGGTTTGGTCGGTTCAGGGCGGACCGACCTAGCTCGAACCATCTTCGGGGTGGACAAGTATGACAGCGGAAAGATTTACCTCTTCGGCAAAGAGATCGACGATTTTTCCGTTTCCGATATGGTTGAACGGGGCGTTAGCCTGATACCGGAGGATCGGAAGAATCAGGGCTTGGCATTGATTCTGTCCGTGGCGGAAAACGTCGTCATAGCCAGTTTGAAACATTTGTTCCCGAGAATGCATGTCGGCAAGAAGAAAGAAACGGAAGTTGTCTTAAAGTATGTAGAAAAGCTTCGCATTGCCACGCCCTCAGCATCACGGCTTGCGCAGTATCTTTCGGGCGGCAACCAGCAAAAAGTAGTCGTTGCAAAATGGTTGTGCACCAAGGCAAAGATTTTTATCTTCGACGAGCCAACCCGGGGCATAGACGTCGGGGCAAAGAGCGAGATCTATGCTTTAATGGCGGACTTGGTAAAAGAGGGCGCTGCCATTCTGATGATTTCTTCCGAGCTCTCCGAGGTCATCGGCATGAGCGATCGTATCTATGTCATGCGTGAAGGAAGAATCGTCACGGAGCTATCCCATGCAGAGGCGACACAGGAACGGATCATTGAATATGCCATGGGCGCAGATGAGGTGAAGCGGAAAAAAGAGCAGACTGGAATGGCACCGACACAGAGTAACTAAGGGAGAATGCGATCCCGCCTGCTATCCGGGTGCGCGGCGAGTGAAGCCACCCCTTCAGGACATGGGAACTAGGACAATGCGCTCGTTTCTTATTAAACTTCCGTCTGCTGTATGGGTCATTCTTCTGATGATGACGATCTTCACCGTTGTCTCAGGCCGGTATCTTACGATAGATAATATCGTCAATATCATTCAGCAGAATTCAATATTGTTGATCCTGGCTTTGGGGGCAACGCTGGTTCTCCTGAGTGAAGGGATCGATCTCTCGGCAGGCGCTGTGCTGACGCTTTCCGGCGTAACATGTGCGCGCGTCATGCAGAGACTTATGGATTCAGGCTCATCGAACGCAACAGCTATGGTTGCGGGCGTCTCGATAGGGTTGCTGACGGGGGCGCTCATGGGAGCAATCACCGGCGGCCTCGTTTCCATCGGGAAGTTACCGCCTTTTATTGCCAGTCTGGGCATGATGGGAGTCGGCGGATCGTTGTCACTTGTATTGGCCGAAAGCACCGCCATCTACATCCACAACCCGGCGTACGCCTTCTTCGGCGAAACGCTGGACAAGTCTGTCCAATTGCCGCTGATGCAATACCTATCCATGCCCACCTTTATTGCGATATTCGTGTTTGTCATTGTATGGATAGTCCTCTACCACACACCATTTGGCCGCTATATCATCTCAATCGGGGGCAATGAACAGGGTGCCCGCCTGTCTGGGGTCAACATTACTTTTTGGAAGTGGATGGTTTATGTCACGGCCGGTATTCTTTCGGGAATCAGCGGGGTTACGCTGGCAGCACGTCTCGAAGCGGCCGATTCTATCGTGGGTATCGGCTGGGAATTTGATGCCATTGCCGCTGCAATCCTGGGAGGCACCAGTTTTGCGAAGGGAAAGGGCGGCATTGCAGGGACAGTTCTCGGGGTTCTGCTGATCGGGGTTGCCCGTAACGGATTGAACGTGAGTGGCGTTCCCTCGCTGTGGCAGCCTGCCCTGATGGGAAGCATTGTTATTCTTGCGATTGTCTTTGAGATCATCCATTCGCGCTGGAGGGAAGGGTCTAGATGATTCCAGCTAAAGCTCCAGCAAAGATATTTACCGCCGCAAGATTTATCGTGTTGATCGTTGTCTGCATCGCTATGGCCATTCTGACCCGTTCCGACGAGTATGGATTTGTCTTTCTTAACGGGACCAACCTGTTGAATATCGTAAGAAACGCCAGCATTCTTATCATCATTGCGGTCGGCCAAACCATCACTCTGACCGCGAAAGACGTGGATTTATCGGTAGGTTCGGTGCTGTCGCTCACCAGTGTGCTGGCAGCGATCATGCTCAAGAACTATGGGTTTGGTGTGCCTGCGGCAATCCTCGCCGCATTACTCGTCGGGGCATTTCTGGGGTTTATCAACGGTGTTTTGATTACTTACGTGGGGCTGCCCCCTTTCATTGCCACCTATGGCATGTTATGGGTGCTTTTCGGCTTCGCCTATCTGATCCTGCGGGGCAATGTCATCTATGGCTTCCCGGCTACCTTCCGCGTGATTGGAAATGGCCATTTGTTTGGCATACCAATGCCGATCATCGTGATGCTGATTGTATTTATCGCTGGTTATTATGTGCTCTATCACACAACATTAGGGCGTCGTTTTTTTGCTACCGGAGCGAACATCGAGACAGCGAGAATGTCCGGTGTCAAGGTCGACAGGGTTGTGATTACCGCCTATGTCATCAGCGGCTTTCTGGCCGCATTGGCGGGTCTGGTCCTGATAGCGTATACCAACGGCTCAGAGGCGCGTATCGGCGACAATTACCTGTTGCCGGTGCTGGCTGTTGTGGTGATGGGCGGGACAAGTCTGGCGGGCGGCCAAGGCAACCTTATGGGTACGCTGGTAGCAGCTCTGATTATGGCGTCGATTCATAACGGTATGAATATCCTGGCTGTTCCTGCAATCTGGAAATCTCTAGTCGTCGGGTTGTTGATTATCGCTGCCGTCCTTGCCGACCAAGGAATGCGGCAAAGGGCGTGACTGAATCATTCGCGCCTTTAAGAAGGTTTTATGACATTTAACTTGGAGAATAAAATGAAGAAGAATTGTTTTTCAGTCTTAGGGGTGCTGGCGATTGCCATGTTTATTTGTGTCCTTTCGGCTCCTGCAGCGGACACGAATGCGAAGCCCACAAAAGTTACTATGAAAGGGACACCTGGCAAGCCTGTAAAGAACTTCAATGCAAATATTAAAGCGGCAAAAAGATATAAGATCGCGATTGTGGTGAAGTCTCAGGCTATCCCGGTGTGGGAGTCGCACCTGATTGCCGCCGCAAAAGCCGGCCGGGCCATGGGGGTAGATGTCATGCAATATGCCCCATCCAAGGCCGATAATGTTGAAGAACAGAAGAGAATACTGGAAGATTTGGTTACCAAGGGCGTGGACTGTGTCGTACTAGCGCCGGCCAACTCTCAGGCGGTCCAAGGCCCGGTAGCTTCTCTGGTGAAGAGAGGCATACCGGTGGTTTATGACAATACCTTGGGCGCCGGTGATGATTATCTTACATTTGTAGGTGTAGACAGCTACGAGGCTGGCCAGGAAATCGCTAAGGCAGTTGGCGAAAGAATGAATGGAAAGGGCAAGCTCTTGATCCTGGAAGGCGTACCAGGACAGCAGACGTCCGATGATCGCGTGAAAGGTATCAAGGAATATATTGCCAAACATTATCCCGGCATTCGATACAAGTCGATTTCAGCTCACTGGCAGTTTGATGAAGGCCGGCAGATCACGGAGGACACGCTTCAGAGCTGGCCGGATCTGAACGGGATTGTGAGCGTCGGCGGCAATATGGGTGAAGGCGCAGCCGAGGCAATTGCCGCGGCAGGACGGCAGGGCAAGGTTGTGGTGGGTAGCTTTGATGTGCAGGCGCCGACGGTTGCAGCACTCAAAGAAGGTAAATTGGCTTTCACGATTTCACAGAGTGTCTATGAGCAGGGTTATTGGTCTGTCGGGGCCTGCGTGGCCGCCTTGAATGGCAAGGAGGTTCCCCGTACGATTCTCACCCCGCTCAACGTCGTCAAAGCCGCCGATGCCGCTAAGTACGATGAATCGCCAGATGCATTGAAGAGCCGCTAAGGAAGGTGCAGAGAATGAAGCTCATAGAACCTCAAAAGAATCCGGTGGTGCCTACGCCTGACCACACGCACGTTACCTCCCAGGAAATTGCCGGACAGACTGTGGGAGCCAAGTCATGCGATGTGAAACTGGGCGTATACGCACCGGGCGGTGAAAGTATTTTCCATGACCATCCGTATTCCGAGCATGTTTTCTATCTTCTGAAAGGACAACTCACTGCAATTGACGGGGCGAAAAAGGAAATTACCGTGTACAAGGGACAGGCGCTGTATATCCCTGCGGGAGAAAAGCACATGGTAGTGAATCGCGGTAAGGAAGACGCACTGTATGTTGCCGTGACAGCGCCGCCTCCCGTGTAGAGACTGAGGGCCGGTCTATTAGCGCCTTCTAGAGAAGTCTTAAGGTTGATGTACCGAGTTCTAGCACTGCCGGGCTAGTTGTCACTCCGGCAAACGTTAAGCGTTTGCCGGGGGCCTCGCACCCACGGCTTTTTCGCGGAGTATACCCTCCGCGAATCTGGTCTAGCGTTCCGGCCGGCAAATTTTCGCAATTACTCTTGCTGTGTATTCTGAGCAGTCCAAGGGAGCGAAGAATCTATCTACTTAGTCCTAATGTATAGATTCTTACCTGCGCTTGGGATGGTACTCTGAGTTATGTCACGAACTTGGGAGCTATGCTTTTCGAGATGACAACACAGTTTCGTTTGCCAGGGCGAAGGCAAGGTATCTTATGAACATTGTTGTGATTGCCACGCTGGATACCAAGGGCGAGGAAGCCGACTTTATTCGCGGTGAGATTGCCAGAAGGGGTCATACGCCCATTGTGATTGACCCGGGCTCAGCCGGTAAGCCAGCAGTTCCCGCGGACATCTCCCGGGAGGAGGTCGCGCTTGCTTCGGGCGAAAGCCTGGAACGGATACTTTCCCGAAGAGATAAGGCCTATGTGCAGCAACGGATGATCGAAGGGCTCGTTCATGTTGTTTCGCGGAGGTACGCCGAGGGCAGTGTGCAAGGGGTGATCGCGGTCGGTGGAGGACAGGGAACTGCAATTGCGACGGCAGCTATGCGGGCTCTGCCCGTGGGGGTTCCGAAGGTAATGGTTTCCACGGTTGCCTCGGGCAAGACCAGTTTTGGGCCTTACGTGGGCACCAAAGACGTGACCATGATCCATTCGGTTGCCGACATTGCCGGACTCAATTTCATTACCCGAAAGATCATCGCCCAGGCCGCGGCTGCGGTGGTGGCTATGGCCGAGGTCGAAATATCCGCGCACGAGAGACGTGATCTGATTGCCATTACCCAGGCAGGCGTGACTACACCAGGAGTCACGAAAGTCAAGGAACTGCTCGAGCAGGCCGGCTTCGAGGTGGTAGTTTTCCATTGCAATGGGATTGGCGGGCAGGCCATGGAGGAATTGATACGAGAAGGCGTCATTCGTGGGGTGATCGATTATTCGCCACATGAGATCGTCGATCTCTTGTATGACGGCTTGATGCCGGCATTGCCGGGTCGTATGACCGCCGCCGGCGACATGGGCATTCCGCAAATAATTACTCCTGGCTGTGCGGATATGCGGTTGCACGAATGGGGTTCTATTCCTCCCGAACTGCACGATCGACCTTATGTCCGGCACACACCGACACACACACACTTTCGGACCACCAGGAAAGAAATGGGTGCTGTTGCACACTACATTGCCGAACATCTGAACAGGGGTAAAGGACCACGCGCCGTGATTGTTCCGAAACAGGGCTACAGCATGATGAATCGCCAAGGCATGCCGCTCTATGATAATGCGGCAAACATGGGGTTCTCGGAAACGCTTCAGAAAGAGCTCTCGCCGGAAGTCGAGCTTGTCGAAGGGGATTATCACATCAACGATCCGGAATGCGCGGCAGCCACGGTGGGGCTATTCTTGAAACTTTGGGCAGCCGCACGTCCGCTGTCGCCGCGCGTCTGACAGCAGCTCAGTAAGCTCTAGCGACATAAACTCACACGCAAGACTCCTTTTCACCAATTGATACTGCGACTCTGTCGCGCGATTCCTGGCAGTGGCGTCGGCCGAACCGGATACGCGGAAGGTATACCCCTCGAAGCAGACGGGCTTCCAAGCCCGGCGGTCATACTTAGGGGTGCCGACTTTGAAATTGTTCTAGCTACTCCTGCTGCTTCTCCGGCCGCAGTAAAGGGAAAAGGATCACGTCCCGAATCGATTTCGATCCGGTAAGCAGCATGGTAAGCCGATCGATGCCGATTCCTTCGCCGCCCGTGGGTGGCATGCCATAGGAAAGGGCGCGGATGTAGTCTTCGTCCATGCGGTGCGCTTCCTCGTCGCCCAGTTCGCGTTGTCCGAGTTGCTGTTCGAAGCGCCGGCGCTGCTCCTCGGGATCGTTCAGCTCACTGAAGGCGTTTCCGATCTCCATGCCGGCAACATAAATCTCGAATCGCTCCACCCAATCGGGCTCGTCGCGCTTGTTCTTGGATAGCGGGGAAATCGCAACCGGGAAGTCGTACAGGATCGTCGGCTCAAACAGGTGTTCTTCGGCAATGGCTTCAAAGATATCGGCAATAATCTTGCCGGCGGGGTCGTTTTGGTGCAACGGCAAATCAATCCGTGCCTGCTGAATCCGCCGCGCCATCTCGACGACCTTTGCGGCGTCGCTGAAGTCCGGCATTTCCGGTTTAGTTCCCGCTGCCTCGGGCCAGTACTTGATGATGGCTTCGCGCATGCTGAGTCGCTGGAAGCGGCTCCAGTCGATTTGGCGCCCCTCGTACTCGCATACGGTTGAGCCATTGACGTCGAGGGCGACCTGTCGCAGCAGTTCCTCGCTCAGAGTCATCAAGCCGCGATAGTCCGCGTAGGCCTGGTAGAACTCGAGCATGGTGAACTCGGGATTATGATGCGTCGAAATGCCCTCATTGCGGAAATTGCGATTGATCTCGTAGACGCGCTCGAGGCCGCCGACGATCAGCCGTTTCAGATACAGTTCCGGCGCGATACGGAGGTAAAGATCCATGTCGAGCGCATTGTGATGCGTTACAAATGGACGCGCCGCCGCGCCGCCGGCAATCGAGTGCATCATCGGGGTCTCGACTTCGATGTAGCCTCGCGAATCAAAGAACTGGCGAATCGACTGGATGATGCGGGCGCGCTTCACGAACACTTCGCGCACCGCCGGATTCACCGTCAGGTCGACGTAGCGCTGGCGGTAACGCAACTCCACGTCCTGCAAGCCGTGCCATTTTTCAGGCAGGGGCAAGAGGTCCTTCGCCAGGAACGTGATTTCGTCGACGTGAATTGTCAGTTCGTTAGTCCTGGTGCGGAACAGGTAGCCGCGCGCGCCGATGTGATCTCCAATATCGAGCAACTTGAACAGCTCGAAGCCCTTTTCCCCGACTGCGTCCTTCTTGATGTAGAGCTGCAACTGCCGGCCGCGTTGCTGGAGGTGTACGAACGCCGCCTTTCCCATGGTGCGGATCGCCATGATGCGCCCTGCCGCGCGCACGTCCACGCGGTTGGCGGAAAGCTGCTCGCCGGTGCTCTCCCCGTATTGAGCGAGGATCTCGGGAAGCGTGTGGGTGGGGTCGTAGGTATAGGGATAGGCTTGGCCCCCAAGTGCTTCAATCTGCTTTAGTTTTTCTTTGCGGAGTTCGTAGATATTCTCGTCTAGTGCCAATTTCTGGTTTCCTTCGTTAGCAGGCTGCTGAAAACAGGTTTGGTCTGATGTGAGCATACAGGCAATTGCGCTGCAATTCTGCGGCTCACACGTTCCGTAGCGCTTAGCTTGGTGCTCGGCGCGTTGTTCAGAGCAGCCTTTTAGCCCGGGTGTCCACCGTCGAGTTCCACCCCGCTACACGCGAACGCGGCGCGTACCACCCCAACAATAGCAACATCGGCTATTGTCGGGGACCCCGGTGTGTGGGGACCCGAGCAGAAATTACGAATAAATTGTGACGTGGCTCACAGGCGCTGCGGATAGCTTGGTTTATCGTCAAAATAAGCTCCGGCGCTGGGCACATTCGAGATTATAGACCGGGTTCGCGGAAGGTGTACCCATGTAAGAAGCCGGGCGATAAGCCCGGCGGTGACAGCTCAGGGTACATCAACTTTGAAAACGCTCTAGAAGGCTTTGCTTCAGGTGTGCCACACTGGCGGTCATGCCTCCCGGCGAGGTTCCCAACAGACGCGGCAAGGCGTGTGTCGGCGTGCCAACCCGCAAGGGAAGCGCTTTCCGCAGGCTCCGGAAGCAGTGAGGAACAATGCCACAGAATTACGTGCCGATTTTCATTTTCCTGATCGTATCGTTTCTGATTGGCGCAGGAACGATTGCCATCGCTTCGCTGGTTCGACCGAAAAACCCGAACAAGATCAAGTCGATGCCCTACGAGTGCGGCATCGATCCCGTCGATAACGCCCGCCAGCGGTATACGATCCGGTTCTACATCGTGGCGATTCTGTTCGTTGTCTTCGATGTGGAAACCGTCTTCCTGTTCCCGTGGGCCGTGCAGTACAAACTGCTTGGCGTTTTCGGTTTCGTGGAAATGCTGGTTTTCCTGGGCATCCTGATCGTAGGGTACATCTGGATCTGGAAAAAGGGCGCCCTCGAGTGGATTTAGGCTCTGAAAGACGGGCAGGTTCCCGGCCAATGGTCCGGGCAGGGGATTCCCTGGCAAAGTTGCTGCCCCTGGGAGGGCTATCCACCTGAACCCTTGGCCCGAAGGCGCTTTGGGGAGGGCGCGAAATTGTGACAAAAGTCACATCGAATTGTGATATGAATCAGTTCAGCCCTCGCTTTCAGCTTGTTATAACTGAACTTAGATACACGGACCAATCTGGCCCCGTAAGGGACATCACCAATGCCCGATGAAATTCAGCCGATAGGGGCATCGAGCCCGGCGGAAAAGCCTGCGGAAGAGAAGAAGGCGGCTCCGGCGACGGCATCCGCAAGCCCAGCAGCCGAGCCAGGAGCCCCGGCCGAACCGAAACCTGCAAATCCAGAAGTGCCGAAGCCAGCCGCGGCCGTTCCGGCGGCGAAACCCGATGCTCCGGCTGCTGCTCAGCCTGTGTCTCCTGCCGCAGGTGCTGCGAAGCTTGCCGCGGCGCCCGCAGGTGCGGCAAAACCAGCCGCTGCCGCCGGGGCAGCCGCGAAACCTCCTGCCGCTCCGCCCAAGCCTCCGGCTCCCAAGCCGGATCCCTGGGTATCGCCGCTGATCGAGAAACTGCGCACGGCTTATGGTTCCGGTTTGCGGGAAGCATCCACTTACATGAAGCAGAATTACATGGTGGTGGACAAGTCGATCGCCAGCGATGTGCTGCGCGATCTGCGCGATCAGGAACAGTTCGATTACTGCGTCGACGTCACTGCCGTGCACTATCCCAAGCGCGACGAGCAGTTTGAGGTCGTCTGGATCCTTTACTCGTTTGCGCGCAACGAGCGCATTCGCGTCAAGGCCCAGATCAAGGAAGGCGAGCCTGCTCCCAGCGCGGTCCCCCTGTGGCCGACGGCAAACTGGCTGGAGCGCGAAGTTTTCGACATGTTTGGGATTCATTTCACGGGCCACCCGGACCTGCGCCGCATTCTCATGCCGGACGAATGGAAGGGGCACCCGTTGCGCAAGGACTACGGCCTCACGCAGCAGGATGAACAGTGGGTCAAGATCAACCTTGGCATTGAGAGCGGCCAATGAGCGAGTCGAAGTTTTACGAGAACACGGAATGGCAGGAGACCGGGAAAACCTTCCTGGATTCCAACGAACTGATCCTCAACATGGGACCGCAGCACCCGTCAACCCACGGCGTGTTGCGGGTCATCCTGAAGCTTGACGGCGAAAAGGTTCTGGGCACCGACTGTGTCATAGGGTACCTGCATCGCGGCATCGAGAAAATCGCCGAGAACCGTACCTACGTGCAGTTCAATCCTTACGTTGACCGCATGGATTACGTCGCCGCGGTTTCCAACGGGCTGGGCTACTGCGAGGCGGTTGAAAAGCTGCTGGGCGTGGAAGCGCCGGAGCGCGCCAGGTATATCCGCGTGATCCTGACCGAACTCAACCGTTTGGCAAGCCACCAGGTGTGGCTGGGCACGCACGCGCTCGACATCGGCGCGCTGACCCCGCTGTTCTACTGCTTCCGCGACCGCGAAGAGATTCTGAAGATTTTCGAGAAGTATTGCGGCGCCCGTCTCACCACGCATGCCTTCCGCATCGGCGGCTGCCAGTATGAGATCTACGAGGGCTTCGAGAAGGAAGTTCTGGACTATTGCGACTTCGTGCTGCCGAAGATCGACGAATATGAAGAGCTGCTCACCACCAACCGCATCTGGGTGGAACGCACGAAGGGAGTCGGCGTGCTGACCGGCGCCGAGTGCATCGAACTGGGAGCTACCGGCCCGGTGCTGCGCGGCAGCGGCGTGAAGTGGGACTTGCGCAAGGCGCAGCCCTACGCGGCATACAGTAAGTTCGAATTCGACATCCCGATTGGCAAGAACGGCGACACCTACGATCGATACCTGGTGCGCATTGAAGAGATGCGGCAGTCGGTGCGTATCTTGCGACAGGCCGCGTCCAGCATTCCGGAAGGCCCCATCACGGCGAAAGTGCCCAAGGTGCTGAGGCCGCCGGCCGGCGAAATTTATCACTCCATCGAGGCGCCCAAAGGCGAGCTCGGATACTTCATCGTGAGCGACGGCTCGACGCAGCCTTACCGCGTGCGCGTCCGTCCTCCCTCCTTCGTAAACCTGCAAGCCTTGGACAAGATGGTCCGCGGGTGGCTCGTCGCCGACGTGGTTGCCGTCATCGGAACACTGGACATCGTCCTGGGAGAGGTGGACCGCTAAATGCACACTCTCACCGATTATCTGCACTCGAACGTAACTCCCGGCGAAGCCGGCGACGTGCTGTGGGCCACGATTTACGTGCTGCTGGTGGTGGCCGCGCTGTCGGTCTCCGTCATGCTAATGACTTGGCTGGAACGCAAAATTCTCGCCCACATCCAGATTCGCTACGGCCCCATGCGCGTCGGGCCGCACGGCCTGTTGCAGCCGATTGCCGACTCGCTCAAGCTGCTGTTGAAGGAAGACATTATCCCGGCAGGCGCCGACAAGCTGGTGTTCTGGCTGGCCCCGGTCGCGGTCGTAATGACCGCTTTTACAACCTTCCTGGTCGTTCCGTTCGGCCGCACTCACGCCGTCACCGACATCAATATCGGCATCCTGTTCATGCTGGGAATTTCGTCGCTGAGCGTTTTGAGCATCATCATGGGCGGCTGGGCTTCGAACTCGCACTACCCGCTGATGGGCGCCCTGCGTTCCAGTGCGCAGATGGTGTCCTACGAAGTGCCGATGGCCATGGCGATCGTTTCGGCGATCCTGATGACTAGCTTGAAGACCGGCACCGGCACACTGAGCATGATCGGCATTGTCGAGTCGCAAGCCGCGCAGGGCCGGTGGTTCATCTTCTCGTTCTTCCCGCTCGGCTTCCTGGCTTTCGTGGTTTTTGGCATTGCCATGATCGCGGAGACGAATCGCGCGCCCTTCGATCTGCCGGAGGCGGAGTCGGAGCTGGTTGCGGGCTTCCACACCGAATACAGCGGATTCCGCTGGTCGCTGTTTTTCCTCGCCGAGTACGCGGGCATGCTCGCCGTCAGCTCGATCGCGGTGACGCTGTGGCTTGGCGGCTGGCTGCGGCCGTTCTCCAATGCGCTCGCCGGAAAGACTTGGGAGCTGGCGTTCTCGTTGCTGCCGGCGCTGACGGTTTTTGCGCTCGCGGGCATTTGCCTTCTCGGTGCGGTTCGGATGCCGAAGCACCCATCCTTCAAGATCCAGACGGCGGGGTTGGCGGTATGCGGGCTCTTCCTCGGTGCGGTCGGGTTGGTTCTGCTGGCTCCCGGAGTTCGCGAGCGCGTGCAGGACATGTACTGGTTCTCCGTGAAGGTCGCGTTTTTTATGTATCTCTACATCTGGTATCGCGGCACCTTCCCGCGCTACCGCTTCGATCAGTTGATGAAAATTGGTTGGAAGGTTTTGCTGCCGCTATCGCTGGCGGTGCTGATCCTGACCGCGCTGGTTGGGATTCGGCAAGAGCTGGCGACTGTCCTGATGGGGGTGTTGCGGTGAGTCTGGCTCCTCTGCTTCGCAAGATTTTTCTGGTCGATCTGCTGAAGGGTCTGAAGGTCACGTTGAAGTACCAGGGCCCGAAAGAGATCGTTACGGAACAGTATCCGCTGGAACGGCCTGCTATTGCCGAGCGTTTCCGCGGACAGCCGCGCATGAACGTGAATCCCGGAGACGGGCGAACCTCTGTGCATCGCCTGCGGGCTGTGCGCGCTGGCCTGTCCGGAGCGCCTGATCGTGGTGGGCAGCGAGCGCAATCCCGAAACCAAAAAGAAAGAGCTGACCGCGTTCAGCTACGACATCAGCCGCTGCATGTTCTGCGGCCTGTGTGAAGAGGCTTGCCCGAGCGATGCGCTCGAGCTGAGTCAGGATTTTGAAATGGCCACCTACAGCCGCGACGAACTGCTGCTCAATCGCGAGAAGCTGGAGAAAGGCCCTGAACCGACGGTATACGAACGATGAACCCGGTAGCGACTACGTTCTTCTTCTATTTTCTGTCGGCGATTGCGATCATCTGCGCCATTCTGGTGATCACGCGCCGCAACCCGGTGCATTCGGCACTGCTGCTGATCATCACGCTGCTCGCGCAGGCAGGCCTGTACCTCATGCTGTACGCGCCGTTCGTCGCTGGCGTCCAGATACTGGTCTACGCCGGCGGCATCATGGTGCTGTACTTGTTCGTGATCATGCTCGTCAACATCGAGCGCGCGCAACTGGAAGAGCGGTTCAACAAGCAATGGCTGGTCGGAGGCTTGGCGACGGCGGCGCTCGGCGGGTTGCTTCTGTTCATCTTCGTCAAGGGCAGGTCGGTCTTTCCCGCAACCGCGCACATGTTCCCCGAACAGGTGAACACGCAGCAGATCGGCCTCATGCTCTACCGGGATTACCTGCTGCCGTTTGAAATCGCGTCGCTGCTTTTGCTGGTGGCGATTGTCGGCGCCGTTGTCATGGCGAAGAAGAGGATTTGAGCGATGGCTGAGATCGGTACTTTGCACTACCTGGTGGTTGCCGCCGCCCTGTTTATCATCGGCACGATTGGCGTGCTTACCCGCAGAAACGTGTTGATCATTCTGATGTCGATCGAATTGATCCTGAACGCGGTCAACCTGAACCTGGTTGCGTTCTCGCGGTTGTACGGGCTGCACGGGCAGGTGTTTTCGATCTTCGTGATTGCCGATGCGGCCGCTGAATCGGCGGTCGGACTCGGAATCCTGATTGCATTCTTCCGCAACAAGGAAACCGTGAACATGGACGAAGTGGATCTGCTGAAGTGGTGAAGGTTTTTGCCGGCGCGTTTCTCCCGCTGTCGGGAGCCCCGATAGCCGGCGTTTTATGACGGGCTTTGGCCCTGGACCGGTTCCCTGCAATTAACCAGGAACCGGGGATGAGAACCAAGCAATGTTCTTTCTGGAACACATCTGGATCATTCCTCTGCTGCCGGCGTTCGGCGCGGCAATGATGTTCTTCTTTGGCCGCAAGCTGAGCGGCATTGAGCCGCCCAAGCGGACCGGCGGTTCGCATGGCGCGCACGATCACGATGACGATGCGCATGGCCACGCCCCCGATTCGCACGCTTCCGCCGTTGCGCACGATGCGCCCGCGGCAGGGCACGATGCGCATGCTGGCGCGCATGAGCTGCACACCTGGACGAACGTCATCTGCGTTGGCGTCGTGGTGCTCGCGTTCCTGTTCTCGGTGGGCGCGGTTTGGCAATTCGTCCACAGCGGCCTGCCGCATTACGAGAAAGTTCTTTACACCTGGCTGGGCGACGATTCCGGCAAGATGGTTTTCCAGACCTACAGCGGAAAGCCCGCCGAGTTCAAGGCCGAAGCCGGGTTCCTGCTTGATCCTCTGTCGAGCATCTGGCTGCTGTTCGTAACCGGCGTGGGCATGCTGATCCATATTTACTCCACCGGATACATGTCGCACGAACGCGGCTACTACCGCTTCTTCGGATACCTGAACCTGTTCATGTTCTCCATGCTGACGCTGATCATGGGGAACAACTACATCGTCATGTTCGTCGGTTGGGAGGGCGTGGGCCTCTGCTCGTACCTGCTGATCGGCTTCTACTTCCTGAAGCACTCGGCATCGACTGCGGCTAACAAGGCTTTCATCACCAACCGCGTTGGCGACGCAGGCGTGATCCTCGGGACATTCACCCTGATGTGGGTGTTCGGAACGGCAAAGTTTACCGACGTCACGGCGCTGGCCCGGTCGCACGCCGGGCAGATTATCGCCGACCCGCACCTGAGCATGCTGATCCAGGCGGCCTGCCTGCTGCTGTTCCTCGGAGCATGCGGCAAATCGGCGCAGCTTCCGCTGTATGTCTGGCTGCCGGATGCCATGGAAGGCCCCACGCCGGTGTCGGCGCTCATCCATGCGGCCACCATGGTCACGGCCGGTGTTTACATGGTGGCGCGCTCGAACGCGCTGTTCGTGCTGGCTCCAGAGGCAATGAAAGTGGTTGCGATCGTGGGCGCGCTGACCGCCATATTCGCCGCCTCGATTGGCCTGGTTCAGAACGATATCAAGCGCGTGCTTGCCTATTCGACGGTTTCGCAGTTGGGCTACATGTTCCTGGCGCTCGGCGTCGGCGCGTTCGCCGCCGGCTGCTTCCATGTGTTCACGCACGCATTCTTCAAGGCGCTGCTGTTCCTCGGCTCCGGTTCGGTCATCCACGCCATGAGCGGCGAGCAGGATATGCGCAACATGGGCGGCCTGGCGAAGAAGATTCCGATCACCTATAAGACGATGCTGATCGGCACCATCGCCATCGCCGGATTCCCGCCGCTGGCCGGTTTCTTCTCGAAAGACGAAATCCTGTGGCAGGCCTGGTCGAGCAATGGCGGCGCAATGCGCCCGCTGTGGTACATCGGCTACGCCACGGCCATCATGACGGCCTTCTACATGTTCCGGCTGGTCTGGCTGACGTTCTTCAGCCAGCCGCGCATGGATCACGAGACCGCACATCACATCCACGAATCGCCAAAGTCGATGACGGTTCCGTTGATGATCCTGGCCGTGGGCTCGATCTTCGCCGGTTTGCTTGGAGTGCCGCACGCGTTAGGTGGTTCGAACCGCTTCGAGCAGCTTCCTGGAGCCGGTCTTTGACAACCCCGTGATCGCCGGGCGTGCCGTTGCCGGAGCAGCTGCTGAGCACGCGGCTTCCGCCGCGCCGGCGGAGCATGGATCTGCCGCAATCGCCGCCGAGCACGGCGAAAAACAGCTTGCGGCGAATGCAGCGTCACGGCGCCGGGCCGAAGCACGAGGAAGGCCCCAAGCAGCAGTGAATACCTGCTGATGGTCTTTTCGGTGGGCGCCGCCTGTATAGGTTTGTGGGGAGCGCGGAAGGCCTATGCCAAGGCTGGGCAGGGTTACGTCGAGCCGATCAACGCCGTGGCTCCGCCGCTCTATCGCACGCTGCTCAACAAGTACTACGTCGACGAGCTCTACGACTACCTGTTCACCGGGCGCAAGACGATCGGTCCGGTGAGGTTGGGAGCGCAGGGCCTGGGCCTTGCACTGTGGAAGTTTGACGCCAACGTGATCGACGGCGGCGTGAACGGCGCCGGTTGGCTGACCAGACTGAGCGGAACGCTTTCCAGTTGGTGGGACAAGTGGATCATCGATGGGGTTTGCGTGAATGGTCCCGCCATTGTCGCGCGCGCGCTGTCTTATCCGGTCCGGCTCATGGAGTGGGGCCTGGTGCAGTGGTACGCGCTGGTCATGGTGATCGGCGTGTTCGGGTTCGTTTGGTATTACGTAATTCACTAAGGCGCTGCCTGCGCCTTTCGGCGCGGGCAAACCAGTTGCATTCGACGGGAAACGTCACGGACGGAATTTAGAAATGTATAGCCATATCCTCTCAATCATTTTATTTACGCCGCTGGTCGGGGCAGCTAATTCTCCTCTTCGTTCCCAAGGAGAACACGAACGCGATCCGCTGGCTGGGGAACATCTTCGCGATGATCGGCTTTGCCGTGTCGCTGCCGCTGGTCCCATGGTTCTGGGCGGTTAAGGACCAGCCGGGATTCAAGTTCCTGGAAGGTGGGCAGAACAACTGGATTCCGACGATCGGCGCCGGTTACTCGCTTGGCATCGACGGCATCTCGTTCCTGCTGATCATGCTCACCACGCTGCTGGGCGCCATCTCGATCCTCTCCTCGTGGGAGGCGATCCAGGTCCGCGTGAAGGAATACTACATCTGGTTCCTGGTGTTGCAGACCGGCATGCTTGGCGTCTTCATGGCGCTCGATCTCTTCCTGTTCTTCGTGTTCTGGGAAGCGATGCTGGTTCCGATGTACCTGCTGATCGGCATCTGGGGCGGCCCGCGCAAGCTCTATGCGGCCATCAAGTTCTTCCTCTACACGCTGGCCGGCTCCGTGCTCATGCTGCTGGGAATCCTGTTCCTGTATTTCTTCAATCACCGGGTGACGGGCGTTTACACCTTTGACCTGCTCTCGCTCTACCGTACGGCTCCGCAGATTCCAACGGTCTATGGCGACGCCTTCGGCGTGATCCTGTTCCTCGGCTTCTTCATCGGATTCGCGATCAAGGTGCCGATGTTCCCGTTCCACACCTGGTTGCCGGATGCCCACGTGGAAGCGCCAACCGCAGGCTCCGTGATTCTGGCCGGCGTTCTGCTGAAGATGGGAACGTACGGCTTGATCCGCTTCTCGCTGCCGTTCTTCCCATCGGTAATTAAGTTCCCGGTTTTGCGCGGATGGCTGGTCGCGCTGTCGCTGATCGGCATCATCTACGGCGCGCTGGTTTCGCTGATGCAAAAGGATATGAAGAAGCTGGTGGCGTACTCGTCCGTGAGCCATCTCGGCTTCTGCACCCTCGGCATTTTCGCGCTGAACCAGGCCGGCATCGCCGGTTCCGTCATACAACAGATTAACCACGGTATTTCGACCGGCGCACTGTTCTTGATCGTCGGCATTCTTTATGAGCGCCGTCACACGCGCGACATCGCCGAGTACGGCGGCATTTCAACCGTGATGCCGGTTTACGCCACCGTCACGCTGATCATGTTCATGTCGTCGCTGGGCTTGCCGCTGTTGAACGGCTTCGTGGGCGAGTTCACGATTTTGCAGGGCACGTTCATGGCTAACAGGGCATGGGCGGCTTGGGCGGTTCCCGGCGTTGTTCTCGGGGCTGCCTATCTGCTCTGGCTCTATCAGCGTGTTTTCTTCGGTCCGGTAACCAATCCGAAGAACGAAAAGCTGCTCGATCTTACGCCGCGCGAGTTGGCGACCTTTGTCCCGTTGATCATCATCGCGTTCTGGATCGGCCTCTATCCGAAGCCGTTGTTCCGCATTCTCGATCAGCCGGTGACGGAAATGGTGGAGCGCATCAACAGCAACGGGTATTACAACGCTGCGGCTCCGGCGCTGACCGTTCCGGCTCCTGCTCCGAAGGCGGAGACCAAGACTGATGCCGCCGCGCCGAAGATCGCCGCCAAAGTAGTCGTGGCTGCAACCACGGCTCCGTTGACCCAGCCAGGGAAGAAGTAACGCTCTGGCGTTTCGCAGGTTGCGGGAAGACGCGCCGAAGCCGGTTTTTCGCAGCCTCTTGGCCCCGCAGTGATTTCCACCCCGACAGACGGAATCTGCCGGGGGCCCCGGTGGGGTAACGATATTGCCTTCCGGCCATTTTCGACAACGTGCCGGGAGCTTGAAGGGATAATAAAGATCGTGGCAACGCCGATCTCACAATACTTCTCCAGCTCCGATTACCTGCTATCGCTGCCGATAGTGCTGCTCACACTGTTCGCGCTGGGGATCCTGCTGATCGATTTGATCTTGCCAACCGAGTGGAAACGCTTGAATGCCGTGACTGCCTTGCTGGGCCTGTGCTTCTCCGCCGCCGGAGTTTACAAGATCCAATTGGCCCTCCACAGCCAGGCGATTACGTTCCGCTCAGGATTTTTCGGCGGGGTTCTGATGGACCGCATCGCCATTTATTTCTTCTACCTGTTCCTGGTGGGAGCGGCGGTGGCGATCCTGATGTCGGTGCGTTACCTGGAAGTCGAGCGCGAATCGCATGGCGAATTTTACGCACTGATCCTGTTCTCCGTCGTTGGCATGATGTGCATGGCTTGCGGCTTCGATCTGGTGCTTCTGTTCATTGGGCTTGAGCTGATGGCGCTTGTCGACCTACGTGCTGGTCGGCTTCCTGCGCCGCGACAAGCGCTCCAATGAAGCAGCGCTGAAGTATCTGTTGCTGGGCGCTTTTTCATCCGGCATCTTCGCCTATGGATTGTCGCTGCTCTATGGTCTTTCGGGTTCCACCAATCTTGCCGAGATCGGCATCGCGCTCCAGACCCGTATCGCCACGAATCCCCGCGATCCGGTGATCATATTGGCGCTGATCACCACCGCGACCGGCCTGCTGTTCAAGATCGCAGCCGTTCCATTTCATCAATGGGCGCCCGACGCTTACGAAGGAGCGCCAACCAGTGTAACCGGGTTCATGTCGGTGGCAGTGAAGGCCGCGGCATGGGCGATGCTGTTGCGCATCTTCCTGTTTGCGCTCTATCCGCTGCGGCCCATGTATATTCCGCTGCTGATCTTCGTTTCGGTCGCGACCATGACGGGCGGTAACCTGGCGGCGATCACCCAGACGAACCTGAAGCGGCTGCTTGCGTATTCCTCGATCGCTCATGTCGGTTACATGCTGCTTGGCCTGGTCGCCAGCGACGGCAAGGAGAACCAGACCGGCATTCAGGGAATCCTGGTGTACCTGTTGGTGTACACCTTCATGAACCTTGGCGCTTTCGCCGTCATCACCTCTCTACGCCGCCGGAATATCATCGGCGACGATATTGAAGACATCAACGGATTGTTTTTCAAGGCTCCGACCGAAGCCCTGCTGATGCTGGCCTTCCTGTTGTCGCTGGCCGGCATTCCGCCATTCGCCGGATTCCTTGGAAAATACTTCATCTTCCTCAGCTTGATGCAGACGGGACATTACACGCTGGCTACCATTGCCGTGCTCTATGCCGTGATCGGCTTGTACTACTACATGAAGGTCGCCAATGCGATGTTCATGAAGCAGGCGGTCGATGCCGAGCCGGTTCACGTTGGTCCGGGAATGCGCCTTGCGCTCACGATCGCCGGATTGGGCACGATCGGAATCGGAATTTTTCCGAACCTGTTCATCCAAGCCGTGTATTGGTCGCTGAGTAGCGGCCCGCTGAGCTCAATCGCTCAGCTTGTCAAGTAGACCTAGCATGACGTTGAGCCGGAAGCGGTGGCGGTTCCGGCTTGTTGCCGCTTCACGAACGCGGAGCCGCTTACACAGGTCAAGCGTATGATGTCTTTGAGGTACTGGTAATGTTTGAAGGCTTGTTTCAACCGATGCATCTTATTGTGATTCTTTTCATCGCCCTGCTCGTGTTTGGGCCCAAAAAGCTTCCGGAACTGGGCAAAGGGTTAGGTGATGGAATTCGTTCTTTCAAGAAGAGCCTCAGCGGAGACGAAGATAAACCCGTCGACAATCTAACCGCAAAGAAGGAAGCCGAGCCTAAGGTGTAGCCTCCCTCCTCGGCCACGAAAGTCCCATCATTTCATTCTGCGAGAAGGCAGTGCCGCCGTATGCATAGGCGGGGTGCAACCAGTCGCAGCCTCGGCGCCCAGGCCAAAGGTTTGGTAAAACGACGCCACTGTTTGCGTAGCCGGGGGTTCAACTGCTAGCCTTGCTTGGCCATGGATGACAGCGACTCCAAGCACCCGGAAGGCAAGAAGAAAAAGATCCGCTGGTTCTGCTGGCCCGCTACTCGGAGATAGGATTTATTCTTCCGGCAGCCGTTATCGTTGGATACCTGATCGGTCTGGCGCTCGACCACTGGCTGCATCAACACTGGATTTACCTGGCAGGGCTGATTTTTGGCGCTATCGTGGGCTTCGTAAAAATGATCCGCATGGCACTCTCTGCTTTCAATGAACGAGAATGAACAACCTGCGTCAGCACCCGACAGTCAGGCGTCGGTAACTCTAGGCGCGCGCCTTTCGGAGGCCTTCTACGACCGCGCGGTCTGGCGCATGCAGCGCACCATCGGCATCGTCGGAATCGCCCTCATTGCGGGTTCGGCGCTGGTGTTTGGGTTGGCGGTTGCGATCGGCGCCACTCTGGGCGTCGCACTCTCATGGCACAATTTCCGTTGGCTGACGCAAGCCGTGAACGCTCTGGGCGAGCGCATCACTACCGGGCAAAGCCGTGAGCGCGGAGGCCTCATCGTTTTCCGCTTTACTGTCCGTATCCTTTTGGTGGCGCTGGGATCGTATGCTATATTCAGATGTTCTCAAAGGGGCCTTTACGGCTACTTGGTTGGCTTGTGCGTGCCCGTTCCCGCCTTGCTTTGCGAGGCCGTTTACGAGGTATTTGGCGCCTTCCGGCGCGGTCAGTAGCCTGAGTGCAACGATATCCGAATGGAACCACTACTTCCTTTTACTGCGCTTCTGAACCGGCTCTTTGCCTCTCCCGTCGCGGCGTTGCTGCACACGTTGGGAATTCCCGTCCAACACCCGCACGAGCCCATTCCGAACTATGTGGCGATGCAGATACTAGTCGCCCTCCTGCTTGTGCTGCTGTTTCTCTTCGTGCGCTCGCGGCTCTCGGTCGAGAAGCCGGGCAATCTACAGCACGTGATGGAGAGTCTCGATGGATTCGTCAGCGATTCGTGCCACGAGATCATCGGGCATGATTATGAGCGTTACGTTCCATATATAGCCACACTGGGACTGTTCATCATTTCCTGCAATCTGCTCGGACTGGTGCCGTTCTTCGAGACTCCGACTGGAGTGCCCTCGGTGCCGCTGGGCTGTGCCCTCGTGACTTGGTTTTACTATCACTACCACGGTATCCGCACCAACGGCGCGGGATATATCAAGCACTTTCTGGGCCCGGTGTGGTGGCTGGCGCCGCTCATGTTTCTCATCGAGATATGCAGTCACCTGGCGCGACTTCTTTCCCTCACCGTCCGTCTTTACGCAAATATGTTTGCGGGAGACATGGTGACGCTCGTGTTCTTCTCGATGATTCCCATCATTATCCCAGTCCCCTTTATGGTGCTGCACCTCGGCGTGGCCATTATCCAGACATTTATCTTCGTACTGCTGGCCATGGTGTATCTCGGTGAGGCTGTGGCCCAGGAGCACTGAGCACCCCGATTTCCTGACGCAGGCTTCTTTCGCGTCCGTAGAGTTTTAATATGGGCCACGCACTTTTAAGTTTCGGTTTTTCGTTGCGAGCGTGAGGGCGTTGCACTTCAGGGACGTCAACCACCCACTGGCGGCGATACTTAGCCCTTAGGGGCGTTCATAGGAGCAAGACAATGCGTAAACTGATGTTCGTTCTACTGGCGATCGTTGCCCTCTCGATGATGGCGACGCCTGTGTTGGCGCAAACCCCGGGTGGTGAAAGCGCCAAACCCTTCAATGTCGTCCCCATCGCTGCCGGCTTCGGCATGGCCATTGCCGCGGGATTGGCCGCTCTTGGCCAGGGCAGGGTAGGCTCGTCCGCCTGCGAAGGCATGGCGCGGAATCCTTCCGCCCGTGCCGGAATTCAGATTGCCATGATTCTCAGTTTGGCCTTCATCGAATCGCTGGTGCTGTTTACGTTCGTCATGATTTTCCTGAAGGCGACGTAGTCTGCCCGATAGAGTCTTTTAAACTCGCAGCGGTCTAGGGGCCTCCTCTCTGTGGGAGGCCCTTTGCTTTTGCGGTGATTCCAAAAAGGGTTTTGAGGGGAAATTTTACCGTTGAGCAGGGCGCCCCACATCTGCTTGGCAGATGTGGGATTTCTCAAAATATGCTGTAGCCGCGGTTCCCTGGATTTTGATCGTCAACGCACGAGTGTACGCGCCGCGCCGAGGGCGAAGTTGAGCACAGGGCCTGGCAGCACGCCAAGATAAATGGTGGCGATGAGGCTGAGCACCATCGCCAAGCCCGCTGCAAATGGAATTGGCGGCACGGGGGCGTCGCTCTGCGGTTCGCGCATGTACATCAGCACGATGAGCCGCAGATAGTAGTACGCGCCGATTGCGCTGTTGATGACGCCGATGATGGTGAGGCCCACAAGGCTTGACTGTAGCGCGGCGGTGAAGACGTAAAACTTTGCCAGAAATCCGCCGGTGATTGGGATTCCGATCAGGGAGAGCAGGAAGACGGTCAGCGCTGCCGCCAGCATGGGCGAGCGGCGGCCGAGCCCGGCGTAATCATCAACGTTCACGTACTTCTCGCCAGCGCTTGCGAAGTGGCTCACCACGGCGAAGGCGCCGACGTTCATGGCGGCATAAGATGCGGAGTAAAACATTGCCGCGGAGATTCCCGCGCTGCTGTCGCGGATGGCGGTAAAGGCGACCAGCAAATATCCGGCATGGGCAATCGACGAGTAGGCCAGCAGGCGCTTAACGTTCGACTGTACCAGCGCTCCGAGGTTCCCGAGCGTCATCGATAAGGCTGCGGAGACCCATATCATCCAGAACCACCCGGGCCGCGGCTGGCCCCAGAATGCGTTGCCGCTGGCGGTGCCGAACAGCACGCGCAGCAGCACGGCGAACGCCGCCGCCTTGGGAGCGGTCGACATGAACCCCACGACCGGCGCCGGAGCGCCTTCGTAGACATCCGGCGTCCACACCTGGAATGGCGCGGTGGCAACTTTGAAGCCAAGCCCTACGAACATCATGGCCATGGCCATGTATGCCAGCGTGGGCGCGCCGTTGCGCAGCGCGACGGCAATCTGGTCAACGTTCGTGGAACCGGTGGCGCCGAACATGAGTGCGACGCCGTAGAGGAAGAATGCGGTCGCGAACGAGCCGAGCAGGAAGTATTTAAGGGACGACTCCGCGCTGCTGGCGACGCGGCGGCGGAAGCCCGCCAGCACATACGTCGCGATGGAAGAGATCTCGAGGGCAATGAAGATGAGCACTAACTCAATGGCTGAGGACATCAGGCACATGCCGACCGTGCCGAGCAGGATCAGGCCGTAGTACTCGCCGAGGCGGATCTTCTGCACTTCCAGGTATTCGAACGAGCTGAGCGTAGTGATCAGCGCAACCATGATGACGACGATGTGGAAGAACACACTGAAGCCATCGACCCGCACCATGTTGAAAAATGCCGTGCCGGGAAAAGCCGCCTGATAAAAGGTGGCGCAAAGAGCGCAGACGCATCCGAGGGCCGCGACGAATCCCATCGACTTGCGGCTGTCATACTCGGGCAACAGCGGGTCTGCCAACATGACGATCATGCCGAAGACCGCAAGCACGATTTCTGGAAGAATTCGAATGTAGTCGATGCCGGGTATCATCGGCCGTTCACCTGGTGTGCTTTCTCCAACGAAGTCGCCGCTAAGTGCTGCGTTTGCACCTCGTGACGCGCCAGGGCTGCTTGCGCGGCCGGTGTCGCGCCTGCTGGCGCAACCGTGTGTTGCGCCGGAGCAGCAGCCTGCTTCTGGAATGGCGCGAGCATCTGGGCGACAGACTGGTCGATGCGATTCATCCACATGGAAGGAGCGACGCCCATGACCAGCGCGGCAATCGCGAGCGGCCACAGGCAACTGCGCTCGCGACGGTCAAGGTCGGGCAAGCCGGCATTCACGGGGTTCGTGACGCCTCCGTAGAAAAGACGCTGGTAGAGCCAGAGCAGATAGCAGGCGCTCCAGATCACGCCGCTTGCCGCAAGCACGCCCCACCAAGCCCTTGCCTGAAACGATCCGGTGAGGATCAAGTATTCGCCGATGAAACCGTTCAGCAACGGCAAGCCTATTGAAGACAAGGTGATGATCAGGAAGAATGTCGCGTAGACCGGCATCGGGGTCGCCAGACCGCCGTATTCCGCGATTTCGTAGGTATGCCGCCGCTCGTAGATAATGCCGCAGAGGATAAATAGCGCGCCGGTGGAGACGCCATGATTCAGCATCTGATATACGGCGCCGTCAACTCCGGCCATGGTAAAGCTGAAGATGCCGAGCACCACGAATCCCAGGTGGCTGATGGAAGAATAAGCGACCAGTTTTTTCAGATTCGGCTGCACCATGGCAACCAGCGCACCGTAAATGATTCCGATGATTGCCAGGATCGCGATCCAGCCGGCGTTGCGGCGGGCCTGCTCCGGAAATAGTCCGACATTGAAGCGCAACAGGCCATAAGTTCCCATCTTCAGCAGTACCGCAGCCAGAAGAACGGACCCTGCGGCCGGCGCTTCGACGTGCGCGTCGGGCAGCCACGTGTGGAACGGGAAGAGGGGCACCTTAACCGCAAATGCAATGAAGAAGCCGAGGAAGAGCCACTGTGCGGCATACTCCATTCCCGGCACCGCCCCCGCCTGCAACAGCGCTTGCAGCGTTACGAAGTCAAAGGTTCCGCTCTTGGCGTAGAGCCAGATGATTGCGGCGAGCATAAAGACCGACGCAACCATGGTGAACAGAAAAAACTTAACCGCCGCATAGACGCGGCGTTCGTGACCGTACATCCCGATCAGCAGGGCCATGGGGATCAGCGTTGCTTCCCAAAAGAAGTAAAACAGAAAAAGATCGAGCGCCACGAATACGCCGATCATCGCCGTTTCCAGCACCAGCAGCAGAATGAAAAATTCCTTCACCCGGTCGCGGATCGAGCGCCACGAGATCATTACGCACAACGGAACCAGGAACGTCGTGAGCAGCACCAGCCAGAGCGAGATGCCGTCGATACCCATGTGGTAATGGATGTTCGGCGTCGGAATCCAGGCTTTGTCGATTTCATACGCCAGCGAGAGATGCGACGATGTCAGCGCGTGACCGGCGGTCAGGTGTGGCTGTGCCTGCTTGACCTGCTCGCGGAAATACCAGGGCAGATGGAGCGAAAGCAGGAATGTGATAATGCTGACCAACAGCGCAAAGGCGCGGATGTCGCGATCACGCCGGGGAAACAACGCGAGCAGCAGCGCCCCAAACACGGGAACAAACGTCACCAGCGTGAGAATGTAGGGACTGACACTTGCAGCTATCATCGCGTTCCCATCCAAACCATGTAGAGGATGACCAGCGCCGCTCCGGCCGTAACCCAGCCGGCATAAGAGCGGATGTTGCCGGACTGCTGGTGGCGCAGCGAAGCGCCAAATTCACGCACGCCCTGCGCGCCGCTGTTCACGCTTCCGTCGATCAGCGTGGCGTCAATTCCGCGCCAGAGCACGCGAGTGGAAAAAGCAATCAGCGGGCCGATAATGGCAGCGCCGTAGATTTCGTCGACGTAATACTTATTCAGCACTGCCGTGTATAGGCCACCCAGCGAATCTGCGATCTTGGCCGGCAGGTCGCGCCGCTTGACATATAAAAGCCAAGCGAGACCGAGACCGGCGAACGCAACCGCCACCGAGACGCCCGTCAGCGTCAGCTCCAGCGAGCTGTCCTCAGCGGCCTGCTCGGCGCCTCCGTGTGCGGTTCCCGCTGCTTCCGCCGTGATGGCCGGCATGACCGGAGCCAGAAAGTGCTCGATGTGATTTCCGCCGTGGAGCGCTTTGGGCACGCCCACATATCCCCCGATGATCGACAGCACGGCGAGCAGCACGAGCGGAACCACCATCGCCCAGGGACTTTCGTGCGGTTCTCCATGGCCGCCTCCGTGATCGTGAGCATTGATCGGGGGAGTCTGGGCAACCGTCTGCTGGCCACTCATTGGCGCGGCATGCGTGTGTCCGGTGTGTTCGGCCGAGTCCGGGGCGCCGTGCGGCTGGGTCTCATGTGGGGTGTGCTGCACAGCGACGGGACCGCGATATTCGTTGAAGAAAGTCATGAACAGCAGCCGGAACATGTAGAAGCTGGTCATGAACGCCGTGATGACGCCGATCAACCAGAACGCCCAATGTCCATGCGGGCTGGAGAAAGCCTGCCAGAGAATCTCATCCTTGGAGAAGAAACCCGAGAGCCCCGGAATTCCGGCGATGGCCAAGTGGCGATCAGCATGGTCCAGAAGGTATACGGCGCGTACTTCTTCAGGCCGCCCATCTTGCGCATATCCTGTTCGCCGCCGACGGCGTGAATCACCGAGCCGGCGCCGAGGAAGAGCAGCGCTTTGAAGAAGGCGTGCGTCATCAGGTGGAAGATACCCGCCGAGTAGGCGGCCACGCCGCAGGCCAGGAACATGTAGCCGAGCTGCGAAACCGTGGAGTAGGCGAGCACGCGCTTGATGTCCGTCTGGGTGATGCCGATGGTCGCGGCAAAGAACGAGGTCAGGCAACCGATGATGGCGACGACCGCAAGCGCCGTCGGTGACCGGCTGAAGATGGCGTTGGAGCGGCAATCATGTAAACGCCGGCGGTAACCATGGTGGCGGCGTGGATCAGGGCGGAGACCGGCGTCGGACCTTCCATCGCGTCCGGCAGCCAGACATAGAGCGGAATCTGCGCAGATTTGCCGGCGGCGCCAACCAGCATCAGCAGCGCGATGGCGGTCAGCAGGCCGGCTTCGGTCTCGATGCCAGGCGAGAATCCGCAACCTTGTGGAATACGTCCGTATACTGGAGCGTGCCGAAGTGCTTAACCAGCAGGAACAAGCGCGATGAGGAAACCGAAATCGCCGACGCGGTTGGTGATGAACGCCTTTTTCCCGGCATTTGCGGCCGAATCGCGCAAAAAGAAGAAGCCGATCAGCAAATAGGAAGCGAGGCCCACGCCCTCCCAGCCGACGAACATGAGCAGATAGTTGTTCGCCAGCACCAGCGTGAGCATGAAGAACATGAACAGGTTCAGGTAGCTGAAGAAGCGGTAGTATCCGCCCTCGTGCCCCATGTACCCGACGGAGTAGACATGGATGAGAAAGCCGACGCCGGTGACCACCAGCATCATGATCATCGAGAGATGATCGAGATAGAAGCCGAACTCGACCACGAAGTCGCCGCTGCGCAGCCAGACCCCGATTCGTTCGATATAGGGGAGCTGATCGGCCGGCATGCCAAGCAGTCGTATCGCCGCCAACAGCGCCCAGGCGAACGATGCCGCCGTCGAGGCCAAGGCGACGGTGGCTCACCATCTTGTTCGAGAACCGCCGGCCGAAAAATCCATTGATGGCGGCGCCCAGCGGCGGGCAGAACTGGGATCAGCCAGAGATTCAGACGTCATAGTTTCAGCAGGTTCACGCGGTCGACGTTCAGGGTCTCTCGCGTGCGGAAGACGGCAATGATGATAGCCAATCCAACGGCGGCTTCGGCGGCTGCAACCACCATGACGAAGAAGACGAAGATATGGCCGCTCAGCGCTTGCCAGTGAGCGGCGAAGGTGACAAAGGAGAGGTTCACGCCATTCAGCATCAGCTCGATCGACATGAAGATGGTGATGATGTTGCGCTTGATAAGGAAGCCCGCAACGCCGCAGGCAAACAGGAACGCGCTGAGCACGAGATAATAGGAGATCGGCACCATCAGTCGCTTCCTCTGCGCGCCAGAACTACGGCGCCCATAATCGCGATGAGGATCAGCACCCTGGTGACTTCAAACGGCAGCAGGAAATCCGGTGAAGAGCAAGGCGCCCCATGCCCGGGGCGGTGCCGTGTAGCTGGCCAATGATGACTGAACCCATGCTGGGATTGCGGGTGACTAACACCCAGGTGGCCGATGAGACCGCCGAGAACAGTCCCGGCACGCCGAAGAGGATGGCCACGCGGCTGCCCTTGGTCTGCTCTTCGTCGCCGGCATTGAGCAGCATGATGACGAAGATGAACAGCACCATGATGGCGCCTGCGTAGATGATGACTTGAATGGCGGCGACGAACTCGGCGCCGAGCAGAGGTAGAGCAGAGCGAGCGAGCCCATGACGACGACGAGCGACAGCGCACTGTTGATGGTATGGCGCTGAACCAGCAGATTAATCGCTCCACCCGCGCACAGGGCCGCGAAGATCAGAAAGAGAATAAGGTGCGACATCGGTTATCCACCCGCGGTCATTATGCCCGCAAGGCCACAATCAGCCCGGTAACAAGAATGTTGGCGATTGCAGAGCGGGAAGAGAAACTTCCAGCCGAAGCCCATCAACTGGTCATAGCGGAAGCGCGGCAGCGTGCCGCGAATCCAGATGTAGAGGAAAGATAAAGCAGAATACGCGCGCCAAAAACCAGAGGATCGGAAGCAGCGCCTGCAGGATCGGCGGCCGGAAAGACAGGTCCGCTCCATCCGCCCAGAAACATGACCGACGCCATGCAGGCAACGGTGACCATGTTGGCGTACTCGGCCATGAAAAACATGGCGAACTTCATCGAGCTGTACTCGGTGTGATAGCCGGCCACCAGTTCGGTCTCCGCCTCCGGCAGGTCGAACGGGATGCGGTTGGTCTCGGCAAAAGCCGCCATCAGATAAATGAAGAAAGCGACGAACTGCCCGCCGCCACCAAAGATGTTCCAGTGCCACGGACTGCCGAGTTGCCGCGTCGACGATGGTTCGCAGGCTAAACGAGCCGGAAATGATCAGCACGCCCACCAGCGACAGGCCGAGCGAAACCTCATAGCTGATCATCTGGGCCCAGGCGCGCAGCGAGCCCAGCAGCGAGTACTTGCTGTTGGACGACCAGCCCGCCAGCGCGATGCCGTAAACTCCAAGCGAGGTGATGCCGAGGATGATGAGCATGCCGATGCCGATGTCGGCCGGCTGATGTTCGCCATCTCGACCCCGGTGATCTGCATCGGGGTGGTAGATGCCGAAGGTGATGTTGGGTCCAATCGGCACCAGGGCAATCGAAGTCAGCGCCATGACCAGCGCAAGCATCGGCGCCAGAATGAACAGAGTCCGGTTGACATAGGGCGGCGTCAAGTCTTCCTTCAGGATGAACTTGATGCCGTCGGCGAGCGGCTGCAGCAGGCCGAATGGACCGACGCGGGTGGGCCCCCAGCGGTTCTGCATGTGGCCCACCACCTTGCGCTCCAGCCAGACGGAGTAGGCCACGATCGTCAGCAGCACGCCGAGGGTAATGGCGATCTTGATGATGGCGACGATCAAAAACATTCCGACATTCATTGAGTCATGCATTCCCAAGAGCGAACTTCGTTCGCGGAGCTTGCCCGCACTCACGTTGCTTCGGTACCTTCGTGAAACAGCAAATCCGCGAACGGCAAACCTGCTGCAGAGCAGCCGGTCAGTCAGCCACAACTTCGGTGTCGACCCGAGATTTGCTCTTATTCTCGATCACCGAGTTCAGCGTATTCGAATAGCGGCCGAGCGTGCCGGAGGTAAACAGCGTGTCCTGCGAGGGAACGATCCATTCCGGATGACTCTGAATCCCCGCCGGTTGAATGTTCACCAGTCAGTCGGCTGATCGTTGCCGGCCAGCAATCCCAGGCGGGAGACGTCATAGCCCGGAACCAGTCGCTGAATTTCGTCGAGCACCGCGATCGGGTCGAATGGCGACACCTTGCGGTTCGAGTCCGTGGGCGTGAAGCCAAACCGCATGACGGTCGGCCTCGCCCGACTGCGCGCCGCGCGTCTGGCCGAAATCGGCGCGCGTGCCGCCGCTGAACGGCACGAGCTTACGGATGTCGAAGCCCATCTTTTCCGCAATGCGCACGATGATTTCAAAATCGCTCTTGACGGTCGCAACGTCGCCGGCTTTCTTGAACAACTGCAAATCGCCGCAGGTGTTGGTGAAGGTGCCGGCCTTCTCGTAGGCGTTGGCCGCCGGCAGGATCACGTCGGCCAGCATGCGCCGTTTCCGTCATGAACATATCCTGCACGACCAGGAAAGGCGCGTGAGAACGAACGGGTCCACCGCGTAGCGCGCAACCGGGTTGGAGCCGACCACATACAGGGCATGAATCTTGCGTCGCGAGCGGCGTCGAGCATTTGCGGCAGGCTCAAGCCGGGCTGTGCCGGAATCCGCGCTCCCCACTCGAGCGTCGAAGATCGAGCCGGAAGCGAGCGGCGCGTAGCCGGGCAGCAGGTCAGGGTAGAGCCCCATATCGGCCGCGCCGCGCGAGTTGGCATAATCGCCCAGGCAGATGAACTTGCGCCTGCTGGGCGGCGCCGAATCGTACCAGGGCCGCAATGTCGTCGCCGCGAAGTTCGGAGCCGAAAATGATGACCAGATCTGGTTCGGCCTTGAGCGTGTCGCGCAACTTGGCGAGCGCTTCGGGTGCAATCTCCGGTGATGGCTTGTGCGGCGGCATCATCTCCGGCAAGGTACTGCGCGAACTTGCCTTCGCTTCCCGCCGGAAGCTGGGTGAAGCTGGCGGCCTGTCTGCCGAGCTTGATGGCGTTGCGAGTTGACGATGTGCAGCTTGGCGCGATGCAGCCGCACGTTGTTGCGGATCTGCCAGGCCAGCAGCGGATGCTGATTCGTGGGATCGTTGCCGATCAGCAGGATCGCCGGCGCCTGGAAGACCTCGCGCATGCTGGCCGTTTTCGCGTTGTTCTCGGCAAGAGCGTTGGCGAAAGACGGATAATCGGCCGTGCGGTGGTGGTCGATGTTGTTGGTTCCCAGCACCAGGCGCGCGAACTTCTGCAGCAGATAATTTTCTTCGTTGGTGGTGCGGTTGGAGCCGATAACGCCGATGGCCTGCGAGCCATGGCGAGCGATGATCTCGCGAAATTTGCGGGCGACGGTTCGACCGCTTCCGTCCAGGCGACGGGAACAAGTCTGCCATCGCGCCGGACCAGCGGCTGCTTGATGCGCTCGGGATGGTTGGCGAAATCGAAGGCGTAGCGTCCCTTGATGCAGAGGAAATCGCCGTTGATGCCGCTCTTGTCGCGATTGTCTCCGCGCACGATCTCCATGCCGGTGTCGCTGCGGCGGCAGCCAAGCGTGGTGAGGCAGCCATCGCCGCAGTGGGTGCAGACGGTGCCGACGTGGTTCATCTCCCACGGACGCGTCTTGTAGCGATAAGCTCCCGAGGTGAGTGCGCCGACCGGACAGATGTCGATGCACATGCCGCACTCCTCGCACTCGAGGTGGTCGCTCTTGTTGGGAGCGATGACCGAACTCTGGCCGCGGTTCTGGATGCCCAGCGCCCACACGTCCATGCCCTCGCCGCAGACGCGCACGCAGCGGTAGCACAGAATGCAGCGCGGGCGGTCGAAGTAGACGACAGGCGACCATTGCTGCTCGTCGCGATGGCTCTTGATGTCGATGAACTTCGACTCCGACGCTCCATACTTGAAGGTCATGTCCTGCAATTCGCACTCGCCGCCGGCGTCGCAAACAGGACAGTCCAGCGGATGATTGGCGAGCAGCAACTCGAGCATGCTCTTGCGCGCCTGCACAACCTTTTCGGTCTCGGTGTGCACCACCATGCCTTCGCCGACCTGCGTGGTGCAGGCGGTCTGCAGCTTCGGCAGCTTTTCGATTTCCACCAGGCACATGCGGCAGGCGCCCTGCAGCGAAAGTCCGGGGTAATAGCAGAACGAGGGCACTTCGATGCCGGTGTTCTTGCAGGCATCGATCAGCAGCGTGCCGGCGGGCACCGATAAGGCTTTGCCGTTAACGGTAATCTTGACGAGTTTGGGTGCGTCTGCCATGAAAACTCACCGGGTCCCCGAAGCCCTTGTTGGCTTGTTGCGGCAGAGCCTACGGATGTTGACCACTCGGGAATTCCGGGTCGGTCTTGATTTCTTCCACCTGCAAGGCGTGGCGCTCGGGATGCACCGCCATGAGCGTCAGCAACTGGTAGCCGTCCAACATCGCCCGCCAGCGGATGCGGCACGATCTTGGTGCGCAAGCTCCTCGACCGGGACGCTCTCGCGCAACCTGCAAAGTGCGCTCACGCGCCGCGCTGGAAGCGTTCGAGCGCCTCGGCCAGGCTCTCGCATCGTCCTTTCGGCTGCGACGCGCTCGGGAGCCGTGCTCTTCGCGTGCGGTCGTGGGCGGCCGCCGAAGCAGCACTGCATCCTTGGCCCGATCCGTCGTGCCCGGCGCAGCCAGCTTCTCCCACAGCGCGCAGCATCTCTCCTCGGCTACCGCGACGTGCTCCGCGCATTCCAGAATCGACCAGGTGCCGGGGGTCCTGCGCCACGATGAACTGCTATCGAGCACTCCGTGGAAAGCACAAAGGTAGCGATTGCGCCCCTGCTTGCAGGCGCGCAATCAGATTTCCTTATCGGTCCTGGTGGAACTGCTGGTCTGCGCTTTGCTCTGTCATTCGCTCGATTTCACTTCTCAGTGTGCTTCCACCGCGAACCGGATCGCTCGGCGCCCGGCTTTCTCATACGGGCAGGGCGGCCCTCCAGATGATCTTCGAATTCATTGCGAAACTTGTTAAGAAAGCCGATGGTGGGCATGGCCGCGGCGTCGCCCAGCGGGCAGAACGTGCGTCCCAGCATGTTCTCGGCCAGGTATTGCATGTTGTCGATGTCCTTGGCGACTCCGCCCCCGGCATGGAAGCGCCGCAGCGTCTTCCGCAGCCAGTCGGTCCCTTCGCGGCAGGGAATGCACCAGCCGCAGCTTTCGTGCTGGTAGAACTGCATGGTGCGCAGCGCGAACTTGACGATGCAGGTCTGGTCGTCGAGGACCACCACGCCGCCGGAGCCGAGCATGGTGCCGGCCTTCATCATCGAATCGAAGTCCATGCGCCACGTCGATCTCATCGGCCTTGAGCACAGGCACGGAAGATCCGCCGGGAACCACCGCCTTCAACTTGCGCCCATTGGCAATGCCGCCGCCAACCTCGTAAATCATCTTGCTTCAGGTTGTAGCCCAGCGGCAGCTCATAAACGCCCGGCTTGGCGACGTGTCCGCTGAGGCAGAAAGGCGTGTGCCGCCATTCCTGGGCGTGCCTAGTCTCGGCGTATTTCTGGCCGCCCATCAGCATGATGTGCGGCACGGTGGCCAGGGTCTCGGCGTTATTGATGACCGTGGGGCCGCCCCAGAGTCCGACGACGGCTGGGAATGGCGGCTTGATGCGCGGCACGCCGCGCTTGCCCTCCAGCGACTCCATCAGCGCGGATTCCTCGCCCACCTCGTAGGCGCCGGCGCCGCCGTGCCAGTAAATGTCCAGGTCGTAGCCGCTGCCGAAGATGTTCTTGCCCGAGAAAGCCCTTCGCGTAAGCGTCGGCGATGGCCTTCTGCATGATCTCCGAGAGATAGCGATACTCGCCGCGGATGTAGATGTAGCCCTTGTGCGAGCTGATGGCGATGGCGGCAATCATCACGCCCTCGATCACGGCGTGCGGATCGTGCTCGAAGATGAGGCGGTCCTTGCAGGTGCCGGGCTCGGACTCGTCGCCGTTGCAGAGCACGTACTTGGGCTTGGCCGATTCCTTGGGAACGAACGACCATTTCATGCCCGTCGGGAAGCCGGCGCCGCCGCGTCCGCGCAGATTGGAGGCCTTCATCTCGTTGATGATCGCTTCCGGCCCAATCTGAAGCGCCTTTTGCACGGCCTTGTAGCCGTCGAGTTCGAGATAGCGGTCGATGTCGGCGCGCCCATGCCAAAGCGCCGGGAAATGACCTTGACCTCGTCGGGATGTGAAACCAGATATGCCATGAGTCGTTTCAGGTTTCACGTTGCGCGTTTCACGTCATAAAATAAACGTGAAACGGGAAACGTGAAACGAGCCATTCTTCAAAACCAGACCACCACCACTACCCTATAAACTCTAGATACGCGGTACCAGCTACTTCCCATCTTTACCCGGTACCCCTCCAAAATCTCGTCCACCTTTTCCGGCGTAAGGTTTTCGTGGAAGTCGTAGTTGACCTGCATGGCGGGAGCCCAACTGCAGGCCCCGATGCACTCCACCTCTTCCACGGAAAACAGGCCGTCGGGGGTGATCCCTTGATTCTGAGCCACCCCGAGCTTTTTTCGCGCGTGCTCCAGAATCTCTTCGCCGCCTCGCAGCAGGCAGCAAATGTTGGTGCAGACCTGCACGTTGTATTTGCCGGCGGGCTTGGTGCGCAGCATGGAGTAATAACTGATGACATTGCGCACTTCGAGCGGAGTAATCTCCAGCCGGCCGGCGATCTCCTGCGATGGCTTCGTCCGTCAGGCAGCCCAGCTCGTCCTGCACGTAGAGCAGGAAGGGAACAAGGACCGAGCGCTTGATCGGGTAATGGCGTAAGCATGTCCGCAAAGCGCGCTTCCAGTTGGTCAGAGAATTTCATTGTTCAGAGTTCCCATCTCCAGCGTCCCCGGCGGTGGTGGAACAGTTTCCGCGCCCCACGCGCGATGTTGGCGGCCAATCACACCAACCGCTAGCGGTCGACATCTCCCAGCACGATATCGATACTGCCGATCGCCGCCACCACGTCGGCGATCAGTTGCCCCTGGCACATCGGCGGGATGGCATTCAGGTTGGCAAAAGACGGGCTGCGCATGTGCACGCGATACGGCTTGGCGGTGCCGTCGCTGACGATGTAGTAGCCCATTTCGCCGCGCGGCGACTCGACTCCCTGGTAGACCTCGCCGGCCGGCACCGTGAAGCCCTCGGTAACAATCTTAAAGTGATAGATGAGGGCTTCCATCTGGGTCTTCATCTTTTCGCGGTCAGGCAGCACGACCTTGGGCGCGTCGGCCTTAATCGGGCCCTCGGGCATGCCGGCCAGCGCCTGCTGAACAATCTTGGTCGATCTCCCGCATCTCTTGCACGCGAATCACATAACGCGCGAAGACGTCGCCCTCGGTGGCGAGCGGAACCTTGAAATCGAACTGCTCGTAACTCGAATAAGGCATATCGCGGCGCAGATCCCAATCCACGCCGCTTCCGCGGGCAACGCGCGCCACTTAGCCCCAGTGCGATGGCGTCTTCGTAGGTGATCTTCGCCACGCCCTTCGTGCGCCCTGTCCAGATAGGGTTCTGCGTGAGCAGGTCTTCGTACTCGTCGATGTGACTCGGAAAGGCGTCGATGAAGTGCTTCACGCGCTCAAAGAATCCCAACGGCACTTCCAGCGCCAGGCCGCCGACGCGGAAGTAGGAGGTCATCATCCGCTGGCCGCTGACCATCTCGAAGAGGCGCAGAATGTCTTCACGCTCGCGGAAGCAGTAAAGGAATACGGTCATGGCGCCGATGTCCATGGCGTGCGTCCCCAGCCAGACCAGGTGTGAGTTGAGACGCGTCAACTCGTTCAGCAGGACGCGAATCCACTGCGCGCGCTTCGGCATCTCCAGCCCGAGAAGCTTTTCGACCGCCAGCACGTAAGCCAGGTTGTTGGTCATCGGGCAGAGATAGTCGATGCGGTCGGTGAGAGGCACGACCTGCTGATAAAACTTGGCTTCGCAGGTCTTCTCAATCCCGGTGTGCAGGTAGCCGATGTCAGGCCGGATGCGGACGATGGTTTCGCCATCGAGCTCCAGCAAGAGCCTGAGCACACCATGTGTGGAAGGGTGCTGCGGCCCCATGTTGAGGACCATCGTACGGTCGTCGCCGATGACCTCGACAACCGGCTCAAGGCTGCTGAACTTGCTGGCCATTAGCGGTATCCCTCAACCGGGTAGTCCTTGCGCAGCGGATGGCCCTCCCAGTCCTCGGGCATCATGATGCGGCGAAGGTACGGATGGCCGTGAAAACGCACTCCGAACAGGTCGAAGACCTCGCGTTCGAAGGGATTTGCACCGGGCCAAAGGTCGGTAAGCGAATCCACGCCCGGATCGGCGGAATCCAACTTTACCTTGATCCGGATGCGCTCCTTGCGCGGCATCGATAGCAGGGAATAGACGACCTCGAAACGCGGTTCCTGCGGATACCAGTCGACGCAGGTGACGTCGGAGAGAAAGTTGAAACCGGTGGTGGCATCGTCCCGCAGCAGTGCACAGGCCTCGCGCAACGATTCGCGCCGCACCCAGATCGTCAGCTCGTCGCGATCGAATTTCGCGCCAGTAACCGCCTCGGCCTTCCAGGAAAGCAGCCGGGCCAGCGCCGGACGGTCTTTTAGTTGTTCAAGATCGGTAATCGCAGGAGCCAGTGCCATCAGGGTTACAGGACCTCATTCCTGGTGGGCTTGTTCCAGTCAAGTGCGCCCTTTTTCCAGATGTAAAACAGGCCGACCAGCACGATCGCAATGTATACCACCATCTCCCAGAAGCCGAACATCTTCAGTTCCTTAAGGAGAATAGCCCAGGGGTACAGAAAAACCGCTTCTACGTCGAACAGGATGAACAGCATCGCGACCAGATAGAACTTCACGGAGAAGCGCTGCCTGATATCCCCGACGGGCTGCATACCGCACTCATACGGAGACATCTTGACCCGGTTGCGCTTGTGCTGTCCCACCAGAGTCGACAGCACAACGATGGCGCAGGCGAGACCGCCGGCGACCAGCACGTGAAGCAGGAGCGGAATGTACCGCACAAAATAATTATCTGGCATAGCACGACCCGCCCCGGGTACGGGCGCATAGGGCGAACACTTGAGTGTAGATTTCAGGCCTCCTAGTAGTCAAGAACGCACGGCCAGCAGCCCGCGAAGAATTCTTTCGGCAGGTTGGTGCTCAGCATTCGGCTGAGTAATCTACAGAGACAATAATTTTCTTGCAGCACGCAAGAATCTGCTTTGCAGGAAGCCGGAACTGTTCGACAATCGTATCGTACCCTCCCAATGGTATTTGCCGCCCGGAGAAATTGTGATCTTTGGCTATAACACCGAGATCCGCCTAGGCGACACGGTATATCACGTCCAAAGCGAAGCGCGGGGTAGCGAGCAACTGCTCGAGACGCAGGTGTTCGTCAAAGGACACTGCATCAGCAAGCGAGCGACTCCATCGGAGCGCGGCGGAGATCCGCAATCCGTGCAGGAATCCTTGCGCCTGCAACACCGCTTTGTGGTGGAGTGCATTCGCGCGGGGCAATTGGAATTGGCGCGGACGGAGACTCCCGACCTGAATGTCAGCTTGCGCTGCACGAGCGCCAGGCGCGAAGGCGCGGAACTTGTCCTGGGCTTCCAGGTAAGCCGTGCCGGAGTTCCCATGCGCGATGTGAGGCTCAGATGCTTCTTGGCTGAAGCAGACAGCGTACTGGATCCCGAGCTGATTTCCGAGCCCGTAACCGATCAGGCAGGCATGGTCGAGCTAAGGATCGGTGGCGCACTGCCGGTCAATGCCGAACTCCAGGTGGAGGTGGAAGGCGAAGAACGAAAAACTGTTCGGCGATTCCGTCTTCGCCAGCGGGAAAGCCACTGACTTACAATAGAACCATGAAGCAGGTAATAGTCGGACTGGTCTGGGTTGTGCTGGCCGGTTGGGCGGCGGCGCAACAGTATCCTCCCGAGGATTTCCCCGCACAGTTGCCGACCAAACAGCAGAAGACGCAGAAGACTACGAAGCCGCCGACCGACAACGCCTTTCCGGGCGGATCGCCAGACAATGCGTTTCCGGGTGATGCCGCCGGCGAGAGTTCCAGCAAGGACACCAAGATAGACCTCAGCCCTCCGATGGGCGATGCGAAAGCGCACCCAAACAGCGGTGTCGCCGACGACGTGCTGGAATTGCGTTCTTACAACCCTCAAAAGGCACGGAAGGCCATTGAAGTCGGTGATTTTTACTTCAAGCGGGACAACTACAGAGCCGCTCTCAACCGCTACCAGGAAGCTCTGCAATGGAAACCCGATGATGCCGAGGCGACTTTCAAGTCAGCCCAGTGCCTTGAGAAGCTCGGACGCCTTCAGGAGGCGCGAGCCAGGTACGAAGCATACCTGAAGCTTCTGCCGGACGGTCCGCACGCCAAGGAGGCGCGCAAGGCGCTTGCCAAGCTGCCTGCTGCCGGACCTGAAGCGGCCCGGCACCAGCAGGCGGCCGGCTCCTCGCCAGCAGCCGGGGCGCCCAAAGACAAAGACTGAGGGCCGGCAACCCCAAATTACAAGGCCCGCTTTATCAGCGAGCCTAGTGATTCGATGAGCTTAGAGAAAACTAGAGATTCAGTCGGGGAGTTTGACGCCAGCCTGCCTGGCCTCTTCCTGCATGCCGGCAAGCTTCTCGCGTTCCGCGTTCAGTTTCTGCTGTTTTTGGTCTAACTCCTCGCGGTCGAGCTTCTCTGCCTCGGCATATTGCTGCTGATTGTTAACCCGCGCGTTCACGTCGGCTATGTGAGCGATCTGTTTTTGCTTAAACTCCTGCTCCGCCACTTTGGCTTCCCGCTCCATAAGCGAGATTTTGTCCCGCTCAGCCGAAAATTTGTTGTTCCACTCCGCTTCCTGTTTCTTTCGCTCCTCCTCTTTCCTCGCGAGCTCGCCGCCGGCGGCTGGCTTCTCGCTGCCTGCTTTGCCGGTCTTGTCGTCGCTGTCTTTAGCCCCTTCCGTTGCGTTTTTCGCGGAGGCAGGCGCTGTGCTCATGGTGTTGACCGAAGGAATCTCGTCGTTAGTCACTACTCGCTTGGCGCGGGGGTGAGGCGTATTGCGGGTTTCGCGTGCTACCTCGCCCAGGTTTTGCGCAAGCAGAGTGCACGCGCCCATGCCGAGGACGAGTACAATCACGAATCGCATAAGAACATTCATCGCTTCACCCTGCGTGAGTTCTTGCACGCGGCACACCAAACCTCTGGCTGGCCCGTGTCGGTGGCAACCGCTCACATAGTAAGTTGCTGGAGTGTATTCTAGCCCTGTTTTCATGCAAGTGGGGTGTTTTTTCGGGGTGACGAAGGGGCATCACGTTCGTTACGCCCTCGGCCGCAGCCGAACAGGCAAACGGTGTTCCGAAGCCCTCGCCGTGGCCTGGGGATGATAGATTGGAGTCCGGATGTTTGCCCGCCGCACCAATTGGAGCCTGGCGCCGAATGCGCTCGCACGAGCGCTTGAGGAACATGGCAGAAACGGTCAAGAGCTGCTGGACTTGACGGCCTCGAATCCGACTAGCGTTGGCCTGGAGTATCCCGCGCGGCTGATCGCATGCGCCTTGGCCGACGAACGCGCCTTGTCCTATGAGCCCGCCGCAAAAGGCTTGCTCGTGGCGCGCCGTGCCGTAGCGAACTACTACGCACAGCAGGGAATCGGTATCGATCCCGAGCGCCTGATCCTGACGGTCAGCACCAGCGAAGCTTACTCTTACTGCTTTCGCCTGCTCTGTGATCCCGGCGATGAAGTGCTGGTTCCGAGCCCGAGTTATCCGCTATTCGAGTTCCTGGCCGACATCCAGGACGTTCGCCTGGTTCCGTTCGAACTGGTTTACGACGAGGGCTGGCAGATCGAGTTCGAGTCGTTGCGCCGCGGCATCAGCGCGCGTTCACGGGCAGTGCTCGTGGTGCAGCCCAACAATCCAACGGGTTCGTACGTCAAGCGGTGGGAGATCGAACGGCTCAACGTGCTCTGCCGCGAGCATCAACTGGCGCTGATTGCCGACGAGGTTTTTCTGGACTACGCCGTCGAATCCGGTGAGCGGATCAGCTTCGGCGGCAACAGCGGCGCATTGAGCTTTACCTTGAGCGGCCTGTCGAAAATCAGCGGCCTGCCGCAGATGAAGTTGGCCTGGATCGCTTGCAGCGGTCCTGGAGACCTGGCCGCCGATGCCATGAGCAGACTGGAAGTCATCGCCGACACTTATCTCTCTCCCAACGCGCCTGTGCAACTTGCCGCTGAGGCGCTGCTGGAGGTTCGGCACTCTGTCCAGCGGCAACTCGGTCAGCGGATTGGCAACAATCTCGCCGAGTTGGACGCGCAACTTTCACGGCAACAGCTTTGTCATCGCCTGCGCGTCGAAGGTGGCTGGTACGCCGTGCTGCGGCTTCCCGCCGTGTGCGGCGATGAGGAGTTTGCGCTCGCCTTGCTTCGCAAGGCCAACGTGCTGGTGCATCCCGGGCACTTCTTCAACTTTCACGGAGGCTGTTTTCTGGTGCTCAGCCTCATCGCGCCGGAAACTGTTTTCGGCGAAGGCTTACGGCGGCTGCTTGCCCTGTCCGGGATGATGTCCGGTATGATAAATACATGATTCACGAAATTCTGCCTGTCGGCCCGTTGCAGTGCAATTGCTCCATCGTGGGCGACGAGAACAGCCGTGAGGCCATGGTCATTGATCCGGGAGACGACATCGATGCGGTCATGGAGATCGTGACCCGTCACGGGCTCCAGGTGAAACAAATCGTGGTTACGCACGCTCACATCGATCACGTTGGCGGCGCCATGAAGCTCAAGCAACGCACTGGCGCGCCCATTCTGCTGAACCAGAACGACTCCGACCTGCTGCGCATGCTGGACACGCAGGCCTCGTGGCTCGGGATGCGCCCGCCCGGCAAAGTGGCCATCGACCAGAGCATAACGAGCGGCGACACGGTCAAAGCCGGCGCGGTCGAAGGCAAAGTTTTGCATACCCCGGGACACACCGAAGGCTCCATCTGCCTCTACTTCGAACCTGAAAAACGATTGGTTGCGGGAGACACATTGTTTGCCGGAAGCATTGGCCGCACCGATCTACCTGGCGGATCTTACGACAAGATCATTCACTCTCTGCACGAGAGCGTGCTGGCGCTGCCTGATGAAACAGTGGTGGTGCCGGGGCACGGTTCGCTGACTACCATCGGCGAAGAACGCGAAACCAACCCATTCCTGCGGTGAGCCCAGGAGTTGACGCTCAGAGATGCGGGAAAATGCGCCGAGGGGTCTCCGGCAGGCATCGTGGTTGCGTACGTTAGGATGGATCAATCGAGGCGTAATACGATGAGGCCCCCCAAATCCTTCTGCAAGAACTTGCGGGTCCACCTGAAACCTGTTTTTCAGCAGCCAGTTAAGCGTTCTGGGTCATGGTGCGCGGCGCTTCTGCCTCAAGGCTCTCCCCGAGGAACTCATCAAGCGCCGATGCGCAAACAAGATATGTGTTAGCCATAACCGTCAGGTTGCGTTCTTCAAGAAGGGAAGGGGCGCGCGTCGCCATATCGCGCAGCAGACTGACCTCATCATGCCACGTCGCCGACAGCTTCCGTAACTCGCGAAAAGAATCGCCGTTCATGGTGTGCGGTTTTCTCGTGTCGGAGTGGAATTTCGGCATCAGAGTAGCACATTCTGGCCGCGCGTCCTAAACGAAAAATGCGCTTTCAGAGCATTATTCTCGGGTTGTGGGTCAAATAAAAAAGCCCCGCGATGCGAGGCTCGTGCTTTCGAACTTCCCTAGGCAGCCCTATTTCTGTGCCGGCGGGGGCGCCGCGGGAGCGGGCTTCTGGGCAGGTGCTTGAGTGGTGGCGGGAGTTCCGGTCAACACGGATCCGCTGGCTCCAGCGCGGCGTGTGGCCATGATTGCCAGCGTGAACGAAGTGATCATGAAGATGATTGCGGCCCAGGTCGTCGCCTTGGTAAGAGCATTGGCGGCCGACCGCGGTCCGAAGGCAGTCTGGCTGCCTTGACCGCCAAAGGCGGCGGCGATGTCGGCGCTCTTGCCGCTCTGCAACAGCACAACAGCGATCAGAAACAGACAAACAGTGACGTGAACAGCGGTGACCAGTGCAACCATGCTCTTCCTTTCCGGCCTGCATGCCGGTGACGATAATCCGTTCGCGCCTTCGAGCCTCGGGAGTTTATGGTGCGGAAGGCGGGACTTGAACCCGCACGCCTTTCGGCGCCACCCCCTCAAGATGGTGTGTCTGCCAATTCCACCACTTCCGCACGTCGCTAGCCCATCGACCGCAACTGCGGCGGTTGAGTGGGGCCCGCAGAACAGCGCAATCACAGGACTTCGGCTTTGCCGGCCGAAGGTAACTCGGGTCCAAAGACCACGAACAGAGGCACCGCAATTATAGCAAACCGCTGGCCCAGAGCAAACCTGAGCGCCCTCTTATCTTGCTGGGACGCTCTTGAAATGCCCGTCAATAAAAAGGGCTGCCTGTGCGGCAGCCCTGCCCAATCGGGAGCGAGTTTTGCCTACATCATCGCCTAATCGCAGACGTCATCTATCGGGCCCACGGCCAGTGCCGCTGAATAAAGAGCCATCGCATCGGCTCCGGGTAATGGCTGGCTTTTGGCGACCGCTGGAGCCGACGCGCGAGGCGTGACTTTGCGGCCGTCGTGGTAGATCATCACCAACGTCTTGGTGTTACTGATGTTATCCAGAGGGATTGGCGGCCAGCACGACCAGGTCAGCGCGATTGCCTTTCTTCAGCGTGCCGCGGTCCTTGATGCCGATCAACTTGGCGGTCTCGCCGGTGGCGACGGTGATTGCCCGCAGGGGAGCCATGCCCGTGGCGACCATCAACTCCAACTCGTTGTGCTCCGACCAGCCGGGTATCCGGCTCGGAGGGGCTGCTCCTGAGTCGGTGCCAAAGCCGAGCTTAACCCCAGCGTCATTGAGAGTCTTGTAGTTCTTCATGCCCTGCACGAGTGCAGCCCTGCATTTGGCCACGATGGGATTGGCATCGGTCTTGGTCTTGTAGTCGGGATCGTTGAAAATGGCCTTGACCTCGGGAGACAGTGCCGCGTTCAAGAACTGGTTCTGCCGCCAATTCGCGTTGTCGGCGAAGTAGAAGAAAGACTGGTCCACGCTGAGGGTCGGGATGTACCAGGTTCCCTTGGCTTTCATCGACGAAATCAGTTCCTGGTCGACGGGCAGGTCGCGGATACTGTGTGCCAGCACGTCAACGTTGTCGGCCACCAACTGCTTGGCGTCGGCAAGATAGAAGACGTGGGCCGCAACTTTCAGCTTGTTCTTGTGCCCCTCGTCTATCACGGCCTTATAAACCGCCGGGTCCATTTTCGGGAATGCTCCGAAGCCGTCGTCGACCCAGATCTTGAGGAAGGCAGGATGCCGTGCGGCAGCTTCGCGAACCATTTTTCGCGCCTCTTCGGGGTGTAGCTGGACGGTACATCTGATCAGGGGCCAACTTGAATGGCGGTAAGGCGTTGGGAACTCCGAATCCGCGATCGGCGGGAAACACGGTCGCGCCTGTGAGCTTGCCGGCGCGCTGTTCCTCACGGATGCCATAGATGAGGTCCCGATTGACGCCGAGCGACATCATTGAGGTGACGCCGTACTGCTCGTACTGGTTCAGCGAGGCCATGACGTTCTCACGCGTGTAGGCGTCCGCGCTTTGTACGCCTTTCAACATCACCCCAAGATGAGAGTGCGCCGAGATCAGGCCCGGCATAATGGTCTTGCCGCTGACGTCGATTACCTGCGCGCCCTTCGGCGTCTTGATCTTGTCAGCCGGGCCGACCGCGGTGATCTGGTTGCCCTTGATGACGACCGCTCCTTTTTCGATAGGCGGGTTGCCGGTGCCGTCGATAATGCTGGCACCCTTGAGAACCGTTATTGTCGTCAGCATCAGCGGCATGCAGAAACGACGCCGTGAAACTGAGCGCAAACAATACCAGCAAAACACTGTGAAACGACGCATCGAGGAAACCTCTCTTTTGGAATTGCACAACGGCGGGGAGCAAGAATGGCGCATCAACGCCGCCTGGCCCGGTTGCCCGCTTTGAAATCGTTTCGCCTCAACCTGACGTAAAAACTGGTTGAGGCACTGACAGCCGAAGGGAATCACCCGCATTAACTTGCTTAACTTGCCGATGGGCGGCGATTGTAGCATTTTCTGATAGTTGGGATAAGAGATTTTTCTGGAGATTGAAACAGGGCGCTGCGTAGCAAGACGGGTGCCCCGTTCTAGCAAAGCTAGGGCGGGGCAGTCTGTAGCTCTCAAGTGCCTATTCGCAACACTCTCCCGAGTTCGATCGCTTTAACGACAAAAGAAAGCCCCACCCAAGCTTCGCTTGAATGGGGCACCCAAAGCGCGTTTCCCACTACGTTTGAGGGTTTAGTACATTCCGCCCATGCCGCCGCCGCCGTGTGGCATCGCGGGTTCCGACTTCGGTTCCGGAATCTCGCAAACCAGGGCTTCGGTGGTGAGCATCAGGGCCGCGATGGATCCGGCGTTCTGCAGAGCCGTGCGGGTGACCTTGGTCGGGTCGATGACACCGGCCTTGACCATGTCGGCGAACTCGCCGGTCTGAGCGTCATAGCCGAAGGAGGTGTCCTTGTGGTCGCGGATTTTGCCGATGATGACCGCACCTTCTTCGCCGGCGTTGGCGACGATCTGGCGGAGCGGCTCTTCCAGGGCGCGCTTCACGATGTTGGCGCCGATCTTCTCGTCGCCTTGCAACTTCAGCGCATCGATGGAATCGATGCAGCGGAGCAGAGCGACACCGCCGCCGGGGACGATGCCTTCTTCGACCGCGGCGCGGGTGGCGTGCATGGCGTCTTCAACGCGAGCCTTCTTTTCCTTCATTTCGGTCTCGGTGGCGGCGCCAACCTTGATGACCGCAACGCCGCCAACGAGCTTGGCCAGGCGTTCCTGGAGCTTCTCGCGGTCGTAGTCGCTGGTGGTCTTCTCGATCTGGGCGCGGATTTCCTTGACCCGGCCTTCGATCTCCTTGGACTTGCCCTTGCCTTCGACGATGGTGGTGTTGTCCTTGTCGATGGTGAGCTTCTTGGCCTGGCCAAGATCGCTCAGCTGCACGTTTTCCAGCTTAATGCCGAGGTCTTCGGTGATGGCCTTGCCGCCGGTGAGGATGGCGATGTCCTGCAGCATGGCCTTGCGGCGATCGCCGAAGCCGGGAGCCTTGACGGCGCAAACGTTCAGGGTGCCGCGCAGCTTGTTGACCACCAGGGTGGCCAGCGCTTCGCCGTCGATGTCTTCGGCGATGATCACCAGCGGCTTGCCGCTCTTGGCAATCTGCTCGAGCAGCGGGAGCAGGTCCTTCATCGGCAGATTTTCTTTTCGTGGATGAGGATCAGCGCGTTTTCCAGAACGCATTCCATGCGCTCGGCATCGGTGACGAAGTAGGGAGACAGGTAGCCGCGGTCGAACTGCATGCCTTCGACCACTTCCAACTGCGGTCTCCATGGTCTTGGCTTCTTCGACGGTGATGACGCCGTCCTTGCCGACCTTCTTCATGGCCTCGGCGATGATGTTGCCGATGGTCTCGTCGTTGTTGGCGGAAATGGTGGCGACCTGGGTGATCTTGCTGATGTCGCCCTCGACCTTCTTGCTGAGCTCGTCGATCGCGCCGGGGATGCGGTTGCCATCGTGATCGAGCGAGCCGGTGACGGCGACGATGGCCTTCTCGATGCCGCGCTTGAGAGCCATCGGGTTGGCGCCGGCGGCGACGGTCTTGACGCCCTCGCGGAAGATGGCCTGGGCGAGAACGGTGGCGGTGGTGGTGCCGTCGCCGGCGATGTCGCTGGTCTTGCTGGCGACTTCCTTCACCATCTGCGCGCCCATGTTCTCCAGAGCATCTTTCAGCTCGATTTCCTTGGCGACGGTGACGCCGTCCTTGGTGATGAGCGGGGAACCGAACTTCTTTTCGATCACGACGTTGCGGCCCTTGGGTCCAAGGGTCACCTTGACGGCGTCGGCCAGGATATTTACGCCGCGGAGAATTGCCTGACGGGATTCCTCACCGTGAACAATCTGCTTTGCCATGTTGCTAAAGCTCCTTAAGACTTTGCAATGTGCCGGGCTCATCGCCGCGGCTTCGATTTCGTGTGGGCCTGCGCCCGTGAAGATTTACTTCGCTGCACTCGGGATATCGGCTGTTCTTGCCAGGAGATCCTCCGCTGTCGCTCAGGATGACGGCTGCGGGCTCAGACGCCCGCAAACGCCGTCACTTCTTGGCCGATTTAGCAGCCTTTCCAGAATGCCGAGAACTTCTTCTTCGCGCATGATGAGGAATTCTTCGCCATCGATCTTGATCTCGGTTCCGGCGTACTTGCCGAAGAGGATGCGGTCGCCTGCCTTGACGTCCAGGGGGAACACCTTGCCTTCGTCGTTGCACTTGCCTTTACCGACGGCAATGACTTCGCCTTCCTGCGGCTTATCTTTGGCGCTGTCGGGGATGATGATGCCACCGCGAGAGGTTTCGGCCTCCTCTATGCGGCTCACCACGATACGGTCGTGCAGCGGGGTAAGCTTTGCTGCCATGCTGAAACTCCTTTCGGAAAATGAAGGTTTAACGTCTCTATCGAGCCACTAATCTAATCGAGCCACTAAGGTCTTAACCCCATGCCGCGCGCGCGGCGACCTTCAGAGCCCTGCTCTACTGCACCGGTTACAAAGCCCCGGGTGGTTGACTGACGGGTTCTTCCGGATCTGGGATAGACCATTTGGCCAAAGCGCTGCGGGTTGCGGGTGCAACTCTGTTAGCACTCTAACCACACGAGTGCTAATTTATCCGATTTCGAGCCTACCTGTCAAGCGCAGCATGAGTGACTTTCGCTCAAATATGATCTGCAAAGTGTGATCCTGCAACAAATCGGCTGATTCCGAGTGTTGGACAACTGAAAAGCAGCCACGCCACCGCGTAAGACCAGCTAATGCAATCACTTGCAGGCTATTACTCTGGATTTTTTGAGGGGGTGGAAGGAAGGTTACAGCCTCGGTCATCCCGGTTTAAAGCGAAGGTTATTAGCAAAATCAACAACGAAAATTCCGCGTCGGGCAACATGACTTGGCCCTGGCAATTCTAAGCAACCACGCCAAAGACGGTGGCGGTCTATTAGCCGCTGTCATTCTGGGCGAGACTGCGGGGATCTCGTGCGCCGTTCTGGGGATGTGCTCCGGATGTTCCGTTGGATTGCGTTACGCAATGCCTGTGTAGAGGTCTTGATGCTGGTTGTATTGGGTTTCCTCGTGCTGCCTCAGTCCCTGGCCGCCCAGCAGCAAGCCAACGAAGACGTCGCAACGACACTATCCTCGGCCGCAGGGATGACTGTGGTGCCGAGGGACAACGGAGGCGCAAACATTAAACGTGACCGCCACTCCGTTCCCGTGAAATACGACGTCAGCAAAATTGGCGAACGCGGCATTGGCGATGGGATCAACTTCTACTCGCTAGAGCGAGAGATGGCCCTGGGCCGCGAGTTGTCGGCACAGGTCGACGCGCAGGCGCGGATAGTTTCCGATCCGATGGTGAACGACTACATTAATCACCTGGGCCAAACCATCGTGCGAAATTCCGACGCCAAGGTTCCGTTCACCATCAAGGTGATCGATAACGACGAAGTGAACGCTTTCGCGCTGCCCGGCGGATATTTTTTCGTGAACACGGGTCTTATTATGGCGGCCGATAACGAAGCCGAACTTGCCGGCGTGATGGCGCATGAGATCGCGCACGTCGCCGCGCGCCACGCCACCAAGACATTGACTCGCAACCAAATAATCAATCTGGCGTCGATTCCGTTGGTCTTCGTCGGTGGACCGCTGGTATTTGCGATGGAGCAGGCGGCGGGAGTTGCGGTGCCGATGTCGTTCCTGAAGTTCAGCCGCGACGCCGAGCTCGAGGCCGACTTGCTCGGGATCGAGTATGAGTATTCAGCCGGATACGATCCCGCGGCTTTCGTGCAGTTCTTTGAAAAGCTCGGCAAGGAGCAAAAGCGCAAGCTTGGGATGCTGGCCAAAGCTTTCTCCACCCATCCCATGACCGCCGACCGGATTAAGCGGGCCCAGGACGAGATTCAGGAATACCTGCCTCCTCGCACTGAGTACATGTTGGACACCAGCGAGTTCCAGGAGGTCAAAGCGCACCTTTCCTCGCTGCTGAACGGTCGCAGACTGATGGGTCCGCAAAACGCCAATCGTCCAACGTTGCACCGGCACGGGCACCCGACGTTAAGCACAAGCGGCACGAGCACGGATGATTCGACGAACGACTCCGCCAAGGCCACGGCGCAGAAGTCCAGCGCGGACGACGACGGTCGCCCAACGCTGAAGCGGCAGAATTGAGTGCGCGCTAACTTCAACCCCACTATGCGCAAGTGCAGCGCGTAGTGGGGACCCCAGCTCAAGCCGCACCCTTTAAAAAACTAGTAACAGGCTCTAGACGTTCCCATCGTTTGCGCATTTACGCGCCGGCAACGCAAACTGCGCCATTCTTCAACGCAGTGTCATTGCAAGTTCTCCACCTTTAATCTTTAATCTTTGACGCACGTCTGCTTGTGAGGCTGGCTCACCGGTCACCAGCCATGGCGGAGCATTCCGCAAACCTGCGGTACAATGGCGGCGATTCCGAGAATTCATCTGCACCCCAACAGACCGAACAACGGGTCTGTCGGGACCCTGGAGAAGCGCAAGGGAGAACCGTATGACAGGCGCGGTTGCACGCCGTTGGGGGCCTCATCCATCCCGTATCTGGCTGGTTGTTACCGCGGTGCTGTTGCTGGTGCCGGTTGTCGTCCATGCCGGGCAGAAGGACTCTGAGCAGAGTTCAGAGCTGCACTTCCTGGTTATCAGGCAGGAAAACGGCAAGCCGGTGCGCAATGCCAGCGTGGTTTTGCACAAGTTGGATAAAGATGGAAGGCAGCGGAGCGACGGCTTTCGAGTTGAAGACCGATAACGAGGGCAAGGCTTCGGTGGATGGCATACCGTACGGCAGGTTGCGCGTGCAGGTAATCGCGCATGGCCTCCAGACCTACGGCGAAGATTACGACGTGAAGCAGCCGGCGATGGAGTTCAAGATAGAGCTAAAGCCGCCCAAGCACCAGATTTCCATCTACTGACTGGTGATCAGTACCCGGGCAGCGTTTCAGCTCAGTCAGATTTCGTCGTAAGCGCCGATTCCAGCTCCTCGACGGCGGTCCGGTGGTGCTCTGTTGCCCATTCGTTGTCCCAAATACCACGAGCCTGCATGTACCTCTTCATGAAGTCCAGCGGATCGCTGGGAGTGGCGAGTCGAGCTCTTTTGCGCGTGGCAATTACCTGGGTGCTTTCGATCACCGTAGCACCTTGCCCGAAGCGGGCGTGGTGGATGGCTTCCGTAGTGATGCGATAGAGCGCAACAGGGTCATGGGCATCCGTGGTGATCACGGGCACGCCAAATTCGGCATAAACGGAGCGTGGGTTTTCGCGGTTACGGCCGGCTTGTTTGCTCGCCGGGAGATGCAATCGCGTCTCGATGTAAAACAGAATGGGAAGGCGGCACTCCGCGCAGGCGCGCATGGTATGACGAAAGCTCAGGTCGAGGCGAGTGCTCTCCGAGCAGCACGAAGAAGACGCATTCCTCGCCACGCAGTTTGCTTATGAAAGCCATGGTAGCGGCGAATTGAGCGAGCGAGAAGCGATCGCGGACGCCGGGTGGAAGCGCGTCAGGAGCCGCGGCCGGGGCTAGGCGCGGCTTTCAGCAGCTCGGCGAAAGTTTCTCCCTGGGCCAGGCGGGCGGCGGCCCGCGCGTTGAACAGCCGGTCATGCTTGCGGGCGCAAATGGCAGCCGTAATCTCGGCCACTAGACAAGACTGAGCAGAGAGGGCGCTGACCGGCGGCAGTCCGGACAAAAGCGGGAGGTGGGGCGCCACAACCTGGAATCGCTGAACGGCGGCGTACAGGTGACGCAGAACACGGTCTGGAACCAGCGAGGTCTCATTTTCCGGAGGATGAACCTCGGTATGCTGGACGACCGTAAGTTGGTGTTGGATATCTGTCATGCTTCTGCCGGCCACGGCAATTCTACATTGCAGTTCTACCGCCGGCAGGGGATACAATTCTGTTTCCATTAATGGGCAAGGTTTTCCACCGGAGTTGTGGAAATTGGTTGAATAACTCTGAGAACGTTCTCTGAAATGGGCACAGATTACTAATTTCTCCATTTTGCACTGGATGAAGTGCTACTTGAGGAGTGATTTCGTTTGAGGATTTCTTTTGAACAAAGTCAGGATCGATAAACTGCTGGTCGAGCGCGGGTTGACTTCGTCGCGTGAGCGGGCGCAGGCGCTGATACTGGCAGGACGTGTCCTAGTGGACGAGCAGAAGGTTGAGAAATCGGGTACGGCGGTCGATGGCAGCGCGGTCATCCGTTTGCTTGGCGAAGGCATTCGTTACGTAAGCCGGGGCGGCCTGAAACTTGAACATGCGCTGGCCCATTGGCACATTGACGTGTGCGGCGCAGTGTGCATGGATGTCGGCGCTTCCACCGGTGGCTTCACGGACTGCCTGTTGCAGCACGGCGCGGCGCTGGTGCTGGCCGTCGACACCGGTTACGGCCAGATCGATGCGCGCTTGCGCGGCGATAAGCGCGTGCGCCTGCTGGAGAAGACCAACGCCCGTTACCTGGAAGCGGTGCAGGTGCCGGAGCGTATCGAGTTGATTGCCATGGATGTTTCGTTCATCTCTGCTACACTCGTGCTCCCCGCCGTAGTGCGCGCCGCGTTTGCCGGAAAAGCCGCCGTGCGGCAGGAAGCAGTCATCCTGGTGAAACCGCAGTTTGAAGCCGGGCGCGGGCAAGTCGGCAAGGGTGGAATCGTGCGCGATCCGGAAGCGCAGCAGTTTGCGGTCGAAAGAGTTCGTGGTGCAGTGGCGGAACTCGGGGCTACGGGGATTGAAGTTACGGAGTCGCCGATTTTTGGTGCGGAAGGCAATCGTGAGTTCCTGTTACACTGCATGTTTCACTTGTGAGCTGCTGAGAGCGACCCGGGTTCCGCGCATTGGCGGGAGTAGTAGGGAAGCAATGCTAACGATCCTTGGTAAGCTCGTTGTAGCGCGGCCACTTTCACTTGTCGAAGGAGACAGGTAGCCTTATATCCACATGAAAAGCGCAGCCATCATCTCCAAACCAGCTAAGAATGAGCTCCACGCGGTTGTCCCCGAGGTGATCGATTGGCTCACGAAGCGAGACTATCGGGTTGTAATGGATCAGCAGACCGCGGCTTACGGGGTGGCGCAGAACGTTTTCCCCCGATACGAGCTGGGTTGGGAGAATCCATCGTTCGCCATCGTGCTGGGAGGGGATGGGACATTGTTATCGGCGGCGCGCGCGGTGTCGCGGCAAGGCATTCCGATTCTGGCGATCAATCTCGGCTCGCTGGGATTTCTCACCGAGGTTCCACTGCCCTCGCTGTTTGAGACCCTGGCGGCGGTAGATGCGGGCACCTGTCCGATAGAAGCGCGCTCCGTTCTGGAAGCTGTGTTGCGCCGGGGCGGAGAGATTATGGAGCGCTACTACGCGCTCAATGATGTGGTAGTCGGCAAGACCGCTCTGGCACGCCTCATTCGTTTTGATCTGCGCGTGGAAGACTCGCTGGTCTACACCTGTCGCGCCGACGGGCTGATCGTGGCCACACCCACGGGTTCAACCGCGTATTCGCTGGCCGCGGGTGGTCCGGTGGTGGTGCCTACGACCGAAGCCTTCGTCATTACGCCGGTGTCTCCGCACTCGCTTACCCACCGGCCGTTGGTGTTAAGCGACAAAGTCACAATCCGAATCCAACTCAGCAAGGACGAGGAAGGCTTTCTGAGCATCGATGGGCAGGTGGGATTTCCGATCACGCAGGCCGAGGTGGTCGAATGCCGGCGCGCCGCACACAACGTCAAGCTCTTCCGCAAGTCAGGTTCGTTCTTCGAGGTGCTGCACAGCAAGCTCAAATGGGGCCAGCGCTGAACGAAGCTGCGGAGGCAGCCGGGACACTACCTTAGGGCTGCGGGCGCGCTCCCTGGTTGCCTTCATCCCCCCGCGCCACCTGTTTGAGAACGTCGAGGAGCCAGAAGCGCGCCTCAATCTCGCACTTCTTGGAACAGAAGACGCTCTGCTCGCGGGCACGGCTACAACCGATGACATATTCGGTGCAGCACCAGGCGCAGGCTCCTATCGTGATGCCAGGATTAGAATAGCGATCGTTTTGCATGGCAGCTTCAGATCAGATTCGCGGAAGCTGTACCCCGCGAAGCAGCCAGGCATTCAGCCCGGCGATGCTGGTACTGGGCACATCAACCTTGAAATTGCTCTAGCAACATTCTGGGCGGCGCAGCGGCCGCGAGAAATCGGTGGAATCGCGCAGAAAGTTCCTGAGATCGCCTTAGTCCTGTTTTGCGAAAGATGTATCCCCGTTAAGCCTGGCTCCGGAATACACCGATTCTGAAACCGCATCCCGCGAATCCCGCTATAAATGTTTGGGGTGTCATTCTGCGCGACCACAGGTAGCGAAGTTGAGGCGTTGAGGCGGCGTTTGAGCCGCCTGCCGAAATCCTGAGAGAAGCCGGGGTCCCCGGCGACGGCTGATTTTGCCGTTGCTGGGGTGGGGGAAGCGAAGGAACTCAGAATCCCAGCACGGCGTAGGGGCTGAGGCGAAGCCGAAGGATTTTTATCAAAAAGTCCGGAGCGGCGTGGGATAGGACAGCTTTAGGGGATGCTTCGCTGTGCTCGCCGCTTCACGACTGCACCTTTCGCTAAACTGGTCTAGAATCTCAAACGGGAGACCGTATAGATGCTGGTAGCCGAGTTCAAGCAGTTGATAGAAGAAGTTCGCCGAGAGGGAGTCGAAGAGATCAGTTTCCTGGATCTGAAGGAGATGCAGCAGGAAAAAGAGGATTTCCTCCTGATCGACGTGCGGGAGCCACACGAGCTGGCCGCGGGAATGATCCCCGGGGCCGTAAGCCTCCCCCGAGGAATGTTGGAACTGGATATCGATAAGTTCACCACGGACAAAGACAAACAGATTGTGCTCTATTGCGCCGGCGGCGGACGCTCCCTGCTCTCGGCGTACATGCTGGGCAGGATGGGCTTCCGTAATGCCGTCTCGCTCATCGGCGGATACGAGCAGTGGAGCAAGGCTCAACCAAGAACGCAATAGGCGCCTCACTACGCGTAAAAGCGCGCGTAGCGGGGACCCCGGCGGTCAACCTCGCGAAAGGAATTGGCGATGGCAAAATCGGTACATGCAACCTGGCTTGGTCATTCGACTTTTACGATCGAAACACCGGAAGGGAAGACCCTGCTGATCGATCCCTGGGTGAAGAGCAATCCTGCTTGTCCGGCGGAGCTGAAGAAACTGGGCAAGATTGACGTCCTGCTTTGCACCCACGGCCATTTCGATCACATTGGCGACGCCGTAGGAATTTGCAAGGAGCAGAACCCGGTTGTGGTTGGCATCTTTGAACTTTGCGCCTGGTTGAACAAGAAAGGCGCAAAGCAGATTAGCCCGATGAACAAAGGCGGCTCGCAGACGGTGGAGAATGTGCGCATCACCATGATTCACGCCGATCACTCCTGCGGCATCCAGGAGGACGACGGCTCCATCATCTACGGCGGCGAGCCTTGCGGTTTCGTGCTGGAGTTCTCCAACGGGCAGAAGATATACCACTCCGGCGATACGGCCCTGTTTGGCGACATGGCGCTGGTGCGGGAACTGTATGCTCCGGAAATCGTGATGCTGCCCATCGGCGATCACTTCACCATGGGACCACGCGAGGCGGAATATGCCTGCCGTTTGCTGAAGCCCAAGGTCCTGGTGCCGATGCACTTCGGAACGTTTCCGCTGTTGACCGGCAAGCCCGGAGAGCTGAAGAAAGTGGCCTCCGAATTGGGCTTCGAGTTGATGGAATTCAAGCCGGGAGACCGCAAGGAACTGCGCGCCGGACAGTTGGTCGCTTCACACTGACCGGGCCGATTGGACCGCATTGTGGGCGTGTTGCGCGCTGAGCACTCGGGCGCAGACTGGGAAACCGCGTTAGCGCCGGCTACTTGATCAGCAGGCACAGCTCGACCAAGAATGTCCCCAAGGCCGTCAAGCAGAGGTAACGCTGTATGATTTCGGTGGAATATTGCCGCGAGGCGTGCGAGGCGCGCGCCGATTCATTGCATACCGCGAGATAAAGGCCAGCATGATTACGGTACTTGGGCCCGGAGCTACCGGGATTTCCTGTGACGACCTTTCGCATGTTTACAATATCGACGAAATTCATCTTCTCGATCAGTGACCTGCATCACAGCGGGAGAGGACATGAACAGGCTGCATAGCGAGAATTTGCATCGGTGAAATCTAAATGGACTTCACCGGGATCGCCAGCAGGTCATCCACGAGGCCTATTTCCTTTTGCACAAAAGGTTCGGCGTACTTCACGCCGGCCAGCAATCCATAAAAAGATGCCATGGCTTCTAGGCGCTGACGGATTTCGGCCTGCATCGGGAATAGGCCGGCCCCCTCGCTCTGGTCGGTGTACTGCGACTGGTAGGCCATGAGCGCCTGGAAGCGGGTTTCGAACTGATCGGTGATGTCGACAACGAAGGAGGGCCGGACGTCGAAATAGAGAGAGGCGTAGACGATTTTGAACGGGCGGTGTGGAGGAAGTTCGGCGATGACCTCCAAATCCTGATTCCCTGCGGACGCGGAGTGCTGTGCCTGGCCGAGCTTGCCGAGGCCGGCCAGAAAGCACGCCTCATAACCGAGCGTGGAACACGTGTAGTGGTCGGGGTGCCGTCCCTGCCAATAGGGAAGGACCACGACGCGAGGCCGTTGCTGGCGCAGCACGCGGGCGATCTTCAGGCGGTTCTCCCAGGTGTTTTCCACGCGGCCATCGGGGATGTCGAGCGCCTGGCGCCATGAGACGCGCAGCAGGGCGGCGGCCTGGTTGGCTTCGCGGGCGCGGTCTTCGGCGCTGCCGCGCGTGCCCATCTCTCCCTGGGTAAGGTCGAGGATGCTGGTGCGATAGCCGCGCTGGGCCATTTTGAGCAGGGTGCCGCCGCAGGTCTGCTCGACGTCGTCGCGGTGAGCGGCAATGGCAAGGATGTCGACAGTGTCAGGCATAGGGCGACGTGCTCCTTGGAACAGCACTATCCGCGCTACTTTTTGCGCTCGACCAGGTAGCGTGCGATGGCTTCGAGCGTATCGGCGCGCGTGCCAAAGCTGTCCAGCGCCGCGCACGCCTGGGTAATGAGCTGATCCGCCATCCGCGCGGATTGTTCCAATCCGTAGAGTGATGGATACGTCACTTTTTCGACGGCCAGATCCTTGCCGGCGGTCTTGCCCAACTGCTCGGAGGTCTGCGTTACGTCGAGAATGTCGTCGGCGATCTGGAAAGCCAGGCCGGCGGCGCGGCCGAATTCGCGCACGCGCTGCAGTTCTGTAGCCGTGGCGTTGGCATAGATGCAGCCGGAGACGAGACAGGCCGTGATCAGCGCCCCAGTCTTGGAGCGATGAATGTATTCCAGGGTCTTGGCGTCGGGCTTAGTGTGCTCCGCTTCGAGGTCCAGGACCTGGCCGCCGATCATGCCGTCGATGGTGCCCGTGGCATGGGCGATCTCTTCGATGATGCGCACGCGCGCCTCGGCCGCGCACTGCAAGCGCGCCAGCACCTCGTAGGCGTAGGTTTGCAGCGCGTCGCCGGCGAGAATGGCGGTGGCCTCGCCGAAAGCGACGTGGCAGGTGGGACGTCCGCGGCGCAGATCGTCGTTATCGAGCGCCGGCAGGTCGTCGTGGATGAGCGAATAGGTGTGCAGCATCTCGATGGCCGCACCCAACTCGGCAATGCCCGGCGGCAGCGCGCCAGAGGAGCCCCCGGCGGGTGGGGCAACGTAGATCATGCGCGCCGCTTCCATGCACAGGATCGGACGAAGACGCTTGCCACCGGCAAAGACGCTGTGGCGCATGGCGCCGTGGATCGAAGGCGGATACTGCGTGCCCGGCGGAAGCAGGCGCTCGAGCGCCGCATCGGCAGCCTGCTGGCCCTGAAGAAGGATTTCTTTGAGCATAGCTTGAGAGCCGCAGTATACAGGATGACGCTTCAATCGTCGTACTTTCTCACGACGATATGATTTGCCGATTCCACGCATACCATCTGCATAGCACCGGGCTTTCGTTTTGTGAACGGGCACACGTACAAATCAGCAAATACTTCTCGATCCCATCCGTGCAATGCCTTAGCAAGGTTCGCTGGAATAATCTCGTTCTCAGGTGGTACCACCCCTAGTATCCTGTCAGTGCCAACGCGCCATATTCGCAACGAGGGTCCTCCGTTGGAGTAGAAAACTCTGCCGTGCAACTGGAAACAGGAATCCACCAAATCCGGGTTGTTCTTACAGGAGCGTCCTTTTTGTGCACCTGAAGGAGTTGCCAAGCTACCTACGGTACCAAAATGGCCAACACAATCCATGATTTCACGTCGCCGCTCCTTGTGCCTTCTCGTCCAATAATTCTGCCACGGAAATGATCAAGCATAGCTTGCGACCTGCACCAGCTCAATCACGCCCTTATCTCTTCCGGGCCCGGTGACTCGGCAATCGCGCTGGCGTTCACCATTCTTCGACGGCGATGGCTCGAATGGGTGAAGCCGTAAGTCCGATGAAGTGCAGCGGAAGACCGATAAAAAAGAGCCGCGTTTTCGTGAGCCTGTCCAGGTTGACCAGGTTCTCGATGATGCCGATTTCGTTGCCCAATAGTTCCATGTGACATGGGCGCTGCATGTCGCCGCCGGTGTCCGCGTTCGGCAGATCCAGGCCTAGCGACTTGATTTTTCTGGCGCGCAGCCACTTGGCGGCGGGCCAGCTTATGCCGGCGGCCTTAAAAATTGCATCGCCCCACTTGCCGGGCCAGGTTCGCAGCAGCACGATGTCGCCTGGCTTGATCTGTTCGCCTTTGGCCGCCAGTTTGTTCTCCAGTATTTCAACGGTTACGGGCTGGTCCGCCGGCTTATCGGACAGGTCAAGGAAGATGGCTTCTCCGAGAGTGTTTTCCAGAGGAACGGCGTCCATGGATTTTCCGTCTGGAATGAAGTGCAGAGGAGCGTCAAGGTGAGTGCCGATATGATCGCAGATGAGCAACAGCTTGCTGGCGTATCCCTTGCAGGGCGATTGATATCTTGGAGCGGTAAACCAGTGAGTTACATGGTCCGTGATGATGGTTTCGGGGTGAGTGGGGTTGGTCTTCAGCCCCGGCGGAAGCGGCAGCGTCAAGTCTACGATCTTCAATCTCTTTGTCCCTTCTGCTGGCGGCAAAAAAGGCGGCTTCACGGCGTCGGCATGGCAGCCAAATCGCAGCACGTCCAGCATAAAGGGTTTGCCGCTTCGACATCACCCGTTTTTTCTAGCAGGCTGCCGAGAACTCTTCTCCGAGGTCGGTCGCGCCGGCGCGGCCTCAGGATGACACTGTTACGAGTTTTTCAGCAGCCTGCTAGAGCCGCATTCAGGCCGGAGTCACAGGGGATTTACAAAGGATTTGACGGCTTCGCGACGTTCCTCTGGCTGTGGGGTATTGCCGGGGACAACCTTCATTTCACGCCAATCGTAAGGAAACTCCTTGCCGCAGCCGAGGCACACGACATAGGTCCCGGTGGCGCCCGCGGCAGAACAGCTATGCCGGTCTTTGGGCGTTAAAGGGAAACTGTAGTTCTTGTGAGTACATCCGAACATTGCGTTCAGAAACCCCGACAGTACCATGTTCCCACCCCAGGCTAGAGCCCTTGCGCCGTGAATTCCGCACCATCCACTTGCGATAGCACTATAGATTCGAAGGCAGGAGAAAAGGTTCGTCCAACGTAGTCTAGGGAACAAAGAAGAACAAAAGAAAACGGTCAAAAGAGGCCGGAACGAGGGGAAACGGGAACTCAGGCGAGAGACTCGCAAAATGGGAATTTTCTAAGCGTCCGTTTTTGCCTTGTGTTGCTTACATTTGCTGATAATGGCAGTGCGCAGCCGATTTCGCAGATCGTCTGGCAGCTCGAACAACTGGGAGTCACGATAGATCTCGATGGTTCGCTTGGTGGTGTTGCAAACGACATAACAGTTATGGCACCACTGCAAATGATCTTCCAATTCAGCGCGGGTGCGCTGATCGATCGTGTCGTCCAGGTAGTCCGCAAGCTCCTTCAAAAATTCAGAGCAGGTCACTGTTTACTATCTCCATTGCGCCGCTTGAAGAATTTGTTCAACCGGTCGCGCAACTGTAAACGGGCGCGCAGCAAGCGTGACTTCACAGCCGGAATACTGAGATTCAGAGCTTCAGCCGTTTCCTCGGTGCTCAGACCTTCCACGTCGCGGAGCACGAAAACAGTGCGAAATCCCGTCGACAGGCCCTGAATGGTTTTACTCAGTATGTCTTTCAGTTCAGCCTGACTATACAACTGCTCCGGGTTAGGAGACCAGTCCGCGACTTCGCGCGGTATGGAATCCTCTTCCGTCTTTACGTCTTCATCGAGAGAAACCATGCGTTCCGGGCGCCGCCGCCGCAAACGCATGAGGGCTTCATTGACTGCGATCCTGACCAGCCAGGTGTAAAACTTCGACTGGCCTTGAAACTGCCCCAGATTCTGGAACGCCTTCAGGAACGCGTCCTGAACGACGTCCTCCGCGTCCTCCCGGTTCTGCGTAATGTGCTGAGCGATGCGAAATACGTTACGGTCGTAACGCCGCACCAGTTGCTCGAATGCACCAACGTCTCCGTTTCGGGCCGCATTGACCAGTACGGATTCGTCGCTAACCGGCTCACCTACTTTGGATTCGATGGCTCCCATTCTTCTTCCGATTCAAAGATTTCCAGATCAGCAGTCAAACATAATCTTGATTCAATTGTATAGGTTCGGGGTTGGTTCTGTCCGAAAGTAGGCCGGCGATTCTCCGGTCTGGTCCTCGGCCCACTTCCATGCCATTCTAACTGTAGCGGGCGATTCCGGCGAGGCTCAACCAGGACGGGAAGTATGAAGTTTGATCCCTTCCGAAGTTGCAGGCTTTGTTTAGCGGCAAAGCGATCTTATAATCATGCGATTAGCCGGCCGCTGAAAAATATGCCGAAGCCCGCCAAGACGGTTTTGCAGCAGCTGGCTAGAGCAGGAGAGCAACGTGCAAGAGAATCTTTCGGAGGCGGCTGAAAAGCTGGCTTCCAGATTAGTCAGGCAATGGGGCGAGGAGCTGCGGCGAAGCATCAGTGAAGAGCTGCAGCCGGTTTTGGAAGCCGAAATCACCCGCGCCGGGCAGGAAGTCGCATTCGTCATTGCCTCCGACCTGGTACGACTTTTGCAGGCGGCCAACCAGGTCGAGATCCTCAGTGTGCTGTTGCAGAGTACGCAGCCGTTTGCCGCTCGCGCGGGCCTGCTGATTCTGCGCGGCGGCTTTTTTGTGGGGTGGCAATCGCGAGGAATGCGGGATGCTTCGGCATTTACGCGTATCTCGATTCCCGCCGCTGATCGCGTGATCGAACGGCTCGGCAAGGAGCGCCAGCCGGTGAGGTTGCAGGCTTCGGAAATTGGCGATGTCTTTGCGTCCGCCGCGCCTGCCAGCCCGGGAGATATTTATCTCTTCCCATTGTTGATTCGCGACCGCCTGGCCGGAGTCGTCTATGCGGACGGAGGTCTGGCGGGCGCGGTGGTTCAGGTCGAGGTGGTGCAGGCCATGTGCTTAATTGCCTGCATAGCGGTGGAAACGGCTTCGTTGCGCAAGCCAGCCGGGTCGGGCGCGATTCAGTCGACGCAGTCGGGAACAAGTTCGGAGCCTGTGCGGCCCGCACCGGCAATGGCGGCTGCCCGGCCAGAACCGCCGCCGGCAGCAGCCATTCCAGTGGCCGGCCCCGTGGTTGCGGCGCAGCCCGCCGCAGTCGCCACAAGGAGCTTCGCCGCCGCGGCGCCCGTGGCGACGCCGCCTGCTCCAGCGCCGCTGGTGACCCCATCTCTGGGTGCCTCTCAAAGCAATGACGTGCGTGCCAAGGCGAAGCGGTTTGCCAAGTTGCTGGTGGAGGAGATACAACTTTACAACCAGGTGAAGGTGGCTGAAGGGCGGTCGAAACGAGACTTGTACGAACGCTTGCGGCCCGATATCGAGAAGAGCCGCGCAGCGTACCAGAAACGCTACGGTGAAGTGATTCGCGATGCGGATTATTTTTCCGAAGAACTGGTGCGTATCCTCGCTGGTAACGATCGCACGCTACTAGGCAGCAGCTTTCCGGGTTAAACTGGGTAGTACGGACTCAAAGAGAACCCAATAGTGATGTGCAAGCAATTTTTGTCTCTGTTCCTGCTTCTCTCGGTTTTATTTACCGCGATTTCAGGTTGGCCACAAGACGGAGCCGAAAAGGCTTCTCCGGCGAAAAAGGCTGCTCCGGCAAAAAAGAGCGACGCCAGCGGCAAAGCGGCTGCCAGCAACCCTTCCACCAGCCAAAAGAAAAGCACAAGCCAGAAGACGGCTACGGCAGCCAAGCGCACGCCTGCCAAGAGCACTCACAAGACGACGGCCAAACAACGGGTAAACTCGGCGCGCATGAAGCGCATGACGCGCGCATTCGTGGCTTCGGCCACTTTGAAGCCGATGGCCCACCAGTTGATCGCGGCACGCACTCCGGCTGCCTACGCCGGGGTGGAGACGTATGCGCGGCAGCATGCCGGTACGGATGCCGGAGGCATGGCGTGGCTGACGATCGGTTACGCGCACATCCTGGACCGTGAATACGGCAAGGCAATTGCGCCTTTGGAGAAGGCAAGACCGTACGCCGGCGAACTGGCCGATTACGTCCGGTACTTTGAGGCGCTGGCTTATGGCGGCAGCGGACAGAGCGATAAGGTAGTTGCAACCCTCAAGAACTTTTCCAAAGACTGCGCGGATTCGATTTTCCTCAATGACGCCAGAGCGGTCTATGGCGAGGCGCTGGTGGCTTCGGGCCGGGCGTCGGATGCGGTCAACTTCCTGGAGGCGAATCGTGCGCCTACGCGGGCCGATGCCGAGCTTGCGCTCGGACATGCCTACCTGAACAGCGGCAATCCGGTGAAGGGGATGGAGATTCTGCGGCATCTCTACCTGACCATGCCGCTCAGCACTGAAGCCGAGCAGGCTGGCGTCGAACTGATTGCGAAAGGGTCGGGCCTGACAGGCAGCTATGCCGACCTCAAAACGCACGCAGCGTTGCTGGCACAGGGAAATCGCTGGCCGGACGCCGCGCGCGAGTACCGGCAGTTGCTGAACATGGCTCCGCCGGCGGAGCGCGGCGAGATCGAAGTGGGGCTCGGCAATGCACTGCGGCACAGCGGCAAAGGCGGCGCGCGCGAAGGGCGCGACCTGCTGCAGCACGCACAGACGTCGGGAGAAGCCAACGCGCTGCGGCTTTACGAGCTGGTGGAAATCGCCCGCATGGAAGGCAACGAGGGCGACCTGCTGAACTATCTCTCGCAGTTTCGGCAGTCGGCGCCCACTAGTCCGTGGTTTCAGTCGGCGCTGATTTCGGCTGGGAACCTATACCTGCTGAAGAAGGATTACGATCACGCCATCGATTACTACCGCGAGGCGCACGAGCGTTTTCCGGGCAGCGGCAGGGCCTCTTACGCACACTGGAAAGCGGCCTGGCTGACCTATCGACAGGGACGGACGGAAGAGGCGAAAAAGGAATTTACGCAACACGTGCGGAGTTATCCGGCTTCGCTGGAGACCGCCGCCGCAGTCTACTGGCGCGGACGAATCGCGGAAGATGAGAACGATTTGCCTTTGGCCCGGGCATGGTATGCGAAGGTCGCGGAGCGTTACCGCAACTATTATTACGGCCATCTGGCGGCGGAGAGGCTGGCGATAATCGCGGTTTCGCCCACTGCGCACGACCCGCTTCTCGACACCATTCCTCCTCTCGCGCCGTTGAGCGCAGCCGCGGCTCTGACCAACATACCGGCGGACACGTTGCGCGTGGAGAAGAGCAAGCTTCTGGAAAACGCCGGAATAACCGACTTTGCCATCAAGGAATTGCAGGCGTCAGATGGCGGCAAGGGGGCGAACTGGGCAACGCTGGAAATCGCCCGCATCTATCGCGAAGGGGGCCAGGATCATCGGGCTCTTCGCTTCATGAAATCGGCCGTGCCCAGCTATTTTGCAATTGATATTTCCGTGCTTCCCCGGCCCTACTGGGATTACTTGTTCCCCCGTCCGTATTGGACGGACGTCCGTCGCTTCGCCATGGAGAACCAGCTAGACCCTTACCTGGTTGCGGCCCTCATACGACAGGAGTCGGAGTTCAATCCGGGCGCGGTTTCGCGGGCGAACGCCTTTGGACTGATGCAATTGCTGCCCACCACAGGCAGAAAAACCGCCAAAGAGTTGCGCATCCGCGGCTTCCGGACGGAGACGCTGCTGGTTCCGAACGTCAACTTGCAGCTCGGAACACGCTATTTCCGCGACATGGTTGAACACTACAACGGCCAGGTGGAGTACGCGCTGGCTGCCTATAACGCCGGCCCCAACCGCGTCGAAGACTGGCTCAGCGCGGGCAACTACCGCGACGTGGCGGAGTTCGTCGAGTCGATTCCGTTTACCGAGACGCGCGAGTATGTGCAGTCGATTATGCGCAACGCGAGAATCTACCGCAGGCTGTATCCGCAGTAAGACTACCCGTTGACCTTGCCGCTGCGGATATCCGCGAGGATTGAGTTACACACCTCGACACACTTATCGCAAATATGAGCAGGTGCTACCCCGGTGCCCTGCGGTGAGGAGATTAAGTGCGTCACGTCGGCTTGCGATTTGCCGCAAAAAGAACAGCGGACGTCTTCGACTGCTGCAGAGCTGCTCTCCGGATCGGCTTCAGGCGCGGCTGCTAGCCAACGTTTCGCCCGTCTCCATTCCTTCCATTGCCGGCCGGTAAAGAAGCACAAGACGACGAGCGGAATTTCAAAATAGACGAGGTTCCGGGCGCTGGCGGTTGCTGCCGCCATGATTGCCACGGCCAGCGTGAGCACTCCGAAGCAGCACATCCAGCGCAGGTGGCGCGTTACATCTTCTTCTGCGGACTGTCTGCGCCCGCGGCTGCCTTCATTATCCTGATCGATCCAGCTCATACATCTCCGCCCATCCAAAGGCTTGCCCAGCGCTGAAGCCGGCTTTAGGAAGCGATCTTGCCTGGGTGCGGCTGGGGTAGCACGATATCGGCCAAAAGCAGAATGGCGCCGACTACGATGGCGCTATCGGCAACGTTGAAATCGGGCCATACGTGTTCGCCGATATAAAAATGCAGGAAGTCGACCACTCGGCCGTGTACGATGCGATCCCATAAGTTGCCGGCCGCTCCGCCCAAAATCAGCGACAGCCCGATTGCGGTTGAGTTGAGTGTGCGCTCCGACTTCCACAGCAGATAGGCGATGACGACCATCGCCAACAACGACAGCACTACCAGCAGCGAAGTCTTCCAGGCCGCCGGCGACTCGGCAAAAAGCCCGAAAGCCGCCCCCCGATTTTCGACGTGCGTGATGCGGAAAAGGCGCGGGATCACCTGGATGCCGGAGCCATTCAGCGGAACGGAGCGCGCAATCAGCCACTTGCTAGCGCGGTCGGCGACAACCACGAGCGAGGCAATCAGAAACTGGTACAGGCGATACGAGCGGCCTGTCACGATGCTGCCTCCGCGTTCTCCTCTTCCTTTTCCTTTTCGATGACCTTCAGCGCGGCGGAGCAACGTTCGCAGACGGACGGATACGACTGATCCTCGCCCACGTGCGTCGAGTAGTTCCAGCAGCGCTCGCACTTCTGGCCGGGAGCGTGGTGAATTTCCACCGCAAGCGCGGCTGCTCCATCGGTCGAGTCGCCTAACCTCAACCCCACCGAGGAGACGACAAACAGGGCGTTCAAGTGGCCGCGATAACGCTCCAGCAGTTTGTACGACTCCGCGGGCGCGGTGATGACGATTGCGGCTTCCAGTTCGCTGTTGATGGCCTTGTCGTTGCGAGCCTGCTCGATGGCCTTGTTCACTTCATCGCGAATCGCGACCAGGGTTTCCCAATCGGCACGGAGGGTTGCCGCGGCATCGCGATCCCGGATCTCGCCAGTGATGTCGTGATCGTTCGGGAACAAGGCCATGTGAACGCTTTCGGGGCGCGACTTCAACACCGGCAAAAACCGCCAAACTTCGTCGGCGGTGAAAGTCATGATGGGCGCGACCAGACGCGAGAGTGCCTCGGCGATTCGCCACATCGCCGTCTGCGCCGACTTGCGCTCGCGCGATGTGCGCGGAAAAGTGTAGAGGCGATCCTTCAGCACCGCCATGTAGAGCGCGCTCAGGTCGACGACGCAGAACTGAATCAGCCGCTGATAGATGCGGTGAAAGAGCATCTGGTCATACCACTCGCGCAGTTCGCGGGCGAAGTCTACGGTGCGCAGCAGCATGAACTGATCGAGCGGCTCCATCTGGTCGAACGGCACGAGATCGCGCACCGGGTCGAAGCCGTGCAGATTGCTGAGCAGATAGCGGAAGGTGTTGCGCACTTTGCGATAGTTTTCGGCCACGCGCTGGATTAAAGTTTCCGAGGCGCGCACGTCCTCGCGGAAGTCAACCGAAGCCACCCAGAGACGCACGACTTCCGCCCCAAGCCGCTTGCAGATATCGACCGGGTCAACGACATTGCCCAGCGACTTGGACATCGCCCGGCCTTGCTCGTCGAGTGTCCAGCCATTCGTCACCACGCCGCGGTAGGGCGCCGCATGGTGCAGTCCTACGCCGCAAAGCAGGGACGAATGGAACCATCCCCGGTGTTGATCGCCGCCCTCCAGGTAAACGTCGGCGGGCCATGGCATGTCCGGCGTGTGGCCCAGCACGGCGGCCTGGCTTGAGCCGGACTCGAACCAGACGTCGATGATGTCCATTTCCTTGCGGAACGAGGTGCCGCCACAGTTTGCGCATTTTGTTCCAGCGGGCAGGATTTCGCTCGGCTGGAGGCGATACCAGGAGTCGGTGCCCTCGCGAGCAAACAGATCGACCACGGCGCGATTGGCCAGCTTCGACTGCAACACTTCACCACAGCCCGTGCAGAAAAAGACGGCGATGGGGACACCCCATACGCGCTGGCGCGAGATGCACCAATCCGGACGCGTGGCGATCATGTTGGAAATGCGCTCTTCGCCCCAAGCCGGGTCCCACTTGACCTTTTTGATTTCGTCGAGCGCGACGCTGCGGAGAGTGCCTTGGTTAAGCTTGCCCTCCATGGAGATGAACCACTGTTCGGTGGCCCGGAAGATGACCGGATTGTGGCAGCGCCAGCAATGCGGGTAGGAGTGCTCGATGTCCTCGCGGCCCAGCAGCGCGCCTCGCGTCTTCAGCAGTTGAACGATCGGTTCGTTCGCTTTGAAAACGGTCATGCCGTCATACTCGGGCAGTCCGTGGAGCAGGTGGCCGGAGCCGTCGACGTTGCACGTCTGGTCGATGCCGTACTCGACTCCGGTGTAGAAGTCGTCGGCACCGTGAGAGGGAGCGGTATGAACCGCGCCGGTGCCCTGGTCCATGGTCACATAGTCGGCCAACACGCCGAGGACCTGGCGATCGAGAAAAGGATGCGCGAAGGTTACCCGCTCGAGTTTGGAACCAGGAAAGCTGGCAATAGAGAGCGGCTCGCCCAGTTGGCACTTGCGGGCGGTTTCTTCGGCAAGCTTGCGGGCAACAATGTACACCCACTCGCCGCTCTGCGAGAGCGACGTACTCTTCACGCGGGTTGTAGGCGACGGCCATGGAGGCCGGCAGCGTCCATGGGGTCGTCGTCCAGATAATGGTCGCGACCTTTTTCCGGTCAGTGCCGGATCGATCGCGGCCGGGTCACTGGTCAGCGCATAGCGAACCCAGACGCTCGGGCTGATGTGGTTGGCGTATTCGACTTCAGCTTCGGCCAGGGCGGTCTCGTCGTGAATGCACCAGTAGACGGGCTTCAGGCCCTTGTAGACCATGCCCTTCTCAAAGAAGGCGTAGAAGTTCGCAATCACCCATGATTCGAATTGCGGGGTCATGGTCGAGTAGGGCTCTTCGAAACGGCCAAAGACGCCGATGCGTTTGAACTGCTCGCGCTGCAAGTCGAGATATTTCTCGGCATATTTCCGGCACGCCTGGCGCACTTGCAGCGGGTCCATTTGCAACTTCTTGCGCCCGAGCGACTCGTCGACCTTAATTTCGATGGGCAGACCGTGGCAGTCCCATCCGGGTACATACGGTGCGTCAAAACCCGCCATGTTGCGCGATTTGACAATGAAATCCTTGAGGCACTTGTTCAGCGCGTGCCCAAGGTGGATGGGGCCATTGGCGTAAGGAGGGCCGTCGTGCAGGACGTAAATGGGTGCGCCGCGCCGTGACTCGCGAATTTTCTCGTAGACACGGATTTTTTCCCAATGAGCGAGCATCTTGGGCTCATTCTGCGGCAGGTTGGCCTTCATCGGGAACTCGGTTTTCGGCAGGTTAAGGGTCGACTTGAGCTCTAGCGACACTCCGGTCCTTTCTCGTCTGGCTGGGCTCGACCGGTTCGCGCCTAGCAACGCTCTCCGGAACCCTGGATTCCATCAGCAAGCCCTCACGGGGCCGGCGATGGAGCCGGGAAGGCCCAGTACATTAGTCAAGCGGCGGCACTTCGCGCCGATTCTTCATTATAGGGGTCCGGAAGCGAGAGTCCAATCCGGGCCCCGGAATCAGGAATGGCACTATGGTGAAACGCCACAACACGGATATCAGGCTGCTGAATTCAGAAAAAAATTCATAAGCGTTCATTTTCACAGTTGCCGAAAGCAGGAGAGCAGCATCTAACGATTGGAATGGGAATACTCAGGGCGAGCGCGAAGTTGAGCAGCAACTCGCATTTCGTGCAGCAAAAGGGCATTTTAGTACCACGTGCAACTTGGCGACAGATGTGCTCATCTTTCTAGCCGATAGTCAAAGGCCCCGGTAACGGAGAGAGGGACAAAGACGACGTATATGGCGGACAATGTTTTGAATGCGCCGAGATTTGACGCCGGCAGACTGGACCTGTTGCCGAGCGGTAGTTTCGATCAATCGCTTTGGGAATCCCTGTTCAGTAATATCCGAGAGACCTTTTTCCCCGAGAAGTTGCCGCCGTTGCAACTTACGTCGCGTCCGGTCAAGGTTCGCGATATCTGGGGCGCTTACAACTACAAGAAGCAGGGCGCTTGGGTATCGCTCGTGGTGCATGCATTGGCGGTCGGCGCACTGATTGGCCTCACGATTCTCGGGGCGAAGGTCGTCAAGCAAGAGGTGCACGAGACGGTCACGCTGATCGCGCCGCCTGTTTCCGATTATCTGCCTCCGGTTTCGATGAAAAAAAATGACGTCATTGGCGGCGGCGGTGGCGGTGGCGACCATGACAAGATTCCCGCCGTGAAGGGCAAACTGCCCAAGCCGGCGATGGAACAGATCACTCCACCGGCGATGGTGGTGCGGAACGACAAGCCAAAACTGGCTGTGGAACCGACGGTTGTCATGCCGCCGCAGGTAAAGTTGCCGACCATGAGCGCGATGAGTTTCGGTGACCCGAAGGCCGTGCTTCCCTCCGGACCGGCTTCCAACGGCACTGGCTCGGGAGGCGGAATAGGCGCGGGTAGCGGCGGTGGCGTGGGTGTCGGGACTGGTCCTGGCGTTGGGCAAGGCCGCGGTGGCGGGATTGGCGGTGGCGTTTTCCGAGTGGGCAACGGTGTTTCGGCTCCGCGTGCCCTGGATGCGCCGGATCCCGAGTATTCGGAAGAAGCCCGCAAGGCGAAGTACCAGGGAACGGTCGTCCTCTGGATGGTTGTCGACCCGAACGGCGCTCCGCAGCAGGTCCGTGTGACGCGCAAACTTGGCATGGGGCTGGATGAGAAGGCGATTGAAGCGGTCCGCAAGTGGAAGTTCGAGCCGGCCATGAAGGATGGCAAGCCCGTGGCCGTGCAGATCAGCGTGGAAGTGAATTTCCGGTTGTACTAGCTCCGTTGCTGACTCGCCGGCGTTAAGTTCCGGCCTGTCGCAGGAGCCCGGATTGCGCCGAAGCTGACGCGAAAAGCCGGAATTAAAAGGAGAGGCAAACCTGCCTCTCCTTTTTGCGTTTCGGGAGAGTTTGCGGGCCTGCGATGGGGTGACTATGTTGACACCAGCAGGAATGCGCACAGCGCCGCCAAATCTGCTAAGTTAAAAATTCAACATGCCACTGTCCGACCAGACATGTTTGGTGTGCGGCGAGCCCCTGACCCCGACGGGGCGATGCGCCAATTGCGAGGCGGCGGTTTCGCTTCGCCGGCATAAGCTCGGACTGCCCGTGCTGGTGCTGATCATCATTGCCGGTTTCAGCTTCACGCGCATGGTGGTCGACTGGTTCAACCATCGGCAGGATGAGTTGGCTTCCGATTGGTATCAGAAAGGCGTGGCTGCGCTCAACTCGCACCGTCCCCAACAGGCGGTTGAAGATTTTGAGACTGCGCTGGTCTATGCCAAACAGGATGGCGACGAATACCGCGTTCGACTCGTCAACTCGCTGCTTGCCGCCGGACGTCCGAACGAGGCCCGTTCGCGCCTGCTGATCCTGTTGGAGGAACATCCGACCGATTCACTGGTAAACCTGGAACTGGCGCGGATTGCGGCCGCCAAAGGCGAGTTGCGAGATGCAATTCTGTATTATCACGGCGCCATCGACGGCATCTGGGGTCCGGGGAAAACGCCCGCGGTCGAACGCCTGAATACGCGATTCGAACTGCTGGAGGTGCTGGCCGCGAATCACCAGAATGACGCTGCGGAGGCAGAGCTGGCAACACTATTGCCTGAGCTTCCGCCGAGCGCGGACGCCCACACGCGGCTTGGGCAGGTCTATTTCAAACTGGGTGATGCGCGCCGGGCGCTTGCCGAGTTTCAACACGCCAGACAACTGGATCGTAATTTCGCTGCCGCCTATGCGGGCAGCGGCGCAGTGGCGCTCCAGGCTGGCGATTATCCGGTAGCCAAACGCTACTTGACGGAAGCGGTGAGGCTGGACGATCAGGACGCAAACTCCAGGGCCCTGCTGACCAGAGTGGAGCTACTGCTTGCAGCCGATCCTTTCTCACCAGGAGTGAACGCGGCCGAGCGGGCGCGGCGCACGGTTGCCGCCTACGGGGCGGCCGTGAATCGGCTCGACGAGTGCGTCCGCTCCCGCGCAAAAGCCGCGGTCGGCAGTCAGCCGCGTGCACCTTCTCCAGAGGCGCAGGCAGATGAGGATAAACTCGCTCAGCTCCAGAGCTGGGCCGAGCAACTCAGACGCTACTCGACGGAAGGCCACTTGAAGGGACACGACGACGTGGTGGAGAACATGATGCGGTTCGTTTTCGCCACCGAAGATGCCGCGGCAAGGCTGTGTGGCGCACCGAATGGGATGGATGAGCTGCTAACCACCATCGGCCATCATCGCTGGGGGACCAGGAAATGAAGCCGGTCGAAAGGCGAACCACCAGCGGCAGTCCCGTCCGGCGAAAGTACTGGTCGTCTTTGCGGCGGATGCTGACCGGGTCAGCGCTTTTGTCGTTGCGCGAGGAGCAATTTTTTCTCGTGCTGTCGGTCATTATCGGCTCGATTGCGGGACTGGCGGTGGTGCTTTTCAGGGTTGCCATCACCGCCGTGCGCTGGCTGCTGCTGGGTACCGGTCTGCGGCCGGGTGCTCCGCGCGTGTTCATCGCTCCGGCGCTGGCTGGTTTGCTGATTGCGGTTTTGGTCGGCAAGTTTTTTCCGCGCGTGCGCGGCAGTGGCGTGAACCAGACGAAGGGCGCGCTCTATATCTATGACGGTTACGTGGGCAGCAGAACCACGATCGGCAAGTTTCTGACCAGCGCGCTGGCGATTGGCAGCGGACAATCACTCGGTCCGGAGGATCCGGCGCTACAGGTCGGCGCCGGCATAGCATCCTTAATCGGAAGACGCCTGCGCCTTTCGCGCGAACGCTTGCGACTGATTGCCCCTGTCGGCGCGGCGGCGGGATTGGCGGCGGCCTTCAATGCGCCGATCACCGCCGTGTTATTCGTCATTGAAGAAGTCATTGGCCGCTGGACGGCGGGCATTCTCGGCGCGGTGGTGCTGTCGGCCATATCGAGCACGGTGGTTGAGCGCTGGTTTCTCGGGCAGGAGCCGCTGTTCCGCGTGCCGGAGTATCATCTCGAACATCCGGGCGAGTTGATTGCTTATGCGGCGCTGGGAGTGTTGGGCGGCGTTGCGTCGGTGGTTTTCGTCAAGTTCATTGCCTTGCTTCGCCCGCGGCTGCGGCGTCTGCCGCCATGGGCGCAATACCTGCAACCGGGAGTGGCCGGGCTGCTGATCGGGTTGATCGGCATCCATTTTCCGCAAGTCATGGGCGCCGGCTACAGCTCAATCGACCAGGCGATGAACGCGCGTTTCGGCTGGGAAATCCTGGGAATCCTGGCTGGATTGAAGATCTTGACGACCGGAATATCGTTTACCAGTGGTGCTCCGGGCGGGCTGTTCGCGCCCACGTTGTTCATCGGCGCCATGCTGGGCGGCGCCGTCGGCGGATTCGAGCAGTCTTTCTTTCCGCAGTTGTCGATTCCCGTGGGCGCCTATGCGCTCATCGGCATGGGGACACTGTTCGCAGGAATCTTGCGCGCGCCCATGACGTCGATCATCATGATCCTGGAAGTGAGCGGCAATTATTCGATCATCCTGCCGGTCATCGTCTCGAACACGGTTGCGTATCTGATTTCGCGCAGCTTTCAGCGGGTGCCGATCTTTGATCTGCTCTCGCGGCAGGACGGCCTCGACCTGCCGTCGCTGGAAGAAGAGCGCGAAGTTGCAATCCTGCGCGTGGAAAACGCGCTGTGCCCGTTCGGGGAACAAGTACTCGATGGCAACGGCACGCTTTTTCACGCCCGGCACGCGGTGCAAGGCGCAAAAGACGATTTCTTCCTGGTGAAGTTGCCGGGCGGGCGATGGGCCGGAGTTTCGCGGCAGACGCTGCTGGAACTTGAGCCTGAGGGAAGCGAATCGTTAGGCTCTCGGTTGCACATGTTCATTCCCGCGCTCTATCCGGATCAGCCCCTGGAGACAGCTCTGCGCCACATCAGCGACTGGCCGTTCCTGCCCGTGGTACATCGCGCGGATCCCGCCATGCTGATCGGGATTATCTCGGTGCAAGACGTAATCAATGCCTACAGGAACGCCGGGGTAGAAGAGCCGGAAGACCGGTTGCCGCCGAACTAGCAAGCTGCGAAAAAACGCGCCGAAGCCGGGGTCCCCGGCAAGCCCGCTGTTGGCTTGTTGGGGTGGAAGCCGGAGTCCCCGGCAAGCCCGCTGTTGGCTTGTAGGGGTGAAAGCCGGGGTCTCGAGGTGGCAACTCCAAAGCTGCTAGCGGTTGCAAGCTGCATCAGGCCGCCTTGGCCTGGGACATCCGAAGACGCGTGCCGGAAGCGGCCCGGAGGATACCGGCGATGTCGTTGGGCACACAACAATCGGCTGCGCCGGCAGCCAGCGCCGCGACCCACATCTCCTCATCGGCGAGGCGATGAGTGCAGATGACCGCGGTATTGCGATACGACCCGCAGATTTCATGCAACTCCTGGAAATTGACCAATTCGAGATCTACGACTACCGCGTATGGCTCCTTGTTCTGAAAAAGATTCTCCCGCAACTCGTGCAGGCCGCGTGCTACGCGGATCTCCCGGAAGTGGGTTCGTAGGTTTGCGGCGAGTAGATCGCCTGCTCTACCGTCTGCCTGGGCTATGAGAATTGACAGTGACTGCATACACATTCTCCCCAGCTCAAATCTTCGCGGTCCACCCGGGTGAGTCAGCATGACTCCCTCTCGGGCTTGCGCGGGATGAGCAAAACCTCAATGGGCGTTTTGAGTGCGCCCCAGGACTGAATTGATTCGGCTGCTAATGTGGCTCCGGCCGATCGGCAGTATTGGCGAAGGGCTCGGGTTGCAGCCTTCCGTTTTGCTTGAGCAGGATTTCGACCTTGCCTTCGGCTTCCTCCAATTCCCGGCGACAGGAATCTGAAAGCCCCACACCTTCTTCAAAGAGTTTTAGAGCCTGCTCCAATGGAAGATCGCCCCGCTCTAATTGCTGGACGATGGTTTCAAGACGTTGAAGGCACTCCTCGAATTTCGGCAAGACCCGCTCCTTACTGGCGATTCTATGTCAGATTCCATTCAGGATAACAGGGAAATTAAGGAACTAAGGATTGACGTAACCCCAACGACCGCAAGCGTTCGCGAGTTTTCGGATTTATGTACATACGGGTGCAGAGTTGGCGAGGCCGGAACGTGCCATCAGCAAACGGTGCGTCCGCGCAGGTGTGTATCTTCGGTAATAGACTTCGGGATTATTAACTTCAGAAGCAACTCTGGACCATGTTTCCGAATCTCTGAATGTGCCGAGGTTTCTTCCCCTTGGCATTGCTTAAGAGTAGAAGGAATGTCCCATGGCTCAGAAGTGTCCCCGTTGGCATGGTGTGGCTATAGTTGTTCTTGCGGCTTTGTTATTTAGCCTTTTGCTGTCCGGATGTGGTCGCGGTATCGAAGCGGCAGCCACCAGCAATTCACCGCAGCAAACGCCGGGAACAGGAAACACTGGTCCATCATCGGAAGTAGTAGGAAGCGCGCCATCGTCTACAGGAACGGGGACGACAGGGACAGGCTCACCGGGAACAGCGACAAACCCTAGCACCGCCTCGGGGACCATCCCGCCTCCTCCGCCTCCTCCACCCCCGCCGCCCCCGCCGCCCCCTCCCCCTCCGCCCGCGGGGGTTTACACCTACAAGTACGATAACGGGCGGACAGGCCTGAACTCGAATGAGACTAAGCTAACGGTTGCGGCGGTAACCAACGGGGCTAATTTCGGCAAACTCGGCACCTGGACCGTGGACGGCAGCATTTATACGCAGCCTTTGTACGTGCCCGGTGTTTCCCTCAAAAACGGCACTTTAACGTGCTCTACGTGGGCACGGAGAACGACAGCGTTTATGCGCTCAACGCCGACGTGCCGGGGAGCGTGCTGTGGAAGCGCAGTTTCCTGACGGCGACGGCTACCATCGGCCAAGGCTATACGGGCGGGCGCACCTCAATCGGCAGCAATGTCGGCATCACCGGCACGCCGGTCATCGACCCCGTCACCAACTGGATGTATGTGGTTGTACGCACCACCGAGGGCGGCAACCAGGTGCAGCGCCTGCATGCCATCGACATCACGACGGGGGCTGACGTACTAAACGCCGCGGTGATCAACCCCGTGGTCAACGGAACCGGACTGGGCAATGACGGCGCCGGCCATGTTCCTTTCCTGCCGCTGACCCAGAACCAGCGTCCGGCGCTGCTGCTGAATAACGGCATCGTCTTTGTGACCTTTGCCTCGTTCAGCGATAACGATCCGTATCACGGTTGGGTGATTGCCTTCAATGCCTCTTCCCTCGACTTCATCGATGCCTATAACGCGACCCCGAACGGCGGTGGCGGCGGCTCCTGGATGGCGGGCGCCGGTCCGGCGGGGGACAGCGATGGCAACGTTTATTTCGCCACCGGCAACGGCCGCCCGGACGCGACCGCGCTCTTCGATCCGCCCAACGATCTGCCCAACAGCTTTCTGAAGTTGAACGTGGTTGCGGGCAAGCTGACCCTGGTGGATTATTTCTCTCCCTACAACGCCAAGTGCCTGAGCGCGGACGATCTTGACTTGGGCTCTTCCGCCCCGACGCTGATCCCGGATCAGTTCGCCGGACACAGCATCATTGCCCTCGGCAGCAAGGAAGGACGGGCCTATCTGCTCGATCAAAACGCTCTGGGCAAGTTCCAGCCGGGCAGTGACAGCCAGGTTCTCAGCTCGGTGCTGTTTAATCCGGCGGCTTGCGGACAGGCGGGCTTCGACGCCAACGCCCCGTTGCGCGTCTACGGGTCACCTGCCTACTGGAACGGCAACATCTACTTTGGATCGGCGTTCGGCCCGCTGCGGCAGTACAACATCAGCAACGGAACACTGGTGAAAACGGCACTGTCGGCGCATCTGTACCCGGGCAACGGACAAACCGGACGCGGTCCGCTGACCATCGTCTCGGCCAACGGGACTGCCGACGCCATTGTCTGGACGGCGGAGAACGACCTCAACGGCAATGGCTGGCTGCGCGCCTTCGACGCCACCAATGTCGCCAATCAACTCTACTTCACCAACTTTGGCGGGGGCGGCAATTTCATCATCCCCATGGTCATCGACGGCAACCTCTACGTCACCGGCCAGAAGGTCGTCTACAAGTATGGACGACTTCACTAGTTGAATAAGCCTTCTGGGATGCCTCACACCCCAACCCCGACAGATGGAACTATCGCTCTCCTATAGGCAAAGTGAACGCTGGAGCGGGGCAGAAGTTCCGTAGCGAAAGGCTTTCATGGTCGGGTCTGTCGGAGACCTCGGCATGACAACGCCAAAGTTTCGTTGCGTTGACCCTGCCGGTCTCATGGACTCGCGCTAAGCTCGTGTCCCTATCAAGGGAATTTGCATAATAACTCTTACTGTCATTCTGAGCTGCTTGGGGAGTGCTTCGCGGTGCCAAACTTTATGGCAGCTTAGATGTCGGGGAAGCCTAGCAGGCTGCTGAAAAACTCGTAACAGTGTCATCCTGAGGCCGCGCCGGTTTTGCGCGACCGAAGGATCTGCTTTACTCTTAACGCGCGCAAACAGCAGATCCTTCGCTGCGCTCAGGATGACACCCTCGAAGAAGAGTTTTTCAGCAGCCTGCTAGCCGCTCGATGCGTCCGTGCTACTTAACCTTGACTGTAATTGACTTGCTGAAGCTTGTGCTTGAATCCCAGGCCTTGACTTGGATCGTATGCGTTCCGGAGCTGAGGCTGACTGCTGTATTGACGAGTTTTGCCGCCGTCTTCTGCTCGTAGACTTGCTTGCCGCCAACGTAGATGATCATTTTTGTTATGGTCTTGCTGTCGGTGGCATAGGCGACGATCTGCACCGGCGAAGTGACACTGGCGTTAGCGGCCGGTGAGCAGATGGTAATACTGCGGTTGGTGCTGCTGATTTTGCAGCCTTGGGTAACGGTCACGCTCGTTGTGGCAGAGGCTGTCGCGCCAAGGCTGTCCGTCACGGTGCCTGTCACTGTGAAAGTGCCGGGCACGTAATAAGTATGGCTCGCCGTCAGGCCTGTGAACGTCGGACTGCCGTCGCCGAAGTTTATGGTGCCGCTGCTGACGGTGCCATCGGGCGACGAGGATTGCGCGAGTGATGCCGCAACCTTGAGCGCGGTCTTTCCGCTGAGCGGCGTAACCGCCAGCACCGCGGTTGGAACTGCTCTCGAAACCATTACCTGCTGGGTCGTGGTAGCCGTCACGCCATTACTGTCGGTGACCGTTCCGGTGACCGTGAAAGTGCCGAGCGAGCTGTAAGTGTGGCTTGCTGTCAGGCTCGTGACCGTCGGGCTGCCGTCGCCGAAGTTTATAGTGCCGCTGCTGATGGTGCCATCGGGCGACGAGGAATTAGCCAGCGATGCGAGGACGCTCAGTGGAGCAGCGCCGCTGGAGGGACTGACGGACAAGACGGCCGTTGGGGTGGCGGGCAAAACCGTGACCTTTTGCGTCGTCGAAGCAGTTGCGCTAACACTGTCCGTTACCTTGGCGGTGACCGTAAATGTGCCGGGCGAGGTGTAAGTATGACTTGCCGTCGGGCCCGCGACTGTTGCGCTGCCGTCGCCGAAATTTATGGTCGAGCTGACGATCGTTCCATTCGGGGAGGACGAGTTCGCGGTGGAGGCGGTGATGGTCAGCGGAGCCGTTCCGCTGGCGGCACTGAGTGTAAGCACGGCATTGGGCGGCTGCGCCTGTGGCATGTATCCGACGGGGGCCGACATTCGATTCTGTACCGAAGGCAGTCCAATGGCTTCGACGAAAAACTGGTAGGTCGTGTTTGGAACCAGATTGTAGGTGGAAAGATCAAGGGCATGTGTACCCGCGGCGACGCTGGCCAGATTCATCAATTGCTGGCCATCCAGGGAGATGAAAACCGCGTAATGATCGACCGCATTTTCGTTGCCGGTAACCGCCCATTGCAGTGACGTTCCGTTTATCGAAGGTGAGATCGCGATGCAGTTGTCAATTCCGGTTTCAATTTCGGTGCCTTCCTCGTAGTCATTCCAGGTGACAATTTGAGTTGCCTGTAGCTGATTGCCTGCCGAGTAGCCTGCTTCGGCAACCGCAGCGAACGTGTCCAGCCAGGTTTGTCCGCAGTGTTGATTCATGATGCGGGGATTGCTCTTGACCCAGGGCGCAAGGGATTCATTGAACCCGATGTAACCGGCGCCATAAGTTAAGTCGCCCGGAAGGGCCTGCATTCCGGAATAGAAAGTGGAGAGAACATTTAGGCTTTCGTCGTCGCGATTGCCGGTGTCGATGATGACCCAGGCGAAGTATCCGTCGGCGTCCGCATGGGTCAACCCGCTGGTGCCGATAAAGATGAAATATGGATTGCCGGGAACGCTGGTGCGCACCAGGGGCCAGTTGATGGAGTATTTGTCGACGCCGAAAAAGAACACGGCCGGGTGGCCATTAACAGTCATGTAAGCCGGCGAGCCCTCGTAAGTGTTGTTGGCATAAGTCAGGTCGCTGATGAGCTGCTGCGTTACATCGCACCCCGACGTTATTGCGCATGCGCTCAGCGCGCCCACATCTTCCTGGACGGCAAAGACGAACCCGTTTCTCTTTTCCGCCTCGGCCATGACCAGCAAAGTGGTGTTGTTTTCGATGGCCGCATCAGGGCCGTACCAGTCGACGATGACGCCGGAGATGCCACGGCTCAACATGTCGGTGACTTGCTTTTGCACCTGCGTGGAATCGTCGGAGTTATAGCCTACGTTGATGTGATTGGATTGGCCGAACCACGGCATCAATTGCGCGTAGATCGCGGTTGTGGCGCCTGGATAGAGCAGGTTCGCGGTTGCCAGCTTGCTGACGTTTCCCGGGGCGGCGTCCCCGTTGTTCAGCGCGCTGAAAGAAGAGGAGGCGCTAGTATTGTTGGCCGTCTCGGCGGAAAGTATGGTTGTCAGGTTGAAAACAAACTGCTGCGCCATGGCAGCAGGCAAGCCGATAACAGTGATGCCGGCCAGTGCTGCCGTGAGCGCGATTTTCTTTATGATTGCGTTCAGGTACTTCGAGCCGAGTAGCACAGCAGATCAGATGGCCAGAGATGCGGGCGAGTTTACCTGAAATCGAGAGCTGCTGGCCGGGTACACGGAATCTGCACGGGCCGCTGCGGGCTGCTATGTGCGGCTCCAAGAGAGCGGGGTTTCCCGATCAAATCGCGGGGTTATCCCGATCAAAGAATGACCCAGCGGAAGCGGCACACGGCGGGCCTTGCGTTAAGATTTGGAGACGAGTGTGTCATGGATGCCCCTGAAACTACAATGACTCGTATGCGAACGCAACTTGAGTGCTTGCCGATTCTGCTCTCCGGAGTGCCGGAGGGCAGGCTCGACAACCGGCCAATAGCAGGGAAGTGGTCGGCACGCGAGCACCTGGCGCACCTGGCGAGGTATCAGCAGATGTTCTTCAGCCGAATGCAGCGCATACGAAGTGAAGATTGCCCGCCTTTGCCGCGCTACCGGGCGGAAGACGATGCAGAGTGGCCGCACTGGATGCTGTTGCCCACCGCCGGGATTCTGTCGTCTTTGCGCTCGTTGCGTGCGCAGTTAGTGAGCGAGGTCGGCCATCTTTCCGCAACGGAATTCTCGCGGATAGGAATTCATTCAAAATTTGGGGAAATGACGCTAGGGCAGTGGCTGGAGTTCTTTCTCCTTCATGAGGCTCATCACCTGCTGGCCGTTATGCAGCTTATTCGTATGCGCTGAGCAGGCTACGCACGCGGCAATGAGGCCTTGACCAATTCGACGGCGAAGTTCGGATCTTCTACTTCGACAATCAGTTCGTTATATCTCTCGTCTCTCAACTCGATCACAATTGTGTTGTCGGGATTATGAACGTCCCAGAAAACCCGTTTGCCGTCCTGATAAAACGTGCCGGCAGTGAGCACTCCGGGGATATTGGTTCCGGGCATCCTGATTCCGTGCCACCAGCCATGCGCTATCGTGCTGTCCGCCCTGATTCCCGCTACGTGTGGCAAGGGGATTTCGAGCGAGCTTTTGAACGCCCACAGTTTGTCGGCTCCCCGGACGTGCAAAATCAACTTGCCATCCGCAATGGATAAATCCACCATGTCCCACCTCGCCTCACGGCAATTATGCAGTATCTCCCGGCAGCTTGCCGAGTCATTGCCGTTTGGCCGACTGACGGCGATAGAACAATTCCGGGATATACCTTCCGCGAGTCTGGTCTAGAATGCAGGTGCGAAGCAGGAGATCGCGAATGAAAACCCTTGGCTTAATTGGCGGAATGAGTTGGGAGAGCACGGCACAGTACTATGCATTGCTGAATAGACTGGTGAAGAACCGTCTGGGCGGATATCACTCGGCCAAGCTTTTGCTGTATTCCATCGACTTTGATGAAGTCGCACAGCTAGCATTCGTGGAAAAGTGGCAGGAAGTGACCGCGATGATGGTGGACGCCGCACGGCGGTTGGAGCGCGGCGGCGCGGATTGCGTGCTGATATGCGCCAACACCCCGCACATCGCAGCCGAAGCAGTTGAGAAATCAGTCGGTGTTCCTCTGTTGCATATCGCCGATGCCGCCGGGCAGCGCATCCTGGCCCAAGGTCTCAAACGCGTAGGACTGCTCGGCACCGCCTTCACCATGGAACGCGAATTTTACAAGGACCGGCTGCGCGAAAAATTCGGGTTGAACACTCTGGTTCCAGAACAGCGCAAGCTGGTGCACGACATCATCGTCAATGAACTCGTATATGGCGTTGTAAATCCCGAATCAAAGGCGAAGCTGCGAGAGGTGATTACTGGGCTGGCCGCCGCCGGCGCTGAAGGCATCATTCTAGGCTGCACCGAGTTGCCGATGATCGTGGATCAAAGCGACAGCACGATTCCCCTGTTCGATACGACGGCGATTCACAGCGAAGCAGCGGTCGAATGGGCGCTGGCCTGAACGCTTCAGGCCAGAAATCCTTACGCTCGACGCGCCGGAACAACAGCGCCGAGTTGCGTAAGGTGATGCAGCAAATGGCGCAAATAGTCCTCCACCAGGAACCGCAGCGTCACGGGCTCACCGGAGCCAATGCGGCAAGCCGCTCCCAACTGAGCTGGAGGCAGGTGGGCGATGACATGGACAAGGTGGCGATTGTAGCTTGCCCACAGTGCGATGAGGGCCGGCCAAGGCGCTTCTTCAACAGCCTGAACACGCACCCAACCTTGCTGGTCATAACCGGGAAAGTCAAGCGGCCCCTGCAATGCGGCTCGCACAAATCGCTGATGGTTATTCGAGGCCGAATCAATCAGATGTCCGAGGACCTGTTTGCGTGACCACCCGCCCGTCAATATCGGTTGTCTGCTCTGCTCTTCGCTAACCCGCTGAAGAACGGCTTCGGCTGAGCTTATGACATGAGAGAGTTCCGTGCTGATTGAATTCATCCGGCCATTCTAAACCAGATTCGCCGAAGGCATATCCCATGAAACCTGGCTCCGGGTACACCTATGCTGAAACCGCTCTAAAGATAGCAACTTCTTCCATCGCAACTTTTCGGTCGCCAGGGGTTTCGTAAATACAGAGGACGGAGGGCTCAAGAAATGGTTAAGAAAACGATAATCGCGTTACTGGCTTTGGTGATTGCTGTATTGCTGGTGGCGCCGGCGACGGCGAACGCGCAGGTCGTAGTCGGCGTGGGAGTGGGTCCCGTGGTTCGCCCTTACGGTTACGTGGCGGTTCACCCCAGGTCATACGTCGTTGCGCCGGCGCCCTACGTGGCGGTGTCGCCCGGGTACGTCTATCCGGGGCCTGTATTGGTTGGCGGACGGTGGTGTGCAAGGCCCTATGCTTACCATTACCGTGGATACGAGTATCGGCATCGAGACGGATGGCGGCGGTAAGCGTTCGCTTTGAATTGCGTGGCCCCTCGGTCAATCGGACCGAGGGGCGTTGTCGTTTATGGGGCGAATACCGAGTGCCCAGCTCCGAAGCGCTACTGAAGATGCAGTCGCGTGCGTGCTATGAGCAAGGCAACGAGGCCGAGTAGCGCCGTAAAGATCATGTAGAAGCCAGGCGCCATATTGCTGCCAGTCAGGGCGATGAGCCACGTGATGTAGAACGGAGCGAATCCGCCGAATATTGGTACGCCGATGTTATAGCTGAGCGACATTCCGGTGGCCCGGGTTTGGGCGGGGAAGCACTCGGCAAGGAAGGCCGGCAGCGCGCCGCTGTATCCAGTCTTCAAGAGACTCAACCAAGCCACGGCCGCGATGAGCGTTGCCATCGAGGCATGACCCGTCAGGAAACTGAAAACCGGATAGACGGAAACAAGAAACAACAGGGTTGTCGCCATCATAATCCGGCTGCGTCCGACCTTGTCCGACCAATGCCCGATCATCGGCGCTCCGAAGGTCAGGATGAAGGCGCCGACCAGCGTCGCCACAAAGCCGGTTGATTGCGGCAGGCGCAATGACTTGGCGGCATACGTGGGCACGTAAAGGATCAGGTAGTTGGAACTGGTGGAAACCACGACCGCCCCGATGGCGAGAAGCACGCGGTCCCACTGGTTTACCAGCAGGTCGCGCACCGGCGTTCGGGTGGGCTTGATGCTAAGGAATTCCGGCGTTTCGGCTACACGGTTCCGGATGTAAAGGCCCACGGGCCCGATCAGCAGGCCGAAGAGATAGGGCGTCCGCCAACCCCAGGACTCGAGCTGCGGCCTTGTTAGCAGTGTAGTCAGGGCCACTCCGAAGGCCGACGCTATCAGCGCAGCCAACCCCTGGCTGGCCCATTGCCAACTCGCGAAATATCCTTTTCTCTCGGAGCCATGTTCCACCAGGAAGGCGGTGGCGCTGCCGAACTCCCCACCCACCGAAAAACCTTGCATGAGGCGTGCCAGCAGCACACAGATCGGCGCTAGGATGCCGATGGATGCATAGCTGGGCATGATCAACATGAGGAAGGTGCCGACCATCATTAAAACGATTGAAACCAGGAGGGACGCTTTGCGCCCGGCCCGGTCGGCATAGGCTCCCAGGAAAATAGCCCCGACCGGCCGCGCAAGATACGAAATACCAAAAGTGCCCAGCGCCATCAGCAACGACACGGATTCGTTCGCGGCAGGAAAGAAGATCCGCGAGATGGTGACCGCGAAATAGCCGTAGATGAGGAGGTCAAACCATTCGAGGGCATTGCCGATCGACGCGGCGGCTATGAGTTGGTACATATGCGCCGGCTTTTGCGCAGGGGCCAGGACCGTTGTGCTGTTGATGCTCATGCGACCCTTTCAAAACCTTTCGATAGCTGCCAGGCCGGGATTGCCGGATTGCCCGGCGTGGTCATTTGTAAGAAACAAATCGAGGCAAAAAATAAATAGGCCGAATGAACGCCGGTCCTACTCTGGCGTCCGGTTTCGCACTGACCAGGCCGGCGACCTGCCAAAACTGGTCTAAAACTCGTATCGTGCTCTTGGAAAGGTAGACAATAGCATTAGGCCTAACATAATTAAAGCTGAAAAGTGCGCCGTGACCGTACTCATGCCGCAGGATGATAAGCGACACGAATACAGAATTTGCGCCACGCCGGGAGCACCGACGGCGCGAGAGAATCCGCCCCTTCAAAACTAAGTTGTGAAACAGCTTGTAGTCTCGCGGCGGCGCCGCGGCGAGCATGCATGGCTGCGGATGAACGTTCCACGCTTTCGCGCCGCCAAGGCGTGATGTCCTACTTCAGCGTATCGACACCGGCCTGGGCGCAGCGGCCATCGTTTTCGCTGCTGTCACCCGAGAGGCCGATTGCGCCGATGATTTTGCCTTCGGAGATCAGCGGCAGACCGCCCTCAACCGGAATGGCGCCACGCAGGCGGAGGACGCGCAGGCCAGCGCCGCCAGAGGCCAGCATATCCTGCATAACTTTGGTGGGGCGCTTGAAGATCGCGGCGGAGCGGGCTTTATCGACGGAGATATTGGCGCCGGCAACCTGCGTATGGTCCATCTTTTCGTAGTAAACCAGGTGCCCGCCGGGATCGACGATGGCAACCGCCATGGTCCAGTTATTCTTGCGTGCTTCGGCGAGCGCCGCCGCTGCGGCCTTCTTGGCAGCTTCCAAACTGATTGAGGGCCCATAGAGATTCGGCGAGGCATGCGAAGACATGGATGGCTCCTTGGTGTGATTACGGCGATAAGCGAGAATCATAAAAGAAATGCCTGCGTTAGGCCAGTTTCCCCAAAGGTAAATCCCAGGAAGTGCGGTGCCGGGCATTACCTGTTCTGATATCTCACCTCTCGGTGAATGCAGAAAGTCTGAACCTGCGACCGAGGTCACATGGCTGAGTGATGCTGATCACCGTTAGGCTGCCGCGACTTGAGTCGTAATGAAGCTGCCGCTCCCCGGTTTTCCAAGGACGTCGGAATGTCTTTGTACCGTGCCAACCTCCAAAGCGATCGCGTCAAGACGTGTTGCTGCATCTGCGGGCACAACCAGTGCGGTCTGGAAGTGCGGTTGGAGAAGGGAACGGTCAAAGAGATTGCCGGGGATCAGGACGATCCCGTCACTCAAGGCGCGGTTTGTCCCAAAGCGCTCGCGTCCGTGCAACTTCTCAGCCATCCCGGACGCTTACATACGCCGCTGATTCGTGCCGGAGAAAGAGGCGACGGCAATTGGCGAAAGGCGTCGTGGGACGAGGCTTTGACGATCATCGCCGGCAAGCTCAACCAGTTCAAAAGTGAGTCGGGCCCGGAATCCGTGGTGATGGCCCGCGGCACCAACCGGGGATCATGGATCAGAGTCTTTAACCGCTTCGCAAATCTCTTCGGTACGCCCAACTGGACGGAGTCGGGCGGCGCACAGTGCTTCACGCCAAGGTCAGTCGCCCAGAGTTTGACATTCGGCGGCCTCGCCCTGGAATGGCCGGACCTCGCCAACAGCGAGTGCATCCTGGTGTGGGGAGCCAATCCTCCGGCGACATGGCCTCCCAAATCCAAAAAGTTAATGGCTGCCAGAAAGCGTGGCGCCAAACTTATCGTCATAGACCCTGTGCAGAGTAATATCGCCGCCAAGGCCGACCTCTGGCTTCCGGTCCGTCCCGGCTCCGACGCCGCGCTGGCGCTGGGCATGCTGCATGTGATCATCGGCGAACGCCTCTATGACCGCGAGTACGTGGAGCGCTATTGCGTGGGCTTGACGGAATTAACCGCGAGAGTCCGCGAGTACACTCCCGGCAAGGTGGCCGAGATTACCTGGGTGGAAGAAAAGTTAATCGTAGAGGCCGCCAGGCTGTTTGCCGCCACCCGGCCCGCATGCATTGAAATCGCTTGCACTCTGGACGAAGTGATCGATCCTATTCAGTTAAGCAGGGCGGTCGCGCTGCTGGCGTGCGTCACCGGCAACATTGACGTTGCGGGAGGCAACATCTTTCCGCATGCCGCCGGCCAAGTGTCTATCGATACCAATGATTTCATCCTGCGCGACAGAATTCCCGTAGAGCTGCAAGAAAAACGCCTGGGAGCCGAAGCGTATCCCCTGCTCAGTAAAAATCTTCCGGTGAATTTCCCAATGGCGCATTGGCCTGCGATTCTGGAAGCGATCTTGACCGGCAAGCCATACCCAGTGAGGGCCATCTTCCTGATGGGAGGAAATCCGGCGCTATCCATCGCCAACTCAAGCCGTGCGCAGGAAGCTTTGCGCAAAGTCGAGTTCCTGGCCGTGGCGGACCTCTTTATGTCCAAGTCGGCGGAGATGGCCGACGTGGTTTTGCCGGCCTCCTCATGGCTTGAGCAGAACGGATTGGCCGATTCCTCGCAAGCTACTTATGGGCCGCTTCGGATCAGCCGAAAGATTGCTTCCGTGGGCGAAGCCGTCTCCGATATCGAAATCATGGCCCGGCTGGCCAAGAAACTGCATCTCCCAGATTTCTGGGACTCCGAAGAAGATTACCTGAATTACATCGTGAAGCCCCTGAACGTCACCTTCGAGGAACTCCAGGCCGGAGGCGAGAGCGTGCCTTCTCCGATGACCTTGGGCAAGCATCTGCAGGAGGGATTCAGGACCCCGTCGCGCAAAATTGAACTGTATTCGCGCCGTCTCGAAGAATGGGGGTATGATCCACTTCCGTTTTACCGCGAGCCGCACGAGAGCCCATACAGCACTCCTGAATTGGCCAAGCAGTATCCATTTGTGATGACCACGGGAAGGCGTGTCGTCACCTATTTCCACACGGGATTGCGCAACGTACCGGCCTTGCGCGACGTCAAGCCGGTCCCCGTCCTGGACATCAACGCCTCTACCGCACGTTCGCTGCACATCGAAGACGGCGACAAAGTCATTGTCGAATCGCCGTATGGCCGCATATCTCTGGTGGCCCGCCTCACGGAAGGAATCCATCCCAGGGTGGTCGGTGTGCCGCACGGCTGGCCCGGCGAGTCCAACGACAATCTGCTGATGAACAACGAGATCTGTTCGCTGGGTATCGGCACGACTCCGCTGCGCGGCACCCTTTGCAGCGTCAGGAGGGCGGCAGCGATGAAGTACGTCATGGTTATCGACCTGAATCAATGCGTGGGCTGCGACACCTGCACCGTGGCCTGCAAACTCGATAACCAGACCGGAAGCGGCATCCAATGGGGCAGGGTGATTGAAGAAGAATCCGGCAAGTTTCCGGATGTCAAGAAGCTTTACATCCCGATACTCTGCATGCACTGCGAAGAGTCGGAATGCCTTAAAGTCTGTCCCACGAAGGCCACTTACCGGGACCCTCGCGGCCTGGTCCTGATCGACTACGACAAGTGCATGGGTTGCAAGTACTGCATGGTCGCTTGCCCCTACATGGCCCGGCATTTTAACGAGGCGAGAACACCTCCGCCGGGCGTTCCCGCGGGTGCCGAAGGCGACTCGCGCAAGGGCGTCGTTGAGAAATGCGATTTTTGCGAAGACCGGCTATCGGTTGGCGGCGCTGCCGCGTTGCGTGGAAGTATGTCCGTACGAAGCCAGAATCTTCGGTGATCTCGATGACCCCGACAGCAGGGTTGCAAAGTTGCTGGCGGAAGAGAAGCCGGAGGTTTTGAAGCCGGAGGGCGCATACCACCCATCCGTGTACTACATAGGAGTCAAGTAAATGTCTCCGCGTTTACAGGCAGAGTGGGGAGCCAGGGTCTCGCTGGACTTTTTTTTCGGAGGCGCGGGGGCGGGCCTTCTCGGAAGCTACCTCCTGATTGCTGCTCGCGACGGGTATCGTGGCCTGAGCGTGGCAGTGATTGCCACGGGAGTGGCTCTTGTCCTGCTCGGCCTGCTTCTGCTGGCATCGGAGCTGGGTCGCCCGGCGAAGGCGCTGCGATCGATGGCGAACCCTGGGACGTCTTGGATGGCACGCGGCGCCATATCCAACCTCGCATTGATTGCGGCGGCACTTTTGCTCATCATCGCCCTGCTCGCCGGTTCGCGGCTGCTGGTTTCAGCGGCAGTGATGCTTACGGTCTTGTGCTCCGGGCTGGTGGCCGCCTATCCCGGATTTCTTCTGTTCGGCGCCAAGGACATCCGCCTGTGGCATTCCCGATTGTTGCCGGGGCTGATGTTTCTTTATTCCCTGATGAGTGGCCTCAGCTTGCTCACTCTGGCCGACAGCGCTCTTCATCTAGGCATGCAGGCGACTTTGCGCCCCGCGGCGCTAACCGTCATGCTGCCAGTGACAATACTCTTTGTGGCGTTCTGGGGAAAAAGCTGGCGGCAACTCGTGGGACTGCAACTCTTAGCGCCATTTGTCGTGGCGACAATTGCCGTAGGAATACTGCTGCCGCTCGCGTGCTACGTCTATGCAGCGTTTAACGGTCTAGCGGAGCTGCCCATGCTGCTGGGAGCGATCTCGTTTCTGGCGGGCGCGGCCTGCCTGAGATATTTCCTGGTGAAGGCGGCATCCCACGAGCCGGTGACGTTTCTGGCAAAGCATAACTAAGCAGGGCTCGCGCGGACTCAGTTACACCTCTATCCACCCAGGTTAGCGCCAAACAGCGTGGCGCGGAACCTGGGGCACCCAACCCCTTCAGGACTGATGGCCCCCCGCCCCAAAAACCGCTCAGTGTGTCGTGCTGCGTGCGCTGCCTCCCGCATCTTCCACTTTGGCTGGAGCCTCGCGGTCGATTCCTAGAATGAGTTTGAAAATCACGAACAGCGAGACGCCAACGATGGTTCCGCCGATGAGTCCGGTGGACATGATTGCCCGCACCGAAGGCGATAGCGTTGCCAGGAACGCCGGCGGCAGAAAGTACGCGCCCATGCCGACCATAAAGCTCGATCCGGCGATGGTCATATTCAGGTTGGTGAGTTCCATTCTGCCGAAGACGCGGATGCCCTGCATGATCAGCATGCCCCAGGTCAGGATATAGATCCCGCCCAGGACGGCTGGCGGAACGCTGGCGACGATGGCTCCGACCTTCGGAATAAAGCCCAGCACCAGCACGATGATTCCCGCCGAGGTGATCACGTGCCTGCTGCCGATGCCGGTGACCGACAGCGCCCCGATATTCTGGCCGAACGACGTGGTTCCCGAACCCCCGATCAGAGCGGCAACGGCCGAACCCAGTCCCTCGCCAAAGATGCCACGGTTAATGCGCTTCTCGTCGATCTTCTGCTTGGCCATGATCTCGCCCACCAGGATGTAGTTGCCCATCGATTCGATGATGGCAATGGCGTAACCGGCGAAGATGATCAGGCAGGCCGTGAGATCGAATTTCCAACCGAACGGCATAATCCTCGGGAGGCCAAACCAGGCGGCATTTCCGACTGCCGCAAAATTGGTTCTCCCGGCCAGGGAAGCAATCAATGTCCCCGCCATTGCGGCCACCAGGATGGCGCCAAAGCGCAGAAAGCCTTTCTTGAAATAGACAATCAGGGTTACCGCGATAAGAAAAGTGATGGTGGCCAGTATGCCGTTGAATCCGCTGGCGAATTCCGGTGTTCCCGGTTTGCCGATGATCAATCCGATCACGACTCCGGTGAGCGACAACCCGATCAGCGTAATCAGCGGGCCATAGATCGGCGGGGCCGCGATGATTGGCCTGAGTTTTCCCCAGATACCCAATGGCCAGGCCATGAGGGCGGACACAACGCCGCCGATTACCATGGCTGTCCACACCGCCCCGGTTCCCAGCGTGCCTCCCAACGCGATGGTTAACGACAGAAACACCGCCGCCGGGCCCTGCACCACCGGCAATCGTAGCAATCTTGTTGACTGGGTGATGGTGACAATGCCGGCGCCAATGCAATATGCCTGAACCATGTATTGGACGGTTTCCCGGGGCAGTTTCAGCGCCATTCCGGTGACCACAGGGAAGGTCAACGCCGAACTTTCCACCAGTACCTGTTGCAGCCCGTAAATCAGATATTCTTTCAGCGTCATCTTGTCTTCGACGCCGACGATTAAATCCTGCCGCTCTCCAGCAATTGGCTCCACGATGCCTCTCCTGTGTAAGTCGAACGCTTGCTTCCACCCCAACAAGCCAACAGCGGGCTCGTTGGGACCCCGGCTTGCACCCCAACAAGCACAACTGAGGCGCTCGCTGGGGACCCCGCAAATCCGGTTGTGAAACCCTAGGAGATGTATACAATATCTATTGAAAGAGAGACAAAGAATAACAAAATTTCTTGCGCCGCGGCCGACGCCGGCGGCGTATGGATACTGCCTTGCGCCTGCCCTTGAGAAAGGTAATCGGCAAATGCGAGCCGGTCTCGCACCGGTTCTCACTTCGGGCTGGCAGGCGGTTTTGAGAGAGATTGCGGGAGGCTAACGTCTCGATGATGATTGCCGGAGAAGTCAAAAGAAGCGCTTATTTCGATTCCATCACGCTGATGCAGTGCGGCAAAAAACTCGCCGCCATGGCAGGCATAGGCGATGCGGCAGTGGTGATGGGGACGAATGCGAACCGGGCCATCTTGAACTCCGGCGGTCTGTGGCTTGCCGAGTTCGACGGTGCCTCGGATGCGGACCTGCTGGTCGCGGTGAAAGCAGAAACCGAGACTGCCGCGCACGCCGCACTTGCCGCCGTGGACGCTATCCTCAAGGAATCAGGCGGCAAAAGCGGCGCCCAAGAGTCGCTCCCGGCGAGCCTTAAAAGTGCGCTCAAGATTCTTCCCGGGGCCAACCTGGCGCTCGATTTCCATTGCCGGCCGCTTTGCCGGCGGCCAAGCGAGGCGTGCGTTGGAAAGCGGTCTCAACGTTATGCTTTTCTCCGACAACGTTCCCCTGCAAACCGAAATCGAGTTGAAGAAACTGGCTCGCGAGAGAGGGCTGTTGATGATGGGCCCCGATTGCGGCACGGCGATCATCAACGGTGTTCCTCTGGCGTTTGCCAACGTGGTCAAGCGCGGTGAAATCGGAATCGTCGCGGCCTCGGGGACGGGCATGCAGGAGGCGAGCTGCATCATCTCCAATGCCGGCGGCGGCATTTCGCAGGCAATTGGAACCGGCAGCCGCGATGTCGAGCAGGAAGTCGGCGGCCTGATGTTGATTGAGGCATTGAAGGCGCTCGCCGAGGATGAAAATACTAGCGTCATTCTGCTGATTTCCAAACCTCCTCATCCGGAGGTGCTGGAGCGGGTCGGCGGCATCATCAGGGAGATCGGAAAGCCGGTGATCGATCTGTTCGTGGGCGCCGCGAAGCCGGGCGGCCCTTCGACGCTGGAAGAAGCCGCGCTGATGGCGTTAGCCGTATCCCGCGGCCAGAATCCTCGCCTGGTTTCCGAACAACTCGCCGCCAGAGACAGCGAAATCCGGCGGCAAGCCGGCCGTGAGGCTGCCAAGCGACGCAAAGGTCAGAAGTATCTGCGCGGGCTTTTCAGCGGCGGTACCTTTTGCGCCGAGGCGCAGGCATTGTTCGCCAATGCCATCGCGGATGTCTACTCGAACGTACCTGTCGGCCGCGCCGCCAGGCTCGAGGTTTCTCTCGAAAGCCGGAAGAATACCGTTGTCGATCTTGGCGACGATGAGTTTACGGTGGGCAGGCCCCACCCGATGATCGACTACTCGTTGCGCAACGGGCGGATTCTGCACGAAGCGGCGAACCCCGAAGTTGCCGTGATTCTTCTCGATGTCATTCTCGGCTACGGCTCGAACCCCGATCCCGCCGGCGAACTTTTCGAGGTCATTCGTGAGGCGGGCAAAACAGTGACGGTGATTTGTTCGATTACCGGGACTGACCAGGACCCGCAAGGCCGGGCCGGGACCGGCCAACGGCTGCAAGAGGCAGGCGCCATCGTCATGTCCAGCAACGCCGCTGCCTGCAAACTGGCGATGTACACCCTGCAACATCTGGAGGGCGGTTCCCTTGCACAAACTGTTTAGCAGCGAACTCAAGGTGATCAACATCGGGCTGTCGGCGTTCAAGCAGGCACTGGATGATGCCCACGCGCCAGCGGTCCAAGTCGACTGGAGGCCGCCGGTGAATGTCGATGCCGCTCTGATGAAGCGGGTCAGCTCCATGCTGCCGGAGATCGAAAAGGCGAATGCCAAGGCGGTGGAAATCATCCAGGGTGGCATGCCGCACCTCGTCGGCATGGAGCGGGCGCTCGACGTCATTCCCGGCATGAAGCCTGACCTGCTGCTGCACGCCGGGCCGCCGATCACCTGGGAGCGGATGTGCGGGCCCATGCGCGGCGCGATCATCGGCGCTTTGCTGTACGAAAAGCGTGCTGCTAGCCGCCGAGCAAGCCGAGCGGCTCGCGGCCTCGGGCGCAGATCGAGTTCGCGCCCTGCCACGAGCACGCGCGGTGGGGCCGATGGCCGGAATCGTTTCGCCGTCGATGCCGGTATTCATCCTCAAGAACGAGGCATATGGCAATCTCGCCTACTGCACGATGAACGAGGGGCTGGGCAAGGTGCTGCGCTACGGCGCCTTCGATGAGACGGTCATCCAGAGGCTCAGGTGGATGGAAACGACGCTCTATCCATGCCTGAAGAAGGCGGTGGCCAAGCTTGGGAAGCTCGACCTGAAGAACATGATTGCCCAGGCGTTGCACATGGGTGACGAGGTCCACAACCGCAACCGCGCGGCGACCTCGTTGCTTCTACCGCGCTATCGCGCCGGCCATGGTGACGACCTGCGCCGATCGCCGCTGTTGCCGCCGAAGTGCTGGAGTTCATCAACCACAACGACCACTTCTTCCTGAACCTCTCGATGCCGGCCTCGAAGGCGACGCTGGACGCGGCGCGCGGCATCAAGAACAGCAGCATCGTGGTCGTCATGTCGCGCAACGGCACGGAATTCGGCGTGCAGCTTTCCGGCACGGGCGGAAAATGGTTCACCGGCCCGGCCGCCGTGCCGGACGCGCTGTACTTCCCCGGCTACTCGAAGGCGGACGCCAACCCGGACATCGGCGACAGCGCCATCACGGAGACCAACGGCCTGGGCGGATTCGCCATCGCGGCGGCGCCGGCCATTGTGCAGTTCGTCGGCGGCGGCAGCGAGGATGCGCTTCGTTACACGCGCCAGATGTATGAGATCACCGCCGCGGAGAACAACATCTACCAGATCCCGTGCCTGAATTTCCGCGGCACGCCGACCGGCATCGATGTCGCAAGGTGATCGAGAAGAACATCCTGCCGTTCATCGATACCGGCGTCGCGCACAAGGAGCCGGGCATCGGCCAGATCGGCGCGGGCGTGCTCAACGCGCCGGTGGAGCCCTTCAAGAAGGCTTTGAGGGCTTTGCGGAGAATCTGCGACAGTGAAAGTTCGACGGTATTTTGATTTGTAAAAGAGAGGCGGGAGATGACTAAAACAGAATTCCTGCAATTCATGGACAAGGTGCGGATGTATGACCTGACCCAGCCGCTGAGCATTCACACGCCGCCGTGGCCGAGCTACATGCCGCTGGGCATCCAGTACTTCAAGCGCATCGCCGGCGCGCACATGGGCCAGGGCGCCAACGGCCAGATCATCACCACCAGCAACCACGTGGGCACGCACATGGACGGCGAAATTCATTTCCATCCAGCGGCCGCGCCATCGGCAAGGTGCCGATCGAGGAATGGGTCGGCCCCGGCGTGGTGGCCGACATTTCGAAGGAGGTGGGCGACTACGATCTCTACACGCCCGAGATGATCACGAGGAACGTCGAGGTCAAGAAGGGCGACATCCTGATCATCAACACCGGCTACCACCGCTATGCCTGGGACCAGAAGGAGTCGGACGAGCTGCGCTATTTCGTGAAGCATCCCGGTCCCGATCCGGGGTTCCACCAATGGGCGCTGGACATGAAGCTCAAGTGGATCGGCGTGGATTGCGGCAGCGCCGATCATCCGATGAACACCATCATCCGCAACTGGCATCCAGGCCCGCTTTGTCGAGGCCGAGAAGAAGCTGAAGGCGAAGTACGGCAAGGGCTGGGATGAGATGTTCCCGCCCGAGACGTATTACCAGGTGATGCACATCAAGTTGTTCCCCAAGAAGCTCGTGCATGCGGAGAATGTCGGCGGGCGAGATCGACGAGGTCAGCAACCAGCGGGCTTGGATCGGCGCCTTCCCGCTGCGGGGCATCGAGATGGAATCGGCCATGTGCCGCATCGTGGCGATGCTGCCTCAAGGAATAGTCGCCGCGAGGGGCCACGAGCCATGCTTGTGGCCCCAAGTCGCGGAGGAGCCGGCTGCGCCGGATTCTCGCTAGTTCCGCGATAGCGTGGTGGTGTTTCCCGCGATGAACCTGCTCAGTTTCGGTGACCAAGTCGAGCGGGGAAGCTACACGGTGCACTCCCGCTTCAAGCGCGCAGTCAATTTCTCGAACGGCCGGCGCCTCGTCTTCTTAGTGAGCCAGGAAATCGGAGCCGGGCCACTGAACATCGTTTTGGCGGGTGCCGGCTCCCACCGGGCGCTGCCCGCGTCTCTTGCTCTGCGAATTCAGGAACAACTTTTAGAGGTCGATGAACGCCGCTTCAGCTCGATCGCAGCCATTGCTATCGTTCGGACTTCACGCTTCAGGATTGCCGTGCCGATCGTCTCCCTTTGAACCTGGCGTTGTTTCGACAGTTGCTGGCGGATAGATCGGCGGCGAATAGCCTTGCCTTTCTCATTGCCCCCGAGAGGGTCGGGAATTTTACCTCCGCCGTTGAGCAGGCTTTCGTGAGCCGGATGCAGCGCGGCGGCGAACAGGTTTTCGGGGGCGGACTGCTGGAGGGCGTCTCCATGCTGAAGGGATGCGGTGCTGGACTTACGCCCAGCGGCGACGATTTCATTGCCGGCATGCTCATAGGCTTGCATCTTGTTCAGCAGCTTTGCCAGCGGGAACTGCGCCCGGTAATCGATACGATATTTCGCGCCGCTACGGGCAATAATATTTTCTCCAACACATTTCTTGACCTCGCCAGCAGAGGACTGCTCTTCGAGAAAATGAAAAAACTGATCGTGGCCATACTGGGCGATGAATCGGATGCCGTTCGCGTTGCGGCGATGGATCTGTTCGCCATCGGCGCCACTTCGGGAGCCGATCTTGGCACCGGGTTCCTGATGACGCTGCTCGAAGAGAATGGAGCAGTGATGAGGTGGAAGAGGGAAGTGCGCCGCTTTGATCGTGACGTTGTATTAAGACCGTGCATGGAGGTTTCCATGAGGTTAGAGCAGTGCTGAGTTCGCAAAAGACATATCAACGGCACCATGAAGTGCAGTTAGTGAGGACGCGACGTGAGGGTCCATGTATTTGCTTTTGCAGCTTTCGGGTGGTGATCGGCGAAATGCATAGATCGTCACGTCGTCGCAAGGGCGACTCTGGAGCGCTTTCGCGGATACGGCTGCTCTGAAATCGCGTTCTTGCGGCGCAATTTGCCCGGCTCCAGATTTGGCAGGAAGTAAGCGAGAACGCCGATTGCCGGCATGAATGAACACATTCGATAGACGAAATCAATGCTGGTCTTATCGGCGACTTTTCCCAGCATGGCGGCAGCCACCCCCGCCACGCCAAAGGCAAAGCCAAAAAACAATCCGGAGATCATCCCAACCTTTCCCGGAATCAACTCCTGCGCGTAGACCAGAATCGCCGAAAACGCCGAAGACAGGATCAAGCCGATCAAGACGGTAAGGATGCCAGTCCAGAACAGATTGGCATAAGGCAGGAGCAAGGTGAACGGAAGCACCCCGACGATCGAACCCCAGATGACGTATTTGCGGCCGAAGCGGTCGCCGACCGGACCGCCGATCAGTATCCCGGCGGCAGTCGAGGCAAGGAAGGTGAACAGATGGATCTGGGCGTTCTGCACGGACAGGTGAAACTTGCTGATCAGGTAGAACGTGTAATAACTGGTTATGCTCGACATATAGACGTACTTGGAAAAGATCAGCGTGAGCAGAATAGCAAGCGAGAATGCGACCTTTCTGGGAGGCAGCGGCGAGTGAACGTCCGTCTTTGCCGCCCGAGATTTCATGCGGGATAATGCCGTCCGCTTGTACCAGGTTCCGACGATGAAGAGCAGAACCATGGCCAGCAGCAAATCCAGCGAGAACCACGCAATGCTCCGCTGGCCCCGTCCAATTACGATGAATGCCGCCAGGAGCGGCCCCAGTGAGAATCCGAAATTCCCGCCCACTTGGAAAATGGATTGCGCCAATCCGTGTTGTCCGCCCGAGGCTAACCTTGCCACGCGCGAAGCCTCAGGGTGAAAGACCGCCGATCCAGCGCCCACCGCGGTCGCTGAAATCATAATGGTATGGAAGCTGTTGGCCCGGGAAAACCAGATCAGGCCGACGAGCGTGACAGTCATTCCAGCCATCAGCGAAAACGGCCTGGGCCGGCGATCGGTATATAGGCCTACCAGAGGCTGCAAAAGCGAAGATGCGATCTGATACGTGAGAGTGATGAGCCCGATCTGCGAAAAAGTAAGGTTATAGGATTTTTTGAAAAGCGGATAAAGGGCGGGCACCAGCCCCCCGATGATGTCGTTCAACAGGTGGCATAAGCCGATTGTAAACAGGATCGCAAATACAGGGGACTCGCCCACATTGTCCGGCGGTCGAACATCGTCAAGATGATTTGGCGTAGACATTGTCACAGTTCTCTGGCAGCTCGCGCACACAGCGAAAACTGCCGTCGTTGTGGCGTGCGTTCGCAATCTCTACGCGTGAGTTGCTTCAGGGTGCATCCGCGCATTGCGCGGATAACCCCACGTCCCCGCGACCAGAATTGGGGACCGGCTTGCGGTCACTCTGCACAGTGCAAATAGAGATAATACCAGCTCGGAGTTCCACTCGCGAAGCCGCAACCTTAACTCCTGCATTCAAGATTGACGTGAATGTTCAATGTCACCGGGCCTGTGAAGTTCAGCTTCACACTTGGCCAAGCGTCTGTTATAAAGCTGGAACATGACAGCGAAAATTCACGATATTGCCGCCAGAGGGTTCCAAGCCGCCCCCGAGATTTATGATCGCGGGCGCCCCGAATACCCTCTGGATGCCGTCGAACGCTTGCTTCAGGAATTGAACGTCGGACCGGCCTCGACTGTGGTTGAGCTTGGCGCCGGGACGGGGAAGTTCACCAGGCTGCTCGCGGCGTCGGTACCCGTAGGGGCCAGAGTGATCGCGGTCGAACCGGTGGAAGGCATGCGAAAAAAATTTTCCGCGCTCCTGCCCTCACTGGAGTTGTTGGCGGGAAGCGCGGAAAATATTCCACTCGCGCCGGAAGCGGCGAATGCAGTGATAGCCGCACAGGCGTTCCACTGGTTCGATGGGCCGGTCGCATTGCAGGAGATTTATCGCGTGCTCCAGCCGGGCGGCAAACTCGGCCTGATCTGGAACGCGAGGGACGAATCCGTGGACTGGGTCGCAAAGCTCGAGGAACTCACTCATGTTCACGAGAAGGGCGCCCCCAGGTACAGAACGGGTGCCTGGCGAAGGGTTTTTGACCGGACTGAGTTGTTCACTCCGCTCCAGGTGCTGCACTTCCGGTACACCCAGGTGGGCGGCCGTGAGATGGTGATCGACCGGGTAGCATCCTCCAGCTTCATCGCGGTCATGCCCGAGGCGGAGAAGAACCAGGTTCTCGATCAGGTGCGTGAACTTCTTTCGACTCATCCGCAAACGACGGGCAAGGACAGGATCGAATTACCGTATCGAACCGATGTGTTCTGGTGTGCCAAGCGGGTCTGATCGAGCGTTGGGCGAAGAACGGCGCTTGACGCTCGGCCAAGGCGTACGGCCGCCGCATGATAAATTGAAATTGCCTTGACTCCTCAGCTGGAAGCTATTTTGTGCGAGACCTATCGCGAACTTCGCCCGCGGGCGGAGATGCCCGCCTTCGAGGTCCGCTTTTATCCATTCGCGAACATCAATAACACCATTCGATTGCGCGAGGGAACGCTCAAGCTGCGCATCTCCGACATCCTGGAGGGAGCGCCGGAAGCGGTTCTGCGAGCCATCATTCACATTCTCATGGCCAAGGTATATCGCAAGCCCATCGACACGGGCCACGCCACGCGCTATCGCCGCTACGTTTCCAGTCACGACCTGCAGCAGAAGGCGCACCTGGTAAGGCAAATCCGAGGACGGAAGCTTTTCGCCTCACCGCAGGGACACACCTACGATCTGGACGCCATTTTCGAAGATCTCAACCTGCGCTTTTTCCACGGCCTGTTGGCGCGCCCGCGGATGTCGTGGAGCAGCGCCCGTGCCCGCAACAGCCTCGGCCACTACGACCCAGCCCACAACGCCATCGTGGTCAGCCGCATCTTCGATCACCCGCGTGTGCCGCGCTATGCAATCGAATATTTGGTCTATCACGAAATGCTTCATCTCAGGCATCCCGTCAAACTGCGTGGCAGCCGTCGCTCTGTCCATGGTCCGGAGTTTCATGCGGAAGAAAAGCTGTTTCCCCAGTTGGAGCAGGCCAAGCGATTCTTGAAGACTTTCTAGGCGAAATTCTGTCGGAGCGCGAGAAAGATGCAGCTCAGGCAGCCGGCCTGCTGCCGTCCTTCTTGCTTTTTGCCGCGGCATCCGCCTCGGAGACTGCGGCTGGACGTTGCTCCAGCGCGCTGAGCGGAAAAATTCCTGCAAGCACCCCGGCCTCGGCTTCCACGGTGAACAATGGCACACGCGCAGTTGCCACTCTATTCTTGTAGGGATATTCGCCGGTCATGAAATCGCAGTCCAGACCCTCCGCCAGCGAACGCGTAGCCACCTCAAACAGCAGAAGCTGCCCCGGAGAAAAGTCAGACCATCGCGAGTCGTAGTAGATGGTGTAGCAGTAACGCACGGCATCGTCCCGAAAGGCGACCAGCGCCGCGACCAGTTCGCTGTTCGTCTCATAGGTGAACACATCGCAGCGCGACCCTGCCTCGGCGGCGATCCGCACCATGAACTCTCGTCGCACGCGGTCCTCAAAGAGATTCTCCGACGGCGTCTCCTGCTTGCCCTTGGTATCGAAGATGAATCGCACGAGCTCGCGTTCGCTGCCTGCATGCTGTCTGAACGTGACCCCATGTTTAGCGATGTGCCTGGCGCGCCGCCCGAGGCGAGGATGTATCGAGAGGAACTTGTCTTGACAGGAAATCGGCGAAGTCCCGCCGGCCGCATTCATCGCGCCTAGACCAGTTTCGCGAAAGGTGTTTTCCGTGAGGCAGCCGGGCAGCGGGCCCGGCGTTGATAGCTCCGGGGTACAACTACTCTGAGACGGTTTAAGATCGAGGCTGCGCACGCAGGGAGCGTGCGCGAAAGGCCGCGGTTGCGCTCCCCGCCATAGCCTGTGGCTCTCCTCGCCGCGCAAAGCGGTCAATTTGAAATTGCGATGCAACTCGCATAGCCTCTGCCATGCCTGCGACAACACCGCCTCGTCGCCCGCGTGGAGAACATCGCGATAGTCGAATAGCTTTTCGCCCATCAGGCTTGTCGAGCCATCGCGGAGAATGACGGCTGGAATGAGCGCCACCCCTGAATCGGATTCGCAGCAGATGACATACGGCTGCTCCCGCCGGACGAAGCAGGCAGCGGCCAACTCACTCCAGCAAAAACTCTGGAAGATTGTCGCGTCGCGGGCAAGTTGCTCCCACAGGCTGCGCACACTGTGGAAGTCCGCCACATTCTGAATAATCTTCGTTCGGATCACGCGTCCACCGGCGCGGGCCGCCGACTGGTCGGCTCTCCTACGCTGTTTCTTAGAAGCTGGAGTTGCGGCGCGGGTTCTCCGGCTGAGTTGCAGAACTTTAATTGCCGGCTGGACGGGCTTCTGCCGAGGCAGCCAATCCCCTCTGGCTGGAGCAGCCGCCATAATTGCGCGGATGGGGCGCGCCGCCGTTTCGTCGAAGCGGACTTAAGAGCTGATCTTTAGAGTGCTTTTTTCTCCGCCTTCTATTGGCCTTTGCGCCCCCCATTCTGTTCATCGAGCATGGCGCGCGAGGATTCAAGACTATCGTCAACCGCTTCGCTTGCGTCATCCAGCTCATCTTTTACCTGCTGGAGCACGGTTGGCGGAAGCGTATCGCGGATCTTGTGCAGCCTCTGCTGGAAGCCGGTTTCGGTCTCGATTACGGTGCGCAGGGCCGCCCGCAGCTCGGTGCCGCGATTGTCGAAGGCGGCAAGATTGTCATCCAATTCGTCAACGATGGCAGTGAAATCGGCCAGCAGTCCACGAAGTTCCGTAAGGGCTTGGGACTGCTGTAGCGGGTCAGTGCGCAGTTTTTCGCTTTCTTCAAGCCGCGCGTGCGCGAAGCTGAGCAACAGCTTTGTGCGTGCCTCGGGCATCTGCGCCGCTTCCCGCAGGGCGTCGACTTCCTTGCGGGTGAGCGGGTCGTGGCGCTGTGCCGCCGCGGGCGCCGGGGCAAGGCACAAGCCCGCGCCAAGCGTGAGCGCCAGCAGGGCGGCGAGCCGGGGACGCATTTTCATTCTTGTTTTGCCTTCAGGTCAAACAAACTGGAGAGGAGTTGGGAGCGCAGTTTTTCGAGCATTGCGACATCGGACTCCAACGGTGCGCGTTGCTCCAGTTCGAGCAAGCGCGCCAGGTCGGTGAGCCGCCTGGAAAGTTTGCGCAGTGAAATTTCCGCCTGCTTGCGATTTTTTTTCGAGGCGATCGATCCCTGCGCGCCGCGCTGGGCGTACCCCATGGCATCGCTCACCGTGGCTTGAGCAGTCGTGGCATCGCCCCGCTTAACCAGAAGAAAAGACTCTTCGACGAGCGCGTGCGCAGCCTCCAAACAGAGCTTGGCGCAATCGCCGTCATGCGCGGCATCGGCCCGATTGCGAAGTTCGGAAAGAGATTCGCGCGCGGCGCAAGAGAGTGAAAAAAGAAATACCGTCAGCAGGACGGCAGCGGCGCCAGAGCAGCCAGGCTGGTTCCCTCGTTGGTATTTCCCAAATCCCACGCCGATTCTACCTTCACAAACTCTGATTCAGCTTCGGTGTGGGAGGCTGCCCGAGTACCGCCAAGCAAGCATGAGAGCCGCCTGCGGCGCCTCATGACACGCTCAATTCGCGGGCGGGAAGCACGCGTGCCAGCCACTGTCCGGTGTAGGATTTCGGATTCTGCATGATTTTTTCCGGAGGCCCCACGGCGACCACCTGGCCGCCCCGGTCGCCGCCCTCCGGTCCCAGGTCGATCACCCAATCGGCAACCTTAATCACGTCGAGATTGTGCTCGATGACCAGAATAGAGCCGCCAGCGTCGATCAGGCGGCGGAAGGCGAGCAGCAGCTTGCTGATATCGTCGAAATGCAGGCCGGTGGTCGGCTCGTCAAAAAGGTAGAGAACATGCGGAAGCCTGCGGCGGACTCCGTCGGCGGGCTTGGGACGGTTCATGCTGTGCGGCTGAAGGTGTGCCGCAAGCTTCATGCGCTGGGCCTCGCCGCCGCTCAGCGTAGTGGCACTCTGGCCGAGGCGCAGATAACCCAGTCCAACTTCATCTAATACTTTAAGTTTATCGACGATTTTATGGATTCCAGAGAAGAAATGCAGAGCCTCTTTTACCGTCATATTGAGCACGTCGTGGATGCTGCGGCCATGATAGTGAACCGCGAGGATCTCCGGTTTATAGCGCGTGCCTTTGCACTCCTCGCAGAGCAGTTCGACGTCGGCCAGAAACTGCATTTCGACCGTGACCGTGCCATCTCCCTGGCAGTTTTCGCAGCGTCCGCCGGGGATGTTGAAGGAGAAATATCCGGCGGTGTAACCGTGCTTCTGCGATTCGGCCAGCGAGGCGAACAGTTCCCGGATGGCGTCGAAAGCCTTGATGTAGGTTACCGGATTGGATCGCGGCGTGCGCCCGATCGGCGACTGGTCGACCAGCACCACTTCGTCGAGGAACTCGCCGCCCTCCAGTCGGGTGTAAGACCCTTCGGAAACCGCGCCCGTGGATTGGCGCTTCTGTTCGGCGAGACCGTTGTAGATGACGTCGTGAACCAGGGTCGATTTTCCCGAGCCGGAGACGCCGGTGATCGCCACAATTATGCCGAGAGGTATGCTGAGGTCGAACCCCTTCAGATTGTGACCAAGCGCGCCGAAAAGTTTGAGCTGGAAGCGCCCGGGCTGCCGCCGGGTTTGCGGCACCTGTATCTGAAGATCGCCGTTCAGGAATCGTCCGGTCAGAGAAGCATGGTTGAGACGGATCTCCTCGTAGGTTCCCTCGGCCACCAGGTTTCCGCCGTGCTCGCCGGCGCCGGGCCCGAGGTCGAGAATACGGTCGGCGCTGCGCATGACTTCCGCGTCGTGCTCGACCACCAGGATGGTGTTGCCGAGGTCGCGCAGGTTTTTTAAGATGTGGATCAGACGCGAAGTATCGCGGCTGTGCAGACCGATGGAAGGTTCATCGAGCACGTAGAGCGTCCCAACCAGGCGCGATCCCAGCGATGTCGCGAGTTGAATGCGCTGCGCTTCGCCTCCGGAAAGCGTCGAGGCCAGGCGGTCAAGCGTAAGGTATTCGAGTCCGACTTCGTGCAGGAAACGCAGGCGGTCGCGGATCTCTTCCAGCAGCTTGCCGGCGATCTCGTTCTCCATGTCGGCCAGCGTCAGCCCCCAGAAAAACAGTGCCGCTTGCTCGACTGTCATGGCGCAGACCTGGCAGATGTCTTTGTCCGCAATCCTCACCAGCCGCGCTTCCGCTCGCAAGCGCGCGCCGCCGCAACTGCCGCACACGGAATAGCCACGATACCGGCTGAGAAAGACACGCACGTGCAGCTTGTATTTCTTGCGCTCCAAATGGGCGAAGAACCCGCGCACGCCAAACCACTTGCCGTCGCCTTCGATGATCGCGCGCCGGTGCTCGGGGTCCAAATCGCTCCAGCGGGATATCGAGCGGAATTCGCGCCTGGCGGGCATAACGCTTCATCTCGGCAGCCAACGGCTTGTACTTGGGCTTGGTCCAAGGATCGATGGCGCCTTCGCTGAGCGTCTTCGATGTGTCGGGGACAACCAAGTCCATATCGAAGTCGATGGTGTTGCCGAACCCCTGGCAGCGAGGACAGGCGCCGAATGGGTTGTTGAAAGAAAACAGCCGCGGCTCGGGCTCCTCGTACTTGAGATTGCAGGTTTTGCACTCGAAGCGCTGCGAGAAGCGTAAGCGCCGGGGTTCGCTGCCGTCGCGCGGCACGGTTTCGAAGATCACTTCTCCAGCTTCGCGGTAGGCACTCTCCACCGCATCCACGACGCGAGCGCGGATGTCGGACGCCAGCGCAATGCGGTCGAGCAACAGGAAGACCGGAGCAGAGAAGTCCACGTCCAACAGCGACTCGGGCGTAGAGAACTCGAAAATCTGCCCGTTCTGAAACAACCGGTTAAAGCCGCGCTTGCGAAGTTCAAACAGGCGCTCGCGGAGCAGGTCGTCGACCGCCGGGGCTGCCGCTTTCTTGGTGCGGCCGCGAGGCTTCTTTTCCGGCTCCTCCGGGGCAGGCGCGGGTTGCAACGGAAATAGGACATTGAGCCGCGTGCCTTCTTCCAGGGCGAGCACGCGTGGCGGCAACTTCGTCAACCGTGTCTTTCTTGACTTGCTTGCCGCACTGCGAGCAATAAGTGTGTCCGATGCGGGCGAAAAGCAGACGCAGATAATCGTAGATCTCGGTTGCCGTTGCCACCGTCGAACGCGGGTTGCGGGTCTGGTTCTTTTGACGGATGGCGACCGCCGGCGCGATGCCGTCTATGAGATCGGCGTCGGGCTTTTCGATGCGTTCCAAAAACTGCCGGGCATAGGCCGACAGCGATTCCACGTAACGGCGCTGTCCTTCGGCATAAATCGTGTCGAAGGCGAGCGAAGACTTGCCGGAGCCCGAGACCCCGGTCACGACGGTCAAGCTGTTGTGCGGGATTTCAAAGTCGATGTTCTTGAGATTGTGAACGCGAGCCCCGCGCACGATGATGGATTCGTTGGACATGCCCAAACAATTGATCCGAGCTCCTGCCGGGAAAATTAATCCCCGAAGAACGCCTGCCATGCGTCCACAGACGCGGTCAGCCGCGGAACCGGAACATTACATTATAAATCGCGGAGAGGTTCCCATGAAGGGGTCATCCTGAGAGCAGCGGCCTACTTGAGAAACCACCTGTGACGGCAATACCTTCGGGATCAGAGTGTCGTGGCAACCCTTACGGCGCGCTACTTGAGAAACCACAGCAGGGCCAGCAGATAGAGCCAGAGCAGGCCCATGAAGTGCCAATACCAGGCGGCGACGTCGATGACGATCCGGCGGCTTTCGAGCGAACGCCGCTGCCGACGGTGGAAGCCTGCATAGATCAGCACCAGGACTCCTGCCACCAGATGCACGGCGTGCGCGCCGGTCAGCAGGAAGGCAAAACTGCTCGCCGGACCACTGTTGAAGAAAATGCCCTCCGTGTGCATGATGTTCCACGCTAACCACTGCCCGGCGAGAAACAGCGCTCCCAGCGCGCCGGTCAAGCGCACCCACGCGATCGAGTGCTCCGGAGTAGCTTTGATACCCGGCAAGCTCGTGGCCGGAACCAGGATCATCTCGATGGTGGCGGCGCGGCGCGCGACTTCAATGGTGATGCAGCTTAGCAGCAGGAACCCCGTATTGATCAGCAGCAACTTCGACGGCAGGTGCACCGGAACCCAGTCGGTGATGAATTTTCCAGCGATGGGATCGAATTTGCCGGCGGTTCTGCGCGCCAGAAAAAGCGTCGTGAAGGCAAGAAACAGCATGGAGATCGACGCCACGGCCAAGGTGAGCCCCATGCGATAGCGCCGCAACCGCTCGTTGGGATTCGGAATGTGATCGCCGTCTCCGCGGCCGCCGCCACCTCCGCCGCCAAAGGGCTCCGGCGGAAAAGGTGTACGTCCGTTGCCTCCAATGGACGGCCGGGGAGTTTTGGTTCGGAAGAGCTGAGACGCCATTGCCATAAGATGCGTGTTTGCCGGGAGAGGTTCAGCGATTGCCGCCCCGGCAGGGCCTAAGCGGTAGAGTCGTTTGCTTGCCGGAGGGTTTTCCGGTGACTGACCGGTTTTCAAAGTACCGGCCTGACACCTGTAGCCATGCCGGAGTAGATCCCCGATGTTCGCCTGTTTCGTGCCGTCAGCGAATGCTCGGCAGCTTACGTAACCCACATGTTGTATGCTGGTTCTCGGGATGGCTACGAACACCAAGAAGACCAAGAAGGAGCGCGGCCCAGGCATTCCGGCCGGCAACAAGCGGACGCAGGCGAAGAGCGCTCCAAACTATTGCTTCGGCTGCGGTCTTGACAATCCGCAGGGCTTAGGCTTGAAGTTTGCTTTCGACGAGGAGCGCAATTCCTTCGTCTGCCGCTTTAAGCTTTCGCGACGCCACACCGGTCCTCCGGGGCACGCGCACGGCGGCATCATTGCGACAATTCTTGACGAGGCAATGGGCAAGGCGAACCGCATCACGCAGGTAACCGCGGTCACCCAACAAATGACGGTCGAGTATCTAAGACTGGTGCCCCTCGGCAAGCCGCTGATCGCCGAAGGATGGCAGCGCAGCGTCAGCGGGCGCGTTCACGTCAACGTGGCCGAACTGCGCAGCCTGGAAGGCGAGATACTGGCACGAAGCGAGGGCACATTCATCGCCATTGATCCGCAAAAGATGTTCAGCCAACACATGAAGCGGAGCGATAGCTGGGGTGCTCGGTAAACGCCGGAAGGCAAGCTCGCTTCTCAGCCGCGCTTGCCCGCCTCGCGAATTGCCAGTAAGCCGAGAAGCGCCCGGTTGCGTTCTTCTTCGAGCTGCTCGATCGAGCGGCCTGCGGCTTCTTCCTGTACTCCCGCAATCAGCTTTGCCTTGATTTCCGGCGTCAGTCCGGGACTGCCAAGGTCCGCCCACCAGGTTGCAAACGGGCCTGCCAGGTGTTCCAGGAAATGTTGCAGACCGCCCTTTCCGCCTCCCAGGTGGAAGAGGAGATTCGGCCCCATGACACCCCAGCGAAGCCCCGGCCCCCAGCAGACCGCCGCGTCCACATCAGCGACGCTCAGCACGCCTTCCGCCACAAGATGGATAGCCTCGCGCCAAAGCGCCGCCTGAAGCCGGTTCGCGGCATGCCCTGGAACTTCTTTCCGGATGTGGATCGGATGCTTTCCCAAGGCCGTATAAAACTTCAAGGTTCGCTCGATGTTTTCCGGAGAAACCTTTGTTCCGCCGACAACTTCCACCAACGGAATGAGGTGCGGCGGGTTGAACGGATGACCGATTACGCAGCGCTCCGGGTGCTTGCAGTGGGACTCGATGGCGCTGATTTTGAGTCCTGACGAGCTTGAGGCAATCACCACACTGGGTGGCAGAACGGCATCCATGCGGGCGAACAGTTTGATTTTGAGGTCGATGCGTTCGGGGGCACTTTCCTGAACAAACTGCGCCCCGGCGATTGCCTTTTCGAGATCGGCGTCAAAGCACAAACGATCGCGTGCAGCCCCGGGAGAGAGCCCCAGACCTTCCAACGCCGGCCACGCGCGGTCCACAAAAGATCGCAGCGCGGATTCGGCGTCCGGAGCCGGATCGGTCGCGGACACCTCAAGCCCGCGGCTCAGAAAAAATGCCGCCCAACTCGCCCCGACGACGCCGGTTCCCACAACTGCTACCCGGCGAATCTCACCCTGAGTCTCCATAGCCGCGCTCCTTGCAAGTTCTTGTCCTGCTTAAGACGGGGCGCCAGTGTATCGCACACGGCGGCAATTGCAGAAGCGATTTGTCGACGGCCTGTCAGCAGGCCCGTAATGCCGCAGCGCAGCATAATCGTGAGAGCGCCACGTACGCTCCAGAGAGTGCACCAGCGCTGCTCGCAGACGCCCATCGGAGGTGGTCCGCATCCCAGTCCCGGTTCGCGCTACAATAGAGTGTTCCAGCCGAGGTCACGTTCCTTTCGCTTTACTGCCAGGACAGAGTTGCCGCCTGCGGAGTGACCTTGCAGGAGATACTGACAACTGGGGGGAGACAAGTTTTATGTCAGAGAGTAATGGAAGCTCCGGTCTGCGGCTGAAGACCGGTCTGGCGGAGATGCTGAAGGGCGGCGTGATCATGGACGTGATGAACGCCGAGCAGGCCGAGGTCGCCGAAAAGGCCGGGGCTACCTCCGTGATGGCACTGGAGCGTGTGCCCGCCATGATTCGCGCCGAAGGTGGGGTGGCGCGTATGGCTTCGCCGCTGAAGATCAAGGAAATCATGGCCGTGGTGTCGATTCCGGTCATGGCCAAGTGCCGCATCGGCCACTTCGCCGAGGCGCAAATCCTGCAGGAGCTGGGGGTCGATTACATCGACGAGTCCGAAGTGCTTACCCCGGCGGACGAAGAGCACCACGTGGACAAGCATGCCTTTACTACTCCGTTTGTGTGCGGCGCGCGCAACCTGGGTGAGGCGCTGCGGCGCATCGCCGAGGGCGCGGCTATGATCCGCACCAAAGGCGAAGCGGGTACCGGCGACGTCGTCCACGCCGTCAAGCACATGCGGCAGATCGTGAAGGAAATGAAGCAGTTGACCGTGATGAGCGAACAAGAGCTATTCGCGGCGGCCAAGAACCACCAGGCTCCTTACGAGTTGGTCCGCATGGTGGCCAAGGCCGGCAAACTGCCGGTGCCGAATTTTTCCGCGGGCGGCATCGCCACCCCGGCAGACGCGGCGATGATGATGCAGCTTGGCGCCGAGGCGATCTTTGTCGGCAGCGGCATCTTCATGAAGGATGGCGCGACCCCGCTCGATATGCACGACCGCGCTCAGCGCGAAGAGGCCGAAAGCCGGGCCAAGGCCATCGTGATCGCCACCACCCACTACAACGATGCCAAAGTGCTGGCCGAGGTGAGCGAGCAGGTCAAAGGTTCGATGAAAGGGCTGGCGGTTTCGGCTATCGCTGAAAGCGATATGCTGCAAACCCGCGGCTGGTAAGCGGCTAGCCTTCACCCCCAACACGCGCGACCACGGCGCGTGCCGGGGACCCCGGGCGTTCCGGGAATGCCTTATCGATTATCCACAGAAGGGCGCATGCGAGTGCGCCCTTCGCATTTTTCACCCCAACACGCGCAACCAAGAACTTCTTCTGGGATGTAGAGCGCACAAGATGCAGCTTGCACTGCTGTTAGCAAATAGCGGCTTTCGGCGGCGCGTGTCGGGGACCCCACTCGGCGGATCACACACGGTTGCGACGCGGGTCACTGTGCGGGCCTCGCTAAGGCATGGACACTAGAGGGTGCTAAAAGGAGCCTCTCAGATGATTCCAACGCTTGGAACGATTCTTTCGATCCTGCTGCCGGCTGCCGTCGTTGTAGGAACAAAAACTGCGGAGACAAACAGCTCGCACACACTCGACAATCTGCAAGCCGCCTTCGATGGCGAGAGCAACGCGCGCACCAAGTATCTTGCCTTCGCCAAGAAGGCCGGGGAAGAAGGTTACGGCGAGGTGGCCAGCCTCTTCCGTGCCGCCGCCAAGGCGGAGGAAATTCACGCCAACAATCACGCCGTCGTGATCCGCAAGCTTGGCGCGGAACCTAAAGCTGACATTCATGCTCCGGAGGTGAAGTCCACCCGGGAAAACCTCGCAGTCGCAATCGCCGGCGAGACTTACGAGCGCGACACGATGTATCCGGAATTCATTGCCGAGGCAAAAGCGGCGAAGAACTCCGACGCCCTGAAGACCTTCACCTACGCCATCAAGACCGAAGCCGAACACGCTCGTCTCTATACGGAAGCGCTGAACAAACTGGAGACCTTGAAGGGCGTCAGCAAACAGTACTTCGTTTGCGCGGTGTGCGGCTACACCACGGAGAACCTCAACTTCCTGCGCTGCCTGGTCTGCGGAGTAGCAAAAGAGGAATACATCCGCGTGAGCTAGGGCAGTCCCGGAAAGTACTTTCGCCCTAATCAGAAGATCTCGTGAGTGTCATCCTGAGCGGAGCGAAAGATCCCGGGGCGCTGTCCCACCCCGCGCCTTCCGGATTTTAATGATGAATCTTTCGGCTTGGTGCCCCACGTTCGCCCGCTTTTGGCTAACGTGGGGTAGTGCGACTGGTGCCCAAGTCCAACATCTGCTAGCCGCGGCAGATATGGGGCACTGTCCGGCCGTCGCCGGGGACCACGGCTCGCTCAGGATGACACTCACGGAGTGCGTTTAGTTATGCAGATAAGTTGGGGACACGATACTAGCTGAGCGCGACTTTTCCTGAAATTTCCAGTCCGGTCCGGCGCAGCAAAGCGGCAACGGTATCCTCGTTCAGCCGGGTCGCGTCGTACTCCACCCGGACCGAGCGCGTCGCTTCGTTGAAGCGGATTCCGCGAACGCCATATACTTCGCGGACATAGTCCAACGCCTGCATGGTCGCCTCGGTCGGCGTCATCCCGTAGCTGAAGCAAACATCCACAGAGGTCATGTGCGGCTGGTCCTTTGCGAGGTACGAGGGCATTTCAGAACCCTTGTACGATCAACTTACGTCTTACTATATAGCAAGAGGGCGGGCGATAGCCCATCGGAGACTGCCGTGGAACAGAAAGAGCGAGTGAACAACATTGAAACTGCTGACGGAACCCGGAGCAAAGATCCGGTGTGCGGGATGATGGTGGATCCCGCTACGGCTCGCGGCGGCAGCCACGTGCATAAAGGGAATACGTATTTCTTCTGCAATCCGCGCTGCCGCGAACGCTTTGCGGCTGATCCGGAGAAGTACCTGGACCCCGCCTACAAGCCTGGCGGAATGGGCGGCATGGTGCAACTGGGCGGAATCTCACCCCAGCAGACGCAACAGCTGCCTCTGTTGGGGACCCCAATCGCGCCCGCGCCAAAACCGGCTGTTCTCCCAATTGCCACCGTCAGCGCACCCCCACTGCCTGACAAGCCGGCTGAGAACGTGAGTTCCACGGCGGCCAAGCCCGCAGCCCCGCCGCAAGGGGTTTATATCTGTCCGATGGACCCCGAGGTCAGGCAGAGCGGTCCCGGCGTTTGTCCAGTCTGCGGCATGGCGCTGGAGCCGGAGACGATCGAGCTGCCGGCGGTCAAGACCGAGTACGTCTGTCCAATGCATCCTGAAGTGGTGCGCGACGAGCCGGGTGCATGTCCGATCTGCGGCATGGCGCTGGAGCCGCGAACCGCATCCGCCGCGCCGCCGGAAAACCCCGAACTCCGCGACATGAGTCATCGGCTCAAGGTATCGCTCTGGCTGGGCGTGCCGCTGCTGGCGCTTGCCATGGCGCACATGGCGACGCCGCTTGCGCATGCGGTCAGGGCAGACCTGGTGGCGTGGATCGAGCTGCTGCTGGCCAGCCCGATTGTGGTCTGGTGCGGCCTGCCGTTTTTCGAGCGCGCGCGCAATTCGTTCCGCTTCCGCAGCCCCAACATGTTCACCCTGATCGGCATCGGCGTGGGGGCGGCGTACGGATACAGCGTGCTGGCCACCCTGTTGCCGGGTATTTTTCCAGCCTCGCTGCGCGGAGACTACGGACAGCCGCCTGTCTATTTCGAGGCTGCGGCGGCGATCACAATTCTGGTGCTGGTTGGGCAAGTGCTGGAGTTGCGGGCGCGTGGACAGACCAGCAGCGCGATTCGTTCGCTGCTCGATCTTTCGCCGCGAATGGCGCGCCTGGTCGAAGACGGCGGCGCCGAGCGCGACATTCCTCTGGAGCAGGTGCAGGTGGGCAACCGGCTGCGCGTGCGTCCGGGAGAAAAAATTCCTGTCGATGGCGTTGTGCTGGAAGGCCAGAGCACGGTGGATGAATCCATGCTGACCGGCGAGCCCATGCCGGTGGAGAAAGCGCCGGGAGCGCTCGTCGTCGGCGCAACCGTAAACGGCACGGGCACCATGCTGATGCGGGCCGAACGCGTCGGCAGCGAAACCGTGCTTGCCCAGATCGTTCGCATGGTGGGCGAAGCGCAGCGCAGCCGCGCGCCCATCCAGCGCCTTGCCGATCGCGTTGCGGGGATTTTCGTTCCCGCCGTGATCGCCGTCTCCGGGTTGACGTTTCTGGCGTGGCTCATCTGGGGGCCGCAGCCGCGTTTCGCGTACGCATTGGTGAACGCCGTAGCGGTGCTGATCATCGCCTGTCCGTGCGCGCTTGGGCTGGCGACGCCGATGGCGATCATGGTGGGCACCGGGCGGGGCGCTCGCGCCGGGGTGTTATTCAAGAACGCCGAAGCCCTGGAGCGGCTCGAAAAAATCAACACGCTGCTGGTCGACAAGACCGGAACCATCACCATGGGAAAGCCCACGCTGGAGTCGGTTGTCGCGGCGCCGCATTTCAGCGAGGAGCAGGTAGTGGTGTGGGCCGCCAGCCTGGAGGCCGGCAGCGAGCATCCGCTGGCGCGCGCCATTACCGAAGCGGCAACGGCCAACGGCTTGGCGCTGAGGCCGCAATCCAGCTTTCAGACTCTTCCCGGCAAGGGCGTGGTTGGCGACGTGGACGCGCACCGGGTGCTGGTTGGAACCGTCGCCATGCTGGCTGAAGACGGCGTGGAGACATCAGCTCTCGATTCCGCCGCCGAACAGTTGCGCCGCGAAGGCCACACGGTTGCCTTGGTCGCCGTCGACGGCAAACTCGCGGGCTTGCTGGGCATTGCGGACGCGATCAAGCCCACTTCGTTCGAGGCGATACGCGAACTCATGCACGACGGGATTCGCGTGGCTATGATCACCGGGGACAATCGCACGACAGCGCAAGCCGTTGCCCGTAAACTCGGCTTGGCGGAGTTCTACGCGGAAGTGCTGCCCGAGCAGAAGAACCAGGTGGTACGCGAGCAGCAGGAGCAGGGAAGAGTTGTGGCCATGGCGGGCGACGGCATCAACGACGCGCCGGCCCTGGCGCAGGCCGACGTGGGAATCGCGATGGCGACGGGAACCGACGTGGCGATTCAGTCGGCGGGAGTGACCGTCATGGGCGGCGACCTGCGCGGCATTGTGCGCGCCCGCCGGCTGAGCAAGGCGGTGATGCGGAATATCCGGCAAAACCTGTTCTTCGCGTTCATCTACAACTCGGTGGGAGTGCCGGTCGCGGCGGGCATTCTCTATCCGTTTTTCGGCGTGCTGCTGAGCCCGATCATCGCGGCGGCGGCCATGAGTCTGAGTTCCGTCTCGGTGATTTCCAACTCGCTCAGGCTGCGCCGGGAGAAACTGTAGACGAGAGCAGCGGGCCGGGACTGGCTCGGATGTTTGTCGTGGATTTATACTAAAAGCAATATGGGGATTTTGAGGAATATCGCCGCCATCGCCAAGGGCATGAGCGTTACCTTCCGGGAGATGTTTGCCCCCACGCAGGTTGAGAACTATCCCGATGGCCCCGGGCCGCTCAGGGGAGCGATGTTTCAAGAGCGCTTCCGCGGCATGCACGTTCTGCAGCGCGATGAAACTGGCCTGGAGAAGTGCGTCGCCTGTTTTCTTTGCGCCGCCGCCTGCCCCTCCAATTGTATTTACATTGAAGCGGCCGAAAACACGGCGGAGAACCGCGTCAGCGGCGCCGAGCGCTACGCCAAGGTCTACAACATCGACTACAACCGCTGCATCTTCTGCGGCTATTGCGTCGAGGCTTGTCCGACGGACGCCATCACGCATGGCCACGGCTTCGAGTTGGCCACATTGAACGCCACCAATCTTGTCTACCGCAAGGAGCAGTTGCTCGCGCCAGTTCCGGCGCACGTCGGTCAAAACGCGGTGTTCAACCGCACGGAAGAAGACAAGCAGCGAATGCTGATGCGTTAGCGCAGTTCTCGAAATTCGTGACATAACGTAGGGTGTCATGCTGAGCGTAGTCGAGCGTCCCAGGACGGCTGTCCTTGCTGCAGCGCAGCTGTAAGCATCCCAGGCAACTGTCCCACCCAGCGCTGCTCTGGGCTTTTCTGATGAAATCCTGGCTGCGCCGAGCGTCCGCCTGCTGATTTCGCTCCGGTGGTCGCTGAGCATGACGCAGCAAGATTTCCAGGTGATTGCACTTATGGGTGATTTTCTTCAGACGGTGAATGAGCGCGTTGTCGTTTACGACGGCGCCATGGGGACCAATATTCAATTTCGCAATCCCACTCCCGACGATTACTGGGGCAAGGAGGGCTGCAATGAACTGCTGGTGCTCAGCCGTCCGGACATCATTCGCGACATTCATGCCGCCTTTCTGGAGGTTGGTTGCGACGTAGTCGAAACCAATACCTTTGGCGCTTCGCGCATCGTGCTGGCCGAGTACGGGCTCGAGGACCGCGTTGCCGAGCTGAATGCCGAGGCGGTCAAACTCGCCCGCTCGGCCGCGGCGGACTTTTCCACGCCGCGCAAGCCGCGCTTTGTGGCCGGCTCCATTGGGCCGACGACGAAGTTGCCGTCGCTGGAGCACATCGGCTTTGACGACATGCGTGCCGCCTACGTCGAGCAGATCTCCGCGTTGATCGATGCCGGCGTTGACGTTCTGCTGATCGAGACCTGCCAGGACCTGCTGCAAGCCAAGATCGCGACCATCGCGGCGTTCGACGTGATGCGGGAAAAAGGGAAGCGGCTTCCGCTGCAGGTGCAAGTGACGCTGGAGGCTTCCGGAACCATGCTGCTGGGCACCGAAATCGGGGCCGCGCTGACCGCTCTGGAAGTGTATGACGTGGACGCCATCGGCCTGAACTGCGCCACCGGGCCCAAGGAGATGAACGATGCCGTCCGTTACCTCAGCGTCAATTCGTCCAAGCACGTCTCGGTGCTGCCCAATGCCGGCCTGCCGCAGAATGTCGGCGGACGCGCGGTTTATGCCCTGTCTCCGCAGGAGCTGGCCGATTATCATCGCCGCTTCGTGCTGGACTACGGGGTGCGCATCGTCGGCGGGTGTTGCGGAACCACTCCCGAACACCTCAAAGCCGTCGTCGATGCGGTCGGCGAACTTCAGCCCGCGGCGCGCAACGTGGCGCCCGTAGCAGCGGTCGCCAGCGCCTACACAATGGTTCCGCTGGACCTCGACCCGAAGCCGTTGATCGTGGCCGAGGAGATGAACACCACGACGCGCCTCGAACACTTCCGCAATCTGGTCAGGGCGCAGAATTATGACGCCATTCTCACGCTCGCCAAAAAGCTGGTGAACGAGGGCTCGCACATGCTCGACCTCTGCTGCGCCATTGTGGGCGAGGATGAGAAGAGCTACATGAGTTCGGTGCTGGAGAAGATTGCCACCCGCGTGCCCGCGCCGATCCTGGTGGACTCGACCGAGGCCGACGTTATCGAGGAAGCGCTCAAGCGAATCCCCGGCAAGGCGATCATCAATTCCATCAACCTGGAAGATGGCGAGAAGCGAACCAGCCGCGTGCTGCCCATGGCCAAGCGCTTCGGCGCCGCGGTCATTGCCCTCACCATTGACGAAGAAGGCATGGCGTTGACCGCCGGGCGCAAGCTCGCCATCGCCCGCCGCATCTACGAACTGGCGACGAAAAAGTACGGGGTGCGTCCGCAGGAGCTGATCTTCGATGCGCTCACCTTGCCCATTTCGACGGGCCAGGAAGAGTACCGCACGGCCGCCGTGGAGACGCTGGAAGCAGTCAGGCGCATCAAGCAGGAACTGCCCGACGTGAAAACGATTCTCGGCGTCAGCAACGTTTCGTTCGGACTGAATGCCTATGCGCGGCGCGTTTTGAACTCGGTCTTCATGCACGAAGCGGTCGAGCGCGGGCTCGATATGGCGATTGTCAACTACAGCAAGATCTATCCCTTATACAAAATTCCCGAAGCGGAAGTTGAGCTTGCCCGGAAGCTGATTTTTCAGGACGGCTCGGTTGGCGATCCGTTGCAGGCTTACATGGCGCACTTTGCCGCCATGCAGGGCCAGAGCGAGATCGCGCCCACGGCTCATGTCGAGTCGCTCTCCATCGAAGACAAGCTCAAGTACTGCATTATTCAGGGCGAAAAAGTGATTGGCGATGGCGCGGCAAAGCGCAGCCTCGAACAACTGCTGGAAGAAGCCTTAACCCGGTATACGCCGCTGGAGTTGATCAATAACGTGCTTCTTGATGGCATGCGCACCGTGGGCGACCTCTTTGGGGCGCGCAAGATGCAGCTCCCATCGGTGCTCGATTCCGCCTCGGTCATGAAGGCCGCCGTCGCTTACCTTGAGCCCAAGATGGAAAAACTGGAGGGCTCGCAGAAGGCCACGATGGTTTTGGCGACCGTCAAAGGCGACGTGCACGATATCGGCAAGAATCTGGTCGACATCATCCTCACCAATAACGGCTACAGGGTGGTGAATCTCGGCATCAAGCAGCCGGCGGACAGCATTATCCAGGCCGCCCAGCAGCACCGCGCCGACGCCATCGGCCTCAGCGGACTGCTGGTGAAGTCAACCTTGGAGATGAAATACGTTATCCAGGATCTCGAACGCCAAGCGCTCAGCTTTCCGGTAATCTGCGGCGGCGCAGCGCTCACTCGCAAGTACGTCGAGGACGATCTGCGGCGCGAGTATTCCTCAGCCGTCTTCTACGCCGAGGACGCTTTTGCCGGGCTGCACTACATGGAGTCGCTGGCTGGCGGCGAGCGTGAGCAGGCGATTGCCGCGGGCCGCGTGGTGAAAGAGTTCGCGCGCCGGGCGACGGCTTCCGGGTGAAGCGCCCGCAACTCCACGCGATGCGGTTCCTCCTGCACCCAACATTCCGCAGCCGCCGTTCTGGGGCACGCGCGTTTGCCGCGACTTCGACTTGCGCGAAATATTTCCTTACATCAACGAAACCGCGCTGTTCAAAAACCAATGGCAGCTCAAGACCGCTTCGCAACAGGATTATCTCCGGCTCATCGAAGAAAAATTCCGGCCCATCCTGCGCGAGTTGGAGAGCGAGGTCATCACCGCCGGATGGTTTGCGCCTGCCGTCGTCTACGGTTTTTTCCCTTGCCAGGGCGAAGGCAACGATCTCATCGTCTACGAGCCCCAGGGTTTTGAGGGCAAGGGCGAGTTGCGGGCCGGTTGCGCCGCGCCGCACGATCTCCGCGAGATTATCCGCTTCACGTTGCCCCGCCAGCGCGAAGGCCGCCAGCTCTCCATTACCGATTACTTCCTGTCCCGCGCCTCCGGACGCGTCGATGTCGTCGGCATGTCGGTGGTCACCATCGGGCCAACGGCTTCGGTCGAAACGCAGCGTCTGTTCGAGAAGGGCGAGTACACCCGCTATCTCTACCTGCACGGCCTGAGCGTGGAAACCGCCGAGGCGCTGGCGGAATACACGCACAAAAAGATCAGGGAAGAGCTGGGCATCGCCGGCGATGACGCCGAACGCATCAGCGATCTGTTTCACCAGAAGTATCGTGGCTCGAGATATTCGTTCGGCTATCCCGCCTGCCCGAACCTGGAGGACCAGACAAAACTCTTCGCCCTGCTTAAGCCCGAGGAGGCGATCGGAGTTCGCCTGACCTCGACCTATCTGATCGAACCCGAGCAGAGCACCTCGGCCATCGTCGTCCACCACCCGGCCGCAAAGTATTTTGTGGTGTAGAGCGCGGCCGGTGTAACCGCCCATAACCCCGACCGAAGTGCCGAGCGCCGGAACGGCCACTGGTTCGATTGGTGCCCACATTCGCGGAGCCGCACCGGGTGCGTGGAGGGTGGCCATGGGTGCCTTCTGTTGGCAAACGCGGGATAGTTCAGGACTCCACGCACATTCATACTCGGCGTGAACCACGGGACGAGCTACAGAGCTTTTTGTTACACTGGTCGGGAGACAACTGAATAGCTGCAAGTCCTCATGCGGAGAGGTGCGTGAGCGGTTGAAACGAGCCGCCTCGAAAGCGGCCGTACCTTGACGGGTACCGGGGGTTCGAATCCCTCCCTCTCCGCCAGTCCTTTAGAATCAAACAGTTACGAGATTCTTTAAACCTTCCTGAAGATTTTTCTACTTCGATATTCAGGGTAATCCCGCTGGGGACGGTATTACCTGTCAGGTAGGAAAACATGGCCCATCGGAAAGTCTCGATTTATCTCTACGGCAAGACCCCTGACGGTATCTGGAAGTATCTGAAACCCGCCATCGGAACCAACAACAAAATCCGTCCCGGATTCGGACTGCTCCACGGAACTCCAACGAAGTTGGACGACGGTTACAGGTACGTGCTCAACGTCAGCGGCAAGTGGATTCCCGCTGGCGACACCCCCAAAGAAGCCCAACAAGCCGCTGAACTCAAGCAAGCGGAACTGGCGTATGTTGCTGTTGGCGGTGAAGTGCAGGAAGAAAAATCCGAAACTGCGCAGACTCCCAAGACGAAAATCACGGACTCAATCGCAGCGTATTTGGCGGGTATCAGTGCCGACGTAGCAGGACGCAACAAGCGACCACGGACGTACACCAGCGCCAAGCAAATCCTCAACGAGTTCGCCGTGTGCAAGTGGCGAAAATCCCCGCTGCGATATGTGGAGGAGGTGACCGCCAACGACGTGAAGCAATACGTCGGGTGGGTGATCGACAACAGCAAAACGAAGTCACGCCGCACGGGAGAAAACAAATTCATCCGGGCCAAGTCGTGGCTGACGTGGGCGGGGCGCAAGGTCGTGACAAGCAAAGACGCCCCGGTAGTTCCGCAGAAATCTAGCGTTCACGTCTTGAGCGACGATGCGTTAGCGAAGTTCTTCGCTGCCTGCGCTAACGACCCGCAACGGCTCGTCTACACGACTTTTCTTCAAACCGGAATGCGAGACGGCGAGTTGGTTTACCTCGAAAAAACCGACCTGAATTGGAACGATGGCAAGCCGTATATCGACATTATCGAGAAGCCGAAATATGGCTGGATACCCAAATGGTATCAACTTCGAAAGATATTCATCCCCGTTGATCTTTACGAGGCATTGGATAAACACCGCAAGCGGTCGTGCGTCGTCAACAGCCCGTGGATGTTCGCGACCTCCTTTGGCCAGCAAAAATGGAAGCTGCTACAGACAGCGCAGCGCATAGCGAAGCGAGCGGGATTGGACCCGAAGGAAGTGACGCTGCACGATTTCCGGCGCACGTATGCGACAACTTGCTTGCGCAAGGGAATGGACATCCCGACCGTCAAGAAGCAGCTAGGACACAGCCCGAAGTCGAATGCTATTTGGAAATATGTAGAAGCTTTGGCAGAAAGCGAACGCAGCCGGAAAGTCACGGAAGTCTGGAGCGTAGCGCCAAAGCCGCTGGTCGAGCAAGAACGACCGGCACCATACAGTAGCTTGCGAAATAGATGCCCCCGGGAATCCGGAGGCTTTTGCGTCTATACAAACCCGCGGGCCTCCGCCTGTCTGCCACCGGCGGCTTCGGTCCTTCTTAGATTTCCGGGCGGGTAGACCGCGTGGGAAGCTTTCTAAAGAATCTCCGCGAGGCGGCCTGCACCTCATTGAGCGTTGTTGCCGATCTATCGGGTGTTTTCCGGTCGGCCTAATTGATCAGAGACCTGCGACCCATGCCGCTGACCGCGTTGTCGTGTAATTCTCGGCAACTTGCGATTTTTAAGCCCAGGGGTGAGTTTTCCCGTTTTTATTGGCAAAACATACCTCCCCGCCGATCTGCCCGCTGTCCATGGCTGGCCTCGGCCTTCGGATCGACCGCGAATCCCCGGAAATCGGGCGGAACTGAGTATTAGGCCATGTGCCTGACATCCACATACCGACGCTCATCCGTGCCGACGCCCGGCAAATCCCGCTGGCGGACGGCTCCGTGCAGTGCGTCGTGACCTCCCCCCCATACTGGAACCTCCGGAAATACGACGGCGCGCAGGACGGGATATGGGGCGGCAGCCCGGAGTGCGAACATCGATGGGGCGAGGAGAAGAAGGTCAGGCAGGCCCCCAGCGGGACCACGCACGGGGCGGCGGGTTCGCCAACACTCGCGGCACCGAGGCGGCACGGAAGGGAATGGCGTTCGAGGCTTCGACAGGGTAGCTTCTGCGCAGAATGCGGCGCTTGGAAGGGCAGCTACGGATTCGAGCCGACCGCTGCGATGTATGTCGAGCACACGGTCGAAATCCTAAGAGAGGTTCGGCGGACATTGAGGTCTGATGGCGTCGTGTTTTGGAACATGGGAGACAGCTATGTCAATAAGAGCTTGGCACTCGTTCCAGACAGGGTTGCAATCGCCGCCCAAGAGGACGGATGGTTTGTCCGCTCTGAGATTATCTGGGTAAAGCCGGATGCGATGCCGAGAAGCGTGAAGGATCGCCTGACCGACGCTCACGAACGAATCCTGATGTTGACCAAGAGCACCCGCTATTGCTGGAACGCCGACGCGCTCCGAGAGCCTGCGAGAACCAAGGACTGCGCTACCGACGGGAAGCGCAACGGAAGGAACGTTTGGGAAATGTGCGTCTCCCGCTACAAGGGTGCCCACTTCGCGACGTTCCCCGAAGAACTGCCTCGCCGCTGCATTCTCGCTGGCGAGCCGACCGGGCGACTTGGTCCTCGATCCCTTCGGCGGCTCGGGCACGACCGGCAAGGTGGCGATGGAACTGGGACGCCGCAGCGTCTTGCTAGACATCAACTACACGGGCGGCGACGGCGGCTACGACGGGCTGGCGCTGCGGAGGTTCCAAAAGGCGATCAAAGAAAATGCGACTCCGGCGCAAGAACCGGCAGTCGCCGAAAGAATCTCCGGAATCCCGGAAGAAGCGCAACCGTGACAGTCACGGTTCGGGCTCGCGTTTCGCGGTTCTAGGATGTCCCCACAACGACCAAGCCATGAGGGTTGCGAACTGCTCGCTATGGGCCTCAGCTCTCGCTGCCGAAAACAGCACATCCACATCATTGCGTTTTATCTCTGGCCACGCCAGAAGAGATAGCCACCGTCAACGCCTATGTCATAGCTGGCAAAACGCCAGACCTAATCAGTTTAGGCACGGAAGTCAGCAACAACGCTATTGGCTATCACAAGTCCAAGACCAAGCTGTCTGACCACGGCGAATACTTTGCCGTCGTCAAAGCAAGCATTCAACCGTCTATCAAAAGACGGTCGCGTAGATGGCTGCGCCAAATGGACTCGTTGGCTTGAGGCCACATTCCACGCTTATGACAAGAATCAGAAGGACTACTTCACCAAACTTGCCAATGCGCACATAAGAGGATTCCTCAGAAATGATCCACCAAAGCCAAAGCCTAATTACAAGACGCTAGCACTGGACTTGACGAGAATGGTCTTGTGCGGTGACCGTGACGGTGCCGAGAAGTTAGCGCTGCAAATAGCACAAGAGAATGGAGATACCAAGATTCGAAAAAGCGAAAAATTCCGCTTTTCATCTCAAACTACCACTTCCGTGAAGGCCACTCCTAAACCTAAAAAGACTCACGTCTTTGGTAGTCAAAATTTGGACGATGATGAGCAAGCCAACACCATTACTGGTTTGTGCGGGAGGATGATTCTCGATTCGGCGCTGGCTTTGCCACATCATTCTGATCCCAAACTGGTGACGTGCAGCGTTTGCAAATTGCTGCTAAAGAAACAGCAGAAACAGATAAAAGAGAACAAATAGAAAATGGACACGACAGGACCAGTTGTTCACACGCTTCTATCATGCGGCGATGGTAAGTACTATGCGGCTTGCGACCCGCAAACGGCTGTACCATTCCACACACGCAAGGCAACGTGCACGGAGTGTTTGAAGATCAAAGCAGCGACACCACCTAAAGCCAAGACTCATGCTAGGGGTAGTTACAACAGCAAGACTAGATGTAACCGTTGGATTAACGAATCAATGCTGGTAGTTGAAGACGGCGTGCAGCCAACATGCGGACGCTGCTTGAAGAAACTGAAGGAGATCGCCGACCGCAAGGCCGATTACGAGAGGCAACAAGCCGAGGCCGACGCCTATACCGCTGAGCTTAAAGCCGAATTTGAAGAAGCGCTTGTTTCGCTAATAGAAGGCAAAGACGCAGAGATAAGCGGCGGCTTTAATCTGCATTGGCACGGAGACAGTGTGATTGTAACAGGGCCTGAAAATTATTTTGACGGTAACAATCGAATGGAGTTTGCCACGCCTACGGAAGCCATCTTGCGACTCGCCGACGATGCGTGCATTGAGATTGGGGCCCAGCAGCATACTTAACTGCGTGCGCCACTCTCCGCCATAACAAACTCCAGCAGCACACGATGAAGATAGGCCCCGAGGACTATCGCTTCGACAACGGCAACAACTGGATCGAGTCGCGCCACGCCGCTGGACGCAGTTAAATGTATCAACGAAGAAGAATGCTTGGGACTAGACCTCGATGAAACACTACTGCTCTCATCAGAATTGCGATAAGCCAGCGTTGATTATCTTCCCGCTAGATATTGGCGGGAAGATGACGACGAAGACCAGCCGGATCGGATTTGGCTGTGCGCCGAACATTATGACTGGTGGGTGCGGGCTGTTACGGACTCCTGCGGACATTTTGGTCGCTGAAGGGATACTACGACATTTAGGAGAACTTATGGCCACTATGAAACTAGACTTGATCGATGAGGAATTCATTGCCCTTATCCAGATACTGTGCATCCATGCCAAAGACTTAGAAGAATGCAGTAAAAGTAAAGACTGCAAACACGACTGTAAGCGGCGGTGGGAGATGGCGGTGGAACTTAGCCAGAAAGTATACGATGCCCATGTTGACGCGCTATGACGGAACACTATTGAACGTGCTAGACAAATCGTTCATCGACGAGGACAGGACTCCCCGCGAAGGCGAAGTCTACTGCGGCAAGATAGCCCGGTTCCAAGCGGACGGCTACTGGCTGTGCGCCGAACATTGGGACGAGATCATGGCTGAGAACAGCACGATCAAAAGAGGATAAACCATAAATCCGAGTTTCCATTGCGATACCTATCCTTCCTCGAGCGTCGGGGATTCAAACGCGAATGGCTGGTCGGCTGCTACGCCGTGGCGGCGGAAGCTGACTTCATGGTCATGTGCGTTTTACAGGACATCGGTGTCATCCATCGTCTTCGCGGCGGCGGGCAGCATCCACCAGTAGCCGTCGCCCTTGTTGCGGCGGTCGACCACGAGGATGTTCAGCTCGCCCGAATCCACCAGTTGATAGCGTGCCCGTTTCAGCGTCGGGACGGTTATGCCTTCCTTCTCGGCTTCGGCATACAGCTCATTGCATCTGTGCCCGGTGGCTTCCGTGAACCTCACCCGCAGGAACGCCCTTGCCGCTTCGGCCTGCTTGTCGTTTTTGCCCGTCTTGGCGTTTTCCTTCTGCTTGTCCATAACGTCCTGAGCACGCAGGGTGGTCTTGCCGAGCCAGTTCATTCGCGGCGTGGGCTCCTTGTCCCCGTTGGGGAGCGTGACTACGACTTCCTCTGGCGTGAATCGGAGCCCGCTCTTGTCCCGCGAGTGGTTGCCTTTGGCGCAAGTCATCAGGTATTCGTTTTCCTTGTCGGGGTCTTCGCTGAACGTCCACACCGTCCTAGCCGTCCCCCCGATGGACACGTCGCCCGCAATCTGCTGCAACGGGCCCACGTCGGTGCGTTTGGAGAAGTGCGCGACGGCGAGCATGGCGACCCCCGTCTCGTCGCACAGTTCCTTCAGCTTGTCCAAGATTGGCTTGATTTCCCTGCTCTTGTTGGCGTCGCAGCCATAGTAGGAAGTGATCGGGTCAACGATCACCAGAGCCAAGTCGGGAATGCGTTTTATCAGGCCACGAAGGACGGACACGTCCTCGTTGAACGCCATCGTCCGCCGCTTCTTTTTCTTCTTGTCGTCCTCGGTGATGACGGACTTCAGCACCTTCACTCGGCACAAGTCCGCTTTCGCCGCGACGAGACGCGGCCAGATCACGTCGTCCAAGCCGTCCTCGCTCACCAGCAGGAGCACGTTCTTCGGGCCGAGCGTGTTCTTCGCCCCGTCCGGCCAATCCCTGCCAGTGGTGACCACCGCGACGATGTCCATCGTAGCCAAGCTCTTGCCCCGCTCGGGAAGCCCCGCGAAGAACGTGATGTAGTTCTTCAGGATGCGTTGATCCCAAAGCCAGTCCAACTTGTGGGGGACGACTTGGCTCATCGTCACCACGGCGACGGAGACGACCCGCTCGTTCTTGATGCCGATGGGAATGATTTCCTCGGTGTCTCCGTTTTTGTTTTCTGCTGGCGTCGGGATGACGGTCGAACAATCGGGGGCTGACTGCTTCTTCTTTATAGGTGTTGGCTCATCTTTGATGGATGTGAACTTGCCGCAGACGCAGCCTTCGGATTCCGTCCGATGGCACAGCTTGCATTCACCTTCTCTAATCATCGGCTGGTCGCCGTCAATACCAAACTCCATCAGCAGGTCGGCGATGTCCTCTTCCGGCCAGATCGCGGCGGGATAGGGGTCGTGGTCTTGGTTCAAGATGCTTGAGCACCTGACCGACTGTCATAGCTGCTGCCTTCGCATCCCGACGCAAAGCAATGGAATCCGAGATTGTTTCCGTCAAAAAAGAACCCGGTGCGGGTTGATTGCTCGTGTTTGCGACCTGCTATCGGGCAAACATCGGTGATGAACCACTCGCCATCCTGCACATAGTCCAGACCGTAGTGTTCCAACATGTCGGCGATGTCAAAGTCATCGTTCACGGGATGGTCGCCGTGCGTCTTGGGCTTCGGCTTGTCGGCATCGGCGTTTGCCAGTATCCACGTCTCAAGCCAGTCGGGGAAGTCCGCGATCGGAGCATCCTGCACGATGTCGTAGCTCCGGCCATTGTCCAGCCGCGAGCGCGGCCCGACCACGTATTTGTCCACGCTCTGCAAGTCAAACAGCCCCGCCGCCTTCTTGTTCCCGAGAGACCTGCTCACGTCCGTCTGCCTGAAATAAAGGTGGGCGCATCCCTTGCCCGCAGAACGCACGATCAGCGTTTTCGGAAAGCTCTGCCCCGTCTCCTGCTGAATGCGGCGGATCAGGCCGTGGATGTCGCAGTCAAGGACGACGACCGTGTCGGGCGTGCCGACGCAACCAACGTTGTAGTTCGGGTTCTCGGCGTTCCAACGTTTGATCTGCTCGGCGTCGGTGGTGGCCTTCTTCTGCCATTCGGGCAGCAGGCAGCGTTTGTCAGACGGCTGCACGGGTATGACTTTAATGCCGAGGTCTACCAGCGGCAATGCGATTTCGGAGAAGCATTGGCCGGTCATTAGTTGGTTCCCCCGGGTGGCTGCTGTTTCCGCCTACCGCGTTTGCGCGTGATCCCCCAAGCCTTCATGAAAAGGCTCAGTTCTTGGACGCTGTAGTTGCTCGCCCGGGCGACGTGCCTTAGCAGCAGCCCGGACTCAATGAGTTGTTTGATCTCGTCCATGGTCATGGCCGAGCGTTTTGGTTTGTTCATAAGAAAGACGCTCCAACACGTCCTACTCTGGTACTGAAAAGTCGTGTAATTTGTGCGTCGTCGGTTGCCAGATACCATGAAAAGGGCACGAACATTGGCATTCCCGATACCTTTCTGCAAAATTTTCCGGACTGATAACTAACTGACAAAACCGTTTTTTGCCCCCTGTGTAGAGGCAGAAATTACTCGCCCCGAGGATGAATGTGATCTACACGAAAAGAGAAATCGCCACGATGCCAGCGGCCCAACTGCTGCGGCTGAACAAAGAACAAAGCCCTAGACATAGCCCTGTTTGAGGGCGACTACGGCTCCGACCACGAACTGCGTTACGAGGACATGAACGCCCTATCCCAGATACAGAAGGAAATCGAACGCCGAGGGCTGCAATAGCCATGTTGACCCAGCAAGAAAAGGACGCGGTTCGCCGCGTCATCAAGCTCGCCTACTCAGGAGCGCCATTGACGGTCGGCGACCGTCAATGGCTCGCCGAGAACTTTGACCGCGTGTGCGAATTGCCAGTCACCGGCCGGTGGTCTGTGATCCGCCACGAGGCAGCAGGGAAGCTCCATGTCACCAAGATGCGGAAGCGTGCCGCGTTTGAGATCGAGGAAGCATGACAGCCGTTCAGAACGAAAAAACAGCCGTTCAAAGTTGACATTGTGAACGGCTGAACACCTGAACGGCTGAACGGCTCCTCGGGAATATGAAAAATATGATCGTGTGTGTGTACATGAACACCTACCACCCAGCCGTTCAGGCGTTCAGGTGTTCAGGCGTTCAGAAAGTAGGGGCTGAACGGCTGTTTCGAGAAAAGGAGATGACTGTGGAGATGATTTTGGGGTTTTGGCTGCTTAACGAGGAGGAAGGCACGCAGTCGGTATTTGCCTATGACCCGGCGGACACGACGCTTGCGGATCAGATGCAGAACACGATCAACCTGCGCCTATCCATGGGGGCGACCATGACGCGGACGACCGCCCCATTCGCTCTGAAGTTCGTCAGGGACAACTTCGGAGCCGTAACTTGGAGCGGGGACAGGAAGCTCGCCAAGCTCCGGGCGTTGCGTGCCGAGATCGCCAAGGTGAAAGAATCCATGATCGCCGAGGAAGACTACGACGCGGGTGAGAAGCTGGAAGCCCGGCTGGAGTCGCTGCGCAGGCACGCACGCGGCATAGAGTACTACTTGTCGACGAAAGAAAGCAGGATGAATGAGGTTCTCGTCCGTTTCAGGAAGCTTGCAAGTCAGATGATTTGAGGCGGGGGAGGGCTTGACGATCAGACTCGCAATCTGGCCGAACGCCTATCGCGTTGCCCCCGCCAGCGGCTCGGTTTGGGGGCCTTCAAAAAAACATTGAAAGGTATTTCTCGGACTTTCACTCCCCTCATTTAGGAGCCCAATCACGGATTCTTCGATCCCGGTCCGTGACCTCAGGGTTCAGAGAATCACGACAATAGTGGAAAAACGCTGATCGACCAAACCGGATCGATGTGGCGTTTGGGAGGAATTACGGTGCGCGCACGATCAGAGTTCCATGAAGTTTTAATATCCACGAAAATGCGCCGATGGCTGCGGATTGCCAAGTACCCGCATGTCGATCCCCGGTGTCCACCAGCACGAGCGAGGCGTAATTACTGGCGGTTGTGCAAGGCATACCCGCAAGTGATGACCAAGCTCGGACTTTCCGAAATAGCGGTGTACCAATGAAGAAAAAAGTGGCAGACGAACACTACTGCCAAATGGATTGTACTGTTGGAGCCATCCGGTCCGCCTACGACGCCAAGAAATGCTGCGGGGTACCGACAGAGCACTATTTCGTTTACCGACGCAAACGATATTATTTGTGCCTCGTGCACATGGGAACGACCGGCATCCTCGCCATGGGTGGCTACTGTCTCGACGCGACCGGCAACCGAGTCGAGCCGAGGTGGTAGTCTTTGCGATTTCGACTGGCGGTGCCCCAACTGCGTATATGGTGGCAGCACGGAGCCGGACGCCGAGCGCACGACTTGGTGCCCGGACTGCGCGGGGGAAGCGCGGATGTATCGGGAAGACGATCTGGAACTGCTCTTGGAAGTTCCGACTGTAAGCTGCCTGACCAAGGAATGGGACTAGTGGCCTGTCGCAGTGAGTTCGTTACTACGGACACGGGCGGATGTGTCGGAGTACTTCCACTGGATCGGGCGGTGCGTTGGCTGAATAAGCATTGATGTAACGGCGGAGCTTGCGAGCCAGGTCCGGCACGGAAGTAAAGATGCCACGAGCAATGACATCCCGTTCGATTTTGGCGAACCAGATCTCGACCTGGTTGAGCCAGGAGGAGTAGGTGGGCGTGAAGTGAAACCGGACACGCGGGTTCTGTTCCAGGAACTCGCGGACCGACGGGGTTTTGTGGGCGGAGAGATTATCGAGGATGATGTGAATCTGCTGCTGGCGCGGGCACAAGGATACGACCTCGTGGAGAAAGGCGACGAACTCGCGACTGGTGTGACGTGCAGCCGTCTTGCCGTGTACGCGACCAGTTGCGGTATTCAGCGCCGCATACAGGGACAGGGTTCCATGCCGATAGTACTCGAAGCCATGACGCTCGGCACGTCCGGGTGAAAGCGGCAGGACGGGTGCCGGACGATCCAGGGCTTGAATGGCTGTCTTCTCATCGATACAGAACACCGCGGCATGTTGCGGTGGGCGTAGATAAAGTCCAATGATGTCAGCCGCCTTGGTTTCGAACTCAGGGTCGTCGCTGGCCATGTAGCGTTCCAGTCGGTGCGGCTTCAGGCCGGCCTCTCTCCAGACGCGATGCACGGCGTCTTTGCTGATGCCCAGCGCAGAGGCCAACTTGCGGCAACTCCAATGAGTGGAGCCGTCGCCGGGCTTCTTGCGGGTGGTCGCCAGAATCCGAGCGCGCAGGGCCGGAGTTAACACCGTGGCGGTTTGGCCGGGGTGATAGGTATCGAGTCCATCGAGCCCAGACGCTAAGAAGCGCAGCTTCCAGCGGATGATCGTCGGAGCCGTAGTTTGGAGCCGCTGTTTAATGGTGCGGGAAGAAGACCGCCTTCGGCCAGCATCAGGATCGCTTCGGCGCGGAAGACATATCCGGCTGGCAAGGAGCGAGACTGAGCGATGCCGATTAGTCCCAACTGCTGATCTTCGGTGAGCAAGAGTTCGCGGCCACTGACCATACCAGCTTAGAAGCAAGAACATCAGTAATGGTTACTCTGCGACAGGCCACTAGCTGTAGTATACCTCGTGTTAGCGTGAGAGACAAAATTGATCCACCGTTCTTCCTGATCCCGTTGCTCCAGCGCGACTGTCTCCGCGAATTGCAGAAATCGGTCAGGACTGAGTATTACGTCATGTGCCTGACTTCCACATCCCGACACTGTTCAAGCCGATGCCCGGCAAATACCGCTGGCGGACGGCTCGGTGCAGTGCACGGTGACCAGTCCGCCGTATTGGCAACTCAGAAAGTATGACGGTGAACAGGACGTAGTGTGGGGCGGCATCCCGGAATGCGAGCACCAATGGGGGCAAGAGAAGCGGATCAGGCAGACTGCCCACGGGATCATGCCAAGGGCGGTGGGTTTGCCGCTACCCGTGGCACAGAGGCAGCCCGTAAGGGCATGGCGTTCGACGCTTCAAACGGTTCCTTCTGCACGGAATGCGGCGCTTGGAAGGGCGCTTACGGCTTCGAGCCAGCCGTTCAGATGTATGTCGAACACACCATTGAAATCATGCGAGAAATCAGGCGTGTTCTGAGGGAAGACGGCTTGCTGTTTTGGAACATCGCTGATACTTACAAGAACAAGGGATTGGTGGCGTCCCACAGCGGGTGGCAATTGCCGCCATTGAGGACGGTTGGGTTCTGCGTGATTGGATTGTCTGGGCAAAACCCAATCCAATGCCGGAGAGCGTCAAAGATCGCCTGACTCGGTCGCACGAAACGATCCTGATGTTGGCTAAGACCGATTCCTATTACTGGGACTCAGAAGCGGCTCGTGAACCTGCGACCAGCAAGGACGCTGGAGCCGATGGCAAGCGTAACATGCGCAACGTGTGGACAATCGCATTGCAGCCGTTCCGGGGCGCTCATTTTGCGCCGTTCCCGAAGAACTTGTACGTCGCTGCATTTCGCTGGCGAGCAAACCGGGAGATTTGGTGCTTGACCCTTTCGGCGGAAGCGGAACCAGGCAAAGTCGCCATGGAACTCGGACGCCGCAGCGTCTTGCTGGACATCAACTACACTGGCGACAAAGGTGGCTACGACGAACTAGCGCGACAGAGATTCCAAAAAGCGCTCGGGGGCGTTTCGGCGCTGGAATAGATTTAGAACGCTTTCGATTCTTCTGCGGGTGACCTCGATGTGCTTCCGGTTGATGTCGATGCCGATAAACCGCCGTCCGAGCGTAGGGCGGCCGCCGCCGTGGTCCCGCCACCGAGAAACAGTCCAGCATGGTATCCCCGTCTTCCGTCAGGCGTTTGATGACCTCCGAAAACTCGCTCTCACATTGCCCGTGGTCATGATAATTTTTGTCGAACCTATCACTGCGGACTACGTCCCGTATTGCATGCCCCCGGTAGCTCCCCTTCACAAACCACAGCATCGACTTGTGCGCAGCAAAGATGCGGCGTACTTTTAATAGGGTTTGACGGCCATCCACTAGGACGGCAATGACCCAGTGGTATCGCAGGTGGGCGCTTAAGTCGTTGAGCACCTGCGGCAGGTATGATTGCCCCATCATGCAGACCAGCGACCCGCCATCTCGCAACACCCGGCTGGCGAACAACGAAAGAGGCTCGAACAAGTGGAGGTACCCACTTTCATACGGAGCATCAGTTAAAACCAAATCTACGGAACCGGGCGGGATTTCGTGGCCGACCTTGCGGAAATCGCCTTGCAACAGCCTATAATCCTTCCCCTCTAGCGGAAGCGAGCACCGCCTTGCCATCAGCTTGTCCCGGTGGACCTTGGCAATGGCGTCGTAAATATCCCTCGATTCGCCATTCGCCGATTTACGGGCAACCCGCTCTTGCATCTCGGGTGTGAGTTTGCACAGCCTCATCAGCGCTCGCTGATTGTCCGCCCACTCGGTGCCCCGTAGTAACCTCTTCGTCTCGGGTGTTAACAGTTTGGCAATTCGAACGAGCCGTTGGGCTGTTCTGCTGGATTGTCCGGTCAAAGTCGCGGCGGTTTGGCAGAACGACAACTTGTCGTTCTGGCAACTCTTACCCCCTATGTGCTGGTTCCCTCGGTCGCCGCCGTTCCGTCGTTCCGGGTGCAACTCCTCATATAGCTGCTTGCGGCGGTACAGGTGCTCAGCACGCTCCAGCAACGTCAGGTCGTTACGGGCCAAGTTCTCGTCAATTTCGCGGATTGCGCTTCAGCGGGGCTGACAGACAGAATGATCGCAGGTATGTGTTTTCGCCCAAGGGCTATGAACGCCTTCAGCCTGTGGAGACCGGAGATGAGCCGCCTGTCCCGCGTCACCAAAATCGGGTTCAGGAGACCGATTTCCCGGATGCTCTCCACCAACGAACTGATGTCGCCTAGCGGACGCATCCTCTTGCCCACTTTGATAGAAGCAATGGCGATGTTGTGGACGGTGGTGGATTGCGGTTCTGCACGGGAGAAATCTGTTTCCGAACAGCGGCGGTGGCCATAGCCGGCTATTTCAGCACACGTTGCCGTTATCTCAAACAAACAAGCCTGATTACCAATTTGGCTCTGCCCAACGCCGTCATTCCGGCGTAACGGCAGAACGGTTCCTACGCTGGCGTTTACGGTGGAGCGCGATCCTTCGAGTCCCGATCGAATGCAAGCAATGGGCATTCGAGGTTCACCCCGAGGTCTGCTTTACGGGCTTTGGCGGGGAACCGTACCGTGGCGCACCGAAAGAAAACAGACACTGGCGTGAATGCGAGGCTCGCCCTGCTCCGTGAAGTTTTCCCGAACATCCAGCGACATCTTGAGAACCGAGCCTCGGGCGTTGCCAAAGACGATTTGTTGGATGCGGCGGTTGCGGCATGGACGGCGGCGGTTCTCGATGACCGCCTAACCGTGAATTGCGAACTTTGCCGCTTTCAATTCCCTGCAACCCCAGCGTAGAACGGGGAATTCCTTCAATTCTCCGGTTGCTACATCCTTGAAGAAGAGGCTGTTGGGCTCCCATTTGATGGCGTCAAGAGATTTGAGATCAACGCCTTTTACCAACAGACATGGCGGTTCAATTTCGCTGCGCTGAACGCCCCCGTCAGCAGCGATGTCATCTTCGTACTTCCCCGGAACTTTACAGACCGACTGGCACGCGATCGTCAGCGTATCTGGTGCATGGTTAAAGTAATGCGCCTCAAGTGTAATTTCTGAGACATCCCAAGTCTCAGTGGGCTTAACCGAGGATGGGCTTTCCGATGGAGTGTCTGATCGGAATGGAGTCACAATAGTTACGATTGTTTGCTGATTGTTTGATCCCATGACCACAGACGAACCAGACACAGTAGTCCCTGACCCAATTGCAATCGTATTTGGCTGACTCCCGTGGACGGGGACGGTTGTCGATTTGGCACGTGACGATCTCACCCAATGGTATAACCCGGCAATTGCGACGACCCCGGCGCCAGAACAACGTCCCAACCACCCATTTTGTTGTTTCAGTCATGTGGAAAAGGTACACCTAACCGTTTCAACAGAGAACGGCGAACTTGTCAAAAGTCCTCATTCTTTTCTGTCGCACCTTTCGGCACCTTGTCGATATAACCCTCAGCTACGAGCTGTTGTAGCGCGGTCTTGACCTGTTTCCCACTCAGTCCCGTGGCGAGCATTATCGCTCCCCGGTTTAGAATAAACTCATAACCATACTCAGCGGCGTTCTTGCGGCACAGTTCGATGTTGGCTTTCACTTTGTCTTTATTTGTCATATCTTCTCTTATGGTGATATTACTGCGGCCAGCGGCGATGTCAAACGCTCCTCGGCCTACGCCTGACTGCTTCCCGGATTTCTCGCGAGTGCCGAAAGATTTCTTTCATGCAATCACCGCACACCCGTCCGAAGGTCTACAATCTTTCCTGCGTGCCCGGTGACCGGAGAAAACCATGAACGATAGCGAGATCATGCGGCGGCAGTCCGAACTCGTCCGTAGGATTCAAAGCAGCCTTCCCGATTTTGTAAAAGCCTGTGCCGCCGACGCGGACACGGTGCTGCTGCACCAAGACGCATTTGCCGCCGATTATCAGGATAACGAGTATGCTCTTACTCGGGATGGCCGTTAAGTATGCCGGGCGGAATGATGCCATCCTAAATCAGTTGCACGGTTAGATGTCGGTATGGTATTGTCCGGTTTCCGGAACTGGGAAAATGCATGGCTTCGAAATTCAGCCCAAAACGTATTGATTCCCGAGCTTTGCAATTGTTGCACTCCGTCAGTGAATCGCTTCAAGTGCAACCGTGTGATGTCGCTCATGTGGAAGGCCAATACATCACTCCCAACGGCAATTTGGTTTATCCCGTGCGATTTCGAGGACGAAGGGTGTTCGTAACTGTCCCCGAAAAAGATTCTGACTGATATCCCACAGCCAAACATCACAACGTAATCGTCAACACCCCCATCTTTCTCGGCCTTTTTCCCTCTCCGATCATAAATCACAGTCGTTGCAAGTTGCTTATGGCCCAGCATTCGTTGCACAACCGCCAAATCCGCCCCGTTCGAGAAGATGTGTTGCTGTTGAACGTCGAACATCGTGGGGGACAGGGCATCGCGGCGCAGAGACTTCATTGGGAAAACAGCAACTCCGGATGGCGCTGGACGCATCCTGTGTAGGATATACGTGGCCGACTGGGACTCAAGCTGCGTGCGGCGAGGCGGGTTGTGAAACGTACCAACATTAGTCGAATCTTTCATGGGCTGCTGGGCTTGATCGTTCTCTGTGTTTTTGCCAAAGCTGACATCGGAGGACGGGCTCCGCAGTTCACAGCCCAGACGCTCGACGGTGAAACGTTCACCAGCTCATCCCTCAATGGAAGGGTAATCCTGCTGGAATTCTGGGCGACTTGGTGCCCGTACTGCCTCCGTGACCAGTCCGCCGTGGACAACATTGAGCGTGCTTATTCCAGTAAAGGACTGATAGTCCTTGCCGTGGATGTTGGTGAGTCAGAAACGACAGTCAAAAAATATCTCAAAGAAAGCCCAAGGGCGTGCCGGGTTGTGCTCAAGAACGATGGTCTTGCTTCACGGTTCGGAGCACACGGTTTTCCTTATTATGTTTTGATCGACAGGGAGGGCAACATGGCTGGGACTCAAAGTGGTTCCGGTGGAGAAGCCTCACTGCTACATCTGTTGAGTCGCGCTGGGCTGTCGATGCATTCAGGTACGCGAGATGTCGGCAATCAGAACTCGTCCTCTTATCCCAAGCAAAGGTGGGGCGCAGGTGATCGAAGAGCCACCATCACAAAGTACGCTGCCGCCGACACCTAGCCCGAAAACAATTCTTGTGTTTGCGAACGGTGAGCGTTTGGAAGTGGATCACTACACGATCCATGCTGGCATGTTGCGTCTCGCGGTGGGCGGACAGCAGCGCACTGTTGCGTTAAGCACGCTGGATATCAAGACGACCATCGCTGTGAATCACGACCGCGGAATTGACCTTAGATTTCCCCAGAGCAAGAGTGAGGTTATTGTCGCATTCTGACGGCGCGAAGGCATAATATCGGATGTAACGCCATCACCACTTCGCCATCGCCATTCCGGCATCAGAATAATCTATGTCTGCTGCATTTCCATTGCCCCCCGACCTGCCTAAACCCGTTAACGACGGTGCCTGTGACCATCTGCCCGGAATGCGAGTGCCCTCAATCACGCTCCCGTCCACCGCTGGACGCATGGTCAATCTGGCGGAGTTGACCGCTCCCCGAACCGTCATCTATTGCTACCCGAGGACTGGCGTTCCGGGTGAACCGCTGCCGGATGGCTGGGACATGATTCCCGGCGCTCGCGGATGCACGCCGCAAGCGTGCGAGTTCCGTGACCACCACCGGGAACTAGCCGACCTCGGTGCTGACGTGTTCGGCCTGAGCACCCAGACGACGGAGTACCAGAGGGAAATGGTCGAGCGCCTGCATCTCCCCTTCGAGGTGTTGAGTGATGCGGAGTTCCGATTCTGCGATGCGCTACGTCTGCCCACCTTCGAGGTGGAGGGCATGCGGCTGGTGAAGCGGCTCACGCTGATTATTCGGAACGGCGTGATTGAGACCGTTTTTTACCCGGTGTTTCCGCCGAATGAAAGCGCCGAGCAGGTCATCCACTGGCTGAAGCGGAACCGTTAATTTCCCAGCTCTGCATCCAGTAATTTTGCTGCGGAGTAGAAATACTAATCTGCCGTGTAGTGCGGAAGAAGTCTTCAGTTGGAAAGGCTGATTTCCGTGGAATCCCAAACCCCAAAAGGCGTAATCGCGGCTTAGTTGCACGACTGCCCTAATTTGACTCACAGAAAATTTAGCCATTGGCATGCGTACCGTCAAATCATGGCTCGGTGTTGGGAACGTCTTTTTTTCTTTTTGGCTTTTCTGGCATCCGCATATTTATCAGCGGAGCGTACCGGAGAACGATGCTGTTTAGGGTTATTGTCAGATGTCGCATTCGGTCCTGAACTTGGTGCTACTGTAATGTCCATCTTCTTTTCTCCTTAGGACGTGCTCGTAAAAGGGGTGGTCTGACAGCCTCGCCAAGTGGCTCTGCTGGCGGGTCTCCTGCCTAAGACGCAATCGCGGACTGTTCCAGCCCAACTTCGATTGCCGCCGCGTCGTTTGCATTCTCTGGCGCAATTGAACTTTCTTGTTGCTCCGCACCTGCAAGCCGCTGGAGCGCATCAGTCGCAGTATCCTGAACGCGATTACCTGGCTTGTGAAGCTTGCGAACGACTTTGAATATTTGGTGGCACAACTCAAAGCGGTTTTTCGTATGTAAAGCCGCTAAAACAATTTCTGAACGCATATTTAACACCTTCCTTGCCGGTTAGGTCGCAATCGCCGATTACACGGTGACCGGG
>CAWJGD010000020.1:0-172328 GCA_963842345.1 uncultured Acidobacteriota bacterium
CCGCCAATCACCCCATTCCCCGGAGCAAAGCACAAACTGTAGCCAATGACGGCCCATAACACGGTCACGATCGCCATCATGGCGAAGCTGTGCATCATCGTGCCCAACACGTTCTTCTTGCGTACCAGCCCGCCATAGAACAGGGCCAGCCCGGGAGCGGTCATGAACAGCACCAGCGCGGAACTGGTCAGCATCCAGGCGTTGTCGCCAGACATCCTGGCATCACCCGCTTGCTGCTTGGCCTCCGCCACTTGTCGCTCAAGTTTGGCAATGCGCTCCGCCTGCTGGGCGGCAAGGTTGGCAGGGTTGTTCGTCAACCCCGGAGCGACGGCCCAGACGGATCCGCCAAGGCAGTCAGGAGAGTGAGCACAATCACGGGTTGCAGGAAACGACGGCGCATTGAATATCCCCACTCCCGCTCAAAGCATCAGGCTTTCCACTTGTCAGCCAAGCTTTGGCGGACTCCGAATCGGTTGAAACTGCAATCGCCGGCAGCCGCAAACGCAGTTTGGCCGCGTGAAAGCCAACGCTCCGTCGCAACTGGGACCGGGAATTGTGAGTACCGTGTTCTTAACTGGAAACTGGCTCTAATGGAAATAAAAATTTGTGATTGCAGCCATAAATTATTTTTATATAGGTGGGAACATCTTCTGCCAGGTGTCATCTGCAGGCCCAGTCAGGCCGAGGCTAAATCGGTTCAGAAACTTCGGGCAGATGACGGGCAATCCGGAATTTCGGCGACAAGACAGTACTTCATGATAGCCGCCATGGCAGCGTGGTGGCGGTACTCGCCCCGCTCCATGATCGTGGCTGCGCCGGAGTTCATGGACCAGGGCTCCTCCCGCGTTTCAGGCCGCTTTGCTGGTCTGAGCGCCATCTGCTTCATCATCTGACGCATCGCCGCGACATGGCCCGGTGCTCGCTCTTCGATCCAGGTTTCAAAGCGGTTCGCAGCCTTCTCGAGGTTGGCGAGGAACAGCGGATTCGAGAATCGCTGGCGGCCTTCCCGTATGGTCGGCTTCACGCGCTCCCAAACGAAGAAGAACTCGCCGTTGGTCTCGAAGAACAGATCTTCATGCAGTAGCCCATGATTGAGGTACGCGCATGCTTGGTCCCAGTAGCTTACGACCATCATGAATGATGTGCCGGCTTCCGTTCCCATAGGCGCGATTTGCATCGCCTCTTCGAGGGTATTCGCGAAGTAGTTCTTGCTGAACCAGTCGCGCGCTTGCCGCAGCCGCGCCTCGCGGCGAAGATCGAAGATTTTCAGTTGGAGTTCTGCTTGTTCGTACGTCGGATTCGTAGCCATCGTCTCTCCTTTGTCCTTTGCTCGTCCTTATGTATTCGTGATGCTCGGAATCGTATGCCGTTCCGCTGCTACTGCTTGGTTGCAATCTGTTGCCGCAGATGTTGCTCCTGCCCGCGCAGCTCGGGCGTGAGGTTCTTCCCGAGGTAGTTGCCGTCGAAACGGGACAAATGTGTACGGCGCGGTCCACAACCAGACTGTGAGGCAGCGCAAGCGGCCTGATGAGAAGACGGCACGAGATATGTTGATACGCCCGGATGGCGGGCAAACCGGAAGTAGGCGCTGGCCGCAGCGTGCACAATTCTGTTTGTGATCCCGGAGTTAAAGCCGATCGAACTCGACGAGCAATTGCTGCAAACAAACGCGGCAGGCAGAATTTAAGCAAAGCTCCTTGGGAATGGCTTGAAGAAGGACAGCAATTCAGCGGCTTGTTGCATGCGCGCTTTTTTGCCGCTTGGGCGATTTGTACCGGATTTCCTAGAGCCCGGCTCTTGGCCGTGGTCTCGCCGCTTTGCGCGAGTGGGGCGAAAATCGCGCAGTCCAAAGCCATCAAGACTCAGGTCGCGACCGATTCCAAGAGTGCCATGGTTTTCGGCACTTCTGCCCTGCCAATTCCTCCAAAGAACGTGATCGCTGTTTCATTGCTCTTAGACAAATTCTCACTTTGCCAGTTGCTTGCGAATTGCCCGGAGTTCGCTGAGCCGCGCGCGGGTCATCTTGGGATAGCTCATATTGAGGCCTTGCAGCGCGTCGATGACGACACGCGAAATGATGAGCCGTGCGTTGTACTTGTCGTCGGCCGGCACCACGTGCCAGGGTGCGGTTTTCGTGCTGGTGGCGCTCAGACAATCTTCGTAGGCCCTCATGTATTGATTCCAGAATTTCCGCTCGGCGAGGTCGGTCCTGGCTGAATTTCCAATTTTTGTCCGGTTCATCGATGCGCTCCAGAAAGCGCTTCGCTGCTCCTCCTTCGACAGGTGAAGGAAAAACTTGATGACCCGGGTGCCGTTGCGGTGGAGGTGTTTCTCCAAATCCACGATGGAACGGTATCGCCCCTCCCAAGTCTCTTTCTGTCTACCAGCACATCCGGAATCCCCTCACCGCGCAAAATCTCCGGATGCACGCGGACGACCAGCACCTCCTCGTAATAGGAGCGGTTGAAGACCCCGATCCGTCCGCGCGCCGGCAGACGGCACGTCGTGCGCCAGAGAAAATCATGCTCCAATTCTTCTGCGCTCGGATGCTTGAAACTGTGGACCTCGCAGCCCTGCGGGTTGACGCCGGTCAAGACGTGGCTGATCGCACCGTCCTTTCCCGGCGGCGTCCATGGCCTGAAAAATAAGGAGCACCGAATAGCTGTCGGATGCATAGAGGAGGCGCTGCAGGGCGCTCAGTTCCTTGACGTCCGCGGTGAGCAGCTCCTTGTAATGCTTTTCCGACTTGTAGAGCGGCCTGATGCCGGTGGCCCATTTGTCGAGCCTGACTTTTCTCCCGCCCTAGACGCGGAAGTCTTTTGGGTCGATCTTCGTTAGGGTCTTCATATTGAATGTGCTCTCCAGGCAAACGGGGATGTTCCCCATCAATGTGGGGGCTCCCGTTTGGGAATCCCCCGACTTTGAAACGCAGGCCATCAAGAACGACCTGTGCCTGGCAGACTGCTGAAAAACGAGTTTCATAAAGCATTAAGCCACAACAACTTGCCACAGGCGTCTGGCAATTATCTATTGCTTTGGCAGGTTTTTACCAGCCTGCCAGCCATCGAAGTTCACAAATTTTTTATGGGCAGATCGCCTTTTCAGGAACTCCGGGCATCACGAAGCCAGCTACTTGCGTCAGAGACATTGTCAGCACTGTTTCAGGTGCTGGCGGGCGATGTTTGCCTTGCCGTTTGATTATCCAAGTGAGCGCAGCAGTAAATCAATCAAAGACGAAATGTCGTTGAGGCGGCGAAGCTATGCCCGGGCCCCAGTTGTTCTCGTCCATACATTCTCAGAGCGATCTCTCCCAATCAACCTATTTTGAGCCCAGGTGGTACGCCGCCTACACCTATGCGCGTCACGAGAAGCGCGTGGCCGAACATTTGCAGCGCATCGGGGTGGAGTCATACCTGGCACTCTATACGGCGACGCGGCAATGGAACCAACGACGCGCGCAGGTTGAATTACCTCTTTTTCCGGGCTACGTGTTTGTGCGCATTCCACTCGCGGAACGTGTGCGCGTGCTGAGCGCTCCCGGCGTGGCGTACCTGGTAGGCACAAGAGGGGAGCCTGCACCGCTGGCGGACGGTGAGGTCGAGCCGCTCCGTGATTGCCTGTCGCAGAGGTTGCGCGCCGAACCGGTTGCTTACCTGAGCGCGGGAAGTCGCGTCCGTGTAGTGGCAGGGCCGCTCAGCGGGTTGGAAGGGGTAATCGTCCGGCGTGATGGTGAAACCCGATTCGTGGTATCGATTGACCTGATAATGAGCGCAATCGCTATCAATGTTGAGGGACTCGATCTGGAACTGATCGAGTCGAGCGTCACGCCGGCGCTGCGCACGGTGTGTGTGGGAGAAACGGGACTTAGCAATTCCTCCAATTTCGAAGGATATTAATGTTTCTCAACTTCTATGGTTTGCGCGAACAGCCGTTTGGCGTGACACCCGATCCTGACTTTCTGTACCTGGGCGCCACTCACCGGGAGGCTTTGGCTTCAGTCGCCTACGGGATTCAGTCAGGAGTGGGATTCGCCGCGGTTATTGCTAAGCCGGGGATGGGCAAAACTACGTTGCTGTTTGCCCTGCTGCGGCATTTCCAGAATTCGGCTCAGAGCGCGTTTGTGTTTGACACGCAATGCAACTCAAAGGAGCTGCTGCAAAATCTGCTCGCCGAATTCAAGATTCCGCAAGAGAGCGGCAAGAGCGATGCATCAGCACTGGCTTGTTTGAGGCAGTTCCTGCTGAAGAGCGCACGAGCCAACCAGCGCGTGGTGGTGGTGGTGGATGAAGCGCAAAATCTCGACATTCCGGTCTTCGAAACGTTGCGCCTGCTATCCAATTTTGAAACGCCTCATGCCAAACTCCTGCACATCGTGCTCGCCGGCCAGCCTGAACTCGGCAGGAAATTGGCCCTCCCCGAACTCGAGCAGCTTCGGCAACGGATCACGATTGTGTCGCGGCTGGACGTTTTTGCCCCCGCCGACGTCATCAGGTACGTTGTGCACAGACTGAAGCGGGCAGGGTATCGAGGCGGTCCTCTTTTCACTCCTGAAGCTCTCGGCATACTGGTGGACAAGTCCCACGGCATCCCGCGCGAGATCAACCGGCTTTGCTTCAATGCATTGTCGCTCGGCTGTGCGTTGGGAAAGAATGTGATCGACGGCCAGATGGTGCGCGAGGCTGCCGCGGATCTGGAATTCGGCTCTCTGACAAACCAGGAACAGACTGCCCAAGGGTGTGGGGTTTCGGAGACGACCGACGCGCTCGAGGCAATGTTTAGCGCCGCGCTCGCGACTCCCGCCCCGGCGAAAGAGGAAGCGGAGCGCATCACGGGGCAGGAGTTGCAGAGAACAGAGAGTGAGCGCACGGTTCTCGCTGAGAGTGAGCGGCAGCCGCAGACCGCAGCGGATCACGTGCCCGAACAGTCGAAAGCAGGGCAGGAGGAGCGAGCGGGCGACATCGCAGAATCCAGCGCCGCTTCCCGGCTCGGCTTGCGCAATGCTTTCGGACAGATCGCACAGAAGATGCTGAATCTGCGGGGGAAGCGTGCAGCGGTTGCTGCCGGTTCGCGACAGTCGTTGCGGTTTGGTTTTCACCGGTTAGCCCGGAGTTTGAGAGTCGTGGCCGCGAGGTTCTTTGGCGGCCTCATCAGAACAGTCGCTGCTTTCCGGGCCGGCTTGCGCAATGCGTTCGGGCAGATCGCACGGAAGATGCTGAATTTGCGCGTGAAGCGCGCTGCCGTTCCGCCTCGTTCGCGGCAGTCACGGCGGCTTGGATTTCGCCGTGTAGTCTGGGTTTGGAGTTTGGTAGTTGTGGCTGCGGCGGTCTTCGGCGGCCTGATTTGGTTAGGCAATTTCCAGAGTGCCAGGACGCTCGCTTCTCAGTTCGTTTCGGCAACCCAAAAATCAGTGAAGCAGTTCGTCTCCGCGACGCAAAAATCGGTTGGGCCACGGGTGACGTCCCTGAAGTTGGCTTTCGCAAGCAAAGAAAAATCAGTCAGACAGTGGCTGACATCCGTAGAGCCGGCTTTCGCAAGCGAAGAAAAATCAGTCAGGCAACAGCCAGCATCCGTAGAGCCGGCTTTCGCAAGCGAAAAAGAAAAGCTTCGCTCCGAGTTGAACTCTCGCGGTCCCGAGAGGGTTTCAGGGGCCACGCCAACATCCCCAAAGCTCAAGCCCGCCTTGACGACCGGAACGAGAAATACGGCCCTTTCCGCGGCAGGTAAGACAGCATCTTCTGTCAGCGTTACGCCGGCAGCGGAAGCGGGGAACCACAATCAAAGAGGCTCGCAGGCTGCAAGGCCGCTGAACGGACTGGTGGTTTCAACCGGAAACAACGTCCGGGTGACGCGACACAGCGCCGCGCTCACAGGAACTCCGGCAATAGGTCACTTCGTCGCGTCGGCGGTTGGAACGCCGGCGGGTATCGGTGCGGCAGCGACGCCGGCAAGCCCGATCATGCACGAAGCGGCTAACCTCCCGGCTCCGGAGACGACGATTGCAGCGAAGCTGACCAAGCGGGTGGACCCGGTATACCCGCAACAAGCGCGCAGCAGCGGGATCTCGGGCGGCGTTGTGCTGAATGCGCACATCGACGAAGCCGGCAAAGTGCAAGCGGTGCACGCTATTTCGGGTGATCCGGCGCTGGCGAGCGCGGCCATGGACGCCGTGCGGCAGTGGGAATATCAGCCATCGTCAGTCAACGGAGAACCGCGGCAGAGCGATGCGCGAATCGTAATTAACTTCTCACTTCGTTAGAGGGAGCGGCCGGCTCGCGAGGGCGTGCTGGAAACGAGGCATGGATACAGGAAAATGAAGAGCAGATTTGGCCTGATGCTGGTGATTGTTTTGACGGCCGTTTCTCTGTGCTGGTCGCAGGAGCAGCGCAAAGACACGCCCGATGCGAGCGCAACGAGAGAACAACTGGGTGGAGCGAACCCGCCTGCCGGATTTGGCGAAAGAAACCCGCGCTACCAGCTTTGCCCCGGCGACGTACTGGATCTTCACTTCGAATTCACGCCGGAATTCAATCAGTTGAAGGTTCCCGTCCAGCCGGATGGCTTTGCGTCTCTGACCGGGGTTGGAGACGTTCACGTAGCGGGACTGACGGTTCCGGAACTGACGAAAACATTGCAGAGCGCGTATGGCAAGATCCTGGCGAAGCCGGTGATTACGGTGATGTTGCAGGATTTCAATAAGCCTTACTTTATCGCCACCGGGCAGGTCGGCAAGCCGGGCAAGTATGACCTGCGAGCCAATACCACTCTGATCGAAGCGATAGGAATTGCCGGCGGCATGAATGACACGTCGAAGCACTCCGAGGTGTGGGTCTTCCATCGCCTGCCCGATGGCACCGTTCAAAGCAAGCGAGTGAACGTAAAGCAAATGCTAGTCGCGGGACGCCTCAACGAAGATGTTAGCCTGCAGCCGGGAGATACGATCTACGTTCCGCAGAACACGGCTTCAAAGATCAAGAACTTCCTCGCGCCGAGCATCGGCGCAGCCATTATTCCCAGCAAGCCATAGCCAAATCAGGGAGTTGTTAATGCAAGCAGGACCTCAACACGTAATGCAGCTGCCGGGGCGGCAGGCCGCGAAGTCCACTCCACGCATACTGCTGGCCATATTGTTCCGTCGTCGGCGATTGATGCTGGTCACTTTTTTCGCGGTGTTCCTGCCGATTGTGGCCGCGGCGATCCTGTTGCCGGGCGACTACGTTTCAGAGACGAAGGTACTGGTGCAAAGGCTCCGCTTCGATCCCATGATCAGCGCGAATTCGGCAACGGAAGATTCCGCCACCCGGGAGTCAATGGCGCGCATGCAGGAGCAGGATGTCGACTCGGAAATCGACTTAATGCAAAGCGACGATTTGCTGCGGCAAGCGGCTGTGCAGAGCGGTTTGTGGAATCGCACGTCGCTCTGGACAAGGCTGCTGCCGCTGCCGCCGAAAGACCGGCGTATTGCAAACGCCACCCGGGTGATACGCAAGAACCTTGAAATTGAGCCGCCGAACAGATCCAACATTGTCACCCTGCGTTATCACTCATCCGATCCGCAACTGGCCGCGCGGGTGCTGCAGGCGCTGACCGCCTTATACCTTGATAGGCACACTCAAGTGCACCGTCCGGCGGGCAGCACGGAGTTTTTCAGTCAGGAGGTCGAGCAGAACCGGCTCGCCCTGCAGCAGGCGGAAACTCGTCTGAACGAATTCACGAAAACGCAAGGAGTGGTCTCGGCGGACGTGGAAAACAATACGCTACTGCAGAAGACCGCCGACTTCGATGCTTCGTTGCAGAGCACGAAGAGCCAGATTGCTTCGGTTCAGCAGCGCATTTCCAACCTGAAAGCACAGCTCCAAACATCCAACCCCCGGATCACTACGCTGGTCAAAACCACGACGGTCCCGGTCGATGCCTTGAAGTCAACTCTCTACACGCTGCAACTGAAGCGGTCGGAACTGCTCACAAAGTATCAACCCGATTACCGCCCGGTGCAGGACGTAGACAAGCAGATCGCCGACACGAAACTGGCAATTGCCGCGGCTGAAGCGGCGCCAAGCGCCGAGCGCACGACTGACCAGGACCCGGTGCACACGTGGCTCACCTCCGAACTGGCGAAAGCGCAATCGGAACTCGCTGCCTTGCGGGCCGGCGGGGCGCAGATCGAGCGTACTGTGAGCGATTACCACACGCGGTCCGTTCGGCTTGGGGAACTGGGGAAACAGCAGCAAGACCTGTTGCGGGACCAGAAGGCCGCAGAGGCTACTTATCTCGCATCGCTACACAAGCAGGCTGACGCGCGTTTGTCCGCGGCGCTTGATCGCTCGCGAATTATGAACGTGGCAATCGCCGAGGCAGCCACCGTTCCCGTGCTGCCTGCCACCTCTCCTCTACTGAGACTGGCATTGGGCCTTGTTTTGGCGCTTCTGGTTGCATTTGGGACAGGATTTATCGCCGATTATTGGGACCCGTCTTTCCGCACGCCTTTAGAAGTCGAGGATGCTCTTGGCATTCCGGTGCTTGCCGCAATTCCTCTCAGAAAGTCGATTGGCGCCGGAATGGCCGCGATTGATCGTAGCAACGTTTCAGCTTGACACCGCAAATGAACCACGCCAACGCACAGCCACAAGCGACCGCTCGCGCCGCAAATCCTGGGCCGGGCCGCTCGCCGAGGTTACGCGACGTAAGGCTTGAAGACTATGCGCAGCTTGCCTCGCTGACATCGCCCTACAGATTCGCGACCTCGGTCTGGACGGAAGAACAATGGCGGTATGTTTGGCTCAACAATCCCGTTTACATGGGGCTAGGAAGGGATTTCCCGATAGGGTGGGTGCTTGAAGCGGACAAACGGATTGTCGGGCACGTAGGGCACGTTCCTCTTTTTTTTCAGTTCGATAGGCAGCGACTTCTCATCAGTAACGGCTATACATATGTTGTGGAGCCCGAATACCGCGGGTACGCGCCCTTGCTGCTGGATCAATACATGAACCAGAAGGGCGTGGACGTGGTGTTGGGTCACCAGGTGAATCTTAATTCTTTACCGTCGCACCTCGGACTCGGAGCGCAACCGGCGCCGGTGGGCGCATGGGACCAAAAAGCCGTCTGGATCGTAAGTTATCAGGAATTGATTGCCGATTGGCTCGGTCGCAAGAGCCTGCCCGCCGCCGGCTTGCTATCATACCCGGCCGCGCTGGCGCTTTCGACCAAAGACACCTGGAATCGGATGCTGCTGCGAAGACGCGCCCGCCGGGAATCCGGCATTGAGATGTGCGCGGCTTTCGACGAGCGCTTCGATGATTTCTGGGAGGAGCTTTGCGCCGAATATCCGCGGAAGTTCCTGGCATGGCGGACGCGGGCGGACCTGGAATGGCGGTTTCACTTCGCGCTGCGTGAAAAGAGAATTTGGATTGCCACATTCAGCCAAGGCGGGCGGCTGCGCGCGTACGCGATTTTCCTGCTGCAGAAAAACTGCGAACCGCAGGACCGTATCCGGCGACTGATCGTGGCGGACTTTCAATCTCTCGACCGCGACGATAGCGTTTACTGCGCAATGCTGCGAGCGGCGCTGGAGCGAAGCCGCAAGTCCGGCATTCATCTGCTTGTGACCATGGGCATCAGCGCGAGCGGAACGGACATGAGCGTGATGGCACCACATCGCGGTCCACTGCCGCGGCATTCGACGTCCCTATTCAAAGCGCGCGATCCAAAGCTTTCGAGAGCGCTTGAGAGCCCGCAAGCGTGGTGCCCTTCTCTCTACGACGGCGATTCAAGTCTGTAACCGGATCCGATGAACTTCCCAGGTTTGAAAAGCATGCCAAGCAAAGAGCAAGATACTGTGTCCCGCAACAACAACGAGATTCACGCGATGGTCGACGCTGAACTTGCGTGCGACATGTTTGCGCACCGCATGGTGTCGGCCGCAGCCTCCAGGCGTCCGGATGCCTTGGCGATTGTGTCCGCGCAAGGCCGGCTGAGTTATAGCGAACTGGATGCGCGGGCAAACAAGCTGGCGCAGCATTTCCGCGCGATGGGGATAGGCCCGGAAGACGTCGTTGCACTATGGATGACGCGTGCTCCTTGGTTGATGGTGGCGGCCCTGGCCGCGCTCAAGGCAGGAGCGGCGTACCTGCCCATGGACCCGGCAAATCCTCGTCACCGGCTACTCTTCATGGTGAGCGATTGTGGGGCAAAGGTTGTGGTGACCGAGTCTGCTTTGGCGGAGTGCGCGGGCCAGGCGCGTTGCCCCGTACTGATTCTGGATCGCGAATGGAAAGAGATTGAAACGCGGGAAGCGCAGGTGCCTCAAGTGGAGCTTCGCCCGAACGCGCTGGCGTACGTGATCTATACCTCGGGGTCGACGGGTGTGCCGAAAGGCGTGGAAATTACGCATGCTAATCTCGCAAACCTGATCTTGTGGCACAACCGCGTGTTTCAGGTTACCAATGCGGATCATGCCAGCCACCTGGCAGGGCTCGGGTTCGATGCTTCCGTATGGGAGACTTGGCCCTATCTGGCAAGCGGAGCAAGCCTGCACCTGGCTAATTCTGAGACGCTGATCAGTCCCGAGCGGCTTCGTCGCTGGTTGGTGGAAAACGGCATCACGATCGGTTTTGTGCCGACGCCGCTGGCGGAAAGAATCATCGACACGCCATGGCCAGAGGCAACGAAACTGCGAGTGCTGCTGACGGGCGGCGATACGCTGCATACGCGCCCGATTGCCGGATTGCCGTTTACGCTGGTGAACAACTACGGTCCAACCGAGTGTACGGTGGTTGCAACGTGGACGGCGGTACCATCGCGCCCGGGTCATGCAGGTTTACCCCCGATCGGCGCACCCGTTGACAACGCGCAGGTTTACATCGTTGATGAGAACCTGCAACCCGTGCCGGACGGCGTCGCTGGAGAGATCTTTGTCGGCGGTGCTAACGTTGGCCGCGGGTATCGCAATCATCCCGAACTTACGGCGGAGCGCTTTGTCGCCAACCCGTTCATGCCGGGCACGAAGTTGTACAGGACGGGCGATCTGGGACGGCGCTTCCCGGACGGCCAGATCGTATTTCTCGGTCGAGTCGATAATCAGATCAAAATTCGCGGGTACAGGATTGAACCGGGCGAGATCGCAGCAGCGATGAATGCGCATCCCTCGGTCACCGCAAGCGCCGTGGTGGCACGCGCCGATGGCGCGGACGAAAAGCGTCTGATAGGCTACGCCATTGTCGATGGCGATTTAACCCGCAGCGAACTACAAGGGTTTTTGCTCGATCGATTGCCCGACTACATGGTGCCATCTGTCTTTGTCGTGCTCGACAGTCTTCCTCTGACGGCAAATGGCAAGGTAGATTACAGCGTGCTTCCGCTGCCCGCCTCGGAAAACACGTTGCGTGATGAGCCGGCGGCTGCGAGTTCGGCGACCGAGGCATCTCTCGCGCAGATCGTCTTGGGACTGTTGCACGTTTCCGAAGTCGGTCCGGACGATGACTTCTTCCTGCTCGGCGGTCATTCGCTGCTCGGGACACAGCTAATCGTGCGAATTCATGAAGCCTTCGGCGTCGAGGTTCCTCTCCGTACGCTGTTTGAGCGGCCAACGGTGCGAGGACTCGCGGCAGTGATCGAGGAGTTGCTGATCGCGGAGGCCGATGCCACGATGGAAACGATTCTTGTGGAACCAGTTCCTTCTTTTCCGCAGGCGGCGTAGCTGAGCGCGGCGATTCGCAACCGATCCTTTGGAGTACGTCCACTCAACTTCCAACGCAACAGCGGGAGCTTGAAATCATTATGCTTTCCTCGACCGAACAATTGCCGGCTAGCCGGTCAACCGTTCCTCCGCTCAGCCTGTATCATCTGCTGAATCCGGAAGTGCTGGCCAATCCTTATCCCTTATACCGCCGGCTTCGAACCGAGGATCCGGTGCATTGGGACCCGTATCTGCACGCGTGGGTGGTTACGCGCTACGAAGACGTCGTTACCGTGTTGCATCGGTTCTCCGCCGAACGGACTCCGACGCCAGAGCAACTGGAACGCATGGGCCTCGCGTCGCTCAGCCCCATCGCGGCGGTCATGGTCAAGCAAATGCTTTTCATGGATGCGCCCGCGCACACGCGTTTGCGGGCTCTGGCCTCCTACGCCTTCGGGCCCGACAGGGTTGCCGTTCTCCGCACCCATATCCAGGAAATCTGCGACAGGCTGATCGACGCTGTGTTGCCTAGCGGCAAGATGGACGTGATTGCTGATCTTGCGGCGCCGCTCCCGGCGATTGTCACCGCCGAAATGTTGGGCGTTCCGGTGAGCGACCACGACCAGTTGAAAGACTGGTCCGCCACTTTTGCGGAGATGCTCGGCAACTTCCAGCACAATCCAGGCCGTGTGCCGGGGGTGCTGCGCGCCGTGGAGGGGATGACCTCCTACTTCAAGTCCACCATCCGCGAACTGCGGGTCAAGCCTCGCCCAGGGCTGGTGCATTCCCTGATGACGGCCGAGATTAATGGCGATCGATTGACCGAGGAAGAGGTCATCGCAAATTCCATTGTCACCATGGTCGGCGGCCAGGAAACGACAACTAACTTGATTGGCAATGGAATTCTCAGCCTTCTCCGCAACCCCGGCGAATTGCAGAGACTCCGCGCGGATCTGTCACTCATCCCGTCCGCGGTCGAAGAACTGCTGCGCTACGAGAGCCCCAGCCAGCAGACCGGGCGTCTCGCTCCGGCCGACGTGGAGCTAGGGGGGAAACTGATCCGAAAACGGCAGGCGGTGATCGCAGTAATGGCTGCCGGCAACCGCGATCCGGAGCGCTTTCCCGATCCCGACCGCCTCGACATTACTCGCCAGGACAACCGGCATCTCGCCTTCGGCTGGGCCGCGCACTTCTGTTTCGGCGCGGCGTTGGCGCGGATTGAGGGCAAAGTGGCTCTTGAAACGATTCTGCGGCGCCTGGGAGAGTTCGCACTTGAGCCGCGTGCAGTGCTGCAATGGCGTTCGAACCTGGGGTTGCGCGGCCTGACTCGTCTGCCTATAACGTTCGCGGCCTCGCAAGAGCGGAAAGCCGCATGATGGGTCAAACGTGGAGGCATTGAATCTCATCGAACTCGGGCCTGACGAGGTGCACATCTGGCGCGCGAGGCTTGATGTGAGCCCGGCGGTGTTGCGCGGTCTGAGCAGGACGCTTGCGCCGGATGAAGTTGAGCGGGCTAGGCAACTTCGTTTCCTGCGTCACCGCAATTTGTTTGTAGCGGCGCGCGGCATTCTCAGGCACATACTCTCCAGCTATATGCGGACGGCGCCAGACGCGTTGCTGCTGCGTTCCACCGCGAATGGAAAGCCATTTATTGCCTATGACAAGTGTGGAGTCCATTTCAACGTCTCACACTCGGGCACTTTGGCACTCTATGCTGTCGCGCGGCACGAGGTTGGCATCGACATCGAACAGATCGATGCACGGTTCGCCACTCCAGACGTTGCCATGCGGGTTTTCACCAGCGGGGAACTCGCAGAATGGTACGCTCTGCCGGTATCCACGCGCTCGCGCGCCTTTTTCGATTGCTGGACTCGCAAGGAAGCCTGCCTCAAAGGGCGCGCTGAGGGTCTCTCGCTACCATTGAACGAACTGGAAGCGTGGTCGGCAGGCGACGAATTTCGAGTCTTGTTCAGCGGCGGTCAGGCTTGCTTGCTACGCTCGCTAAAACCTGCGGCAGGATACAGCGCCGCCATAGCTGTCGAGGGCGGATGCGCGGACGTCAAGTACTGGGACTTTCGCTTGGATCATGACGCTTCCGCAATCAATGATGTTGCGCCCCGACTTCAACAGACAGCAATTCCCAGTTGAGAACGTTATGGGGCTGTTCCGCAACCTGTGAACCTCTAATCCTTTTGGAAAGCACACGATGAGCCGAAATTTCGAATTGCTTCAGAATCTTGGGCGGGAACCAAAGCTGTTCTCTTCCGCCGCATTTCCTGCGCGGGATGGAACGGAGAGGCAAGCGCCAAAACTCTTTACGAGCGACTTCGGGGCTGATCCCGAGATCGATCAACTGTGTCAACGGCTGTTCGTTGGGGGGCCAGATGCCGCGGAAGCCAGGGTCGTGACCTTTTGTTCGGTGCAACCGGCGGCTTCAGAAGGGCGGATATGCGCGCACACGGCGATGACACTGGCGGCGCGCGTCAACCGGTCCGTATGCGTTGTCGACTCGAACCTGCTGTCGCCGTCGTTGCACAGATTTTTCGGCGTAAGCAACCAAAGCGGCTTCAGCGAGGCAGCAACGAGCGATTCGACCCTCAGTTGCCATGCCCGCCAGATTGGTGACAGCAATCTTACGCTGATTACCGCTGGCAGAATGCCTGATTCCCAGATGGCGCAATCGGAAAGCGTCGCATGCCGTCTGCGCGAACTGCGTGCGCATTTCGATTACGTCCTGATCAACGGTCCCACTGTCCCAGACCGTGGCCAAGCTATCTTCCTGGGCCGCCATAGTGACGGGATTGTGCTGATCCTGGAGGCCAATTCGACCCGGCGCGACACGGCGATGCGGGTCCGAGCCGAAATGGAGCAAGCGAATGTGCCTGTGCTCGGTGCCGTACTTAATAACCGAACCTTTCCCATCCCTGACTCGTTGTATTCCAAGTTGTTTTGAACAGCACGTGTTTCTGATTCTGCGGCCTGGCGGCGTCGCTTCTGCCGACCTGCTGTTCGGGTCCCAACATTCAGCGATTGAGTCTCTCCATACGGGGCGGCCCGCGCTTGGGCAGGAGACTCTGCCGGCCTACTGCAACTGAACCCGATAACCAGCGCAGGATTTTAGCTAAGACAATGTCGACCCCCGAAGTTCTCCAGAGATCTGTTTCCGCTCCCTCCTTGGCCGTTCCTTTTATTCAGAATCCCCACAGGCCTGGGCTTTCGGCGATGCTCGTCCTCGCCGCAGACATCGTGGCACTGCGGCTTACCCTGTGGGCATTCTTAGGCAATACGATAATCAGGCGACACGCCGCGCCAATCGGCTGGTTGGATTTTTCGCCATTGCTGTTACTTTTTTTGGTCCTTTACTGGCTTTTCGAACTATATCCGGGAGTCCGCGTCAGCCCGGTGGATGAGATCCGACGTGTATCGCTGGCCAACACCAGTGCTTTTTTCTTTGTCGCTGTAATGCTCGCGTTAGATGGAGCAGCACTTATTCCAGAGTTAATTTGTCTCTTCGCCTGTGTCGGTACATCCCTTGTGATCCTCGTAATGCGGGCCGCAGTCCGACGAGTCGGGTCGCGGTTCGACTGGTGGGGCTGCCCGGTTGTTGTGTGCGGGGGCGGAGAGGTGGCGATCTCGGTGTTGCGCAAACTGAACAGTCAGCCGCACCTTGGCCTGCGTCCGGTCGCGGTGGTTACCGATTACATCTCCGACAGGCACATGGAAGAGGTTCCGGTACTCCAATCCGAGCACCTGAGCCGGATCGCGTCCAGCGGCGTAAAGTACGCGATTGTGGCCGCGCCGGAATTGTCGCAATCGCAATTCATCGATGTGCTCGAACGAGTCGGCGACGCCTTTCCTCATCTGATCCTCATTCCAGATACCGATTTTCTCTGGAAAGCCGGATCCCATACGCAAGACCTGATGGGGGTCCTGGGGCTTCAGGTCCGCAACAATTTGCTTCATAGCGGGTCGCGGATCGCCAAGCGGGTCATCGATTTGGCATGCTCCACGGTGTTAGCGATCCTCTTGCTTCCGCTGATGGCGCTTATCTCGCTTCTGATTGCCGTGGAATCGGGATTTCCCGTGTTCTACTCCCAGAAAAGGTTGGGGCACGATGGCCGGACCTTTCACATTTGGAAGTTCCGAACCATGGTGCGGAACGCCGCGGAAATCCTTGAGCTCTCTCTGGCGAGCAACGCTGAACTGCGGAGCGAGTGGCTCGCGAACCAAAAGCTTCGAAACGACAGCCGTATCACCCGTGTAGGGAAGCTGTTACGAAAAACCAGTTTGGACGAACTTCCGCAACTTTGGAACGTGATCAAGGGCGAGATGAGCCTGGTCGGCCCGCGGCCGATTGTGGACTCCGAAGTAGCCAAGTACAAGGCTGCATACTCCTTGTATAAGAAGATGACTCCCGGACTTACTGGGCTGTGGCAGGTGTCCGGACGCAACCGCACGACTTACGCGGAGCGTGTCGCCTATGACATCTACTACGTCCGTAACTGGTCTGTGTGGATGGATATTTATTTGTTCGCCAAAACTGTAGTTGTCGTTCTAACCGGCGACGGTGCCTATTGAGCCCAAACACCCGATGTGTGTCGGCTTGCGTTAGCGGCGCTTTCAGCAGAGGGCACTTGATACCCCCCCCCGCTCCGAACTGCTCACGGTAAATATGGCGAAGTAAACAAGGTGGCGCCAACGCCTTCTTGCCCCGAACTCTGAATTCTCCGAGCACTCTCTACAGATGACAACTTCTGTCGGAACTCCGCTTGATAACACCAGCGCCGAAGCCAAGGCAGCCGTGCGCAGCCACATTCGCGGCTCCGGGCTGCTGCTTGCCGGCCGGGTAATATCCCTCGGCCTGACATCTCTGACCCAGGTGCTGATCGTGCGCCACCTGTCGACAGACAACTATGCAGCGTGGGCATACGCGTTTTCCGTCGTGCTGCTTTTACAGGTCCTGTCAAGCTTCGGTTTCCAGGAAGCTGTCCCGCGATTCGTTTCCATTTACCACGAGCGCCAGGACTACCCGAGAATGTTCGGCACGATTCTGCTATCGGTCGGCTTGATAGCCCTTTCCGGCGCATTCGTTATCGCGACGTTTTTTTATTTTCCCGACAAGCTGCTGGCCCTGTTCCACCAGCAAAAAGAATCTCTCGTCGTGCTCTCCGTTCTGATCTTCATGGTGCCGTTCGAAGGGTTTGACGGAGTATTGATGGGTGTCTTCGCCAGTCTGGCCAACCCACGCTCCATATTCTTCCGGCGCTATATTCTGGCGCCTTCACTGAGGCTGGCCGTCGTGGTGCTGCTGATCGCCGGAAAGGCAAGTGTGTTGTTTCTTGCCTACGGATATCTCGCGTCTAGCGTGCTCGGCATCCTGATCTACACCTGGATTCTGCTACGACTCTTACATCGTGAAGGTCTCCTGGCCGACCTCTGCCGCAACGGGGTCCATGTGCCCTACCGTGAATTGCTGTCGTTCGTGGCACCCATGATGACCTCGGATTTGCTGCTGGCCCTGACCGATTCAGGCCTCGCCCTGCTGATCGGCTATTACTGCGGCTTGCGAGAGGCAGCTCTCTTCCGGATAGTGATACCCTTGGCCGCTCTGAACCACATTGTGGGAAACATGACTGGAATTCTGTACATGCCGGCAGCGGCGCGGCTGTTCGCCAATAGTGATCGGGACGGCTTGGGGCACCTGTATTGGCGCACCGCGACGTGGGTCGCCGTGCTCACGTTTCCAATTTTTGTAGCGACATTCGCTTTTGCGCGGCCGCTCACCATCGCATTGTACGGTGAGCGCTACGCCGATGCCGCGGTGATACTCGCGATTATGTCGGCCGGAAGTTATTTCCACGCGATGTGGGGATTCAACGGCGTGACGTTGAAAGCGCTCAACAAGGCACGTCATGTCGTGGCTTGCAATCTTTTAACCGCCGCCATAACTGTAATTTTTGCTCTGATTCTGATTCCACGATACGGCGCGCTTGGGGCCGCGATTACCGACGCTATCGCGGCGGTTGTTTTAGCGCTTCTCAGGCAGGCGGCGCTCAGGCTCGCTGTTGGCATCGAAATCTTCGACATTAAGTTTCTTGCCTTCTACCTGTTCATTGTGGCTGCGGCAGCGCCGCTGTTGATCGTTCGCTCGCTTGTAGGATCTCACTTATACGCGGGAGCGATCCTTGCGCTTCTGAGTCTGGCGGCTGTTCTGCTCATTACACGGAAGGAGTTGCGGGTTCCGGAGATTTTTCCTGAAAGCATTCGGCTCCCGCTGGTGTGGCGCTTCTTTGCGTAACAAGCTTGCTTGACGGGCAGGGGTAAAAGGCAGAGACGCTCGAATGGAACGATACATCGGAAAATGATCAGCATCTGCAAATCTTCGTACTTCGATGTCGCCGATTTGTCGGGCTTGAATGCCGCGAATCGAGACCTTCTCCGCAGCTCCGTGGTTGTGCTGGCGTATCACGGCGTTATCTCAGACGATTATGCCGACCATCCGCTGCGCTCTTCCAGCATGGTGACCGTGACCGAATTTCGACGGCATCTCATGGAGATCGTCCGTCTGTTCAATCCGATTTCGATGGATGATTTCAGGGCGTGGTTTCGGGGCGGCCGCGAGTTACCGCGCAAGCCCGTGCTAGTCACGTTCGACGACGGCTATGCAAACAATCTGGTTCATGCCGCGCCATTGCTGAAGCAAATGGGAGTACCCGCCACCTTTTTCGTTTCCACGGGCTACATAGGCGATAACCGATTACTTTGGCCCACTGAAGTGTTTTGCCGTTCTTATTACTGGCCCGGGCGAAGAATGCCGCTGCCGCGAGGCGAAGAAATCGTCGTGCCGGAAAGTCATTCCGCCCGCCTCGCGTTTGCCGCCGCTCTTGAGAGGAAGTGCAAACAGCTTTCGGCCGCCGCCTGCACGAAGTATCTTGCCCGGTTGCGCGCGGAGTGCGCGCTGGCGCTGGACGAGGCAGCAAGGGAGCTGTTTGGATTTCTGGATTGGGACGGCGTACGAGAGCTTAGAAAAAGCGGCTTCGATGTGGGTTCGCATACCGTCGAACACGTTATCGTTTCGCGCGTCGACCACGCGCAGTTAGCACACGAACTGCGAGCCAGCAAGGCGGTGATCGAAAACGAGATTGGTTGCGATTGCCCCTGTTTTGCCTATCCGGACGGCAAGACCGATGACATCACGCCTGCCGCCATGCAGGCAGCCGCCGATGCCGGATACGATCTTGCATTTTGCGTTATGGACGGAGTATGCCGGCGTTCCGCCAATCCAATGGTGCTGGACCGGATCTGGATACCCGGGCGAGTTGGCATTCACGAATTCCGCACCAGGATAAGCGGCACGCACGGCAAACTCAAGCAGTTGTTGCGGTACGCGAAGCCTCGGCGCGTTGCTTGATTTCACGCAATGAACTTTAAAGAGAGATCGATGTTACAAGGATGCGCGCGGCCTGCGTTGCGAGTTGGTCACGGACTTTTCTCGCTTGCAGTCGCTTTGCTCCCGACTGGGAGCGATTGAACGGCGAAAGTTGCGGCAGCGCATTCCAGAGCTGGGGCTGGGCGAGCGCTTTCTGGAAAACGCATGGCCATGCGCTTACGTTGTGCGCGCCGGTGATCTTCGCCGGTGATGCAGTGGTGGGCATCGTTCCCCTGGCGATTCGAAACGGCACTGTGCGCCTGCTTGGAGAGCCTTATGCCGACTATAATGGGCCGCTTTGCCTGCCGCAGCACGCGCCTGATGTTCTGAATACCGCGCTCACTGCATTGCTCGATGCGCCGTTTCCCTGGACAGAATGCGTTTTCAATAACCTGCCCGAGAGCTCCCCGGTGATGCAATCTCTGGAGTCTCCGGCGTGGCAGTTGCGGAGACATTTCCAGGCCGTCTTTCAGTACTCATGCCCCACAGTGCGGGATGAGGGAACCGGTACGTTCGAGCGGCTGGCACGCAAGGAAAGCCTTCGGCGCCACGAGAACCGCCTTCGACGTCAAGGAAATCTTGCGTTTCGCCACATAGAGGATCGCCAGGAGATTCAGCGGCATCTGGACGAGTTTTTCGCGCAGCACGCTACACGCCAGGCACTCAACGGTGTCCGCAGCCAGTTTCTCGATTCCGCGCCACGGGCCATGATGCGAGCTCTGGTAGAGGAACTCGATCCGGCGCATGAGTTGCGTTTTTGCGCGCTTGAACTGAATGGCCGTGCGATCGCGTATCACTTTGGATTTCAGCGCGCCGGCAAATTTATTTTTTATGTGCCGAGTTTCGACGTGAACTACTGGGATGATTCTCCCGGAGAGGTGCTGCTGCGCAACCTCTTCAAGTATGCGCAGCAAGAGAAGCTGTCGGAATTCGATTTCACGATTGGAGATGAAGCGTACAAAGACCGCTTCGCCAATCACGTACGAAAAACGTGGTCGGCTTACTTCTATCGTTCACCGCGGCAGCCGCGGGCTCAGCTCCTGCGGGCTGGCCGAAGCGTGCGAGACATTGCGCGCCGCAACAACCGGGCAACGGAGATTGTTCGTTGGGCAAAACAGACAGTGAATCGCGGCGCACGATTGCTGCGGCCCGAAGCAATATTCCGCTCGGCTGCCGTCGCGTTGGGCAGGGTGTTCGCCGTGCGGGAAGAGGTGGTCTGCCGTCGTATGTGGGCCGTGAGCGACGCAACGGGCGCACAGGTTCGCCGCGCCGGATTGCGAGATTTGGCGCGACTAAAGATCCATAATGCGATCAGCCAGAGCGCACTGCAATCGCTTCGACGCCGTGTACGGGGAGGCGAGAAGCTCTCTACCTGGTATCGACGCAGACAGCCGAGTACCTTTTCTGGCTCCGTGAGACCGGCGGCGCAGAGCCCGCACGATTCAACCACCAGGATCGTATTCGAGACCAGCACCCTGGCCGGCCGAGACATGCAAGATTCTGCCGAGGCGCTGGCGGCGCTGCTTTGCGACCGGCAAAGCAGCAGCCAAATTTGCCTCGAAATCCCTCGCTCGATCGCCGTCGATGAGGCACTGCATCGCGCCGGATACGGAATGCAGTCTCGCTGCTTCCATATTTCCATGCTGGGCCGCTCTGTCTGTCGCTTCCCACAGCCTGCGATGTGCGTGCTGAAAGAGAAAGAGTGCGATTAATGAACGCCTGCCTGCTTGCGAATACAGCCTGCTTGGAAAGTCCGATTCCGGAGCTGGAGGACAGGGTGATCGCGGTTGTGCAGCGCGGAGGCGCGGAACTGGTCGACGGCGTTGCCAGCGAGTGGCGCGAACTATGCGCCGAAAGCGAGCTGGCGCCGTTTCATCATCCTGAATGGACTGCCGCTTATCTGCGCGCGTTCGCGCCTGGCGCCGCCGTCCGGCTGCTGACTGCTCGCACAGGCGCACGGCTTTGTGCCGTGTTGCCGCTGACGGAGGAGAGCACATTCTGCGGCCTTCCCGCCCGCGTGCTGCGCAGCGCGTCCAACGTACATTCGTGCCGGGTCGATCTTGTTGTCGGTAACGGGCAGGCGGCGGCGATTGGCTGCGTGTGGGATTGCCTGAAAGAAATGAATGACTGGGACGTCCTGGAATTCAGGGATGACCCTGAAGGGTGGCGCGGCCGAACAGCTGCTGGCATTGGCGGCTGCCGATCATTATCCGGTCGGGCAATGGGCAACCGATATTACTCCGTATGTCTCATTGCATGGAGCAAACGATGCGCTACAAGTGATTCCCAGCGGCGAATTCCGCCGGAACCTGCGGCGGCATATGCGCCGCGCCTCCGAGAAGTGGCGTGTTGAGTTGTGTCGCACGGACTCGGCCGGCACCGACCAGCTTCAGCAGTTCTATGCACTCGAGATGAGCGGCTGGAAAGGCCGGCAAAAGTCAGCGATTGCATCCCGGCCCGCGACCCGGTTGTTCTACGATGAAATCGCGAAATCCGCGAGCGCGCTCGGATATTTTTCTTTGTATCTGCTCCACTTTGATGGAGTGCCGGTGGCTGGTCACTTTGGCCTGACGTATCGCGGTCGTTATTATGCTCCGAAAGTGGCTTACGACGAGCGATACGCCTCCGTCGGCCCCGGGCATTTGCTGGTAGAGGCGGTTTTGCGCGATTGCATTTCCCGAGGTATCACCGATTACGATACCGTCGGTCCGAGCACGCCCTGGAAGTTGAAGTGGACTTCGACGACGCGCTCCCACGCCCACTGCTATGTGTTCCGGAAAAGCGCGTATGGCAAAATTCTCCACACCGCCAAATGCCAAGTGATGGCGCGACTCCGTTCGGCAAGGCAGTACCCGCTGTTAGCCGGATTGAGAGCGCTATTGCAACCAACACACGAGTGAAGTGCTGAACCTTCTCCCGCGCACTGGACGCTCTCTCACTTAACACCCTCGGTTCTAGAGCAGCATGGCTATCACAGATCAACTCGCTTGTGGAAACAGCCGCAGACGCAGTGCTTATCCACTTTCTCGGGGTCATCGGGTTAGGCACTGGAGTTTTTATCGTGGCCGCCTCCGTCGATTCCAAGGCTGCTCATCGCTGGTTTTGCTGCTGATGGCGGTGCTTGCGCTGGCTCTGTGGAAACCGGACCTGGCTACCCTCGGTGCTGTCTTCGCGCTCTGGGGCAATCTCGCTGCGGCCGCGGTGCGTTTCCATCACGTTCCGGCGATTGCCGCCGTCGCGAGCTTCCTGGTGCTGGGCCTTCCGCTGTTTTACTACGTCATCATTCGGCGTGAGCCAGTGCGCACCAATGGCGTGCTGGGCCTCATGCTTGTCTACCTCGTCGTGCAAGTCGCATCGGCCGAGTTTTCAGCGGACATCACGAAGCATCTTTCAGTGCCCTCACGTGTTTTTTCGCTGCAAGGGGTCGTGCTTTATTTTCTGATCCTGAACACGGTGCGAACCCACGTACTGCTGCGGCGTTGTCTTTGGGCAATGGTGCTGGCCGGCGTTCTGCTGGGAACTCTCTCGTTGGTTCAGCGTGTCACCCACGCATACGGACAAGACTACGCGGGCTTCGCGGTCAGCCATCCGTTCGACTTATCCCCGAGACTAGCGACGATACTGCGCCCAGTCGATGAGCCGGAGGACCAAGCTTTCCAGGCTTTATATCCCACTTGGCGTGCCATGGGGTCCATTGGCGATGCAAACTACTACGCGCAAATCATGATTGTGCTGGTGCCCATTGCGCTGCTGCGGTTCTGGGCAAGCCCAAGTTGGCGTGAGCGAATACCCGCATTGCTGGCTGTTGGCCGCCATCCTCGCCGGTGTTGTGCTCTCCTATTCGCGCGGCGGCGACCCTCGCCGTCTGCGCAGCTCGTTGCCGCGCTGATTGTGTTTCGGTATCTTCGCTTGCGGCACGTGCTGCCGGTGGTCATTGCCGCTAATGTTGATTCTGGCGATAACGGATCCGATGTTCATCCGTCGAATCCAAACTCTCGGCGGCGAATCTGGAAATCCGCGCGCGGTCGACCGCTCGATTCTATTGCGCAAGACCATTGTCATCGCAGACCTGGCACATCTTTCTGGATCATCCGCTGCTCGGCGTGGGTTTCGGCCAAGCGCCCAAGTACATTCCGTGATACGGCAGGATGTACGGCTATGCTCAGCCGGCCAAGGATGCCGGCGCCCACAACATGTACCTCGAAATCCTCGGCTGAAACAGGCATTGTGGGCTTCGGGGTATTCCTGCTGGTTCTGCTGGGCGGCCGTGAAGCCGATGGTCGTGCTCCGCGCGTATTGGGCGCGAAGCCGTCCTGAGTACGCGCATACGCTGGCGAGCCTCATGCTAGGACTTCTGGCGTTCTTCGTGGCCGCACCTTTTTGCATCTCTCGTTAACCCGTTACTTGTATCTCTTGCTGGGATTGTGTGGCGCGGCGACGGCAATCTACGCCCCTCAGGCCGAGTCCCCGGCGACGGTGCCGTTGAAGCCGGTGCGCACATCTCGAAGCGAAATTGGAGCTGCCTGGTATGAAGCTTAAACAGCCGCGCAAGCGAATTGCGTACATCGTCTCGCGCTTTCCGAAAATCACCGAAACCTTCATCCTGTTCGAAATCCTCGAACTTGAACGGCTCGGGACGGAAGTGAGCGTTTTTTCCATCCTTCGCGAAAACGAGGGAATCATGCATGCCGAGGCCGCGCCAGTAGTGGAGCGCGCCCATTATTGCAACGCTTGTCTCCTGGCCGGTTCTGGGATCGCAACTGTTCTGGTTACGGCACTCGCCCATCGCCTATCTGCGTTCCTGGTGGCGCGCTCTGATGGGAAACGTTGCCTCGCCCAGCTTCTTTGCCAGGGCGCTGTACATTGTGCCGGTAGCCGCGCACTTCGCGCGGCAGATGCAGGAAGGCCGGCATCGAGCACGTACACGCAAATTGGGCGACGCATCCGGCACTCGCGGCCTACGTGATTCGCCTACTTGCCGGAATTCCTTACAGCTTTACCGCGCACTCGCATGAAATCTACGTGGATCGCACGATGCTCGGGGAGAAAATCCGGGAGTCGGAGTTCTTCATCACCATTTCCCAATACAACCGCCGTTTGCTGACCGAACTGTATGGCCCGGAGTGCGCCGGCAAGATGCACGTGGTCCATTGCGGCGTGGATACCTCGCTCTTCAAGCCGCGGAATGCAGTCAGGGCGAACAAGCAGTTCACGATCCTTTGCATTGCCGGCCTGGAAAAGCATAAAGGCCAGCGATACCTCATCGAAGCTTGTGCGGAACTGTGCAGGCGTGGAGTGGACCTTCGTTGCCTGCTAGTCGGCGGAGGCGAAGACCGTCCATTGCTCGAGCGGCAGATACGCGAACTGGGACTTGAAGGGCGCGTGCAAGTTTTGGGCCGCCAGCCTCGCCACCATGTTCTCGAACTCATGGCCGAGGCCGACGTACTCACGCTGCAAAGCATTATGACCCCGAGCGGCATGAGTAGGGAATCCCCGTAAGCCTGATGGAGGCAATGGCGTCAGGGGTACCGGTCATCGCAAGTTCAATCCGTGGAATTCCGGAACTCGTCGAACACGGCCGCACAGGCCTGCTTGTACCGCATAGTGATGCCCGTGCTCTCGGCGACGCGCTGATGACGATCTACACGTCGCCCGAACTCGCCCGGGAACTCGCTATCCGGGGCAGGGAAAAGGTCATCCGGGAGTTTGATCTCACGGCGAACACTCTCGCGAAGCAAAAGCTGTTTGAAGGCGTGGCCACCGCTAACGAGCCAGTCGAAGTGACACAACGCGCATCATGACCACAAAAGTCGCCATTGCGACGCCGGATGCCGCTTGTCTTGCTCCGCTCTGCGCGGCAACAAGTTCATAAAAATCCTCCATCAAGTCCCATAACTTCAACCAGACCCCAAGATGAAAGCACTCGGTAAGAGCCGTCAAATATGTCAGGCGCTGAATGGATCTTCTGGTTATCGGTAGCCGCCGTAGCGTATCACTACGCAGGCTATCCCGTGCTGTTGTTTATCAGTTCAACGATCGCCGAGGCGGGGCGGGACCTCCGGTTTCTGCTCTCGCGGCGTGATCGCCGGAGCCGCGCCGCAAGCCACCTGCCGAGCGTCGCGATCATCATTGCGGCGTTCAACGAGCAGGAAGTCATCGAAGCCAAGCTGCGGAATACTGCTTTGCTGCGCTACCAGGCCGGTCAGCTTGAAGTGCTGCTTGGGCTCGACGCTCCGACCGATGCGAGCGCGGAACGTGCGCGCAGTGTTTCGATACCCGGCTTGCGCATTTTCGAATTTCCGTTGCGGCGCGGGAAGCTGGAAGTGCTTCGCGATCTCGTGCAGCGCACGGAGGCAGATGTCCTGGTCTTTACCGACGCCAATACGATTTTGGATTGCGAGTGCCTTTATAAATTAGTGCGGCACTTCTCCGATCCGCGGGTGGGCGCGGTCAGCGGAGAGGAAATGCGCTTCGGAGGCGAGGGATGTTCGGGCGAATCGCTATACTGGCGCTACGAATCCGTAATCAAGCTGCTGGAGAATCGCCTCAACTGCCTTTTGGGCGCGAACGGGTCAATCTATGCGGTTCGCCGGGAACTCTTCAAGCCAAGCACGGCCTCCCTTGTGGAAGACTTACAAGTTCCGCTCCAAATTCGGTTTGACGGTTATCGCGTGGTGTATGACCCCGAGGCCGTTGCGATGGAGGATATTGTCCCGAGCGTGGAAGGGCAGTTCCAGCGGAGGACCCGCATCGGCGCCGGAGCTTATCAAACACTATTGCAAAATCCAGGATACCTGAACCCGCTTAAGGGCGCGCCGGCGTTCGCGTTCTTCTCGCATCGCCTATTGCGTTTGCTGACGCCCTTCTTACTCCTGGCGGCCTTGGCAGCGAACTTTATGCTGGCGTGGCGGCCGTTCTATGGCGCAATCCTAGCGTGCCAACTTCTCTTTTACTCGATGGCGGCAATTGGATGCCGGCTGCGGTTCGCCGGGAAGGCGGCCGGCCCGTTTGCTCTCCCCTTGCAGTTCTGCCTTATGAACACCGCCTACATAGTTGGCCTGGCGCGCTATTTGACGGGCAGGCAGGCGCTTACCTGGAAGGTGACTCCGCGCCAAAGCTCCGCACCCGAGGCTGCAAAGTCCTGACATTCAGTTGCTCTGAAGCCCACCAGGAACCATGCTTCGTCGATGGAAAGGCTTTAGCTCATTGTCTATGACACCGGAGCGGATCGTAACACCAAAACAGCACTCATGCCGTATCACACAGAAGAACTCATTGCGCGTGTAGATGGGACGACGTCAGCAAGGCGCTTCATCCTCAGAAAATCCAGCCGGTGGGCTCTGGGATGTTTGGTTATTGTTCTGTTGCTGATTTCGTGGCTCGTGGGACCTGTAATTCCCGCAAGCTCACAAATGGCACGTGCGGGAGCAGCATCTTCCGTCACGACGTTCTACTCTGCCGGCAGTTTCTGGAACACGCCGATTGCGGCCAATGCGGCGATTGATGCCAACTCCGTGGGCATGATCGCCTATGCCCTCTCGGCCTATGCCTCCAACGCCGTGCTCGCCAACGACAACGCCTGGGGCATGGGATACATCTACGCCAGCTCCACCTCCAAGTCCTACACCGTTGCCTGCACCATGTATTGCACCGGCGACACCATCGTCTTCCCCATCCCAACAGGCGCTAAGTCCAGCACCGGCTCCGATCATCATCTGGCGGTCATCAACGGCAATCTGGAGCTGGACATGTGGGAAGCCTCCTATGACGTCGGCAGCGATACCTGGTCGGCTGGGTCGCGCACCACGACCTCCATTACCGGCTGGGGAGCAAATTGTGCCGAAGGGCAGCACTGCAACGGCGAGGTAGCCGCCGGTTTCGCCATGCTCGGCGGTTCGGTGCGTCCCGAAGAGATTGCCCAGGGACACATCGACCATGCCCTTGCCCTAACCACGCCCGCCACCAAATCCGGCTACATCGCCTGCCCGGCGACCCACACGGACGGCGCCAGCAGCAACGCCATCGCCATCCCCGAAGGCGCGCGGGTGCAACTGGACCCGGCGTTCAATGTCGATGGGCAATCGTGGCCGGCGTGGGAAAAGACCATCGCCAAGGCGTTGCAGACCTACGGGGCTTACGTGGTCGACACCAGCGGCGCGCTGGCTCTGTATGCGGTGACCGATATGAATCAGGGCAACACCACGTGGTCCTCGGTCGGCATGACCAAGGCTCCGAGTTTGTCCAACCTGCCCTGGAGCAGCTTCCGCGTGCTGCAAGTCCAGTCCTGTAACTAAACAGGATCGGAGAGCATGCCTGCGGAGGTGCTGTAGCGTCGCCAATCTTAGAGCGATTCCACGAAACAAGTTGCAATATGTTAAGTAAGGGGTGCGGCAATGCCGTGCCCCTTATTCCTTGTTTAGGTTGCGTTTAGTTGCAGGACTGGATTTGCAAAAAAAGAGAGGGCCGGGAAACCGGCCCTTTTTATTTGGCGCAAGGATTGAAAGGTCAGTTACCGCATTGCGTCATCTGAATCACCTGAAATTCACTCCACGGCAGGAACGATAGACTTTCGCCGTTGCCAGACATGCCGACTGAGGTCCAGGTTGTGTTTCCGGAGTTCATATCATTGACCGCGTACAGAGCCAGGGAACCGCTGGTGTCGGAGACGTAAGCCCCATAGGTCTGAAGCGCCACGGCGATGGTTTTCTGCCACGCCGGCCACGATTGCGCGGCGACGTTGAAGGAGGGGTTTAGCTGAATGTGAGCGCCCTCTGGAATCGCGTTGGCGTTGCTGCTCTGGCCGTCCGTGTGCGTAGCCGGGCAGGCGATATACCCGGATTTGGTGGCTGGAGTCGTTATGGAGAGAGCGTGTGGGATCACTCCCGCCGCGATTTCTTCCGGACGAATTGCACCGCCCAACATCGCAAATCCCGCGGCTACTTCACCGTTACAGAGTTGTCCGAGGGCGCAGATGGCTCCCCATCCGGCGGTGGATGTAGTGGCGAATGATCCTGCCGACCAGGTATCGCTGCTGCTGTTATAAGAGGCCTCCCACATATCCAGCTCCGTGTTGGTGGTGGTATTGATCACCGCCAGATGGTGGTCGGAACCAGTATTCGCCAAGGTTCCAGCAGGGATCGGGAAGCTAATAGAACTGCTGGTGCAATACTGCGTACAAGTTACGGTGTAGTTCTTTGAGCCGGTGGAAGTGGTGTAGACATAGCTCATGCCCCAAGCGCTGAGTGTTGGCCAGGTTCGCGCTATTCGCGTACGAAGCAATGGCGTATGAAATCATGCCCACGGAGTTGGCATCGATCGCCGCATTGGCCGCAATCGGCGTGTTCCAAAAACTGGTGGGAGCATACCAACGGGTGTAGCCGGGAGCGGTGCTCTGGGCGGCGGCGATTAAGCTGAGACTGGCGGTTGCCGAGGCGCTGGTTGCATCGATCACTTCCGCGGTGAAGGGGAACGTGCCGGTGACCGCAGTGGTGCCGGAAATGACGCCGGCGGCGGAGAGGCTCATGCCGCTCGGCAGTTGGCCGCTTGCCAGGGTCCAGGTGTAAGGCTGAGTCCCGCCGGATGCCGTCAGAGTCGCGCTGAAGGCTGCGCCCGCCGTTGCCGTCGGCAAACTGGCTGATGTGATCGCGACACTGGATTGAGCTGATGAGCCTGAAGTCGTTGTGCCTGAGCTATTGCTCGACGAGGGACCGGCCGAGGCAGGCGTCTCACCGGTGGGTGAGGACGAGTTCGCTTGCGTTGCTGAGGTCGGTGAAGACGGCTCTTTTGAGCCGCACCCGAAGGCACTTAAAAGGCACAGAGTCGCAACGAACAAAGCAATTCTTGACATCGGGTCTCCTTGGGAAATCCCCCAAGGCACCTTAATACCGAATGATTACGATTGCCTTCGAGTGTCCGCCTGAGGTTTCGGCGGGTTAAGGCTTATATCTTTCAGGGGTCCGTCTTAGTTTTGCAGATGAATCTTTATCCGGCTACAGGATACTCACGCGGATTCGAAAAGGCGAAAGGCCGGAATGCGCCCGGCCTTTCAGTTGATAAGGCGTCTTCTCAGAACACACTCATTCGCACGACTATTTTGCGGACGTTTCCACAAATATCCTGTCGGCGCCGTTGGCCGGAGGCGGTGGAAATACGGCAAAGATTTTAAAATCGTCACTTACCGGACGAATGGCATGGATGAAACCTCGCGGGCAGAAATGGATCTCGCCCGCCTTCAGTTTTACCCATTCTCCCTTAATCATTTCTTCGCCGACGCCTTTATAGACATAGATGATCTCGTCCGATGAGCCATGGTAATGCGCTTTCAGTGCAGGCTTTTGCGCTATGACCATTTGGTTGCGAGGCGTTCCTATCGGCAGATCCAACCGCATGGCCTGACCCGCTGCTATGGGATGGCTGGCATACCATTCATCCAAGTTAATGTTCTTGCCCGATTTGAACTGCGTATCGATCAAAGCCCAGTCTCCAACGATGTCGCCGGGCTTGGCTTTGCTTTCCTTGCTGTCGAGCATTACTCGATCGCCTGCCGGGGGCAGAGCTGGAGTAAAGATGTCGAACGACTGGAACTCCATGCCCGGCTCGCAGTGCAATCCATGGATGGCCCCGCGCGGATTGTAATGAATATCTCCCGGTCCGACCATTTCCCACTTGCCGTTAACGTACTCTTGGCAATGGCCTTTGATCGGAACCAGAATCTCGTCGGAGTTAAGGTGATAGTGCGCAGGGAAATCCCCGCGGATGGTCATCCCCAGCACCAGCACGCGCGGTGTCTTGAAGATTACATCCATGCGTGGCCCCTTTTCGCCCGCGGGCAGCTGATGCGCAACAAACCACTCTGCCAAATTCACGTTGAAGGGGCTTGGGTAATCGGTGTCAAGCTCATGTGCGTCGCCGACATTAAGGACGGGCGGAGCAGCCGTAAGGCTCACCACACCCAATGTCAACAGACCCACAAACATTAGAATCGAGATACGTTTCATTATTTGAATTCTCCTCCCAAAAGTGATGGCTGACCTGCTATTTCCCGCTATTGCGCAATGCTGTTCAGCCGCGTGCGCATGTCGCTAGGTACAGCCAGCAAACCCAGCGAGAATCAGGTCCAGCGACGGTCTTGGCAGCTTCTCCAAAAGGTCCCCTGCTCAAAAATAAGCACTGGCCGCTGATTGCCGCACTCTGCGTTCCGCCCGTTCAGCTTCTTTTAAGCGCTACTTTCACGCGATCCGGCGTCATTGGAAGCTGTAGCAGTCTGGCCCCTGTGGCGTCATAAATCGCATTGGCGATTACCGAGCCCATGGTGATGATCGGCGGTTCGCCCATTCCGTCGGGTGGGAACTGACGATTGTCGACCAACACCACCTCCATCTTCGGCATTGCCGAGAAGCGTGGAATCTCGTAACTGTCGAAGTTGCGAGCCAGCACCTCTCCGTCCTTGAAAAGCACTTCTTCGCTCAGCGCGTAGCCCAAGCCCATGGTGATGCAGCCTTCAACCTGCTGACGCGCGCCTTCCGGATTGACCACGGTGCCCGGGTCAACTGCGGTGACGACCCGCTTAACCTGCACAGCCCCTGTGTTCTTGTCGACTTCCACCTGCGCCATGCTCGCGACGTAAGTGCCGTAGATCAAACCACAGGAGACGCCCACTCCCCGGCCGCTCGGCGTTTTCCCGGGCTTCCAGCCAAACTGCTTTGCGGCTGCCTCAAGCACGCCCCGCATGCGTTTGTCGCTTAAATGCTTTAGGCGGAACTCGACCGGATCGATACCAGCTTTGCTCGCCAGCATGTCCATGTGCGATTCGCGGGCAAATGAAATTGTGTTCGTGCCCGGCATCCGCCATGCGCCGACGTTGAACGGATGTACTCCTCCGGCGTTGTCTCCCCTGCGCCAGGCGAGTTCGGCTACTGGCGCTGCCACCGTCCGGTTGTTCGGCACATCATAGAAGGTCGGAGATCCCCAGTCGCCGGCGGCGTATACCGTGAAGTCCCATAAGGCAAGCTGGCCCTCCTTCGTCATGGCCGAGCGGATCTTCACCACACCCGCCGGCCTGAACCGGTCATACATGAAGTCTTCCGAACGGTTCCAGACAAGTTGGAGCGGTTTGCCGACCAGCTTCGCCAGCCGTGCCGCTTCGACGGCATTCTGGACGTAGTTCTTTCCGCCGAAGCCGCCGCCCAGGTAGGGAGTAATCACGCGCACGTTTTGCTGGGTGAAGCCCAGAGTCTGCGCCACGGCATCGCGAACCCCGAAAGGTCTTTGCGTGCTCGCCCACAAGGTGGCCTTGCCGCCCTCGATCTTCACCAGGGTTGAGTGCGTTTCCATGTGCGCATGCGCGCCATAGCTGTGTAGGTATGTTTGTTCGAAAACCTCGCCGAGCTTTTCGCCCTCCGCAAGGCTTCCCTTTTCGGCCACTACCTTGGTTTCCACCTTGGCCGCAACCAGGTGATCGAAAATAGATTTGTCGTCTAACTTGTTCGGTGAAGGCTCGAATTGCGCTTTGATGAGCCCCAGAGCCTTCTCGGCAATGTCAGGGCGGTCAGCGATTACCGCAATCAGCTCGCGGTCTTTCACCACCTGGACGCCAGGCATCTTCTCGGCGGCGCTGGTGTCGACACTCTTGAGGGTTGCTCCGTGTGCCGGTGGTCTGAGAATGCGTGCGAATACCATTCCCGGAAGCACGAAGTCGGCTGTGTATTTGGCTTTGCCGGTAACTTTCTCGATCGCATCCTTGCGCCGGGCAGACGTGCCCATCACCTTGTAGGCTGTGGTGGGTTTCACCGCAACCTTGCCGAGCTTGCGCTCGATGCGCTTTCCCTGAACCAACTCCGCGTAGGAAACGCGCTTACCCTGTACCGGATCGGTGACGACGCCGTCCTTTACCTGCAGCCGTTCGACCGGAGCATTGAGACGTTCGGAAGCCATTTGAAGCAGGACGGCTCTGGCCTCGGCCGCGGCTCCGCGCAGCACTGGGCCCAACTGCCGGTTGGCCAGAGACCCAAAAGTTCCGATATCCCACGGGCACAGCTCGGTATCGCCCATGATCATGTCGACCGAGTCAATATTGACCTCAAGTTCCTCGGCAAGGTTTTGCGCGAGCGCGGTCTGCAGGCCCTGCCCCATCTCGATCTTGCCCACCATGCAGGTGACGCGACCGTTAGCTCCGATCTGTATGTATGCGTTGAAGTCGGTGGCAACCGCGGGCGGAGCCTGGCCGAAGACGTCCATCGGGCCAACCCAGAAGTACACCGCCAAGCCGCTTCCAAGCTTGAGAAAATCGCGGCGGTTGACGCCGCCGTTGGCCGTTACCGTCGTCTCATCTTGTTTCATCACGCCCTTCCTTTCATCGTCACGGCCGCATCCTGGATGGCCTCGACGATCCGAACCTGCGCCCCGCAACGGCAGAGATTGCCATCCATGTGGCGAACGATGTCGGCGGCGGCCGGTCGCGGCGTCTTCAGCAGAAGCGCGTAGGCGTTCATAATCATGCCCGGGGTGCAATAGCCACACTGAAAGGCGTTGTGGTTAACGAAGGCTTCCTGGATGGGGTGGAGGTGTCCGTCCTTGCTCAAGCCCTCGATGGTGAGGACTTTCTTCCCGGCGATTTCCTTGACCGGGAGCGCACACGACCTGACAGCCTGGTTGTCTACAATAACGGTGCAGGCGCCGCAAACGGCGGTTCCGCAGCCGAACTTGGCGCCCGTCAGGCCAAGGTCATAACGCAACACCCATAGCAGCATGCGCTCGTCATCGACCTTGATTTTCGTCGGCTTGCCATTGAGATTGAATGCAATCGATCGTTCCATGAGAAGTTCCTTTGACTGTCGTCACTGTCAGCATTAGAGCGGAGATATATCTTTCGCAAAACGGTCAAACAACATCCAATCAGCCCCTTGCCGACGACAACGACAAGAAAACCGGTTCGGCAAATTACTCCCCGATTCGCGGCTCATCGTTATCACGGGCGGTTTTTCGCCTTATGGATTTGGGCCGGAGTATCTGCTTGTGCGCGCCGACTGTCAAGCAGAATTTCTGGGCCTGCCGTCCGTCGGACGGCGAAGTGGAACCATTTGAGAATAAAGGCCTAGCGGGAGAAATCAGCGGCGCCGATGAAGCTTGTCTGAAGGCCGGCGGACGGTGATTGGGACAGCGCGCAAACCCGCACTTTTTGAGCCTTCCGAACACGAAAAAATGCGCCTGGCACGTCCGATAATACGAAAGAATGGGTCCGGCATGTCCGATAACGGTGCGGAGCGCCTGACGACGAGGAACGATTACTGGCACGATATATACTTCCGTTGACAATCGTGAAGTGCGAGGTGCAGCCAGATGCGAGGTGCGGCCAGATGATTGATAAGCGCGTTGCAACCGTAGAGGCCGCCGTGGCCGACGTGCGGGATGGTTCGACGGTGATGATCGGCGGCTTCGGTAACGCCGGAATGCCCAGCGAACTGATCGATGCGCTGATCGCCCGCGGAGCGCGCGATCTCACCGTGGTCAATAACAATGCCGGCAACGGCTTTACCGGGTTGGCGGCGCTGCTGCAGGCGGGGCTGGTGCGCAAAATCATCTGCTCCTTTCCGCGCCAGGTCGATTCCGACGTTTTCGACGGGCTTTACCGCGCGGGGCGCATCGAGCTGGAACTGGTTCCGCAGGGCAATCTGGCCGAGCGTATACGGGCGGCCGGGGCGGGCGTCGGCGCGTTCTTTACTCCCACGGGATACGGAACGATACTGGCTGAAGGCAAGGAAACCCGCAAAATCAGCGGCCGCGACTACGTGCTCGAGTATCCGCTCCATGCCGATGTGGCGCTGATCAAAGCGCGGGCGGCGGATCGCTGGGGAAACCTGATTTATAACAAGACGGCGCGAAACTTCGGGCCCATCATGGCCATGGCGGCGCGCTGCGCGATCGCGCAGGTGGACAAGATCGTCGAACTCGGAGAGTTGGATCCCGAGAGCGTTGTCACCCCCGGCATCTTCGTTCAGCGGGTGGTGGCAGTGAAGCCGAAAGTAGGGGCCGGGGACCGCGAGAAGGAAGTGCGATGAAAAAACTGAATCGCGATGAAATGGCGGCGCGTATCGCCCAGGACATACCGGAAGGGGCATACGTAAATCTCGGCATAGGCATGCCCACGCTGGTGGCGAATCATCTTCCCAAGGACCGCGAAGTTATTCTGCACAGCGAAAACGGTGTGCTGGGTATGGGACCGGCGCCGCCTCCGGGCGAGGAAGACCCGGACCTGCTGAACGCGGGCAAACAGCCGGTTACGCTGTTGAAAGGCGGCGTCTACTTTCACCATGCCGACTCGTTCGCGATGATGCGCGGAGGACACGTCGACATTTGCGTGATGGGCGCTTTCCAGGTGTCGGCCACGGGCGATTTGGCGAACTGGCATTCCGGCGCGCCCGACGCGATTCCGGCGGTGGGCGGCGCCATGGACCTGGCCATCGGCGCCAAGCAGGTGTTCGTGATGATGGAGCTCCTCACCAAGAAGGGCGAGAGCAAAATCGTCGAGCGCTGCACGTATCCGCTGACCGGCATCGGCTGCGTCTCGCGCGTCTATACGGACCTGGCGGTCATTGACATCACGCCGCAGGGCCTGAAGGTTGTGGAGACCGTCGAGGGCCTGACGGCGGATGAATTGGAGCGCATCATCGGGCTGCCATTGACGGCGCCTCAGGCGCGATGAATCCGCTGGCTGATTCGCCGTTTTCGAAACATCTCGGCTTGACGGTCGTCGAATGGTCTCCGGGAAGGGCGGTGGTTTCGCTGGAAATCACCGACGCGCTGAAAAACCGGCGCGGCGTTGCCCACGGAGGCGTGACGGCAACCCTGCTGGACGCAGCGCTCGGCATCGCCTGCCGGAGCCACACGGACGATTGGAAGAGCGAGGGAACGGTGACCTTGAACGTCCAGTTTATCGAGCCCGCGCGCGGCACTTTGCTGGCGGAGGCCCGATTGTTGCGAGCGGGAAGAACCGTGGCCTTTGTCGAGGGAGAAGTGCGCGACCAGAAGGGAACACTTGTGGCTAAGGCAACGGCAACCTTCAAGATAGAACGCAAGCGGAAACCGCCGGCGCAGGGTCACACCAGTTGAGAACGTCAACTACCCCGCCCTAGCTGCACTAGAACGGGGTACCCGGCTTGGCCTAAAATAAGTCTGGGGCCCGCAGCGCCTAGGGCCTACACTGAGGACACAATGGCGATTATTGCGCGCTTGGCTGGAGAAGGAATCGGGCCATTCAAGAGCTTCGATTTCGATTTTTCTGATGCTGACGGGAATCCGCACCCGGGCCCACATATCTTTGCGGGTATCAACGGCTCAGGCAAATCGACCATTTTGCGAACTATTGCTTGGCTATTCGAGTTCGCGGATTCGCATGGCTTCCAATGGCAAGAATGGGAGCACCTCGTCCAAGGATACAAGAGCACCAGGGCGATGCTGCTTTTGATCATGCCAGGTATAGGGCCTATTGCGTTGGCGAAGACCACCGACGCCACTGAGGGATGGGCAGAGCGTTTACACGAATGGCTCAAGGCGTCGCTTGTCGCTCACAAAGTGGAATCTCTTAGCGGCCAACCGATTCAGCGACAGTGGGTCTGGCCACGTAGAGGCAAGGACAACAAGTCGCGAGAGGACGATGACCGTCTGCCCTTTGGGTATTTGCGAGTTGGGGGCCCCGAGGAGGGCTGGCCTTCGCGTTTGCTAATTGCCGCATACGGCCCCTCACGGCTGCTCAAATACCTGCCAGAGGTGAACCTTTCGGTTCGCCTCAAGTCCCACATGCAGGATGCGTTATCGTTTCAGGCGACAGTTCAGAATGAGGCCATTCAGAGTTGGTTATTAGGCTTATTCAGCAAGAAAGCTATCGCCAAAGAGCGCGGCCAAAGTGAGTCGAAGTATTCGACCGCTCTCGGACGCTTTGAACATGCGCTCAAGCTCATGTGCGATCAAGACATCAGATTTAGTGTGGATATTGAACCTTCGCTACAGCCCAGGCTGCTGATGTACCACAAGAACTTGGACTTTTCCCAGCTTCCCGACGGGGTACGTAGCACAGTCGGATGGCTAGCCGACTTCCTGATGCGCATGGATATGCTAGGTTCGCAGCCCGAATCGACACATTCAGGTGTTCTGCTATTGGACGAAGTCGATGCCCACCTTCATCCGAAATGGCAGCGTTCCATTTTGCCCTCCATCAATAAAGCCTTGCCCGAGGTTCAGGTTTTTGCGACCTCTCATTCGCCATTCGTGATTGCCTCTTGTCCAGGCGCCCGAATTCATGTTTTGGAACTGGACGACGATGGCCGTGCGTACAATCGCCCGCCCGAAGATGCACCGATTGGTGAAAGCCTCTTGGCCACCATGAAGGATATTTTTGGTGTCAGCAGTCGCTTCGATATTGACACGGAAAAACTGTTGGAGGAATGGAACGGGCTTAAGCGCGACGAAGTCGCAGGAGCGCTTTCCTCAAAACAGGAGAGCAGGATGCAAGAGCTTCAGGAGAAGCTGAGTTCTCGAAGCGAGGAACTGCGACAGATTGTTACACCAATGCTCGCCATAAGCGACTCGTTGATAGCTTCGCTCCAATCAGGTGTAGAACCTGTGCAACGGGGTGCAAAAACCAAAGTAAGAAAGCAAGCGAGGTAAGTTAATTGTGGTCCGCTTGATACGACCGGCGGAGCCGGAATCGCTCACGCGCAATCGCGTGAAATGGACTTCCCGCTGGACCGACAGCCTTCGGGATGGCACGAAGATCAGTTGGGCGACGACCACAGCAAGGCAGGCACTGCAAGCGCCTCTGCTTGCATGCTCTCGCGGAAAGTGCGCATTTTGCGAGGGAGTGCTGAATGTAACTTCATTCATTGAAATTGAGCATTACCAAGCCAAAACGGTGCGGCCTGAGCTGGTATTTGATTGGCAAAACTTATTCCCGTCGTGTGGCATCTGTAACGGCAGTAAGGGCGATTTCGATCATCAGGGCCGTTTACTGAAGCCCGATCAGGATGATCCCGAGCTTTTTCTCTGGCTCAATCCAGTTAATGGTGAACTCCAGCCTAATCCCACCCTCGATGCCGGGCAAGCCCGCCGAGTCACCGAAACCATTACAGCATATGGTTTGCAACGTGGAGCGTTGTGCGCCCAGAGAATTGAGATGATGAACTTCGTGAATCGCTGGATTTCTCGGGCCGCAGGCGAACTTGCCGCATCACCCGAATGCCAAGAGGAATGGAATATCATGACCCGTCCATCGACGCCCTGGAAGTTTGTTATTCGCCATGTCCTCACACTGGCCGGGCAGGGGCGTCTCGCGGAGTTTGACCGTCAGGCATTTCTTGGCGGCGCATAAGCCTTCGGGTTTGGACTTCTCTGGATCGGAACGCGCCTATGGCAGCAGCTTGCCGGGGTTCATAATTCCCAGCGGGTCGAGGGCTGCCTTGATTTTGCGCATGGTATCCAGTTCGGCGCCGCCGCGCCATTTCTCCATCATGTAAGGCTTGAGGGCTCCGATGCCGTGTTCGGCGGAGAAGCTGCCGTCGTACTGGCGAACCACTTCATTGACGACTGCCTGAATCTCGTGGGTGCGTTCCTTGAAGGCGGCGTTATCCCCGCCGAGGGGCACGGTGAGATTGAAATGGGTATTGCCGTCGCCGAGGTGTCCGTAGGCCATGACGCGGATGCCGGGGAACTGGCGCTCGCACTCGGCGGTGGCGCGGGTGATGAACTCCGGCGTTTTTGAAACCGGCACGGTAACGTCGTTCTTGATGGACGTGCCTTCGCGCTGTTGGGCGTCGGTGACCTCTTCGCGCAACTGCCAGATGGCGGCGCGCTCGGATGAGCTGCCGGCGAGCGCGGCATCGAGCACGATGCCTTTGTCCATGGCTTCGGCCAGCAGGTCTTCCAACTTTTCGCGCAGGCCGGCGTCGGGTGAAGCGTCGGCCAACTCGACCCAGGCATAGTGTGCGGCGGGTTCGGCCAGAGGGTAGCGCGTCTCGGGAAAATGCTTGCGGATGATTTCCATGACATGGCCTTCCATGTACTCGAAGGCGTTGATGGAGTCGTGAAAATGGCTGCGGCAGAGCAGGAGCAGGTCCAGGGCCGCTTGCGTGGAGGAGATGGCGCAGAGGGCGAGCGCCAGATCGCGCGGGCGCGGCACCAGTTTCAGCACGGCCCCGGTGATGATGCCGAGAGTGCCTTCGGCTCCGACGAAGAGCTGGCGGAGACAGTATCCGGTGTTGTCTTTGCGCAGGCGGCGCAAACCGTTCCAGATTGAGCCGTCGGGCAAGACGACTTCGAGACCGAGCACCATGTCGCGCGCATTGCCATAGCGCAGCGTGTTGTTGCCGCCGGCGTTGGTGGAGAGCACGCCGCCGATCTGCGCTGAGCCCTCCGAGCCCATGGTGAGCGGCACCATGCAACCTTCGGCGAGTGCAGCTTCCTGCGCCGCTTTGAGCGTGGCTCCGGCGTCGATGGTCAAGGTCAGATCGACAGCATCGAGGTTGCGAATCTTGTTCATGCGGGAGAGCAACAAGACGATTTCGTTGCCCGCGGCGCTGGGCGTGGCGCCAATCACCATATTGGTGTTGCCTCCCTGCGGGACGATGGGGATGCGGCGTTCGGCGCAGAGGCGGACCACGGCAGCTACCTCTTCGGTGCTGGCTGGGCGGACGACGGCCGGTGTGCTCCCCTGGCGGAGCTGCCGCCAGTCCACGCAGTAAGAGGCGGTGTCGCCGGGGTCAAAAAGACAGCCCTTTTCGCCAACGATATTCAGCAGTGCCGAACGGACTTCCGGCCATGCGCTGGAGGTAGCAGTTGCTTTAGACATTTCGGGTTCCTCGAATCAATGGGAATGATAACGATCATGGTTAAACTTAGCGGTTTCCCAGAACGTATATCTCAAAACAAATCCAGACTGTCATTGCGAGCGAAGTCGAGCCACCTTTTGTTTTTGCCGCCGAAAAACAAAAGATGGCTCCACTCCGCTGCGCTCCGGTCGCCATGACATCCTCTTGGAACGGTTGCGGAGGGCCTAGCCCGCTCAGCGCACGAGGCACGGGCGCTTATTATCGAACTTCCAGCCGGGGATCAGGTATTGCATTGCCATGGCGTCGTCGCGTCCCGCCAGCCCCATTTTTTGATAAAGCTGGTTTGCCTTCTCGATTTGCGCCATGTCCGGTTCCACTCCCAAGCCGGGCCGCTCGGGCACGCTGAGCATGCCGCCGGTGATCTTGAAGGGCTCCCTGGTGAGGCGCTCCTGATGCTCCTGCCAAATCCAGTGAGTGTCGATGGCCGTGATGTTGCCGGGCGCGGCGGCGGCGGCATGGGTACACATCGCCAAGGAAATATCCAGGTGATTGTTCGAGTGGGAGCCCCACGTGAGCCCCCATTCGTGGCACATCTGCGCCACCCGGACGGAGCCTTGCATCGTCCAGAAGTGCGGATCAGCCAACGGAATATCCACCGACTGCAACTGGATGGCGTGTCGCATCTCGCGCCAGTCGGTGGCGATCATGTTGGTAGCCGTCGGCAGGCCGGTGGCGCGGCGGAATTCGGCCATGATTTCGCGTCCGGAGTAGCCGCGTTCGGCGCCGCAAGGATCTTCGGCGTAGGCCAGCACATCACGCTTGTCGCGGCACAGGCTGATGGCTTCCTGCAACGACCAGGCGCCGTTGGGATCGATGGTGATGCGCGCCTCCGGAAAGCGTTCGTGCAGCGCAATGACGGCCTCCATCTCCTGCGCGCCGGGGAGTACGCCGCCCTTCAACTTGAAATCCTTAAAGCCGTAGCGTGCCTGCGTGGCTTCGCCCAGGCGTACGATCGCCTGCGGCGTCAGCGCTTCTTCGTGACGCAAACGCAGCCAGTCATCGGGCGCATCAGGAGCACTGAGGTAGGGAAGGTCGGTCTTCTTGCGGTCTCCGACGTAAAAGAGATAGCCGAGCACCAGGACCTGCTTGCGTTGCTGACCCTGCCCGAGCAGTGCGGCCACAGGCACGCTCAGAAACTGACCCAGCAGGTCCAGCAGAGCGGCTTCAATCGCGGTGACGGCATGGATGGTGATGCGCAGGTCAAAGGTCTGCAAGCCGCGGCCGCCGGCATCTCTGTCGGCAAAGCGCTGGCGGACGCCATTCAAGATGCCGTTATACGCAGCGATGGATTGCCCCACCACCAGCGACTTGGAATCTTCCAGGGTTTGACGAATGCGCTCACCGCCAGGAACCTCGCCAACCCCTGTGCGGCCCGCATTGTCTTTCAGAATCACAATATTGCGGGTGAAGTACGGACCATGGGCGCCGCTCAGGTTGAGCAGCATGCTGTCGTGTCCGGCAACCGGGATGACAAGCATCTCGGTAACCAGTGGCGCACCAGATGAATTGTCGTGGGTCATGCGATGATCATAGTTCCAGGCCGGTGAAATGGGAACTCGGTTTTGTTGATGGGGCTCGGGCGGATTGAGTTTTTCATAAGGGCGGATGTGGGGCACCCTGCGGATGTGGGCACCGAAAGCAACTACCCCACTCAAGCCAACTGCGGGCTTGAATGGGGCACCCGCAAATTTCATTGTTCTATGAGGCTTCGGGTTTGACGATCATTCCACGGCTGGTCCTGCCGTTCATGACTACCAGCAGGGGATTTTCGAGTCGCAGATGACGGACGCAGCCCTGTGTTTCGAGGGCGGGTTGCGAGGCGAGCCACTCCCAGTCGACGAATCCCTCCCCGGTATCGCTGTTGATCGTAAAATAGCCGACCTGGAAGGCGACCAGATTCTGGAAGAAGTGACTGCCTTGCGATGGCGCCACGCGCAGGTCGCTCAATCCCGTCTCGACGATCACGCGTGCGCCCGAGATCTGGTCCCAGGTGACCGGGATTCCGAGCCACGGATCGGTGGAGCCCCAGCGTCCGACCCCGATCAGCAGATAGGAGATTCCGGCCTCGGAGAGCTTGGCGTTCAGCTGCGCGAGGTGGCGCGCGACCTCCTGGCTGCGAGCCCGTTCGAAGCGCTGGAAGTCGACGACAACAATGTCCCGGATGTCCTGAATGCGGCCGTTTCCGAGCACTTTTGAACTTTCACACAACAGCCTGCCCGGTTCGACATCCTCCATGCGGACTTCTTCCCATTCGCGCGAGACGACGAGCGGACGCATTTGCAGAAACCCGAAATCGGCGATCTCGCCGGGACGCTGTGGCAAGCGGACTGCGAATTCGAGTTCCACGGGGCGTCCCAGAGCTTCTTCCAGCAGCTTGGTGAGCTGGTCGACGATGCTTGCCAGCGGAAAAGCTCCGTACTTGAGAATGGGGGCGAAGGTGACTACGCGCGGGCCGGGCCTGCTGACCCCGTCATAGATAGCATGATTGTCGATCGAATAAGTGGAGGCAAGCCGGTGGAGCATTCCGTCCGCCTCGGCCACGCCGAGTCCATATCGCACCTCGCGCAGATCGGAGACCTTATGGTGGTGGCCCGCGGGGTGATCCAGCTCCAGCGCCCAGAACTCGGTTTGAGAGTTCGCCAGGATGTCTTCGACCGAGGAAAACTGTATCAGATTCTGGGGATAACGAGGACAAAACGCCAGGCTCTTGCCGCCCTCGACGACTTCCCGACCTAGTCCCAAGGCCACCGCCGTGACTCCATCGGCGGCGGTCATGGGAGCGACCGGGTAGAAATTCTGCGATCGAGCCACTCCCGAAAAGTCCGGATAGAAGCGCTTTCCGTGAATTGCGCCAACCACCTGCTGGATGATGACCGCCATCTTCTCCTCTTCCAGCCGGTATGGCGTCGCACGCACGTAGGCCTTGGCGCGCTCGCTAAAGGTGGAGGCATAGACCCGCTTGATAGCTTCGCTCAGTTGGTTGAAACGCACGCCGAGATCGTGGTCTTGGTTGGAGAGCATGAAAGTTTCGTACACACCCGTGAAGGGCTGATATTGCGAGTCCTCCAGCAAGCTGGAAGAACGCACTGCCAGCGGGTAGTGCAGGTCGGCGAGAAAGGCCAGCAGACTCTCGCGCACGTGGGCCGGCAGAAAGGCCGCCAGGAAGCGCTGCTCAATCTCCGCCTCGTCGGAGCTGCGGATAGCAAAATCCAACAGGTTGTTTTCGGCCAGGAACTGGTCGTAAACATCGGTTGCCAGCACCAGTGTTGAAGGCACGGCAATCCTGACGCCGGAGAAGCGCGCGGCCATCTGACGCTCACGAAACAGATGGCGGACGAAAGCGAGTCCGCGCGCCTTGCCCCCGAGCGAGCCACCGCCGATGCGCAGAAAAAACGTGTCGTTGGGCTGGAAGACGGAGGGACTGAAGTCGCCGATCAGCGCTTGCCGCTGTTCGCGCCGGTATTCGCCGATGGAGTCGATGATGTCCTGGCGCAAGTCCGCCAGGGTAGCGAAGTCGGAGACTTTGCGCGGCCTGAGTTTCTGGGCGAGGGCAAATTCCGTCCGCGCTCTCAGCCAGCGTGAAAAGTGGTTGCGCTCGCTGTGGTAGGCAAGGCTCTCGGCGGGGACCTGGTGCAGCAATTTTTCCAGCGAGGTCAGGTCCTTGGCGCGCGCGACTTCGGAGCGGTCCGGCCGGCGGAAGATAAAGTCGCCAAAGGCAAAGTGCTCGGTGAGCAGGCGTCGCAAGTCTCCCAGCATGGTGGGCGAACGTTTGCGCAGAAACGAATAGCCCTCGGCATGGGCGCGCGCCATGAACTTGGTCCGGCTGGAGTGGAGCACAATAGGGACATCCGGCGTCAGACCGCGGACCATGTTCGCCAGCTCGAATCCCGCGTCCGGCGTCAGTTGGCCGCCAAGGGGAAACTCCACATCGGAGACGACGCCGAACAGGTACTCCCGGTACTTGATCGCCTGCTCCGCCGCTTCCTCGTAATTCGAACACAGCAGAATCTTGGGCCGGGCGCGCATGCGCACCAACTTATGCGCCACGTTGAGGCCTTCACTGAAGAGGCTGCGCGACTGCGTGATCAGCTCGGTATAAATCACCGGCAGAAACGACGAGCAGTAGCGGATATTGTCTTCGACCAGAAGAATGACCGGAACCCCCATCGCCGACGTGTCGTGGAGGACGTTGCGCTTGTCCTCGATGTACTTGATGAGGGCGATCAGAATGCGGACATTGCCCTGCCAAAGGAAGATGCGGTCGATATCGGTAACCGGATTGCGGGCGACGAAATCCTTGATCTGACGGTAATCGTAGGCCAGCACGACGACAGGCACATCAAGACCGGCTTGTTTGACCTGCCGCGCCAGCTCGGCGGCGCTCATCGAGCCAACCGTCAGATTGGTGACGATAAGGTTGAATCGCGGCTCCGAGCGTGCCAGTGCAAGCGCCTCCGGACCGCTGGAGACATGCGTGATTCCAGGGATGTGCTGGAGATGCAGTTCGAGCGAGTCGCCAATCAGAAGTTCGTTGAGCCGTCCGTCCTCGCGCAGAATGAATGAATCGTAGAGGCTCGATACCAGCAGGATGTCGCGCACCCGGAAGGGCATGAGCTCCTCGAATGCTTCGAGGAGTTTTTCCGGATCGGTGATTGCCTCGGGTGATAGAAGCGGGTCCATTGCTATCTTTGCGGCGGGAAAGATGCGGGGGTGGAACTCGTCCACCCCCCGTGAGTCAGCGTGCCGGGCCGGACGTTACACCAGTCCCTGGTCCATCATTGCATTGGCTACCTTCAGGAAGCCGCCGATATTGGCGCCGTTCACGAGATTGCCGGGAGTTCCGTAGGTCTCCGCGGTTTCGTAGCAGTTCTTGTGAATGGCGATCATGATCTGGTGCAGCTTCTCGTCCACCTCTTTACGGCTCCAACTCATGCGAGCACTGTTCTGAGCCATTTCCAGACCCGAGGTTGCCACTCCGCCGGCGTTCGCCGCCTTGGCGGGTCCATAGAGGACCTTGGCCTCGATGAACAATTTTGCGGCTTCCAGGGTGCTGGGCATGTTTGCGCCCTCGGCCACCAGACCGACGCCATTCTTGATGAGATTGGCTGCGTCTCTGGCGTTGATTTCGTTCTGCGTGGCACTCGGGAAAGCACAATCGGCCTTGAGGTTCCAGATCGGATTGTGATCCAGCCGTACGTCGGTGGGCATAAAGATAGCGTGCTTGAACTTATCCGCATATTCCCTGATGCGGCCCCGGCGGACGTTCTTCAGTTCCATGACCCAGGCCAACTTCTCCCGGTCGATGCCATCGGGATCGTAAACTACGCCGTTGGAGTCGGAGAGGGTTACCGGCTTCGCTCCCAGGTCAAGCAGTTTCTCGACCGTGTACTGGGAGACGTTTCCGCTGCCGGAGACAAGGCAAACCTTGTCTTCGAGCGTTTCTTTCCGGGTCTTCAACATCTCGGACGCGAAATAGACGCAGCCGTATCCGGTTGCTTCGGGACGAATCAACGAGCCGCCCCAAGTCAAGCCCTTGCCGGTCAGTACGCCGGTGAATTGGTTGGTGAGGCGTTTATATTGGCCGAAGAGGAAGCCGATCTCCCTGCCGCCTACGCCGATGTCGCCGGCCGGAACATCCGTGTCGGCTCCGATATGCCGGCACAACTCGGTCATGAAGCTCTGGCAGAAGCGCATTACTTCGTTGTCACTCTTGCCCTTGGGGTCGAAATCCGATCCGCCTTTGGCGCCGCCCATGGCAAGCGTGGTGAGCGAATTCTTGAACGTCTGCTCGAAAGCCAGAAACTTCAAAATGCCAAGGTTGACGGAAGAGTGGAAGCGCAGCCCGCCTTTGTAGGGCCCGATTGCGCTGTTCATCTGGATGCGGAAGCCGCGGTTGATCTGGATGGTGCCCTGATCGTCAACCCACGGCACGCGGAACATGACCACGCGCTCAGGCTCGACAATCCTGTCGAGGATGCGGGCGGAAATGAATTCCGGGTGTCTGTCGAGCACGAGCCGCAAAGACTCGAGCACTTCCTGGACGGCTTGGTGAAATTCGGGTTCCGCAGGATTTTTTGCCTTTACCTGCGCCATTACTTCCTTAATGTAATCGCCCGGCATTTTGATTCCGGGCGGTGTCATAATTCCAGCACTCATTGCGTTTTTTCCTCCGAAGCTGCGTTACCGTTTTTCGTAGAACGGTTGTTTTTCTGGCAACATCTTCTTTTAACTTGTTGGAACATCTGGTCCCGGCAGCCGGGTCAAATTAAAGGCACATTCCGGCCCCCTGACCATGATTTGCGTCACTTAAGAATGTGATACGTCTATAAAGCGTCAAGAGGCTAGGCCGGGCGAAAACTCCGGTTTTGTTTTCAGCGCGAGGAACCACTCCACTACGCGCAAAAACGGCCGTCGCCAACAACTCTGGCTCACCCAGGATGACACTTACGAGGTGTTCTGGCTGTATCATTTTGACCATACCTGCCAGATGCAGCTCCGGTTGACAACGCTGTGAGGGGGAGTTACCTTCCGATTACGGTCATTTTCAATCAAATACATAGATTCTTCGCTCGCTACGCTCGCTCAGAATGGCACTTCAAAAGGTTATTGCGCGAGCTTCCGGGACGCGAAACAAAAGGAACTATTCATTAAACAACTGTAGTACTAAAGGAGTTAGACATGGGCGTAACCACCAGAGCAGCACTACTCAAAGCGCCATACCAGATTGAACTGATCGAGCGCCAATTGGCGGTTGACGATGATGAAGTGATCGTCAGAAACCACCTGGTCGGCATCTGCGGCTCCGACAAGAGTTTCTTCAAAGGGCAATTGCCGCCGCAGACGGCGGAGTTCCGCCAGGCTCCGAAGTTCCCTTTCTATCTCGGCCACGAGAGTGGAGGGACAGTGGTGGAAGTGGGCGCCAAGGTGCGGGAGTTCAAGCCCGGCGACAAGGTCATGTGCTTCGGCTGGAACAACAACTTCGCCGAGTATTTCAAGGCGAAGGTGTGGGAGCTGCAAGCCGCTCCTGTCGGGCTCGAAATGGATCTGGTCAGCCTGGGCGAGCCAATCTCATGCGCCATGTTTTCCGGGCTGAATTCGGGGACCAATATCGGCGACGTAGTCGTGGTCATGGGCGCCGGCTTCGCCGGCCAGGTGATCGCGCAGTGCGCAAAAAAGCAGGGCGCGGCGACGGTGATCGTGGTCGATGTGGATGAAACCAAGCTGTGTGTGGCGAAAAAGCTGGGGGCGGATATCGGCATAAACGTCAACAAGCAGGACCCGGTTGCATTCGTGAAGGATTTCACGGGCGATGTCGGCGCAGACGTAGTGGTCGAGGCCGCCGGAACCGAGGCGAGCTTCAACGCGGCCAGCGAACTGATCAAACACAACGGCCTGTTCGTCTTCTATAGCTGGGTTACGACGCCGATCAAACTGCACATTAACCGCTGGCACGATGACGGCCTGGAGTTCCGCAACACCTGCCTGGTTCACCACACGCGGGAGCAGCGCGTGGTGTGGACGCCGTGGGCTCTGAAGCCGGTGGTCAAGGGAATCGTGGACATCAAGTCTCTGATCACCCACGAATTCAAACTCGACGATATCGCCGCCGCTTTCGACCTCGCGGTAAAAGACGACAGCGCGATCAAGATTGTGCTGCGACCGTAGTTCGTCACTCCAGCAAGAAACTCCCCCACGTCAGTCCAAAAGCAGGACGGGACGTGGGGCACCATCGAACCCTATTCGGGCGAAGCAGCGGATTGTTCGGCCATTACTTGCCGGCGATGTTTTCGTTGAGGATGATGACGCCATCCTCGTCGGCGTAGATGTGGTCGCCCGGATGGCAGGTGTGGCCGCCGATTTCAATCGGAATGTTGACCTGACCTTCGGCCCGCTTGAATGAGCGCTTGGGGATGTTGCCGAGGGCTTTCACGCCGATGTTCAAACCGGCGAGAGCGGCCTTGTCGCGCACGTAGCTGAACATGACGAGCCCTTCCCAGCCATTTTTAACCAGGTCGGCGGCAATCACATCACCCAGCAGCGCGCAGCGCGGGCTGCCGCCGCCATCGACAACGAGCACTTTCCCTTTTCCGGGAGTGGCGCTCAGTTCCTTGATGCGCGAATTGTCCTCGAAACATTTCACCGTGACCGCTTCGCCATGGAAGCTGATGCGTCCGCCGAAATCGCGAAAGATCGGCGCGAACACACGCACGGTTTTTTCAAATTGATCGCAAAGGTCAGTTGTCTTAAAACTCATATCGTCTCCAATTCTTCCCATGTAAGGGCAAGGCGTAGGGCTGAGGCAACGACCCCACATTAGCTCCGCCTGCGGCTCCGCAAATGTGGACCACCACGGCGAAGTACCTCAGGGGTTGAAGCCCGCATGTTCCCCGTTTGTCACAGCAGGTCTGAAGGCCTGCTCCACCCAGGTCATGAACAATGCACACTGGCGGTGGCTTCCCGCATACAAAAGTATCAGTATTCAGTCGAATGTATCACGATCTAAATTTCGGCAGGGCCGGCATCAAGATCTTACGTTTGCGGGCTGCTCCGTAGTAGTATCAAGCCATGCAAATTCGTCTCTCCAGTTATGGCCAGGCTTCGACCCACCCTTCACCGGTGAGCCGGTTATTGTCCGAATTCGCGCATGACTTTCGCGATGGCGTAGATGTCAATCTAGGGGTTGGCTACGTCAACGAGAAGACCATTCCTGTCCCCGAGTTGATGGAAGCGCTGCAGACGGTCGGGCGCGACGGCCTCAAGTACCGGCAGGCGTTCAACTACGGTTCTCCCGTCGGCTCGAAAAACCTGATCGCGTCCATTCGCCGGTTCCTTGCCACCATGAGGATCGGGCAACTGGACGAGGCAACGATCGAGCGCAAGCGGTTGGCGATCGGCGCGTGCGGTGCGACCAGCATCCTCGATGGGCTTGCGCAAGTGCTGCCGCCGGGGATCGTGGTGACCTCGGACCCCACGTACTACATCTATGCCGATGTCCTGGAGCGCAAGGGATTCCAGATTCTTCCGGTTCCCGAGGACGCGGAGGGCATGGACGTAAACCTGCTCGAGCGCAAGCTGCGTGCCCTGGGTTCGGCGGCTGAGCAGATTTCGTTCTTCTATGTTGTGACCGTGAATAATCCATCGGGCACGATTCTGTCGAACAAGCGGCGGAGGGCATTGTACGAGGTCGCCGCCCGCGAATCGCGGCGGCAGAATCGGCTGATTCCGATCTTCTACGATCTTGCCTATGAACTGCTGCTCCACGACCCGGCGGCCGAACCGTTCGTCTCCGTCTTGCCTGAAGACGATCTCGGTATCGTCTACGAAATTGCCACCTTGTCCAAGATTCTGGCGCCGGGTTTGCGCATTGGCTATCTGCTGGGGCCGAATAGTCCATTCATGCACGCGATGATCGAGAAAACCAGCGACAGCGGATTCAGCGCGCCGCTTTTCGTGCAGGAGATGGCCAGCTATCTTTTGGATACTCGCATTCAAGAACAGATGCGGGTGGTGAATGCGGCATACCGCGAGAAGGCGCTCGCGGTGAAGGCCGGCATCCAGCGCAGCCTGGGACCCTACCTGCAGGAGCAGCGCGGCGGCAGCGCGGGATTTTATTTCTACATAACATTCCGCGATGTTGAAACTCATCCGACCTCGCCTTTGTTTCGCTTCCTGACCCGTACGACTGGCGATGTGGCGGTCGATGGTCCGAAGGAAAACCGTTTGCCGCGCGTCATCTACATTCCGGGAGAGTATTGCGTGCATCGGCGAGGCGATCTGGCGGAGGTCGGCAAGCGGCAGTTCAGGTTGTCGTATGGGTTTGAAGAGGCGCCGCAGATTCTGAAGGCGCTGGAGCTGATGAGGGAAGGCGTCGAGTTCGTGCAACGAAGCGCGAACTTGGTCGGGAGCGCGCGTTAGAGGCCAGAATCGACCACCCCACGTTAGCCCAACAGAGGGGCGGAACGTGGGGCACCCGGCTATCAAAACTCGAGAACGGAGACCATCAACAAAAAAGCGGCGGTCATGGACCGCCGCTTTCCTGTGTCTGCAAACTGCCGGTTATACGAACTCTTTTACGGCGTTGATGGCCGGTCCCATCGAACAGTCGGCGTCGGTAGCCACCATGATGTCGATGAGGTAGGGGACCTTGGATTTCATGGCACGCGCGAAGGCTGCCGGAATCTCCTTGGCATCGAAAACCCTTTCGCCTTCGCCGCCAAAGGCTTCGGTAAACTTCACCAAGTCGGGCAGGATCGGGTCGTTCTCGTCCTTATAGCGCAGGCGGATGCCGTGCTCGTAGTTGTAGGCGTACTTCTGATTCTGGCGGATTAGGCCCAGATTACCGTTGTTCACAACCACGACGATAATCGGTATCCCGTGCTGCCCGGCCATGCCCAGCTCTTCGCCCATGAAGAGGAATCCGGCATCGCCGGTCACTGCCACCACCGGATCATTCGGACACGCGACTTTGGCGCCGATAGCGGCCGGAACCTCGTAACCGAGCGTCCCCGCTCCACCCGAAGGCAGGTAGCGGCGAGGCAGTTCGATATCCTGCAACTGACCTGACCAGATCTGGGTAATGCCGCAACCCGCGGTGAAGATGGTGTTCGGCGGGAAGAACTTGTTCAGTTCGCCAAACACACGATGCGGCCGGATGGGCGAGTCTTCGGCATCGGTCTTGCGCGCCATCGCCGCGCGGCATGCGGGCAGTTGCTTAACCCTTTCCGATGGCGCGGGATGATATCCACGCTTCTTTGCCTCCGCCAGCAGGGCGACCAGCGCGGCTTTGGCGTCGGAAACGATACCGAGATCCGCCTTGATCACGTTACCGATCTGGGTAGGCGAAACATCAATGTGGATGAACTTCCGTTGGCCAACGTAAACATCCAACTTGCCGGTATGGCGGTCGGTAAAGCGGCAGCCGACGCCGATGACGAGGTCGGATTCGAGGAAGGTCTTGTTGCCCATGGGGCCGCCGACCTGGATGCCGGCGTGTCCCGCGCTCAGCGGATGATTGTAGGGCAGGCCGCCCTTGCCCATGTAGGTCATGATCACGGGGATTTGCAGGTATTCCGCCAGCGCCCGGAACTCGGCGGTCGCGTTGGAAAGGATGACGCCGCCGCCCAGAATCATGATTGGAGCCTTGCTCTCCATGATCATGTCCATCGCCTTGCTGATGGCCTGCGGCTCCGGCAACCGGTCTGGTCCAGGGGAGCGGGCTGTCTTTGGCGGGATCGTAATCGATATCGGCCATCTGCACGTCAAGCGGCAGATCGATGAGCACCGGTCCGGGACGTCCGCTGCAAGCCGTGCGGAAGGCCTCGCGCATGATTTTCGGCACCTCGGCCGGATTGGTGATGCACCAGGTCTTCTTGGCGACGGTCTTGCAGATCTCCGCGATATCGACGCACTGGAAGGCTTCCTTGCCGAACAAAGCGACATTGGCATTGCCCGTAATGGCGATCAGCGGAATCGAATCGGCGTGCGCCGTGTACAGACCGGTGACAAAGTTCGTTGCCCCTGGTCCGGAGGTGCAAATCGCCAGGGCCAGCTTGCCGGAAGCGCGGAAATAGCCGTCGGCGGCATGCACCGCGCCCTCTTCGTGCCGGGCAACGTAATGCTTAATCTTCGAGTTCTTCAGGTACCCGTATACCGGATTGATCGCGGCGCCGGGAATGCCGAACGCAGCCTGAATGCCCTCGTCTTCAAGAATTTTGACGACTACTTCTGCAACTTTCATGAATCCCTCTCATGCGAATAGAACTTTTTAGAACTTTGCGGCCATTCTAAGGGTCTTACATCGATGAACATCATCTCTAGGACAAACATCACAATGCAGTGTGCGCCAGCCGATGCCGGCGAACCCGCACGTGGCAGCAACGATCATTGAGCTAAGTGTGATTTCATTAATAGTACTTTGAATGGGCACGGATTCACAAGGCTGCGGGATATTTGGTTTTCGCGAAGCGGACCGGATATGATGAAAAGAAAAGTAATAAAGGAAGTGATATGACAACAACGCCCCGCATTGCGATGGTCATCGGCGATCCGGCCGGGATAGGCCCCGAGCTCGTTGCCAAGTTGCTTGCCGACGCCGCCGTGCGCCAGCAGGCCAGCATTCTCTTGATTGCCGACCGCGGCGAGGCGGAGAAGGGCATGCGCTATGCCGGCGTCCAATTTCCGTACAGCGTTATATCTTCGCCCGATGCTTTCACCGAGGCCGCCGGCGATGTCCCCGCTCTCTACGACTTCCGCGGAAATACCTCGGGCGCATTTGCGCTCGGGCAGTCGAGCGAAGCCGGGGGACGTTATTGTCTGGATACGCTAAAAGTCGCGATTTCACTGGCGCTGGCAGGCAAGGTGGATGGAATCGCTTACGCGCCGCTCAACAAAACTTCTCTTCACTTGGCCGGGATGAAATCCAACGGAGAGTTGCCCTGGTTCGCCGAGCAGCTCGGCCACACCGGCCCATTCTGTGAATTCAATGTGCTGGATGACCTCTGGACCTCCCGCGTCACTTCCCACGTGGCGATCAAGGATGTGTCCTCGCGGCTTACGCAGGAGGCGATCATCGAGATTGCCGAGTTGACTCACCGCGCCTTGCGGCAGACAGGCCTGGCGGAGCCGCGGATCGCGGTCTGCGGCCTCAATCCGCATAATGGGGACAATGGAAGCTGCGGCCGCGAGGAGCTAGACATCATAGCTCCGGCCGTCAAGCGTCTTCAGCAACAGGGAATGCTAGTGGCCGGCCCGTTTCCCGCCGATACGATCTTCCTGAAGGTGCAGGGCGAAAGCAAAGAGTACGACGCAATCGTCACCATGTACCACGACCAGGGACAGATTGCCATGAAGCTGATGGGCTTCTGGCGCGGCGTCACCGTGCTTGGCGGCCTGTCGGTACCAATTGCCACAACCGCTCACGGCACGGGCTTCGATATCGTGGGCAAGGGCCGCGCCAACCCCGGTTCACTCCGCAATGCCTTTGCATTAGTGTGCCGGATGGCGCGCACCCGGCAGCAGGCTGCTGCCCGGTAAGAGAGTACGCAAGCGATGATCGAGCGGATGGGCGCAAGGGGAACCTCAACTACCCCGCCCTGGCTTCGCTAGAAAGGGGCACCCGGCCGCCCCAGAAAACTCTGGCGGTGCTTCGCATTGGAATGCTTAGGGGTGTCATTCTGAGCGCCCGAAGGGGAGCGAAGAATCCGCTTTTGTTTTCAAGGAGGCGAAAAGCAGATCCTTCGCTTTGCTCAGGATGACACTCATGAAGTTTGTTTGAGTTTTATCTTCGGATAAACCCTTCGGGGAAGCGATCCTGCCCTGTTTTGCCCAGCGTTTTTGCCTGAGTGACAATCAGTCACAATTGCTGGTGATGGTAGTCACGGCTCCTCGGGTAATGGTCAATTTATCTTGAGCTTGCAGTCGAGTAATCACCCAGCGAGCAACTACCCCACGTCAGTCCAAAAGTGGGACTGGGGGCACCTAAATTCGTCGGAGGACCCGCAAATCACCCCAGCGAGCGGGCTTGCCGGGGACCCCGCCAAAGGGCCGAGAGCTGTTGAAGGAGAAGGCATGAATCAATCGGGCGCAACGCAGGAATACAAACCGAGGCTGGTGTTCTGGGAGGTCACGAAGGGATGCAATCTTCGCTGCATTCACTGTCGCGCGACCGCCACGGAACTGACTTCGCCTGCCGATCTCCCCACCTCCAAGGCGCTCGACATCATCACGCAGATCTCCGAGTTCGCGAATCCGATCCTGGTGCTGAGCGGCGGCGAGCCGCTGTATCGCACAGATATTTTTCAGCTCGCAAGTTTTGCCACGGAGCGCGGCTTGCGCGTGGCGCTGGCCACCAACGGAACCCTGGTGACGAAAGAAATCGCCCGCAAGATCGTGGATGCGGGCGTGAAGCGCGTCTCCATCAGCCTGGATGGCGTGAACGCGGAAACGCATGACACGTTCCGTGGTATTCCGGGCGCCTTCGATGCCGCCATTTACGGATTTCGCAATCTCAAAGAGATCGGCATGCCGGTGCAGATCAATATGACGATCGCGCGTCACAACGCCAAACAATTGCCCGCCGTGCTGAACCTGGTCCGCGACCTCGGGGCCGATGCGCTGCATACCTTCCTGTTGGTTCCGGTGGGTTGCGGGGTAGACATTGCCGAGGCGCAGATGGTGCCTCCGCAGGAGTACGAGGACATTCTCAACTGGTTTTACGATCAGGAGCAGATTGGCGACATTGAGTTGAAGGCCACCTGCGCTCCGCATTACTTCCGTGTCGTCCGCCAGCGGCGCGCTGCCGAGCGCAAAGCCGAGGGATACGGCGCCACGCCGGCCAAGGCTGCCGCCGAACCGGCAATCGGCGCCACGGAAATGACAATGCCGGGTTCGACCGGCATCGCTTTAAAGACCCCGACGAAGCCAGCGGCCCGAGCCGGAGGCCATCCTGGAGGACATCCTGGTGGCGGCAAGCATCCGGAGGGCATGAATGCGGTAACCAAGGGATGCCTGGCAGGAACAGGCGTCTGCTTCGTCTCCCACGAAGGCGAAGTTTTTCCCTGCGGCTACCTGCCGGCGTTGGCGGGAGATCTCCGCAAGCAGTCGTTTGCCGAAGTGTGGACAAAGTCACAGGTATTCGACACCCTGCGCGACAACAACAAGCTGACAGGGAAGTGCGGTTGCTGCGAATTCCGCAACGTCTGCATGGGCTGCCGGGCGCGAGCTTATGCGGCAACGGGCGATTACATGGCGGCAGAGCCATTCTGCGTCTACGAGCCCAAGACGCTGCAAGTGACGAAACCTTAGACCTCGTTTCATAAAACGTTGCAAGAGGAAACAGCGAACACCCTCGGGGGCTGAAGCCCACATATTGACGGCTGGACGGCGCGGCTGACATAGTAGTTTGGTTTTCCGTATACAAACTACCCCACTCAAGCCAAAAGAAGGCTTGAATGGGCCACCCGCCCTGGAAACGGCCCAAGGGACAGAAGGTAATTGTTGTGAAATCCCTTCTCACCAGTAACCAAAACTGCTGAGCAACCTGGCGCTTGGCGCCCCTTGGGCCGAAGCGGGCCACAGTGCGGTATTCTGTTTGTGGGGGAACGACTGTTGGGGAAGACACGGGTTGTCTTGACTCTATGTCTGCTGGCGGTATCTTCATCCTGGGCTGCCGCGGAGACGAAAGCGCCGCAAGAATCTGCGGGCGAGGAGACGAAAACTCCGCAGAAATCTACCACGATAACAAAGACGCGACAGAAATCCGCCGCAGCCACGCCACAAGTTGCCGCGACAACAAAGACACCACAAAAATCCGCCGCGGAAAAGAAAACGCCGCCCAAAGAAACCGCACCAAAGCTAGCCGCGCTGGCGGAGCGCATTCGGCAGATTACGAATCGGCGGGAGTTCAAGCAGTCGTTATTCGGCATTGAATTTTTCGACCTGGAGTCGGGCAAAGTCCTGTTCGCGTTGAATGGGGAGAAGCTTTTTGTCCCGGGTTCGACGACTAAGCTGGTAACCGAAGGGACGGCTCTGGCGCTGCTGGGCCCGGACTACCGTTTCAGCACGCGCGTCTACCGCACCGGCAGCGTTAGCGGCGATGGCACGCTGGAAGGCGACCTGGTGCTGGTTGCCGGAGGAGACCCGAACCTTTCGGCCCGTGTGCGCGATGACGATACGCTCTCCTTCACCGCCTTCGATCACGGCTACGCCGGTTCCATGCCGGGAGAGGCGGTGCCGGGAGACTCGCTCACGGTGCTGAAGAGCATGGCGCGGCAGGTAGCCGAGCATGGCATCAGGCAGGTGCGGGGCCAGGTGCTGGTGGATACCTCCTTGTTCTCCGCGGAAAGGGCCGAACCGGGTACCGGGGCTATCATCTCGCCCATCATGGTGAATGACAACATGGTTGACGTCACTGTGTTTGGGGGCGCGCAGCCGGGAGAGGCGACCGGAGCAGTGATGGCTCCGCTGGCGCCTTATCTGAACGTGTCAAACAGAACTACGACAGGCAGGGCTGGTTCCAATGCGAATTTGCGGTTTGCAGCGGAGACGGTGAACCCCGACGGCAGCTACACGGTGAGCATCGAAGGCAGCGTTCCCGCCGGAGAGCAAGCGCTGGCATCGTACAAGGTGAAATCGCCCAGACGCTTTGCCGAGTCCGCGTTCTGGGTGGCTTTGCAATCGGTTGGAGTGCAGGCGCCTGCGCTGCAGTATGGCCAGAGGCACGATTTTATATCGCTGGCGAGTTCGTATACGTCCGAAAACCTGGTCGCCGAGCACATCTCCCCGCCGCTTGCCGCCGAAGTGAAAGTCACTCTCAAAACCAGCCAGAATCTGCACGCCTCGACCACTCCGTACCTGCTCGGCGCTTTGCTTGCCCATCGGCCCGATGCCGCATTGCAGGCCGGGTTCGAATTGGAGCGAGAATTTCTTGCCAAGGCGGGGTTGGATTTGAAATCCGTATCGCAGGCCGACGGCGAAGGAGGGCCGGGAGCGGCATTCACACCGGATTTCATGGTGCGATATCTCGCCTACATGACAAAGCAGCAGTATGCGGAGTTCTTCATCGACGCGCTTCCGGTGATGGGTCGCGATGGCACGTTGCAGGCTATGCAACAGAAATCGCCCGCTGCCGGGCACATTCGCGCCAAGACCGGAACGTACGTCTATTATGACGGTCTCAATCGCAGCCTGCTGCTGCTAGGCAAAGGATTGGTGGGCTACATCGAGACGCGCCACGGGCACAAGCTGGCGTTTGCCGTCTACGTAAACCAGGTTCATCTGGCGAACATCGATGAAGTTGGAAACGTGGGCGACGTTCTGGGCCAGATCGCCAACGCGGCATACGATCTGCTGTAGCGCATTGAACCGCGCCAAAACTACGTCGAATAATCCGCGTTGATGTGAACGTAATCGGTCGTAAGGTCGCAGCTCAGATACGTCAGTGACGCCCTGCCTCGCCTGAGCTGCACGCGGATTTCGTACTCTCGTGCCGTCATGTACTGATGCACGGCAGGCTTGTCGAAGGCAATCGCCTGCCCGTCGCGGCAGACCTGATACGGGCCGATGAACACGCTGATGCGGCCGGGATCGAGCGCAATCCCCGAATTGCCGATGGAGGAAAGGATTCTTCCCCAGTTGGGGTCGCATCCGGCCCAGGCGGTTTTCACCAGCGGAGAGTTGGCGATGGAGCGCGCGATCGTGCGGGCCTCATCCGTTGACTTTGCCTGCTCGATCTGAAGGCGAATCAGGTGCTTCGCGCCTTCGCCATCGCGGACAATCTGTTCGTGCCAGCGAACTGCACACCTGCTCGACCGCAAGCTGGAATTTCTTGCGCACGCCCGGTTGATCGATTTTTACGCTCGACTTGCCGCTGGCGAGCAACAGCACGGTGTCGTTGGTGGAAGTATCGCCGTCGACCGAGATGCAGTTGAAGCTCTTGTCCACCGCCGGTTTGAGAACGGATTGCAACTGCTTGGGGCTGGCCTCGATGTCGGTGAAAAGGTACACCAGCATGGTTGCCAGGTTCGGATGGATCATGCCGGAGCCTTTGGCCACGCCCGCCAACCGCACTTCTTTGTCGCGTACCGCAAAGCTTTCCATCGGCGAGCTTTTGCGCCAAGTCGGTCGTCATGATCGCCTGCGCGAAGCTCAGCAGCGCGTCTGCGGACTCCGCGCGTTGCGCAAGCACAGCCGGAAGTGCGTTCACGATCTTTTCCGCGGGCAGAGGAACGCCAATGATCCCGGTGGAAGAAGGGAAGATGAACTCGGGAGAAACTTCCAGCAGATTTCCCAACTCGCGGCAAACGCTTTCCGCGGTCGCAATCCCCGCCTTGCCGGTTGCGCAGTTGGCGTTGCCGGCATTGACGAGAACGGCGCGCACGCGGCCGGAACTGCGCTTCAAATGCGCACGATCGACCACGAGCGGCGCGGCCGCCAGGCGATTCCGCGTAAACACCGCGGCGGCTGAAGCGCCGTGCGGAGCCTCGGCCAGTGCGAGATCGGGGCGCCCGCTCGCCTTGATCCCGGCGATGGTAGCGGAAAACCTGAAACCTCTGGGCACTGAGAGCGTCCCGGCAAGGGCACGATCGCCGGTGTCGGGCTGGTCCACTAGGTCGGACAACGATGCATTTTTCATAGAGTCAATTTGATCAGATCGGCGTGAGCAGGCTCCAGGATCGAGAATTGGGGCAGCTCACCGCGATACATTGCGATTTCATCGCACGCCAGCAAACGCGGGCAGCTCATGCAGTCCTTGTATATCTTGTCCGGAAGCTTCGCCCGCTCCGCGATCTTGAATCCCATGCGGTCGAAAAATTCCGGAATTCGCGTGAACAGGCAGACGCAGGTGACGCGGTGCAGATCGGCTTCTTCGAACAGGGCGTTGACCAGCAATCTCCCCGCACCCAGCCCCTGGGCCGAAGGCCGGACGGCGATCGAACGAATCTCCGCCAAGTGCGTTCCGTAGAGATGCAGCGCGCCGCACCCGATAACTTCGGGGCCGGCGGCAAAGGTGTATTCCACCACCGCAAAGTCGCGAATATTTTCGCAGATTTCGGCCAGCGATCGCGGCAACAAAGTGCCATCGAAGGAAAACTCTTCGATCAGCGAACGAATAGCTTCGGCATCCGGCAACAGAGCTCTACGCGCCTGCATGCGCCATCTCCTTGCGGCTTTTCAGCCGCTGCTCGGCCGCATCCAGGGCTTCCAGAACGTGACGCGGGCGCGGTTCCTCCCACAACGTCATGACATTCGAGCACGGCGCGCAGGGTGACAGCGGAATAGAAACCGGCGTCGAATTCCGGACTCAACTGCTTCAGCTCCTCGAGCGGAATTTGCTGGAGTTCGCATTGCTTTTCCAGTCCCTTGCGAACCGCCTGCCCCACTAATTCGTGGGCGCGGCGAAATGGAATGCCCTTGCCCACCAGGTAGGTTGCCGCCGCCATGGCATTCATGTATCCGGTCTCGGCCGCGGCGCTCATGCGCGCGATGTTCAATTGCACTTCGCGGACGAATCCGGCCGCCACTTGCAGCATGGCGGAGGTTTCGCGAACGGCAATGAACACGGGTTCCTGCGTCTCCTGCATGTCCTTGTTATAAGCCAGCGGAAGGCCCTTCAGACAGATTAGCAAAGATTGCGCGCAGGAGATGACGCGTCCCGATTTGCCGCGGATCAGCTCGAGCGAATCCGGGTTCTGCTTCTGCGGCATGGCGCTTGACCCGGTCGAGTAGCTCTCCGGCAGGGTAATAAAACCATATTCCTGTGTGGAAAAAAGAATAAATTCCTCGGCCAGCCGGCTGAGATGGATAGCGACGATCGAGAGCCCCTGGGTGAATTCCAGGCAAAAATCCCGGTCGCTGGTGGCATCCAGGCTGTTTGCCGTGGGCGCGGAGAAATCGAGTTCGCGCGCCATCAACTCGCGATCAAGCCTCAGGGTGGCGCCGGCAATGGCGCCGGAACCGAGCGGGCAGTAGTTTAAGCGGGCCGCGCAATCCGCCAGCCGATCGATGTCGCGGAAAAACATCTCGCAGTAGGCCAGCAGCCAGTGTGCAACCAGCACCGGCTCAGCGCGCTGCAGATGCGTGTAGGCGGGCATTGCCGAATCTCCCGCACGCCTTGCCTGGGTGAGCAGCGCCGCAATCAACTCTTCCAAAGCGCCGGTCAGTTTGCGGCACGAGTGGCGCACGAACAGCCGCAGATCGGTTGCGATCTGCTCGTTACGGCTACGCCCGGTGTGCAACTTGAGGCCGGTTTCTCCGATCGCCTGGGTCAGTTGCTTCTCGACGAAATGATGCACATCTTCGGCGTCGGTTTCGTCGTGACACAGCTCTTCGCCGTGCGTTGCAATGTAGTCCAACCCGCCCAGAATGGCATCGCGCTCGGCGATGCTCAACACTCCGGCGACATGCAATGCAAGCGCGTGCGCGCGACTGGCGGCCAGTTCCTCTTCCAGAAGTTGTTGATCGAAGGGAAAGGAGCGTTGCCAGCGCTCGAATTGAGGGTTGAGCGGTTCGCGGAACCGCCCAGACCACATTTTCATTTCAGTACCTCAACTGTGTCGCTAGGCATGAGCGCTCCTGGGGCCGAAGCGGCGCATTCCTTTCCCGAGCAGCACCATCAGAATTGCCTTCTGGATGTGGAGCCGGTTTTCCGCCTGGTCGAAAACGACCGAAGCCGGCGAATCGATTACGCCGGCGGTCACTTCATCGCCGCGATGAGCGGGCAGGCAGTGCATGAAAACCGCATCGGGCGCTGCCAAGGACATCAGCTTGCGATTGACCTGGTAAGGCGAGAAAATCGTCCGCCGCAACTCCGTCTCCTCTTCCTGTCCCATGCTCGCCCAGACGTCCGTGTAGACGGCCTTGGCGCCGGCAACCGCCAATTGCGGATCGGAGTGTAATTTCCAGCGTGGCGCCGGTGTGCCGGGCTATTTCGCGCGCTTTGACCAAAACTTCGGCGCCGGGCTCATATCCGGCGGGCGTGGCTACGGCTATGTGACTGCCCAGCGTCGCCGCGGCCAGCAACAGCGAGTGCGCAACATTGTTCCCGTCGCCCACGTATGCCAGCTTGACCTGGGTGAGATCGCCGAACTTCTCCCGCAGCGTGAAATAGTCGGCGAATGCCTGGCAAGGGTGCTCGTAGTCGCTCAGGGCGTTGATCACCGGGATGGAGGCATAGGCGGCCATATCGGCCACGGTGGCGTGGGAAAAAGTGCGAAGCACCAGTCCGTCCACCCAGCGTTCGACGTTATGCGCAACGTCGTTCAGGGCTCGCGCTGGCCCAGGCGCGAGTGCGTCTGGTCGACAAAAAACGAACTTCCGCCCAGCGAGTTGATGCCCGCCTCGAAAGTCAGGCGGGTGCGCAACGAAGGCTTCTCGAAGAACAGCACAATCTGTTTGCCGGCCAACGCGGCCGCGAAAATCCTGTGGACGGCTCTTCACCACCGCCGTCAGTTCCAGCAGACTCTTCGCTTCGCTGCGGCTTAAAATCGCTCACCGAAACAAGATCGGCGGGATGGGACTGGTATGGCCCTGCAAATCGCGGGAAATAACACTATCTTCCGTAGGCCTGGTCGCCATCTGAATGTCCTCCTGTTTGTCTATCCGCGCTTCTGCTCGCTGTCTTTTTGGAGCCCCCGGCGATGGCCATTTCGGCGGCCCCGGTACGCGTGGAACGAGCGCGCAGCGGAGACGCTTTGGCGTCGCCGGTTTGCTTACAGGAGGACAGGATGGAATCAAGCGCTTCTACAACTTGGTCCACGTGCTTCCGCTCAATGATAAACGGAGGCAGGAAGCGCAGCGTGGTCTCGTGCGTCCGATTGATGACGATCTTGCGCGCGAGCATCTCTTTCGACAACTTGTTTGGCCAGGTCGGCGGAATTGAGTTCCATGCCCACCATGAGCCCCATTCCGCGGACATCCTGGATCTCGGCGATGCTTGGCGTCCAGTTGCTGAAGCCGATCGCGGAAATATTCGCCGACCTCGACGACATGCTCGAGCATGTGGTCCTGCTCGAGGGTCTTGAGAAACTGCAGTGCGACCGCGCATGCCAGGGGGCCGCCGCCGAAGGTTGTCCCGTGCAGACCGGGGTGGAATGCCTTCGAAACCGCTTCGGTGGTAAGAATCGCTCCCAGCGGCAGCCCGGCCGCGAGCGGCTTGGCGATGGTGGCGATGTCGGGCAGAACGCCATAGTGCTGATAGGCGAACATCTTCCCCGTGCGGCCAAGACCGCACTGAATCTCATCGAGAATCAGCACCGCGCCGGATTTCTTCGTCAGCGCCCGCGCGGCCTCCAGGAACTCGCGACTGGCGGCGATGGATGCCGCCTTCTCCCTGCACGGTTTCAATGCAAACGCGCATACCTGCGGAGTTGAACTTCTTCTTAAGATCGGCCACATCGTTGAAGCGCACGAAGCTGACGCCGGGCATCACGGGCGCGAATGGCTTGCGGTATTTGACCGTGTGCGTGCGTTGCCATGGCGCCGAAGGTGCGCCCGTGGAAAGAGTGTCTCCATGGCCAACACCCGCCATTTGCGCGCGCCATTTTTCGCTTTCATGTTGGCGTAGACTCGCGCCAGCTTCAGCGCTCCTTCCCAGGCTTCCGTGCCGCTGTTGCAGAAGAACACCCGGTCCAGCCCGGAAGCTTTGGTGAGTCTCGCGGCCAACTCGACCGTGTACTCATGAAAGAAGAAGTTCGAGGTGTGGACGATCTTTGCCGCCTGCGCCGCGATGGTCTTGGTGATCGCAGGGTGCGAATAACCGAGTGCGTTCACCCCGATTCCGCTCAGGAAATCCAGATAGGCGTTGCCTTCCGAGTCGTAGATGTAAACGCCCTTGCCGCGGGTCAGCAGCAGCGGATAGGCGATCGTAGGTCGGGACCATCAGTTTGCTTTCGGCTGCCTGTACGGAAGACAGAGTCGTCATTAGGCCATGACCTCCGTTCCCGATTCGATCCGGCTGTGATAAAAACCGGGCAGCACTTCAGCTTCAGCCGCGGGCAGAATGCGTACCCGTCCCACGCCCGAGCGCAGGGCGTCCTGGCATGCTTGCAACTTCGGAAGCATGCCGCCGCCGACTACCGAGCCTTTCACCAGGGCGGGGATATCAGTCGTGTTCAGCCAGCGCATCACGCTGCCGTCAGCGGCTTTCACGCCGGCTACATCGGTGAGAAAGATCAAGGCATTTGCCTGGCACGCGGAGGCGCAGGCTGCGGCCATCTGATCGGCGTTTATGTTGTAGTACTCACCGTCGGAGCCGAGCGCGATGCTGGAGAACACGGGGACCCCGCCATTGCTCCAAATCGCCTCGATCCAGCGGCCGTCAGCCGAGCTGATTTCGCCCACGTAGCCGAGGTCAACACCATTGGGCTTCTTCTTGCGCGCGAGGAACGACGAACCATCGCCACCGCACAAGCCGATTGCCGGAATGCCCTCGGCCGCCAGTGCGGCAACCATCTGTTTATTGACGCTGCCTGCCAGCACCATCAGGGCGACATCGCGCGTCTCCAGATCGGTGATGCGCAGTCCGTTGACGAACTCCGATTTCTTGCCAAGCTGTGCGAGTGTGCGCGTCAGGGCCTTGCCACCGCCATGCACAACGGTAACGTGATGCCCATCGGTCACCAATTCGGCGACCGCGTGCGCGCATTTTGTCAGCAGCAACTTGTCGTCCAGAGCCGCTCCGCCAATTTTCACCACGAGTTTCAATTTAATCCCTCCTGCTCGCTCCAGCCGTACATGACATTCATGTTCTGGATCGCTTGGCCTGCCGCGCCCTTTACCAGATTGTCGAGGCAGGAGACCAGGATGATCCGCTTGCCATCCGGGGCAAGCGAAAAGCCTATGTCGCAATAGTTGGTCCGAATGGAGAACTGTATCTGCGGCAACTTGCCGGCGCTGAAAACCCTGACCCACTTGGCGCCGGAATAAAACTCGCGCAGGCAGCTCTCGATTTCAGAGCCCGACATGCTTCGTCGCAGCCGTGCGTAAATCGTCGAAAGAATTCCACGCGGTATCGGAAGCAGATGCGGACTGAAAATCAGATTTTCAGCGCCTACGTTTAACTGTTCTAGTATCTCTCCCGTGTGCCGGTGCTCGAAGAGCGAATACGTCGAAAAATTGTCGGCGACTTCCACGAAATGCGTCTTTGAGGTTGGCTTTTTGCCCGCGCCGGAAACACCGGATTTGGAATCGCAGATGATGCCGTGCTCCACATCGATCAGGCCGGCGCGGACCAGCGGCGCCAGCGCAACAATGATCGAGGTTGGATAGCAGCCGGGATTGGCCACCAGCGCCGCATTGGCAATCTCTTGCCGATGCAGCTCGGGCAAGCCGTAGACGGCGGACTGGTCCAACTCGGCCGCACGCTTCGGGTCGCTGTCGGTAAATCCGTAGACCGCGCGATTCTGAAGGCACTTCAAACGCCAGGCGCCGCTCAGGTCGATGACCCGCAGACCGCGCGATAGAGCCTCGGGAATTAACTCCCGCGAGAGTTCATGCGGAGTGGCCATGAACAGCAGGCCAACCTCGGCGTTGCGCAAGGTCTCCCACGAAAACGGCTTGAGGGGGTAGGAACCATTGCCGGAAACGTGCGGATAAACTTCGTCCAACGTGACGTTGCCTTCTTCGCCTTCCCGCCGCAGGAACAGCGGCTCGGCCAGCTTGGGATGCCGCAGCAGGAGCCGAGCAAGCTCGAACCCCGAATAGCCGGTTGCGCCCATCACCGCCGTCTGTAGTTTCGCGGTGCTCATCACAGCATCTCCTGCAGCCGCGCCGCGAGCTTGTGGGCGCTCTTCTTGGATTGAGAAATCACCAGGATCGTATCGTCTCCGCCAACCGTGCCCACCAGTTCAGGCCAGTTTTCGGCGTCCAGTGCATATGCAACGGGCTGGGCCGATCCGGCCGCCGTCTTCACCACGATCAAGTTCTGCGCCTCCTTGATGTCCCTTACAAATTCATGCACCAGGCGCGCGGCCGCAGGCAAGGCGGGTTCCGGCGGTTGATCGCCATTGGGAACGGCATAACCCTCGGCAGTCTTGGCCAGCCCCAGCTCATGAATATCGCGCGAGAGCGTGGCTTGCGTAACGTCAAAGCCATGCTGAAGCAGACTACGCCGTAGTTGCTCTTGATTGGCAACCGGCTCGCGCCGCACGAGTTCGAGAATGAGATTCTGCCGCAATAGCTTTGACATGCGAGTATATACGCAATAAATTATGCGATACTGTGCATAATTATGCAAGATATGATTGCCATCAGTCAAGCGAAGAAAACGTTTTTTCTTTCTGAAAATTAAGGTATTTAGCTGAGAATGACCAGCGTCATCGCCGGGCGGCCAAGCCGTCCGGCTCCGTGAGAATATGCGGTGGAGAAAACTATGCTCCGGCTGGCGTTTCGGCAATCCGCTTTTTCGCCCGGGCGAGCAGGCGCAAAATATATCCCACGGTCGCCAAGCCCAGAACGAAGAGCACGAAAAACAACAGGATAATGCCCGTCTGTGGCGCCGTGGCCAGCGATTCAGGCTGGGCAAAGGGATGCACATAGGCGGTGCGGACCATCTGGCGCATCACGACCATCAGGGCAACGGTAATGATCGTGAGCCCGAATCCGCCGTGCACGAAGGGAGCCGGATGCGTGCTTTGCCCGCCCACCAGGATCAGCATCATCGCCGCCAACGCACCCAGCAGAGCGAAGCCGAAAACCGTGGCACCCAATCCGCTGGAAAAAAAGTAGAGGGCAACGGAGCGTGGCAAGGCCAGCAGGAACCAGAGTCCCAACAGGATCTGTACTCCGGTGGCCGCGCCAAACACCAGCGACCAGCGCCGCACCAGCCAGCCGCCGTATTCCGGGTCTTTTTTCAGTCGATGACACGCAACGTGGCAGACGGCCGCGGCCAATACGGCTACCGAACCCACCAGCATGTGCAGGTAGCGCGGCAGCAGGCTGCGCTCGGCCAGATTCAGGTTCACCCCGTCCGGGTGAGCGCGGTACATGGCCAGCCAGCGCGCCGGCGTCAGCACCAGCGTCATGTTATTGCTGAAAATAAACGCTACGCAGAGAAGGCAAAGGACGGCAATCGACGCGGCGATGGCCCCGCTCGTTGCACCGTGCTTTGCTTCGAAGTAGTAGTAGCTGTAGTAAGCGGCCATCACCAAGGCAATCACGCTCAGCCAGAAAACCCCGATCAAGATCGAACTGGTGTAGAGCAGATTGCCGTACAACACCTGCACAAAAAGCAGCACCGCCACGCCAAGCGTGATGGTCATGGCGAGAAACGTGGGCAACATGCGCGAGAGTTCGGCGGCCAAGCGGCGCGAGAACGGATGCAACGGGCTGCGCCCGCGAATCGCGTTGAGCAGGGCCGCGGCTCCCCCGGCCAGCGCGCAATTCATGGCTACCAGGTGCAGCGTAAAAGTGAACAGCAAAAGAAACTTGAATAGCCAGACCGGTCCGGGCAGAGGCAGAGGATCAACGTCGGGAATGCGGATAGGTAGTTGCATTTAACGGTCCTCCTTTGCTGGCTGGTCTGCCAGGGCCTGCGCCATGTATCCGGCCAGCGCGTGCGCCTGGGAGTCGGGCGCGCTGAAGCGCGGCATGTTCGGGCTCATGCTGTCCAGAACCGGCAGCAGCGCCTCGATCTGCTCCGCGGGGGCACCGCGCAACGCGTTCTTCAGCGGCCTGAAAGGGCCGTCGATGGTGTGACAACTGCCGCAACGTATCTGAAAGACTTGCCCGCCGGCGACCGGGGTGAACGCCGGGTTCAGCGAGGCGAGGTAGCGCCCGAGCGCCGTACGGTCCTGCTCATTGCCCGCGAAGCGCGGCATGGTGCCTCTGGTTACCTCAAGGTGCGGCAACATGTCGGCGGCAAACCCGGCATCCCAGCCGCGCACGCGCGAACGCATGGCGCGCTCTCCGTCGATCGAGTGACAGCGGGCGCACTGGATGAGGAAAAGATTGTTGCCATAGGCCGCCGAGTTCGGGTCTTCGCTTACCAGGAACTTCGCGGTCTTGAGCATTCCGGCCTCGCGATAGCGCTCGACGTCCGCCGCGCGCACATCGTTCGCATAGATGTAATCATTGATTGCCCAGGGCTTGCGCACCAGTTCGCGCAGGTACTCGAATGACGCGATTACGCCAAAGCCGAGCACCAGCAGGATCACAATCTGCGGCATCCGCATCCACCGCGGCTTCCACACGCCGAACACCAGGGCGCCAAGGAGCGCCAGAGCGGCAAAGGCTAGGCCGCCGCGTGCGACATGCTGCGCTACCGGCAGCCCGCCGGAGAGATAAGCCTTGGAGAATCCCGGTATCGAGTGGTAATACCAGGCGGCCAACGGCGGCAGCAACAAGGCGCCCAACACCATCCACTGCGCGGCCCAGCGGACGATCTTGTCCCTTCCATCCCCACAAGCCAACATCGGGCTTGTCGGGGACCCGGCTCTCCACCCCCACAAGCCAACGTCGGGCTTGTCGGGGACCCCGGCTCTCCACCCCCACAAGCCAACGTCGGGCTTGTCGGGGACCCCGGCTCTCGTTCGGCGCTCTTTCGCCGCCCAACCGTAACCAACCCGAAGGCCCCCGCCAGCAATATGCAGATCGCCGTGCGCAACAGCAGAGAAGGGAAGTACGTGGGATTGAAAAAGCCATCGGCGAATCGTTTCGTCTGCAACCAGGTTCCCGGCGTCAGCATGAACGTGATGATGCCGTTGATGACCACCAGGCTCAGCCAGGCGGCCACCAGGTAAATCCAGCCGACGATCAGATGCTCGCGCGCCGGCAGTTTGTCCCAGGACTTGGCATAAATAATCGCCGAAATGATTTCAACGAAAAAGAAGATCCATTCGATCGCCCATCCCCAAACAAAAGTATGGATGAGCGAGGACGTGGCTTCGGGACTGACCAGCCCGATGGTGAACCAGATGCCAACGCCGGTGAGCGTGCCGAATACCAGCGTGAGCAGAGCAAAAAATCGTGAGTGCTTGCGCACATAGGCGAGTAAAAACGGATCGTTCTCGCGGTAGGCCCGGCGTTCGCTCAGCACCAGGAAGGCGCCGCCGCCAATGGCGAAATGCGAAACAAAGACGTGAACGACAGCCACCAGAGCTATCAGGATTCCGCCGGGGAAGGGCAATTGCCAAACAGGATAGTTCACAAGATGGCTCCTCTGCCCAAGGTGCGCAGGTGCGCCGGAACTGCACGCCCAGTGTATCCAAATTCCCGACACTATGTCATGGCGACCGGAGGGCGATCAATGTCCAGAAGTGCCATTCTGAGCGCCCGAGGGGGAGCGAAGAATCTGCTTTTGTTTTGAGGTGCGAGAAAAAGCAGATCCTTCGCTGCGCTCAGGATGATACTGACAAGGTTGTGTTTGGTTATGCGAGGTATTTCTGGGATACGACACCAGGTAATCCTGGCGCAAGCTCTGGAAGGTTCTGAGGGCGGGAAAGCTCGAGGGCGGAGGCGGTTGAGGAAGGAGAGGAGTCAGTATGCAGCAGCCCCGCCTCACGCCCAAGCTTGAGAAAACGCGAACGATTACGCGAAGTGCGCGGCGTTCTTTTCGACGAACTCCGCCTTGTCGGCCGGCAGCTCTTCGAGTGGGAAAATCGAATTCGTCGGGCAGGTTGCGACGCAGGCGCCGCAGTCCATGCAGAGCTCAGGGCTGATGAACAACTGGGCCGCCGCCTCGAAAGCAGGTTCGTCACCACGCGGATGAATAGCGTCGCTCGGGCAGGAGTCGAGACAAAGCAGGTCCTTCACGCAGGTATCAGTGATCACGTATGCCATTTATGTTTCTCCAATGCTGATGCGGTAATAGTGCGACCCGCTTGGTACGACTGGCCGCTTCCCTAATGCCATTTTCATCGTAGAGGGTGATGACGGATGAGGCCGTGATTCTAATCACCGCCCTGTTGTGATGTACCGCACAACGAAGCAAATTTTCTGGTGCCGCATGTGTCGCAAGGCAAGTCAATGCGCGGGTATTCCTCTCTTGTGCCACTCTCGTATTTCGACGCGAGTGTCTGGCATCGCACCATACGAGAGCAATCCCGAAGTTGGTGTATCCCTGATATCACCGCCGGGCGTTAGCGTCACCCCGGCAAACGCCAAGCATTTGCCGGCGACCCCGAGCGCCCGGCTCTCCACCCCCACAAGCCAACGTCGGGCTTGTCGGGGACCCCGGTTCTTTTCCGGGACATACCTTCCGCGAACCCGGTCGAATCCGCCGGCGCTGGGTTTGACACGTTTTTTCTCGGATGCTACCGTCAGTCTTCTCGCCAATGTTAGAGTTTTTGGAATTCCTGCCAGTATGGTGTCTGTTGGGGCTCCTGCGGGTGTTGCCGCGCGGGGCGGCACGCCGGGTTGGGATGGCGATCGGCCTCGGTTTTTTTCACTTCTATCCACGCCTGCGGCGCGTCGGATTGCGGAACCTTGGACTGGCGTTCCCGGAGATGCCCGAGCACGAACGCCTCGGGATACTGCGCGGTGTCTTCCTTTCCCTCGGGAGGTTGCTCGCGGAGTTTCCCAAGTTTCCGTGCTATTCGGCGGAAAACGTTTCGCAAATTGCGGTTTATGACGGATTCGAAAATTTTGCGGCGGCGCGCGAAAAAGACAAAGGGGTGCTATTTCTCACGGCTCACCTTGGTGGGTGGGAAGTGGGTTCGTTCGTTCACTCTGTCCATGGCAACACGCTTCAAGTCGTGGTTCGCGATCTCGACAACCGCTATCTCAATCGTCTGGTCAGGCGTTACCGCACGCTCCATGGCAACGGCAGCATCGATAAGAACGAATTTGCGCGCGGACTGCTGAGCGCATTGCGTCGCGGCGACACGGTTGGCATTCTGATGGATACGAACATGACGCCGCCGCAGGGCGTGTTTGTCGATTTCTTTGGTCATCTGGCCTGCACTGCAGTGGGAATCGCCCGCGTTGCCCTGCACACCGGAGCAGCCGTGGTTCCCGCCTTCACCATTTGGGATGACTCACTGCAAAAGTATCGAATCCGCTTTGAACCGGCACTGGAAACGATTCGCACGGGCGATGACGAGGCCGATGCCGTTGCCAACACGGCAATGTATACAAAGGTGATAGAGAGCTTCGTAAGGCGCTACCCCGATCAGTGGCTTTGGGTTCACCGGCGCTGGAAAACCAGGCCGCCGGGCGAAGCGCCTCTCTATTGAAGCTGCGTAGCTTGCCGCATCCTGAAGACCGAGACCATGGGTCTGTCGGGCGGCCCTCGCTCCCGGAGATTATGAATGGCCGTTGTGGTGGTTGGTGGACAGGCTCGCAAGGTTGGCAAAACCAGCGTTGTCGCCGGGCTGATCTCCGCCATCGGCGAGCGACGATGGACCGCGATCAAAACCTCCGGGCACATCCACCAGAACTCTCGCGACGCGGCTTCAACCCTGATCGCCGCCGGTCCCGGATTCGTGCTGACGGAGGAAACGACGCCCACTTGCGCGCCGGGTACGGGCGACGAAGCGCCCTCCGGACCGGCGACACGGACACCGCTCGTTTCGTGGTGGCCGGCGCCGAGCGCGTCTACTGGCTGCAAGCTGAAGCAGGCTGTCTGGGCGAAGCCATGCCGCATCTGCGCCAGATCATCTCGGCCGCTGCGGATGTCGACCTCATTATGGAATCAAACGGCATCGTGCAATGGCTGACGCCCGATCTTTATCTGCTGGTGCTCGACTTTGGAGTTGAGGAGTTCAAGCCCTCGGCCCAGAGGTCGCTGCATCAGGCGGACGCGTTTCTGCTCCATCGAGATCGGGAAGAACCGCTGTGGCAGGGCGTTTCACCGCATATGCTACCGGCTCGGCCAATGCTTTCCATACGCCCTCCGCAGTACGTTACGCCCGAAATCGTCGAGTTCGTTCGCCGCCGGTTGGCCCCGGAGAGCTGAGCCGGCGGGCCAGGCAGCGCGCGGGTTGCACGCGGGCTACGGGAGCAACAAATCGAAGTCGCCGCTCTTCAGGTTTGGTAATATGGGAATTCACATGTTAAAGAGATGTGAAAGAGAGCAGCAGCACGTTCCATATTGGGGGAGTTCCAATTGTGCAAGCTGGGCTCCCTCGGAGCGAGTTCATACGCAATGATATTAGAGAATTATTTGATGCTTTCATCATGCACGGCCCGGCATGTTTGCTCCGCGAGGGAGTGGTGAGCGACGGAACCGAAACCGAAATAAAGCGGTCTTCCGGAAAGGAAGGGGCGGTATGCCCGCAATGCGGCAAGGAAAGGGGATTCCGTTCGCACAGAAAGAACCTCATGGAGAGGCTCCGCTCTCGGTTCGGGCGGCGATACCCGTTTCGCTGCCGTGCCTGCGGCTATCGTTTCTTCAGGGTGATTGAGCGGCACAGCTAGCCGATTGAATTACGTCTGTCGCAATCCCAGGCGATAGGGTCGCACGTGCGGCCGTGCCCAGAGCGCTGGTCTAACAGTGCACAATATTGGGTGCCGTAATTCCCTTGGTGGCATTGCGGGTGTCGATGACGAGCTTCGATTCCTTAACAATACGCTGGTAGTCGTAATTGGAATGGTCGGTAACGATCATGACGCAGTCATATTGCTCAAGGCTGTCGAGCGGAGTGCAGGTCATGTTGAGGTTGTAATGCCGTCCGCGGCCCACGCGGGGGAAATAAGGATCGTTGTAAAAAACCTGCGCGCCGCTGTTTCTGCAAGAGCTCGATGATCGTGAGCGAAGGCGACTCGCGCAGATCGTCGATATCTTTCTTGTACGCCAGCCCGAGAACCAGAATCTTGGATCCCTTCAGCGGTTTGCGCCGCTCATTGAGGGCGCCGGCGGTCGCCTCCACCACGTAATAGGGCATGCCAATGTTCACTTCGCCGGCCAGTTCGATGAACTTGGTGCGGAAGTCAAACTGCTTTGCCTTCCACGACAAGTAGAACGGGTCGATTGGAATGCAGTGTCCGCCCAATCCCGGGCCCGGGTAGAAAGCCTGGAATCCGAATGGCTTGGTTTTAGCCGCGTCGATGACCTCAAAAATGTCGATGCCCATGCGATGGCAAAGCTGCTTCATCTCGTTGACCAGCGCGATGTTTACGCAGCGGTAGATATTTTCCAGAAGCTTGGTCAGCTCCGCTGCCGCCGGACTGGAGAGCGGTACGGTGCGATTGAAGATGGTTCCGTACAAGGCGCAGGCAAGTTCGGTCGCCACGGGTTCTGCTCCCCCGACGACTTTCGGAATGTCACGGCGCGCAACCGTGGTGTTGCCGGGATCTTCGCGCTCGGGAGAGAACGCGACATAGAAATTTCCCGGTGAGCCCGCGCGGGTCACTCTCAAACCCGCCGGGTTGCCTTTTTCCAACAAGGGAATGACAACTTCATCGGTGGTTCCCGGGTAGGTTGTGCTTTCCAGCACAATCAACTGGCCTTCGCGCAGGCGTGGCGCAATCGCCTCGATCGTGCTCGTAATGTAGCTCAAATCGGGTTCGTGGTACTCGTTCAGCGGGGTAGGAACGCAAATGATGACGGCGTCCATCCGGTTTATGTGGCCGTAATCGCTGGTGGCGCGGAATCCGGATTTTTGCGCGCTTTGGATTTCTTCAGGCAGAATCCGCACGATATAGGAACTGCCCGAGTTGAGCACGGCCACTTTTTGTTCGTCGATATCGAACCCGGTTACCGCGAAACGTTCCTCACTGAACAGCAAGGCCAGGGGCAGCCCGACATACCCCATGCCCACAATGCCAATGTGTGCGGTACGTTCTTCAAACTTGCTTTTCAGTGCGCTCTGGATGGTGGCGAATGTGTTCAAGTGGCATTCTCCGTTGGGGAACAAGTCGACTAGCGATCTGGTTGAATCTGGAATCAGGAGTGGGCGAGCAACTCCGCCTTCATCGTGCTCTTGTACCACTCGACCGTGCGGCGCAAGCCCTCTTGGAAGTCCACTTGCATCTCATAGCCAAGATGTTTCCGCGCGAGATTGATATCGGCCAGCGAATGTTTGATGTCACCGGCCCGTTCGGGCGCATACTTCACCTCTCCCCGGTAACCGGTCAGCTCGCGCAATATCTTCACGGTTTCATTCAGGGTGATTCTCGATGCGGTAGCTACATTGAACACTTCGCCGGCAACTTCGTTAGCGGGAGCCTGGGCCGCCAGCAGGTTGCCGCGCACGACATTCTGGATAAAAGTGAAGTCCCGGCTCTGCTCGCCGTCTCCAAAAATTGTTGGCTGCTCGCCGGCCAGCATCTGCATGCTGAACTTCGCGAGCACTCCACTGTAATGCGAAGACGGGTCCTGATACGGCCCGAAAACATTGAAGTATCGAACGGTTACGGTTTCCAATCCATAAACCCGGTAAAACGATTTCATGTAGTACTCGCCGGCGAGCTTGGAGACCGCATACGGCGAGATCGGGTCGGGAAGCATTCCTTCATGCTTGGGCAAACTCGGCGCGTCGCCATAGGCGGAGGATGATCCGGCGTACACTACCCGGCGCACCTTCGCATCGCGAGCGGCGACCAGCAATTGCAGCGTGCCGGAAACATTGGCGTCGTTCGTCGAGATCGGATCGACCACCGAACGCGGCACGGAAGGAATCGCCGCCTCGTGAAACACAACTTCCACGCCGCGGCATGCCGTGGCGCAGGCGTTGGCGTCATTGAGGTCCGCCTCGATAAATTCCATCGCTTCCAGGCCGGCGAGATTCTCCCGCTTGCCGGTCGAGAAATTATCGATTCCGCGTACGCTCTCGCCGCTGGCGAGAAGCTCAGCGGCAATCGACCGTCCGATAAAACCAGCCGCACCGGTTACGAGATATTTAGCCATAGGCATCCAAATTGTGGTCCGGTGTGTGACATTGCTCCAAGCCGTTGACTCCGGGTGGTCCCCATGAGTTCCCCGTTAGTATACCGCTAAGTAATTTCACCTGAATCTGCCTCGACTCGCCAGTTGCGGATAATCCTTGCAGGCGCAGTTCTTCATGCGGCGGCACCGGTCGATAACATGAGCGGACGCCTCTCGGCGATTGCGCGATGCGGGTTGAGTACTAAGTGCCGCGCGCACGGATCGATGGTTTGTGTCGAGCGCATCGGCGTTATTATTCTTCAGATCAGCTTCGTTTTGCATAGACGCTTGTCGTCCCGTGGTGCATGATTAGTCAACAATGAATTTCTGCGGTCCGTGGATGTGCCAAGAACGACCAGCGCACCCTCTCAATGCGGGAATTTCTCAAACAGTTGCTGGCAAGTCAAGGCGGCTATTTTGAACAAGGGTCCTTATGTCCGGTAAATGCGTTAATAGGGCGTGTTCTGCTATTCGTGGTCCCGATGAAGGCAAGCTGTTTCGCATAGACATTGATATCGGCAGCAATTCGGGTGGCGATGAGCGCAAGACCGAGTACATCTGGCTGTGCGGCCGCTGCGCTCGCACCATGAATCCAAAAATTGAAGTCGCTGGAAACGTCCTCACGGTGCGGTTGTCAGCAACCAAGGATCACCGGACAAGCGATGTCTTTCCCCCACAAGTGAACTGAACACTTCGCGCAAGGGGTAAGCATCATCGTGGCTGGAACGAGAAAAAGCCCTGCGGGTTGCGCAGGGCTTTTCGATTTGGCGAAGCAGCGTTCGAGTACCCCAGCGAGCGGGGCTCGCCGGAAACCCCGGCGATGGCTGCTAGAACTACTTTGCAACCGCTGCCGCGGCGGCGGCCTTAACGTCGGCAACCAGCGCCGTTGCAGCCTGCGCCAGGATGCGGGCTTCGCTGAGGATCGTGACAAAATCGAAGCCCTTGGCAATCATGGCCTTGGCATTGGCGGCGCTGCCGGTGTGCACTCCCGCCTTGACCCCGTGGCGTTTGCACGCGGCCAGAATCTGACTGATTGCCTCTACCACCTTCGGTTCCGTTGGATCGAGGCTGTTGGCCAAGCCCATTGAAATCGCCAGGTCGTTCGGCCCGATAAATATGGCATCGAGGCCGGGCGTGCTGAGAATGCTGTCGAGATTGGCGAGGGCCTCGGCGGTTTCAATCATGGCAAAGGCCACGATGGTTTCGTTGGCCTTCGCCTGGTAATCGCTGCCTCCGTAAAGCGCGGCCCGGGTGGGGCCGCTACTGCGAAAACCGGCGGGCGGGTAATGGCAGGTTGCGACCAGGCGCTCGGCGTCCGCGCGAGTATTGATCATGGGGCAAATGACTCCATAGGCGCCGGCGTCAAGACACTTCATGATGATGCCGGGCTCATTCCACGGCACGCGAACAATGGGCGTGACGCTGGTTGTGGAAATAGCCTGCATCATCGAAATCGCCGTCTGAAAATCCACCATTCCATGTTGGATATCGATGCACAACGAATCCCATCCCGTGTGCGCCATCACTTCCGCGCAGAATGAGCTCGGCACGGCTAGCCAACCGTTGACTACGCAACCGCCCTGCTTCCAGATCGTCCGCAGCTTGTTCTCTCTCATCTAAGTCCCTCGCAACCGGAATTCATTTCAGAGTCACGGGAGCTACCTTCTCAAACCGCTCTCGGAGTTCACACGGATGCGGCACGACCGCCGTCAAGATACGCAAGGTTGATCCCGATCTCCCGTGTCAAATCCTACGCCGAAAGCGGGTAACTCGCCAGCGGAACCCGGTTCACCGTGCGCAGCGTCACTTTCGATCCCAGAGCACGCTTGGCCGCCAGGTAGCCACACATCCCGTGGACTCCCCCTCCGGGCGGCGTGGACGAAGAGCAGATGTAGTGGCCGGCCAGCGGCATCGAGTGCAAGCGGGCCGTGGGGCGGAACAGCATCTGCCTGAGGTCGTGTACGCCGCCGCTGACGTCGCCGCCGATAAGATTGGCATCGCCTGCTTCCAATTCTGGAGCGGTGAGCACACTGCGCGCCAGAATCAACTCGCGGAAGCCGGGAGCGAAGCGCTCAACCTGCGCTTCCATCGCTTCGGCCATGGAAGCCGCGCAGCCGTTGGGAACGTGACAATATGCCCAGGCCGTGTGCCGTCCCAGCGGAGCGCGCGTGGGATCGAAAAGACTGGGCTGCGACAGCAGCACGTATGGCTTGCGGGGAAGCATTCCCTTCCAGACCTCGGCTTCGCTGCGCGCAATTTCCTCGAAAGTCCCGCCCAGATGGAGCGTGCCCGCTCTGCTGCAATCCGGCGCGAGCCATGGGATCGGCCCCGCCAGCGCCCAATCTACTTTGCAGGCGCCAGGCCCATAGCGGAAGCGCGCGAGAGCTCGCCGGTACGAGCCGGGAACGGCGTCTCCGAGAATGCTTAACAGTTGCCTCGGCGTGAGGTCCCAAAACACCATCTTCGCCGGAGGCAGGTCGGCCAGCGAGCGTACCGTGCAGTTGGTTTGCACCTCTCCGCCAAGCGACCGCAGACAAGCCAGCAGGGCAGCCGTGATCTGCTGCGCACCGCCGCGAGGAAATGGCCATCCCAACAGGTGCGCCGCAGCCGCTAAGGCGAGAGCAATAGCGCCCGTGCCCCGCACATTAAGCGGGAGAGCGGAGTGCGCGGCCAGACCTGCGATCAGCGCCCGGGCGGCCGGCGAAACAAACCAGCGGTGAGCAATCGTCGAGGAGGGCAGAAGCGAAGCCGCGGCCCAGCGCAAAACCGACGCTGGATGGCGCGGCAGGCGCCCGTGTGGCAGTTCCTCGGCCAGCCAGGCAAATCCTTCCACCACGGCGCGCATGTGCCGCGCATAACTGGCGCCGTCCGCGCCCATGCGCTCGGCGGTTTCCGCAATCGACCGCAGCAGGATGGCCGCAGTTCCGTCCGGCAAAGGATGAGCGAGAGGGATTTCTGGTTCAATCCACGTCAAGCCAAACTGCTCAAGCGGCAGACTGCGAAAGAATGGCGAGAGCGCCGCCAAAGGATGCACGGCGGAGCCGAAATCGTGCAGGAATCCCGGCAGCGTAAGCTGCTGCGTGCGCGCCGCGCCGCCCGCCGTCGGCTGGGCCTCAAGAACCAGGACGCTCGATCCGGCGCGAGCTGCCGCAATGGCGGCACTCAGACCGTTAGGCCCGGCTCCTACGACCAGCACGTCGGCTTCGGCCATGGGCTTCTCGCTTCAAAAGTGAAATCGCTTTTTGTTTACAACCCGGCTATGCGGCTCTCAGGACAGGCCGCTAATACGTATGCGGTTCAAGAAACTACCCCACGTTAGCCAACGGCAGGCGAACGTGGGGCACCATCGCAAACCACACCGTTGCAAATCAATCGATCGAACCCACTTGCAGTAGAATCTTGCTTATCCAGAGACTGCCCGCCGCCGTAAACCGCCTCAACTTTACACTTTCGCGCGGCGCGTGTTACCCTCGATGCGTACAGGATTGATTATAAAGAGAGCAGGAGCGCGTTCGTTTTGTTAGCCCGAGAGCATAAGACCAACATCATTACGCAGTATCGCAGCCACGCCAAAGACACCGGCAGTCCTGAAGTGCAGATTGCTTTGTTGAGCGAACGTATCACTCAGCTCACCGACCACTTCCGGACCCACAAGAAAGACCACGCCTCGCGTCGCGGCCTTCTGATGATGGTCAGCAAGCGTCGCAGCTTGCTGGATTATCTCAAGAAATACGATACCGAGCGATACAAGGCAGTCATTCAAAGGCTGGGCATCCGCAAGTAGGATGTCAACGTTGCCGGGGCGAAAGCTCCGGCATTACTGCATTTGGCCGATAAGGACTCAAGGGGAAAGTAGAGTCCGGAGAGCCAGGCAATGTCGTACCGGCAGGTGCTTGGCTGCACGCCATGGCTCCTCCAACCAGACTGTTGCTGACCTCTCAGTGCCCGATTCGGCGGCGCCAATGCCGGCGCAAACCAGATTCCGATGAGCCACCGTTCAAGTTGCCTGGTGGCACCCTCCTTTTGGTTTTTGTCGGTGCAGCCGGTCTAACGATTCGGATGCGTCCTGAATGGAAGGAACGAAATGAAGCAAGAAGCCACCGTCAACCTCGTCGACGGCAAGTCCATCAGTTTTGAAACCGGAAAATTGGCAAAGCAGGCACACGGCTCCGTCGTGGTGCGCATTGGCGAGAATGTGGTGCTCGCCACCGCCTGCGCCAACTCGTATCCCCGGCCGGGTGGGGGAGACTTTTTCCCGCTGACCGTCGATTACCGCGAATATACCTACGCCGGGGGCAGAATCCCGGGAGGCTTCATCAAGCGCGAAGGCCGCTCCAGCGAACGTGAAACCCTGGTCAGCCGCCAGATCGACCGTCCCATTCGCCCGCTCTTTCCCGAAGCTTTCCGTAATGATACCCAGGTGATCGCCCTCGTACTCTCGGCCGATTCCGAGAACGATCCCGATGTTGCCGCCATCAATGGCGCATCCGCCGCACTGGCGGTTTCCGACATTCCCTTCCACGGACCTGTCGGCGCCGTGCGTGTCGGCCTGGTGGACGACAAGTTTGTCATCAATCCAACCTACAGCGAAATTCACGATGGCAAGCTGAATCTGATGGTGGTTGGCACGGCCCAGGCCATCGTCATGATCGAGGCTGGGGCCAACGAAATCCAGGAAGATCGCGTAGTGGACGCCATCGAATTCGGGCACAACGAGATCAAGAAGATCTGCGCCGTCATCTCCGAGCTGGCACAGCGCGCGGGCAAGCCGAAGCGGCCAGTGGCGCCGGTCGAGATCGATGCGCCTTATCTGTCGGCTCTGCGCGCCAAGATCGGCGAGCGCCTGGCGGACGCCCTGGATACGCAGAAGCACCCGAAACTCGAGAGCTATCAGAAGGTCGATGACCTGCTTGCGGAATTGGTGGCGGCCATCCCAGAGGAGAACGCTGCCGAACGCGGCAAGGTTTCCAAATACTTTGAGATTTTGCGGGAGCGCATCTTCCGCGAGCAGGTTACGCACGACAGGCATCGTCCGGACGGACGCGCCTTCGACCAGATTCGCGATATCTGGATTGAGACTAGCGTACTGCCGCGTACTCACGGCTCGGCGATCTTCACGCGTGGCGAGACGCAGGCCCTGGTGACGACGACACTTGGCACCGGCGAAGACATGCAGCGACTCGAACGCTTTGAAGGTGAAGCCAAGAAGCGCTTCATGCTGCACTACAATTTCCCGCCGTTTTCGGTGGCCGAAGTCTCATTCATGCGCGGTGCCGGCCGTCGCGAGATCGGCCACGGAGCGCTGGCCGAGCGCGCGCTGTTGGCGGTGCTGCCCTCGGAAGAGGATTTTCCGTACGCCATGCGCGTGGTTGCCGATATCCTCGAGTCGAACGGTTCGTCTTCGATGGCGTCAGTCTGCGGTGGCTCGCTCAGCATGATGGATGCCGGCATTCCGCTGCGCGCTCCCGTCGCCGGGGTCGCCATGGGTTTGGTGAAGGAAGGCGATCAGTACGCGATACTCACCGATATCGCCGGCGCCGAAGACCACTATGGCGACATGGACTTTAAGGTGACCGGCACGGCTGAAGGCATCACCGCGCTGCAAATGGATATCAAGATCCAGGGAATCACGCCCCAGATCATGCGCGAGGCGCTGCAACAGGCCAAGCGCGGCCGTCTGTTCATCCTCGACAAGATGAACGCGGTGCTCAGCGAAGCGCGCACCAAGGTTTCCGAGTACGCACCGCGCTTCTATACCCTGCAAATCCCGACGGACAAAATTCGCGACCTCATCGGCCCGGGCGGCAAGGTCATCCGCGGTATTGTCGAGGCGACTGGGGTCAAGATCGACGTCGACGACTCCGGCAAGGTGCTGGTCTCTTCGAGCGATGGTTCAGCCGCTACAAGAGCGCTGCAAATGATTGGCGAGATCACAGCGACGGCCGAGGTGGGCAAGACATATCTCGGCAAAGTCTCGCGCTTGGCTGACTTCGGCGCTTTCGTGGAGATTTTTCCCGGTACCGATGGCTTGCTGCACATTTCGGAAGTTGCCGAGCACCGCATCAAGGACATCCGGGACGAATTAAAGGAAGGCGATCAGGTTCTGGTCAAGGTGCTGGCGGTGGAAGGCAACCGCATCCGTCTATCGCGCAAAGCGATTTTGAAGGAACAGCGGGCCAAGATGGCTCCCCAGACCACCGGCGATGGCGAGGGCAGTGTCGAGTCCGAAGCGCCGGCAGTCGAGGCGGCTGGCACCGTCACCTTTGAAGGTGGTCATGAGGAAGCTGATGACGCCGGAGACGAGCCTAACTTCAACCGCGATGGCGTTGCTTCTCCCGCGCCACAGCGCGCAGGTGGACCCGCAGGCGGGGGCGCTGACCGTAATCGCCGGCGTCCGCCGCGCCGTGGCCGCCGTCCGGGAGGCGGCGGAGGCGGAGGACGCGGCGGTCCTCGCTAGTTCACTTAGAATCGGTGCTTCAGTCAGGAAACAGCCACGGCCCGGTGCCGTGGCTGTTGTTTTGTCCGAGAGATTCAGGGCAGCGACCAGCCAAGGAATTAGCGCATTTCCAAAGTATGCGGATTTTTTTTATCAGATGAATGTTTACGGGTGTCATTCTGAGCGACCGAAGGGGGGCGAAGAATCTGCTTTGTTTTTTAAAGGTGCGAGAAAAGCAGATCCTTCGCTATGCTCAGGATGACACTCACAAGGTTTTAATTCGAAGTATTTCCAGGACGCCACGCTAGACCGTTTTCAGGGTAGATATTTCCTGAGCGGCTTGCCGTACGCTGTCCGGCGTGCCAAGATCGCGCCAATAATATTCATCGGCGCGCAAAGGAGACGATTTTTTCTCCGTGGGCAGCGAGGTGCAGATAGGAGGCGATGATGGAGAAGGCGCCTTCTTCCGTCATCATCGTCAAGCAGGCGAGGAGAAATGACGTGGATGCCGGAAAACGCCTGCGCCTGCAACTGCGGTGAAGATCGAACAATTTCAGGTTTCTCATTGGGGCCGGATCGCCGGCCGCAGAGTTGAAGCTGCTCGTCGAAGAGCAGGTATCGGGAAGTCTCGCGGTCCTGCACCGCCAGAGTGGCGAGAGCTTGCTGGTCAGCATGAAATTGCACCATGCGCTGGAGATCGATTGTGCTGATGACATCGACATTGTGCAAAATGAACGGTTCTTCAAGACGGTTGGAATCCTCGAGAAAAAACCAGGCGGCTTGCTTCAGGCCGCCGCCGGTGTCGAGCAAGAGCTCCTCGCGAGAGACTTCGATCCGCAGGCCAAAGTTATCGTTTGCCTCCAGATAATCGATAATCATTCCGGCAAAGTGATGCACGTTGATGATCACCTCGCGAACCCCGCAGGCGCGCAAGCGAGAGAGGGTGATCTCCAACATGGTGCGGCCGGCGACTTTCACCAGCGCCTTGGGGCGATCGTCGGTGAGCGGCCGCAGTCGCGTACCGAATCCGGCAGCCAGAATCATGGCTTTCATTTGCCCGGATTCTCCAATGCAAGATGCCGCACCACCACCTCGACCCCGTTCCCGTCGCGCAGGCGTTTAGCCAATTGCTCCGCCAGGTATACCGAGCGATGCTGTCCGCCGGTGCAGCCGAATGACACCATCAGGTTCTTGAAGCCGCGCCGCTGATAATCGCTCACGCTGGCTTCCACCAGCGACATGACGCTGGCGAGAAAGCGATGCACGCTCTCCTGCTGAGTGAGATATTCGACCACTGGAGCGTCTTTGCCGGTGAGAGGTTTGAAGCGATCTTCGCGCCCGGGATTCGGCAGGCTGCGGGCATCGAAAACGAATCCACCGCCATGTCCGGTTTCGTCATTCGGCAGGTCGCGGTGAAATGAAAAACTGAAAATTCGTACGGTCAGGTTTCCCGTTTCCGAAACTATGGCCAGCAGCTTCTCCGAGGCCACCATGCTTTTGAACGCGTCCATCAGCGCCGGCAGCGCGATGGGCAACTCGACGTTGTGAAGCAGCCAGCGCAAGTTCTTCAGCGCATAGGGCACGCTTTGCAGAAAAAGAGCTTTGCGCTCATAAAAACCGCGAAAGCCATAAGCGCCCAACGCCTGCATGATGCGGACATAAACGTAGGCATAGTAGTGCCGCATGAACACATCGCGCTCAAGCGGAACGAAAGCCGGCAAGCCGGTCGAGATAGTGATCGAGTAATTGCCGGCGCAACTCCGGCGGCAGATCGGCCTTGGCGTCGTACAAAAGCGACGCGATGTCATATTGCAGCGCGCCTTTGCGGCCGCCTTGATAATCCACGAAAGAATGGCTGGCCATCGCGCAGCATGACGTTGCGCGATTGGAAATCACGATAGAGAAAATAATCGCGGCCGGCGCTCAGCAAGAACTTCGTCAAGCAGCCGAAATCGTCTTCCAGCGCTTGTTCGTTGAAGGCGATGCCGGCGAGCCTGAGAAAATAGTATTTGAAATAATTCAAATCCCAGGCAATGGATTGGCGGTCGAAGCTGGCGCGCGGATAGCACACGCTGTAGTTCAGGTCGCGGCCAGCTTCGATCTGAAAGCGCGGCAGCACGGCCACAACTTTGCGATATGCTTCCACCGCCTGGGGGGCAATCTCCCCGCCGCCGCGATGCTGGGAGAGAAACTCAAAGAGCGTGGTGTCGCCCAGATCTTCTTCGAGATAAGCGCCGCGGCTCAAGTCTTCGGCATAAATTTGCGGCACCGGCAGCCCGTGCCGCCGAAAATGCCTGGAGAATTCGAGGAAAGCGACGTTCTCTTCGCGCACGTCATAGAGCACGCCAATCGCACTGAGTTTTTCGCCGCCAAGCCGGACGAGCTTGCGTCCCGAACCGCCGAGCTGGCCCTGTAGCGGCTGCACGCGGTCGACCGGTGAGTGGAAGTGCTGCTCAAATAGCTGCTTGAGGACATCCATGAATGATTTCCAGCCATTCAGTTTTGACGAAGTCGGCTTGGCTGTCGCCAGCCACCACCAAAGATAGCATCGAACGCGCAATCCCAAAACGGGGAGGATGCTAGGATGTTCGGGAACGGCCAAACGCCAGGCACGGCTCTGAGCTACGAGGCAATTCGCAGGCATCGCGCCGCTTCAAGTGCACGCGCCCGGGAAAGCTAGATGTTGAGAGGAACGGTGCCAACGGGAGCCAGGAGCTGTATCTCTCGGGTCCGGTGCGGCTTGTCTGTTGCGGCGAGTTTTTCGTTTAATTTTCGTTTAACATTAAAGTCCATGATCACCGAGCAGCACAATCCAGCGGTAAAACCTCCCGCACTCCATGCCGGCGATACCATCGGCATCGTCGCGCCTTCGAGTGCGGTCGAGCGAGATGCGATCGATGCCGGTTGTCGGCGTCTGCGCGAACTCGGCTACAAGCCTTTTTACCTGCCGTCCATCTTCGACCATGATATTTACTTCGCGGGCACGGTGGAGCGGCGCGTGCACGAATTGCACGAGATGTTCGCGCGTCCGGAAGTTCGCGCGGTTCTGTGCGCCCGTGGCGGCTACGGCTGCAACTATCTGCTGCCGCACCTTGACGCCGACCTGATCCGCGCCAATCCAAAGATTGTTGTCGGCTTCAGCGATCCCACGTGGTTGCTTGTGTGGCTGATGAATCTCGGGCAGGTGGTGTTTCACGGTCCAATGGCGGCGAGGGGCTTCCCAAAGGAAGACGGCGTCCACCTCGATTCGTGGCGCGCTGCCGTCTGCGGAGAGCCGTACTCGCTCGAGTTCGGCCCGGACTCATCGGTCAAGCCGCTCATGGCGGGCACGGCCAGCGGAGTGCTTTGCGGCGGATGCCTTTCGATTGTGGCTGCATCGCTCGGCACGCCTTACGAGTTGGAGACCGAAGGCCGCATCCTGTTTCTGGAAGACGTGTCGGCGAAGCCTTACCAGATCGATCGCATGCTGATGCAGTTGAAATTTGCCGGCAAACTCGATGGCGTTCGAGGCATCGTCTTCGGGGAGATGCTCGATTGCGTGCAGCCCGGCGGCCAGGAGTACTCGCTGCAGGAGATCGTCGCCCGCATCGTGCGGAACCTCGGCGTCCCCGTCGCCTACGGAGTTCCTTCCGGCCACGTGGCGTGCGACAACGTGACGCTGCCCTTCGGGGTCAACGTCGAGCTGAGCGTCGCAAGTTCATCCGTGCAGTTGCACATGGACGCCGCCGCAACCCATTCCGCCGGACAAGCGCAGGGACGATGAAACCGCGCCATATCCATCTGATCGGAATCTGCGGCACTGCCATGGCGTCGCTCGCCGGCATGCTGAAGCAGCGCGGCTTTCTCATCACCGGCTCCGATGTCGCAGCCTATCCGCCGATGTCGGAGTTGCTGGCCGGCATTGGGATTGTGGTCTCGCAGCCGTATGCGGAGGCGAACTTGAGTCCGCGCCCCGATCTGGTGGTGATCGGAAACGCCCTCTCGCGCGGCAACGTCGAAGTGGAATACGTTCTCGATCAGCGGCTGCCGTTCACTTCCATGGCCGCCCTGGTGCACGAGGAGTTTCTGCGCGGCCGGGAGGTGCTGACCGTCGCCGGCACGCACGGCAAGACGACCACGACATCGATGCTCTCGTGGATATTCCACGTAGCTGGCCGCCAGCCATCGTTTCTCATCGGCGGAATCGCCGAAAACTTCGGCTCCAGCTTCGCCGTGACCGAGGGCCGCGAGTTCATCCTCGAAGGCGATGAGTACGACACCGCGTTCTTCGACAAAGGCCCGAAGTTCATGCATTACTTCCCCGATGGCGTGATCCTGACCTCCGTCGAGTTTGACCACGCCGATATTTACCGCAGCCTTGACGAAGTGAAGACGGCGTTCAAGCGGCTGGTGAATCTGGTTCCACGCCGCGGCCGTGTCATTGCCTGGGACGAGCAAGGCAGCGCCGGCAACCGAGTCAGGGCTCTAGCGGCGGCAGCGTCAGCGAGTGCGTTAGCCGCGCTTTCTGTACGGTCGAGCGCTATGGCTTCGCCGAGGACTCCGCCTGGCGGATTCGCGATGTGCGTTATGAGCCGCGCTGCACTACCTGGACGCGTGGAGCGCCACGGACAGCCGTGGGCCGAGTTCGACTTCGCGCTGGCGGGCGAATACAACGTCTTGAACGCCATAGCCGCCGCCGCGCTTGCCGCCGGCTACGGCATCGATCGCGGCAACCATTGGCGACGCCCTGCGCAGCTTCCGCAGCGTGAAGCGGCGCCTGGAAGTGAAAGCCGAGATCGACGGGATTACGGTGATTGACGACTTCGCCCATCACCCGACCGCGATTGCCGTCACGCTTCAGGCGCTGCGGACGCGTTTTGCCGGACGCCGCCTGTGGGCCATTCTCGAACCGCGCTCCAACACCTTGCGGCGCAATGTTTTTCAGCAGGAACTGGTCGAAAGCCTGATGAATGCCGACGAGATCGTCATGGCCTCGGTGTACTTCAAGCAGAGCGACGCGCTGCGTCCGGAGGAGCGTCTCGACGTCAATGCCGTGGTCGCCGAACTGCAGCGCCGCGGACGCCGGGCGCGGCAATTCGCCGATGCCGATGCCATTGTCGCCGGCATTGCCAGCGAGCTGCGCGGCGGAGACGTGGTCGCCATTCTCTCCAACGGCGGTTTCGGCGGAATCTACGAAAAGTTGCCGGCACGTCTGCGCGAGTTGCAGCCGCGCTGAGCGGGACTCTCAAACGAGCGCCTTGTTTTCTTCTGGGCGAAAGCAGAAAGTTTCGAAAGTTCAAGCAACTACCCCACGTCAGTCCAAAAGCGGGACGGGACGTGGGGTACCATCGAACCGCCTATTCGGAAAGTACCCGGGTAGTCGCCAGACTCAATCGAATAGACGAAGCCCCTCAGACCTGCGGTCTTTTGCCAGACTCGGCATGCTCGGAATCGGTGCACTGCGGGCACAACAGTCGGAGACTTGGGTCGCTTTCCTTCCTATGCTTCACTTCGTCATTAAGGGCGATTTTGATTCCGCATCTGCTGCAGTTCCCGAAATACGGCCTGTATCGGTGCCCATGACGCTCGCCAATGGGCCAGACCGGGCACGTTACGTATTTACGAGCATATGACAAGTTCGGCTGTGTTATGCGGCCGGCTTCGAAGTCGCACGCGGCGGGGCCGGCTGATCTTGCCGCATGCCGAGCGTGCGCAGAGTGCGAAGGATCAGGTCGCGCTCTTTTTCGAAGTTCGCTTTTTCGGGCAGTTTTTGCGTGGTGAGATAGCTTCGTGCCCGCGTAACCAGCTCATAGCGGTCGGGGTCGGCGAGAGTGCGGCTGCCCCGGGTGTAAACCGGCGAAGAGCCATCGGAGATGTTGGGGTCCCAATCCTGCTTGCGCGCATGGCACGCGGAACATGCCAGCAAGCAGTTCCAGGCCGCGTGTTCAAGCTCGGGATACTCTCACGATTGGCAGCAGATGATCGATACTGGAACCGAACGACACGGTGTCGCGGCACGAGAGCATATCTTTTCCGCAGTAAGCGCATCGGCATCCGTCCCGCAGCCATATCGCCAAGGTCCGAGGATCCCACTGCTTCATGAATTCCTTGTGCACCAAGTCTTCTGCGATGTGTAGGTAGTCCATTTGCTCTCCCGCCTGCTCTCGCAATGCTGCTCGTTCCCCGCAGTCATAGCTTACCTCTAAACTTCGCGGCTGGGGACTAAGTTTTCCTGACCTGCGGAACTCATTCGTAAGTAGATGATACGCTGGTGTTTAGTCGGGGAAATGTGTCGGGTCAGCAGGTTTCAGCCGGACTGTCTCGCGCACACTGTTTTTCAAATCTGGTTGCGCAGGACGCCGCGTGCGTCTTCCAACTGCCGGTGCAATAAAATCGCCGCCAGAACGAGCACGAACACGGCTCCGGCTATCACCAACAAGACGCCGTAGTATTGTGCCGGGTGACGAAGTGCCCGGATGAAGTGGCGGCCATAGTGCGAAGCGATAGAGGCAATGGCGGCATACCTTGCGGCGCGGCTCAGCGCGACCACCACGACGAAGTTTCTCACCGGGTAATTGAGCACGCCGGCTGCCGCGAAGAAGGCGCTGGTGGGGGATGGAAAGGGCACCGCCGAAGAAAGTACCAGGGCTCCCGTGCCCCACCTTTCGAAATAAGCGAGGAGCTTTGTCGACCCTGCGCTCGCCGAATTTATCTCGCAAGTAGCTGGCACCGGCACGGCGCGCCATGCGGAAAGTTATGTAGGCGCCAATGACGGAACCCGTCGTTGTCACCGCGGCGTAGTAATACCAGGGGTCGCGATGCCGCGCTGCGAGGATGGCCGTCAGAATGTCCGGACCGCCGAAGGTTGGTAGCGGGGTGCTGTCCGCAATGGCGAGCAGGAAGAGCCCCAAGATGCCCAGGTGGCGCAACAGAGACATGTAGTTCGTCTGCCGCCGCGCGGCCGGCTGGAGGAAAGTCGCAATTACTTCGAGAAGTTGCACTCCATCTACTTTACCAGCGACCGGGAAAAAAGAGCAGCCGCGCTCCGCCTTAGATCAGGCAATAACCCCACATTAGCTTCGCTGGCGGCTCCGCAAAATGTGGGCCACGTCGGGGAAAAAGCAGCCACACTCCAGTGCGGTTCCAATCAGATTCGGGAAGATGTATTCCGAAAAGCGCTGCAATCAGTCCGCTAACCCCGAGCCGCGCACGGTCATCACGGTAGCCTGCATCAGTGCGATCACGGGCTGCTTGCCTGCCGCCTCTCCGTTTCCCAGGCTTAATACCTCGCCGCTGCTGACGCAGATGTTCCGCCCGGCTCGCACGACGCGGCCAACGGCGCGGAAATGCGTTCCAGCGGCGGGCGCGAGAAAGTTTACCTTGAATTCTATGGTGAGCACCGCCGCCTCGGGGGGCATCAGCGTCAGCGCGGCGAATCCGCAGGCGCTGTCAACCACTGCCGTCAGTGCGGCCGCATGCAGAAATCCGTGCTGCTGCAACAGGTCCGGGCGGAACGGCAGATCGATGGTCACAGCACCCGGTTCGACCGCAAACAGGGTCGCGCCGAGCGTCGTCATGAACGTCTGCCGGGCAAAGCTCGCGCGCACCCGCGCTTCAAAATTCGGGTCCTGGGGCTGATACTTCAAAGGTTCTTCCTCCGAAGAAAGGAATGGGAGAGAAAATGCGGCCGAGCCGCCCGCTACTTGCGTTCCAGGAGTCTTGCGCTGAGCACGACACCGTCGCGGCCGTCGTGCAGTTTGAGCGGAAAAACCAGAACGTTCCAACTCCATCGCGGGTGGTGGATGGCAGGTGCGGCACGCCGCGTTGTCCGCGGCGGTCGATATAGGTCTCGCGGGTATCAGCTACAGTGCGAATGATTTCGCGGAATTCGTCCCCGAGTTCGGGATACTGCTCAAAAAGGTTCTTTCCCGGAAACCAATTGCGCTTGCGCTCACTGAGCGAGGCGAAATAATCGTTGACGTACTGCCAGTCGCCATCACGGTCGAGAATTTCCAGCGCGACATCGTCGCCCATCGCCATACTGATGCGCGAGTAGAAAAAGTCGCGAGCGTCGACCACCACCGGGCGGCCGCGCTGCTTGGCCTCGAAGCTGCGCAGAGCGCTGACGAGGTCGTCCACCGAACTGTAACCCTTGAGCAAGTGCATATCGGCGATGCCGCCGAACTTACGTTCCAAGGTGGCTGAAAGAATGATGATGGGAACCTGCGGCCGTTTGCGGCGAAGGCTTTCGGCTACTTCCGTGCCGAACTTTCCCTGTCCAAGGTTGTAATCGAGCACCGCGATGTCGATATCGTCGAGCTGCGCTTCGGCCTCCTCGACGGACTTGGAAGTGAGGACAGCATAGCCCTTCTGCCGCAGAATCGCCGAGCGAACGATGAGATTGTCTTCGCGATCGTCGAGCAGCAGAACCCGGATCGGGGTACGCGAACCGCCGTTGCGATCGTCTTCGATTACTCCCGATTTTCTTCGTCCATGCTTCCGTATCTTCCTGGTTGACTGCGGTGAAGCTCGTCGGATGCGCGCAACGCTCAATCTTTGGTGAGTTTGCGGACCGCCTTGGCCAGCTCGGGCAATTTATTGAAGGCCGCAATCGCACGCAACCACTGACGATTGTCAATGGCGGGGCTGCCGCTTACGATGGCGTTCGGCGGCACGTCTCGAACCCCGCTCTGCGCGGTGACAATGGCATGATCTCCAATGGTGCAATGGCCCGCTGCGCCGACCTGTCCCGCAAGCATGACATGCTTGCCCACGCGGGTGGAACCGGCAAGCCCAACCTGCGAGCAGAGCATGGTGTTTTCTCCAACTTTCGAGCCGTGTCCCACTTGCACAAAGTTGTCGATTTTGACGCCGTCGGCGATGCGGGTTTCGCCGATGGTGGCGCGGTCGATGCAGGAATTCGCCTGCACTTCGACATTGTTGCCGATCACCACCGTGCCTGACTGCACAATCTTGTGCCAGCTTTCGCCGTCGGGCGCAAACCCGTATCCGTCGCGCCGATCACGACTCCATTCTGCAGGATGACATTGTCGCCGATGCGGCAGAACTCACGCACAACCGCGTGCGAGTGGGCAAAAAAATTATCACCGATCGTCGCTCCGCGATAGATCACGACGTGCGGCAGGATGGTGCAGTTGGCGCCGATCTCAACCTCGTCGTCGATGACAACGTATGCGCCGACGTGGGCATTGGGCCCGACCTTCGCCGATGAGGCAATCACCGCCGTGGGATGAATGCGCGGCTGATAACGGGGTGGCGAATAGAAAAGTTCCAAGGCTTTGGCATAGGCCAGGTGAGGGTTCTGGCAGCGCAGAACGGCGCGGCCATCGGCCGGGAAGCCGGGCGACACGATGATAGCCGCCGCCCTCGTCGTGGCTGCCGCTGCCGTGTACTTCGGGTTCGTCAGGAAAGTCAATTCCGTCGGACCGGCCTCGTCGACTCCCGCCACTCCGGTAATCTCCAATTCGGCCGGAACGTTTTCAGCGGTTGCGCCAATAGACCTTGCAATTTCAAGAAGTTTCATTCTTCAGATTCCAGCAGCCAGCTCTGGCCCGAGCACAATGAAAGGACTTCACGATCTCACACTATGGTGGTACGCTGACGCGCCGGGTATGACGGATCGCCCTCCGGCTCGCGGCGCGGGTAGTGCTCTCAAACGGCGCGCGGAATACAGTTTAGCAGGCATTGCGAACGGGTTCTACGAGAGATCGTGATGTCCAAGAGGTCTGCAAGCTTGCCCTCAAGCCTGGCGGATTACGGGCCAGTTCCACTTGAGCCGCTGCTGCGAGAATCGCCGAACAAGGGCACCTGGCGGCTATCTTCCATGTGCTTGCGCCGCCGGGCCTGGCTGCCGATCACGGCCAGCACCGTTAGCTCGGCTACCGCCGAGCGCGGGACAAAAATCCGCTGGGTATTCGAGCGGGTGTCCGGCGGATTCAGAAAAAAACCGTCCGGAGTCACTTGGGTAAGGTCGTTGGGCATCAGCCCTTCCAGCATTTCACCATCGCGGAAGCGCAGGCGAACCCACAGCCCCTCGGTCCTGGGGCGGCTGGTAAAGGTCTTTCGTTGCAACGCCTCGGAGTCGCCGAACTCGCGGACAAAAAAAACGCCTTTGATGTCGCTCAACTGAATGCGAACGCGCGGTCCCGGCAGTATTGAGGAGCTCTAATTTGCTGTCGGAGATGAAGTTGGCTGGGGGCAGGTATCCCTGCACCGAGTCCCGGTCCATCTTGCGGACGATAACTTTCTTGTGAGTGGAAGACATTTGCGTGAAATGTTAGAAAACCGGCCTGAATCCCCGGCGAACGCTTTTTCGAGGCATGGGCTGGGTTCCGGCCTCCCTGATTGTCGCATCTTTTTGTGAAAAAAGGGGATTCCCGATTTTCCTGTGTAGCCAAACGAATAACGGTTGTGTTATTGTTTTTTCTTTGTAGCGGAATTGTTGCAGTTGCGTGTAAGTAGTTGGTAGTGAGAGATTTACAACGTAGATAGAACGGCGCTGCAAAGTCGACGAAAACTGCGGCATGTGGGGTTGTGCCAGTTTTCTCCGCTGCCGCGCTCCGAGATCGCCTTACAGCACGAATGGCTGACTACATTTATACGATGGAAATCCGGCTCTCACCTGATCAGTTAAAGGTGGTGAGCCTGGTGCAGGAAGCGGCCCGCGCCCACGGCATGAACGTTTATCTGACGGGCGGGGCGATTCGTGACATCCTGACCGGATTGTCCATCCGCGATCTTGATTTCTCGGTCCAGGGCAATGCCCTGAAACTGCAAAAGGACCTTGAGCGCGCCGGAGCGCAGGTCGAGGTCACCAGCGAGGAAACAAAGACCCTGCATGCGGTGCTGCCGGGCGGCTGTGCGTGTGGAAATCAGCATGGCGCGCTCGGAGACCTACGGCAAACCGGGTACGCCGCCGCAAGTTGCTCCAGCGACGATCAACGACGATTTGCGCCGCCGCGACTTCACGATCAACGCGATTGCGCTTTCGCTCAATCCCGGTTCGCGGGGGCTGCTGCTCGATCCGTTCAATGGATCGGCGGACGTGGAGGCTAAGCTCATCCGCGTCCTGCACAATTACGCCTTCCTGGAAGATCCTTCCCGCCTGATTCGCGCCACGCGTTTTGCGGCGCGTTTCCACTGGGAGTTGGAAGAGCGGACTAAAGCGCGCTACGAGGCGGCAAAAGAGAACAACTACATCGAGTATATAAGCCGGAAAAATATCGGCTATGAAATCGAGCAGATCGCCTTCGAAGACAACCCGCTGCATATGATGCAGGTGCTCGAAAAAGAGGGCTGGCTCAAGGTGTTGCATCCGCAGTGGTCCACGGCGAAGGTCGACCAAAACGAAATGTCGCAGTGGATGAAAACGCGTCAGTCAGCTTCAGGACATGGGGCAACACGATCGATGCGGCGCCGTTGGCCCTTTACTTTCTGACCAAACGAATGGGAGAAAAGGATATTGCGGAGATTCAGCGCCTGATTCCGCACAAGGAGTTTGTCGCTGCCTGGCAGGCGGTCGAAGAAAACGGCAAGGAACTGGCGAAGAAACTGGGCAGCAAGGATGCCTCTACGCCCTCGCGCGCCTGGCGGGTACTGAGTTCGGCTAAGCCGGAGGCGATTCTGTTTCTCGATGTCACATCGCGCCAGCAGGCGGTCTCGGAGAAGATCAAGAACTACTTTGGAAAGTGGAGGCAGATGCAGCAAAAACTGCCACTTCCCGAGATGGCGGAGATGCGCATCACACCTCAGCTTGCGGAATATCCGAAGATCGCCGAGGAGGCTTTTCTGCTGCTGCTGGATGGCAAACTGCGGAACCATACCGAGATTATCAAGTTCTTGAAGCCCTATGAACCGCCTCTGCCTCCGCCACCGCCTCCGCCCAGGCGACGCAGCGCCAAGGCCGCTGTCGTTAAGGTAGCGGTCACAGTGCCGGCGGATTCTGCTGCTGCTGCCCCCAAGAGAGGACGCAAGCCGAAAGAAGCTGTCGCTCCGGGTGTGCCGGTGGAAGCGATAGCGGCGGCAGCAGGCGAAGCTCCGAAGAAGGTTGCCGCAAAGCCGGCGGCAGCGGGCGAAGCTCCAAAGAAGATTGCCGCCAGGCCGATGGCAAAGCCCCAAGCGGAAAAAGCGAAAACAAAGGTGACCAAGCCTGCACCTGCCAAGCCTGCTGCCAAAAAAGCGCAGCCACAGCCGGTGAAAAAGATCGCCAAGCCCCAGCCCGCGAAGAAGTCCGCCAAGAAAAAGCCAGCGCCCGCGAAACCGGCGGCGAAGAAAACGCCGGCGGCAAAGAAGCCTGCCAAGGCTCCAGCGAAGAAACCGGCAAAGCGCAAGTAGTAGTCAGCAAAGTTGAGCTGTTTTGCGGGCGTCAGAGCCCGCAGGCGAAATCCTGAGCGTAGCGAAGTATCTCCGTTTTCCTCAGCTCATAATCCTTTTCATCTGATCGCGGGCTTGTGCTACCAAGTACAATGAGGAGACCGAGAGCAATTCCGGGATTGTGTATCCCTAATATCACCGCCGGGCGCTAGTGCCCGGCTCGTTCCGGGATATACCTTCCGCGAATCTGGTCTAACAAGGACTCATGCCGGACTTCGTTCATCTTCACCTGCATACCGACTATTCCATGCTCGACGGCGCTTGCGACGCCACCGAGCTTTGCAAACGCGCGAAGGTTTTGCAGATGCCTGCCGTGGCCATGACCGACCATGGCAACATTTTCGGCGCAGTCCATTTCTTCAATGCGGCGAAGGACGCCGGCATCAAGCCGATCATCGGTTGCGAGTTGTACATCTGCAAGAAGGAAGACCATCGGGCGGCTCCCGAAGGCGACACCTACAATCACCTTATCGTGCTGGCCGAGAACGAGGAAGGCTACCGCAACCTGGTCAAGATCACTTCTGAAGCGTCCCTTCATGGTTTCTATTACAAGCCACGAGTTTCAAAGCGATTTCTGGCCGAGCACTCGAAGGGACTGATCGCCCTGTCCGGCTGTTTGAAAGGCGAAGTGGCGGAAAGCCTCACGGAAGGCAGGTACGATGCCGCACGCAAGGCGGCGGTTACGTTCAACGACATTTTCGGAGCCGGCAATTTCTTCCTCGAGATACAGGATCAGGGCCTGGCGGAGGAAAAGCGCATCCACGACGACCTCTTCCGGTTGGAGCGTGAACTCGGCATCGCGATGGTCGCGACCAACGACAGCCACTATCTTTGCGAAGACGATGCACATGCCCAGGACGTGATGCTTTGCATTCAGACCGGTAAGTCGGTGCACGAGACCAACCGGATGAAGTTTACGACCAACCAGTTCTTCGTCAAGAGCGCGGAGGAGATGCGGCGGGTTTTCAACGGAGCAGAGGATGTCCTGACGCGAACGATGGCCATTGCCGAGCGCTGCAATCTGAAGCTGGAGAAGATCAAGAATCCCTTTCCGCGTTTCGAGGTTCCCGAAGGACACACCGCGGATAGCTATTTCGAGCACGTGGCCCGGCAGGGTTACGCGCGGAGAACGGAATGGCTGCGGGAGATGCAACAGGAGGGACGGCTGCGCAAGAGCTTCGCCGACTACGAGCAACGACTCAACCGCGAGATAAAGATCATCCAGCAGATGCAGTTTTCCGGCTATTTCCTTATCGTGTGGGACTTCATCCGTTACGCCAAAGAACATGGCATCCCTGTTGGTCCGGGGCGCGGATCGGCTGCCGGCTCCCTGGTTGGCTACTCCATGGGGATCACCGACATCGATCCGTTGCAGAATGAGTTGCTGTTTGAGCGCTTTCTCAACCCGGAGCGCGTGTCGTTGCCCGACATAGACGTTGATTTCTGCATGAATCGGCGGGGCGAGGTGATTGACTACGTCACGCGGAAATACGGTCGCGAGCAGGTGGCGCAGATCATTACCTTCGGGACGATGGCGGCCAAGGCGGCCATCAAGGACGTTGGCCGTGTGCTCGACATGCCTTACGCCGAAGTGGACCGGATCGCCAAGATGATTCCGGGAATTCCCGGCATGACTATCGACAAGGCGATGGCCGACTCGTCGCAACTGGCCGAGGTGTACGGCCGGGAGCCGCAGATCAAAGAGCTGATCGACACGGCGAAAAAGCTCGAGGGAATGGTTCGCAACGCCGGAGTGCATGCCGCCGGCGTCGTGATCTCGCCGGTTCCACTCGATGAACTGGTGCCGCTCTTCAAGACGAAGAACGATGAAATCGTCACTGCCTACGACATGAAGGCGGTGGAAAAGATGGGCCTGTTGAAGATGGACTTCCTCGGGCTCACGACCTTAACGATTGTCGATGATGCGCTCAAATTGATCTTGCAGAATTGTGGTGAAAAACTTGATTTAGAAAGAGTCGCGCTGGACGATCAGGCGACTTATGAAAGAGTTTTCCACAACGGTTACACATCGGGCGTCTTCCAGTTTGAATCCGAGGGCATGCGCGATGTGCTGCGGCGTTACAAGCCGAGCACTTTGGAAGACCTGACGGCTTTGAATGCGCTCTATCGTCCCGGCCCGATCCAGGGGGGGATGATAGACGACTTCATCGAGCGCAAGTGGGGACGGCGGCGGGTCGAATATGAGTTGCCGGAGCTGGAAAAGCTGCTCAAGGAAACCCTGGGTGTAATCGTTTACCAGGAACAGGTCATGCAAATTGCCAACGTGCTGGCCGGCTATTCGCTCGGCGAAGCCGACCTGCTGCGGCGGGCAATGGGCAAGAAGAATCCGGAGGAAATGGCCGCGCAGCGCGACCGTTTCCTTTCCGGCGCGCACGAACGCGGGTTCCCCAAGGACAAGAGCGCAAGAATATTCGATCTGATGGAACAGTTTGCGGGCTACGGCTTCAACAAGTCGCACTCCGCCGCCTACGCGCTGCTGGCTTATCACACGGCCTACCTGAAGACGCACTACTCGGTGCAGTTCATGGCCGCGCTGCTGACGTCGGTGACCGGCAAGACCGACGATGTGGTGAAGTACATCAAGGAATGCCGTGAAATGGGCATTCCGGTCGAGGCTCCGGACATCAATCTGAGCGATTCCAGCTTCACCCCACATGGGGAAGCGATCCGCTTTGGGCTGGCCGCGGTCAAGAACCTGGGGCAGAACGCGATCCAGTCAATCGTCGAAGCTCGCAAGCTGGTTGGCTCGTTTCGCTCGATCTATCAGTTTTGCGAGAAAGTCGACCTGCGTCTGTTGAACAAGCGGGTGCTCGAATCGCTGATCAAGAGCGGAGCCATGGATTCGCTCGGCCGGCGGGCGCAGTTGTTCGCGGTTCTCGACAAGGCGATGGAACAGGCGCAGAAGGTTCATCGCGATGCGCAGGCCGGGCAGCACGGCTTGTTTGGGGTCTTTGACGAGCAGCCGAGTCACGCCAATGACGCGCTTCCGGAGACTCCCGACTGGGACGAGGGCACGCGCCTGCAAAACGAAAAGGAAGTGCTCGGATTCTTCATCTCTGGGCATCCGCTGGAAAAGTACGCCGATAAGCTTGAAGATTTGCACGCGCAAAGCACGGCTGCCCTCAATGCCATGAAACACTCGACCGCGAAAGGGGAAGAAGTTTTTGCGGCCGGGGTGCTCGGCGGAGTGCGGGTGTTGAAATCGAAAAGAGGCGAACTCTACGCCAATGTGACCTTGGAAGACATGGAAGGGCGAATTGAGGCGATGATCTTTCCGGAGGCATTCCGGCGGCTTGGGGAGAAGGTGAAGCTGGAGGTTCCAGTTCTGGTGAAGGGAAGCGTACGGGTCGAAGAGGGCGCGGCGCCGAAGCTGGCGATCTCCGAGATCACCCCACTGGAGGAGGCTAAACCGAAGCTGGCCAAGGCATTGCGGCTGCGCATCTCACTGGCCGACGCCTCGGTCGATACGGTCGACGAGTTGCATGCCATCTTCGTGCAGTCGCCCGGAGAGGCCAAGGTGATGTTCGACCTGGCGTCGCCGGGCGAGTTCGTGGCCGTGATGGAGGTCGAGGGCTATAATATCCTGCCGGACCGTGCGTTCATCCGCAGAGTGGAAGAGCTGTGCGGGCGAGGCAGCGTGATCATCATCGACTGATCGGCCTCCGCGGAAAAGAAAGCGAACATGGAAGCAACGACAGCAGCCCAGCTCGAGTTGGAGAAGATTGAACAGCAGATTGCCCAGCTTGAAGCTGCCGCCGGGGAGAACACGGAAGCCCAGCGGCAATTGAAGGCCTTGGAAGAGCGCGTCGGCAACCTGCGGCGGCAGGTGACGGCTGCCATGGGGGCGTGGCAGAAGACCGAGCTGGCGCGGCATCCTCAGCGGCCATACCTGTTGGATTATGTCAGCCTGATGTTTGACGGCTTCGACGAGGTTCATGGTGACCGCCGCTTTGGCGACGATCCGGCCATGATATGCGGCATGGCGAACTTCCGGGGGCAGCCCGTGCTGGTGGTTGGCCAGCAGAAGGGCCGCGACGTGAAACAGCGCGTCTACCGGAATTTTGGCCAGTCGAGCCCGGAGGGATACCGCAAGGCCTTGCGCGCCATGCGCATGGCGGAAAAGTTTGGTCATCCGATTCTGACCTTCGTGGACACTCCAGGAGCGTTCCCCGGACTGGGCGCCGAAGAGCGCGGGCAGGCCGAAGCCATCGCCTATAACCTTCGGGAAATGGCAAGGCTTAAGGTTCCGGTGATCGTCACCATCACGGGAGAGGGCGGCAGCGGAGGCGCGCTGGCCATCGCCATCGGCGACCGCATACTGATGCTGGAGAACAGCATCTACTCGGTGATTTCGCCGGAGGGTTGCGCCTCCATCATGTGGCGCGACGCCACCAAACGCGATATTGCCGCCGAGGCGCTGCGCATCACCTCAAAAGACATGGTGGAACTCGGGGTGATCGATGCGGTCGTGCCCGAGCCTGCGGGCGGCGCGCATCGCGACCCCAAGGCGGCAGCGGATCTGCTGGCGTCCGAGTTGCACAAGCAGCTCAGCGAACTGCAGGCGCTCTCACTCGAGCAGTTGCTGGCGGCGCGTTACGACAAATTCCGCAAAATGGCCCAGTTCTACACGGAAGGGTAAGCGGCCCCAACGCTCGCCGAGGGGCCCGAGGGCGGAGGGAGGCCCCGTCGGACTTCAAGAAGCTACTAAGAAACTACCCCACGTTAGCCCCAATCACCCCAGCGAGCGGTGCTCGCCGGGGACCCCGACGCGGGGCGGAACGTGGGGCACCCTGCAAACACATGGGCACCCACTCAACCCCACATTAGCCAACAGCGGCAAATGCGGGCCACCAACGCGTCGAACTCCAGAAACCAGCAAAGAAACTACCCCACGTTAGCCCAGTCACCCCAACGAGCCGAGCCTCGTCGGGGACCCCGACACGGGCGGAACGTGGGGCACCAGGGAACTACCCCACATTCGCCAACTGCGGCAAATGTGGGCCACCAACCCGCTTTCCAGAGTGGCCTTTTTGCAACTCCGCTGCACTGCTCATCATCATGCATATAAGGCCCAGGCGCGGTTTCGCTTGGACAGGGAAGCTCAATCGATGGCAACGACAGAGGTGGTCCCGCAGCAGGATGCGCGGGGTGCAATCCCGATCGTCAATGACTTCAGTATTCAGGTGGCGACCGTCAACGGCTCTGGGTCGCAGTCGGCGAACACGGTGTTGCTGCGAGCGATTTTTCAAATGGGCGTGCCGGTAAGCGGCAAGAACCTGTTTCCCTCCAACATTGCCGGCCTGCCGACCTGGTACACGATCCGCGCCAGCAAATTCGGTTACATCGCGCGCAAGAAAGAGATCGACTTTTTGGTGGCGATGAACCCGGAAAGCGCGCGGGAGGACGTTCTATCGCTCGGGGCGGGCGGCGCCGTGCTTTACGACGAGCCGTTGAATCTGCGCGAACTGCGCAACGATCTGACATTTTATTCGGTTCCCTTCGACAAACTGGTGGCTGCGGTCTGTCCCGAGGCGAAGCTGCGCAAGCTGGTCAAGAACATGATCTACGTCGGCGTAGTGGCGCGTCTGCTGGCGCTGGAGATGCAGGAGGTGGAGCGGGCGCTGCGCCGCCACTTTGGCAGCAAACCGAAGGCCGCCGATATGAACTGGAACGCCGCCAGGGCCGGATATGACTATGCCGCCACCTCGCTCGTCAAGGCCGACCCGTTTGTGGTGGAGCGCATGCACGAGACGGCGGGCAAGATCATCATCGACGGCAACGCTGCCGCCGCGTTGGGGGCTATGTTCGGCGGGGTGACGGTCGTGACGTGGTATCCGATCACGCCCTCCTCGTCGCTGGTGGAGCAATTGACCGACTACATGAAGCGCTACCGCGTGGGCTCGGACGGAAAAGCTACGTTCGCCATCGTGCAGGCGGAAGATGAGCTGGCGGCGATCGGCATGGTGGTGGGAGCGGGCTGGGCGGGAGCGCGTGCGATGACCGCCACGTCAGGTCCGGGGATTTCGTTGATGTCGGAGTTCAGCGGACTCGGCTACTACGCGGAGATTCCGGCGGTGATTTGGGATGTGCAGCGGGTGGGGCCTTCGACCGGACTGCCGACACGCACCGCGCAGGGGGATCTGCTGACGGTGGCCACGCTTTCGCACGGCGATACCAAGCATCCGATGCTGATTCCGGCGTCCGTGGGCGAGTGCTTCACGATGGCAATGGAGGCCTTTGAGCTTGCCGAACAGTTGCAGACGCCGGTGTTTGTGATGAGCGATCTCGACCTGGCGATGAACAACTGGATGAGCGAGCCGTTCGCCTACCCCGAGCAGCCGCTGAAGCGCGGCAAGGTGCTTTCGAAGGAGGAGCTGGACCGGCTGGGAGGCTTTGCCCGCTACAAGGACGTGGATGGAGACGGAATCGGATATCGCACATTGCCGGGCAATGATCATCCCAACGCCGCTTGGTTCGCACGCGGCAGCGGACACAACGAAAAGGCGCAGTACAGCGAACGTCCCGACGATTATGTGCGCAACATGGACCGGCTGGCGCGCAAGTTCGAACACGCACGCACACTGGTTCCCGCGCCCGAAATGGTGAGCGATCACGGGAACGAGGCAGCCATTGTGGCCTACGGCAGCTCGCACTGGGCGGCGCGGGAAAGCCTGGAGCAACTGGAACGCGAGTACGCGATGAGCTTCGACTATCTCCGGCTGCGGGCTTATCCATTCGCGCGCGAGGTACACGAGTTCATCGCCCGTCACAAGCGCGTCTACGTGGTGGACCAGAACCGCGATGCGCAAATGCTGCAGTTGCTGAAGCTGGATCTTGCGGCGCAGGAGATCGCGAAGCTGCGCAGCGTGCGGCACTACACGGGACTGCCGATCGATGCGCGCTCGATCACCGACGAAATCGTTCCGCAGGAGGGCAGGTAATGGCCACTTCGGCTTCTCAACCGCCGCGCCAGAACACGAACCGCGTCGGACTGACCGTGCTCGATTATCGCGGCGGCAAGACCACGCTATGCGCGGGCTGCGGACACAACGCGATCTCCGAACGCATCATCGACGCATTCTTCGAGATGGGAGTGGCCCCCGAACGAGTGATCAAGCTCTCCGGCATTGGCTGCTCCTCGAAGAGCCCGGCGTATTTCATGGGCCGCTCGCACAGCTTCAACGCCTTGCACGGACGCATGCCGTCGGTGGCAACCGGCGCGGCGCTGGCCAATCACCGGCTGCTGGCGCTGGGTGTCAGCGGCGACGGCGACACGGCGTCGATCGGCATCGGGCAATTTGTGCATCTCATGCGGCGCAATCTGCCGATCATCTACATCATCGAGAACAATGGCGTCTACGGGCTGACCAAAGGACAGTTCTCGGCGACGGCCGATGTCGGCAGCAAACTGAAGACCGGAGTCATCAACGAGCTGCCTCCTATCGATACCTGCCTGCTGGCGATAGAGCTGGGAGCGACGTTCGTGGGGCGTTCGTTTTCCGGCGACAAGAAGCAGCTCCAAACCATGTTGAAGGCGGCGATTGCCCATGGCGGCACGGTGATGCTGGATGTGATTTCTCCCTGCGTCACGTTTAACGACCACGAGGGATCGACCAAGTCCTACAAGTTTATGAAGGACCATGAAGAGCCGCTGACGGATGCCGATTTCGTGCCGGCGTTTGCCGAGATCGACGTCGACTACGAGCCTGGCGAGAGCATAAACGTCACCATGCACGATGGCTCTCACCTGCGGCTGCGCAAGCTGGAAGAAGATTACAATCCCACGGACAGAGTTACGGCCGTGCGGCGCCTGATGCAGGCCAAAGAGGCCAACGAGGCGCTCACCGGGATTTTCTACGTGAACCCCGAGCAGCCGAGCTTCATCGACTTGCTGAACTTGACTTCCGAAGCGCTGGCGACACTGCCGACCGAGCGTGTGCGGCCTCCACGCGAGGCGCTGGAGCAGATCATGGAAGAGCTGAGGTAGGAAGCCCGGGTTACATCTCTCGGGAATTTGGGTGCACCAACCAGGGAACCGCTTCAGCTATGACGGACGGGCAACGTGGTGCGCCAGAGTGGCAGCCGTATGCAGATGGCAGATGGCGATGGCCAGAGCATCGGCTACATCGGGCGGTTGGGGAACGGTTTCGAGCTTGAGGAGGCGCGTAACCATCATTTGTACCTGGGATTTTTCCGCCCTGCCATAGCCGACTACGGCGGACTTGACGGACAACGGAGCATAGGCGACAACGGGCAATCCTGCCTGGGCCGCGGCCAGCATGGCAACGCCGCGCACATGCCCGAGTTTGAGAGCGGATTTGGCATTGGCCGCATGAAAAACGTCTTCGATGGCGACCACCTCGGGACGGTGCGCGCCAATCAACTCGGAGAGTTCCTGGAAGATGCGAAGCAGGCGGACTTCCAGCGGGTCGCCGGTCGAGAGCCGGATGGCGCCCATCGCGACGCAGTGCAGCTCCTGCGCGGCTTCCTGTTCCACGATGGCAAAGCCGGTATATTGGCTGCCGCAATCAACGCCCATGACTCGCATGCAGTTACCCCAACAAGCGCAACATCGGCGCTCGTCGGGGCCCCTCGGCGAGTGTAGCCGAGCGGGCAGCCGGGAGCAATCGCCATTCGGCCTTGATGGCGGGGAATTGGATACCGCTCCACCCTATCGCTGCGCGATAAGGATGGGGGCACCTTTGATCCCACATTCGCCAACTACGGGCGGATGTGGGCCACCCTTTGGGATATTAGCCAAAGAGGCGGAACGTGTGTATCAAGAAACGACCCCACGTTAGCCGAATGCGGGCGAACGTGGGGCACAAAGCACCTCGATGAGGCTGTAGAATTAAATCAGGGCAATTCCATGCGCAGGGTGTATCTCGACAATAACGCTACCAGTCCGTTGCTGCCGGAAGTTTTCGAGGCGATGCGGCCATGTTTCCTGGAGAGCTTCGGCAACGCCTCGTCCATCCACCAGCAGGGGCAGCAGGCACGCGCCGCGGTAGAGCAGGCGCGAGACAGCGTCGCGCAACTGCTGGGCGCGCGCGCGGTGGAGATCGTTTTCACCAGCGGCGGAACGGAAGGCGATAATCTGGCGCTGTTTGGCATGGTTTCAGCGGGCGATCACATCGTCACCAGCAGCATTGAACATCACGCGGTGCTCAACTCCTGCAAGCGGCTGGAGGCGCTCGGCGTGGAGACAACGTTTCTCAGGGTGGACGGGCAGGGGCTGGTCAGCCCCGACGACGTACGCTCGGCCCTGCGGCCGAATACGCGGCTGATTTCGGTGATGATGGCGAACAACGAAACCGGAGCGCTGCAGCCGGTGGAGGAGATCGGCAGGATCGCCGCCGAAGCCGACGTGTGGTTCCACACGGACGCCGTTCAGGCCGCCGGGAAGGTTGCCGATCGATGTGGGACGCATCGGGTGCGATCTGTTGACGATTTCCGCGCACAAACTGCACGGACCGCAAGGAGTCGGAGCGCTTTACGTGCGCAGGGGAACGCTCTTGCAACCGCTCATGCACGGTGGACGCCATGAGCGCGGCAGGCGCGCCGGGACGGAAAACCTGCCGGGCATCGCCGGACTTGGCAAGGCCGCCGAGGTGGCTCGCGAGTGGCTTGCCGGCGGCGGGGCAGAGAAAATGGCGGCGATGCGCGACCGCTTCGAAAGCCACATTCTGCGGCAGGTGGAGTTGACGCGGGCGAACAGCGGACGGGTGGCGCGCACGCCGAACACCTCGAACATCGTCTTCGAGTGCATCGAAGGCGAAGCACTGGTGATTGCGCTCGATCTGAAGGGGATCTCGGTTTCCACCGGGGCGGCGTGCTCTTCCGGCGCGGTCGAGCCTTCGCACGTGCTGACCGCCATGGGCCTCACCTCCGGAGAGGCGCGCGCCTCGATTCGCTTCAGCCTGGGTAAACAGACGAGCGAGGAAGATCTCGCATTCGTGCTCGAGCAGTTGCCGGCAACGGTCACCAAGCTGAGGGAGCTGAGCCCGCTGTGGAAAAAAGCGGTTTCAAGTCTCTAGTTTCAAGTTTCTAGAGGTTGTTTTATAAGCCGATGTTAGAGAAAGCAGCGCGTCCCCTCGGGGGCTGAAGCCCGCATTTTATTGGCTCTGGACGGCGCGGCTGAAGCCGGCCCCTTCAAAGAGCGGGCACAGAACTGACAACTGAGAATAGGGAACCTAGAAGTTGAGTAAGCACACCATTGCGGTTGCCATGTCCGGCGGCGTCGATTCTTCGACGGTGGCGGCCATGCTGTGTGCCGAGGGACACAAGGTGATCGGCCTGACCATGCAACTGTGGAACCAGCGCAGACTTGCAGGTCATGAGGGAATGCCGGAGAGCGTGCAGGGCCGGTGCTGCTCGCTGGATGACGTCTATGACGCGCGCCGGGTCGCCGAGAAGCTTGGGATTCCGTACTACGTGGTGAACCATGAAGAGCGTTTCGAGCAGGACGTGGTGCGGCCCTTCGTTGCCGACTACCTTTCCGGGCGTACGCCAATCCCGTGCAGCCTGTGCAACAATCACCTGAAGTTCGATCAGTTGCTGCTGACGGCGCGGCAGATTGGGGCCGACTGCATCGCCACGGGACACTATGCCCGCAACGAGTACGACGCCGGGCGCGGTCGATGGCTGCTCAAGCGCCCGGCCGATCGCGCCAAGGACCAGACATACTTTCTTTTTGGCTTGACGCAGGAGCAGCTAAGCCGAACCCTGTTTCCGCTGGGCGAGATGCGCAAGCCCGAGGTGCGAGACGAGGCGCGGCGGCAGGGACTTACGGTTTTGGCGGAGAAGCCCGATTCGCAGGAGATATGTTTTGTGCCCGGCGGCGATTATAAGCGCTTTCTGGATGCGTACTTGGCCGAGCAGGGCGACCCACTGCCTGACACGTCAGGGGAACTGGTGACGGTTACGGGCGAGGTGCTGGGCCATCACAGCGGAATTCACAACTTCACCATCGGCCAGCGCAAAGGGCTGGGGATCGCGACGGGCAATCCGCTCTACGTGGTGGAAATTCGCGGCGACAAGCGTCAAGTGGTGGTGGGAGGCGGCGAGAATCTGCTCTCAACCAGCTTGCGAGCCAAGCACCTGAACTGGATTGCCTTCGAGAGGCTGGTCGAGCCGCTGCGAGTGCGGGCCAAAATCCGCCACCGGCATGAGACAGCGTTGGCGACCGTGGAGACGGCCGGCGCCGACGAGGTCATGGTCACCTTTGATGAGCCGCAGCGCTCGATTACCCCTGGACAGGCGGTCGTGTTCTACGATGACGACCTGGTTGTGGGCGGTGGCTGGATCTGCTGATCTCCGTCTTTGCTCCCGTCGCTGCTGCCCTATAAGTGTTAACAAACCCTAGATGAACATTTCGTCGCGCGGCATTGCATTCCTTTGCCGCTGCACCTTCCTGCTGCCGAGAAACTCGGCAAGACCTGCCGCCACGCCGGTCAGCACGCCAGAGACCTGCCGCATCGGCGACGAAATGAGGTGCTGGACGTTCTCGGTAGTTTCCTCAACCCGAGTGAGCGTACGCGTCACCAACTCGTCGGCTCGCGCTACCTGCTGGCGAACCCGATCGTTGATCTCGTTTGCCGTCGAGCTGATTTGCTCCGCATCGTGGCGGGCGGTCGCGCTCAGGACGGTAAGATTCTGCAAAATCTCCCGCACTTGAGGTGTCGATTCGGCCAGCAGAATCTTTGCATCGCGAATCATCGGGAGCAGGTTCTCTTCCATTTCTTTCGAGAGGCGTTGCAATCGCTCACTGGTTTTTCTGGAAGAGATAAAGAGCGCGATCAGCACCCCCATCTGGATGATAATGGCGAGAGCTATCAACCCCACGAACACCGTCAACAGGTTTTCGTTCATATAAGTTCAATCCCGTCCAGTGCTGCCGTGCGGCGGCTTGGATTTTCGACTGCCAATTCCATGGTCTGCCTGGCCGTCTTCGCGGCACTCTGGCTGTCGGGTTAGACAGACTACGCCTTGGGCGCGCCGCCTTCCGGTTCAGGGTTGCCCGTCGCCTCCTGATAGGCCTGCCGGCCTGCTTCAAAGGCGGAGCGGATCTGATCCTTCTGCTGACTAACATAATCACGCCCGCGGCTCACGAAGTCCTGAGCCTGGTCGCGGTATTGCTTGGCGCGATCCTTCACGGTGTCGGTGCCTTCTTCCGCCGCGTTCAGGATCGAGTCACGGATTTCGCGGCCAGGCTTCGGTGCATACAAAACGCCCAACGCGGCGCCAAGCCCCAAGCCTGCCAAGAACCACAAAATGCCATTGCCGGATTCGTCAGCCATAATTCTTCCTCCTAAAACTCAAGAACAACGGATGGTAACACTGGAATCCAGGAAAGTGAAATCGGGAAAGCGGCGGGACGTGTCACCCGACGTGGCGAGGCTACGGTTTCAGCGTCGGCCGAATCAGCACCTCGCTGGCGAAGGCCCGCGGAGCCTGCGTGACCAGCATGGCCACCACGTGCGCGATGTCTTCCGGCTGGAGCATCCTCGACGAATCCTTGCCGGCATGTCGGTCGAAATCCGTGTGCGTGGAACCCGGACAGACGACTGCGACACGGATATTATGAGGGCGAAGCTCTTCCGCCACGGTATAGGTCAGCCCGTTCAAACCCAACTTGGAAGCGGCGTACACCGCCCGGTTGGGCAATGGCCCCTTGGAAGCGAGTGAAGATATGTTGATGATATGGCCCCTTTTGGCCGCGATCATCAGGGGAGCGAAAGCCCGGATTGCGTAAAATACGCCGCGCAGGTTGGTGTTCATCACCTGGTCCCACTGTTCGGGGGGAAGTTCGTGAAGCGGACCGGAGAAGCCGCCGACGCCTGCGTTGTTGACCAGGATATCGGCTCGTCCCCAGGTCTGATGCACATGCGTTGCCAATCTCTCCACGTCCGGCAGCGAGGTTAGGTCGCAAACGATGGGGTCGCAGGCGCCGCCCGATTGGCGGATTTGCTCGGCGGCGGATTCCAGCGTCTGGCGGGTCCGACCGGTAATCACCGTGGTCGCCCCGAGTTCCGCCAGTTTGCGGGCAATTGCAATGCCTATGCCGCGTCCACCGCCGGTGACGACGGCAACCTGTCCCTGTAGCGCGCGAGTCGTATCTGTCATACGGACGATAATAATGAATTCGATGGGACCCAGTCGAACGTCAAACAACTACCCTTCGTTGACCAAAAGCGGGCGGAACGCGGGGCACCATTGGCAAATTTTTGGACGAAGCGGGAAGAAATCCCGGCAGGAGAGTTCGGCATCTGAACTGGCGTGTGCTGCGGAATTGCGCAAGCATGACTACGCTACTTGCCTTAGTCCCAGGCTGCTCCCTATAATCGACCAGTTTGAGTGTTCCGGCCGGTGGCTGACAGGGGCGGGAAGGTCGTTATCCCCCTGCGACGGACACCATGTGTTTTGCCTGACCCACGAGGATGTCAGCAGCGAAGGAATTGAATCCGGGTCCGCCCCCGGATGAGCATTGCACATTCCGCACCGTTCGAAGGAGAACCACCCAATGAAGAAGTCGCTCCTCACGTTGTTGCTTGTACTGGCGGCAACCGCCTACGCCCAGCAATCCGCGCCGCCCTCCAGTCAAGCTGGCAGCAACGCTCAGCAGCCGGCGGCGGGGCAGAAGCAGCAGAAGACGATCAAAGATCCCGCCGAATACAAGGCCTATGTCGACGCGGTCCAGACTGCCGCCCCGGCGCAAAGGGCAACCGTGCTGGAGTCCTTCCTGCAAACCTATCCCAACACGGTAATGAAGGAAGACGCGACGGAACTGCTGCTGAAAACTTACCAGCAGTTGCTGGCGAGCGATCCGCAGAAGTATACGCAGAAAGTGCTGGATACCGGACAACAACTGCTGCAAATCAATCCGAGCAACCTGACGGCGCTGGCACTGATGAGTTACATGGATCATGCGCTGGCTCAGGGTGGCGGACCCAATGCCGAGCAGATGTTGCAGCAGGCAAGGCAATACGGCGAGCGTGGCCTGCAGCAGTTGCCGCTGCAGAGCAAGCCGGATGGATACACGGACGAGCAGTGGAACAAGCTGAAGCAGGATTTCCGCATCGTCTTCCTGGGTTCCATCGGACACGCGGCACTGCAAAGCAAAGACTACAAGACGGCACAGGGATCTCTGAAGGAAGTGGTGACTGCCGACCCCAACAATTTCACCAACGTCTTTCTGCTGGCGCTGGCGTATCTGGAACCGAATCCTCCGGTTCCAGACGGGCTCTTCTGGATTGCCCGGGCGCTGGCGCTGGCTCCGCCGCAGATGCCTGCCACGCAGTTGCAGACATATCAGCGCTACGGCCGCAGCAAATACGTTCGCTATCACGGCTCCGAGGACGGATGGGATCAATTGCTGGCAATGGCCAAGACGACGCCCGCTGAACCGCCTAACTTCAGCGTTGCTCCGGCGCCCTCTCCATCCGAGCAGGCTGGCATGATGTTGCAGAAGAGTACGCCTGAGCAACTGTCGTTCGCCGAATGGCAATTCATTCTGACCTCGGGAAACCAACAGGCCGCAGACCAGGTCTGGAACGCAATCAAGGGCAAAGCATTGCGCATGGTGGCGCAGGTGATTTCCGCAACCACCGCCAGTGCCAAGCTTGCCGGAAGCGAAGACGACATCCAGGCGAACAAGGCTGATATCGAAGTGGTTTTTGCCACGCCGCTGGTGGTGGCGCGTGTCCCTAAATCCCGAGCACAGATCACGTTCCAGGGAGTTCCGGACAGCTATACGCCAAATCCGTTCCTGATGCACATGACGGATGGGCAATTGTTGTCCCGGCCCGCCACTACGCCGCCCCGGAAACACTAAACGGAATAGCTCAATTGGGTGCTGCGAAACCTGTGAGGCGACTCTTTAGTTTAGAGCGATTTCACATTTGGTGTATCCGATCTCTCGAGGTGTCATCCTGAGGCGGAGCGAAGCGGAGCCGAAGGATCTGCTTTCTGGCGCAGGAGCAAAGCAGATCCTTCGCTTTGCTCAGGATGACATCCTAAAACTTATCCAGCTAACTTGCGCGACGCCGTCCTAGCAAATCAGGACGATCTTGCCGTAGCTGCCCGGCTGCAAAACCGCCTCATGGGCGCGCCTTGCCTCGACCAGAGGAATTTCCTGTCCGATGACCGGGCGTGCAACACCGAATTCGAGGGCGGCGCCGAGACCGGCATGGATGCTGGCCATTTCGGGTTCGGAGGCATTGAACAGCACCATCCCGAGAATGGCGGCGTCGCGCGCCATGGCGTCGCGAGGATTGATTTCGATCGTCCCACGGTTGCCGATGACAACGATGCGCCCGCGCTGGCTCAACATGGACAGGTCCTTGCTCAGGTTCTTGTTGGCCAGCATCTCCAGAATGACGTTGACGCCGCGTCCGCCGGTCGCCTTCGAGACCTGCTCGACGAGATCGGTGGCGTTGTGGTCGAAAACATGATGTGCTCCGCAATCGCGTACGAGCTGGCGGCCCTTGTCGCTGCTGGCGGTGCCAATCACGAGCATGCCATGAGCCCGCGCCATCTGTACCGCCGCAATGCCGACGCCTCCGCTGGCGCCGTGCACCAGAACAGACTCTCCGGGCAGTGCGTGAGCTCTCTGGAACAGTCCCCGAACGGCGGTGGCATAAGGTACGCCAATCGCCGCGCCCTGCTGGAAGGTGATTTGTTTGGCGAGCGGATGCACCTGCACCTCGCGGCACAAGGCCTGCTGGGCATAGGTGCCGCTGAGGCTTCCGGCAACATAGACGCGGTCGCCGGGTTTGGCGCTCTTTACGTCTTTTCCCACACTAAGAACTTCGCCTGCGCCATCCGTTCCCGGGGTATATGGAAGCGCCGGCTTCATGGCGTAGGTGCCTGTGCGTATGTAAGCCTCGACCGGATTTACGCCCGCGGCATGAATGCGAACGACTACCTCGCCCGCGCCGGGCCGGAGGTCTGGAGCATCTTCCAGAACCAGTTTTTCAGGACCGCCAAATTCACGAACCCGTATTGCTTTCATGTTTCTCCTTCACTTTCCAGAGTCGGTGAAATCGTGTTTCCAGCGACTACCGCATGGGCATGCTGGGGTGACAGCCGGGTAACATCCAATGTTAATGAACGCACCGGCAACGTAGAATGATGCAACCGCGAGCCTACATCTGGCAAATGCCAAGGGAGCCTGACCCGGAGTGCCAGTTGAGGAAACCACCCCACGTCAGTCCCGAAAGCCGGGACGGGACGTGGGGCACCCGTGCAGTTTAACAGAGTGCTTCGCCCGTGCGCCCGGCTACTTCGCCGGACATACCTTTCGCGAAAGTGGACTAGAATATTTAAAGGCTTATTCAAAACCGAGTAGCTGAAAAAGCCATTTTGCTGAATGGGCGCGGCTTGACAGACTGCGCGGCATGTCTCAAAGGAGTACTCGGCGTCGTATGGCTAACCTCAAGGAAGTCTTGAACCAGAATGTCAGGGAGGCCGCGCCGGAGTTGTGCGAGAAGCTCGACCGCAACCGTGTGCGCTGCTTCTCGTGCGGGCACTGCTGTCCCATTGCCGATGGACAAGCAGGCGTTTGCAAGGTGAGATTCAACCAAGGCGGAACGCTCCATGTGCCCTGGGGTTACGCCGGCCGGGGTGCAGTGCGACCCCATCGAAAAGAAGCCATTCTTCCACGCCTACAGCGGAGCTCTCGCCTACAGCTTCGGCATGCTGGGCTGTGATCTGCATTGCTCTTATTGCCAGAATTGGGTGACGTCGCAGGCACTTCGCGATCCGCGCGCGGTATCTCCGCCACTGCGCGTGGACGCCGGAAATGTTGGTGCGGGAAGCCGTGAACCAGGGCGCCCGGCTGGTGGTGAGTACCTATAACGAGCCGCTGATCACCGCCGAGTGGGCGGTCGCGATCTTCAAGGAGGCGAAGGCCGCCGGCTTGGCGACCGCGTTTGTTTCCAACGGCAATGGCACTCCTCAGGTGCTGGAGTATCTGCGGCCGTGGATCGATCTCTACAAGGTAGATTTGAAGAGCTTCGATGAGCAGCACTACCACCAGCTCGGGGGCCGCCTGCAGCCGATTCTCGACACGATCCGTCGCTTGCATGCCCTGGGAATCTGGGTCGAAATCGTTACCCTGATAATCCCGGGTTTCAACGACTCCGATGATGAGCTGAAACGTCTGGCCGATTTCCTGGCTAAGGTTTCAACGGATCTGCCGTGGCACGTGACGGCTTTCCACGGCGATTACAAGATGACCGAACCCGAGGACACTACCGCCGAATCGCTGGTGCGCGCGGCAAAGATCGGCAAGCAGGCCGGATTGCACTATATCTATGCAGGCAATCTTCCGAGAGACGTGGGCGATCTCGAAAACACGCGCTGCTCCGGTTGCCACGAGCTGCTGATCGAGCGTTTTGGATACCGAATCACGCAATACCGACTGACCTCCGAAGGACGTTGCCCGAAATGCGGCAAGCTGATTCCGGGGCGTTGGGACAGCGTATTCCGCAAGCAAATCAGTTCACATCCGTATGTGCCCCGGCTGCGGGTGCCGCCGGACCTGATCGGCATTTCTTAATCAGGTGCGAGTGTCGGGTGCTTAATTGAGCGGGCTTGAGGTATTCTCTAGAGAAGTTTCCTCGTTGGTTATCCGGTGAGTCCGGAACTGAAATTTGTCTTCAAACTCGATTTATAGAGGAGAAGTCCCTATGCCCAAGTTCGCTGCCAACCTCTCGATGATGTTTAACGAAGTTCCTTTTCCTCAACGCTTCGCCGCCGCCGCCAAGGCGGGCTTCACGGCCGTTGAGTTTCTGTTTCCCTTCGACTACAAACCGGAAGAGGTTGCCGGCTGGCTGAAGGAAAACAAGCTGGAAAACGTTCTGTTCAACATGCCTCCCGGAAACTGGGCCGGGGGCGAGCGCGGACTTACGTCGCTGCCGGACAGGGTAGAAGAGTTCCGCGCGGGGGTTGCGAAGTCGATCGCGTATGCCAAGGCCATGGGAACTCCGCGTCTGCACGCGATGGCAGGAAATTTTCCGGCCGGCGGTGACCGCGCCAAGCATCGCGCAGTGTACGTAGAGAACCTGCGCTACGCGGCGCGCGAGGTGGCGAAGCATAATCTCATGCTGGTGATCGAGCCGATCAACCAGCGGGACATGCCGGCCTTTTTCCTCAAAACCCAGGGAGAAGGGCACGCCATCCGCGAGGAAATCGGCGCGCCGAACCTGAAAGTGCAGATGGACTTCTACCACACGCAGGTGCAGGAGGGCGACGTGGCCATGAAGCTGCGTAAGTATTTCGACCACATCGGCCACATCCAGGTGGCGAGCGTGCCCGACCGCAACGAACCCAATGACGGCGAACTGAACTACCCCTACCTGTTCCGCTTGCTGGATGAACTCAAGTTCCAGGGATGGGTGGGCTGCGAGTACCGCCCAAAGGCCGGCACCGTGGAGGGGCTGGGCTGGTTTAAGCCTTTCAGCTCCGCCGCCGGCGCGCGGTAAGGAGTCGACGCAAAGACCCTGATCAAGCTGAGCGTCGTGAAAAGCGGCTTTGGTCAGGGTGCCGGCGCGCGGTAAGCAGGCGGCGCGCATTTACGCGCTGAGTCAACATTGTCGATTGCCCAAAAAAGATTCGGCGGGAGATGATCCCCGCCGAATTTCATTACAAATCGACCCATCGAGTGCCATTCAAATTACCAGAGGCCCAGTATCCTCCACCAGGTAAGACCGACTACGAAATAGATGAGCATTCCCAGGTAGGCCGTGATGTGCCCGATTTTCCACCAGGTTGCCTGGGGCACGTATCCCGCGCCGAACAGAATGGGCCCGCAGGCGTTGCTGTAGTGGGTCTGGGCGCTGGCCAGTTGCGAGGAAGCAGCCACCAGCAGAATGAGCGGCATCGGCGGCAGTTGGGCGGCGGCTCCCAGGGTATACAGCAGCGGGACCATGGTCGCGATAAAGGCAATGGTGGAGGCAAACAGATAGCGAACCACAATTCCCAGCAGAACCACGGCAACTAGAAAGACCATTTTATTGCCCGTGGCAAATTGCATCTTCTGTCCCAGCAGCTTCCCCAACCAGGTGAAAAAGCCGAGTTTGCTAAGGCCATTGGCAAGCGAGACGATGCCGGCGTACCAGATCAGGATGCTCCAGGCGTTCTTGCAAGCCAGCACCTTATCCCAACTTACAATCCCGGTGAGGATGGCTGCCGCGACAAAGGCGAGGGCGACTGCCGACGGGTCGAGCTTAGTGATCGTCGAAGTTGACCAGCCAACCAGTGCCAGCACGAACAAAACGACCAGCGTTTTTTCCTTACCGCTCATCGGGCCGAGTTTCTTGTAGCCCTCGGCAGCGATCTTCTTGTTGTCTACTTCCTTGATCTCGGGAGGATAGATTTTGTAAACGAGATACGGAAGAAGCGCCAGGCAGATCAAGCCCGGGACGGACATCGCCGCCGCCCACAGCGGCCAGGAAACTTCGGTGTGGAGAATGCTTTTAGCAAAAGTCAGATTTAAGGCATTGATGGCCCCGGCAGTAATAAACATGGCAGCGGTGCTCAGGCTTATCTGGTACATCAGCACCATCAGGTAAGCCCCAAGGCGGCGAGCCGTGGGGCCTGGGCGGGAGTCGAGGGTGACGGCCAGACTCTGGAAGATCGGAAAGAGCAAACCGCCGGTTCGCGCGGTGTTCGACGGTGTAGCCGGAGCTATGATTAGATCGGCGATGGCCGCGACATAGCCTAATCGGAGACTGGACTTTCCCAGCTTGCCAATGAGGTAATAGGAGATGCGGCTGCCGAGTCCGGTTTCATTGAAAAAATAGCCGATGAGGAAAGCGGTCCACATGAGCCAGGGCGTACTCTCGCTGAAGGCCGACATTGCCATTCCGAACTGCTTGAGCCATACGGCCACCAGCGAAAGGGCGGCCAGCAAAACAACCGGCTCCGGCACAGGTCTCAGGCAGATACCGAAGACTGCTCCGAGGTAGATCGCCAGCAACCGCCATGCTAACAGCGTCAAACCTTGCGGAACCGGAAGCATCAGCAGCACGGAGGTAATGAGTACACATATGAGGCCCTTGATGATTTTGCTCTTTTTCTCGGTATCGCTAGCCACCTTGTCCAGAGCCACACCAGCCTGCTGCTGCATCGTTTGCCTCCCTTTTTTCTAGCGGCCAATCATAGCTTCCAAGCCGACCTGTCTATGTCTACAAGCCCGCCACGATCAAAAATAATCCTCACTGCAAGTGGTGATCCACGGTCTTCAACAACGAAAGCAATCTCGCCCGCGATTTCCGTTTGCGGCACAGCTTATGTGTCAAAGCGAATTGGGCGCGTGCTGGATTGCCGCCAGTGCTGCGTTCTCCATTGTCTTGGAATTGTTCATCTCTGAATGGCGAATTGTACCGTGCGTGAGCGGTTTTGCAAGGCCAAAGCTGTATCCCGCGATGACAAAGTGCGGAACTCTCTGTGCTCCTAGTGCAACAGCCTGCATTGCAAGGCTCATCAGAAGTTTTATGTTTAAGTGGTACTTAAGTGGTAATTTGTTGGGTGAGGTTTTGGCGGTACATCGAAAACCGAGCCTGTCCTAACCATTTCCGCGAGGTGCACGGTGGAGACAATTTCGCAGGACAAATCACAAGGTGCGCGGCCCTCAGCCGCGGCGCGCCTCGATCGGCTTCCCATCGGTTCATTTCACAAGCAGGTGATGTGGCTAATCGCCTATGTTTTCTTCTTCGAACTGGGAGACTTGAACACCTTTGCGTTCGCGGCGCCGGCGCTTCGGGTGCAATGGAAGCTGTCCATTGCCACGATTGGGGTCATCACCTCGGCGGCCTTTATTGGCATGTTTGTGGGAGCGACTACAGGCGGCTGGTTTTCCGACAAGGTCGGGCGAAAGAAGGCGCTGATCCTGACTACCGTGTGGTACTCGATCTTCTCGCTGCTGAATGCCTTCGTCTGGAATGTGCCGGGCCTGTTCGTAACGCGGTTTCTGACGGGTGTGGGGCTCTCGGCGATGACGGTAGTGGCGATTACCTACATCAGCGAGATGTTCCCTGCCAAGAAGCGTGGGACCTACCAGGGCTGGATCATGGTGATCGGCCTCTTTGGAATTCCGATTACCGCACATGTCGCCGAGGAACTCATTCCCTGGGCCGCCTACGGCTGGCGGCTGGTATTCGTCTGGGGCGCGCTCGGCATGTTGATCCTGTTGTTCGCCCACAAGATCGAGGAATCACCGCGCTGGTATGAAAACCACGGCCGGTTTGCCGAGGCGGATGCCGTTTTGGATCGCATCGAGACTCGCACCAAAGCCGATTTCGGGTCCCTTCCGCCGATCGGCGAAGAACCGGTAAAGATGGGGCGGCGCGGGAAGTTTGCGGATCTGTTCGCGCCGGCATATCTGCCGCGCACATCGATGCTGATCGGCGCCTGGATATTCCAGACGCTCGGCTTCTACGGCTTTATGGCGTGGGTGCCGACGCTGCTGGCGGCGCACGGTTTTCCGTTGGTAAAGTCGCTGCTGTGGGTTTCGATTATGCACTTCGGCGCGCCGCTTGGAGCCGTGATCGCTGCGCTTATCTCCGACAAGTGGGAGCGTAAGTACCTGATCACCATTGCGGCCCTTGTGATTGCGCTCTGCGGCGTGATGTATGGGCTCAGCTTCAGTATGTTGCCAATCATCATCTTCGGCTTCTGCGTTTCGATGTTCATTCAAACGTTCGCGCCACTGCTGTACGCTTACACGCCTGAATGCTATCCCACGGAAATCCGCAACTCAGGTTCCGGCGTCGGGTATGGAATCGGCCGGCTGGCAAATGGCTTCGGGCCGCTGATTGTTGCGTTCCTGTTTACCCACTACGGTTACATGAGTGTATTCATTTATATCGCGACGACATGGGTGATGGTGGCTGTCATCATCAGCGCATTTGGGCCAAAGACCAAGGGCCGGACGCTCGTATAACTCCGACGTCCAGCGGGATGTTGCCGCCAACAACTCCACGTTAGCCAAAAACGGGCGAACGTGGGGCATCATGCTCGTGTCCGTGCTGTTCGCGCTTGCCCTTTAGCTGTTTCCGGTAGGTCTCAATAATCACGTTCAAAAATCACGTTCAAAACTCCTGTCCTCCCGGGTGCAACGCCTGGATTGCAAGGCTCATCTGAACCTGTATAATGAAATAGTACTGAAACAGTACTGTTTAACAATTGGCATGGGCGGGACACCAAAATGATCAGGCTGGGCAAGCTAACCGACTATGGGCTCGTGCTTTTGACGTACATGGCGCGTGCTCAGGGAGAGTCACTGCACACGGCGCGCGAGCTCTCGGCGGAGTCGCGGCTGCCTTTGCCGACGGTGAGCAAGATTCTGAAGCAGTTGCTGCAAAGCGGACTGCTGGTCTCTTGCCGCGGGATCAACGGTGGGTACAGTCTGGCGAGAGAGCCGCGGGAAATTTCAATTTCCGAAATTATTGCGGCGCTGGAAGGGCCAATCGCGCTCACGGAATGCAGCACCGAGCTTGCCGGTATTTGCGACCTGGAGCAGTGCTGCCCAATCAAAGAAAATCAGAGAGTGATCAACCAGGTGGTGCGTGGGGCGCTGGAGAAGTTGAGCCTTGCCGATCTCATTCACCCCCTGCGGTTAACTACCATCCAGGATGCGCGCGGGAAGTTGATTCCGGCGATAGTCTCCGGGAGGATTCAATGAGCACAAACACAGATGCGATTCGGGATTTTGCGCAGCGGGAGTACCAATGGGGTTTTGTCTCGGACGTCGAGGAAGAGAGAATTCCCAAGGGACTGAGCGAGGATGTTGTCCGGCTGATCTCGGCGAAGAAGCAGGAACCGGAGTTCATGCTTGAGTGGAGGCTCAAAGCCTATCGCCACTGGGCATCGCTGGAAAAAGCGCAGGCGGAGCCGCGGTGGGCAAACATCAAGTACCCGGCGATCGATTATCAGGACATGGTTTACTACTCCGCGCCCAAACGAAAACCGGCGCTTCAGAGTCTCGACGAACTCGATCCGGAGATACTGCGCACCTACGAGAAGCTTGGCATTCCGCTGCAGGAGCAGAAGATGCTGGCCGGTGTCGCCGTCGATGCCGTCTTCGACAGCGTCTCGGTGGCGACCACCTTCAAGGAAAAGCTGGGCGAGCTGGGCATTGTGTTCTGTTCTTTCTCGGAGGCGGTGCTCAAGCATCCCGAGCTGGTTCGGAAATATCTCGGGACGGTGGTGCCGTACACGGATAATTTCTTTGCGGCGCTGAACGCGGCCGTGTTCAGCGATGGCTCGTTTGTCTACGTGCCCAAGGGCGTTCGCTGTCCGATGGAGCTTTCGACGTACTTCCGCATCAATGCGGCGGAAACGGGCCAGTTCGAGCGCACGCTGATTGTGGCTGACGAAGGCGCTTATGTGAGCTATCTGGAGGGCTGCACGGCGCCGATTCGCGACGAGAACCAGTTGCACGCCGCGGTGGTTGAGTTGGTGGCCCACGATGATGCGCAGATCAAGTACTCCACGGTGCAGAACTGGTATCCGGGAGATAAGGAAGGCAAAGGCGGAATCTACAATTTCGTCACCAAGCGCGGCAAGTGCGCGGGCGTGAATTCGAAAATCTCGTGGACTCAGGTCGAGACCGGGTCGGCAATCACCTGGAAATATCCGAGCTGCATTTTGCAGGGCGACAACTCTGTGGGCGAGTTCTATTCCGTGGCTCTCACCAACAATCGCCAGCAGGCCGATACGGGCACCAAGATGATTCACATCGGCAAGAACACGCGGAGCACGATTGTCGCGAAAGGCATTTCCGCCGGGCATGGCCAGAACACCTATCGCGGACAGGTGAAGATCATGAAAGGGGCCACCGGAGCGCGCAACTACACGCAATGCGACTCGCTGCTGATCGGCGACAAATGTGGCGCGCACACCTTCCCTTACATTGAGGTGCGCAACTCGACGGCGCGCATGGAGCACGAAGCGTCGACCTCCAAGATCGGCGAAGACCAGCTCTTTTACCTGCGGCAGCGCGGACTGAAAGCCGAAGACGCGGTCTCGATGATCGTGAACGGTTTTTGCAAGCGCGTGTTTCGCGAACTGCCGATGGAGTTTGCCGTGGAGGCGCAGAAGCTGCTGAGTGTGAGTCTGGAAGGCAGCGTCGGCTAGTTACCCCAGCAAACGCCGGGCATCAACGGAGTGACTGAGAGAATAACGACATGAGCTTATTGGTAATCAAGAATTTGCACGCTCACGTGGATGGACACGAGATCCTCAAGGGAATCAACCTCGAGGTCAACGCCGGCGAGGTGCATTCGATCATGGGCCCCAACGGCTCCGGCAAGAGCACGCTGGCGCAGGTGCTGGCACGGCGCGAGAACTTTACGGTTACCGCCGGAGAGGTGCTCTTCAACGGCAAAGACCTGCTCGGCATGAAGCCCGAGGAGGCCGCCTGCGAAGGCCTGTTTCTGGCTTTCCAGTATCCAGTGGAGATTCCCGGCATCAGCAACCCGTATTTTGTGCGCTCGGCGCTCAATGCCATCCGCAAATATCGCGGGCTGGATGAAATGGATGCGATGGACTTTCTGCCGGTGTTCCGGGAAAAACTCAAGCTGCTGGAAATGGACGAGAAGCTCATGAACCGCTCGGTGAACGAGGGCTTCTCCGGCGGCGAAAAAAAGCGCAACGAGATTTTGCAGATGGCCGTGCTGGAGCCCAGGCTTGCCGTACTGGACGAAACCGATTCCGGGCTCGACATCGACGCCTTGCGAATTGTCGCCGCCGGCGTCAACACCATGCGCAGTCCGGAGCGGGCATTCATCGTGGTTACGCACTATCAAAGGCTCCTGGACTACATCGTTCCAGATTTCGTTCACGTACTGGTTGACGGCCGAATTGTGCGCTCGGGCGGTCCCGAGCTGGCGCTGGAACTCGAGGAGAAGGGTTACGTCCGGGCAGAGGCCGAGGTGAAACAGAGCGCGCCTGCCGCGTGAGGCGGGGCGAGGGGATGCAAGTGGTCACAGCAACTGAATATCTTGGAAGCTACCTTGAAAGCTTCGCCGATTTTGAAAGGCACACCGCCGGACGGGAGCCCGGGTGGGTGCAGTCTCTGCGCCGCAATGCCTTCGCGCGGTTCTGCGAAGTTGGGTTCCCGACCACGCATGATGAAGACTGGCGTTTCACGAATGTATCGGAAATTGCACGAACTCCATTTCAACTAGCCCGAGACGGCGCTGCCGCTCTAGCGGCAAGCGACCTGAGGCAGTGGCGGGTCGCGGGGGAGGCGTGTCTGCTGGTCTTCGTAAACGGGCATTTCTCGCGGGAACTCTCCGCGCTCGACAACCTGCCACGCGGCGTTACCGTGGGAGGGCTGGCGGAGAACATCGGTAGCGGCGACCGAGTGCTTGAAGAGCACCTGGGGCGTTATCTTGACGTTGGCCGCGACGCCTTCTGCGCTCTGAACACCGCCTTCGCGGAAGACGGCGCTTATGTTCACATCCGGCGCGGCGCGGTGATCGAAGGCGCCATCCACCTGCTGTTTGTCTCGACTGGGATGGATGCTCCGGCAATGTCGCACCCGCGCAACCTGATTGTCGCCGAGGAGGATAGCCAGGCGGCAATCGTGGAAGACTACGTTTCGCTTGGGAGCGGCATGGCGTTCTGCAATAGCGCGACCGAACTGGTTGCGGCTGACAATGCCGTGCTTTCTCACTACATGATCGAGCAGGAACATAGGCAAACGTTCAACGTTTCCACTCTGCGCATACAGCAGGGCAGAAGCGCGAATGTGGCTTCGCACTCCGTGTTGGTGGGTGGAGCGCTGGTGCGGAACAACGTTCACCCGGTACTTGCGGGCGAGGGAAGCGAGTGCCTGATCAACGGCCTGTTCGTCGGCGCCGGCAGGCAGCACATTGACAACTACATGCTGGTGGAGCATGCCAATCCGCACTGCGGCAGCCGGCAGTTTTACAACGGCATTCTCGATGATCACGCGCACGGCGTATTTCATGGCCGCATTATCGTTCACAAGCAGGCGCAGAAGACCGACGCGAAGCAGACGAATCGCAACCTGTTGCTCTCCGATGACGCCCAGATCGACACGAAGCCGCAGTTGGAAATCTATGCGGACGATGTGAAGTGCACGCACGGGGCAACAATCGGGCAAATTGAGGGAGATGCACTGTTTTATCTTCGCTCGCGCGGAATCGACGAAGCCTCGGCGCGCCTGCTCTTGCTGGTGGCGTTCGCCAGTGAGTGTCTCGAACGAATGAAGGAGGGCGGCATTCGGGAGCATATCGAAAAGCTGATCAACGATCGCATACTGCAGATGGCGACGGTTCGAAGTGGAGCGATGACGGCTCCCGCTGAAGCCCGGCGCGGGCTGGAGGAAATTGCATGAGCAGCATTCCCAAGAGATGGCCACGTCTGCAGGAAGTACGGCGCCGCGATGGGAGCTTCAACGTGAAGGCACTGCGTGCCGATTTCCCGATACTGCGGCGGCAGGTTCACGGCAAGCCCCTGGTCTATTTGGACAATGCGGCGACGGCGCAGAAGCCGCAGGCCGTGATCGACACGCTCAGCCGATACTATGAGCAGGAGAACGCCAACATTCACCGGGGCGTGCATTACCTCTCCGAACGCGCAACCGAGGAGTACGAGGACGCGCGCAAGACGATTCAGCACTTCCTCAACGCCGCCGATGCGAGCGAAATTATTTTTGTGCGCGGCGCGACGGAGGGCATCAACCTGGTCGCCCAAACGTATGGGCGCGCGAATGTCGGCCGAGGCGACGAGGTGCTGATCAGCGCCATGGAGCATCACTCGAACATCGTTCCCTGGCAGATTCTGTGCGAGGAAAAGGGCGCGAAGCTGCGGGTGATTCCCATCAACGATAGCGGCGAACTCATCTGGGAGGAGTTCGAGAAGCTGCTCAATTCACGAACGAAGATCGTTGCCGTCACCCATGTGTCCAACGCACTTGGCACGATTAATCCCGTGCGCCGCATTGTGGACGAGGCGCACAGAGCGAACGTTCCGGTGCTGGTCGATGGGGCTCAAGCGGTGCCGCATCTCGAGGTGGACGTGCAGGCGCTGGATTGCGATTTCTTCGTCTTCTCCGGGCACAAGATATATGGTCCGACGGGAATCGGCATTCTGTACGGCAAGTCCGCCCTGCTGGATGCGATGCCGCCATACCAGGGCGGCGGCGACATGATCAGCTCAGTCACGTTCGAAAAAACGATTTATAACAAGTTGCCTTACAAGTTCGAGGCGGGAACACCGCACATCGCCGGCGGCATCGGGCTGGGCTGCGCAATCGGGTATCTAAACGGCGTGGGCATCGAGAGCGTCGAAAGACACGAACACGGCCTGCTTGAATATGCGACGCAAGCGGTAGGAGAGATTCCGGGTCTGCGCGTAATCGGCACGGCCGCGGAGAAGGCGAGCGTGCTTTCGTTCGTCATGGAGGGAATCCATCCGCACGATATTGGCACGATTCTCGATCAGCAGGGAATCGCGATTCGCACGGGCCATCACTGCGCCCAGCCGGTGATGCAGCGCTTTGGGGTTCCGGCGACGGCGCGCGCTTCCTTCGCCTTGTACAACACCAGGGAAGAGGTGGATGCGCTGGTCGGCGGATTGCGGAAGGTGCGGGAGGTGTTTGCCTGATGGCCGATCTGCGCGACTTGTACCAGGAAGTGATTCTCGAGCACAGCAAGGCGCCGCGTAACTATCGCGAACTGCCGAATGCGAATCAGCAAGGCGGAGGGATACAACCCGCTTTGCGGCGATCACTTTACCGTGTACCTCGAAGTCGAGGGCGATTCGATCCGAGACATCAGCTTCCAGGGATCGGGATGCGCCATCTCGAAGGCCTCCGCTTCGATGATGACGCAAAGCCTCAAGGGCAAGACGCGGGCGGAAGCGGAGAAGCTGTTTGAGCAGTTTCACAAGCTCGTCACGAGTGGCCCTAACGGCAGCCCCGGCGAACTTGGGAAGCTGGCGGTTTTTTCCGGCGTTTCGGAGTTTCCCGTGCGAGTGAAATGCGCCACGCTCGCCTGGCATGCGCTGCACGCGGCGTTGCAAGGGAAGCAGCAGCCGGTATCGACGGAGTAGCCAGCACCACGGCCGCTGACTGGAGAGTAGCGTGTTGCTCCATTTGGCAGCAGCCGGTATCGACGGAGTAGAACCCAGAATGCAGACCAGCGAACTCATCAGCTTGAGCCGGGCGTGCGAGGCAATCGGTATTCCGAGCGGCGTCCGCGAGGTTCTTCCGCAGGGCGCGACGGTGCGAATCATGCAGTCTCTGGGAAGCGGCTACACAGTCGTCGACAACCGCGGCTACATGTTGCGAATCGACGCCAGAGATGCGGACGCCATGGGACTTGTCGCCGAAGCTAGCCCAGCCAGCGCCGTAGTTGACGGAAGTTTTAAAGAAGACATGGTCTGGGACCAACTGAAAACCGTTTATGATCCGGAGATTCCGGTGAACATCGTCGACCTGGGCTTGATATACGACTGCACGATTGCGGATATCGAGACGGGCGGCAAGAAGATCGACATCAAGATGTCCATGACCGCTCCCGGCTGTGGGATGGGGAACGTGCTGAAGGCCGATGTGGAGAGCAAACTGGGGCGACTTCCGGAAGTCAAGGACGTTCATGTGGAGGTGGTGTTCGATCCGCCTTGGAATCCCAGCCGCATGTCGGAGGCGGCCAAACTGAAACTCGGTTTCGACCTTGATTACGGCGATGCTTCTCTACCGACCTTTGGGCGGTCTCCGCACTAGCTGGCGAGAATCGCAGGTAATCTATCTCAGTCCGAAATAGGCGCGATTCAAAGCGTCGTCGGCATGCATTTGGGCGACAGTTCCGCTGAAGCCCACGCGACCGCCCTCGAGGGTGTAGACGCGGTCGGCGAGATCCAGGAACCCTACATTCTGCTCGGCAATGAACAGCGAAAGCCCTTGCCGGCGCGATTCGGCGAGCACTCGCATCACTTCACGCACAAACCGTGGAGACAAACCCGGCAGAGGGTTCGTCCATGATGAGGAGGCGAGGCCGTGCCCGCCATCGCCTTGGCGATGCCCAGCATCTTTCGTTGTCCACCGCTGAGGCTGCTTGCCGGAGTGCGGCGGCGTTGACCGAGGTCGGGAAAGATGGCATAGAGTTCGTCGGCGCGAACATGCAACGCCGCCCTTGGGAGCAGGTGTCCGCCGATCCGAATATTTTCGTCAACCGTGAGTCCTGGAAAAACACCCACCTCGGACATATAAGGCGATTCCGCGATGCACGCGGCGGTCGGTGGACAGATGAGTGATGTCCTCTCCCGCAAAACGAATGCTTCCCCGCCAGGCAGGTAAAAGGCCCATGAGCACCTTGAGAAGCGTGGTTTTGCCTGCGCCATTGGCGCCGAGAAGCAAAACGGTTTCTCCTTCGTGGACGGTGACGCCGGCGCCCCACAGGATCTGGATGCGGTTGTAGCCGCTCTCCAGGCCGACGGCAGCGAGCAACTCAGACGGCATCGCCGACCCCCAGAAACACCTCTACGACCTGCCGGTCGCGCACCGCGTCGCCGAGCTTCCCTTCGAAGATCTCGCGCCCGGCGTTGAGCACGATAACCCGATCGGTCACTTCACCGATGAAGCCCATAAGGTGTTCGACCACGACCATGGCAATGCCGGAGTCGGCCAAATCGCGCAATCGCGCGGCCACTCGCTGCAACTCCTCGGGGTTAAGGCCGGCGGCAAGTTCGTCCACCAGCAGAATGCGCGGAGCGGTTGCGAGCGCGCGCGCCAGGTCCAGCATTTTCTGCTGCACGCTGTTGAGACTGGCAGCGGGACGCGAACGGCTGGCGATCGAGATCGAGCGAGCCGAGGATGACGTCGATGTTGCTCCGGATTTTCGCGGCGGCGGCCATAGGCGGCGGCGACCTCCACATTCTCGCGAACCGTGAGCGAGAGGAATGGCTTGGGCACTTGAAAGGTGCGATTGATGCCGAGGTGCACAAGTTTGTGCGGAGGCAATCCGCCGATCGGGCGCTCGTCGAGGAGAACCTGCCCGTCATCGGGCCGGTAGAGGCCGGAGATGACATTGATGCAGGTGGTCTTGCCGGAGCCGTTGGGTCCGACCAGCCCGAGAATCTCTCCCGGCATGAGGCGGAAGCTGACGCCATCCAGGGCGCAGAATCCCGCGAAACGCTTGACGACCTTGTCGACGCGAAGCAGCGGAGTGCGCGCCGTCTCTGAATCATGGGACATTCAGCCCCCAGCGCCGGAACAGCGACACCATGCCGTTCGGAAGAAACATGACCAGGCCCATGATCAAGGTGCCGTAGATGAACTGAAAGTACTGCGGCGTGGTAATGCCGATGGTGTTGTAGATGCCGTAGAGAATGGCGACGCCGAGGATAGGGCCGACGACCGTGGCCGTGCCGCCGAACAGCGCAAACACGATGGCGAAGATGCTCACGCCGGGATCGAAGACGGTCTCCGGATAAAAGACGGAGATGTACCAGGCATCGACGCCGCCGATCGAGCCCGGCGATGAGCGCGCTGAGCAACCAGGCCAGAACGCGTTCGCGCACGACGTTGATGCCCGCCATGCCGGCGCTGACGGCATCGTCGCGAACGGCTTGCAAGGCGAGTCCAAAATGGCTGTTACGAAGAAAGATTACGGCGCCAAGCGTGAACGCGCAGAATCGCGATGGCGATGCCGTAGGCAAAGTTCGGGCGCGAAGACGCCGCTCAGACTGATGCCGTAAGGCCCACGCGTGATTTCGGTGAGGTTAGGATTGGAGACGAGTTGGTTGACCGCCTCGGAGGCGGCGAGGCTGGCGATGGCGAAGTAGGCGTCCCTCCAGCCGCAGCAGCGGCGTGAGGATAACGGCAAGCGCAGGGCGGCAAGGGCGGCCACCAGCAATGCCGTCAGCGGGCGCGCGTGCAGATGGATCACCATAAGCGAGAATCCATAGGCTCCGGCCCCGAAAAATCCGACATAACCGAAAGGCAAGTAGCCGGTGAATCCGTAGATCACGTTGATGCCCTGCGCCAGCGTGAGAAAGACGACGAAATTAAAGAGCAACAGCTGATTGTTATAGATGAACGGCAAGAGTGCGAAAGCCAGCGTTACCGGCGCGGCGATCAGCAGCATTTGAAGCACAAGCTTACGCACGCCGCACCTTCTTTCCGAGCAGGCCGGTCGGCTTCACCAGCAGGATGAGAATCAACAGCAGGTAAGGAAGCAGGTTTGCCCAGGAGCTGAAATAAGTTTGCATCAGCATGAGGCCTATGCCGTAAATGATGCCGCCCAGCACCGTGCCCAGAGGCTGGCCGAGCGCTCCGACGACGATGACGGCAAAGGCCGTGATGTTAAGGCTTGCGCCCATGGACGGCAGGATGCTGCCGAAGCATGAACGGAGCGAAGACTCCGGCCACCGCCGCCAGCCCAAGGCTCAGTCCAAAAGCGATGGATGAAACAAAGTGCACGTTGATTCCCGTGCTCAGAGCCTCGTCACGCGAAGCCATTACGGCGCGCGTCAGGTAACCGAGGCGCGTGCGGTAGAGATAAACGTAAAGCAAGGCGATGAAGACCAGGCTGACGATGCCGCTGATCATCCAGGACGCAGGGAAGGTCTGGCCGAGCACGTGCCATGGCTCGGCGCCCAGGACGACGCCGGGAATCGAATACTGGCTGGCGCCGAAGGCGACGGTGGCCGCCGCTTCAATCACCTGAGCGAGACCGAAAAACAGAATGAGCGACAGCATCTCCGGATCTTTCGTCGTGGCCAACCGCCACGCGCCGAGGTAGTACAGGGGAGCGCCGATGACGGTGAAGCCGACAAACGCGATGAAAACGCTGACGATGGGATTGATGTGGAATAGCGTGAAGAGCCAATATGCGGTGAAGCCGCCCAGCATGAGGAAGTCGCCATGCGCCAGATTGACGATGCGCATGACACCGAACATGAGGTTCAGGCCCAAGCCAACCAGGCTGAAATAGAGGCCGAACAGAAAACCTGCCAGCAGGGCGTATTCGAGCATACGGTTTGTTCAGAGCCGGTTCACGCGCCAGAGCGATTCCGGAGTTGGTGTATTCCTTATCACCGCCTCTGTTTCAGGAAATACCTTCCGCGTATCCGGTCTACGGGGCGGGGTAGACCGGCTTCCCGTTTGCCAGATCGTGGGGAAAGACGGTGACGAACTTCACGCCTCCCTTACCATCGCTGACGAGCTGTCCGAGGGGCGTGATTTCGCCAATCTGCGCCCCGTGCTCGTCGAGTATGAAGTCGCCGTCGAGCGTTTTCAGCTTGCCCGACTGCGCGAAGATGGCTTTGCGCAAAGCAAGCTGATCCATGCTGTCAGTGGTGGCAAGCGCCTTTTCCAGCACCAGTCCCGTGGTGTAGCCGGCCACTGAGTTGAAGCCGAATTCGACATGGCCTCCCGCGTATTTCTTGTTCCATGCGGCTTTGAATTCGGCAAGAGTCATGCCAAAGTTCGGTTTGTAATTTATGACCGAAGAAGTGACGTACGAATAGACGTACTGCAAGCCCTTGGCGCCGACGTTTTTCTCCAGCAGCTCGGTTTCAAGTCCGGGATAGATGCAAAACAGCCATTTGAATTTCACTCCGCCGTCCTGCAGGTTGCGGAGAAAAGCGATGTCGTTGTCGGGATAGCCCAGGTGTACGACGGCGTCGGGATTGGCGGCGCGAATGTTCTGCAGCAGCACCGTATAGTTGGAGGTATTGGTGGCAACGCCGTTGTCGTAGACAATCTGCACTTTCCCGGCATCTTTCAGGAACTTGCGAACGGCGTTGGCCTGGGTGCTGGTGAAATCGTTGGTGGCATAGACAATGGCTACGCGCCGGATGCCTAGCTGATAGCCATCGTTATTCAGAAACTCGCCAACGTACTTCGGCCAGATGCTGGAAACAGGGTCCGACATCAGCACGATGTAAGGATTGTCTTGATTGAAGAAGGTGGCGCCCGTGCCGGTCTGGTCGATGAGCAGCATCTTGTGATCGCGAGCGATAGGTACGGCAACCGAGGTGAGCACCGAACCGGAATCGGCGATGAGCAGGTCAACCTTGTCGCGCGTAATGAGCTGGTTGTAAAGAGTCGCGGCGGTCGCGGTCGAACTCTGGTCGTCGTAGGCGATGAGCTTGATGGGAATTTTCTTTTTGAAGGGCTTGACCATGACGCCGCCTTCGGCGTTCTTCTGATCGACCCAGAGTTTCAGGCCGTAATTCACAGGCATGGAAATGGCGGCAAAAGCGCCGGAAGACGCATACAGCGTACCGATCCTGATCTCTGTCGGGGCGTCGGCGCCGAATGTGAGCACGGATGAGAACAGAAGAAGGCAGACGAGGGTGGCAACCGATTGTTGAAGTCTCAGCATGCGCATGGTGGGTAAATTTCCATTTACGAAGGAATGGGATGTGGAAGCTTTCCGGGAGGTTGCAGGTGGTTGAAGCGTCCTGTGCTCGCCGCGGATCTCAGGTAATGGGGTGATCTTATCGTGGTGCGATAAGTCAGGCACCCAAGTGGCGATGCTGCATGAGCTCGCTGTTGGGGGAAGCCGTGTGCGAAGAATCGACGAAAAACGGCGTCGGTTGCGCGGCGAAGCCACCATGGTGTGCTGTGCCGCTTGGCTCGCAGAGGAACTTTGTCTTTGTGGAATTGCTCAACAGCAGTATGATCTTGGGTATCCAGAGCTGAAAAGGGAGCTGGTTTGATGAAAATAATGAGGACAAGGGCTATCATACTCGCGCTATTCTTGCTGGGCTCGATTGCAATCAGTGCTGCGCAAACCACGAAACCGGCCGCCACTTCCAGGCAGTCCGCCGATGCGACGGCACGCAAGCAGTTTGCGGCCGCCCTGGCGGAGTTTCGTGAGCAGCCAGGCGACACCGATCTGCGTGACAAGGTCATTCGCTTGGCTCGCAGTTTGAAGCCTGCTCCGGCAATTCCGCCGGAGGCGCGCGATTGCTTTGCACAGGGAATGGCGCAATTCGAAAGGGCGGCGACTGCAGAAGATTTCAGAGGCGCCGCGAAGCAGTTCGAACTCGCAGTCCAAGCCGCTCCCTGGTACGCCGAGGCCTACTACAAGCTGGCGGCTGCTTACGCTAAAGCCGGGGACTATGAGAAGGAAAAACAAGCGCTACGCGTCTATATGACAGCGGTGCGCGACGAGAGCAGCGTCCAGGCGGCGCAGAACCTGATCAAAGAAGCGGAGTACAAGCAGGCACAAGCGGAATTCGAGCAGGCACTCGCCAGTCTCAAGAAGGACCCTTCCAACAACGCTCTGCGTGAAAAAATCGTGCGGCAGGCCGCGTCATTCAATCCGCCTCTGACTGTGCCGGAAGAGGCTGAACGTTATCTGGCCCGCGGCAAATCCGCGTTCGAAGATGCCAAGGAGCCGGCAGAGTTCAAAGACGCGGTACTCCAGTTCCTGCGTGCCCGTGACGCAGCGCCTTGGTACGGGCCGATTTACTACAGTCTGGGTGTGGCCCAAAGCACCGCCGGCTACTATAAGGCAGCCAGGGAAAATCTGTCTCTATATTTGGCCTGGGAGCATGATCCCGCTGGGATCAAAGCCGCCAAGGACTTGATATACCAAGCGGAGTACAAACAGGAAAAGGCTGAAGCCGAGCAGGCCAAGAAAGACGCCGAGGCGGAGGCGGAGCGCAGAAAACTGCAAGCAAAGCAGGCGCTTCTGGACGGACTCAACGGAAACTGGAATTGCCGGCAGGGGTGCAACTCGGCAAGTGTTCGTGTTTCCCAAGGAGATTTCTCCGCCAGCTTGAGCACCGGTTGGACTTTACGCGGTACCTTGAACGAACTCGCCCTGGAAGGGATAGCGACACAGCCGGGTTTTCTCCATAAGCAATCCAATTGCAACGTGCCAAGCTCCACGCACAATTTTAGCGGGACACTCAGCGAGGATGGAAAAACCATCACTGTTCGCACGGAAGAAAACCGCTACTACATGCGCTGGATGAATGGCAATTTGTTCACGCCCACGACGTGTACCGATTACACAGTGACAAACGTAGATGCAGTCATGATCACGCTATACAAAGGGGAAGCAGCTGCCTCGCCTTCGCCCGATAGACCGATACCGACAGGAACCAGGAGACGCTGAAGTCAGGGGCGAGGATAACCCGGGAGGCGGTAGCTGTAATTTAGGCTTTGGCTCGACGGGTGGAGACGGCCCACTGCGCGTCGGGGTCTTCCATCTCGAGGCGGCGCACTCCCTGCAGAAAACGGCTTTGGAGTCTTTCATACTCGGCCCGATAAGCGGCGTCGGGATGCTTCCATTCGTGCAGGTAAAATACTCGCTGAATGCCGGCCTGAAGCATCTCCTTCATGCAACTGAAGCAGGGCTGCATGGTGGTGTAGAGCGTGCCTCCTTCGACCGCGATACCGAAGCGGGCCGCGCCGAGAATGGCATTTTGCTCGGCATGGACACAGATGCAGAGATCATAGCCGGTGCCGGACGGATGCGATTCGCGATTGGCGCAGCGCAGACAGCCTCCGTCCAGGCAATTGGGCATGTTGCGGGGCGTGCCATTGTAACCGGTGGAGACGATGCGCCCGTCTTTGGCAATCACCGCGCCGACACGGTTGCCTACGCAATTGGCGCGATTGCGGACGGCAATGGCGATTCCCATCAGGTACTCATCCATGTTGGGGCGAGAACGCTCTTCGGCCACGACGCATCCTCCTGCGAAACCCGGGGTTCGGTTTCATAGCAAGTGTATCCCGAAGCAATCAACGGTCGGGCACCCTGTCGACGCTAGAGGCAGGGGTTTGCCGCGCGCCCCGTGTGCCCGGCCGCTTCAGGGATATACCTTTCGCAAAATCGGTCTAGTTCTGTGCGCTGGCAGGCCCGGCGATGACGTCACGCATGGCTCGTACTTCCTGGCTCAGCAATTCCACCAGCTTCAGAGAGAGCGAGACGTCGCTTTGCATCAGGCTAATCAACTCCTCACGGGAGAGAAACGCGAGCTCCGAATCCGAGAGGACCTCGGCCGTGAGGCTGTAAGGGGTACCGCTGATGGCGGCGGGCAATCCGAGCAGGCCGCCGCGGCCAACGATTTCCTCTAAATGGATTTTGCCGTCAGCCGAGTGAAGCGTCAAACGCGCCCGGCCCTTGCTGAGAATATAGATACCGGTGACAGCATCGCCTTGGTTGAAGAGTAATGCCCCGGCTTGCTTGGAGATGTTCTTGGCCTTGCCGAGAAGCTTAGTTTCGAGTTCAGCATCCACTTTGAAAGACACGAAAATCCTCCCCACACGACTGTCAGGATAATTTAGCCATCGCCGGAGCCTGCCGCTGTGACACAGCTCACTGCCCTGTTGTGCGTAAATCAGGGTGCTTGGCCCGGAAAAGCCGCGCAAAGAGCTACTTAGGAAACAGGCTCTCTTCAAAATGCTTTGCCAATACCCTATAAGTTATGAGTTCATAGAGTTTCGACTGACATCGGAGGAAGGAATGGATTTCACGCTTACGCAACAGCAGCAGCAGATGATCGAAGCATTGGACGAGCTGGGACAGAGGGAATTTGCCCCGAAAGCTCCTCGTTGGGACCAGAACCACGAGTATCCTTCCGAGAACCTTGAGCTGCTCAGGAAGATGGGCATTCTGGGGATGACCATACCGGAAAAATTCGGCGGGCGGGAGCGTCCCCTCATCGATGCGATTCTCGCCGTCACGACGGTAGCCAAGTACTGTGGCGTGACCGCGCGGCTGATCGTGGAAACCAACATGGGAGCACTCGGCTGCATCTATGGCCTATGGCACCGAGGAGCAGTGTAAAACGGTCGCGCACCGCATTCTGGCCGAAGGCGATAAGCCGGCCATTGGCATGACCGAGCCAGAGGCGGGAACCGCACTCACCGATCTCACAACCAGGGCCGACAAGCAGGGCAACTGCTTCGCCATCAACGGCAAGAAACACTGGATTACCGGCGGCGGCATCTCGCGGACGAACCTGATTTTTGCCCGTTTTTTTGAGGACGGGAAAGAGCTGGGGATCGGCGGCATACTGGTTGACAAGGGAACTCCCGGATTCAGCTTCGGCAAGGTGGAAAAGGCAATGGGACTACGCGGCATCCCCGAAGCCGAACTTATTTTTGAAAATTGCTCCGTTCCCAAGGAGAACGTCGTGGTGATGGGCGACGGCACCGAGGGCATCAAGAAGCTGATGTTCGGCTACAACGGCCAGCGGGTAGGCGCCAGCGCGGTGGCTCTGGGCATTGCCAGGGGTGCGCACGACCTGGCCGTGCAGTACATGCAGAAGCGTAAGGCTTTTGGCAAAACGCTGTCTGAGTTCCAGGGGTTGCAATGGGAAATGGCGCAGGCGGAGATGAAACTCAACTGCGCCTATCTGCTGATCTGCCAAGCCGCGTGCAATGCTCGTCCTTTGCGCAACAACGTTCGCATGCCACTGATGAACGAAGCATCAATGGCGAAGGCCTATACGGGGAACATTGCCATCGAGGTGGTGAGCGACAGCTTGCAGATGTTTGGCGCAGCCGGCTACGCGGAAGATTGTCCGTTGGAGCGCATGTACCGCGATGTCCGCATGTTTAAGATCGGCGGCGGAACCACCGAGGCGCAGTTGAACATGCTGGCGCGGCACGTCTTTAACCGCAAGTTTGACTTGAGGAAGTAGCGCCCCGACGACGGCCCGTACGCGGCCCATCACGAGCGGATCGGCAGGGTGAAGTAGAACACGGAACCGCGGCCAATCTGGCTGGTGACGCCAACCGTGCCGCCGTGCAATTCAATGATCGCTTTTACGATGGCGAGTCCCATTCCGGTGCCCTGGATCGAGACTCGTTGGTTGCGCCCGCGATAAAACTTTTCGAAGATCATCGTCTGTTCGATATCGTCGACGCCGGATCCATGGTCGGCGACGCTGACGACGAGTTCCAAACGGCGCAGTTCGGCGGTGATGTGAATGGGCGTTCCGGGCGGCGAATATTTGGCGGCGTTGTCCAGTAACTGTTGAATAACCTCGGCGATGCGGTCCAAGTCCATCGGTACGGGCGGAAGGCCGTCCGGGATTGTGACCTCAACCGGATGGTGCAAAAGCGCTGGTTTGGATTCTTCGAGCGCCGCCTCCACGGCCTCGCGGATTTGGTAAGGCCGTACTCGAAGTTCGATTCTGTGGGCGTCCAGTTGGGCCACTTCCGTCGCCTCGCCGACCAGACGATTCAGCCTATCGCTTTCTTCGTTGATCACGTTCAGCAATTCCGTGCGCTGTGACCGGTCCAAATCGACTCCGGAGAGCAAGGTCTCGGCCGACGCTTTGATCGACGTCAGCGGTGTGCGGAACTCGTGCGTCACCGCATCCAGCAGCACGGAACGCAGCCGGTCGCTTTCGCGCGCCGCCTCGGCTTTGCTCAGCTTCTCCATGGTGGCTGCCCGTTCGATGGCAGTTGCGATCAAGCTGCCGACCGCTTCCAGGGTCTCCCGCGACGGAATGCTTCCGGTCAGTCCGAGGGTTCCCACGGAGCGTACTCCCATCCGCAAGGGCATGTAGCAGACAAAGTGTTCCGGGTCCAGGATCGGCTCTCCGCGTAACGCCACTGCCTTGAGTTGCTCGGCCGGCAGCGACGACTGAGCCACAAGGTCAGAATAGTAGGCGTCGGGCTTGCCCTCGAGGAAGAGCGCGCAGCCGGAGGACCCGAAGGATTCCACGATGTATCGTGGAACCACGTTGAGCAGTTCCCGGACGTTTTCCGTGAGCAGCAACTGCTGACTGAAGGCGTAGAGGCGCTCGACTTCGTGGCGGCGCTGATTGGCTTCCAGGGCTTGGCGCCGGGCCCGTTCCGAAAGCTGACTGGCGAGCACGGCGGTGACCAGAAAGGTGAACAGAGCGATCCAGTTCTGAGGATCGGCGATGGTAAATTTAAGAACCGGAGGAAGGAAAAAGTAGTTGTATGCCAGCGTGGCGACCACCGACATGTAGATTGCGCAGGTCAATCCCCATGCCGCCGCGACGGCCAGAATCGCCAGCAGAAACGTAAATCCAACGGTCGTCTGATTTACGTGCAGCAGCTTGAAGCAAGCCACGACGATCAGAAAGTCGATCGCCGTGGCGATTGCGAACTGTAGTATCCGACGGCGCGCCACTTTTCCCACGCGGGCGATTGTAATCCATTCGACAATTGCCACGCTATTGAGAATAATACCAAGCATGCGTAAGACCCCCGAACAATGGCTGGAGGAGGCCGCTCCACAAAAACAGCAGGGAATCTTCAAGGTCTTCCTGGGCTATGCACCCGGCGTTGGCAAGACGTACAGCATGTTGAGCGAGGGCATACGCCGCGGCAGCCGTGGCGAAGAGGTTGTAATCGGGTACGTCGAGACCCACGGCCGGAAAGCGATTGCCGAGCTCTCATCCAAGCTCGAAGCGGTGCCACGACGCCAGATAGAGTACAAAGGCACGTTATTCGAGGAAATGGACACCGAGGCCATCCTCGCACGCAAGCCGCAGATTGCGCTGGTGGACGAGTTGGCGCATACCAACATCGAGGGAAGCAAGTACAAGAAGCGCTACGAAGATGTAATGGAGCTGCTTGACGCCAAGATCGACGTGCTGTCGACAATGAACGTCCAGCACATCGAGAGCGTGGCGCCGCTGGTCCAAAGCATTACGGGAATCCAGATCCGCGAGACCGTGCCGGATTGGGTGATGCAGCGAGTCACGGAAATCGTGCTGCAGGATTTGACGCCCGAAGCTCTGCAAACGCGCATGCGCCGGGGCGACATCTACCCGCTGGAACGGGCGGAAAGAGCCTTGGGGCATTTTTTCCGTCCGGGCAATCTGAATGCCCTGCGTGAGTTGGCGCTACAGCAGGTCGCCCGCGCCGTGGACCGGAATCTGGAATCGTACCTGGAGAAGGAAGAGCCAGGACGGGCGCTGGAGGTTCGTGAGCGAATCGCAGTGTGCATCAGCTCCAATCCCTCGGCGCAATATCTGATCGCCCGCGCCGCTCGCATGGCCAATCGCATCGATGCCGAGCTTGCCGTCATCTACGTCGATATCGGCGTCGATGACACCCCCGACCATCAACGCACATTGAATCAGAATCTGCGCTTCGCCGAAAACCTGAGCGCGCAGATTCTTCGCGCCAAGGGAAAACATGTGGCTGAGGAGGTGGCCAAGCTGGTTAGAGAAAAACACATCACCCAGGTTGTTTTCGGACGTTCGGCACAGACAAGCTGGCGGAGATACCTGTATCTTTCCGCCATTCACAAGTTCCTGCGGGATGCTCCGCCGGTGGACGTTCACATCGTTACCCAAGAGGTGAAATAGACGCCGATGGCAACCGTGGCAGAGAGACGCAACATTTTGGTCGTCGATGACGAGCCGCAGATTACGCGCGTGCTCAAGACTACGCTTTCCAGCCAGGGATACGCGATCCGCACCGCGAGCGACGGGGACGAGGCGCTGCAAGTAATGAAGGAGTGGATGCCGGACCTGTTGATTACGGATCTCCGCATGCCGCACATGAACGGCCTGGAGCTTTGCCGGCATGTGCGGGCGAAGTCGCCGCTGCCAATCATCGTGTTGTCCGTCAAGGGCGAAGAAAAGATCAAGGTGGATGCGCTCGATGCCGGCGCCGATGACTATGTGACCAAGCCTTTCAGTGTGAATGAACTGCTGGCTCGAGTGCGCGCGGCGCTACGGCGCGTTGCCAAGGAGCAACAGCCGGCGTCGGAGGTTATCGAACTCGGAAGCTTCCGCATCGATCCGCAATTGCGTAGCGTTCAGGTCGGGGGGAGGGAAGTACACCTTACACCTAAGGAATTTGAGCTTCTCGTTTACCTGGCACGCCATTCCGGCAAGGTGATAACTCATCGTGTGCTGCTTGCGGCTATATGGGGGGAAAACAGTGTCGAGCAGCCCGAGTATCTTCGCGTCTTCGTGGGGCACCTGCGCAAGAAACTGGAGCCCGAAGAGGGCGTGCCGCGCTACATCCTGACCGAACCGTGGGTCGGCTATCGTTTCGACCCCGGCGAGTGAAAGCCGCAACGCGGGCACGGCTGAGATGGAAGCGCGGCTGCTGAAAAACTGTTCTCCGAGGGTGTCATCCTGAGCGAAGCCGGGGTCCCCGGCGAGTCCTGCTCGCTGGGGTGATTGCGGTGGGGGAGCGAAGGATCTGCTGTTTGCGCGTGCTAAAAGCAAAGCAGATCCTTCGGCCGCGCAAAACCGGCGCAACCTCAGGATGACACTGGTATGAGTTTTTCAGGAGCGCGCTAGAATCTTGGTCATGCCCGGGACCCACCAGGTCGGCAACGTGCAGCGCGGGGTGTTGCGCTCGGTCGCGATTCTGGAGCTGGCAAAGGGCCTGCTGGTGCTGCTCGTTGGCTTGGGCCTTCTCTCGCTATCGCGCCGCGGCCTCGATTTCGCAGGCATCGCCGGGAGCCTCCTCGGAGTGCTGCATCTCAACCCCGAGCGGCATGTGTTCAAGGTGTTCCTCAAAGCCGCCGCGCGACTTGGCGACACCAATCTTGCAATCGTGGCCGTCGGCGCAGGGGTGTATTCCGCCATGCGCTTTGTCGAATCGTACGGCCTCTGGAAACAGCGTGTATGGGCCGAGTGGCTGGCGCTGGTTTCTGGCGCCTCTTACCTGCCGCTGGAGATCTACGAGCTGAGCCGCAGGGCCAATGCCGCGAAATGGACGTTGTTTCTGCTGAACCTTGTTATCGTGCTCTACATGGCGTATCTGCGGGTGCAGGACAGGCAGCCTCACGGCCGGGCCAGACGGCGTGCCGGTGGAATCTGAAGCTAGGTCTGTTAACAAGTGCTAGCAGACCCAGGCATAGTGCGTCACAGGCGAATAACTTAGGGGAGATGTCATTCTGAGCCGGAGCGCTCAGGATGACATCCGAAACAAGAAGCCGCCTTCAAATAACGGCCCCAAAACAACCGCCAGGGGGCAGTCGATCGAGTCGGTGGTATCGCCGCGGGGGCCAATGGGAGCTGAAGGGCGATGACTTTACGTGCTCTGGCCCGCTCGCCTGTATTGGCCAGTGCCGACGGTGGGCATGACGGTGCTCCAGATGCCGATCGCGGGCCGGGCCGTGGTGAACGCCATCAGCGCAGCCTTGTTGAGAATGACCAAGGTTGATCCCTTAATCTCCACGATCTTTTGTTTCTTCAATTCAGCGAGCAATCGTGTCACCGTCTCACGCGAAGTTCCGATCATTTGCGCCATCTCCTCTTGCGTGAGCATTTCCACACGCGGAGACTGTCGGTTCGCTTCGCCGTTGAGAGTACTCAACTTCAGGAGCAGTTTGGCCAGCCGGTCTCCCACCGAGCGCGACAGCGCGAGCAAGCGGATCTCGCGAATGGCGGAATTGTATTTATCGCTCAACTTCTCGGCCAAACGATACCCGATTTCGTTGTGCTCGCGCAGCAGACGCAGAAGATCTTCGCGCCTGACAAAATTGGTCTGACAGGGATCGAGCGCCTCGGCCGTCCATTCGTGAAGCTTTCCGCTGGTTGCGGCGCTTAGCCCGATTACTTCTCCTGCTTCGGCGATCCTGCGGATCAGCACCTTGCCGCCCCTCGAACAGAGCGACAGCTTTACGCGTCCTTTGCACAGGATAAAAACACCGCGTGATGGTTGACCCTCCGCGAACAGCACAGAACCTCTGGGGAAAGTGGTGGTGCACTTGATCGACTCTAGTGCCTGTAGCGCGGCCTGAGGCAGACGGCAAAAGCCATCCATCGCCTTTGACTTGCAAGTGAGGCAGCTTTCGATCAGACACGACCCAAGCATTGCGACCATCGCGACCCCCGAATCAAAGACTGCGGCCTCCCGCAGCAGCGCGGCTTAGAGGTAGGGTCACATATGGAGGATGATTACTTATAGTAAGACTGTCACAATGTCGTGTGACATTCGAACCAGCCGGTTCAGCCTGCTTTCGCCCGTCACGGTTGACGCCCCCGACACTGGAATCGCAAACCCGGCGCGCTGGTTCTGGAAACCCTGTTCCCGGCGCGAGCGCTTTCAGAACTGGGTGTGTCCCGAAACCAGCTAAGACAGCCCCTTCGCGAAACTGGTCTAACTAGTTGTGGCAAAAGAAGTAATACACAAAAGCGCCCAATCGCTGTTCCGGCGGTATTCTGCAATTGACAGACGCCCAATTTTTTGGCCGCCGCAATCTTTTGATTATTTTTACTTGCCTTATTAACTCATTAGGATATCTAATTTAATTAGTAAATACGGTGACAACCCACCCCATTCGAGGAGGCAGGGTCAAATGTCGTGGGAAATCGAGTATTCGTGGAAGCTGAAAACGGCGGCAGAGGCACTGAAAGTTGTTGAATCCGGAATGCGCGTCTGGGCGCATGCGAATAGCGGATGTCCGGCGGCTCTGATGAGCGCGTTGACCGCTCGCGCCCCCGACGTACGCAATGTGGAAGTGTGCCACCTGCTCTCGTTCACGGATCTGCCGACCGCCGAGCCTCGGTATGCCGCGAGTTTCCGGCACAAGTCGTTTTTCCTCGGTTCCAATGTACGCACCGCCGTCGCTGAGGGCCGCGCCGACTACGTCCCGATACACCTGCACGAGGTGGAGCGCCTGTTGGAGTCGGGCAAGTTCCCCGTTGACGTGGCGCTCATCCAGGTTACCCCGCCCGATCGCCACGGCTTTGTCAGTCTGGGCCCGTGCATGGAAGCGACGCTTACGGCTGCGCGCTGCGCCAAATACATCATCGCTCAGGTCAATAGCCACGTGCCGCGCACCTGCGGCAACACGCACCTGCATGTCAACGAAATTGACGCCTTCGTCGAGCATTCAGAGCCGGTGGCCGAGCTTCGGCCGCACCAGAGCAGTGAAATCCAGAGACTGATCGCCAGGAACGTGGCCGGTCTGATCGAAGATGGCAGCACGATTCAGGTTGGCATCGGCGGCCTGCCCGACGCCATCCTCGCTTACCTGACGGACCGGAAAGATCTCGGGGTGCATACGGAAGTCTTGTCCGACGGCGCCATTCCGCTGATCGAAGCGGGCGTTATCACTGGCAGGCGCAAGACATTTCATCCAAACAAGATTGTCGTTGCTATCGCCCTCGGAACGCGAAAGCTGTACGAGTTCATCAATGAGAATGCCTTTTTTGAGTTTCAGCCCAATAAGTATGTGAACGACCCGTTTCTGATTGCGCAAAACGATCGGATGGTCGCGATCAACTCGGCGCTCCAGGTCGATCTCACGGGACAGGTTTGCGCCGAGTCCGTCGGGCAGCAGTTCTACAGCGGTTTTGGCGGCCAACTGGACTTTATCCGCGGGGCCGCGCGCGCCAAAGGCGGTAAGCCGGTGATCGCGCTGGCGTCAACGGCGAAGAACGGAACCATTTCTCGCCTCGTCCCTATGCTGAATCCCGGCGCCGGCGTGCTGACCACGCGCGCCGACGTTCATTACGTTGCCACCGAATTCGGCATCGTCGATTTGTTCGGTAAGAGCGTGCGGGAAAGGGCGGAACTGCTCATCAGCATCGCCCACCCATCGTTCCGCGAGGAGTTGTTCGATCATTGCCTGCGGGCGCGATGGTTTCAGCGCAATGACGCCAAAAACACGCTGGCCCAAGCCGTCTGCGTGGGTGGCGCCGTTTGGCAGGCTGCGGAAAGAAGCGCCGAAGCAAACGAGCGAGGCGCTATGTGATGTGGGGACCGCAAACTCGGCATTCCGCTCGCTAGCAACGTTTGTGTTCAGGCCGCCGATCCCGGCAGCCTTTCCGCATGCAAAGAAACTCACCGGACATGCGCTCCAGGCGTCTTCGGCCAGGCTAGACCGCTTCCCCAGTAGGTATATCTCGACATATCAGACTGTCATGGCGAGCGATGTCGAGCCGGGGTCCCCGGCATGCGCCGTAGTTGCGCATGTTGGGGTGGACGAGCCACCTTTTGTTCCTTACTGCTGGAAAACAAAGGGTGGCTCCACTCTCCTGCCCCAGCACGCGCAACTACGGCGCGTGCCGGGGACCCCGGCGCGCCCGAATAGCTTCTTGCTTATCGAATGCAATGTCGGGTACGCAGCTAGGCTGCTCCGGCCACCGGCGCTCGGCGCTCCGGTCGCCATGACATTCGTGAAGCGCGCGGTGAGGTGTATTCTTGGGCAAGCTGAAAATCAGGATAGGACGATGAAATCGAGATATGCGGCCGGTCTGCTGGTGTTGTTGCTGGCTTGCTCATTTGCGGCGGCGCAGGAGCGGCTCAGAATGTCAACCACGACTTCGACGGAGAACACCGGCCTGCTGAATGTGCTGCTGCCTCCGTTTGAGAAGGAATGCGGGTGTAAGGTGGACGTGATTGCCGTCGGCACCGGCAAGGCTTTGAAGCTTGGCGAGGCCGGCGACGTGGATGTTGTCCTGGTGCATGCTCGCAGCCTGGAAGACAAGTTCGTGGCAAACGGCTTTGGCGTAAACCGGCGCGATGTCATGTACAACGATTTCGTCATCGTTGGTCCGGCAAATGACCCTGCGCACGTGAAAGGCGCGAAGACGGCGGCTGACGCATTGAAGAAAATTGCCGCCGCGCAGGCTGTCTTCATTTCTCGTGGCGATGAATCGGGCACTCACGTGAAGGAGAAAGAGATTTGGGCCGCGGCAGGGATCAACCCCGCGGGTCGATGGTACCGCTCGATCGGGCAGGGCATGGGCGAGGCCATCATGATGGCTACCGAGGAGCGAGCTTACACCCTCTCCGATCGAGGCACTTACAATGCTTTCGCGGACCGCAAGACGAACTTGGTAATCTTGTTCGAGGGCGAAAAAGGACTCTTTAATCCTTATGGGGTTATTGCCGTGAACCCGAAGAAGTTTCCGCACGTCAAATACGATCTCGCCATGAAGTTTGTTGACTTCATTACCGGCCCGACGGGCCAGGCGATCATTGGCCAGTACCAGGTGGCGGGCAAGCCCGTGTTCTTCCTTTATAAAGCGAGGTAGGCAGTGGGCTTCATCGCGGAATCTTTCAGGACAGCGCTTTCCCTGATCTTCTCCGCCGACCAGGATGTCTTCGCCGCGGTGCGGACCTCCGTCGGTGTGGCGGCGTGGTCGGTTCTGTTGGCTGCGGTATTCGGCATTCCGGTTGGATTGGGTATTGGCGTCAATCAGTTTCCGCTCAAGCGAGTAGTGATTGTTGTGCTCAACAGTCTGATGGCCATGCCGACCGTTGTCCTGGGTCTGCTGGTTTACGGTCTGGTGAGCCGGCAGGGACCGCTGGGTGGCCGGGGCTTGTTATTCACGCCCAATGCGATGATTATCGGGCAGACGCTGCTGGCGGTACCCATCGTTGCCAACTACACTCTGAGCGCCATCAAGGGCGCCGATTCCCGGATTGTTCCCACCGCGCTCACCTTGGGAGCCGGCTCGCTGCGCAGCATGATGCAACTTACGCGCGAAGTTCGCTTCGGCATCATGGCCGCAGTCATTGCGGGATTTGGCAGGGTGATCTCCGAGGTGGGCGTGGCCATGATGCTCGGCGGCAACATTCGCTGGTACACGCGGACGATGACCACGGCGATCGCCCTGGAAACCAGCAAAGGCGAATTCGCCTTTGGCCTGGCGCTCGGAATTATTCTCATGGTAGTTTCTTTTTCCATCAATATCCTCTTAACCTTCATGCAAGAGAGCCATCAGCCATGAAGCCTCCGCAATATCACCTCACGGAAATACGCGCGTTTTATCGGGCGAACCTTGCCCTGGAGGTGGATGAGCTTACAATCGCCAGCGGACATCTGCATATTCTCGCCGGCCCGAACGGCTCCGGCAAAAGCACGCTGTTGAGCATCTTGGCTTTTTTGATGAAGCCGAGCCATGGGCAGGTCGTGTTTGCCGGAACTCAGGTCGACTGGCAGGGAAGGCAGCTCGCCAGTTTGCGGAAACAAGTCACGCTGCTCCATCAGCATTCGTTTTTGTTTTCCGGCACCGTGTTTGCGAATGTTGCGTTTGGACCCAGGGCTCGGGGCATGGCGAAGGAAGATGTGCAACGCGCGGTGGGGGAATCGCTCGCGATGGTCGGACTGGACGGGTTTGAATCGAGAAATGCCAGGCATTTATCCGGTGGCGAAGCCCGCCGCGTTGCTCTGGCTAGAGCGCTGGCGTGCCGGCCGGAGGTGTTGCTGCTCGACGAGCCCCTGGCTCATGTGGACAAGGAGAGTGCGCAAATTATTGAGACGCTTGTGGTCTCTCTTTCCGCTCGTGGGACGACGGTGGTCATGTCGAGCCACAATGAGCAGCTTGGACAGAGGACTGAGAGCAGAGTGATCCGGCTTCTCGAGGGCAAGGTGGAAAGGATTGTCGAGGACAACGGACAAGCGCCGAGCCGCGCCGTGGACGGATATCGTTATGCCAAGCTTTGAAGAAGCACGCCGCTTGATTCTGGAGAGCATTACGCCGTTGGCGTCCGAACGTGTAGAACTGCTGGAATCTCTCGGGCGGGTGGCCGTCGAGGACATCGTGGCGCCGTGGGACCTGCCCTCGTGCGACAACGCGGCCATGGATGGTTACGCTGTCCGCGCGGCCGATTGCCGGCAACCGGCCAGCTTGCGGATTACCGGCTTTGTGCCTGCCGGCGCCGTCGCGACCGGTCCCGTCGATGCGGGCTGCGCAATAAAGATCATGACCGGAGCGCCGATTCCTGCGGGTGGCGACACCGTAGTGCCCTTCGAGGATGCGGAGGAGTGCGGCAATCAGGTCCGCATTACGGCGCCTGTGGTTCGGGGCCAGCATATTCGCTTTGTGGGCGAAGACGTCCGCTGCGGCGACACCGTTATCCCGTCTGGAAGGGTCATTCGCGTGGCGGAGATCAGTATGCTGGCGTCATGCGGCAAGGCGCTGGTGTCGGTTCATCGCAAGGCCACGGTCGCCATTCTTTCGACGGGGGATGAACTGCTGGAAGCCGGGGAACCGCTGACCACTGGCAAGGTTGTAGACAGCAACGGATTGTCGTTAGCTGCCGGCGTCCAGGGGTGCGGCGCGACGCCGGTGATCCTCGGGATTGCTCGCGACAACCGCGCCAGTCACCTGCAAAAAATGTCCGAAGGGCTCAAGGCGGATGTCTTCATTACTTCGGCAGGAGTATCCGCCGGCGAACGCGATTTGGTGCGGGAAGTTCTCGCTGAACTGGGCATGAGGCAAGTCTTCCGCCGGGTCGATATAGGACCTGGAGCGCCAACCTGCTTCGGTCTCAGGGAGGGGAAACCGATTTTCTGCCTGCCCGGCAATCCTGTCGCGTCGATGATTACCTTTGAAGAGTTCGTCAGACCCGCACTCTTGAAGATGATGGGGCACCGGCGGGTGCTGAAGCCTCTGGTGCGGGCAATTCTGCAAGAGGAGGCGCGGAAGAAGCCGGGCAAAATCAAGTTCCTGCGAGTCAGACTTGAGTCGGTGGGCGGAAAGCTTCTCGCCTACAGTTCGGGTGATCAGAATACAGGTATCTTGAAGACCATGCTCATGGCCGACGGACTGGCCGTGCTTCCGGCCGAGCGCGTCTCGTTTTCCGCGGGAGACGAAGTTGAGGTGCACATCATCTCCGATGACGCGGAGATGCTGGAGCCATAGCAGGATGCGGAAAAACAGGTCTCAAATGAATGGGAATAAGAGATCTTGTTACTTACCTTTATGGTGCCCACATCTCACAGCGCCGCGCATGTTGTTTCGTCGCGGTTTTCAGTAGTCCGCGAAGGCCCCATCCTTTACTTGACCTTCGAGGCGGCTAAAAGCCTGCGGAAAAATTCAAGCTATCACCGTTAATTCAAGCTATCACCGTTGAGGTGTCATCCTGAGCGAAGCGAAGGATCTGCTGGCTCCGAAAAGCAGATCCTTCGGCCGCGGAAAAGCCCGCGACCTCAGGATGACACATCCCAGTATTTTTCAGCAGCATCTGAAGCGGCGCCTTAACCGAACCCATCTATGCAACCGCGCTAGTTTTTGGCGGCGACGGGCGCGGCCTCGGGGATCGGAGATGTCTTCAGTTGCTGAACCTCCTGCCGTAGCTGATCGAAGAGCACGGAGGAGAGGTAACGCTCGCCGAAATCCGGAATGATCACCACGATCAGCTTGCCTGCGTTTTCCGGACGCTGCGCAACTTTTAATGCCGCACTCACCGCCGCGCCCGAAGAGATGCCGACCAGCAAGCCTTCTTCCAGCGGCAGCCGTCGCGCGATCGCGATAGCTTCGTCGTTGGTGACCTGGATGATTTCGTCGATGAGGTCCGTCTTGAGAACCTTGGGGACGAACCCGGCGCCGATCCCCTGGATCTTATGCGGTCCGGGCTTGCCGCCCGAGAGCACGGGACTGTCGGTCGGCTCCACGGCGATGGCTTTGAACCCGGGCTTCCTGGCCTTGATGTATTCGCTGACGCCGGTCAGCGTGCCGCCGGTCCCGATGCCGGAGACCAGAATATCCACCTTGCCATCGGTGTCGTTCCAGATTTCGGGGCCCGTGGTCGCGAAGTGAATTTTCGGATTTGCCGGATTCTCGAACTGTTGCAGGATGTAGCCATTCGGCGTCTGGCTGAGAATCTCCTCGGCTTTCGCCATGGCTCCTTTCATGCCGTTCGGGCCGGGGGTGAGCACGAGTTCGGCTCCGAAGGCGCGCAGCAGAACGCGACGTTCAAGGCTCATCGTCTCCGGCATGGTGAGAATGAGTTTGTATCCCTTGACGGCGGCGACAAAGGCCAAGGCAATGCCCGTGTTGCCGCTGGTGGGCTCGATCAACACAGTCTTGCCGGGCTTAATCTTGCCTTCGCGCTCGGCGGCTTCGATCATGGCGTAGCCGATGCGGTCTTTCACGCTATTGGCCGGGTTCGCGCTCTCCAGCTTGGCGACGACCTTAGCGAAAGAGCCTTCCGTCACCCGGTTCAGTTGAACGAGCGGAGTACGCCCGATAAGGTCGATAACACTTGCAGCGATGGTCATGTTCATCTCCAAAATAGAATATGGCGGCTAGCCCCAAGGGGCTGCGATTGAAGGTTGAAAAAATGCAGGGAACCAGGGTTGTTCAGAAGGGGATCGGGTTTACCGACATCGACGCATATAGATAGTTGAACACGTAAACACGGCGGACGCAACCGCGAAGGTTGAAACAAAGGCTTGCTCCCAACTCCCGGGCCGGGTCTCATGGTCCAAACGCAAGTATGCAAGAAAATCATTTCAACCTTAATAGCGGTTGCGCTTCCACTACCAGACAGAGAGGCTTACCTTGTCCAGCCACACCTGGTAGGCGGTTGCCGATCTGTTCATATCCATTTGAAAAGCGACGTTGAGCTGATCGCTGCCGCCCGTGCGCGGCGCATAGGTCCGATTGATATAGTGCTTCTGCCCATTGAAAGTAAGCGACACGAACCGGACTTGCCCGGACACCCGCTGAAATTCCCAAGTCAGATGGTTCCAGACGTAGGGCTTAGGCGTAGCGCATGTGACTCCGGTATTCTCCCAGCCCACGCGGTCATTCCATACCTGCCACTGATGCGAGCTGCGCATTTCGCATTGTGTGCCGAAAATGAACCATTTGCCCTTTACGGTCTGGTTGACGTCGAACTCAAGCGCCTGTGGAGCGGAGGGGTTCGTGTAGTAGAAGTAGAGGTCGTAAACAAAGTTAGTGACGCTATCATGGGCGCCAAGTTGTTTCCACCACAAGGCATCGGAATAAGGCGTCGTCCCGCTGATGCTGAAGCGGGCCGAGTGACCGTCCATCGACGGAGACGCAACGTTCGGTGTCATTGCATACTTGGCCGACGGCCCGCTCCCATTCACGCCCGCACACACGGTACATGATGCCCATCCCGACATCTGATCGACGTTGGCAAAAACGGTCTCCGCGTGCAGTGGAGTTGAAGAGATGCTGATCGCGCAACACACGAGGGTTGAAATGAGCGTTACAAACAGGGAATATGTCGCTTTTATTAGACGTTTCACTCGTTGCATGGTCGTGTTCTGCTCCCTTCCTGCCGTGCTGCACACGAGCAGCTCTGCCCAGGAACTCTCAATAAGATTGTGCCATTGGCCCTTGGAGATGCGTCGGCTCTGGAACCTTCTATAAACATTTGCGACGGCAGGACTAAGTATGGATTAGGGTATTAGACGGGGCCCATAAGGGTTAGGGCGACCTTAGTTCTTTGCTGGCTGGTGCTGCGCGCAGTCGACGTCAATGCAAGGCTGAAGACTAGTTACTCAAACCTCGGGCGGCCGAAACTCAAACCAAGAATTGCAACAACTTGCATTTCCAGTACATCTACTCCCCAATGCGTAATGCCGTAGCAGCGGCGATTCTGATTGCTCTGCTGGTGCCTGCCAGCCTGCCGCTGGCGATTTCCGCTCCCGCATCCGTGCTACCGGCCTGCTGCCGAAGCGACGGCCGACATCACTGCGCGATGCTGCTTCAGCATGAGGGTCCAGGGTTAAAGCAACAGAGCGGGACAAGGGTGGAGAGTGCCTCCGAGCCGTGTCCCTTCCGCTCCGCGCTATTTGCGCCGAGTGACCGGCGCGACGCGGGGATTCCTTTGCACTCGATCTATTACGTCGGACTAGTCAGCCATCCCGCAGTCTTCGTGCAAGACACTCTTGCGGCGCGCATCTCTAAAGCGCGCGTCAGCTGGATGCGCGGACCTCCCTCTCGCCTCGACTAAGTCGCGGCAGTCAAAGCAAAACCATCGATTCCGGCACGAGAACCGTTGCAGGCATATCACCTGGCCAGGATTGATCGGCGACAGTCGGGAGGAGTGATGTCCTATCTGCGCAATCTTTTTCTAGCCTGCATGCTTCTATTGGCAGCCTCGGCGTATGGCACCGTTTTCGGTTCCGTCCAAGGTGTCATTCACGATGCGCAGCACCATCCGCTCTCCGGAGCTGAAGTCACGTTGCGCGCGGTTTCATCTGACTGGATGCGAAGCTCGACCACGGGAAGCAGTGGCACCTTTGAATTCATGGCCGTGCCTGTCGGCGAATACACGGTGAGCGTTACCATGCCGGGCTTTGCGGAAATGACACAACCGGTAGTCGTTCATTCCGGCACTCGGCCCGTCGTGCACTTTGCACTGCGTGTGGCGGCCGTCACTGAATCCGTCAACGTTACAGCCGCACCTGAAGTTATTCCGACCGACACTCCTACGCCAAAAACAATTGTCAGTCGCACCGACGTGGAGCGTACGCCCGGAGCAGGCCGCTCCAACAGCCTGGCTATGATCACCGACTTTGTGCCGGGCGCCTATGTGACACATGACCAACTGCACATGCGCGGCGGACACCAGGTGAGCTGGTTGATCGACGGTGTTCCGGTGCCCAACACGAATATCGCTTCCAACCTGGGACCGCAGTTCGATCCCAAAGACGTGGATTACCTGGAAGCGAACCGGGGCAGTTACACGGCGGAATTTGGCGACCGGACCTATGGCGTTTTCAATGTCGTGCCGCGCACCGGATTCGAACGGAGCAACGAAGCTGAGCTGATAACCAGCTTCGGCAACTTCTACCAGACGAACGACCAATTCAATTTGGGTGGACACACGGAACGCTTTGCTTATTACGCGAGCGTCAACGGCAACCGCAGCAATTACGGTGTGCAAACCCCGGTGGCCAATGTCGTGCACGATGCGGAGAACGGCTACGGAGGATTCACTTCACTCATCTACAACCCGAAGCCGTCGGACAAACTGCGGCTGATCACCTTGCTGCGCCGTGACTTTTATCAAATACCCTATGACCCGTCCCCGAACTCAGCGGGGAATCAAAAGTACGACAGTAGTGGACTACGCGATGGACAGCACGAGGCCGATGCAGTGGTGAACTTCTCCTGGGTGCATACCTTCAGTCCGAAGATGCTGCTGACAGTCTCACCGTTTTTTCACTACAACAACGCTAACTATGAGAGCAATCTGAACGACACGCCGACCGCCACCACCGACCTTCGCGCCTCAACCTACGGTGGAGCGCAGGTAACTTTCAGCGCCAATACCGGGCCCAATAACCTGCAGATTGGCGCCTACGGCTTCGGACAGCACGACAACCAGACCTTCGGCGCTATCTTCAACGATGGCAGTAGCGCCAACTTTACCGACCATGAATTGGCGAACGGCAGCCTGCTTGCCTTCTTCGTGGACGACCGGTTGAAGATGACGCGGTGGCTTACGCTAATGGCCGGTATGCGTCCTACACATTTTTCCGGAGGCGTGACGGAGACGGCGGTCAACCCGCGCGTTGGGGCAACCGTGATGATTCCCAAGTTGCGCTGGGTGCTGCGCGGGTTTTACGGAAACTACTACCAGGCTCCGCCGTTGCTCACCGCGTCCGGGCCGCTGTTGCAGTTTGTCACCAGCCAGAGCCTAGGTTTCATTCCGCTGCGCGGCGAACGCGATCGCGAATACCAGTTTGGCATCAGCATCCCATTCCGCGGCTGGTTTCTGGACGTGGATAACTTCAAGACCGTTGCCACCAACTTTTTTGATCACAACAATGTCGGCGAGTCGAACATCTTTTTCCCGATCACCATCGGCAAGGCCGTCATTCGAGCGTGGGAGCTCACTCTCAGAAGCCCGCGCATAGCGAAGCGCGCACAACTGCGCCTCGCCTATTCCAACCAGGTGGTCTACGGTGGTGGCGCGATTACCGGCGGCCTGACCGATTTTTCGCCGGCGACACCGCTATTCCCGCTCGATCACGACCAGCGCAATACACTGAACGTTGGCGGCGACGTGAATCTTCCCTGGCGCAGCTTTCTCGCGATGAATTTCTACTACGGCTCGGGATTCACCAATGGCAGCGCTCCGCCGCCATACCTGCCCGGACACGCGCAATGGGATGCTTCCCTGGGCAAACAGCTTGGCGAACGCGTATCCGCGTCTGTGCACGTGCTGAACCTGACTAACCGGCGTTTGTTGCTTGATAACAGCCTGACCTTCGGTGGATTTCACTACAACGACCCGCGGCAGATATACGCCGAGGTCCGCTACCGTTTCCGCTATTGAGGCCCGAGGCGCGGAACAAGGACGCGCTAGTAGCCGAGGGGTTCTATCCCGCAACCCCAGATGTCATCGAAGCGCGGAGTAATTACGAACTTTCCCGTGCGATCGATGAACCCCCATTTACTGTCGACGCGTACGGCAGCCAGAGGTCCGCGGAACCGGCAAGCGTAACCAAACTTCGGAGGAATCGCGAACTTTCCGGTTTTGTCGATATACCCATACCTGTAATAGTCCTTGAATTCAACCTGCACGTAAGCCAGTCCTTCAGAGAACTTGCCCGCATCGGAGAATTTTGGAGGGATGGCGATCTTGCCCGTGGTATCGATGTAGGCATACTTGTCCGCGGCGAGGATGCTCACGGGAGCCAGCCCTTCGGAGAAATCGAAAGCTAAAGAAAAGTCTGAAGCAATGACGGCTGTCCCCGTTTTGTCGATGTAGCCGTAGCCGTGCAAGCCCACCAGGCCCACCAGCGCCAGTTGACCGATGAATGGGCGCGCATAAGGGAACTGCGGCGCAATGACAAACTTTCCGGTGGTGTCGATGTATCCGGCTTTGTGGTCGATGGTCACGACTGCCAGGTGTTCGTGGAAGTTCACCGCATAATCGAACTGCGGAGCAATCGCGAAATTTCCGGTTTTGTCGATGTAGCCCCACTTCTTGCCGACTTTCACCGCGGCAAGTTGTTCATGGAAGCCAAACGCATCAGTGAACTGCGGCTTGATGACAAACTTTCCCGCCTTATCGATGAAGCCAAACTTGTCGTTCAACCATACCAGGGCTATTCCCTCGTAGAAGCTGTCAACAGCATCGAACTGCGGAGGGATCACGAACTTGCCGGTTCTGTCTATGAAGCCGTACTTACCGCCTAACTCGACAGCTGCAAGGTCATCGGAGAAGCCGGCGGCAGTCTCGAACCGTGGCGGGATGACGAAGTTCCCCGTCTTATCGATATATCCCCACCTGCCATCAAAAATGCCGCCGACCATAACAGCTATGAGCGGCCCCGCTGTTTGAGGGGACGCGCTGTTTGCCGTTTCGGCCCGGAGCCCGCCGGCGCAGATGGCTAGAACAGCAGTTGCCAACAGGACAGCAGCCCTACGTCGCATGCAAAGCACCTCCTTCAATCTCGCTCTCAGCGAACATGGTGAGCCCAGCTTTACAGAGTTAGAGCCGCGACGCTACTCGCCGAAGCACCAATCAGGGCGTTGATCAGCGTCGATTTGCCCCGCTTGAATTGACCAACGCAAGCGACATAAAACCGGCCTTCCGCAACCCGTTCGGCCACGGATCGAGCATCGCCGGAGGTGTGCTCCGCGCCAAACTCGTCGGCAATAGCAGCCAGTCGCAGGAGTACGGCATCGCCTGCCAGCCGCGTGATCACTCCTGTGGGCGCCTTGTCCATTCTGATTAGACGGAGCCTGTGCGCAGGACCGTCGCTAAATCTCGCTGTATGTCAGCAGGCACGGGCATGCGCTGGATGCGCTTCAATGTGCGCTCCAAGTCATAGGAAAACTGTTTCAGTTCGAAATGACCGTCCTGCCACACTGCGTAACAGGCATCTGGCTTGCCGGTCTTCGGTTGCCCCAGGCTGCCTGGGTTGACCACGGTTGTCCGCCCCACCTGTTTAATGAAAGGCGTATGCGTGTGGCCGACCAGAAGATAGTCGGCCTGAATGGTTTCAACCTCTTGCTGCCATCGCTCCGAGTTCTGCGGGCAATACCGAAAGAGCGGATCGGATGGAATGGCATGGCACAACAGGAACCGCTTACCGTCACGTTCCAGGAGGTTCGTCTTTGGCAGGCCGCGAAGAAACTGTTTAGATTCCTGGTCCAGTTCAGCAGCACTGACCTGCATGGTGGCGCTGGCCATCGCGTGATAGCGAGGATTGCAACGTGGGTCCACGTTAAATGCCACCGCGTTGTCGTGATTGCCACGGACCACAGCGGCTGCATGACCGCGCACAAAATCCACAACCTCCCGTGGTTGCGGTCCATAGTTTACGAGATCTCCGAGCACCCAAAACTCATCGCCAGACTCCGGGAGCGCGGAGAGCGCATCGAAGTTGCCATGTAAGTCTGAAATGATGACGATTTTCATCCCTGCTCCTCCTTCGTGGCAGACGGAAGGCGGCCCCGGAACATTGCGGGTTCATCTCGCGACTCATTTCACCAACAGCACCGGACAATGTGCGTACCGGAGCACGCGTTCCGAGACCGAGCCAAGAACCATTTTTGTAAACAGCGAGGTTCCTCTGCGCCCGACGACGATCAGATCGAAATGCTCCTCTTCGGCGCGGTGAATAAGCTGTTCTCCGGGGTGGCCGACGGCAAACGCGGTTTCGATGGTTACGCCTTGGTTTTGCGCGCGTTCGACAACCTTCTCCAGGCCGGCTTCGAAATGTTCTCGCGCATCGTCCAGGGCTGCTTCCAACTCCACCGAGGTTGGCGGTTCGGGAGGACGCGCCACCGCCAGAGCCAATACGTAGGCGTCATGACATCGGGCAATCGAGATGGCGGCATCGACTGCCTTTTCGGACTGTTCGGAGCCGTCGTAGCCGATCAAAATCTTCTGAAAACGCGTATGTCTCCTGTGCTCCATAGCGCCTCCTAGTCTGCGTCTGCATCGGCAAGCACTTCTGATGGCAGAGCCTGTGCTTGCTTTGTGGTTTTCTCGGCCTTCGGCAATAAATGCCGCGGCATAAAGAACGCATTCGCAATGACCGTTGGGATAACGGCACTTCCAATTACAGTTGCCACCAGGAACGAATACTGTGCCTCCGTAATGATGTTGTGGTTCAATCCAAACAAGGACGAAATGGTTCCGAACGTCAGGCCGGTGGACATCATCAACGTGTAATAGAGACCCTCTTGCCGCTGATACTTAAAAGCCCTTACGGTGGGCAGCAGGCCGACAATTTTCGAGAACATCTTGGCGAAGAACAATACAACGAAGACCAGTGGAGCGGCAATCAATGCCGGAACGGAAACGAATGATCCGGCGCGGAGGAAATAAAAGGGCGTCAGAAGCCCAAAGGTCAAGGTGCGCAAACGGCGTACGAGAATGTGATCCTTGCCGATCGTGCCCGCCAGCACCATTCCTATCATGTAAGCCGGTAACACGGCTTCGCTGCCCGCCCAAACGGCCAGTCCTCCCATGGCGAACAGCACGAACAGCAGATACTTCGCCTCCATTTCCGACGCTCGACCGCCATATTTGTGAAAGAACTTCGGGGTCAGCGAACGGCAGAGCGGCAAACACCAAGACAGAAACTACGACGAATATCAGCGTCTTCAGCGTGAAGGGCGAGAAGATCAAGCCGAGTGCGACGACGGTTCCGATGTCATTCACAAAGCAAGCCCCAAGGATCGCTTTGCCGAAATCGGTCTTGTTGAACCCGAGCTCCAGCATGACGGCGTAGACCACGGCGACCGAGGTCGTACTCAGAGCGACTCCGGCCAGCCAACTGGGGCGTGCCGCCCAGTGGAGCACGTAGTGGGCAATGGCGGCGCAGCCAAAAAAAGGACCTAAAAAGCCCACGAGCCCCACCACCGTCACTTCTTTCCATCTGGCGCGAAAGACCACGGGATCGAGTTCGGCGCCAGCAAGGAAGGTGAGGACAACGGAACCTGTTCCCGCTAAGAAAACAATCCACCCTGTCTTTGCCCCAAGCCCACCATGGCCAATAAAAGTCATAACGACAAATTGAGCAACCGTCCCAACGATAATCTCCGTAAGCGCAGTCGAAATCTTGAGCCAAATCGCAAGCAGCGTGGCGATGAGCGCCAGACCCACCCACAACGCGGCAAGTACCCACACGTTCTCCATTGAACGGCAGCTCCTTAGTTTGTAGTGGATACTCGCCGGGAAACATGACTCCGCGACAAGAATCCCTGTCAGGAGTCATCATCTGTCCCGGCTATTGGTGGGACAGCGGTTAAAGGTGAACTCCTTCACCCAATCATTCTGTTTATCCATGATAAAGCGAAAAGTCAAGCAGATGCATGCTGACCGGGCACGTTACCGTTATGCGTTACGGCTACGCCGCGCTGACTCCGCACTTTATGAAGCGAAGCGCTACGGTCGAAATCGAGTTGGCGGCAGTGCGGCGCGACCATAGCACAAAGCGGCCGCTCGGGGAAAACTTCTCTGGCAGGGCCTTAGTTCTGATAGTAACTTCCTGGAGTTCTGGTTCCTTCCTTTGAGCGATGCCTCCGCCCAGCGGCAGGCAACTCAGAGGACTGCTCAGCCCTCTGTAGTAGCCACGATCGAAAGGGGGCTTGTGATGCATGGCGGAGCTGGTCCGGATCGAAGTTTCATTTCCATGCAAGATGCCGTGTTGTGTATTGACTGCGAGGTAGTCAGCACCAGCTCGAATGACAAATGCCCGATTTGCAGCAGCCGCTCGCTATTCAGTCTTTCACGGATGCTAGGGGGAGCTCTGTCTGATCAAAAAACAGAACTCCGGGAAGAGCGAGGCGGAGCCGTGAAATACGACCTCGATATCACTTTCAAGATGAAAGAGATAACGGCAAGAGATCTGAACGATGCAATCACTTCGATCAACCGGCTAACCATGCCCGGCCGCAGGTGCTTGTTGGAGTCTTTCCACATCAACGTGGATTCCTACGTCGACAGCGGCAAGGAGAGCAGGGCAAAAGCCGCGTAAGAGTCGGACGCCAGCATGTCGAACAAGCACCCGCGTTACATGCGTCGACTTCAGAAACTGAGGTTGACGGCTTACAGCGCGGCAATACGGCCGTTATTCCTCCCTTGACATTGACTGCCGCTGATGTACTCTCGCCAGAACAGTCTCAGGAACGCCCCAGCGTTCGTCAATCAGTGTTCAAGCACAATCTCCCGGAGGATGAATGAAGCTAAAATCCGTTCTCTGCCTGCTGATCGTTGCAGGCTTGCTCTCGCTGACGCTCAGCGCCGACGACAAAAGCCCAAGCAAGCAGGCCCAGGGGGCAAAGCAAAACTCTCAAGCTGCAGCTAAGGCAGCCAGCCCCGAAAAAGCCAAAGCCCAATCGGGCAAAGGATTCGATACGAAGGGTTCATACACGCCCGCCGTGAAGGCCGGTCCCGTAACGAAACAGGACCCGAAAGCTATTGCCAAGCGTGAAAACGCGGCTCAGAAGGAACGCGACAAGGCGGCCGCCAAGAAGGTCAAGTTGGACGATCCCAAGCGAGCCCCGCCGTCTCCCAAATAGGCCCAGGATGAGTTAGGCCATGCAATGCGCCCCGGTTTTCGAACCGGGGTTTTTTGCTGGGGTACCTCAAAATGCGCACCTCCGCCGGGCGCCTGTGCGCTTGGTTGCTCTGCATGAGAATATGCCTTTTGCCAAACTGCTCTAAACTACTCTGGGGTGAGTGCCGCCGCGAGGGTTGAGAGCATGAAAAGCAGCAAGGTGAGCGGGCAGGACGAAAGCAAGCAAGTTGGGTTGAGCTGCCGCAGAAGGTTGAAGCGATCCGAACAGTCGAAGTGGGATGTGGGCCGGCGTTTACACGATCCGGTCGAACTGCTGATTGCCGCGAACAAAGGTCGAATTCCCGAGCTGCTTCCCGTCAAGATGGGAAGGATGGCGGCATCTCCGTTTGGATTTTTCCGAGGTGCGGTCCCGCTCATGGCCGCGGATCTGGCTACTCTCCCCGTGACGAAAATCGAAGTCCAAATCTGCGGAGACGCCCACGTACGGAACATGGGGTGCTTTGCCACACCCGACGGTCGCCTTGTCTTTGATATCAACGATTTCGACGAGACGGTCTGGGGACCATGGGAGTGGGATGTAAAGCGGCTGGCGACCAGCTTGATCCTCGCGGGAAGGGAGGCGGGAAATTCCGACCGGCTCTGTCAGCAATCCGTGCAGCTTCTGATGCGTTCCTATCGCGAAGCCATGCTCCGTTTCGCGAAATTGCCGCGGCTGGAGTTGGCCAGGATGCGCGTACACCGGTTGCTGGAGGGAGATCCGGTCCGCTCGGTCCTGCACAAAGCGGCGAGAGCGACGCCGTTGCAAAATCTTGAAAAGCTGACCGCCCCGCGGCGCGACGGATCGCGCATTTTCAAAGAGGCAAAGCCGTTTCTCACGCGCGTCGGGAACCCGCTGAGCGCCACGGTTTTGCGGGCCTTGGGAAGCTATCGCAAGGCGCTGGCGCCCGAGCAGCAGCACGTTCTGAGCTTCTATCGGCCGGTGGATATCGCATTCAAGGTGGTTGGCACCGGCAGCGTTGCAACGCACGATTATGTTGTGCTGCACTTCGGCAATGGCTCCCGTGACCCGCTTTTCTTGCAGGTCAAGGAAGAACCGCCTTCCGCCTATGCGCCTTATCTTCACAACGCCAATTCCGTGGGCAACCAGGGCCAGCGCGTCGTAGAGGGGCAACGCCGCATGCAAACTCAATCCGATTTATTGCTGGGCTGGACCCGATTTGGCGGGCGCGACTATCTGGTAAGGCAGTTGAGCGACCACAAAGCGTCGATTGCCAACGAGGATCTCGACAGCAAAGGGATTCTGTTGTATGCGCACACCTCCGGGGAGGTCCTTGCCAAGGGCCATGCCCGCTCCGGAGACCCGTGCGTGCTGGCAGCCTACATCGGGTCAGGAGCAAAACTCGACAAGGCAATTGAAAAATTCGCCATCGCTTATGCGGATCAGATGACGCTGGATTATGAGAGGTTCAGGGATTCGATACGCAACGGACGCATCAAGGCCGCGCGCCATCCATTCTGAAGTAGTTGCTGCGGAGCCTCGGGCAATTCCCTTGTTGGTGTATCCAAAATCCCAAGAGGACGTCGTGGCGACCGGCGCGCCGAGCGCCATTGGCCGGAGCAGCCAGGCTGCGTACCCGACGTTACATTCGATAAGCTAGAAGCTGTTCTGGCGCGCGGAGTCCCCGGCACGCGCCGTAGTTGCGCGTGCTGGGGCAGGGGAGCGGAGTCACCCTTTGTTTTGGCAGCAGAAACACAAGGTGGCTCGACTTCGCTCGCCATGACATTGAGCTTACGGCGGGAAATACCTTCCGCGAATCCGGCTAATCCACGCGGCATACGAGCACTTGGTCGTTCTGGTACGGGCACGGCATCCCCGCCACGCCGGTTTGGAGCGACGGACGACGGGCCAGCACCACCCAGTTCACGCCGAAGCGCGTTTTTAGCTGTTGGAAATCCGCTGGCCGAAAGTTCCGCCAGTTATGCTGGGCGTTGACTTCCGCCTGCCAGCGCTCGGCCAAGTGAGGGACACGAGCGACCATGCCCGCGTCTTTCACGTAATCGGCCAGCACGCTGCGTTCGGCCAGTGCACGGAATCCATGAAAGTCTTCGCCCGGTATCGCCATATAGTAGGGATCGATCGCGAACTGACTGTCCGTCGGAGTGTTCCGGCTGATCCAGTCAAACGCCTGAACCCAGCGGTTTCGCGATGCCATGCCGGGCCACTCGAAGTGTTCGGTTGCCGGAAACATCTGCCGTTGCGCGTAAAACATGCCGAACGCGAGCGGGATGAAGAGCAGTAATGCGCGGTAGATGTGCGCGCGTAGCACGTATTGTCCGATCAGCCCGCCCGCCAGCAGAAAAAACAAGACATAGATCAGGTGGAGGAAACGCATCGGCTCGAAAGGCCAGAGACGTTCCAGGCTGGGCGTCAACAGGATGACGAGCCCCACTGCCAAATGGAAAGCGCCAAATGCCAGCAGGCGCCCGCAGAGCCGCGCCATTATGGGGGAGCGGTCGCGCCGGGCAATCAGGCGAAAAATCCACAGCAGCAGCAGAGGGGCGAATACTCCCAGCCACTCATACCAAAGCCATGCGCGCAAATTGTAAAAGGGCCGCGTGACGGCGGCTTGCCGCCAGGCGTCGCTGGCCGGCTCGAAGACCCACCCAAGCGGCAGTGCGAACGCAACCATCAGCGAATACCGCTGCCTGAGGGTCCAACCAAGAAACAGGCACAAGGAAACGCCGAAGCTCGCCATCAGCGCGTGAACCATGAAGGCAAGCCCGAGCAGCAGCGCCGCGAGTCCCCGACGTTTGTCCAGAGTGGCCACGATTGCGCCCAGGATGGCTGCCGTCGCCAGCGCTCGCGGATGCAGATATTGATCCACCAGGGTGAGACCGATGGCGGTGACCGGAAGATTCAGCAGAAACGCGACCATCGCTACCGAGGCCCACTGCGCGTGCGCTTCCCGGAAACATCGCCGGCTGATCGCCCAGCAACTCCACAAGATCAGGAAGATGGCAGCAAACTGCCAAAGCAGAATAGCCCAGCCAACAGGCAAATGCGTAAGGCGGATGAAGAAGGCAATGAGCTTGTCGAAAATCGTCGCTTGGAACTGCACCTGGAAAAAATCGGAGTCGTGAGGAAATAAAGCCGGATGCAGATTCTTCTTGATCGCCGCCAGATAGAAGGCGTCGTCCTCCAGCCCAGGGTGGTATCCCTGAACCAGCATGGCCAGTGCCGTGAGAATCGCGAGCCATCCCAGATGCGTGCAATGCCGGGGCCGCTGCACGGACTCGAGCGCGGGGGATTGTTCGACTACTGCATGCTCCGGCGCGACACTCAACGTGCCCTCTTTAAGCCTGTTCATCAAGAATGCGCCTGAATACACTGTCACCACTGAAGTTCTCGGCTCGCGTCGCGCTGATGGCACGGTTGCACTCATTAAGATTACACGTTCACCTGACGCTGGCGGCGTTCTTTCCAGACGATCACGGCCGATACAGCAAGAATCGTGAGCAAGGGGTCAAGAGGCCGGAAGTAATATGCCTCCGGATGCGATATGTAGTACACGAGAGGAAAGAAAAAAAGCGCAATTGCAAAGCGAATCGCCACGGCGCGATTGTTTCGAAAGGCTCGATAGAGACCTATGAGAGCCAGCACGGACAGAGTCGTGCCGACAAAGACGTTGGGCGGGTCCAGCGGTTCCTGTGCGAGGTACCGCGGGTCAAAGCTCCAGAAACCTGTCCACAGGTAAATCACGCGGCGAAGCGACACCCAGACAAACCGTAGCCGGTGCCTGCCGATAACATCGAGTGCCTGCTGCCTCTTGTGTGCCATGTAAGCCGTCTCTCCGACGCGCGCGTATTCCTCCAATTCGGCATCGCTGTGATTCGGGTGCACAGTCCTGTCCGCCCAGTGCGAGCTATCGCCGGTGTTGCCCTGGTACAACTCCAATCCAAAGCCACTACGAACTGGAATGAATTGGTGAAACGTCTGGTAGTTCCGGATAAACCAGGGAGCGAGCACGGCGGCCGTCGCCAGCACGGCGATCATGCCGGGGCGAAACCAGTGCCGGTTTTGGCGGCGCAGCCGGACCCAGGACAATGCTCCCCAAAAAGGCAATATGGAAAGGCAGACGGGTTCCGTCAACGCAGCAACGCCGCTCAGCAGGCCAAAGCCAAGCCAGCTTCGAGTGCTAGTCGTGTTCTCCAGGTGAATCGTGAGCAGGAACAACACGGAGAGCAGCAGAGTCAACAGGGGAGTGGACCACGCCCAGTCTGCCGAAAAGTAGATTCCATAGGGGGAAAAGGCCCAAGCCCATCCCGCCCATTTTGCCGTCTTGTCGCCGAAGCTGTTCTTCGCGATCAGAAAAACCGGCACGCAGACCAGAGCCGAGAAAATGCAATTCAAAGCCAGCGTAGCGATGATCGAGGCGGCAGTGTGATCGCCAAAGACTTTGAACAGCGCGGCGACTACGTAGCAGTACACCGGCGGCAGAAGCGCGGTGGCTCCGGTGTCGGCAAAAACATTGCTGAAGCCGTGGCCCAACAGGATTGATCGTGCGACTCTTCCAAACGCCCAGTGTTCGACGACGAAGGGATCGAGCCACTCGCGGTACAGGAAAGGAATCACCGCGAGCCTTACCGCTAATGCCACCAGCACCATCGGCGCGTAGGGCCGCCGGAACAGCGGCGAGAGCACATGTTGTTCGGGTTGCAGTGTTCGCCGAATGTCGACCTCTTGGACCATCCTATCCTTTCCCAACGAAAAAGCGCTTCTGCCATCGCGGGCTTTCGCCGCAGACCGCCTGTTGCAAGGTAGAGCGCAGTACAGACTGGCGCGACGAATCAATGGGCAAAGTGTTTAACCACTTAGCACCGACGTTTGAGCAGGCTTTACGCACATTTTACACGTGTCGCATTGCCAGCCCATGGCCTAGAATTGGACAATCTTTGAGAGCTCCCGCAAATGACGGCGAAGGCGCTTCCGTTTTTGTCTTGCAACCCCGCACTGGCCGATATAGCAGGCAGTCGGTCCGTGGTCCGTAGCCCTTTCGGTTGGCGGTAGCGCAGTAAGTGTGAGACAGGCTACTCGGCGCGTTCAGGCGGCAATAGGAGGACATCGAAGTCGCAATTGATCGTTGCCGAGCAGACATATGGAGTGGTCGAGAATGTACTTGAGAGGAAATCTGGTTTTTGCGCTCGCCGTTTGTGCGGGGATGAGCGCGCCGAGCCTGGTGGGGATTGCCGGCGCTAGCTGCATGCAGAGCGAAAGCACGCCGCAGGCATCCGCGAGTTCGCAGGCGAGGGCGATGGGAACCGTAAAAGCCGTGGATGGCGACAAGGTCACGCTTGGTACCGACTCGGGCGCCGTGGTCACTGTGTTGGTGCCGGACTCCACGCGCATTGTTCGCGTTGCCCCCGGGCAGAAGGACCTGAAGGATGCAGCGCCAATCAGCTTGCAGGATGTGCATGCCGGCGATCGCATCCTTGTCCGCGGTAACGGTTCTGCCGGGGGAGTCGTTCAGGCCACGTCCATCGTCCTTATGAAACAGCTCGATATTGCGGCAAAGCAGGAGCATGAGCGCGCGGATTGGCAAAAGCGTGGCGTGGGCGGATTAGTCAGGGCCGTTGATCCCGCCGCGGCCACGGTTACGATTTCGACGGGAACTCCGGGGACAAAAAAAACCGTCTTGATCAGAATTTCCAGCGCCACCGTCATTCGACGCTATGCGCCGGACTCGGTGAAGTTCGACGATGCAAAACCCGGAAAGCTTGACGAGATAAGGCCTGGGGACCAGCTTCGTGCGCGCGGGGCATTGACGGCAAACGGGGATGAACTCGGCGCGGAGGAAGTCGTATCGGGGTCGTTCCGGAATATCGCGGGAACGATTTCTTCCGTCAATCCAGGTGACAACTCAATCAGAGTGACCGACCTGGCCACGAAACAGCCGGTTGTCGTCAAGATGACCTCTGACTCGCAACTGCGGAAGCTGCCCCCCATGATCGCGCAGCGTGTTGCGCAAAGGCTCAAGGCGCCGGCGGATTCCGCCAATGCCGGCGGACAAACCTCGTCCGGTCCGCCGTCCAGCAACGGACCTCAGTCCACGCCTCCACGAGGCGGCGGAGCCACGGACTTGCAGCAGATACTGCAACGTGTTCCGGCCGCTACACTTACGGAGTTACAGAAAGGCGATGCCGTGATGATCGTGGCTACCGAGGGCAAAGAGCCGGGACAAGTCACGGCCATCAGCTTGTTGAGTGGTGTTGAACCAATTCTTTCAGCTTCTCCGCATGAAAACCAGGCTTCCACGCTGCTATCGCCATGGAACCTTGGAACCGGTGGTGGAGAAGCTGGGGTGCAATAACGAAGGGTTTTTTTGGGAGAATGATGAAGCTTGGGCCATCTGGAATTGGCATTTTTCTTTGGTTGGTCTTTTTGTCGCCACTGCTCACTATAGGTCTGTTCGCGCAGACCGCATCCGGCACGTTGCGCGGTGTGGTCACGGATCCCTCGGGAGCGGTCATACCGCAGACGACGGTTTCGCTTACGACGCCGCAGGGACAATCGGTATCCACCGCCACGAGCAACCGCGAGGGTTTTTACGAGCTGAAGGGGATTGCGCCCGGCAGCTACAACGTGAACGCGACGGCGAAAGGCTTCGCCGTGTTCGGGCGGGAGAACATCACGGTTGTTGCCGGGCAGGCGCAAAGGCTCGACATTGCGCTCGAAATCGAAGTGCAGCAGGAAAACGTAACGGTTGAGGACGAGGCGCCAAGTGTCCAGGTGTCGCCGGAGAACAATGCCAGCTCGATCATCATCAAGGGCAAAGACCTTGAAGCTCTCTCCGATGATCCGGACGAATTGCAGGCCGAGTTGCAAGCGCTGGCGGGCCCCTCGGCTGGCCCGAATGGAGGCCAGATTTACATCGACGGTTTTACCGGCGGGCAGCTTCCGCCGAAAGCGTCGATCCGCGAAATCCGCATCAACCAGAATCCGTTCTCGGCGCAATACGACAGACTCGGCTATGGCCGCATCGAAATCTTTACCAAGCCGGGCACAAACAAGTTCCACGGCCAGTTTCTTTTCAACGACAATAACTCAATCTTCAACGCACTCAGCCCTTTTGTTACCGAGACGCCCTCCTATAACACGGGGTTGTTCAGCGGCAGCATTAGCGGCCCTTTGAGCAAGACAGCATCTTTCTTCTTCAATGCCGAGCGGCGGAACATCAACGACCCTTCCGTTGTGAATGTACCTTTCGATCCGGTCACCGGCGGCCCGTTTTCCCAGGCGTTCCCGAATTCGAGAACGAGAACGAACATCAGCCCGCGGATCGATTTGCAGCTCGGCCAAAACAATACGCTGATGATTCGCTACCAGTTCACCCAGAAAAACGAAACCAACGACGGAATCGGCCAGTTTGCCCTGCCTTCGCAGGGCTACAACGTCGCCAATACCGAGCAAACATTGCAGATCAGCGATACGCAGGTCCTGAGCCGCAATGTCGTGAATGAAACGCGCTTTCAATACATCCGCGACCGGAACAACCAGACATCGCAGAATTTTCAACCGACTGTATCCGTGCTGGGCGCGTTTACGAGCGGCGGCAATCCGCTGGGAATCGTCAGCGATAACGCGGACCACTACGAACTGCAGAATTACACCTCGATCGTGCATGGCAAGCACTTCATGAAATTCGGCGGGCGGCTGCGCGCCACGAGAGATGCCAATGCCGCTACCAGTAACTTCAACGGAACGTACACCTTTGCATCGCTAAGCGCATACCAGAGCAACACGCCCAGCCAGTTCTCCATTACTCAGGGCCTGCCGCTCGCTCGCGTCGCGCTGATCGACGCGGGTCTTTACGGGGAAGATGAGTGGAGGCTTCGTCCCAACATGAGCCTGAGCTATGGGCTTCGTTTTGAAACGCAGAGTCACATCAGCGATCATGCCGACCTAGCCCCGAGGGTGAGTTTCTCCTGGGGAGTCGGGCGCGGCAAGAACCCTCCTAAGACGGTGCTGCGTGCAGGTTGGGGAATCTTCTACGACCGTTTTGCCTACGACTTGGCGCTCCAGGCAGAGCGACTGAACGGAACCACGCAACAACAGACGGTCGTCAGCTCGCCGAACTTTTTCCCGAACGGCCCGAGTGCGAGCCAGCTTTCGGCGGGCTCAACATCTTCAACGATCTATCAGATTTCTCCCGATTTGCGGGCACCCTACACCATGCAAACTGGGTTCAGCGTAGAGCGGCAGGTGGCGAAGGGCGCCACTGTCACGCTCACTTATCTCAACTCGCGTGGAGAGCACCAACTTTTTATCCGCGACATCAATGCGCCCTTGCCTGGGACCTTCAATCCGGCTAATCCTGCCAGCGGCGTGCGGCCGCTTGCCGGCACTTACGGGAATGCGAATGTCTTCGCCTACGATTCGAGCGGAATCTTCAGGCAGAACCAGTTGATCGCGAATATGCGGGTAAGCATCGGTTCCAGGCTTTCGCTGTTTGGCTTTTATTCGCTGAATTTCGCCAACAGCGATCTCGGGTCCGCAAGCTATTCGCCAACCATATCGAACTCTCCCGGGGGTGGATTTTCCTCGGGCGGAGCCGGCAGTTCTCCGGGCTTTTTGTCCGATTCCTTCGATCCGATGGCGGATTATGGCCGGGCGACTTTCGATGTACGGCACCGCGCCGTACTCGGCGGCAGCATTGCGTTGCCTTATGGCTTCCGGCTCAATCCTTTCATGTTGGTAACCTCCGGCCGGCCATTTGACATCACGCTGGGACAAGATCTGAACGGCGATTCCATATTCAACGACCGGCCGGCGCTTGCGACAGCGGCAGCTTCACCAGCCTGTACTATCTCGCACGGCTTTAACACCGTTCCTAGCGCGAGTTGTGGCCAGACAATCGTTCCCATCAACTCCGGCACTGGGACTGCCTCATTTACTTTGAACTTGCGACTCAGCAAGGGCTTTGGCTTTGGTCCAAAGCTTGACCGCGCATCAGCCGCGGATGTTTCAGGCGGACCTGGGGGAGCGGGGGGGCGGGGTGGAGCAGGGGGGCCCGGGGGCGGAGGATTGGGGCCTCGCGGACTCAGCGGGGGTGGCGGCCCCAGAGGCGGCGGCCCGTTCGGCGCGGCTCCAGCTACCCGCCGTTACAATCTGACCTTTACGGTTGCTGCGCGTAACCTGTTGAATCACCCAAACTTAGCGACTCCGGTGGGCAATCTTAACTCGCCGCTATTTGGGCAGTCTAATGCGCTGATGGGCCCGCCATTCTCTTCGGGCTCGGCCAATCGCCGCATCGATCTGCAAATGCTGTTCAACTTTTAGAGCGATTTTTTGACCAATTTTGCACGGATTTTGCATCGGGTTTTTGCGAAAGTTATGTCCGATAATGCGCAGATTGGCGAAAGTTACGTCCGATAATGCGCAGAGCAGTTAGTCGCCCCCACATTCGCGATGCAGCCCAAGAAACTACCCCATGTTAGCCAACAACAGGCGAACATGGGGCACCTGCCGCTCCACATTCGCCAACTGCGGGCGGATGTGGGCCACCAACGGCGAAAATGCGCAGGTTGGTGAGCTGACTGGCACTGATTGAGTCCATCAACTGCACTTCTGATTCCCCGCTGTTATGGGATTCTTCGCTCCCTTGCGGTCGCTCAGAATGACACCCCAGAGTTGTTAAATTACTTCTGGAACGCGGGCGCTTGCGCTAGGCGAAGAAACTCCCCACTCAAGCAAAGGAAGCTTGAGTGGGCCACCCGGCCGGCCTCGGCCCGGGGACGATGTTATGACTCAGGAAGAAACTACCCCACGTTAGCCCAGTCACCCCAACGAGCCGAGCCTCGTCGGGGACCCCGACGCGGGCGAACATGGGGCACCTGCACATCTGCTAACTGCGGCAGATGTGGGGCACCTGTCCCAGAGTTGTTAAATTACTTATGGAACGCGGCGCTAGCGCTAGGCGGAGACTACCCCAGGTTAGCGCCGAACAGCGCGGCGCGGAACCTGGGGCACCCGGCCCACCCAAGCTGCGCTTGAATGGGGCACCCAAATCACTACTTGATGGGGAAGAAGACGGAGAAACATGTGCCGGTGCGTCCCGCCCGGGTGACGCTTCGCAGGCGCAGTGTGCCATCGCTCTTCTCGACGATGCCGGCGGTGATCCATAATCCCAGACCGGTTCCCGCCTCGCCTTTGGTGGTGAAGAAGGGTTCGAATATCTTGCCGCGAACCTCGGCGGGGATGCCAAGCCCATTGTCGGCGACGACGACGCGCAGCCCACGCTGCCCGGTGCGCCAATTTCTGGAAGCGCAGGCGTGTAACCTTATTTTCCCTTTTTGTCCGACGGCCTCGATGGCATTGCCAACCAGATTGGCAAAGACCTGCCGCATCTCACTGGGCAGGCCGAGGAACTCGTGATCGAAGCGGACCTGCTTTTCGACCTGAATGCCTGCCGCTTCGATCTTTCTGGCGAAGAGCGTAACGACGCTGTCGAGGATCTCCCCGATGTTCACCGGCACCGGCTTGCTTGACTCGCGCTGGAAGGCCAGCATGTGCCGCGTCATCTGGGTGACGCGAGCGACCTCCTCAGCGGCCAGCGCGGCGTGTTGCCGCGCCGCTTCCAGGTCGGGAGCAAGGTCCATCAGGTAAAGCAGGTTGCCGACCGTATCCAGCGGGTTATGGATTTCGTGCGCCAGGGTAGCGGCAAGGCGTCCTGTGACGGCCAATCGTTCACTGTCGCGCAGGGCCTTCTCGGCCTTTCTCTTCTCAATGACGTCGTGGAATACGAGGACGACGCCAGTGATCTTGCCGTCCTGGTTGCGAATGGGCGCACCGCTGTCTTCGATGGGGATTTCGGTTCCGTCGCGGCTGATAAGAGCGGTGTGATTGGCCAGTCCCACCACCTGCCCCATCCGAATTACCTTGGCCACCGGACTCTCCGGCTTCTCCCGAGTCACTTCGTTGACGATGTTGAAGACCTCTTCCAGATCACGGTCATGGGCTTCGGAGAGGGTCCAACCGGTCAGTTTCTCCGCTACCTCGTTCATGAAGATGACCTTGCCGCGCGCACAAGTCGAGATGACGGCATCGCCAATGCTGTGCAGGGTAGTGGCCCAACGCTCCTCGCTTTGGCGCAGCGCTTCCTCGATCCGCCGCTGTTCGCTGATGTCGGTGTTCGTGCCAAACCAGCGCACTACACGGCCTTGCGAGTCACGCAAGGGCATTACGCGGGTCAGAAATGGGCGGAAGACGCCATCCGCTCCCAACAATGGGAACACCATGTCGAAGGTTTCGCCGGTGGCGATGGAGGCCTGCCACCGCTCCACTACTTTGGGAAGTTCATGCGGATCGTGTACCGACTGCCAGCCCCAGCCCTCCATCTGCTTGGGGGTGGTTCCGGTGTATTGATACCAGCGCTGGTTGTACCAATAGATCCAGCCGTCGGGATTTGCCGTCCAGGCCAACTGCGGAATGCCTTCGGCCAACTCGCGGAACTGCGCCTCGCTCTCGCGGAGCGCCTCTTCCATCCGTTTGCGCTCGGTGATGTCGCTGAAGACGACGACCAGGCCAGTGATCTGGCCGGCGGTGTCGCGCATGGGCGCGATGCTGTAAGTCACATCGAAGAACGTGCCGTCCTTGTGGATGAATACGTCCTCGTAGTTCTTCAAAGGCCGCCCAGTTGTCAGCACCTGGAAGCCGGCGCATTCGGAGGAGGGGAACGGTCGCCCATCGCGGTAATGATGATGCGTCAGGTCGTGCATCTTTTTGCCGCGCAATTCGGCGAAGCTCCACCCGAAGAGTTCTTCGGCGGCCGGATTCATCGAGGTGACCAACCCTTGCGTGTCAACCGTATACAGTCCTTCGCCGAGGCTCTTCAACGCGGCTTCATCGAACTCCGCAGCTTGGCGCAGCCGCGCCTCGCTCTCGCGGAGCGCCTCTTCGGCGCGGAACTTGGACAATGCCGTTGCCAGGTATCCCGCCAGCCTCTCCCATAGAGCGATGCCCTCAGGCGAGAAGCGGCCCTTTTGCCGGTCGTTGAGCTGGAGCAGGCCCAAGCGCTGCTCGCCGACGCGCAGCGCAATCAGCGTCACCGATTCGTACCCCGCGCCATTGCAGCGGTTGCGCGTGTGGGCCTGCCGGTCGGCGTCGGTGGTGGTGGCGAGCAAGCGCGTGGTGTCATTGGCCCAGAAACTTCCGTTGGCGGTGAAGAACGGCTTCGAGGGATCGAAGCGCCCGCGGATCACGTTGCCGCACATGCAGTCCAGGATCGGTTCGCCGGCGCTGTCAACGGGAACGAGGCCGCTCTCGTCGGGTTTACAAAGCAGGTTTTCAACCTGCACAAACTCCTTGGAGAATCCCCGATACTCGAAATAGGGATAATCGTTGCCTTCTTGCAGCCGGATGCCAACCGCCTCGCAGGCGGAGCTTTGCTGAAAGAAGGTTGTTGCCCGCTGAATCAAATCTCTTGTGTTTTGGCTCTGGTTCACCAGCCGGAGGAATGCAACCGTCGTTTCGCGTTCTTCCTCGGCCCGCTTGCGCTCGGTGATGTCGCGGTTCATCTCCAGCACGCGTTCGACGCCATCGGCGCCGAGTATAAGCTGCTTGCGGGCGGAGACGATGACTTCCCGGCCATCTTTGGTGGAGTGGCGAAGTTCACCATCCCAGAAGCGCTTTTCGCGCAGCTCCGCATCGAGCTGAGGCCACGGCACGGGATGAACGGTCCTGAGCAACTCGTGAGAGACGCGGCCCAACGCTTCACTTTCAGAAAAGCCATAGAGGCGTTCCGCGCCGACGTTCCAGCTCTCGATTGCGCCATCCAGTTGCCAGACGAGGATCGCGTCGAAGGAGAGCCTCAGCAGGTCAGCCTGGCGGCGCAGCGCCTCTTCGGCCTGCTTGTGCAGGCTGATGTCATTGAAAATAATTGCGACCCGCCGCGCTTCCGGCTCGCCGACGCGATAGGCATGAACGTCGTACCAGCGATTCAAGGCCCTGGCTTCGTTCTCAAAATGTGCCGGTTCACCGGTCAACGCAATTTTGCCGTAAATCTCAAACCAATGGGCCTCATGAGCCGGGGCAAGCTCACGCATTCGTTTGCCCTCCGCCGCATGCAGCCCGGTTTGCTTTTCAAAAGCGGCGTTGACCTCCAGGAAGCGGTAATCAATCGGCTTGCCCTGCGCGTCAAAGATCACTTCAATGACGCAAAAGCCTTCGTCCATCGTGTTGAACAAATTGCGATAGCGCTCTTCGCTCTTCCGCAGCGCCGCTTCGGCCTGGGTGCGGGCGGCGCGCACGCGCAGCGTATTAATGCCATACGTCAGGTCGGCGGCCAGTTCCGTCAGCAGGTTGACTTCACCTTCCGAGAACGAATCCGGCTCCCGGGAATAGATGGTGATTGCCCCGAAGGCCTTATCCCCGTCTTTGAGGGGAACCACCAGCGAGGAAGCATAGCCGCGCTTGATGGCCGCTTCGCGCCAGGGCAGAAATGCGGGGTCCGTAAGCATATTGCGACATATCGACGGTTGTCCGGTGCGGATGGCGGTGCCGGTGGGACCGCGCCCACGTTCGTTGTCGGCCCAAGTGATCCGCATCGTCTCCAGGTATCCCTCTTCAAAGCCGGCGTAGGCGATGGGCCGGACGATCTTGTTTTCGTCATTCTCGGCAAAGCCGATCCACACCATCGCATAACCGCAATCTTCAGTGACAATGCGACACACCTGTTGCAGGAGTGCCGGTTCAGCGGTGGCATGCAGCAGCGCCTGGTTGCTGTTGTTCAGGGCCTTGAGCGTGCGATTGAGTTTCTGGAGCTGTTCCTCGGCCCGCTTGCGCTCGGTGATATCAGCAAAATAGACGCGCACAAGCCCCATGTCCGGAAGGTAGTGAATCGTCTGCTGGAACACCAACCCGTCGGATTCGACCTCGCGTGTGAGGACTGGCCGTTGAGTATCTGCTGCGAGTGCGGCAGTGACGGCAGGCCATCTATTGAGGATCGGATGCTCGGTGCCGATTTCCGCAATGCCGGGAAACTGCATCCTGGCCGCTGGATTGGCATAGGTTATCTTCCCTTGCAGGTCTATTTCGAGAATGGGAACCGCATTCAATTCGGGGAAACTGGCGAGATGGGCGATCCGTTGCTCCGCCTGCTCGCGCTCCGCCGTGCGCTGTTGCAGGAGCTGAGAGGCTTTCACGAGGGATTGGCCGACCTCGTTGGTTTCGGCGAGGTCGAGCGGTGCGATATTCACCGGCTCGCCGCTTCCCAAAGCCAAGGCGGGGATGATCAGTGCTTTCATGGACCCGGCGATTCGTCGCGCCAGAAACAGCGCCAGGGCAATCCCCACGATCGAGAGCAGGAGTGCGACGCCAACCGTCCACCACAGCCATTGCCGAATATCCGCCAGGATGACTGCTTTGGGGATTCCGACGGCGACGGTCCAGCCGGATTTGGCTGACCGGCTGAACATGGCGACTATAGGAATGCCTTCCCGGTTGGTTGTCTCAACCTGGCCCTCGGCAGCCTCGGCAATGCGTTGATTGAGCGCGGGGACAGCCGGCAGACCGACATACCTTTCCGCGAGCTTGTTCCGGGCAACAATCACACGATTGACGTCCAAGATCGTTGCAGGCCAGTTGGGTGGAATGCTCTGCTGCGAAAGCACCGCGTCGAAGTCGAGGGCCGGGACCGTCACCGTCAAGACATACACAACGCGACCGTCGCGGATCACTGGCACCGCAACGCCGACAACGAAGCGTCCCGAAATGGCTCCCCTGTACAAGTTGATGACGACCGGCTTGCCGGTCTCGAATACTCTTTGCATCTGGTCCCAAACAATACGTTTGGGTAAGGGCGTTCCCAAAGGTACGAATGTGTTGGCAACCTGCTGTCCGGTGGTATCCGTCAGAGTGACGGCGGCAGCGGCGGGATAATCACGCGCGACCGCCTGCGCCTGGGTGCGGAAGGCCAACAGATCGCCCGAGACGAGGAAAGGCGAGGTGGCAAGGGCGGACGCGCTGGCTTGCATGGCGGCCAGCTCCTGGTCAACCACCATGGAGAGCGCCCGTGTGGTTTCCAACACGCGCTGCTCCAGGAGCTGCCGCTTTTGCTGATATGCGTAATGGACGAGGAGACTAGCGACAACGCAGACCGGCAGAACGCAGGCCAGGACTAAACAGGCGAGCCAGAAGCGAAGCGTCCGCTGGTTTGGTTTATCGGATGGCCGAGGATCGGTAATCGACATAGAAGGGCACCACGATCTATGGCGGGATGGCCGCTAGCAGGCTGCTGGAAAACAGGCTTGCTCTGATGTGAGCATAGAAATAATTGCGCTATAACTCTTTGGCTCACACATTCCGCAGCGCCTAGCTTTGTGCTCGGCGCGTTTTTCAGCAGCCTTGCAGGTCGTTATGGGCCGGGCCCGCTAAGGTCCGAGTGTTGCAATGCAACAGGATGAACGAAAGGCCGCCGGTTAACAAGAGAGAAGTTGCTGCAAGGCGTTAAAAAGCGCGGCAGGATGCTCGCCCTTCACGGCGTAGCCATCGACCCATTGCAGCACTTCCTCGGGAAACCTCACGTAAGCGGAGAAAAGCAGGATTTTCACGGCGGGGTTAAGGCGCTTGAGCGCCATCGCGACCTGGTCGCCATTCATTCCGGGCATGGCGTAGTCGAGGACGACGGCCGAGACCGGATGAGAGGCGAACAACTCAAGGCCTTCGCGCCCGCTGGTGGCGGTCAGCACCTTATAGCCCTGAGTCTCGAGCAGCATCTTGCGGACCCGCAGGCCGATGGGCTCGTCGTCGATGCATAAAATCATGCCGTCCATCGTAGAGTATCCGGTTGGCTGGCTGTCCGTGAGCATTGCACTCAGCGTACGTGGCTGATCGCACAAACCCATGTGACGTGTATCACTGATTGCGTGCAATGCCTCGAAAACAAGGAAATTACACGGCACTATTTTACCTCATCCAGCCCTGGGGAACGACTTCCAACCGCCGTCCGATTGAGCTAGCATTGCTACGAGAGTCTCTCAAGAAAAAACGCTGATGTGTGCGCGGCAAAGGAGGGCACAATGGCCTCTTACGCAACGCTTCCACCTCATGACACAGTCGGCATAGCGGCTCGGTTGTTCGAACAAATCACCGCAAAACTATCCTGTAAGAATTTCCGTGTGCGATTCTGGGACGGCAGCTCCTGGGGAGCCGCTGTGCGCCCCAGTTTCACGCTCGTCCTCAAAAATCCGTGGTCGCTACGCCAGTTGTTTCTCTCGCCAAGCGAGTTGTCGGTCGGCGAGTCGTTTATTCACGATGATTTCGACATTGAAGGCGATCTGGAAGCGGCATTTGAATTCGCGGACCGCCTGTTTGCCGAAGAGCTGCCGCTGGCGGCGAAGCTGCGGCTTCGCGCCATGGCGGCGGTGCCAAGACGATTTCTTAAGGGGCGCGGGGCAGCGGAACCGAAGGGCAGACCGCATTCCGCGGAACGCGACCGGGAGGCTGTCCGCTACCACTACGACGTTTCCAATGACTTCTTTAGACTCTTTCTCGACCAGCGCATGATCTATTCGTGCGCCTATTTCAGATCGCCGGACGACGATCTTGACACCGCGCAGCAGCAGAAGCTGGATTATCTCTGCCGCAAGCTGCGCCTGAAACCCGGCGAGCGCTTGCTGGAACTGGGATGCGGCTGGGGAGGACTGCTGATCCACGCCGCACGCGAGTATGGCGTCGATGCCTTTGGCATCACGCTGAGCGCTTCCCAGGCCGAACTCGCACGCGAGCACATCCGCCAAGCGGGACTGGCTTCGCGCTGCAAGGTGGAGGTTTGCGATTACCGGGAAATCGAAGCGGAAGAGCAATTCGACAAACTGGTCAGCGTCGGAATGTTCGAGCACGTCGGCGAAGCGCTGTTGCCGGAATACTTCAGCAGAGCTTGGCACATGCTTCGCCCGGGAGGCGTGTTTCTGAATCACGGGATCGCGCTGTCCGCTACATGGCAACGCAACGGAGGAGCATCGTTCGTGGAGAAATATGTTTTCCCGGATGGCGAACTGGTGCCGCTCAATACGACGGTGCGCGCCGCCGAGAGCTGCGGTTTTGAAGTGCAGGACGTGGAAAATCTCCGCAAACATTACGAAATCACGCTGCGGCACTGGTCGGAGAGATTGCACGCGAACGCCGAAGAAGCGCGCCGCCTGACCGACGATGCAACGTACCGGACGTGGTTGATTTACATGGCCGGGTCGGCGCACGGCTTCCGCGTGGGCCGGATGAATCTGTGCCAGTTGCTGCTGAACAAGTCGGAGCATGGACGCAACGAGTTGCCGCTTACCCGCGAAGATTGGTACGCGTAAAGGCACCCCAGCAAGCCAAATACAGGCTTGCCGGGGACCCCGGCTGGGGCGCGGGTATGCATTTGTCGTATCGATGCTTTCCAAAGAAACTACCCCACTCAAGCAAAAGAAGCTTGAGTGGGCCACCCGCCGCGTAAATGAGGATTGGCGGAGCTTGTTGCATAGATCGATGTAAGAGGAAAATGAATCCCCTCAGGGGCTAAAGCCCCAGTCCTTGCTGGCTATTGACGGACGGGCTGAAGCCCGTCCCCTTCAAAACTGTTTGCGCTCTGGACGGCATGGCTCAAGGCACTCCAGCAAGCCAAATACAGGCTTGCCGGGGACCCCGGAAACTACCCCACTCAAGCAAAAAAAGCTTGAGTGGGCCACCCGCCTGCAAAAACACAAGGTTCCTCGACTCACTCGCAAAGCCTCGCTCGCTCGGAATGACAGTTTGTGAATTGAATGCGCCGAACGCCGGGCGGGACGGGACGTGGGGCACGAGCAACACGCCGGGACGGCTAGTGATCTCGGCGGCTGATCTGAAACCAGGATTTGCTATTGTGTAGGGCGGAGCAGATGTCCTCGGAATGCACCGTCCCTCGGCAAATCGATGGCTGGTTGCGATCGCCGTCATGTCCAGCGCTGTCATGGAAGTGCTGGACACGTCGGTAGTGAACGTGAGTTTGCCGCACATTGCCGGCAACCTGTCGTCGACGGTCGACGAAGCGACCTGGGTCCTGACCTCCTACATCGTCGCCAACGCGGTGATCCTGCCGATCACGGGATGGCTGGCGAATTACTTTGGGCGCAAAAAGCTGCTGTTGACGGTGGTCACCGGCTTCACGGTTTCCAGCGTACTGTGCGGACTCGCGCCCAATCTGCCGCTGCTGGTTCTGTTTCGTGTGCTGCAGGGCACCACCGGCGGCGGTTTGCAGCCCATATCGCAAGCGGTTCTGCTGGAGGAGTTCCCCGGGCCGGAGCGCGGCAAGGCGATGGCTTTCTGGGGCATGGGCATTGTGACCGCTCCCATCCTGGGGCCAACTCTCGGCGGCTGGATCACCGATGCTTATTCCTGGCGTTGGGTTTTTTACATCAACCTGCCGGTCGGAATCTTCAGCCTGCTGATGATTTCGCTGTTCGTGGTCGACCCGCCCTACATAAAACGCGGCACGTTGCGTCTGGATGCGCTTGGCTTGGCGATGCTTGCCATCGGCATGGGCGCGCTGCAAATCATGCTGGACAAGGGCCAGGAAGAAGACTGGTTCGGTTCGCGGTTTATCGTGACGCTGGCCGTGTTGGCGGTGGTCGGCCTGGTGGCATTTGTGATCAGGGAATTGCGGGTCCCGCAGCCGCTGGTGCGTTTTCGCCTGTTGCGTTACCGAACGTTTACGGCGGGAATTTTTCTGGCCTTGATGCTCGGCTTCGTGCTCTATGGAATCCTCGTCCTGCTGCCGCTGTTCATGCAGACGCTGCTTGGCTGGACGGCGCAAACGGCCGGCCTGTGGACCAGTCCGCGAGGGATCGGCACGGCGCTGCTGATGCCGTTGGTGGGCTATCTGCTGGGCAAGAAGCGGGATGCGCGCTGGATGCTGGTGCTGGGATTCGCCATGACCAGCGTCGCCTGTTTCGGCTACTCGACCATGAATCTGGATTCCGGCACCTGGGATATTTTCTGGTATCAGATCCTTCAGGGCACTGGGATGGCCTTTGTATTTGTTCCGTTGACGACGATCACCATGGAGATGATCCCGCGCGAAGAGATCGGATACGCCACCAGCCTGTACAGCGTGATGCGCAACATCGGATCGAGCGTAGGGATCTCCTTCGTAACGACCTGGCTGGCGCGGCGGGCGCAGGTTCATCAGTCGATGCTGGTGGCGCACGTCACTCCCTACGATCAACAGTTCCATACGCTGACGGGAGAGGCCCGCGGGCTGATGATGCAGGGGGGCTCGGATGCGAGCACGGCAAGCATGCAGAGCCTGTCGACGATTTATAATCTGGTGCAGCGGCAGGCTTCGTTGCTCAGCTTCGCGGAAACATTCCAGGTCATGGGTGTTCTCTTCCTGCTTTGCATACTGGTTGTTTTGGTCATGAAAAGGCCGGGGCACAAGCGGTCTATCGATGGCGTTCCACCCAGCAACCGCAACTACAGCGGTTGCCGGGCACCCCGGCTCGCTCAGGATGACACTCCTGGAGTGTGTTTAGTACGAGGCGAAAGCGTCTTGAGGGGCAAGCTTGATGAATCAGAAGAACACTACCTCACGTTAGCCTCAGTCACCCCAGCGAGCCTAGCCTCGCCGGGGACCCCGACGCGGCGAACGTGGTGCTCCCGGGCAAACAACAACTGGAGGACGAACCGCCTAAAGAACCCTAGTAGGGCAAGTGGGCGGGTGACCCAGTCAGGCCGAGCCTCGCCGGGGACCCCGGCGCAGGCGAAAGGGTGAGCCGCTCGCCGACTGTGCGGAAAGAAAACTACCCCACGTTAGCCAACTACAGGCGAACGTGGAGCACCGACTCTCGTGAGACAATGAATTTTAAGTTCCAACAAATTTAGAGCGTACTCATGATTCAGTTGTCGGGGGCCGGCAAGCGCTTCGGCCCGAAATTCCTGTTCGAAAACCTCGACTGGCTGATCACCCCGCAGGATCGCGTCGGGCTGGTCGGCGCCAACGGCAGCGGCAAGTCCACGCTGCTGAAGGTGCTGGCCGGGCCGGAGTCGCTCGACTACGGCGCGATCACGCGCGCCCGGGGCATCACCGCCGGGTATCTGGCGCAGGACGGATTGCAACTGGCCGGGCGGACGGTCTTCGACGAGTGCCTTTCCGTCTTTGACGATCTGCACCAGATGCAGCGCGAGATGGAGGAGCTGGCGCACCGCATGGGCGAACTCGACCCGGCCGGCGGCGAGTACGCCCAGATCGCCGATCGCTTCCAGAGGCTGGAGGGCGCCATTCGCGCGCGCGACGGCTACGCGATCGAGGCGCAGGTGGGAACCGTGCTGGCCGGGCTGGGTTTCCGCAAGGAGGACTGGCCGCGCCGGACGGAGGAGTTTTCCGGCGGCTGGCAGATGCGCATCGCGCTGGCCAAGCTGCTGCTGGAAAAGCCGAACCTGCTGCTGCTGGACGAGCCGACCAACCATCTGGACCTGGAAACGCGCAACTGGCTGGAAGATTATCTGCGCGATTATCCGTACGCCTACGTGCTGGTCTCGCACGACCGCTATTTTCTGGACGTCACGGTGAAAAGACGCCGGAGATCTGGAACCGCGGGTGCATTTTTACAGCGGCAATTACGAGAAGTATCTGCGGCAGAAGCAGCAGCGCAAGGAATCGCTGGAGTCGGCCTACCGCAACCAGCGCGAGCGCATCGAGCAGCTGGAGGCGTTCATCAACCGCTTCCGCTACCAGGCGACCAAGGCCAAGCAGGTGCAGAGCCGCATCAAGGAACTGGAGCGCATGGAGCGCATCGAGGTTCCGCCGGAAGAGAAGACCATCCACTTCACTTTTCCGCAGCCCACGCCAGCGGGCGGATGGTGGCGGAGTTCACGGACGTGGCCAAGAGCTATGGCGAGAAAGAAGTCTTCGCGGACGTGAGTTTCATAATCGAGCGCGGCGACCGCATTGCGCTGGTCGGCGTGAACGGCGCGGGGAAATCCACGCTGATCAAGCTGCTGGCCGGCCGGAGCGGCTTACGGCGGCCAATGTCGCGTGGGGCACAACGTGGAGGTGGACTACTTCGCGCAGGACCAGTACAAGGTGCTGGATCCGGAGGCGCGCATGCTCGACGACCTCGACGCGTCGCGCCGCAGAAGACGCAGCCCGAGCTGCGCACCCTGCTGGGCTGCTTTCTGTTCTCCGACGACGACGTCTTCAAGCGCATCGGCGTGCTCTCCGGCGGCGAGCGCAACCGCTATGCGCTGGCGCGCATGCTGCTGCAGCCGTCGAATTTCCTGCTGCTGGACGAGCCGACCAACCACCTCGACCTGCGCGCCAAGGACGTGCTGCTGGAGGCGCTGGAGAAATTTACCGGCACGGTGGTGTTCGTCTCGCACGACCGCTACTTCATCGACAAGCTGGCCACGCGCGTCTTTGAGGTGGGCGAGGGCGCGCGTGCAGTCTTTCCCGGCAACTACGAGGACTATCTCTGGCGCAAGCAGCAGCTGGCGAACGCGGCAGCGGCTGCAGGCGACGGGCCGGCGAAGAACGCTGCGCCGGAGAGCAACGGGAGCCGAAGAGGCCGAGCCCGACTCCAAGGCGGAGGCCAGGAAGCGGGTCAATCCCATCAAGATGCGCCAGATGACCGAGCGCTGCCAGGAACTGGAAGAGGCCATTGCGCGCATGGAGGCCGAGATCGCCGAGGCGGAGCAGGAATTGACCGTGTTCGTCAGCGCGGAAGAGACGCAGCGTATTGTCGAATTGCTTGCCGGCAAGCGCGGCGAACTGGAGACGCTGGTGACGGAGTGGTCTGAGATATCACACTTCATCGAAGGCAACGCGTAAATACACCGGCCCCTGCTTTTTGCAGGACCGATCTGCCCAAGCGCATCAGCGCGATCATTTTTCAGTCGAATGGCTCCCAGCCGCGCACAGCAGCGCCTCGTACATGGCAATCTGACGCAGGCTCTCTTCCCTCATATCCGCCCCGCGGCGCCACTGCTGAACCCAATCAATTACCCAGGTAAGCGCCTCTTCCATGGTGAGCCGCGAAATCCAGTCG
>CAWJGD010000021.1:0-139480 GCA_963842345.1 uncultured Acidobacteriota bacterium
CATTACGACCTCATTCCGCCACGTCGCACCGGGGCGGCGCCGGCGATGGCGACCCACATCTTCTGCTGACCTGGGAGGGCTTGCTTCTCATCGACTCGTGCGCGGAGCCGATCGGGGCCCCACTCGATTCTCGTAGGCTCGCCATTCTCTGTACTGGATCGATGAAGCCGTTTGCCGACCGACCGCTGGCTGGCTCGTGCCGACGGATCAGCCGGTTGCGGTGCTGGGGGGGAGGATGGCAAACTCCCCGGCTCGATGGCGCCTCGCCTGCTCAACGTAGTGCCGCCAGATCCGGTCGATCCGTGCCCGGGCTTTTTCATCGACCTGGCGAACCAATTTGGCCGGCGATCCGACCACGAGCGACCCGGGGGGGACTTCCATCCCTTCGAGCAAGAGACGCCCGCTCCCACCACCGATCCGGTGCCGATCTTGACCCGGTTGAGCAGGATCGCGCCCATGCCGATCAAACACTCATCCTCGACGACACAGCCGTGCAGAATGACGCGGTGGCCGACGGTGACGCGATGGCCGACCAAGCAGGGAATCCCCGGGTCGGCGTGAACCATGAAGTCTTGAAGGTTCGTCCCTTCGCCGATGCGGATCCGCTCGGTATCGCCCCGGATCACCGTGTAATACCAGACGCTGGAGTCCACTCCGATCTGGACGTCTCCCAGAACAATGGCGCCGGGCGCGATGAAGGTGGCTGGATGGATCACGGTAGGCAAGGCTTGTGTTCCCGGGGCGCTTGGGTGCGCGTCAAGTCGATCTCCGTCGTATTGTATCAGAGATCCTCCCCGAGTCGACGCCTTGTCGGACCGGACGGAGGGAAGACAACGAAATGAGGCAGGCCTGGAGCCACCTTGTTATGATCAGGTCAGGATAGAGTCTTGCCCGCGACGGAGAAGCAGTCATGCCGAACGAAGAAACTTCGCCCTCCCTGAAATCTCCCGAAGCCAAAGGCCGCGAGTCCCTCCTCAGCTTTCGTGATTTCTTGAAGGCCAAGGCCGACGAACTGGACGTGCGAGACAGGCATCGTCGCCGAGGAGAATGGCTCGGGGCCATCCACCGCCTCCTTGACCAGATTCGAGACTGGCTGCGCGAGTCCGATCCAGAAGGCGTGCTCGATATCGAACCGTATGAGGTCTCTCGTACCGAACAAAATCTAGGAACATACGACGCACCAGCATTGAAAATCCGACTCGGGGCGGGAGAGGTCGATGTTCGACCGATTGGACGAGAAGTCCCATTCATGGCCAACCGTGCGCCTCAGGCGACGCCACGGAATTCTCAGGCCGCGTCGATATCACGGATGGATATCGGAAATACAATCTTTACCGAGAAATCAATCAAGGTAAAGACCTGTGGCAAATCAGCGATGAGCGAGACAGGTTTACCTACTTGAACGCTGAATCGTTCGAACGGATCCTTCAGGATCTCCTGTCGTGATCCGCTCACTCAGACGATCGGCACGCTGTCCAGTGTCGCCTGCCGGATGAAGTAGTGCTTGACGGGAGGGGACATCAGGTAGATCGACAGCAACGCGTAGAGCAAGATCACGATCAGCCCCCCCTCGATCCTGTGCAGATCGAGCCGATCCGTGATCGGATTGATTTGCACGTCCTCGTCGTCCATCGAGTCGGAATTGTCCTTCTTGTTAACCCTGACAACGATGGCTTCCTGATCGGCGAATGTGGCCTGGTAGATGGGCAAGGCGATCAGGGACATGGCGTCGACGAAGACGCCGAGGGTGAGCGCGAGCATGAGGTACTTGACCGACCGGCCGATGAAGAACTGAACCGCTCCATAGATGCCGAAGGCCGAGACCAGGGCCAGGCAGAGCCAGCCGTATTGGGTCGCGCCCGCTTGCCCGCGCACCGACTGGATCAGAGAGAGAACCAAGAGGAGCAGGGAGGTCAGCCCGCACAAGAATCCAGTGATGGCGATATGGAGCGGGGGGCCGGTTGCTGCTCGAGGAGGCGGCGGGACAAGATCATCATCAAGGCCGACGCGCATGCCGGTGTCCTGGTCGACACCACAGGCGGTGCAGATCGACATGCCCTTCGGGACGAACCCGCCGCAGCTCACACATCGGCGCGCCTGGGCACGAGCTCGGCGCCCGTGGACTTCTTCTTGCGGACTGTCGGTTCCTGAAACAGAGCCTCGGCATCGCTCACGATCGGCTGCTTGCTTTCTACGGCCGACTTTTCGATCGATGCCGCGGTTCCGAGCGGGAGATCGAACAGGTCGCGGAGGTCTTTGTCCCCGCCCGGGACCGGCAAGTTGTCGTGGCTGGGAGGGCGCTTGCCGAGATCGCGCGTGGAGACAAGGTCGGCATCGCCGACGCCGGCCATGGTTGACTCGGAGCTCGCGTCGTTCTCGGAGATCGCGAACTTGTGGCCGCACTTGGGGCACTTCACCCGCTTGCCCGCGCTCACGGCCGCCGGCAGGTTCAAGACAACCCCACATTTCTGACACAAGATGGTGCGCGGCATGATTCCGGTCGCCAGTTGCTTCGATTCCCTGCGTTCGCCCCGCTCGGTGGCCCCGGATCTCCACTGTCAGATAGGTTGCAAACTCCATTGTACCGGGGAAGCGGTGGAACCTATATCTTACCGATGTATCACGGGTAAGCGACCGACAAAAGCAGTCACGAGCGCGAAATTTGCGGAAAAATTCAAACGGCACGAGGATGATCGGACGAGATCCCCTTGAATCCCGGGGTGAGGCTCGGAAGAGACCGGATCGACGCAACCTATCAGGTCGCCTCGCGCCGGGCTTGGCCTTCACCGGCGTGGGTGGCGGATTCCACGATCCGCTGAGTTGCTTCGTGCCGATAATCAAACATCTTCTTCAATTTCGAGTCCAGGAACCGAGCACCAAGAAACTCACCGATCATGCCCAGTGGGGGCCGGTAATCGACTTCGTCGCGGAGAAGAGTTCCCCCCCGGCCATCGTCAAGAAACCAATGGCGATGATACCAGTACGCAAAGGGACCGCGTACCTGGCGATCAGCAAACATCCGCCCAGGCTCGTACTCCGTGTGTTCGGCGACCCACTCCACGGCAAACGGGCCGACCTTGGTTCTCAAGACAGCTCGAGTGCCCGGCGTCAGCGAGCCCGGCGACTCGATGACCGTGACCTTTTCCCAGGGCGGGGTCAACTTTTCCAATGCCCCAGGACTTTCGTGAAAAGCGAAAACCACGCCCGGCGCCGCGGCAATCCGCGATTCCTTCACAAAATGGTGCATCGCGATGCGGATCTCTCCTCCGTAATCGGATCTCTCCTGCGTCGTTCGTCCCGTTCCGACCGGAGGCTCCCTATCTATTCTGGTTGCGAACCGCGGTGATGTCAAACCATCTGGTTGCGAACCGCGGTGATGTCAAACCATCTGGTTGCGAACCGCGGTGATGTCAAACCAGCGGCGGACTCATTGCCTTGCGGGGTTCAAGCCGGGCCGGCTGCCGAGTGAGGCCGTCCCCGCGGAAGACCACAACACTTCAGCAAGTCCTTGACCGCGTGTTGAGTCCGGCATTAGCTTGATTTCAGTTCCCTGGTTTTGACGTCGGATGGCCGCCGAGCCGGCCCTTTGAGGTCGCCGCGCTGGATCGTGCCGGCCAGTGTATCGCGCCCTTGCCTGGCAGTCTTGACTCTGGACCACCTCAGGGGCAGGTCCTCGGTTCAACCCTCCAGCATCGCGGTCCTCCGGGGTCTTGCCACCCTGCCTTGACCATCCGCTCGAACCGGTCGTCTACCCACTTTCCGCGGTTCAGGAGTATCATCGATGAAGGAAAAACCCATTGGTGAGCCGTCGCACGTTCCTGGAATCCGCAGGTGTCGCGACTGGCGCAGTCGTTGCCACCGGCGCGTTTCCCCATCCCTCCCTCAGCAAGGTCAAGGACGCCAATGAGCGGATCAACCTACTTTGACAAGGATACCGGCCAGGTTGTCGAGGCCGACGGTTCCTGGGCAGCCCGCTGGCTAGAGCGTAGCAAGCTCCGCGGCAAGCCCAACCAGGTCATCGGCTGGAAGGCCGGCGATACCGGCTCATTGCTCGAGCCTTTCAGCTATCAGAAGCTCGAAGGCGATTGGATCAACGGCAAAGACCCTGCGGAAAACGCCTGATCGCAGGTGCCGACTGCCTTCCTCAAACCAAACCCGCTCCGCTCAGGTATGCACGCCTGCCGCTGAGTGGTTTTTTTTTATCGTGGGCGGGCCGAGAGCTACGCTTGAAATGGAAAAGGCGAGATAGGCAGTGCTTGGCAACCTGCCCCGATCACGAGGTTCGCGAAATGAGACGACGCATTGCGTTTGCCGCTCTACTGCTGTTGATGCTCGGTCAGCCGATGAACGCCATGGCCGGCCAGGAAGTGGCGGAGGACCTACGGCATGGCCTTCCGCCCTCAGGTAGCCGATTCGTGCCGGACCCCGTCCACGACCGTGCGCGTCATTCGGGCCCCTCTCCGCGGGGCCATTGCCCGGGCGGACCGCCGCGATGATCCCGTTCCGGATCTCGATCTCGATCCAGCTCGACGTCTTGAAGACTCGCGCAACGATCACCATAGCCTGTTCACCCGGTTTGGGTGGGCCAACGGCTCGCACTTGCGCCACGCGGTGACCACGGTCGTCTGCTGGGCTCACGCACGGCTCGCCTCCCTCCGCTGCAGCGCGGCGCCCACGAAATCGCGGAAGAGCGGATGGGCCCTGGTCGGCTTCGATTGAAATTCGGGATGGAACTGAACGGCCAGGAACCAGGGGTGGTTGCGCAGCTCGACGATCTCGACAATGACGCCGTCGGGGCTGGTGCCCGTCGCGATCAGGCCGTGCTGCTCAAACGCCTTGCGGTATTCATTGTTAAACTCGTAGCGATGGCGATGGCGTTCACTGATCTGTTCGGCACCGTAAGCCCGCCGGGCCAGCCGGTCCGGCGCCAGCATGCAGGGCCATGCACCCAGCCGCATCGTACCTCCGAGCTGCTGGACCGAACGCTGGTTTTCCATCAGAGCGATCACCGGATGGTCGGTCGTCTTGTCGAACTCGGTGCTGTTGGCCTCATCCAGCTCAAGGATGCTGCGGGCGAACTCGATGACCGCGCACTGCATGCCCAGGCAGATGCCGAAGAAGGGGATCTGATGAGTCCGCGCGAACCGGATCGCCTCGATCTTGCCCTCGATTCCGCGCATCCCGAAGCCGCCCGGTACGAGGATTCCATCCACGCCGCCGAGCAGGGCCTCGCCGCCGCGGGCGCTGACCTCTTCGGCCTCGACCCGCACGACCAGCACCCGTGCCCGATGGGCGATCCCGGCGTGGTCCAGCGACTCGTAGACCGACTTGTAGGAATCACGGTGCTTCATATATTTGCCGACGACGGCGATTCGGACCTCATGCTTGGGGTTCATGATCCGGTCAACCATCTCGCTCCATTGCGAGAGGTCCAGCGGGTCGGCGCAGCCCCAGCCGCTTGACCAGGATGTCGTCGAGCCCGTGCTTGACCAGGCTCAGCGGCACCTCGTAGATGCTGAACTGCTTGTCCCGCTCCTCGATCACGGCCTTCCGCTCAACATTACAGAAGAGGGCGATCTTATCCTTGTCGTCGGACGAGATCGAGACTTCGGTCCGGCAGATCAGGATATCCGGCTGGATGCCGATCTGCCGCAGGGCGCCCACCGAGTGCTGGGTCGGCTTGGTCTTGAGTTCGGCCGCCGCCTTGAGGTAGGGGACGAGCGTCAGGTGGATGTACAGGCAATTCTCGCGACCCACATCGAGTGCGAACTGGCGGATGGCCTCCAAGAACGGCAGCCCCTCGATGTCTCCGACCGTGCCGCCGATCTCGGTGATCACCACATCAACGTCATTTGTGGCCAGGCGGCGTGTGGCCGCCTTGATCTCGTCGGTGACGTGCGGGATTACCTGAACCGTCTTGCCCTCGTAATAACCTTCGCGCTCCTTTTGAATCACTGACAGGTAAATTTTCCCCGTCGTGAAATTACAGTCCTTCGTCAGCGGCGCATGAGTGAACCGCTCGTAGTGTCCCAGGTCCAAATCGGTCTCGGAACCGTCGTTGAGCACGTAGACCTCGCCGTGCTGGTACGGGCTCATCGTCCCCGGATCGACGTTGATGTAGGGGTCGAACTTCTGCAGCCGCACCCGCAGCCCGCGCTGCTCCAGGATCATGCCGATCGACGCGCAGGTCAGTCCCTTGCCGAGCGAGCTGACCACGCCGCCCGTCACGAAGATGTGCTTGGCCATCGCGTCACCTTTGCTTCTGCTTCGTCCGTAAGGGCTGGTAAAAGCGTAGTATAACAGATCCGGCCGGAGGGCGAGACATCGACCAGCACCCGCTCCAAAGGCCTCGCTTTGACGCCAGATGCGAACTTGCACCGCCACGCAAGGACCAACCCACGTCTCGCTTTGCGCTACCGTTCGTGAAAGCGGGCGTACGGCTGGCAGGCTGCAAGGTTGCGGTTGACGGGTAGTCTCTTTCCCATCGGATTTCCGAGCTGGTTCGGGCAGGATCTTCTGACCCGCTCGTCATCTGCGATCCCCTGGGTCTCCCTGCCTGCGACTGCTGGCGTGTCAGAGACTGTTCGTTGAGCACTACCTGGGTGAATCGTCGGGGTCCGCCATCGATGCCGCGCCGGGCTGGATATCGATGCCCTCAAACACACGGGCCGCGCCTGTTATTACCCCGGCAAGGAAGTTCCGCATGCTGCTGCATATTAACCCGACGCGCCAGCGAGGGAAACGCACCGGATCCCTCGCTCGCGCTTCGGGTTGGTATATGACCTTCTTTGCTGCCGGGGTAATACTGGATCGCGGGAATCGTCCTCTGGTGGCTGCTCACGAGGCCGGACTCGCTCTGCATCATCACGGGGCCATCGCAAATGGTGCTCGGCAGCGTGACCTTCCGATCCGGGCGGAAGGCAAGTTCGTCGAGCTGATCCGACAGGCCGCCCGCGACCGGGCAGACAATGTGCCCCCCCGCCTGGCCGTTAACGCCATCCAGATTCCGAGCACCGAATCCCCGCACGCACACGAGGAGAAGAGCGAATTCGGGTTGGCCGATCGAACCTGGCTCGAGAGCAAGGAGAAGAGCGAATTCGGGTTGGCCGATCGAACCTGGCTCGAGAGCATGTACCGCAAGTATGGCCGGCGCTCCCTCTGGGTCGGATCGCACATCGACGCCCGCATACCCGACGTTGGTGCCGAACAACTGATCCCACTCGCGTGGCTTGATTACCACAGCTCACAGCAACGGCCGCAAGTCCCGCCGACTCATCCCGTCAACTTCACCAGGCGGATCGCCTGCGACCTGTCCGAGGGAGTCGGCCGCGACAGTACCTGCATCGTGGTCGTCGACGACTGGGGCGTGCTCGAGGTCGCGCTGAGCAACAGCGCGGGCTTGCCGGAAGCGGCCGAGACGATTCATCGGCTGACGACCAAGTGGAACGTACCGCACGACAAGATCACGTTCGACAAGCTGGGGATCGGCCGCAACTTCCCGAACCATCTGGCACGTTGGGGCATCACGACGGCGATCCCTTACGCCGGGGAGGGCAGGCCGCAAGACCCGAGCTCATTCGTCAACCTACGCACCGAGGCCGGCTGGAAGCTGCGCAATCGGCTGGATGCGACACACCTGGTCTATCAGCCCGCCCCACCCCTGCGGGGCCCGGCCCGACCCCGGGCTCCGCCCGTGGGCCCGCAGGCTGGCCACTCCGATCGATGCCACAGCGGCCGTTCCACTTTTGCCCTGGCCCGTACTATGTCCGGCTGGTCGATGAGCTGCGGCCATTGACTTACGGACTGGTCGGCAAGAGGACCTAGCTGTTGCCGAAGGACGAGTGGGCGACGATCCTCGGACATTCGCCCGACGTCGCGGACGCGTTGATCCAGAGCATGATCCTGGCTTGATGAAATGAGACCCCATGAGCACAGTACAAGAACAGGACATGGAGGCCGGGTCGGACGACTGCTAGGCAGGCGTCCTGGCGTTCCTCGAGCATGAACTCGTCTACGTGGACAACTTGATCGTGACCGACAAGCTGATCGGCCCGGTGACCTGGAGGACGTCGACGACAGCGGCCCACTTCGCACTCGAGAGGGCCTTCGGACCTACACCTTCTGTTCCGGATGGTGCCCCTTGATCCGGGCGTTGAAGTATGTCCCTTGTGAGCCTGCGCCGATCAGCCCCGCATAGGTCGCGGGAGGCACGCCGCGATACTGATAGACCTTCCCGGTGGTGAACTCGATCTCGAGCAGCAAACCTGCCGGGTCGTAACCGACGGATTGGATCGCGGTGGAAGAAACCGCTGTCCGTTGCATTTTCGCTCCTTCCTGTGCGCCGTGAAGGGGACAGACCTAATTGCTCTGGTAAATTGCATGATCCAGGCAAACGGGCTTTCCGCAGACGAGGCAGCTTGCCGCCACAATTAAGAACGTCCCCTTTGTTCGATTCCCGAAAGTAGTGGTTCGATCCTATTAATCATGTTACGATATAAAAGGGCTCGCCTTCACGTGGCCTGGATATTCTCCGCCGCGCTGCGGTTTCAACCATGGGGTGCTTCAAGTTCGCGAAGACGCATCATGTCGCCCACTCACCCCGCCCGCCGCTCGAACCACGGCGTTTTCGCGGAGTCCGGCACTATCGTGGGCTTCGCGGGGTCCTGCCGGTTTCTGACAACGATCGGGAAATCAGAGCCAGGTTCGATCGTCAGGCGAGCGCCACCAAACAGCGGCCCCTTCCTTGGTCTCTTCCCATCCTGATGCGCAAAACTGTATTCTTCTTGGTCTCGTTCCACCGAAGAGCCATGCAGGCATGGGTCTTGTTCCTCGTTGCGATCGAGCGAGGAACCCCCATGCCGGATTTATCACTTCCGTCATTGGCTGTCTGACATGAGTCAGCTTGGGAGGCTCCCTGTCGGTTCCTTGCGCGCCCTGGCTGTGGCACGCATCGGTGTCGTCGGACCGACGCGGCAAATGAGCGATTTGGCCTTCGCACTGTTCACAAGGCGGCTTACCCGAGGAGCATGACGATAAGGGCCGGTCGAGGGGAGAGGCTCAACCGGTTCCTTCTTGCACGTCCGCAACACGCAGCGGCGTGTCGCTATTTCGCTTTCATCAACATGCCAAGCGGCAGCAGGGGGCCGATCGGCATGAGGTCGAACGTCAGCAGGCCGTCCTGGACCAGCCGGAGCGCTTTGAGCAGCCGGTCCGCCTCATCGACCGAGTCCACGCTCATCAGGAAGATCACGCCCTCCTCCTTGTCCCGCAGCCAGAACTGCTCCATCTTGCCGTCGAGGTAGAGCGGCAGCGTCGCCGGGACTTCCTTCGGCAGGTAGCGCTGCCGCTGTTCCGGCGAGAGGGGCTTCAGCGTGCCGATGGCCATCACTTTCATGGTCTTCTCCGTTGTCAAGGGTCATCGAACGTCGGGCGCGAAGGTTGCGTAACCATCCCGGCTGGGCCTCACGTCTCCGCAGCCGAATGCCGCCGTGTCCAGCGAACGGCACCCGTGACGGGTGCAAGGCGGGCGAGGGACTGGCGGATCGAGGCGGCGTGGAGCAAGATCGCGGGCGGGGCAAGGAGTGCCCGGATCGAAGACACCTCCTCCGGATTGTGTTCGACCCAACCCGGCCTGGGATATATCTGTTCGTGTTCTTTCTGTGCGGTTGCTACGATCCGTCCGGAGCGGTCAAACAGAATGAAGCGAGTGCTCGTTGTGCCCTGATCGATTGATCCAATGTATTTCGCCATCATCCGCCCTTATCGGAATATCGGATGCGTACAAGCGGAAAATTCCACCCGCTCATGCGGTTCTTTAGAGGATAAGGCCCTCGATCCGCTGCTTCGAAAGCAGTGCTTGCTCAGAGATTCGATAAGTTCGGCCGAGTTGGGTTACGCTTTCGTGTGCGGCTGTAATGCTTCTGCCAGCACTTCTGCAACGTCCATCACCCGCACCTCACGATCGCCCTTGCGCGCATTGATTCCGTCCTCCATCATCGTCATGCAGAACGGGCAGCCGACGGCGACGACATCGGCGCCGGTGGCCAGGGCTTCGCGCGCGCGTTCCTGATTGACCCGCTGGGCGGGCGGTTCCTCGACAAAGCTCATGCCACCGCCGCCGCCGCAGCAGAAGCTGTTGGCGCGGTTCGCTGCATCTCCAGCGGCGCAACCCGCGAGGAGATGCGCACCAAGTTGCGTGGCGCGTCGTAGACGCCGTTGTGCCGGCCCAGGTAACAAGGATCGTGAAAGGCGATCTTCTTGCGGATTCGGCGGAGCTTGAGCCTGCCCTGCCGCGACCAAGTCGGCCAAGAATTCACTGTGATGGCGGACTTCGAAGTTGCCGCCCAGACGCGGATACTCGTTCTTGAGCGTGTTGAAACAATGCGGGCAGGCGGTGACGATCTTCTTGACCTCGTACTTGTTGAAAGTTGCGATGTTTTCTTTGGCCAGTGTCTCGAACAGGAATTCGTTGCCGATGCGCCGCGCCGGATCGCCGCAGCACTTTTCTTCGCGCCCCAGAATGGCGAATTTCACGCCGGCAGCTTGGAGCAGTTGCGCGGTGGCGCGCACGATCTTCTGGTTGCGTTCGAGCAGGGCGCCGCTGCAGCCGACCCAGAGCAGAATCTCGGGCTCCTTGCCGTCCTTGATAAGATGCGACATTCAGTCCTTCCGTCCAGTCCAGGCGCGTAGCCTGGGTGCCGCGGAAACGGATGGCCGCGAGATCTCCAGCGACGTGATCGCCTCCTGCATGGAATCCGGGAAGTCGGCTTCTTCCATCACCAGATACCGGCGCATATCCACGATCTTCGGCATCTGCTCGATGAACACCGGACAGGCTTCCATGCAGGCGGCACAGGTCGTGCATTGCCACAGCCGCTCTGGCGAGGTCGCCGGGACTGTGCCGATAATCGCCAGCGGTGCAATCGCTTCGCCATTTAACGCATTTTGATCAGGTGCAGCCACTTCGCCAGAGGCCCCGTTTCCATTTACCGGCCCCGAGTCCGAAGACCTCGTGCGGACGTTCGTGCATCAGGTTGCGGAGATCGAGGATGAGGTCGCGCGGCGAGAGCTCCTTCCCGACGGTGTTTGCCGGACACACCGATGTGCAGCGCCCGCACTCGGTGCAAGCGTCCAGGTCGAGAAGATCTTTCCAGGTAAAAGCCTTCAGGGAGTTGACGCCAAAGCTGGCGGTCGATTCAAAATCGATGTTCTTCAGCGAAGCGCCGATCGGGCCCAGGTTGGCGGTGTAGATGTTCAGCGGCCCGGTGAGCATGTGCATCATCTTGGTGTAGGGAAGCCACGCGATAAAGCCGAAGCTCACTGCCAGATGGAACCACCATGTCACACGATGAGCCTGCTGCATGGCATCCGCCCCCATCGCGGGGCGCAGCAGTCGCGCCGTGAGGTTGCCAAAGGGCGACCATGCGGCCCAGGGATCGTTCGTGGCCGCAATACGCCAGCCTTCCAGCAGAAATCCAGTTACCACAATCGCAAAGACGGCGGCCAGAATCCACGCCGCTTCATCGCTGTAAACAAGATTCTTGGGCGGACCACAGAAACGCCGGAGCGGCAGCCATCAGCGTGCCAACCAGCACCAGAACGCCGAAAACATCGACGATGAAGGACTGGAAGTACAGGTAAGACCTGCCGTGCATGACATGGATGCCCACGTCAGCGTCGAGGGCCACGACCGTCGTGGCAATGACAAGAACGATAAAGCCGTAGAAAATGAATCGATGGAACAGTCCCGCGTAACGGTCGCGCGCGGTGCGTTGCTGCGCCAGGGCGTGCTTAAGCAGCAGCCGAATGCGCTCGGCCGGGCGGTCGAAACGCGCCAACGGAAGGCCGTGCCGCCACAGCGCAACATGCCGGTAGATGCCGTACCCGGCGACTACCAGAACCGGCAGCAACAGCACGTACATCAGCCACACGTGGGAGATGTTCCAGTAGATCTGGCGCGTGGCTTCCGCTGTGTTCATTTGCATAGAGTCGCTAGCCTGTCTCGCAGCAACGGCACAACTTTGCGATAGTCGCCGACGATGCCAAAGCGGCAATACTTGAATATCGGCGCGTCGGGGTCGATATTGATGGCCGCGATATTCTTGGCTTCGGAAATGCCCGCCATGTGCTGACTGGCGCCATTGATGCCGATAGCGAGATACAACTCCGGCGCGACTTTCTTCCCGGTCTGCCCTACCTGCCACGTGGCCGGTACCCAGCCCGCGTCGCAAGCGGCGCGGCGTGGCTGCCATTTGCGCGCCCAGCAAGTCGGCTAGAGGCCGCAACTCGGTGTTGAACGGCTCTGCTCCGCCGATACCGCGCCCGCCGGCAACGATCACGTGCGCATCCTCCAGCCGAATCTTTCCGCCTTCTTCGCGATTGCGCTCAATGATGCGCGTCGCGCGCCTCCAGGTTGACTTCCAGCGCGGCGCGTGTGATCTCGCCGGAAGCGCCTGCTTGGTGCCGCCGGCTCAAATGCGCGAGAGCGCAGCCACACGACCGCCGGATAGCGTTCAGCTCAATAATTGCCTGCGCCTTGCCGCCATACACTTGGCGCTGTGACGCGCAAGTTGTCGCCTTGCACTTGCAGGCCAACGCCATCACCGACAGCGCTGCCGCCAAGCCTGTGCGCCAAACGGGGGGCGATTTCCTGGCTGTAGGTGTCGTTGGAGAGCAGAATCGCTCGCGGCGACAGTTCGCGGCAAAGTTGCGTCAGCACATCAAGGTAGATTTCGGGCTGATATTCCGCCAGTTCCGGCTGCATCAGCGACGACGACAGAGTTGGCAATGGCGGCAACCTCGGAAGTAAAAGCTTCGGCGCCGGTACCGATGACGATGACACGTAGCGCACTGCTAAGTTCGTCAGCAAGGCGGCGCGCTGCGCCAAGGAGTCCCTGCGCGCCTTTGTCATAACCACTGGATGCGAAGAGACAGATAACAATATCTTGCATAAGACAGCCTTTAATCGACTCTTATGAGTTCCGTAGAAGGTTTGATTTAAATTGCGCTTGTTACCGCGGCGATGCGCTGGGCAAATGCCTCGACCCTTTCTTCTGGCGTGTCACCCGCGACGAACTCGCAGTGCGCTTCCTTCGTGGGAATGAAGAGTTCAGCCACTTGGTAATAAGAGTCGCCCGCATTTACCTCGGCGACGTCCATCCCGAGGTCCCCGACTGTCCACTTAGTTAGCGGTTGGCGAAATGACATCATCACGTCGCGCACTTTCGGAATCCGCGGTACATTGTGTTCGTTGTTGCTGATAGTTAACACCACCGGCGGTGTTGCCTCCACTAGCTCCCAACCAGAATCCGTCTGCCGCCTGATGCGTAACTTGCCGCCCGCACTTTCAATGTTGTCGGCGAACGATACGCAGGGTAGCCCAAGCTCTTCGGCTAACAGTCCGCCGGTTTGGCCCGCGCCCCAGTCCCCTGCTTCCCGGCCGACCATGATCAAATCGAAGTTGCCGAGTTTTCGAACAGCGGCGGCTAGCACACGCGCCGTCGTAAGTGGGTCTGGGTTCGGATTACCGTCGTTCGATTATGAGCGCCGCTGCGTCAGCTTTCATGGCAAGCGCCTTGCGCAACGCCTCCTCTGCCGTAGCTGGTCCGTACGACAACGCAGTGATCTTGATGTCGCCCGTTCGTGCACGGAATTGCAGCGCAGTTTCGAGCGCGTTTTCGCAAAAGATGTTGGTGACGAGATTAGCCGACCCGCGTTCGGCTTGGCGCTTGACAGGATCGATTGCGAAGTCGCGTGTCGGAACCTCGGGATCGAGGATTTGTTTCAGGCAGACAAGAATATTCATAAATCCGAACCAAATGCCACGGAAATAGTTATTCGGCAAGCGTCCATTTTGGGGAGGCTATACCCGCACATTGTATTCGATTTTGGCTCAGAGCACCATCGGTATGGAACAGCGTGGCGACTAGTCTATGAGTTCAACCAACTCTATGAGTACAACCCAAAGCAGGTACACTGCCGCAGTGGGTCCAGATGATAATTAAGAAGTACTATCCATCAGGCGGAAATCAAGGCCAACACTCCGTGGTGTACATACCCTCTTCAGCTAGTTTGCCTGATGCTAACTCGAGCTCACCCGGAGCGGCTTTGCGGATTGTTTTTCGTTTGATTTTAGGAAAATATAATTGAAGAATGCTGGGGTGGATACGATGAGTGTCGGCTTGTGAAATATGCATGTACATGCTAACCTTCGCTCCCACTCCGGCAATCTTAAACGTGGCGTCAGTAATATCGCAGTCGCCGGTCTCTGCGCGTCATAAGAGGAGCCTTCATGACTACTACGAGCAGTGTTCTTCAATCCCAAGGGGGTGGCAATTTTCTCGCAGTCGACGTCGAACCATCTGATGTTTTCACACGCGAGGACCTTTCTCCCGCGCAACAGATGTTTGGTCGTGTTGCTGAAGACTTCATGCGTACCCAGGTTCTAACGCACGAGAAAGAAATCTATGCCAAGGATTTTGCGGTACTCCGCGAACTTATGCTGAAGGCCGGTGAACTCGACCTTCTGCGTGTGGACATTCCCGAAGCTTACGACGGGTTGGGCTTGGACAAAGTGAGTTCTGCTTTTGTTTCCGAAACGCTCGGACTCATGCCTTCGTTCCCCTTAGGAACACACACCACGATCGGCACACTCCCAATCGTCTACTTTGGTACGGAAGAACAGAAAGCGCGCTATCTGCCAAGCTTGGCGAGTGGTGAGAAGATTGGCGCCTATGCGCTTACGGAGCCAAGCGCCGGCTCCGATGCGATGTCCCTCCGTACCAAGGCCGTGCTCAGCCCCGATGGCAAGTATTATGTGCTGAACGGCCAGAAAATGTGGATCACGAACGGCGGCTTCGCGGACATATTCACAATCTTTGCCAAAGTGGACGGAGAGAAGATCACCGCGTTTATCGTCGAGCGCGACATGGGCGTGGTAAGTGGGCGCGAAGAACCGAAGTTGGGACTGGATGGTTCGTCCACAACCGCACTTATTCTTGAGAACGTGAAGGTGCCGGTGGAGAACGTGCTGGGCGAGATCGGGAAGGGACACAAGGTAGCCTTCAACATTCTCAATTTCGGGCGGCTGAAACTGGGCACACGTAACCTGGGGACCGCCAAACAAGCTCTGAATAACTCGGTACGGTACGCCGTGGAACGGCAACAGTTCGGGCAGTCCATCGCCCAGTTTGGACTGATCAAACAGAAAATCGGGGAGATGGCTACGCGCTGTTTCGTCGGCGATGCGATGGTCTTTCGTACCCTGGGTGCTGTCGATCAGGCGCTAACCAGTGCCGGGAACGACACAGAGGCCATTTTGAAGACGATCGAGAGCTTTGCGATCGAATGCTCGATCAATAAGATCTGGACAAGTGAAGCATTGGCGTACGTTGTGGACGAGGCTGTACAAATCCACGGCGGCTACGGTTACTCCAAAGAGTATCCCGTCGAGCGCGCTTTCCGCGACGCGCGTATCACACGGCTTTACGAAGGGACCAGCGAAATCAACCGCATTATCATTCCTCCTCGCCTGCTGAAGAGCCCGGCCGTGAGCAAACTGTTTTTGGGTGAGTTCCGCAAAGTCTCGGCGTCCCCGAACAGCTCCTTTGGTGCGGAATATGAGTTGCTTGGATTGGCTAAGAATCTCGTAGTATTGGCGCTGAAGAGCGCGGATGCGGCCTTTGCGAAGAATTTGAAAGACGAACAGGAAGTTATGGGCCATATTTCAGATCTTGCGTGCGAGACCTATGCCATGGAGAGCGCAATCCTGCGCACCAGCAAACTCATTGCGGCAAAGGGTGAGGGCAATTGCGCAATACCGATTGACATGACACGCGTGTATTCCAGCGATGCCGCAGGACGGTTAGTCCACTCGGCCAAGCAGGTGGTTGCGGCCGTAGGGGATAAAGCAGATACCAAGTCTTTGGTTCAACTGATCGGACCAATTGCCGCTCGTCCAAGTTTCAACACCGTCGGTGGCCGGCGTCGTATTGCCGATGGCATTATTAAAGCTGGCAAGTATCCCTTCTAGCTATCGTAATTGTTGTTCGGGTGGCGAGGCTGGAGTGATCCAGCCTCGTTTCGTTAAGCGCAACACGAAGGTTGTAAGACTTGTTTGGGGAGGATCAAGTGGCCACACTGGCGGGGAAGACACTTTTCATCTCGGGAGCAAGCCGTGGAATAGGGCTGGCGATTGCACTGCGAGCGGCTCGCGACGGTGCCAACGTGGTGGTTACAGGCAAGACGGTAACACCGCATCCCAAGCTCCCGGGCACGATTTATACCGCGGCGGAAGAAATTGAACGAGCCGGTGGCAAGGCGCTGCCGCTAGCAGTCGATATTCGCTTTGAGGACCAGGTAAATGCCGCCGTCGAGGCGGCGGTGCGAAAGTTTGGCAGCATCGATATCCTCGTCAACAATGCGAGCGCGATCAGCCTTACGGGCACGCTCGAAACGACAATGAAGCGTTATGACCTGATGATGAACGTCAATGTGCGCGGCACTTATGTTTGTTCCCAGGCATGCCTGCCGCACCTTAAGGATGCGAGCAACCCGCATATTCTCAATTTGGCGCCGCCGCTTGATATGCGCGTGAAATGGTTCTCACCAAACGTCGCCTATACGATTTCGAAATATGGCATGAGTATGTGCGTACTGGGAATGGCGGAGGAATTTCGCCGCGAGGGAATAGCGGTGAATGCACTCTGGCCGCGAACAATTATTGCCACAGCGGCGCTGCAAATCATACCGGACAGAGATCCCTTGCGTGGACGCACGCCCGATATTGTCGGCGAGGCCGCTTGGCATATTCTGGTTCGCGATAGTCGCAATACCACTGGAAACTTCTTCATCGATGCCGAAGTGCTTGCCGAGGCGGGGATCACCGATCTGGCGCGCTATGCTGTCTCACCCGGAACACCGCTCAAGGCCGATATTTTCATGGACCCGGTAGCAGGCTGCTGAAAAACGCGCCGAAGCCCCAAGCGAGGCGCTGCGGAATGTGTAAGCCACAAAGTTACAGCACAATTGTTTGGATGCTCGCGTCAGAGCAAACCTGTTTTTCAGCAGCCTGCCAGAGTGCTGTTAGAGCGATTCCAGAGCTGCGTTTTGGAACACAACTATACTGTCGCCGTCTTACTGCGGGTATAATCAGCAAACGTCTTGCCTTCTTTTGCCAATTGGGTCAATAGCGGGGCAGGCTCCCAAACCTCTCCGAGCTGTTTGTGGAATTCGCAAACCCGCGCGTAGACTTTCTTCAGACCTATGGTATCGGCGTACCACATTGGGCCGCCTCGATAGTTCGGAAACCCGTATCCGTTCAGGTAAACCAGGTCGATGTCGCCTGCGCGGAGCGCAATTCCGTCTTCCAGAATACGCGCGCCCTCGTTGATCATCACAAAAATACAACGCTCAACAATTTCCTCGGACGAGATCTCGCGTTGCAGGATGCCGGCTTCGGCAGCCCACTTGCGGACCATCACTGAAACCTCCGGATCCGGGATCGCGCGGCGGTTCTCGTCGTACTTGTACCAACCGGCGCCGGTCTTTTGACCGAAGCGGCCGATTTCGCACAATCCATCCTCGGCGAGCGGCTGGCGCACGCCGGGTTTTTGCAGATGGCGGAACTCCTTGCGCATGCGCCAACTGATATCCAGCCCAGCGAGATCAGCCACCGAGAGCGGCCCCATGGCCATGCCGAACTTCACCAGCGCTTTATCGACTGCTTGCACATCTGCGCCTTCTTCGACCAGGAACTGCGCTTCGCGACGATAGAGAGCGAACATGCGATTGCCAATGAAACCCCGGCAGTTACCGGCCAGCACGCCAACTTTACCCAGCTTTTTCGAGAGTTGCAGGCAGGTTGCGATCACTTCTTTGCTGGCGGCTTTTGCGCGTACAATTTCCAGCAGTTTCATTACATTTGCGGGGCTGAAGAAATGCATGCCCAACACTGATTCCGGGCGCTGGGTGGCGGAGGCAATCTCGTCAACATCCAGATAAGACGTGTTTGTCGCCAAAATCGCGCCGGCCTTGCAGACGCGATCGAGTTCGGCAAAGACTTCCTTCTTAAACGCCATACCCTCGAATACGGCTTCCACAACCATGTCCACATTTGCAAAATCATCGTAGCTTAGGGTCGGCTTGATCAGCTTCAATCGCTCATCCACGAACTGCTGCGTAAAGCGTCCACGCTTGACGGAGGTTGCGTAGTTCTTCTGAATGTTAGAGAGTCCGCGATCCATTGCGGCTTGATCTACGTCCTTAATCAAGCACGGGAATTCCGGCGTTCGCAAATACCATGGCAATTCCGCCGCCCATGGTTCCGGCGCCGATCACCGCGACACTATTAACAGGGATCGTCGCCGTTTCTTTCGGAATATCGGGAATCTTGCCTAGCTCCCGCTCAGCCAGAAATGCATGGACGAGGGACTTTGACTCATCCGAAAACAGGCACTCCTTAAACCGCTGCTGCTCAACCTCGCAGCCTTCCGCGAACGACAACTTCGTAGCGGCCTCAATGGCGTCGATGGCAGCAAGAGCGGCTCTTGGAGCGCGCTGCTTGGTGCGCACGTCTTCGCGGGCGGCGGCAAAGAGCAAGTCATTTTGCCCGTTGGCACCGAGTTTCTCGTTGCGCTCGCGAGTCTTAGGCATCGGTTTGCCTATAACCTCCCGGGCAAAGGCAACCGCACCAGTCAACAGATCGCCTTCCATCATCTTGTCAATGATGCCGAGTTGAACTGCCTCATCCGCCTTGATCGGATTGCCCTCAGTGCACATCTGCACCGCTTTCTGGATGCCTGCCAGGCGCGGCAGACGTCTGTGTGCCACCGCCTCCGGGGATAAGGCCGAGTTTGACTTCGGGCTGCCCGATCTGCGTGTCCGGTGCCGCCACGCGATAGTGAGCGCCCATCGCCAGTTCCAAACCGCCGCCAAGCGCTAGGCCATTAATGGCGGCCACGACTGGCTTGGGGCGATCTTCGATCCACTCAATCAGCCGCAGCAATGCTGGAACACGCTGCGCCAGACCCGAGGTGATCTTCACGAAATCGTTGATATCGCCGCCGGCGATGAAGACGCGACCAGCTGCCGATGATGACTATGGCTTGACATTTGGGTCGTTATCGGCCTGCTCGACCGCTTCGCGAATCGCGTCGCGCTCTTCGGCATTTAACGCGTTGACCGGAGGATTATTGATCGTAAGTATTGCAACACCGTTGTCGTTCGAGAATTGCACTAAATTGCTCATGCGCAGTAGCCTCCCCAGCTACACGATCCCGCAATGTCTGAGTGAGTCACCGGCTCAAAGAGAACTAGTCGATAAACTGATCGAGAAGCTGCTTTAGGCCGTGCACTTCGGATGCACCGGAGATCATTGGCTGCATTACCAATAACAGACGTACTGTCGTTATGAAGGTTACGACGGGCCCGGACCAAATTCGAAATAGAGGTCTGCACGTAAAGATCGCTACACGCGTTCCACAACAGCAGTCATGCCCTGGCCGACGCCGATGCACGCCGTAATCAGCGCGTAGCGTCCGCCTTGCTTGCAGCAGTTGGCGAATGGCCGTCATGGTGAGCCGTGCGCCCGAAGCACCCAGCGGGTGGCCGATCGCAATCGCGCCGCCGTTGGGATTGACGCGGCTGTCATCATAAGCAATCCCCATTTGCTTCAGGCAGCCTAAAACCTGGGCGGCAAAGGCTTCGTTGATCTCGATGACATCAATGTCCTTCAGCGATAGTCCAGCCCGCTCCAGGCACTTCCTTGTTGATGGCACCGGACCGAGACCCATCACGCGCGGGGCGCACACCCGCCGCGGCGCCGGCAACGATGCGGACCAGAGGCTTCACGCCGTACTTCTCGCCAATTTCTGCAGAGCCGACAATCAAAGCGCCAGCCCCATCGTTAATGCCTGATGCGTTGCCGGCGGTGGTGACTCCGCCCGGGAACAGTCGGACGCAAGTTTGCCAAGGGCCTCGCAGTGGTCTCAGGACGCGGATGCTCATCTTCCTCCACCACGACCGGTGGTCCCTTTCTAGCGGGCACTGGAACCGGCATGATTTCATCCTTGAAATAGCCGGCTGCTTTGGCTCGGGCATATTTGGTCTGCGACGCCAGGGCGAATACGTCCGATTCTTGCGGGTGACACCCACTTCTTTGGCAACATTGTCGGCCGTCTCTGCCAGGCCATCGTTGCCGAAGGCGAAACAAAGCAGGGATTTGGGAAGCGAGCTCCCAATGAGGTATCGAAAACTTTGAATTCGCGTGTATAAGGCGCCTCTGACTTTAGCGATTGCGAACGGGCCACGGCTCATGCTCTCCACTCCACCCGCCAGAAACAGTTCGCCTTCCTTGCACCGGATTGAGTTTGCGGCTGCAGCACGGCGGCGAGGCCAGATGCACAGAGCCGGTTAATCGTCTGCGCCGGCACTTCGACGGGAAGTCCCGCAAGCAAGGCAGCATGGCGCGCGACATTACGGCAATCTTCGCCCGCCTGGTTGGCGCAGCCGAGCACAACATCTTCGTATGCCTCGGCAGGAAAAGGATTACGTTCGAACTACCGTACGCAGTACCATGGCCGCCATATCGTCCGGACGCACTGCAGCAAGTTTGCCGGCTTGACGACCGATAGGAGTGCGCAGCAAATCATAAATATAGGCATCCTGAGACAAAGCTCTACTCCCTTCAGAAATCAAGTTGATGCTCGGGACGCTACTACACGGTGTTCACCAAAGTCAACGCCATTCGCGGAGAATGGCCTTCGAATAAGTTACGCCTGCTGCATGCTGATTGCGGAATATTGGGACGCAGCCGGCAATCGATTTAGATAAACTCGCCTGAGACTTGGACGAAATTTGCTGTATCGTAGAGGCAAAGGATTTTCCGCTTGATTGTGGGGAATGCGGTGTGTTAATAGGAGCCAACATCTTCTTAATGCAATCTTCGGACAGAACCTGAATGCTTTTCTTGAGAATGGGCGGGAAGCTATTGGAGCGAGCAGGAAGATGTACCAGCCCGAAATGGCGTGTCTGGTTTCTGCCGTCGTGGGCTGACAAACTACCTGACCTGTAACACTTATGCGCGGATACCAAGAGGCAATCAATACGGCGCATGCTTCCGAGGTGCGTACAACTAGTTGCTGGGCTCTCGATATCATTCGCTGTTTACGCGGAGATGGCTCCGAAATGCACAACCAAAGGGCATGATTATGGAAAATGATGCGAACACTTCATCCTCTCCGTGTGGCTCGATTCGTGTGCTGGAACTTTCAGAGGCTCTGGCGGGTCCCTATTGCGCGATGATGCTCGGCGATTTTGGTGCTGACGTTATAAAAGTCGAACGGCCGGGCGTAGGCGACCAGACGCGTGCGTGGGGACCACCTTTTGTCGGACCGCTGTCGTGCTATTTCATAATGACGAACCGCAATAAGCGCTCTCTTGCGCTCGACTACACTACTCCGCAGGGCAACGAGATTCTGCAAGAACTGATCGCGCAAACAGATGTGTTGATCGTGAACAGCCCGACGGCAGCGTCCCTAGCCCGCCGGGAAATCGACCCGGAAAAGCTTTGCGCAAAATATCCGCGACTCGTGTATTGCAATATCTCAGGGTACGGCTTTAACGGGCCAAAGATGGGTATGCCTGGATACGACATCGTCGCGCAAGCCGAGGGCGGCGTGTGGAGTTTTACCGGAAAGGACGGCACCGACCCCGTGCGGTACCCAGTCGCCATCGTTGACATAAGCACGGGCCTCTACTCGGCGCTCGCGTGCCTGGGGGCGTTGCTGACGCGTGAAAAGACGGGACGTGGTCAGTTTATTGACATGGCGCTATTTGATACACAGCTTACATGGCTAGCCAACATCGGCAGTAACTATATCAATACGAAGCAAATGCCGACACGGTGGGGCAATGCTCATGCCAGCATCGTTCCTTACGATATGTTCCACGACAGCGAAGGCCGCCATTTCATCGTCGGTGTTGGTACCGAGGCTCACTGGAAACGGTTCCTTCCACTTATAGAAGCGGAAGAGACTCTCGGGCGCGATCCGCGCTTCGTCAACAATACCGAGCGGGTTAAGAACCGTGCCGTTCTGAGCCCGATGGTTCAGGATATCCTTGCGAAGAAGTCTGCCGAGTATTGGGTGGAGAAGTTGAATGAAGCCAGGATTCCGGTGGCGAAGATTCAAAGCGTGGATGAAGCCGTGAATGATCCGCAATCGGTTGCACGCAACGATGTTGTAGGGATCGAGCATCCGGTCGCGGGGATGACACGCTGGGTGGCTAACCCTTGCAGGCTGGCCAGTACGCCACCTTCATATAGGCTCCCACCGCCCATGCTGGGTGAACACACAGATCAGATACTGCAGGAACTGGGATACCCCGAGAATCCCGCCGCTGGAAAGACTGCTTCGGCAAAGTAGTTAGCAGCCTTTTGCACGAGATACGTGGGCGCCGCCTACAGGAGATTTTATCTTGCGCCGATAGGCGCACTACTTAACGGCTTAAGCCTTCTGCGGGTCGTACATCTTTTCTGGAATAAACAGAGCCGGAATTATCGCAGTTAGCAGATAAGCGCCTCCCATGGCAACCAGCCCCATGCCGATTGAGTACTGACTTGCGATGACGCCGATGACTGTGGGCGCGATCGCGGCTCCGATGCGGCCTAGGTTGTAGGTGCCTCCCATCGCTGTTCCGCGGATCGTAGTCTCAAAGCTCTCAGTCATGTATGTGGCTAGTACGCCATAAGGAACGCCATAGATAAGCCCGAAGAGGGTCAGCAGAACGATGATGTTGCCAGGTGTGTGGAAACGGACGATGACCGGCAGAAACAGGGCAGTGCCAAGGCCGCCGAAGACGTACATCCAGCGGCGCCCGAAGATGTCAGCCAGGTATCCCGCCAGTATCTTGCCAAGGATCATGGCGACATATGTGCCGACCAGATAGCCCGTCATCTTGGTGAAGTTGAATTTGAGTTCATTGACGACGTAGGTAGGGAGCCAGTTGTTTACACCGTAGTAGCCGAACTGCAGGAAGCCCGCCGTCAGCGTCCAGAGCGCGAACATCCTGCGATGCTTAGGAGTGGCGAAGACCATTTTCCACTTGCTATCGGCCTTGGCGACTATGCTTTTCTGCGCGGACTGCTTCCATGAGGGTGGCTCGGGCACCAACTTTTGCATGAGGACCGCCAACACGACCGGAACCAGGGCGGTGGCGAACAACCAGCGCCATCCAAATGCCGGGATGATTGCTCCGGCCAGAACGGTGGCAGCCACGTATCCGACAGACCAGCCCGCCTGGAGTGTTCCCAGCACTGTCGTACGGCGTTCGGTAGGAACGTACTCGGCCACCAAGGTATTGCAGACGACGTACTCTGCCCCTAATCCCAGGGATGAAACAAGACGCACGCAGGCAAACTGCCAGTAGCTGTCTGTCAACCCGAGCATGGCGGTGCCGAGCGAAAACACGAAAATCGATCCGACTACGGTCCGAACACGCCCGAACCGATCCGCGGTCCATCCTCCGAAAATGCCCCCAATCGCCATGCCCAGCAGCGAATAGCTTCCGAGGGAACCGGCTTGGATCTTCGAGAGGTGAAGGTCGCGCATGAGTGACGGAAGGCTGTAAGACAGAAACATAAAATCCATGCCGTCGACCATCAAAGCAAGAAAGCCGAAAATCAGTACGACAATCCATATCCGGCTTGGCGGTTCCGGCCTGACTAAGGTAGTCGTTGACCCTGCACCGGAACTAGCACTCCTAATTTCTACGACCATTGCGATGCTCCTACCTGGGGACTTGAACTCCGACTGGGCCGGATATAAACGACAAACCACTTCATGACCGCGCCTAAGAAAGCCTCCGCAGTGGCGATTGAAGGCTACGCGTTTTTACAGTTAATCCATCAATCCTCATCTCCCTACATCTGGGGAATCGGAATTTGTGAGGCTGTTAGCGTTGCTAAAAGAAAAGAAAGTGGCAGAACAATACTCTGGAGTGGTTCGGAGTGTCAATAGAGTTTCGCAATTTCACGGCCGTTTCGGAATTCAATCGTCGACAACCAGAAAGGCCCCGGAGAGTGGCCTTTCCCGGCAGTCGGGGGTTAAGGTCTTTCCGCCCGGATTTCGACCCCACGCCTCCAGCTTGCAAAGGCAAAGCGTGGTTATTATTCGACCGTGACCGATTTAGCCAGATTACGAGGTTGATCGACATCGCAACCGCGGCGCACTGCAATATGGTAAGCAAGCAACTGCAGGGGCACGATCTCAAGAATCGGCATCAGCAGCTCCGGCGCCGCTGGAATGTAGAGAACGTGATCGGCGGATTCTCGGATTTCTTCGTCGCCTTCGGTTGCAATCGCGATCACTTTGCCGGCGCGCGCGGTTACTTCCTTCAGGTTTGAGCAGGTCTTTTCGTAGCGAAGCACCGAGTTGGGGTCGTGTTCGTCCTTGGTGGCGAGAATTACCGTCGGCAGTTCCTCGTCGATCAGGGCGTTCGGGCCGTGCTTCATCTCGCCTGCCGGGTAGCCCTCGGCATGAATGTAGGAGATTTCTTTCAGCTTGAGAGCGCCTTCCAGCGCGATCGGAAAGTGCACGCCGCGGCCAAGAAACAGAAAGTCCTGAGCACGGCTGTATTGCTTGGCGAGGTCTTCCAGGTCTTCTTCCAGCGTGAGCACGCTTTCGAGCTTGCCCGGTATCTTGGCCAGTTCGCCCAGCAACTGCTTCGATTGCTCCGGCGAAAGGGTTCCGCGCAACTGCCCCAGGTAAACGGCGAAAATAAAGAGCGCCGCCAATTGACTGGTGAATGCCTTGGTGGAGGCTACGCCGATTTCCGGCCCCGCGTGCGTGTAGATTGTGCCATCAGCTTCGCGCGCGATCATGGCCCCGACGACGTTGCAAATCGCCAGTGTCTTGGAGCCTTTTGCCTTGGCCTCGCGCTGTGCTGCGATGGTGTCGGCGGTCTCTCCGGACTGGGTAATGACAATCGTCAGTTCGTTCTTCCCCATGATCGGGTCGCGGTAGCGATACTCGCTTCCGTAGTCGACCTCGACCGGAATCCGCGCCAGCCGCTCGATCATGTACTTGCCGGCCAGAGCCGCGTGCCAACTGGTCCCGCAGGCAACCGCCTGAATCTTGGTGAGGCTCTTGAATTCGGCCTCGCCGATCTCCATCTGGTCGAGAAACACTTTGCCCGTGTCGAGCGAGATGCGGCCCAGCGAAGTATCGCGGACGGCGCGCGGCTGCTCGAAAATTTCCTTGAGCATGAAGTGCTTAAAGCCGCCCTTTTCCGCCATGATGGGGTCCCAGGTGATGTGCTGCACCTGCCGCACCACCGGTTTGCCACTGCTAAAGTCGCTCAACTGCACACCGCTCGGCGTGATCACTGCCAGGTCGCCGTCGGACAGAAAGAACAGGTCGCGCGTGTGATTAAGAATGGCCGGAACGTCGGAGGCCACGAAGTACTCGTCCTTACCCAAGCCGATGACCACGGGCGGGCCATTGCGGGCAGCCACGATCTTGTTCGGCTCATCGGCGGAAATCACTGCCAGCGCAAAGACTCCACGGACATCGAGCACCGCCTTGCGAACCGCTTCTTCCAGCGCAACCTTCGCGCCATTGCCGCAGGCCAGGTACTTTTCGATGAGGTGGGCGAATACCTCGGTGTCGGTTTCGGTCAAGAACGTGTGGCCTTCCTCGCGCAGCTTTTTTTCAGGCTGAGGTAGTTCTCGATAATGCCGTTATGCACCACCACGACGCGCCCGGTGCAGTCGCGATGCGGATGGGCATTCTCCTCCGTCGGGCGGCCATGGGTCGCCCAGCGGGTATGGCCGATGCCGTAAGTGCCGTCGATCGGATTCAGCCGGATGGCTTCTTCCAAGTTGCGCAGTTTGCCTTCGGCACGGCGCATCTGCAGCCCGTCGCCATTTCCGGCGACCGCGATTCCCGCCGAGTCATAGCCGCGATACTCGAGCCGCTTCAAACCATCGAGAATGACCGGAACAACCCTCTTTTTGCCAATGTAACCAACTATTCCGCACACGTGCTCACACTCCAATTCCTACTCAATTGAACCCGGCTGAAAGCAAAGAAGCCCGCGAACGATTGCCGGGGGCAAATCTCTTGAACAGCTAAGCGGGCCGCTAGCGCAATTCTGCAGCTGATGTATCTCTCAATTTGATTGCTTCGGAGACATACCTTCGGCGAACCCGGTCTAGCCTTCGAATGAGTAGCGAAATTCCTCTATGACCGGATTCGTCAGGACCTCTCGCGCAATCCGTTCCACTTCTTTTTCGGCGGCGTGACGGTCGAGATTGCCGTCGAGTGTCACCTCGAAGTACTTGCCTTGCCGCACATCGGCGACGCCCTTGTACCCCATTTTCGTCAAAGCTCCCTGGATCGTTTTGCCTTGGGGATCAAGCACGCTTTTCTTGAGTGAGACGTAAACGTAAGCTTTCATGGGATTGAATTTATTATACAGCCGCAACCCGCGCCTGAATACCGGGTGTCACTGCAAAGCACCGGAAGGTGCCATATACAGTCTGCTAGAGGCCGAACAACTCACGCAAGCGGCGCGTCTGCGCCCGGCTGACAGGGATTTCCGTTTGCTTCCGGTCGTCCATGCGGATCTGGTAAGAGCTCTTGAACCACGGCACCACTTCCTTGATGCGGTTGATATTCACCAGATAAGAGCGATGTGCCCGCCAGAACAGATTCGAGTCGAGCGACGTCAGCAGCTCTTCCAGCGTCCGGCAGTTGGACTGGCCCTCCATGGTGTGCGCCACCACGGTGATGATGCCGTCCTCGATAGAGGCGTAGCAGATGTCTTTCTGGTCCACCAGGAAGAGGCGTCCGTTGGCTTTGAGTAGCACTTTGGAGGGCTGGGGCCTCTGCGATTCCAGCATTTTGACCAGGGTGTCGAGCTTGTCGGCCGGCACCGGGGCGCTCTCGAGGTTCTTGCGCGCCTTTTCGATGGCGTGTACGACGCGCTTCTTGTCGAATGGCTTCAGCAGGTAGTCGAGTGCGTTCACCTCGAAGGCCTTCACCGCGTACTGGTCATACGCCGTGGCAAAAACGATCTGCGGAAGCGGCAGCTTCTTCTCCAGCAGCTTCTTGATGACCGCAAAGCCATCCAGCCCCGGCATCTGCACGTCCAGAAACACCAGATCGGGAGAGTACTCACGGATCAGATTTACCGCCTCGAGACCGTTCTTGCCCTGGGCAAGAACGTCGACCCCCTCGACATCGCGCAGTAGAAACGCGAGCTCCTCGCGGGCCAGTTGTTCGTCATCCACAATCACAATGGAAAGCGACATGGCTGCTCCTGCATCTCAGAAAAGTATAGACCAGTTTCGCGAGGTCGGCGCGTGGGGGTCCTGAGCCTTACGGATGCGCCGTGGCTATCGCTTGAGGTATAAGGAATTGATGCCTGACGCCGAAGATTTCCGGCAGGCGCTGGCGGGTTTTCTCGCCGAAGCCGAGCGCGACGGCCGTACCCAGGTCGAAGTGAGTGCCGCGCAGCTGCATCGTGCTCTGGGCGGTTTCCCCGGGGTCAACCATCGCATCCCGATATGCTGTTCGGTGATGCGCACCAGCATGCGCGACGGCGACTCCATCGTCATTTCACCCGCCGCCGGCATCGGACCCACGCTTACCGTGCGTTTCGTGCTTCCGCGTACCAAGTAGGCCACGACCATGCGGCGCATCAGCTATGGCCGCTGTAGACTAGATGCATGAGCGACGTTATCTACGGCATTCATCCCGTGAGCGAGGCGTTGAAGTCGCGTGAACGCCGTTTCGACTACGTAGCTGTCAGCCGCGACCGAACCGATCCCCGCATCCAGCGCATCATCGATGACTGCCGAGGCCAGGGAGTCCCGGTGCGCTTTGTTCCGCGCGAGGAGATCGATCGCGCTACCCGCACCAGCACGCACCAGGGAGTGATGGCGTTCACTTCGCAGAAGACTTTTTCCGGCATCGACGACCTGATTGCGAACCGCCATGGCGAACACGTCTTCCTGCTGGTGCTGGACGGGGTGGAAGATCCGCACAACCTCGGCGCCCTGCTGCGCTCGGCCGACGGCGCCGGAGTGGACGGGGCCGTTATTGCCGAAAGGCGCGCGGCAGGCATAACCGGGGTGGTCGTCAAAACTTCGGCCGGAGCCTCCGAGCATCTGCCCGTGGCGCGCGTGGTCAACATTGCGCGCACGCTGGAAGACCTAAAGGAACGCAACGTCTGGACGGTTGGACTCGACGAGCGCGGAACGCAGAGCTACGACGAACTCGATTACAACATGAATTGCGCACTGGTGCTCGGAGCCGAAGGCAAAGGACTGCACGATCTGGTGCGCAAGAAATGCGATTTGCTGGTCTCCATTCCCATGATGGGCAGTGTCGCATCGCTCAACGTCTCGGTTGCCGGCGGCATTGTGATGTACGAAGTCTTGCGGCAACGCCGGGCGCGGCGGGGCCAGTCAAAAGCTGCCGGGCGCGCAACCGGACGGGGCAAAGCAGAGTGAACTTGCAAACACGCGTACGTCTCCTCCTCTGGCTCGCGGTGGTGCTGGCGGCATTCCCGCTGCATGCGCTGGACCGCAACGCATTTACTTTTACCCGCTACTCTTTGAAGGCCAGCATCCGGCCGGCCGAGCATGAATTCCAGGTCAGCGGAACCATCGAGTTGCGTAACGACTCGAATTCCCCGCAAAAAGAAATTCCCTTGCAAATCTCTTCTTCTCTCGCGTGGCGGGAAATCCAGCTCGAAGGCCATCAACCCGTCGCCTATATCACGCAGAGCTACACCTCCGACATCGACCATACCGGAGCGCTGGACGAGGCCATCGTCACCCTGCCGGATGCCTTAGCTCCCGGCGCCTCGCTGAAGCTGGAGGTGAGCTACGGCGGAGAGATAAGGCGGAGCTCCGGCCGATTGACCCGGATTGGAGCTCCCGAAAGCATTATCTTGCAGAGCGATTGGGACGAGATCGGCGAGCGCTTCGGCGCCGTGCGCGGACTCGGCTATGTCACGTGGTATCCAGTTTCCATAGAGGCTGTCAGTCTCAGCGACGGCAACGCGGTTTTTGACGCAATTGCCCGCTGGAAGCACCGCCACGAGCAGACGACGATTCACGTGGCGCTGTCGTTGAGCTTCGACGCGGCTCACGCGGCGCCGCTTTCCCTGGTCACCAGCGGACGCACACAACCGGGTGCTTCAGCGCAGTTCGAAGCGTTCAGCTCCTCGAAGGGCAGCCGCGTCACGGTCGGGGCGGTTGAGACTGACTTTCAGGCCGCATCAACGCCGGCGTTTGCCTATCGGAGAGTTCCTCAAGCTGGAAGGCCTGGCGATTACGGTTTTCCACGCTCCGGACCAAGGCGACGTGGCGAGAGCCTACGCCGACTCAGCCGAGCAGGCCGAGCGCGTGCTGGCCGACTGGTTTGGCCCGCTGAAAAACAAGCCGCAATTGGTGGCGCTTCGCGATCTGAATGCGGCGGCGTTTGAAAGCGGGAATCTGGTGCTGGTCCCCCTGCGCGCCATGTCCAGCCAAGGCCGGCAAATGGTGCTGGCGCGGACGCTTGTGCATGGCAGCGTGGTATCGCCGCGAAAGTGGGTATCCGAAGGGCTGGCGCGGTTTGGCCAGGCATTGGTGCGCGAGCGCCTGACAGGGCGCGCCAGCGCGAGCGAGTTCCTGGGTCAAGTGCTGCCCGCGCTGATCGAGATCGAACGGACCGCCGGATCGGCCCCAGAGGCTGCCAACCCGGCCGAGCGCGATTCTCTCATCAATACCAATGACGAACTGCTTCACACCGGCAAATCGGCTTACGTGTGGTGGATGCTGCGCGACATCGTCGGCGACGTGGCCTTGACGAAGGCAATTGCCGCCTACCGTCCCGAGCAGGACCGGGAAGCGGCCTATGTACAGCAACTGATCGAGGCGCAATGCACGCCTCGGCGCAACTTGCAGCCTTTTTTCGACTCGTGGGTATACCACGATTACGGATTGCCGGATTTACGCATTGACGCCGCCAACGCGCGCCTGACGGTGGAGAACAACCACGTGGTCAGCGTGACCGTCGAAAACCTGAAGCGCGTCTGGGTAGAGGTTCAGGTGGCGGTGAGGGGAGCCAACGGCGATGTCCGTTTGGCGCGTCTCCAGGTGCCGGGAAACGCAAAGAGCACGACCCGAATCACTTTTCAGGGTGTGCCGGCCATCGCCGAAGTCAACGATGGCAGCGTGCCGGAGCTGGATCTCTCAAACAACAAGATGCAAGTGCTGATGCCGGGGCAACCCTGAAGAGACTTGCGCGAACGCATTTACTCTGCAACTCTGGGTGAAGCTCCACTGAACGAGGCGAACACGTGAGCTACATTCAGTTTCTCGGCGCGGCAGGCACGGTTACCGGTTCCAAACACCTCATCAACAGCAATTCCGACGCGAGCGCCACAAGCGGCTTTCAGACCCTGATCGATTGCGGCCTGTTCCAGGGGCCGAAGGAGTGGCGTGTCAAGAACTGGCAGGATATGCCGGTGGCGGCGCGCGCGATCGATGCCGTGGTTCTGACGCACGCACATCTCGACCATAGCGGATGGATTCCCCGCCTGGTGGCCGAGGGTTATCGCGGGCAGGTTTACGCCACACCGCCGACGGTCGACTTATGCGGAATCCTGCTTCCCGATTCCGGCTACCTGCAGGAAGAAGACGCGGCGTTCCATAACAAGCAAAAATCTTCCAAACACGATCCGGCCCTGCCTCTCTACACGTTGCAACAGGCGCGGGCATCGCTGGCGCAGTTCTCGCCCGTCGAGTTCGGCAAGGCCCTGCAGCTCAGCCCCGAAATCGGCTTCCGTTTTGTGCGCTCGGCACACATCCTCGGGGCGGCCATGACGGAAGTGACGCTCACGGCAAATGGGGACAAGCGGGTTTGTCTGTTCACCGGCGATATAGGCCGCATGCGTGACAGCGAGATCGCGCCCGGCAAGGTCGTGCATTCCGGGCCGACGGAGGGCGAGTCGCCCGACGTTCTTGTCATGGAGTCAACCTACGGAAACCGGGCGCACCCGCACGACGATCCCCGGCCGCGAATGGCGCAGCTCATACGCGACACAGTCAAGCGTGGAGGCAGCGTCGTCGTGCCATCCTTCGCCGTCGAGCGAACCCAGAAGTTTCTCTTCCTGCTGAAGAATCTCATGGAGGACGGGCAGATTCCCCGCGTGCCGGTTTATGCCGATTCGCCGATGGCGATCGAGGCAGTCAGAATCTTCCTCAAGCACTCGGAGGAGTTCACCGACGAAACCCGGCAACTGATTCAGAAGTACGGATCGCCCTTTCACTGGGACAACTTCCACTTTGCGATCACCGTGGCCGAGTCGAAAAAGATCAATAATTCGCGCTATCCGTGCATCATCGTCTCCTCGAATGGCATGGCCATGGGCGGCCGCATACAGCACCACCTCTTGCAGCGGCTGCCAGACCCCAAGAACCTGGTGCTGTTTATCGGATTCCAGGCGGAAGGCACTCGCGGACGTCAGATCAAGGACGGCGCGCACGAAGTCAAGATTTTCGGACAAATCGTTCCTGTGCGCGCGCAAGTGGCCGCGCTGGAGCAGTTCAGCGATCACGCGGATGCGTCGGAACTGCTGCAATGGCTGAGGACGTTCCACAAAACGCCTGAGGTAACCTACCTGGTGCATGGCGAGCCGGACTCGGCCGCGGCGCTGCAACAAGCCATCCAGCAGCAGCTTGGATGGCGGGTTGAGATCGCAAAGTATATGCAGCGGGTGGAACTCGGCTCCAATGGCCGTAAGTGAGCGGCATGTTGGCAGTCGGGTAATGCTGATTGTGTTATATTTTCCCGAGTGGCTACTGTGGTGGTTACCGTTTGTCCTGGTTGCGGATGCGCGACATCCACGGGGGATTTATCCTGCCCGCGGTGCAGCGGAAAAACGGATGTAAGTGCGCGGCCGGCCACGGCCGTGAATTCCAGCGCCAGCCAGGCTACTCTTACCCAAACCACGCGCCCGGAGGAAGTCTACGCTTCCATCTGGCGGCGTTTTTGCGCGGCCTTGTTCGATGCTTTTCTGGCCTCGGCGATCCTCTCGCCCGCCACCGTTCTGCTGGTCTGGGTGATGGAGGCGTATCATTCCGAGATTGGGCTCAGCGAGTACAAGAGCCGCACGGCGGTGGGCACGGCGGCGGTGCTGCTGTGGATCGTGTGCTTCGGCCTTTACTGCGCCAGCGCCGAGTCTTCCGTGCATCAGGCAACACCGGGCAAGCGGCTGCTGAAGCTGAAAGTGGTCAGCACCTCGTATGGCCGGCTGACTTTCCAGCAGGCCACCGGGCGTTACTACGCAAAATTCCTGTCAACATTCATCTTGCTGGTGGGTTTCGTCATCGCCTTCTTCCATTCGCGGAAGCAAAGTTTGCACGATATGATCGCCGGAACCCTCGTCGTGCGATCCGAATAGAGCTGGTTTCACCAACCAATTCCGGAACATAAAGCCCGGCTCCGGGTTACACCTATTCTGAAGCAGCTCTCAACTAATCAAGTAAGATGTGTATCAGATGCCGCTCTCTATTCCGCGCCTTCGGATCTGGTTTGCCATGCTGGCGATTGCCGTGGTCGCTATCGTCGCGGGCTTTTATTTTTATGCGCGCATCCAGAACCTCAGCTTCCTGAAGCAGTTGCCGGAGAAACTCGGAGTTGACATCCAGCAGACCTCGCAAGGATTCTCACTCTCCAAGTCGCAAGGCGGACGCACGCTGTTTACCATTCGAGCCGCCAATGCGGTGCAGTACACGGATGGTGGCCGGGCCGAGCTTCGCGACGTCAACATTGTGGTTTACGGAAGGCAGTCGAATCGCTTTGACCAGATTTACGGCTCCAACTTCGAATACGATCCGAAGGCGGGCACGGTTATTGCGCGCGGCGAAGTCAACATCGATCTCGAAGGCAACGCCAGTGGCCCCGTGCAGCCCGATCAGGCTCCGCCCAGGGAATTGCAAAATCCAATTCACCTAAAGACGAGCGGCTTGGTCTTCAACCAGAAAACTGGAGTCGCGCATACCGACCAATACGTTGAATTCCGCGTGCCGCAGGGCGAAGGCTCCGCCGTCGGGGCCACCTACGACACGAAGAACAATGTGCTCACGATGGGGTCGCAGGTGGCGCTGAAGGCCAACGACCAGCACGGTACGACGGTGCACGCGGCGCATGGGACCATTAACAAGGAACCGCGCGAGATCAACCTTTCCGATGCCCGGATTCACCAGCAGGATCGCGACTTTCAGTCTGACCGGCTGGAGTTGCTGCTCACCCCCGAGAACGAGGTGCGGCGGGCGGTGGCGACCGGGAATGTGCAACTGCTGACCCGTGGCCCCAACAGCACTCGCTTGCGCTCTCCCTAGGCGGAGATGATGCTCGGGATAAAAAATCAGATACAAACAGCCGTTTTCAGCGGCGGGGTGGAGATGGAAACCAGCGGCCCCAATGCCGCCAGGGTAACCGCGGGCCGCGCTGTCATCGAGTTCGCGGAGCAGAACCGCCCGCAAGTCGTGCATGCGATTGAGAGTGTGCGGATTGAGCAGCAGCCCTCGCCGGAAGGCAAGCAACAGCAGAGAATCGAGATCACATCGCAGGCGGTGGATATGTATGTCCGCCAGGGCCGCCTGATCGCGTATGCGCAGAGCCAGGGGCCGGCGCAAGTGACGATCACGCCTGTAAAACCGGCTGTGCCGGGCGAGCACACGGTCGTCACCGCGGCGCGCATGCGGGCCGAGTTCGATGAGCAGAATCATCTGGACCTGGTACGCGGCGAACCCCGCGCCAAGATTACGTCCATCGTTCCCGGCCAGCCCGACAAGGTCAGTACCAGCGATTCCGTGACTGCCCACTTCGCGCCCGGGGGAGGAATTCTGGACATCAGGCAGGAAGGAAATTTCCGTTATAGCGAGCCGGATACGAAGAATTCGCCCATGGGACCGGGAGGCCGCTTCGCTTACGCCGCCCGTGCGCGCTATACGCCGGATGACGATGTGCTCACACTGGCCGGATCGCCCCGCATCGTCGATGGCGGAATGACCGTCACGGCCAACACCGTGAGGATCGTCCAGCGAACCGGAGATGCTTTTGCCCAGGGATCGGTCAAGACCACCTACAGTGAGTTGCAACAGAATCCTGACGGAGCGATTCTGGCTACCAGGGATCCGGTACACGTGACCTCCAACAGCATGAATGTGCAGAGGCAATCGGGCATAGCCAGGTATTTGGGCAACGCCCGGCTGTGGCAAGGAGCCAACGTGGTGGAGGCGCCCTCGATCGAGTTTGACCGGCCCAATCGTTCGCTGGTGGCGCAGGGCATGGCCGCCACGCCGGTTACCAGTGTTTTCGTGCAAATTAACGAAAATGGAAAAACCACCCCGGTCGTGGTGACCGCCGCGCGGCTGGTCTACAACGACTCCGATCGGCGTGCCCGCTACACGGGTGGAGTGCTGGCCCGGGGCGAAGCCATGACCATGACCTCCGCCAGTGCGGATATCATTCTGGTTCCCGCCAAAGACAGGTGGGCGCAGTCCCCCGTAAGCCCCAGCCAACTTGACCGGATCGTTGCCTTGGGCAACATCGTCGTCCAGCAGCAGGATCGGCGGGCGACAGGCGAAAAGCTGGTCTATACGGCCGCTGATGAGAAGTTTGCAATGACCGGCGGCTCGCCGTTGCTGGCGGACTCGCGAGCACGGCACGATCCGGGGCGATTCGTTGACCTTCTATAGCCGCGATGATAGAGTCCTGGTTGAGAGCAATGAATCTTCCCGCACCATTACCCGCACTCGTGTAACCCGTTGATGCAGACGCTTTCGGCAGAAGAAATCGGCAAGAGTTACCGCGGACGACGCGTCGTCAACGGTGTTTCCCTCTCGGTCACCCGGGGTGAGGTCGTGGGCTTGCTGGGCCCCAACGGCGCCGGCAAGACGACCAGTTTCTACATGATTGTCGGTCTCACCCGCCCGGACACCGGGAGAATCCTGGCTGGCGAAGAAGACATCACCGAGGTGCCGATGTACCTGCGGGCGCGTAACTTCGGGATCAGTTATCTGCCGCAGGAGGCTTCGGTCTTTCGCAAGCTGACCGTGGAAGAGAATATTCTGGCGGTGCTGGAGACGCAGCCGATCACTTGGCCTGAGCGCCGCGCCAAGATGGAGTCGCTGATCGATCAGCTTGGCTTGGGGCACATCCGGCGCAATCGTGGGTATGCGCTTTCCGGCGGCGAACGGCGTCGCGTCGAGATCGCGCGTTCGCTTTGCATCTCCCCGACTTTCATCCTGCTTGACGAGCCATTCTCCGGGATCGATCCCATCGCCGTGCTCGACCTGCAGAAGATCATCTTCGCGCTCAAGGACAGCGGCATCGGCATATTGATTACCGACCACAACGTGCGGGAAACGCTTTCGGTTACCGATCGCGCTTACATCATCAACGAGGGACGCATCTTCCGCGCGGGCACGCCCGAAGAACTCGGCAACGATCCGGAAGTCAAGCGCGTTTATCTGGGCGAGAGTTTTTCGCTTGTATAGCACCAAAGATTAGCGCCAGTCGGCGCTTAAGGCCCGATTTTTTGGCTTTCGTTCCCGCGCTGTCAAGCTTCTGGTTTAGAATCTACAGGGGACGTTTTCCGCCCACATCATCATGGTACTGTTACAACCCAGGCTGAATCTCAAGGTCTCGCAGAAGCAAATCCTCACCCCTGGTCTCGTCCAGATGGTCAGCGTCCTGGCTCTCAACAAGTTGGAGCTGAAGGACATGATCAATGCGGAGATCGTTGAGAACCCGGTGCTTGACGAGTATTTGGAGTCGGTGCCCACCCTCGATGAAGTGGGGGGGCGGGAGGAGCAGCGGGAACGGGAAAGTTCAGCCACCGAGGAACAGAAAGAACAGAAGAAGAACGACGAGAAAGATCCCTTTGATGAGATCGACTTCGGGTCCTTCTTTCAGGAGTACCTCGATCCCGGGTACCGCAGCTTCGCCGATCTCGAGACCATCGAGAGACCTTCCTTCGAAAACTTTCTTTCCAAGCCCACCAGCCTGACCGACCACCTGCTTTGGCAGTTGGGTTCCATGCATCTGAAAGACGACGTTCTGGCCGCCGCCGAATTAGTCATCGGCAACCTGAACGAAGATGGCTATCTCCTGGCTACCGAGGATGAATTGTTAGCCGTGGCGGATCCTTTCGTGTTCGCCGTGGCATCCGCCAGCGGAGGCGGAGGAAATGGTGTGGCGAAGGGCGCGGCGGAGGTTCTGCAGACGCTCGCCGCGGAGGCCGTCGCATCCACGCCGAACATTGCGCTTCAGGCGGCACATGCCGGCGAACGGCCCAAGCTGCTGAACAAACCGGAGATTCCGTCGCGCGCACTGTTCGGGCGTGACGCGCTGCGCGAGGCTATCGATCTGGTGCGTCAATTTGATCCGGCCGGCGTGGCCGCACGGGATCTGCGCGAGTGTCTGTCCGCGCAGCTCACGGATTTGCGCAACCAGTATGATGACCGGGGAACCGATGAGCACGAAGACGAAGCGCTCCGGGATGCCGTCACGGTTGTTGACAAGTATCTGCACCAACTGCAAAACAAGCAATACAAGGAAATCGCCAAGGCCATCGGACGTCCGGTCGAGGCCGTGATGCAGGCCTTCGCGCTCATCCGCACGCTCGATCCCAAGCCGGGCCTGCGCTACAACAAGACTGAGGCTCGGCTGATTGAGCCCGATGTGGCTTTCGTCAAACAGGGAGACGAGTACCTCGTCGTGATGAACGACGATGACCTGCCGCAACTCCGGTTGAATCCGCGATACCGCAAGCTGTTGAGCCGCAACGAGGCCGAAAAGGATGTGCGTAACTACGTCAAGGAGCGCTACAAGTCGGCCATCCAGCTCATCAAGAACATCGAACAGCGCAAACAGACCATTCTGAAGGTTTGCTATGCCATCATCGGCCGCCAGCATGACTTTCTTGACCGCGGCATCGATCAACTGAAGCCGATGATGATCAAGGAAGTCGCCGAGGAGATCGGGGTTCATCCCTCTACCGTGAGCCGGGCGGTAGCCAACAAATACGCGCATACGCCTCAAGGCGTGTTTGAGCTGCGCTACTTCTTCAGCGAAAGCGTGAACGGTCCCGAGGGCGGCGGAACCTCGTTGCTGATCCTCAAGCGTCGGGTCAAGAAACTGATCGACGAAGAAGATCCGGCGCGTCCGCTGACCGACGAGCAGATCACCCGCATCCTGCAATCCCAGGGAATCCAGGTGACTCGCCGCACCGTTGCCAAATACCGCGAAGATATGAAGATTCCCAGCACCCACCAAAGACGGGTCAAGAGCTAGAGCAGACTTGCACCGCCGCCTGGCCGAAAAATGGGAAAATTGCCCCAAACAGATGCTAAACCCCCCGGTTGATCGCTGGTCACTGGCGGTTCTCTTCCGGTTCTGATATAACCGGATACCCCGAAGGCATTTTTGCGCTTTCGGGGAAAGGGATCGTCGCAACGGCGCCATGGCCGATAGTCCCTGTGCAAGGAGGGGAATCAATGAACGTCGAGTTTACCGGTCGTCAGTTCGAAATCACCCCCGCCATTCGGAAGGAGGTTGAAGCAGGCCTCGGGAAGTTGACTAAGTTACTGGGCGAGAACTGCAAAGGCAAAGTCATCCTGACAGCCGAGAAGCAGCGCCGCATCGCCGAGATCACGATTACCCGGCGCGCGCACCCGATTGTCGCCTTGGCCGAGTCTGTCGACATGATGCTGGCCATCGGCGAGGCACTCGGACACATTGAGAAGCAGGCGCTCAAGTACAACGGCCGCAAACGCGATACCAAGCGCGTTACCAAAGCGAAGTGGAAGAGAGAGGCGCCTGAGATTGAAACCCAGTTAGCGGTTGGGGCGACCGTGAACACGGCTGTCCCGGTGGTGGTTCACAAGTTCCCCGGCAATTCCCGCACCTCGGAGGCGCACCTGGTCCGCAGTCCGGAATCTATCGCGGCGCGCCCCATGACTATCGAGGAGGCTATCAAGGAGTGCGAATTCCGTGATCGCGAGGTCTTCGTCTTCCGCGACAAAGCCGGCCAGGTGAAAGTGCTGCACCGGAGAAAAGACGGCAAACTGGAGCTGATCGAAACCTGAAAGCCATTGCCTAGTGCCTGCTGAAGGGGCGCCGGAGAGCGTCCCTTTTTTGTGAATAAAATTGCTAGTAGCACTAAATGGGGTACTGCGCTAAAGTAGGAAAGGGTAAGAAGAAGATTGTATGTCCCAGAGGCTGAGCCCTCGAAAACGTGTTACGCGAAAGGTTGCTACCCGTGCAACCAGGGTTCACCGCAGGCAGCGGAACAGCGCTTCCAGGCTGGTGATCCTCACCGGCTTGAGTGGGTCCGGTAAGGTTTCCGCTCTCAAAGTGTTCGAAGATTTGGGGTACTACTGCGTCGATAACTTGCCGGTGGAACTGATTCCCAGTTTTGCGGAATTGGTAATTGAATCGACCGAACCGCTGCATGCGGCCATGGTGGTTGACATCCGTGAGGGTTCGCGGCTCGACCAGATCCCGGCGATTATCGGCGATCTCAAGCGGCGGCTGAACACGCGCCTGCTGTTTCTGGAATGCGAAGATAGCGTGCTGCTGCGGCGCTTCAGCGAAACCCGCCGGCCGCATCCGCTTGGCAACACCGGTTCGGTCAAGCGCTCAATCAATCACGAGCGCCGGCGCCTGGAATCCATCAAGAACCTGTCGGACATCATTCTGGATACCTCGAAGTTCAATGTGCACGAGCTGCGCGACCACATCACCGAGCAGTTTCAGGACAGCACAACCCCGCCGAAAACGATCCTGATTTCCACCGTCAGCTTCGGCTTCAAGAAGGGAGTGCCCGAGGACTCCGACTTGGTGTTCGACGTTCGTTTTTTGCCCAATCCGCACTTCGTCCCGGAATTCAGGCCGCTCACCGGACGGCATCCACGGGTAGCCAAGTACATTCGGGGCTTTCCCCAGACCAAGGAGTTCATCACCCGCATTTCAGACCTTTTGATCTATTTGCTGCCTCACTACATCGAAGAGGGCAAAAGCTACCTGACGATTGCCTTCGGCTGCACTGGCGGGCAACATCGTTCCGTGATGATTGCCGAAGAGGTCAAGAAAAGGCTCGCCAAGGCCGGCTATCGCGTCAAGTGCGAGCACCGGGATTCGCCGCGGTAACCCAGACCCAGAGCTACTGTATCCTCGCTGCGAGTTGTCATCGTGAGGAGGTTCGCTGCTTTTGCGAACCGACGTGACGATCTATGCATTTCACCGAAGCGTCACCCGAAGGTCGGAAAAAGCAAATACATGGACCCTCACGTCGCGTCCTCACGGACGCTCCTCAGGGCGACACGCTGGAATCAGCGCTCTCGGGATGCACCAACCCTTACGCCACGTTAGCCTCACCCGCCGACCGCCGCGGATTTCAGCTTCCCATTGAGTCTGGCCGCGGAAGCGTGGCCCCTGGGTTAAGATCTCCTGGGGTGGTTTTGGTTCACGTCTAAGGTATGGCTTCCGTGACCCAAGGTGCTTTCGCGGTTGTTTCTCCGATACAATAATGCTTTACCAAACAGGCGTCATCTTGTTAAGGCAGACGGTGCCGAGGCCGGAGCAGATGTCGGAATGTGACCAGTTATGCGGCGATTGATGCGCCTACTGCGGTATGCCCGGCCTTACGCCCCGCACCTGCTGAGTACAGTGGTGCTGATGGCGCTGGTTGGCCTGCTGGACGCCTTCCGCCTGCTGCTGATCGGCCCGATGCTCGACCGTGTGCTGCATCCGGCCTCGCAATCGCGCGACATCGCCCTGTTCACCATCCCTGGCTCCCAGCACACCGTCTATCTGCAGAGCTTCGTCCCGCAGCACTTTCAGAATGCCTGGACCATCGTGGCTGTTTCGCTGGTGGCGGCCACGGTCCTCAAAGGCATCTGCTTTTATGCCGGGACCTACTTGGTCAACCTGGCGGGTTTCGGGGTGATCACTGATCTGCGCAACGAGCTCTACGGCTCGGTGCTTCGCCGCTCGGTGGCCTTCTTCCAGAAGCACACGACGGGAACCCTGATCTCGGCCATCGTCAACGATATCGACAAGATTCAGTTCGCAACCTCGCAGGTGCTGGCCGAGTTCCTGCAGCAGTTCTTCACCCTGATCTTCATTGCGGCGGTAGTGGTGGCTTTGGGCGGAAAGTTCGCCTGGGTGCTGCTGGTGTTCGTCCCCTTCATCGTCTTCTCGGCGGGCCGCCTTGGCCGGCGGGTGCGCTCCACCAGCCGCAAGGGGCAGGACAGGCTGGCCGAGATCCAGAACATCCTCCACGAGACCCTCACCGGCAACCGCATCGTCAAGGCCTTCGGCATGGAAGGCTGGGAGACCTCGCGCTTCCACGGCGCCGCCCGCCGGCTGCTGAGAGCCAACATGCGCAACGTGGCTGCCACCGCCGTCAGTTCGCCCATGATGGACATCTTCGGCGCCGTCGCCATCAGCCTGCTGCTGCTGCTGGGGCGCGATCAGATCAAGGCCAGCGTCTTCACGCCCGGGACTTTCGTCGCCTTCATCTTCGCGGTCTTCAAGCTTTATGACCCGGTGCGCAAGTTCGCGGCGTTCTACAACAATTTCCAGCAGGCCTTGGGCGCTTCTACCTCGGTTTTTCAATTCATAGATGCCGACGACGAGGTAAAGGAGAAGTCGCGCGCGCTGGTGCTGCCTGCGTTTCATGGGGAGATCGTCTTCGAACACGTCAACTTTAGCTACAACGATGGCGATCAACGCGACGTGCTGCGTGACATTGATCTCCGTATCCATGCCGGGGAAGTGGTGGCGATTGTCGGCTCCAGCGGGTCGGGCAAGAGTACGCTCGTGCATCTGCTGCCCCGCTTCTTTGATGTCACTGGGGGTGCAATCCGTATTGACGGCCACGACCTGCGAGATGTCACTTTGAGCTCACTGCGCTCGCAGATCGGCATCGTCGCTCAAGACACGATCCTGTTCAACGATACAGTGCGCAATAACATCGCTTACGGACAGACGAACGCCTCCCAGCAGCGGGTGCTGGAGGCCGCCAAGGCCGCTTTTGCGCACGATTTTATTTCGGCGATGCCGGAAGGCTACAACACTGTCATCGGCGAGCGCGGCTTCCGCCTTTCCGGCGGCGAGCGCCAGCGTCTCAGCATTGCCCGCGCGCTGCTCAAGAATGCTCCCATCCTGGTGCTCGACGAAGCGACTTCGGCGCTCGATACCGAATCGGAGCGCATGGTGCAGCAGGCATTGCATAACCTGATGGCGGGCCGCACGGTCTTCGTCATCGCGCACCGTCTGTCGACAGTCCGGCGCGCGGATCGCATCGTGGTGCTCGAAAACGGATCCATCAGCGATGTGGGCAGCCACGAAGACCTGCTGTCGCGGCTGGGGACTTACAGGCGTCTGTACGAGTTGCAGTTCGTTGACCTGGAGCCGGCAGGCGCGGATGCGGCGCGCGGCGTGCTGGCGGAGATGCCATGACGATTCGTTCCATGACCGGGTTTGCGCAGGTCAAGGGCCAGAGCGGCCCTACCGCGTACACCGTCTCGCTGAAGTCGGTAAACCATCGTTTTCTCGACCTGCATCTTCGCATGCCTCCCAACAGCAACGGCCTCGAAAACAAGCTGCGCCAGATCTTCAAGCAGCGGTTGCACCGCGGACATATCGAGATGAGCCTCACGATCGAGCGCGCCGGCTCGGGTTCCCTCGGCGTCAATCGTGAGCTGGTTGCCGGATACGTCCACGCATTCCGCCAGTCGGCGGCCGAGTTCGGCCTGACCGGAGAACCGGACCTGAACGCCGTCTTCAGACTGAACGGCGTGCTGAACGATGGCGGAGAATTGCCCGAGGACCCTGAGTTCGAACCCGAAATATGCCGGGCTCTCGATCAGGCAATCGAGAAATTGGACGCCATGCGGGCCTCGGAAGGCGAAGGCACGGCCAATGAGTTGCGCGCCCGCATGAAGGCGCTGGATGCTCTCGTCGCCGAGGTCGATCAACTGCGCTCCCTCGTTTTGCAGGCTTACGTTAACAAAGTACAATCTAGAATCCAGGAATTGATAGGTGCGCAGGCGGACCCTGACCGCATTCTGCAAGAGGCCGCGATGTTGGCCGAGCGCAGCGATATTCAGGAAGAAGTGGTGCGCATGCAGTCTCATGTGCGGCACTTCATCGCTCTGCTGGATGGTGGCGGCGAGGTCGGCAAAAAACTTGATTTCCTGTTGCAGGAGATGAACCGCGAGGCCAACACCATGCTCTCGAAGATTTCCGGCGTGGCAGGCGAGGCTCTAAGGATGACCGAGCTGGGATTGGCGATGAAAGCTGAAATCGAAAAATCCCGCGAACAGATTCAGAATCTGGAGTAGACGTCAGAACCGGAGTGGTGGCCCGTTTCTGGTGGAGCAGTTTGAAAATGGCAGACCCAGCGAACTCGAACGGCGATCCAGTGGTCTTGAGCGCGTCGAACCAGGGACGCGGGCTGGTCTTCATCATCTCCGCGCCTTCGGGCTCCGGCAAATCGACGCTCGTCAACGAGCTGAGGCACAGCGTAGGAGGGCTTGACTTCTCGATTTCCTACACCACCCGTGCACCGCGCGGCAGCGAACAGAATGGCCGCGAGTACTCCTACCTTTCCCGCGATGAATTCGAAAAGATGATATCCGCGGACCAGTTTCTGGAGTACGCCGACGTCTTCGGCAACTACTACGGTACTGCCCGCTGTTTCCTTGATCGGGCCATGCAGCGCGGACATGATCTGCTGCTCGACATCGATGTGCAGGGCGCGGCCCAATTGCAGGCCAAGCTGCCCGATTCCATCAGTATTTTTGTATTACCCCCCTCTCGCAGAGAGTTGGAGTTGCGCCTCCGGCGACGCAGTTCGGCGGAGAATGTAAAAGACCCCGGGATTATCCAGCGACGGCTCGATACCGCGTCGCGGGAAATCTGTAACTACAATCGTTACCACTATATTCTGGTGAACGACCGGCTTGAGGATTCGATTGAGGCCCTGAAGGCAATTGTGCTTTCGGAGCGACTGCGCCGCTCCGGACACGAGCCTTCAGGCGAGGTCCGGCGACTGGCGGAACGTTGCCGTTTAGAGAACGTCCGCGAAAGCATCCAGTCAATTCTTGCGACCTTCAGCACTCAGGAGTCTTCAGCGGTCCAACAGTAGGAGCGAAGTATGGAACTCTTCAACGGCTTCGACAGCAACTATCGCTACATTCTTGTGGCTGCACGGCGTGCCCGTCAACTCCAGTCGGGCGCCCGCCCGTTGGTTGAGACGAGTTCTCGGAAGCCCTGCCGCATTGCCGCGCAGGAAATCCAGGCGCAGAAAGTGAAATGGACCATCCCGGAGCCGAAAGTTGCTGCCGGGAATGCCGAAGCGGTTGTTGTCGAGCCGCAAGAGGATTAATTTCCGGGCAGGCCGGCAGGGGGCCCCAGCACGCGCCGTGGTCGCGCGTATGGGGGTAGAGCCTCCCTCGATCCCGGTTTCGGCAACCACGTTCCGTGCCGGGGCAAGCTGCGACCTGCATGAGGCCGTATGCGGATGAGTGCGGGCGGCACACGGAAATTCCCGCGGGTTCGTGACGCCGGTTGCCACATCTAATACGGGGAGCGGTTTCAAAATAGGTGTATCCCGGAGTCGAGCTTCAGGGAATATACCTTTGGCGAAACCGGTCTTGCGGTTACTATCCGTTCTTGGACGCGAGCGCGCCGGTCGCCTCTTGCCGGCGAGGCGTGCCTCAGCGCGGGTTGGAGAAGCCATGAAGATCGCATTGGGCGTAACCGGAGGAATCGCCGCTTACAAGGCGGCTGAAATTCTTCGTCAGCTACAGGACCGCGGCGTCGAGGTGCAGGTGGTAATGACCCGCGCGGCGCAGGAGTTCGTGCGTCCGCTGACCTTCGCGGCTCTGTCGGGCAAGAATGTCATCACGGAAATGTTCGCCGACGGCGCATCGGAGCCCAATGCCGGCTCCTCGGTCGAGCATATCGGCGTGGCGCAATCGATAGACGCACTGCTGGTGGCGCCGGCAACGGCCGACACGCTGGCCAAGTTTGCCAACGGCACCGCCTCCGACTTCCTCTCCACTTTGTATCTGGCAACCACTGCTCCCGTGATCGTCGCGCCCGCGATGAACGTAAACATGTGGCAGCACGAGGCCACGCAGAAGAACCTTGATACCCTGCGCCGTCGCGGCGTTCGCATCGTCGAGCCCGGGAGCGGCTATCTTGCCTGCGGAATGATCGGCGCGGGCCGGCTCGCCGAGCCCGAGCAGATCGTCGAAGCCGTTCTGGAGACCCTTGGAGTTGCGCAGGATCTCAAGGGCGAAAGCATTCTCGTCACCGCCGGGCCGACGTTCGAGCCGATCGATCCGGTTCGTTTCATCGGCAATCGTTCCAGCGGAAAGATGGGCTATGCCATCGCCGAAGCGGCCATCCGCCGGGGCGCGCGGGTTACGCTGGTCAGCGGACCCACGGCTCTGAATCCGCCCGCCGTCGCCGAATTCGTGCCGGTAGAGACCACGCAACAGATGCGCGATGCGGTTGTTGTGCGCTTCCCGGACGCTTCCGTGGTCATCAAGGCGGCTGCGGTCGCCGATTATCGTCCGCGCCAAACGGCTTCGCGGAAGATCAAGCGGGCCGGCAGCGCGCTGACGCTGGAGCTGGAGCCGACGACGGACATTCTTGCCGAACTCGGCGCTCACCGCTTCGAAAAGCAGATTCTTATCGGCTTCGCCGCCGAAACCGAGAACGTCATCGAGAATGCCCGCGGAAAGCTTGCGGCCAAGCACATCGACGCCATCGTGGTGAATGACGTGTCGAAGCCGGGCATCGGCTTCAACTCCGATCGCAACGCCGTCACCATCATCACCGCCGAAGAGTTCGTTCAAGTTGCGGAGAGCAGCAAGTTCGAGGTGGCACAGCGGGTGCTTGACACGGTTGTGAGGCTTCGCGCCGCCCGCCTGAGTTCGGCGCAGGCATCGGCATGCTCAATTCAACTGGAAAAAGCGGAGAACAAATGAAGCGGGTGCTCGATTCGGAAAGACGAGCGGCCATCGCCGAGCGTCTCCGCTTCTACCGCGATCTCGGAGTTTACGATTTCTACCGGCGTGCTGTACCGTCCGATGAGCCTGACGCCGGCTCTCCGCTGAGCCGAGCCGGCGGCATTCGACAGTGGAGCTGCGGCTGATGTGTAGCCCATGGAGATAGGTACCGTTCTCGACAAGCCTGCCGCGCTGCGCGCGATTCGCGAAGACCTGGGCGATTGCAAGCGTTGCAAGCTGCACCAGCTCGGGCGCAAGCAAATCGTCTTCGGGGTGGGCAATCCCGAGGCCGAGTTGATGTTCGTGGGCGAGGGCCCGGGCGCGGATGAGGACCAGCAGGGCGAACCCTTCGTCGGGCGGGCCGGGCAGTTGCTCAACAACATGATCTCCGCCATGGGACTGCGGCGCGAAGATGTTTACATCGGCAATGTCGTCAAATGCCGTCCGCCGCAAAACCGCACTCCCGAGCGCGACGAGTGCGAGACCTGTTCACCATTCCTCATGCGGCAGATCGCTGTTGTCCGGCCGAAGATCATTGTCGCATTAGGTGCGGTGGCCGCCCGCACGCTGCTTGGGATGAACGATTCGATGGCCAAGCTTCGCGGCAGGATCTATGACTTCTCCCCGGCTCTGCCGAAGGATGCGCCGGAGCGCCATGCGGAGTTCTCGACCAAGCTTGCCGTGACCTATCACCCCGCTTACCTGCTGCGCGACCCGCGGCAGAAGAAAGAAGCCTGGCAAGACCTTCAGATGGTGATGCGTTATCTTGGACTTGCCACCCCCGGCAGGAGCGGCGAGCAGGGCTGAGGCAGTCACCCCAACGAGCCGAGCCTCGTCGGGGGCCCCGTGAGGCCGGATGAGCCAGCAATTCTGCGATGTTGCGCTGCCTGTTCCGCTCGATACCCCTTTTACGTACAAGGTCGACGGCGCGCCGGTTGTCGCCGGCGGGCGCGTCATCGTGCCCTTCCGCGAAAAGCGGCTGCAAGGCATTGTCTTGCGCCTGCATGACGAAGCGCCCAGCGAGAACGTCAAACTCAAATCGGTGATCGCCGCGCTCGACAGCACTCCGGTGCTGGATGAGAGTCTGCTGGCTCTGGGGGCGTGGATTGCGCGCTACTATCTCGCTCCGCTGGGAGAGGTCTATCGCGGCATGTTGCCGCTCGCGGCAGAGTTCAAGCAGGTGATCGCCTACAGCATCACCGAGCGCGGCACGGAAGCGCTCTACCAGTCGGCGGCGGTTGGTTCCTCGAAACGTTCGCACCTCGATCCCGAGCGGCAGATGGCCGAGTACGCCGTGCTCGATTACCTGGCCGAAGGTGAATTGGTTCGCGAAGCGACCGCTGCGCGCCGCCACCGGCGCCACGCGGGAGATACTGCGCAACCTGGTGGCAAAGAAGTGGATCGCCCGCGAAGATCTTTCCACCGCGCGCGATGCCCGTCGAACGACAAAAATTGCCAGCCTGAAAGAGACTGAGCCCTCACCCCAACACGCGAACGACGGCGCGTGTCAGGGACCCCGCGCAGGCAAGCTGAACGCTAACCAGCAGAAGATCGTGGCGCATTTGCGCGCCGCCGAAGGCCGGCTGGCCGTGGAGGAACTCAGGCAACTCTCGGTTCCCAAAACAACGCTGGCCACGCTGGTGCGGCGAGGAGTCGTCGAGATCCTGGAAGAGCCGGCGGCGTTCGCCGCGCCGGCCATGAAGCCACGGAACACCGTCGATTTTCTCTTTACGCCGGCGCAGCAGCAGGCTCTGGAACAGATGAACCGCAGCGTCGAGGCCCGCCAGTTCAAGGCGATCCTCATCCACGGCGTCACCGGTTCGGGCAAGACGGCGGTCTACCTGGCGGCGATGCGGCAGGTCCTCAACTCGGGGCGCGGGTCGATTCTCCTGGTGCCCGAAATCGGCCTCACGCCGCGCGTTGCCGCCGATCTGTACGGAATTTTCGGCGAAGAGGTCGCCATCCTCCACTCGTCGCTCTCCGACGACGAACGCGCCGAGCAATGGCACCGGCTGAGCCGCGGCGAAGCGCGCATCGCGGTGGGAACGCGCTCGGCCGTGTTTGCTCCCGTCAAGGATTTGGCGCTCATCATCGTCGACGAAGAGCAGGACCACTCCTACAAGCAGGACGAAACTCCGCGCTATCATGCGCGCGATGTTGCCGCCGTGCGCGCCAAGGCTCTGAAGGCGACGGTCGTCTTCGGCTCCGCCACGCCCTCGCTGGAGTCGTATCACAACGCCATCTCCGGCAAGTACGCGCTGCTGCGCCTGCCCGACCGCGTGCAGCAGCGCCCGCTGCCCGAGGTCGAGTTGATCGACATGCGCGAGGAGTTCCAGGCTACCGGCAAGGAGCACCTGCTCTCGCGCAAGCTGATCGAGGAAGTCACGTCGCGGCTGGAGCGTGGCGAACAGGCGATGATTCTGCTGAACCGTCGCGGCTACTCGGCGTTTGTCATGTGCCGCGCCTGTGGCGACACCATCCAGTGCCGCGATTGCGCCATCGCGCTGACGCACCACAAGCGCGAGCACAAACTGTTGTGCCACTACTGCGGCTACCAGCAGGCGATTCCCAGGCTGTGTCCCAAGTGCGGCAGCGACTACGTGCAGTTTCTCGGCACCGGCTCGGAGAAGCTGGAGGATATGCTGCACGCCGCCTTTCCCACGGCGCGAATTGGCCGCATGGATCGCGATACGGTGCGCGGCCACCACGATTTCGAGCGCATTCTCAGCGCCTTCGGCGCCGGAGAGCTGGACCTGCTGGTGGGCACGCAGATGATCGCCAAAGGACACGACGTTCACGGGGTCACCCTGGTCGGCGTCGTCGGCGCCGACACTGCCTTGAGTCTGCCGGACTTCAGGGCCGCCGAGCGCACCTTCCAGTTGCTCACCCAGGTCGCCGGCCGCGCCGGACGCGGCTCGTCGCCGGGAAGAGTCGTGCTGCAAACCTATTTCCCCGAGCACTACGCGGTGCAATTCGCGGCGCATCATGATTTCGAGGGCTTCTACGAGAAGGAACTCCGCTTCCGTGGCTGGATGCACTACCCGCCTTTCACCTCCGTCGCTAACGTGATTGTGCGCAGCGACCAGCAGGAACTCGCGTTGCGCTACTCAGGCATTCTTGGCAAGTGGTTTGAGGGCGAGCGCCACGAGGGTGTGCGCGTGATGGGGCCGGCCGCGGCTCCCATCATTCGTCTGAAGCGCGACTACCGCTATCACTTCCTGCTGAAGTCGGCCAGCCGCGAGCGGCTCAACTCGCTGCTTCGCGCCATGCTGCGGCACGCCGGGGAGCAGCACGTGCCGCGCAGCAATCTGGTGGTGGATGTGGACGCGATTTCGCTGTTGTGAAGGCCTGCCCAAAACCGGCTACAGTTTCACATAAGATGCTGCAGTAACTGCGATACCGGTTACAAGTATCACAAAAACAGAAAACGAGAGATAGTTGTCGTGCAGCAGACTGGCATGTGACAGCCCGATCTGGCCAGCATAATACATTCCTAACAGGCCCACAACTAACGCACACACTCCCGTGAATAAAACCGCCGGCCGAAGGACATGCTTGGACCTAAATCTTTGGCGAAACCAATACATAGGAATATAGAACGTGACAGCCACAACGGTAGCGATAACGCTGAGAGGACCGACCGTACGCCTAAACGCAATGCCGAACGAGAAGCGAAGGACCACTGCGGCGAAGAGACATATTGAATAAAGTAACGGTACTCCGCCTACGAACCAGCGAGAAAATCGCTCTTCCTTACTCATTGACAAAGATTTCCCTCTATCGGTGCAGACGCAAGTGTATGAGGGTCTTGAAATCGTCGGCCACATCTCGTCCCGATGCGTGTCCGAAAGGCGCCGGCACCAGTGTCAGCACCAGCAGCAGCAGCGCCAGCAGAGCCGTCGCGCGACGCCGCTGGCTCAGTCCCGGCCACATGGGCACGGCCGGATGGCGTAGACCGCTGACCCACAACAACAGGGCCCACACGAACCACCCGAACCAGCAGAAGACTCCGAGCGGAACGAGTACGGCGACGGCCAGGCGCGAAACCCATCTGTGTGCGCCGGGGCTCAACGCGAACACGATGTGCCCGCCATCCAACTGCCCGCCGGGAAGCAGGTTGAGAGAAGTGGCGAACATTCCCACCCAGGCCGCAATCGCAATCGGGTGCAGCAACACTCGCTCGAAGCCGGGCAGCCAGTGGCCGGTACACGCGCCGGCAAAGTAGCGTCCCAGTTGGAAGATGAGTGGAAATCCCAGTTCAATGTCCTGGTTAAGCGGCGCCGGAGTAGCGTGTGAAAGCAGCAGTCCCACGAACATCACCGGCAGCGCCACCACGAATCCCGCCAGCGGACCGGCGATTCCGATGTCGAAAAGCGCATCGCGCGAACGGATGCGCGAACGGATGCGTATGAACGCGCCCAGCGTCCCAATCAACGTGGGCGCCGGAATGAAGAAGGGCAGGGTCGCTTGCACGCCATAGCGGCGGCAGTAAAGGTAGTGGCCCATTTCATGCGCCAGCAGAATTCCCATCAGCGTCAGCGAAAACGGCAGGCCAAGCAGCAGCCGCGAGGGATGGTGGATCACCCAGGTCACCGGAAACATCGGCAGGGCGTCATCGCTCTCCACCAAGATCGGCAGGTTTTGCGAAAAGTTGTGCTGCAGGCGGGCGCCGACCGTCAGCGTAGTTACAAACGTCGTTACCAGCAGCAACAAATGGAGCCAGTAGCGATGCGCCGGACGTCTTGCGTAAACGGCCTCAACCGGCCAGGCAAACTCCGGCGACGGAATGGAGGGATTCGTCTCCGACATCAAAAACCGATTCTTCGAATCACCAGCAGCCTGCTGCTGGCTTGGCGTACTCAGAACTCATGCGAACTGTATCCGCACGCTGCTGGCGCTGAACGGCATCTGGCGGGAATCTCCATAGACTCACGCGCCGGCCGCCCGCCGAATGGGGGTCAGTCGATCGATTGCAATTCCTTGCCCGGCTTGAAGCGAACCGCCTTGCCGGGAGGAATATTGACCTCCGCGCCGGTTCTGGGGTTGCGCCCGATACCGGTTTTGCGCGGCCGGACATTAAACACTCCGAACCCGCGAAGTTCGATGCGGTCGCCGTTGGCCAGCGCCTTCTTCATCGAGTCAAATACGGTTTCCACCGCCGTTTCGGCCTTCGTCTTCGTGACTCCGGTCTTATTGACGACCTCGTTGATAATGTCCAGCTTGATCACGCAGCCGCTCCGGATTCCATGGTTTCGCTCGGCTTGTGCCGGGCGCACTTCTGTTGAATTTAGGCTATCGTTCGAAGCCGCAAAAGGCAAGGACTGTCACAAAAGTTCTAAACTTTCGAGTTTGGACGTTTTAAGCCGGGAACGGCGAGCTGGGGCAGTTCCCGAGTTGCTGTATCCTTCGCTGCGTGTGTCATCGTGAGGAGGTTCGCCGTTCTTGCGAACCGACGTGACGATCTATGCATTTCGCTTTCGCGAAACCGGTCTTGCTCGCCGGGAACTGCTGAATGTTAAGATGAGCACACCTTGGGCGGCCAGAGGCCGGGCAAACGTTGGGAGCAGCATGTCCATCAAGAGTGACCGTTGGATTCGCGAGATGGCGCTGAAGCACGCGATGATCAGCCCATTTTCCGAGAAGCAGGTGCGCCAGGGAGTGATCTCCTATGGGCTGTCGTCGTACGGCTACGACCTGCGCGTGGCCGACGAATTCAAGATTTTCACCAACGTCAACTCCACCATCGTCGATCCCAAGAACTTCGACGAGCGCTCGTTCGTCACCGTGCAGTCCGACTGTTGCATCGTTCCGCCCAACTCGTTCGCGCTCGCCCGCTCCATCGAGTACTTCAAGATACCGCGCGATGTGCTGACAATCTGCCTCGGCAAGTCGACCTACGCGAGGTGCGGCATCATCGTCAACGTAACCCCATTTGAGCCGGAGTGGGAGGGCTACGTCACGCTGGAGATCTCAAACACCACGCCGCTGCCGGCCAAGATCTATGCCAACGAGGGGCTTTGCCAGATTATTTTCTTCCAGTCCGACGAGGCGTGCGAGACCAGTTACGCCGACCGCAAAGGCAAGTACCAGGGGCAGCAGGGAATCGTGCTGCCGAAGCTGTGAGAATCGCGCGGGAGAAAGCACACATGGCGGCTCGTCCCAGGTATCTGGTAGCGTGATAGCAGACCAGATTCGCCCACCAACTCCGGAACTGCACTAGACTGGCATGCGCTCGCTTCTACTCAAGACCTCCTTTGCGAATGTTACCGTCGACGATCCAGCGATTCGCCAGGCTGCCGCGATCATCCGCCATGGCGGGCTGGTCGCCTTTCCCACCGAAACCGTTTACGGGCTCGGGGCGAACGCACTGGACCGCGAAGCGGTGCTGCGCATCTTCGAGGCCAAGCAGCGGCCCGCCTGGGACCCGATCATCGTGCATGCCTGCTCGATGGAGATGGCCAAGACCCTGGTGAGAGCGTGGCCCGAAGCCGCGCAAAAGCTGTCGGCCTGCTTCATGCCGGGGCCGCTCACGCTGCTGCTGCCCAAGCACGACATAATTCCCGACGCATGCACCGCCGGGCGCGAGAAAGTCGGCATTCGCATTCCGGCGCACCCCGTGGCGCTGGCCTTGATCGAAGCCGCCGGAGTGCCGATTGCCGCGCCCAGCGCCAACCGCTTCGGCGGCACTAGCCCGACGACCGCCGCCCACGTGCAACGCGATCTCGATGGCCGCATTGACGCCATCCTCGACGCCGGACCGGCCGAGATCGGCGTGGAATCCACGGTCATCGACATCACCGCGCAGCCGCCAATTATCTACCGGCCCGGCGGCATCAGCCGCGAGCAGATAGAGTTCGTCATTGGCCCCGTGCGCCTCGCGGCCCGTGAAATCCGCGGCGACGCGCCGCCCGAGAGTCTGGAGTCGCCCGGCCTCGGCATCCGCCACTACGCTCCGCGCGCCACGCTCGTGCTTGTCGACAACGAACGCGCGATGGCGATAGCGATCCAGCAACTCGTCGCGCGCGGCGAGCATGTCGGCCTGATGCTGCCCGATGGCTGGCTCAGTGCCGGACAGCTACATGGATGCGTCGTCTTTTCCTGGGGCAAATTCGACCAGCTCCCGATGCTCGCCGCCCGTCTCTACGCCGGCCTGCGCTGGCTCGACGAGCATCAGGCCACGATTATCATTTGCCCCATTCCGCCTGCCATCGGCATAGGCCTGGCAATCGTCGACCGCCTGCGGAAGGCAGCAAAATAGCCCGCTTGGCTGTTCGGCGCGAACCTGGGGTAGTTTTTGGAGTAACTAGTGATAACGCCTGTTTACACCAATTACAGTGGAACTCAGACGGTGGATCGGCGTAAAGTGCTGGCCATGCGAACCCTAATCTATTGCGGTTGCTTCCTCCTGATGTGCAGCATCATTTCCGCACAGCAGAACGACATACCGTACGGTTTCACAAATCAGCAGCTAGAGGCGGCCTTGAGCCACAGCGGGTTGGTGTCGCAGCGGTTGTATAGCATTCAGACATTTGGAGACTCGGATACGGCGCACCCAGCCTACATGGCGGGACTTAGCAGTTCAAAGTCGGGTTGGCATGTGTGGGTCTTTCACCGCGTTCGGGGCGGGTTTGAGTTGGAATGGAGTTCTGGCAAACTGCCGATTGAGTTTTCCGTGTCGTCACCGGGCGAATTCTCCATTTTTGACATTGGAGATGAATCGACCGTAATGTTTTCTGGCTGCGCTCAGCATCTCTGTGGTGGCGGCTACCATGGATTTCTTCTGTATTCTACGGCTCGGAAGGATATTTTCTTTGCGCTGTTGGACAACAGGGGAAATCAACCTAGACGGATTTCATTTTCGAAAAATGCGCTGGAACAAAGGAATCGAGCTTACAAAGACGCCTTGCAAAAGGCCGTCGACGAAGTAATCCGCCGCACTGACGTATCAAAGTGACGAAAAATCGCCTTACCATGAGTTTGCCGGGATGGAGACACATAATAGAAAACGGCGTATCGAAGCGAAGCGGCGAGATGCAATAGAATCCGCAATTGCGACCATAAGAGCTATTTCCGAAGGCCGCGTTGACGCCTATGAGGGATGGCAGCAGGTCTGTAATATTTTTCAGAGCAATGTTGGCGGCGGTCTGCCAGAACTCAAACCCTTTGTGCAGATTGAGGGCGTCAGCCCCTACGACACGCTATCGGTGACAAAAGAACTCCGCGAAAAGATCCGACAAAATGCGGTGACTTTCCTCAGTAGTTGTTGAGAAATCGCCTTCTCAACAGTAACGGATCGAGCGAGTGAAACCAGACGGGAAGGACAGCGCGGCGCCGGCAGGACGGCCCCCGGGACTATTTTCTGCCGTTTGCTTCAGCTTCTTTGTACATGTACTTGATGCTGGGCTTGTAGATCAGCAGGTTCGATTGCGTGCCGCGCGTGACCTTGATGCAGCTCTTGTCATACCACTCGATGACGCCGTGAATCTGCTCGCCATCCTGCAGCACGATGACCATCGGTGTCTTCGACTGCATCTGCTTCTGGTAATAAAAATTCTCAGCGTGCGTCTGCTCCGGAGGCGGCGTTTTTTTCGCTCCGCCCACGGCCCCGTTTCGTTCCACGCGCTCACGACGCTCGATGGCGGTATTTTCCACGCCCGGGGCGGAACGTCCCGGTTCACGGCTTAGACTGGGACGAATCAGTTTCCGGTTCGAGAAAGCTTCCGTGTCTGGGGCGCGGCCAACTGCCGTCGAATCTGTTCCGTTCTTCATTTCGTAAAGCTCCCTGAAGGGAGTACGGCCTTGCGTTCTTTGAGCTTTGTATAAGGGCGTACCGTCATTAACCCGTTCCGAGACTTCACTTCCCAGAGCGCATCGCTGCCGCCGCGTAAAAGTTATTCTCTGATCCTAATGCCGGGGTATGGACTTGCAGTTACCCTACCACAGCTTTTATCGCTGTGCCAGTGAAGCAAATCACAAGAGTTCAGTGACTATGCAGCCTTAGAGACGCGGCAGGCGACCGGGGCCGCGCCGCCGAATTTCGACCCGCCCTTCGCCGCTTGAAAATAAAGCAGATACTCTGTTTTTGGCAGGACTTCAGGATGAGCTGGTTTCGGGATAGCTGTACCCCCAACTCAGGCTTCACGGGCATATCTTTCACGAAATCGCGTCTAAATCTCGAGTGAGGAAGCCAGCGCGTCCAGCGAGAGCGAGCGCAGCAGGTTGCGGCGCATCCCGCTGTGAACCTCGCCAGTCCGCTCGGCGGCGGCGGCAATCCAGTCGAAGTCCACCTTGCGGCTGAGGGCGGTCAAATCGGAAACGATGTCGATGTTATGCACCAGATTCGGTGCATTTGACATCAGCGAAAGCATGTCGCGCAGCAGGGAATAGAGAGCGGCGATCAGTTCCTCGGTTTTTTCCTTCCCCTCGGCTCCGGCCCGGTAAGTCTCTGTGGCCCGGAACAGATCGCCATGATCGGTTCCGGCAATAGCGGTGTTGAGGATCAGCAGAGCGTCATGCCGGGCCGCCAGGAAGCCGTTGAGATCGAAACTGCGGGCGCGTCCGAGTGCGCCGCAGCTCAGCCGCGCCACCAACTCGCGCTGGCTGGCGCTCCAGCCTACGCTGTGCGCCAGGTGTTGCTCAATTTCAGCGAGCGGTAGCGGGGCCAGGGTCATCGTCACGCAACGTGAGCGAATGGTCGGCAGCAGCATAGACGGGTTTTCGGCCAGCAGGAAGATGGTTGCAAACTCCGGGGGCTCTTCCAGCACTTTCAGCAGCGCGTTGGCCGCCTCCTTTACAAACGCCGGGTTGGGAAAGATGTAAACCTTCTGACGCCCCTCGGCGGGCTTGTAGTACATGGACGCCGTCAGGTGACGCACCTGGTCGACTTTCACCAGCATCTGTGGCGGATCGGGCGGGATCACCATCACATCCGAGTGTGTCTGCACGAAAATCCGTGTCTCGCGCTTGTCGGTCTCGCGCAACCCGTCGCGCGCTTCCACGGCTTCGGCAAAACGCGCTTCCAGGTCGTCGGCCTGGCCAATGCGCACGCAATTGGAGCAGCGGCCGCAGAAATCCGGCAGAGCTTCGGCCCGGTCGCCAGGATCAGCATTCCCATCCAACTTGTATGCAGTGTCGAACTTCTGTTTCGACTGGCTAGTGAAAGCCAATGTTCGTGGTCGCTCCAGGCAATTCATGGCCTTGGCGACCATTTGCGCCAGCGTGTACTTGCCACTGCCGCGCGGCCCGGCGAGGATGAGCGCGTGCGGAAAGTGATCGCGCTCCAGCATTTCGCGCAGCCGCGTCACCGTATCCGAGTTGCCAAGGAAGTCAGCAAATCCCACAGCTATGCCTCACACCTTACAATTACGGTCTTCCCGCCACACACGTCAATCGCGCCCGACAAAATCCCACAGCTATGCCTCACACCTATGCTTCCGGGTGTCCGCCGCTGTTCTCGACCTTGCCGGCGATCTTCAACCGTTCGCGCACGGCCGCAACGATATCGGCGTGCACGACGTCCGGCCCGCGGCGGGCATCGACCAGAAAGACCCGGTTCGGTTCGCGTTCGGCGATTTTGCGATAGGCGTCATGCACGCGGGAAAAGAATATCCGGTTTTCCCGCTCGAAGCGATTCTCGTCGGGTCCTTGCGTATCGTGGTTTTTCGCGGCCAGGTTGCGGCGTCGCGCCCGGGAGACGCTTGCGTCCACGTCGCTGTCCATCAGCACGGTCAGGTCCGGTTGCAGGTTGCCGCAGACCACGCGGTGCATGGTCAATACCGCTTCGCTGCCCAGCCCCCGCCCGCCGCCCTGGTAGGCTTCGGAGGAATCGGTAAAGCGATCGCACAGCACCCATTGCCCTCGCTGCAATGCAGGCTCTATGACCTCCGCAATCTGCTGCGCCCGCGAAGCGAACATGAGCGACAGCTCCGCCAAAGCGGCCAGACCCAGGGTTCGCGAATCGAGCAGCACCGCCCGTATCTTTTCTCCGATGGGTGTTCCGCCGGGTTCGCGGGTGGTGACTACCTCGATTTCTTCGGCGCGGAGAACGGCTGCAAGGCGTTCCAACTGCGTGGTCTTGCCGCAGCCGTCGAGCCCTTCAAAAGTGATGAATTTTCCTCTTTGCGCCACGGCCGAATCATAACATTCGCCGCGGCCCGGGTCGCGATGCGCGCAACCCTAAGGCTTGGGGCCTTGCCGCCACGGCAGATATGACACGCGCACTACCAGCTCTGAATGGCGGTTTCGTGCCAAAATGTGTGTGCCAGGCCGGTTTCGCGCAAGGGACATCCCATGAAGCAGGGATAGCCGGATACACCGACGAGTAAACTGCTCTGTGTACGGGCTCTGCCGTGAGCTGCGGCGCTTGTGCTAAACTCGCCTTTTTGCGGAGGTCTTTGATGCGCCTTGGAGATTACATCGACGATCATTGCTCCCGCTGCAAGCTAACCACCGATCACTCCGTAGTTGCCATGGTCGGTGAAGAGGTTGTGAAGGTAATGTGCCGGACCTGCAACAGCGAGCACAAGTACCGTCATAATCAACGCGGAAAAAAGGAAATGACGGCAGGGGAAGCTTTCCAGAAAGTTCTCGCGAATGTCTCGGGCAACATGCCTGCGGGCGAACACGTCGCGAAGAAAAGAAGAAATCCTCCTAGCCGGAGATTCCCGCAATCCGCGAGCAGCACGCCGTAGTCGCGGCCCGGTAATCCAATGGGGCATTTCCGGGCACCCCGAATCAGGAGAATGCAGTTGCGCCCATTTCGTTTGCTGCTGTTGCTGTCTCTCTGCTTCTCATTGGCGAATGCATTCGCGCAGGTTGCGCGGGTTGGGGCAGAGACCGATGCCGGCCAGCCGCCGGTCCTGACGCTTACGGTCGATGCCACGGAAGCACAGCGCAAGATCTTGCACTCGCACATCACTCTTCCGGTTACGCCGGGTCCTCTCACTCTCTACTATCCGCAGTGGATTCCCGGTGAGCACGCCCCCAGCGGTCCTGTTGCGGACACGGCAGGGCTGATCTTCAGCGCCGAGGGCAAGGCAATTCCGTGGAAGCGCGATCCCGTTGACATGTACGCGTACCACCTGGAAATTCCATCCGGTGTCGCCAGCCTCGAGATAGCAATGGACTACCTTTCGCCGGTGGAGACGCAGGCGGCCATCTTCAGCGAGGGAACGTCGGCAACGGAGCAGTTGGCCATCGTGAACTGGAATCAGCTTGTTCTGTACCCGAAAGGCATCAGTGCGGACCAGCTCCAGGTCAGGGCCGGCCTCAAGCTTCCCGATGGCTGGAGCTTCGGGACCGCGCTTCCGGGCGCCACTCGCTCGGGCTCCACGGTGCAGTTCGCGACCGCATCTCTTGCGACCTTGATCGACTCGCCTGTGCTTGCGGGCAGGTATTTCAAAGTAGTGCCGTTGCAGCATGAGAAGATGCCGCCGCATGAGATCGACATCGCATCCGACAGCGCTGCCGCGCTTGAGATGAGTGCAGGCGACCGGCAAGCATTCAACAATCTGATCGCCGAAGCCGCTGCTCTGTTCGGTTCGTACCACTTTCGCGATTACCACTTTCTGCTGAGCCTGAGCAATCACACCGGGCACTTTGGGCTGGAGCACCACGAATCGAGCGAGATCCGTACCAGTGAAGGCTTTCTTGTCGACCCGTACATGCGGATGCTCGGCGCGGCGTTGCTGCCGCATGAGTACATTCATTCCTGGAACGGCAAGTACCGCCGTCCCGCCGGTCTCACCGCGAACAATTACCAGACGCCTCTCAAGACCGATCTGCTGTGGGTTTACGAGGGACTGACAGACTATTTCGCTCTCGTGCTCACGGCGCGCAGTGGTCTTTGGGACCCCGGGCTGTTCCGCGATCAACTCTCGGCAACCGCCATGCAGATGGTTTATCGGCCCGGACGCCTTTGGCGATCGTTGCAAGATACCGCGGTCTCGGCGCAACTTCTCTTTGGCGCCTCACCGGCATGGACCTCATGGCGGCGCGGACCGGACTTCTACGACGAAGGCGTTCTTCTCTGGCTGGAGGCCGACGTCGTCATTCGCCAGCAGAGCAATGACCGAAAATCGCTTGACGATTTCGCGCGGCTTTTCTTCGGTGGCCACAGCGGTCCGCCAGAGGTCAACCCTTATACGCTTGAGGACGTGATCGCGGCGTTGAATCAGATTGCCCCATACGATTGGCGCAAGTTCTTCGCCGAGCGCGTCACCGACGTCGCGCCTTATGCCCCGCTGGGCGGCATCAGCCAAGCCGGCTGGCTGCTCGTCTACACCGAAACGCCGTCGGAGATGATGCGAATCCGTCAGGAACTGGAGCGGCTGGTGGATGCCACTGCCTCCATCGGCCTGATCGCGCAACAAGACGGATTAATCGTCGATACGATTCACAATATGCCCGCTGCCAAGGCAGGCATTGGCCCCGGGATGAGAATTGTGGCCGTAAACGGACGCAAATTCAGCCCGCGCGTCTTGAGCGATGCTCTGAAGGCCGGTATCGACGCTAATACTCCACTTGAATTGCTGATCGAGAACGCAGAATTTTATAAGACCATCCGCATCGATTACCATGGCGGCTCTCGTTACCCGCACTTGATACGCGATCAGAGCCGCCGTGATCTGCTCAGCGAGATCACCAGGGCGAGAGCCAGTTCTCCAGCCTAGCGGAGCGAATAGGCAAATTTCGCGAAACGATATCTCCGTGAAGCCTGAGCATGCGCTCGCGCGGAGCTTGAAGTTCGATGGTGCCCCACGTTCGCCCGCTTCGGGGTCCCAGCGAGGCTCGGCTCGCTGGGGTGATTGGGCTAACGTGGGGTATTCTCTTGGACTGTGAAACCACCCTAGGTCTATGACCGCAAGAAGATGTATATAGTCAGGTACTGGCACAGTGAGAACCTGAGCTGCATAGTGTGGGCATGCGAGCTTGGCATCGGGTGCATGTTCAGCTTAGTAGGAAGGAACGGCGGCAGATTGCCGGGATGTTGAGTAAGGGGCGGCAATCGGCGCGGGTGGTGCGACGAGCCTTAATCCTGCAGCAACTCGACCAAGGGCAGACAGCGGCGCAGGTGGCTGGCAGTTTGGCCGTCGCCTCCAAAACAGTACGGGCGATTGGCCGACGTTATGAGGATGAAGGCTTGGAGCAGGCGCTATACGAGAAGCCGCGTCCGGGCAGAGAGCGGTTGCTGGACACCGGCCAAAGACAGCGGATCATCGCGATGGTGTGCAGCGACCCACCGGAAGGGCAAGCGCGCTGGAGTGTACGCCTGATCGCGGCTGAGGCCGTGCGGCGAAAGCTGGTTTCACGAGTGGGACGGGAAAGCATCCGCCTATTGCTGGAAAGTCACGATCTGAAGCCGTGGCGGGAAAAAAATGTGGTGCGTGGCCGATCTCGATGAAGAGTATATAGCCCGGATGGAAGAGGTGCTGGCCGTCTATGAAATGCCGCTCTCGGCCCGGGAGCCGGTAGTGTGCATCGACGAGAAGCCGGTGGTCTTGCATGAGGAGGTGCGTGCCCCGATGCTTATGCGGCCAGGGCGCATGGTTCGCCGCGACTGCGAGTACAAACGTTGCGGCACCGCCAATGCCTTTTGCGGCGTGCAGCCAAAAGCGGGACGACATTTTACCCGCATAACTCCAGACCGTTCTTCGCCTGAGTTCGCCGATTATCTGCTGGAGATCGCGGCCAGCTATCCGGAGGCCGACACGATCCACCTGGTTCTGGACAATCTGAGTTCCCACAGCCGCAAGGCGGTGGTGGAGCGGTTCGGCGAGAAGGCGGGAGATTGGCTGTGGGAGCGGTTTACCGTGCATTACACGCCCAAACATGGCAGTTGGCTGAATCAGGCCGAGATTGAGATCAGCCTGTTCTCCCGCCAGTGTCTGGGCAAACGCCGCATCGGAAACCTCGCATCTCTGCGCAAAGAAGCTCGGGCCTGGAACCGGCGCGTCAATCGCAACCATGTGAACATTCACTGGACCTTCGACCGCAAACAGGCCAGAAGAAAGTTTCACTACAAATAGATAACTAGGTAATGCCGAGTCAGACCTTAGCCCTCGTCTTCAACCCCTGCGAACAGATCATTCTCGATATGTGCTTCCTGCGGCTTGACACTGGCTGCGAGATGAAACCGCTCGACCGGCCCATGGCGCCTGGCATTGCCTTCAAACAGGTTGAAGAGCGGCGATTGACTCTTGTGCATCTTGAAGGCTTCGATCTTGCGCTCCATGCGCTCCTGGCCGATCTCGATGCGGGCGCTGACCGGCGACAGCGCCACCGGTTGACGCTCGGGAATAGTGAAGTCGGACGTCCGGTAATAGAGCTTCTGTGGCCGCCAAGGCTTCAGGCCATCTTCGAACTGCTCCGGAAAGCGGTTGGACCGGGGAGCCCACTGAAAGGCCATCGTCGCATAGATCCCAGCCATCGAGTGATCCGGATGCGCGGTCAGCGAGCCCTCGGGGCCAAAGGTAACGACCACCTGCGGCTTGATCTGGCGGATGCGCCGCGTAAGGTCGCCGGCAACCTGGTACAAGACTCTGTTGATCCAGGCGGCTGTCGGGATAGTCGAGCACGTCGCCGCGGGTCGCGCCTAGATGCTCGCATGCGGCAGCGAATTCCTTGCGGCGCATCGCGGCCAGCTCCTCGCTGTTCCTGCTGGTTCCCCGGTTGGTTGCGGCTTGTCCCGGGGTCAGGCAGATGATGTAAGTTTCAATTCCGCGTTCTCTGGCCAGCAGCAAGTGCCGCCGAACCCGCCAGCTTCATCGTCAGGATGAGCCGTCACGCAAAGCAGTCGTAGCATTCCGTCCTCTCAGGGCACTCGCACCACTAGAGCATCAACAGAGATACTGCACCTTTACCGCACCTTTCGCGGGCGTCATCGTGAGGAGGTTCGCCGGGCGAACCGACGTGACGATCTATGCGTTTAACCGCGCAACACCCGAAGGCCGGAAGAAGCAAATACATAGACCCTTCGCTGCGCTCAGGGTGACACACTGGAATAATAATTCTTGGAATAACAACCCTAACACCACACTATTGTTTGTAGCATGCGGGCCGGTTTCCTGTCACAGAGGGCAATTCTCGAGCTCTGACCTAATTCGATACTTCAGCCGAGACTTTCCGACTTCGGGGCTTTCGCGGAAGTCCTTGCATCCCCAAAAGTCGTCGCAGGGTAGGGATCCTTCGCTACCGCTCGGGATGACATGTTGGAAGCTGTCACGATTGTTCAGCCGCTTCCTCGTCTTCCAGCATGAATTGCAGGAGTTCCTGCGAGGCGGAATTCATCCACACCGGGGCGAACGATTGCCGATGCATGGGCGAGGGTCCGTGCTCGCGCAGGCCGCGGATGTGTTTCGGCGTGGCGTAGCCTTTGTTGGAAGCGAGTCCGTAGACGGGATAGACCGGGTCCCAGGCGCGAATCATCGCGTCCCGTTCGACTTTGGCCAGGATGGAAGCGGCGGCAATCGAAGCCGAAAGCGCATCGCCGTGGATAATCGCCGTCTGCGCGCATTCGAAGTCGATGTTCATGGCGTCGATCAGCAGATGATCCGGGCGCACGCTCAGCCGTGAGACGGCCTCGACCATCGCCAGCCGCGAAGCGTGATAGATGTTGATCTGGTCGATGCGGCCGACGTCAACGGCCGCGATGGCCCAGGCGACGCAGTGCTGCCTGATGCGCTCGGCCAACTGCTCGCGCCGCGCCTCCGGCAGCAGCTTGGAGTCGCGCAGCCCGCGAATGCGGTATTCGGGGTCGAGAATGACGGCCCCGGCGACTACCGGTCCGAACAGCGACCCGCGTCCAACCTCATCGACGCCCGCGACCAACTTCGCGCCGGCGCTCCACGCCTGAGTTTCAAACTTGGTGGTGCAGTGCAGCGTCTTCAGCAAGCGCAGCTTGGCCGCGGACTTTGAGATGGGTTTCTCGGCGGAGTTGGGAGCCGGTTTTCGGGGCACGGTGAAGTCAGAATGGCAGAGATTCCGGGTGGGAGCAAGCGCCCGGTTCGGCGAACTATTCCGTGTACCAGCTTCCCCGACTCGGATGCGCAACGCTCATCCTCGCCCGCAATGGCGACCTGAGAAATCGGGGAAGCTGACAGCTTAACTTTTCGCGGCGGTGGACCTGGTATCTACTTCCTTCAGTCTTGCCGCCTTGCCGCGCAGGGCGCGGAGGTAGTAGAGTTTGGCGCGGCGAACCTTCGCCGAGCGCAGGACGTCGATTTTGTCGAGCACCTTCGCATGGATGGGGAAGATGCGTTCGACGCCCTGGCCGAAGCTCATCTTGCGCACGGTGAAGCTGCCTTGCGGGCCGCCGCGCATCTTGATGACGATGCCTTCAAACGCCTGCAAGCGCTCTTTTTCGCCTTCCTTGATCCTGACTTGAACGCGAACCGTGTCGCCGGGACGGAAGCTGGGGAGATCTGTGCGCTGCGCCTTGGCAAGCAGCTTCGTAATAATCGGTGAAGTCGACATGTCTATTCCTCTTCTTCGGGACCTTTGTACGCGATCAACCGTGTACGCCCCGGCAAAATCAAAATCGCGTTGGTGCCCCATATCTGCCGCAGTTAGCAGATGTGGGTGCTCGGCTGATGTGGGCCATCTCACGTCTCGCGGCTTATGTCCGTCGAGTTTCCTGCATTTCCCGCCCGATCTCTTCGATCAGGGCTTGGTCTTCGTTGCTGAGCGCCACCTTCTCCAGAAGGTCGGGGCGATTCTTCAGCGTTTTTTCCAGCGCGCGGCGTTTACGCCACCGCCGAATCTCTTCATGGTTCCCATTGACCAGCACTTCGGGAACCGCAATGCCACGGAACTCCGCCGGCCGCGTGTAATGCACGTAGTCCAGCAGTCCAGCGGCTGAAACCGTCGAATCCGGCTCGGGACGCCCGCGCTCGTCAAATCTTACCGGAGCCTTCAACGCGCTGAAGCTCTCATGCTGCGACGACGCCTCGTTTCCCAGCGCTCCGCGCAGCAGGCGTGTCACGGTGTCGACGATCAAAGCCGCTCCCAGTTCGCCACCGCTCATCACGAAGTTGCCGACGCAGATTTCGCGATCCGCCAGGTGCTCCGTTACCCGCTCATCCATGCCTTCGTAGCGTCCGCAGATCAGCACCATGCGCTCCAGTTGAGCCAACGCGGCCGCCATCGGCTGCTCGTAAAGCCGGCCTTGCGCCGAGAGCGCGATTACGCTCTCCTTGGCCTGCCCGCTCAAGCGCTCCTGCTGCGCCGCCACGCCGAGTGATTCAACGCACTCGAACAGTGGTTCGGGCTTCAGCACCATGCCCTCGCCGCCGCCGAACGGACGGTCATCCACCGTCTTGTGCCGGTCGTGAGCGAAGGCCCGCAAGTCGTGAATTCCGATTTCAATGATCCCGGCCTCTTGCGCTCTGCGCACGATGCCGTAGTCCAGCGGTCCACGAAAGAAGTCCGGAAAAATCGTAATGATCTCGAACTTCATTTTGCGCTCCGCCCGGTTTTTGGCTGGCCCAGCGGGGCGTCCAACTCCAACATGCCTTCGGGCAGAACCAGTTCGATCCTTCTCGCGTCGAGATTCACTGCTTTCGTATAACTCTCGACGAACGGAATCAATAACTCCCTGGCTCCTTCGCGGACCTGGAGCAGCGGCGCTTCGCCCGCTCCAAACACCACGTCTGTAACCGGTCCCAATTCGCGAACCTCAGCGCTTCCCGTGCTCGCGAATACCCGGCAGCCCACCAGATCGCTCACAAAAAACGAGCCTTCTTCCAGTTGGGCTCGCTGTTCCCGCGGAATCTGTATCTCGGCTCCCGCCAGAGTTCGCGGCAGCGTCGATGTTGTCAATACCGGCGAACTTCAGAATCATTCGGCCCTTGTGCGGCCAGAAGTCTTCCAACTCAAGTTCGCGTCTGTTTCCCGTGGTACCGAGCGCGAACAAGTGCCGGCGCTCGGCAAAGCGCTCCGGAAAATCCGTAAACAGCTCGGCTGAAACCTCGCCCACCCGCCCCTGCGGCTTTACCACCCGGGCGATGGTGATGAACTCGCCCTGCGAAACTCCGGCTGGCGTAGCCGTGTGTGCGCCGTCCTCAGGTTGCTTTGCGCCTCTCGGAGGCATAACTCATACTCGAGAATCTTCCCGCCTCTCACTCAAGAATCTCCAGTGAGCAACGCTTATTGGCTTTGGCTGCCGAGGCCGATAGAAGCACGCGCAACGCCCGCGCCGTGCGTCCGGACTTGCCAATGACCCGTCCCATATCGGTTTCTGCGACCGTCAGCTCCAAGACCAGCACTTCGCCTTCAGGCACCGCGTCCACCTGCACTTCGTCGGGATGGTCCACGAGCGTCTTAGCGACTTCCTGGACAAGTTTGCGCACATCTCCAGCGTAAGCAGAGGCCATGCGGTCTCCTTGGGATACGGGGTCCCCGGCGAGCACCGCTCACTGGGGCGATCGGCGAGTGCCTTCGGTGCCCGCCCGGTGAAAACGGCTCAGGCGACCGGAACCTCAGCCGGTGCAGCCGGCGCCTTCGCGAACAGTTTGCTGACCGTCGCAGACATCTGGGCGCCTTTGCCGACCCAGTATTCGACGCGATCGCGTTTGAAATCAATGGTCGTGGGACTGGTGCGAGGATTGTAAAGTCCAACCACCTCGATCGAACGGCCATCGCGAGCGCGGTCCTTTTCGATAACCACGATGCGGTAAACGGGCTGCTTGCGCGCGCCACGGCGCGACAGACGAATCATTAACACAGAATTCGATTCCTTTCGAATTATTGGCCTGATCGGCGACCCTGCGCCGGCTCAAAGCCCCAATCCCCACCGCAACCAACCGGACAGGGAATTCCGTTCCTTACACGCGCCAGACTCGAATTCATGGCCGCTTGCATTGTCCGAACGGAGCACCACAGGCTGGTCCGGGACCAACAGCCCGGCGCACACTGATGGCAAACACTTATTATGCCGGAACTTGCGGCCCCTGACAAGCGAGGAGCCATAGCACGTTGTTGCTGCTACTGTCGTGGTGGCCCATATCTGCTGCTGTTGCAGATGTGGGGGCGCAGAACCCTTCCGAAGCCGGTGACCCATTCAGCGTCGCGCGGTTCGACGCTAGGGTGGGGGCGTAGATCGGATCGGGATATCGAGGCGACGGATTGTCATTGGCCCGCAAGTCGAGTCCATGCTACCGTGATCCGGATCAGATCGAGTTCCCCGAAGGTTTTAACAGGTTCTAGCTGAACCAAGGATCGCCTCGGGTGAAGGAGGAAGTTGTAAAATGACGGTCAACCGGATGCTATTGGGCTTCATCTCTTGTTGCATTTTTCTGGTTATGGCACAGGCAAACTCTTTTGCGGCGCAGCCGCCTAAACCGCTGGTTTCGGAAGACTATTTCGTCAAAGCCTCCGATCCTGGAATTCAGATCTTTGTCCGCAACAAGCATTTGAAAGGCGTTAAGAATTTCGCTGCGGACAAGATCGTGCTCTTCGTTCACGGCTCCACTTACCCGGCGGACACGTCCTTCGATCTGCCGCTGGATGGGCTCTCCTGGATGGACTACATCGCGCAGCGGGGCTTCGACGTCTACCTGCTCGATCTGCGTGGCTATGGCCGCTCTACGCGTCCACCTGAGATGGACCAGCCGGCGGAGAAGAATCCGCCAATCGTCACCACCGATGTCGCCGTCAAAGACGTATCTGCCGTCGTCGACAGCATCCTCGCCCGCCGCAAGGTGCCCAAGATTAACCTGATTGGCTGGTCCTGGGGCACCACCATCATGGCCAGCTACACCTCGCAGCACAACGCCAAGGTGGAGAAGCTGGTGCTCTACGCGGCGCAATGGCTGCGCACCACGCCGTCGCTCGTCGGCGGCGGAGACGGACCGCTGGGAGCCTATCGAACGGTCACCATGAGCGCGGCCAAAACCCGTTGGCTGACCGGCGTGCCGGAGAACAAAAAGGCCGATCTGATTCCGGCGGGATGGTTTGAGCAATGGGCCGCGGCGACCCAGGCGAGCGATCCCCAAGGTGCCGCGCAGAATCCGCCGGTATTGCGGGCGCCCAACGGCACTGTGCAGGATACGCCGCGATTACTGGACGAAGGGCAAGCCGGTCTACGATCCAGCGCTGATCACGGTACCCGTGCTGGTCATCAATGCCGAGTGGGATGCGGATACGCCTCCACCCTTGGGTAACGCGGTCTTCGAAAAACTGACGAATGCTCCCTACAGGCGGCGCATCCTCCTCAGCGAGGGAACGCACACGATCATCATGGAGAAGAACCGCATGCAGCTCTTCCGCGAAGTGCAGCTATTCCTGGAGGAGCCGAAGTAAGGTGGGAATATCCCCAGGTTAGCGCCGGACGACGCGGCGCAAACCTCGGCGCCAGCCAACCCAAGTTCGTGCAAGAAATTTTTAAGGGTGTCATTCTGAGCGACCCCAGGGAGCGAAGTTGAGGCGCCGAGGCGGCGTCTGAGCCGCCTGCCGAAATCCTAGAGCGAAGCGAAGGAACTCGCAATCCCTGTACTGTGTGGGGCTGAGGCTCAGCCAGAAGGATTTAATCGAAATGCCCAGAGCGGCGCGGGTTGGGACAATATTCTGGGATGCTTCGCTGTGCTCAGCATGACGGCCCGAACGACGCGGCGCAACCCTGGGCCACTGACGAGCAGATTGGCGGGTACCCCATTCAAGCGAAGCTTGAGTGGGGTTTTTGTTATGTCATCCGCGTTCCGTCTTTTTCCTAGGCTACTTCCGTGCGCTCTTGACTCGTTCGCCGGTGCCGAAGACGCGGGCGAAGATCTTGTCCACGTTGCGCAACTGGCGCTTAAGTTCGAAGGCGCGCTCCAAGCGTCTTGCGGTCGACCTTGCCGGTGATCTCCGGATCGTTCATGATCAGCTCGCGGAAGTTCAGTTCTTCCTTCCATGCCCGCATGGCGTCGCGCTGGACGATGCGGTAGGCATCCTCGCGCGACACTCCGGCCTCCACCAGGTCGAGCAGGAGCTGTCCGCTGAAGACCAGCCCGCCGGTGGAGTTCAGGTTGCGCAGCATGCGCTCCGGATAGACAAGCATGGTGTCGATCAGGTTGGTCGTCTTGTGCAGCATGTAGTCGACCAGGATCGTCGAATCCGGCAGGATGACGCGCTCGACCGAAGAGTGCGAGATGTCGCGCTCATGCCATAGCGCGACGTCCTCGAAGGCGGCCTGCACGTTGCCGCGGACCACGCGCGCCAGTCCGCTGACCTGTTCAAGGTTGATGGGATTGCGCTTGTGCGGCATGGCCGACGAGCCCTTCTGCTTTTCGCTGAAGAATTCTTCGGCTTCGCGGACCTCCGTGCGTTGCAGATGCCGGATTTCGGTGGCGATCTTGTCCAGGGTCGAGGCGATCACCGCCAGCGTGGCCACATAAAATGCGTGCCGGTCGCGCTGGATGACCTGCGACGAAACCGCGGCGACGTTCAAGCCGAGCCGTTCGCAGATTTTTTCTTCATACTCCGGTTCCAGGTGGGCCGCGTTGCCGACCGCGCCGGAGAGCTTGCCCACGCGCATCTGTTCGGCGGCAAAGTCGAAGCGCTCAAGGTTGCGGCGCATCTCCGAATACCAGTTCGCCAGCTTCAGGCCGAAGGTGATCGGTTCGGCATGCACTCCGTGCGTGCGGCCGATGGTGGGCGCATCCTTGAACTCAAAGGCGCGGCGGCGCAGCACTTCAATCATGCGTTCCAGGCCAACGCGGATGATGGCCGAAGCCTGTTTGACCAGCAAAGCCTGCGCCGTATCGACCACATCGTTGGAGGTCAAGCCGTAGTGCAGCCAGCGCGCCTCGGGACCAACTTTTTCGGAGACCGCGGTGGTAAAGGCGATCACATCGTGCTTCACCTCGGCCTCGACGGCCTGTATGCGCGCCAGATCGAAGTCTCCCTTGTCGCGGATGGCGCGAGCCGCCGACTGCGGCACCAGTCCGGCTTCGGCCAGAGTCTCCGTGGCGGCGATTTCAACCTGCAGCCAGGTGCGGAACTTGTTTTCTTCACTCCAGATGCGGCCCATCTCCGGGCGTGTATATCGCGGAATCACGGCATAGCTCCTTGCATCTAAATCAGGATTCTGGGTAGTTGTAACTGAAGGAGTATTGTACCCGTTGCGGGCTGCTGGCCCAAATGGGCCAGAAAAGCCTAGAATTGCTGGTTGAATACTTCGTAGAACGATGCAATTGGAGTATCTGCATGGCAAGCTCCGCCGAGTTGGATGTGAACGATTACCAGGCACTGGCCGAATTCCGCTACCAGATTCGCAAGTTCTTGCGCTTCAGCGAGGGGGTAGCTCGCGAGGCCGGCATTGAGCCGCAGCATCACCAGTTGATGCTGGCGCTGAAAGGGCTGCCGGATGGGATACATGCCACGGTGGGGGAACTTGCCGAACGCCTCCAGATTCGGCATCACAGTTCGGTGGAGCTTATCGACCGCCTCACCGAGCAGGGACTGGTGCAGCGCCGCCGCTCGGAGCAAGACCGCCGGCAGGTGCTGGTGGCGTTGACCGCTACGGGGCGAGCGCATCCTGCGCGAGCTCTCGATCCATCATCGCGAGGAGCTTCAGGCCACCGCTCCGCAGTTGATTGGGGCGCTGCGGGGCATTGTCGCCTCCGGAAAACGGCGCGCACGCACTCAGGCGTCGCGGACGGCTGCCAGTTCCGGCCCGCTCGCCAGCACGGCAGAGGCGATGCAGACACGCCAGCGCTGAACCGTTGTGACACTATAACACGTCAGCGCACAGTGTCATCGTCGCGGAAATTCGCGCTAATGGCTACTGCCGTGTCATCTGAGCATCGTAGCGAGGAAGAATCCGCTGTTTGTGTGGCTGGAACGAAAAGCAGATCCTATCGCGTCCCTCACACCGCAATCACCTCACGCGACGCTGGGCTCGACGGGAGACCACGACCATGCAACGAGATAGCAGCCGTCGCCAGGGGCGGCTTCCTCAGGATGACACTCACGAGGTGTGTTTAGTTATGCGAGTATTTCTGGTACTCTAGTTGTTGGAAACACCCAACATCGCCGCCATTTCCTCGTAGAGGAATCCCTTGCCCGGGCGGTATGGTTGCACCCAAACGCCGTCCACCACGAATTGCGGGATGGCCCGCTTTCCGGTCTTGCGAATTACCTCTTCGGCGGCTCCCGGAGTGGCCTCGATGTCCACCTCCTGGTAAGAGATGCTGTGCTTTTCCAGAAAGCGCTTTGCCTCGCGGCAGTCGCGACACCAAGGGGCTGAGTAAACAATTAATTTCATAAACTATGGCCAGCTGCTCTGATTGTGCCAGAAAAGGCGGCTGAAGTGGAGATCTTTGGTGGTGCAAGAATGCTTTGAAGTGTCACCTGAGGCGAGGAGCATTTCCGCTCGTCCCGTTTCAGGAGTCGACCACCTCAAATGCGCGACATGCGTTACTGCGCTAGATGCATTGTGACGCGGCGAGCATCTTGCGCTGCGCTATGCGAGAGCAGGACTGTTCGCCGAGAGCGTGAGGGCTTATAGTAATTCCGAAGCAGGTCACAACCGAGAGATCAAAAGTTGAAGTGAGGAGATTATTCAATGCGGCACTACAACATTGCGGTAATGCCCGGGGACGGCATCGGGTCGGAGGTCATGACGGAGGGCGTTGCAGCTCTCAAAGCGGTCGCCGAACTTGACGGTGGCCTGAAGTTCAAAACCCAGGACTACGACTGGGGCTCTGAGCGGTATCTTCGCCAGGGAGCGATGATGCCTGCCGACGCGCTCAAGGTGTTGGAGGCGGGCGCTTTCAACGCCATCCTGCTGGGCCCGGTTGGCGATCCGCGGGTGGCCGACCACATATCGCTTTGGGGTATGCTGCTGCCCATTCGCCAGGGCTTTGACCAGTACATCAATCTTCGTCCGGTGCGCCTGCTGCAGGGCGTCCCTAGTCCGCTGGCCGGCAAAGGTCCCAAGGATATCGACATCGTTTGCGTTCGCGAGAACGTCGAAGGCGAATATTGTGGAGTTGGCGGGCGCCTCTACAAGGGAACTCCGCAGGAGTCGGCGGTGCAGGCGTCGGTCTTCACCTACCATGGCACGGAGCGCGTTATGCGCTATGCCTTCGAGTATGCGCGCCGGCACGGACGCAAGAAGGTGACCAGCGCGACCAAGTCCAACGCCGTCAATTACAGCATGGTCTTCTGGGACGACGTGTTTCGCGAGGTTTCCGCCAAGTACCCGGATATTCAGCACGAGCAGCAGTTGATCGACTCGCTCTGTGCGCGTTTTGTCATCAAGCCGGAGAGCCTGGACGTGGTCGTGGCCTCGAATCTGTTCGGCGATATCGTCACCGATCTCGGCGCGGCCATCGCCGGCAGCATGGGGCTGGCTCCCAGCGCCAACCTCAATCCCGAGGGCCGTTACCCAAGCCTGTTCCAGGCAATCCACGGCTCGGCGCCCGACATTACGGGCAAAGGCATCTCCAATCCTATCGCCACCATCTGGTCAGTCTCGATGATGCTGGATCACCTTGGCGAAGCCGAACTTGGCGCAGCCCTGTTGAAGGCGATCGAAAGCGTGCTTGCCGAAGGCAAGGTTCGCACGCCGGATCTGGGCGGGAAGGCGACGACAAAACAGATGGGGCAGGCGGTCATCGCCGCCCTGCGGAAGCCGAAAAAGGCGGCCAAGACCACTTCTCGTTAGAGCCAATGATCTGCGTTCGGTCGTATTGCGGGCAACAGAAAAGCCGCTGGAGCTGTCTCCGGCGGCTTTCGTTTGGTTCTTCGAGGCCGTAGCTACGGTTCCATGGGCGAAACTTCAAGCGCAAAGCTGCACGCCCGGTTGGTCAACTGCGTCGGCAACACCGGCGGCGTGGTCAGCGCCGGGGTGGTGAAGTCGAACATCTCCGTCATGTCGTCTTGCGATGCGTCCCGCTTGGTGAGCGGAGCCAGATTGAAGCGCGTCTCGATGAACTTCAGAATCGAGGTGTTTTCTCGCGGCACGTGGGAGACATACCCCGGTTTTACCCACGGCGACACGACCATCAGCGGCACTCTGAATCCGGAGCGCGTGAAGCCGGGTTCCGTGGGAGCTGCCCCTGGGTCTTCCGAAAGATTTGGAGGGATATTGTCCGGCGCATCCACCGTGATCGGTTTAACGTGGTCATACAGCCCACCATGCTCATCGTAGGTGAGAAGAAGCACGCCGGTCGCGTAGTAGGAGCTGTTGATAAACGCATTGATGAAACCGGAGGCTCGAGAGCCCCAACCTGAACGTTATTCTCCGGGTGCTCGTCATAGCCCGAGCCGTCGCTTTCAATGAACGAGAAAGTCGGTAGCGTGCCGTTCTGCAAGTCGGTGAAATACTCGGTGGTTGGAACGATCTGGCTGGGGTTGGTCTTCGATACGTTGAAACCCGGTGATATTCAGTCCCCGGGGAACCGGGATCGTCGGAATGTAATAGTACTTCCAACTGATTCCGGCAGCGGTCAGGCGGTCAAAGATGGTGAGCGCCGTCTGCGGAATCGGTCCGAAATCGACGTTGCCATAAGAACTCGCGCCCATAATATACATGCGGTTCACCGGAGTGCGGGCACCCACAGAGGCGAACTGGCGGTCGCTGATGGCATACTGGGTCGCCAGCTCGTAGTAGTAGGGCAGGTCCGTCCAGTCGTAGTATCCCATCGCGCGCGTTCCATTCGGGTCGTCCGGCCCAAGCGGCAGGGTTTCATAAAACCGGTCATCTTGCCGCCGGCATACTGCGTAATGCTGGCGCCCCAGGCCGGCGTGATCGCATCCGTGCACGCGGTCTGGTAATGGAACGGTTGGATGGGATTGCCCGACTTGTCTTTGAGAACCACATTGAGCGGCAGCGCCTCCACCTGCGGGTTCGCTATGCCCTTGACCGTCTTCTGATACGCATTCAGCATGCCCAAGTAGCTGTCGAAGGAGCGATTCTCCTGCATCAAGACGACGACGTTCTGAATGACGTTAATGGTGCCGATGCCGGCAGGGTGGCGTGACGACCGGCGGCGTTCGCCCGGAGGCGTCGCGGGTGGCGTTGGAGTGTGGGCGTTGAGCGTTGGAGTCGTCGGAGCCGCTGGAGTTGTTGGAGTTGCCGGCGCTGTGTTATCAGTGCTGCTCGGTCGACTGGGTCTGCGCGTTGGAATTACCGGAACCCCCGGAACCGCAGCCTGTCTGGGTTAAGGTCAAGGAGAACAAAGCTACCAACATCCCCATCAGAAACATCAGCTTTGCAACTCGATACATGGGCCCCACCGGAAAGGTCTTTACAGCCTGCAGGTGCTTGGAATCAGAACAGCAGCTCTGGGTTGTCTTTGAAGTAAATAGTTGGCACGCCACGTTGCACATCTGGTAAAAATTCGCCAGACCGCGTGTTTCAGGGTAGGGGTATCTGCGGGAGGATTCCAGCAAAGGTTATTCAGGATTGTCATGCGAACCACGACAGGTCCCCGACAGGCCCCTACCTGCCACTGGGGCACACCTACTCTGGAATTACCATAAAGTGCCGTCGCGTTCAGCCCCTGGCAGTCTGAAACAAAAAAGCCGCCGGAGATTCGGCGGCTCTTGCAGAGCGAAAGGCTGGTTACCCGTTCCGCGTGCCGGAGGGCGATCCGTCGACCGCACCCGGCACACAAGCGGTTTTCCACTCGATTTCAGTTGTAGAGTAGCGCTCCGTCCTTCTTTTCCTCGCCCACCTCGCGATAGTAAAGCTGGTTATTCTCGAGGTAGACCTCAAGGAACGCCGGACGCGTCTTGATGGTGCCCTGTATGAGCGCCTCCGACAGCGGGTCCTCGATGTACTTCTGCAGCGCCCTGCGCAGCGGACGCGCACCGTAGCTGCGGTCGGTAATCGTTTTGTCGAGAATCCACTTCCGCGCAGCTTTCGGTCACGGTAATCGTGATCGCCCTCTGCGACAGGTTCTGGTTCAACTGCGTCACCATCAACTCCACGATCTGGATCAGATCCTGCTCGGTCAGCGCCTGGAACAGGATCACTTCGTCGATACGGTTCAGGAACTCGGGGTTGAAGGTCTTCTTGACCTCTTGTTTCACCAGCTCCTCGACCTTATCGGAAACCGTATCTTCCTTATCGCTTTGGAAGCCGAGTCCGCTGCGCTTCATCAGGTGACGCGCGCCGATGTTCGAGGTCATGATGATGATCGCGTTCTTGAAGTCGACCGTATTGCCGAGTCCATCGGTCAGTTGGCCGTCTTCAAAAACCTGAAGCAGGATATTAAAGACATCCGGATGCGCCTTCTCGATTTCGTCCAGCAACACCACCGAATAAGGCGCGCGCTTCACCCGCTCGGTCAACTGGCCGCCCTCTTCGTAGCCGACGTATCCCGGAGGCGAGCCGATCAGCTTGCTCACCGAGTGCTTTTCCATGTACTCGGACATATCGAAGCGTATCAGCGACTTTTCCGTGCCGAACATGAACTGCGCCAGCGTGCGCGCGACCTCGGTTTTGCCGACACCGGTCGGGCCCAGGAAGAGGAACGAACCGATCGGACGGTTCGGGCTCTTCAGACCGGCGCGCGAGCGGCGGATGGCGCGAGACAGGGCCGAGATGGCCTTATCTTGCGAGATGACACGCTTGTGCAGCTCTTCTTCGATGCGCAGCAGCTTCAGCGACTCTTCTTCCTTGATCGAGGAGATCGGCACTCCCGTCCAGCGCGAAACAACCTCTTCGATGTCTTCACGGGTCACGATGCCCGTTGAAGTCTCGTCGAGATGATACTTATCCCGAAGAGCGCGCAGGTTCTCGCGCTCCTTCCGTTCTTCGTCGCTGTAGAAGCGCGCCTTCTCGAACTCGTGGTTCGCGATGGCGTTCTCCATGCGGTGGACGATGAACTTAATCCGCTTCTGTACCTCGGTGATCTCCTCCGGCAAAGCGGTCTGGCGCAGTTTCACGCGAGCACCGGCTTCGTCGATGAGGTCGATTGCTTTATCGGGCAGGAAGCGGTCGGGAATATAACGGTTGGAATGCGAAACCGCGAATTCGATCGCATCCTCCGTGTAACTTACAGCATGAAACTTCTCGTAGCGGTCCTTGATGCCGCCCAGGATCTTTTTGGCGTCCTCTTCGTTCGGCGGCGGCACTTTGACGGCCTGAAAGCGGCGCTCCAGCGAGCGATCCTTTTCGATCGATTTGCGGTATTCAGCGGGCGTAGTCGCGCCTATGCACTGAATCTCGCCGCGCGAGAGAGCGGGCTTCAGAATGTTGGCCGCGTCGAGCGAGCCCTCGGCCGAACCGGCGCCCACCAGCGTGTGCAACTCGTCGATGAAGATGATGCAGTTCTGCGACTCCATCAATTCCTTCATGATGGTCTTGAGCCGCTCCTCGAACTGGCCGCGATACTTTGTTCCGGCAACGATCAGCGAAAGATCAAGTCCCAGGATGCGCTTGTCCGCCAGGAACGAAGGCACCTCGCCGTCGGCTATGCGTTGCGCCAAGCCTTCCACAATCGCGGTTTTGCCTACGCCAGGCTCGCCGATCAGCACCGGATTGTTCTTGGTCCGGCGGCAAAGGATCTGAATCGCCCGGTCGACTTCCTGGTCGCGGCCGACCAGAGGATCAAGCTGATTCTCCATGGCCGACTGCGTGAGGTCGCGCGAGAACTCGGCCAGCAGCGACGATTCGCGGTTGCGCTGCGGTTGCGTCTGCACTTTCTCTTGCGTCGTGCGCTGCATCTCCTCGCGGATGGTCTGCAGCTTCAGTCCGCGCTCGTGCAGAATCTCGGCGGCAAAGCATTTTTCTTCGCGCAACAGTCCAAGCAGCAGGTGTTCGGTGCCAATGTGCTTGTGCGAGAGCCGCTCGGCCTCTTCCGCGGCATAGGCGAGCACACGCTTGCATTCGTTGCTCAGAGGCAGATCGACGCTGGTCGAAACCTTTTCGCGGATCGTGGTGTGCCCCTCGATTTGCTTGCGGATGGAGTCCACCGACGAATGCTGCCGAAGGAAACGATTGGTCAGAGCCTTATCCTCACGCAGCAATCCAAGCAGCAGGTGCTCCGTCTCGATGTAGGGAGACCCAAACTGGCTTGCTTCATAGCGTGCGAAGAAAATCACGCGTCTGGCTTTTTCGGTGTACCGTTCAAACATTTAGCTTCTCCGCAGCTCCCCCGATCACCCGCTTGCCCAGTCTCTTGAGCCGTCCGTATGATCCGGAGCCTGAACCCTGCCCCGATCCTGATTGTCGTCCTATCCCGATGCCACGATCCAACAAATAATTCAAATACTCTTCGAGCAATTTACCTGCCGTTTACTTCTAACTTCCTGCTTACGCGCCAGTTCCTGTCTCCGATCGCTATACCAGCAAAGATTCCGGCGCAATTTCTTCGACCCGGCCGCCCTGCAGCACCAGCACGCGATGACAGCGCCGCGCAAACGCGACATTGTGCGTAACAATAAGGGATGTCAGCTGGTAGCCGGAATGTAGTCTGGCGATCAAATTAAATACTGCATCCGCCGTGCGGCTGTCGAGGTCGCCCGTAGGCTCATCGGCCATCAGCAATTGTGGCCGTGTCACCAACGCCCGGGCCAGAGACACTCGCTGTTGCTCACCCCCGGAAAGCTCGCCGGAACGGTGATGGCCGCGATCTGCCAGCCCCACTTCGCTGCAACCACGTGCCAGCTTCGGCTTCCGCCTTTCGTCTGCTCCATCCCCTTAGCAGCAAAGGCATTGCGATGTTCTCAAGGGCCGTGAACTCGGGAAGCAGGTAGTGGAACTGCCACACAAACCCAATTTCGCGGTTGCGAAACTCAGCAGCGGCTTCCTGGGATAACGCCTCAAGATTGCGGTTGTCGAAGTATACGTTACCTCTGGTCGGCCTATCAAGCGTGCCGATCAGATGAAGCAGCGAACTCTTGCCCGCGCCCGATTCGCCCACAATCGCCAGCATCTCTCCCTTTCGAACCTGGAACGACAGGTTGTCAAAGAGCACTAAGTCGGAGCTTCCGGAACGGAAGACCTTCGTCAGGCCTTCCACGCGCAAAAATACTTCGCTCTCGCTCATTGGATGCGGGTAGCTCCAGTCCCGGTTCAGGTTTCCTGCCGGTATAATTCCGGCTTCTGAACCCTTTAAGAAATTAGAACACGCGCGGGCAACACTAAATGCGCGTTTTCTGCCCGAAGCACCGCAGGCGATACTGCGCCCTGGGCTGTGCGCGAGTAGCTGAATCCGCAACATATAGATGCGCCGTGCGTCGCGCATGTTGGGGTGGAACCTGTCGCCCGATGCCAGAATCTGCCGCGGCACCTCTACTCGTATCGCAAGGCCTCGGCCGGCAGGATTCGCGAAGCGGAGTACGAGGGGTAAATGGTGGCGATCAAGCTGATTCCGAGTGCAACCAGAGCGACCAGAAGTCCATCGAGCGCTCGCGGCGCGAACGGCACGTAGTCGATCGAGTAAACCTCGGCGGAGAGCGCAATCAGATGATAATGCCCGGCGGCCCAGGAGAGCCCATAGCCGACAACCAGACCAATGAGCGGTGCCGATCACGCCGATCAGCACGCCTTGCAGGATAAAGATGCCGCGCACCTGCGATCTTCTGGCTCCCATCGAAACCAGCACGGCGATGTCTTTGGTCTTTTCCATGACCATCATGATCAGCGAGATCAGGATATTCAGCGCGGCCACGAAGACGATGAGGCCTATGGTGATGAGCGTGACGAAGCGCTCCAGGCGCAGCGCCCGGAAGAGGGCGCGGTTTTGCTCCATCCAGTTGGTCGCCATGAAGCCTTTTCCCGCCTCTTTCTGCAACGCGTCGCCAACCTCGCCGGCCTTGTAGATGTCGTCGATCTTGAATTCCAGAACTGAAACCAGGTCGCCCAGCCCGAACAGCCGCTGCGAGTTGGCCAAGCCAGTCATCGCCCAGGCCGAGTCGTAATCGTAGAAGCCGGACCGGAAGATGCCGACGACCTTGAAGCGCATATACTTGGGCACAATCCCGAATGGAGTCAATTCACCCTGGGGACTGGTGACGAGCACCACTGAGTTCACGCTCGCCCCGAGATCGTCGGCCATGTCCTTGCCGAGAATGATCGGCGGAAGCCCTTCGAAGCGCGCCTGCACGCCCTCAAGAGAATCGGGGGAAGTGCTGGCGGAGGGCTGCGGCTGCCGCTCCTGACCGGCTTCGTGCCGCTGCTGGGCATCCGCCAGGGGCTGGGCCGAGCCCGCCACCACATAATTCAGCAACTGGCTGACGCGGCGCTCGCGCTCCGGCAGAATTCCCTTCAGAATCGCGCCCTTGGCCCGCGCCCCGCGCGAGATCAGAACCTGCTCGTAAATGGCGGGCGAAGCGGCCAATACGTGCGGCGCCTTCCCGAGCCGATCCAAAAGCGAACGCCAATCCCTGATGCCGTCGTTTTCCACGCGCATCAGGTTCACGTGCGAAGTCGACCCCAGCAGCCGCTCCTGCAGGTCTTGCCGGAAGCCGTTGTTGATGGACAGCGCAATGATCAGCGAGGCGACACCGGCGGCCACTCCAATGACCGAAATAACGGTGATGACGCCGATTACGGCCTGGCGCCGCTTGGCTCGCAGATATCGGGCGGCAATGAAAAGTTCAAATCTCATGCGGTGGCTCGCAGCGCGGAAACCGTGAAGCTGCGACGGTTCGCATTATAGACCGGGCTCGCGGAAGGCCGTTTGGTGAACCACTTTGCGCAGCAGGCGAGGCGGGTGCCCCAGGTTCGCCCGTGTCGGGGGCCCCGACGAGGCTCGGCTCGTTGGGGTGACTGGGCTAACCTGGGGTAGTTTCTTGCGCTGCCTGGCTCGACTTTGCTTGCATGGCAGCCCGCAATCGGCAATGTTACTGCCCCGAGCGCACCACCATCTTGGCGGTGGCCACGTTATCGGCGCGGTCGTAGACGCGCACAATGACGATGTGCTCCTCCGCCCCACCAGGCGCAACTGCGGCGCTTGCCGGCGCGGAGCGGCGTCCACGGCGGCGGGCGGGCGAGTCGGGCGATGGCGGTTCGCCGGGAGGCTCGGATTGCGCCGGCACCGGCACCGAGAAGTCATAACTTTCCGTCCTCGCATCGGAAATCTCCCCGACCGGAGCGACAAACTGCCAGTTTTCGGCGTCGATCGAATACTCGGCCCGCTGAATCACCGAGAACGAGTCGGTTGCGCTGAAGGTGATGTGCACCTGGTTGCCGTCCAGGGCGGCTTTGAGGTTTTCGATTCGGGGAGGCGTCGTATCAACCTCGAAGTGGGCGCTATCCTTCCAGCCGGTGAGCGCCTCGCCCGGCGCATGCGAAGGCGCGTCCGAGGCGACCACGCGGATCGTGTATCCGCCGTCGGGAATCAGGCTCGGATCGAAAGCATAAAAGCGCTCGCTGAGGTCTTTTTTCAGCAGCAGCCAACGCCTATCGCCGTCGCCACGGTAGTAGATGGAGAAACGCAACTGATCGTCGTTGTCGTCATGTGCCGTCCAGCGCAGCGTAATGTCGTGGCGCGCGGGACGCACGCCGGCCGCCGCCGGGTTCGGATTGCCGGGTTCAGGATGGATTGGACCCGGCGGTCTGGCCATGACCGTTACGTCATCCACTTCCGGCGCGATGTTTTTGGTCAGGTAATTGATCCGCACGCTATAGACCCGCGGCGCCGTCCCGCCCGAATGCAGCACCGCGCGCCACTGCGCATAACGTGCCGGGGGAATCTGTGTTTGCGTTCCCCCCTTGAGGTCGATTGTGCTCCACGGGCTCCAGTTGCGGTCGGGGTTGTCGACGTTGCCGCTGCGTGCATAGAGGTCAACCAAACCCTGGCCGCGCATCTCCGCGCGTCCCCAGCGGGAGAATATCCTGGCGTCGAACACATCGCTGTCATACGTGCCCTCGCGTTGCGAAGAATCTTCCATCAGGAAGACTTTGCCGAGGTTGCTGCACGCGGCGTAAATGCCACCGTTGGGCGCGGGCGCGAATCCAGTTACCTGGCTGGCGCTGGCCTTCAACAGATCGGCGAATTCGCCGTTGCCTTCAATGGCGTAGATTTTGCCCTTGTTGCCGGTGCCGGCAATGAGCCGTCCGTTGTGATCGAAAGTAAGCGCATACACCAGGTCTTCGCGGGAGTACCAGATGCGTTTAGGAGAACCGTCAGGGGCTATACGGTAGATCTCGGAGCCAGTCGCGCTGAGCCCCGGCACTGGTATCGGCATCGGGGCAACGGACCCGGGCGCGGGGACGCCCGGCCTGGCGCCCGGTGGAGGCGGTGCAGGGGCAAGCATCGTGACCGCACCGGTTACCGGGATCGTCGAAGCCGCGGGTGCACCCGGCGACGGGGCGGCATGGCGCTTTTCGCCCGCGCCGGCGGCGTAGATGTTGCCCTGTGAATCGAGCGCCAGAGCGGTGATTTCCTTCTTGGGAGCTCCGAACAACACGAAGCCCTTCCCGGCGCCGGTGATGCGGTAAACCAGCCCGCTGCCATCGGATCCGGCGATGAGGTTGCCGTCGCGGTCGAGCGCAATGGCGCGGATGTGAGCCTCGTCGCTCTTGAAAAAGGCGGAACTTGTGCCGTTCTTCTCCACGCGAAAGATTTCGCCGTGATCGCCGGTGGCTACGTACAGGCGTCCTTGGCCATCGATGGCCAGAGCCCAGATGTATTTTGTCTTCGGGTCGAAGTAAACGCTGGAGGTGTAATTTGGGTTCACCTGCTCGGTGTGAGCCAGCTGCTTTTCCCCCAGTGCGGGAGCGGCGGAGGTTTCCGTCCCCGCAGCGCCGGCGGGGCTGTAAACGATGCGGTAGACGCGTCCATCGGGCGACGTGGCCGCGTAGATTGCGCCACCGCGATCCACCGCCAGGGCCTGCACTTGCAGTTCGGTGGCGGCAAAAATGACGCTGACCCCGCCTTTGGGAGTTATGCGGTAGACCCGTGCGGGGGAGCCGGCGGCGGCGTAGAGGTTTCCTTCCGCATCACTGGCCACCGACCAAAGGTAGGTTGAGGAAGTGGTGCCAATCTGCCGAAAGGTAGGCGCCAGTTCCAGTGCGCCATCGCTGCGGATGGAGACGCCCTTGCTGGTGCCCTTTTCAAATTCCTCAAGCTTCGACTGCTCCCAGCCGCGAGTGCTCTGAGCGGCGACAGCTGCCGTCAACGACGCTAAAACAAGCGCAAATCGGACGATTTTATTCATGTGTATATGAGATGGTAAACCACTGAACGCCAGTCTGCTGGCCCCGAGTACAGACGGCAGACCGGCATCAGCACCTTACAGACGAAGAATAGCTTTCGTCAATGGCAGCCGACGGATTGCCGATTTAGTCTTCCTCAGGGAAGGATGGGGCCGGTGCCCCTACATCACCGCCGGGCCTTAGCGCCCGGCTCTTCTTCAAGACACACCCCTTGCGATATCCGGTCTAGCGCATTATCGGACGTTGACGGTGATTATTTGCTGGCCGGAAACAACGTAATCAAGAGGCGTCGAAGCCTCCCGGACCGAAGATTCGGCCGAGACAACCATGTCCTGTGTGCCCCGCATGCCTTCCATCACGTTCATCACCGAAAGTGGCAGGGCGGGCATCACCTTGTCCTTCACCGTCGCCTGCGGGTTTGCCTCCAGCAGCGAAACATAAAGCCGATGGTTGGCGTGGCGGTTGTTCAACATGGCGATCGTTGAAGAAAGATCGCAGCGCGAGGACACCGTGCTCTGGCGTTGCATGCGGTCCAGCGTATCGCCGTCGCTAACCAGTATGCGGAGCGTGCCACGCGGGGCCGAGGTTGGAATCCGGATTGGTATCTGCCGCACGATGCGGTCGCCGCGATAGGGAAGAAGCGCGGTTTCCACGACGATTTCGTCGCCGGGACGCGCTTCGGTAACGTCGGTGCGCGCCGTTTCCAGCCGCGCAAAGCGGCGTTCCGGGATCACGTTGACGTTCAACTCCACGGCGGTGATCTCCGGCCGCTGGTAGGGGTTTTCGTAGATGCGGGAAAACCGCTCGCCGAGCGCCATGGCGATGGAAGCCGCTGTCGGCTGCCCACCGTCGGAGGGTGCGAACATATCATCGAGCGTCAGCTTGGAATGGCCCGAGACGTTGATGCTGCCGACGACCCGGAAGGTCCTGTCTTCGCCATATTCATTGGTGCCCTGAACGGAGTTGTAAACTGCGGCCATCATGGCAACCGGAGTCATGCGGCTATTGTTGAGCACTTCAAAGTGATAACTGCGGGGATGCGTCGTGCCACTGATCGTCAGCGTTACCGGAATCATGTGCGCGTCTGTGCCGAAGCGCCCCATGATTCCGTTGTGGCGATCCTGCACGAAGGCGCCGATGGTCTCGGTGGCCGTGGCAATCTTGAATGAGTTGGCCGGTGAAGCCAGCGTTGCCAGTACCTGCGACTTGGTCATCGGCATCTCGATCGCCCCGCTGCCCATCAACGGATGTCCGCAGGCCAGCAGGCGATTGGCGTCGACGTAAGTGACGGTACAGGTGGCGGAAATGTCAATATCGCCGCGTACGAGAACCGCGGCTACGGACGAGCCGGCGACAATGGGAGTAGGATCTTTGATGCTTGAGTCGACCGATCCGGCGCCCATGACGGGCACAATGCCGGCCGCCGCAAACTCCGACGAGAAGCGCTGAATCGTCTCCTGGTTGAAGCCGTTGAAGACCAAGGGCGTGTCGATGGGTTGCAGATACTGGGCAACCGACGCTATTGGCGGAGCTTCGCCTGGACCGCCCGTGCGCGTGGGAACAATGGCGGGAGACTTGGCAGTGGCGGCGTCCTGAGCCATCGTCGTATCCAACTCATTGATTTCCAGCATCGAAGCGATAGGAGTAATGCCGGCGATCGGTTCCTTGGAAAACTGGCCTATGCGGAATGCGAGCGCGCCGACTAGTTTGCCGTCGATGTAAACCGGGCTGCCGCTCATTCCGGCAACGATACCGGTATATTCTGGTTTTTCTCCGTGGAGACGAACCAGGATGACGTCGCCCTTTGGGCCAGTCATGTTGCGTAGGATTCCAAGCACCTCAACCTGCATCGGTTCGGGCTTGTTGCCTTCAAACACCGTGTAAGCGGTGCCGCGCATCCCTGCCTTTATGTCTTTCAGGGCCATGATCGGCACGGTTAGCTTAGGTTCAATGGCAATGGCGGGAATTGCCAGTGTTAGGGCCACGAAGCAAACCACCGCCATCGTGAGCAGACGGCGCAAACTTATCCAGGGGAATGCAGCATTGATATTTGCCCGGTATCGCGATCTGCTGGCGAATTCCGGACGGGCGACGAAGCGGTTGCGCATTCTGTCTCCTGCGGCAGCTCACGCAACGCTTAGGTTTGCGCGATCAACACTGAAACTGCTCTGCTTATGTAGAAAAGGTGCGAAAAACTGGATTTATACTAGCAGGGAGTCTGGCCCGAGAGGCAGGGTATGAGCCTTAGATCACTTACGAAAACACTTAGTCCATCTCAATTGGGAGTAGTACTCGCGCTGGTATTGTTGAGTTCGCCACTAACGTGGTCACAACAGCAGTCGGCGCCCGGCAAATCTCCGGCCCAGACGGAACAACAGGTGCCGCCGGAGGCTGGTGGTCCGCAGGGAGAGGTTGGCCCCTACGCCATTCCGAGAAGGACCGAAGCGCCGCCCCCACCCCCGCCCCCTCCGCCGCCGGCTCCCAAGCAGCCCGAGGACATGCCAAGCTATTCGCTCAGCGTGAACGTGCCCATTGTAACCGTGGACGCGATAGTCCTTTCCAAGGATGGCCAGTTCATTCCCGGTCTGAAGCAGGATAATTTCCGCGTGTTGGAGGACGGCGTTCCGCAGCCGATCACGAGTTTCGGCCAAACGCAGGCGCCAATTACCGCCGTTCTGCTAATCGAGTTCGCCAACAGCAATTACACGAGAGCGTTTCTGGCCGACGCTCTGCGCGCGGCCTACGCTTTCGCCGAGGGCCTCAGGAAAGACGACTGGGTCGCGGTGATCGAGTACGACATGAAGCCGAATATCCTGCTTGATTTCACGCAGGACAAGGCAAGGGTATTCGGCGCGCTGAATATGCTGCGCATTCCCGGCTTCAGCGAGCGCAACCTGTTTGACGCGCTCTACGACACACTGGACCGCATCGACCGCATCAAGGGCCGCAAGGAAGTGATCGTGATCGCCAGCGGCATCGATACCTTCAGCAGAATCACTTACGACCGGATACAAAAGAAAATCAAGGAGACGCCCAACGTCACGATCTTTACGGTGAGCACGGGCCGCGCCTTCAACGAGTGGCTCGATGCGCGTTACGGCACGTCGGCAGGCGGACAAATGCGCTCGCTCGACTATCTTCAGGCCGACAATCAGATGAGGACGTTCGCCCAGATGACCGGAGGGCGCTGGTACAACCCGCGCTTTCAGGCCGAGTTCCCGGAGGCGTTCCGCGACATTTCGAACTCGGTGCGCAACCAGTACACAATCACCTTCAAGCCAACGAACCAGAAGTTGGACGGCAGTTACCGCAAACTGAAGGTGCAACTGGTGGAGCCCGGAACCGACAAGCCGCTCACCATTCGCGACCAGAAGAAGAAGGAACTGAAGTACAACATCATCGTGCGAGATGGCTACACCGCCCGCAGGCCGGTGGAGTAGCAGGCACTGCTAATGCGGTGCTAGGGTTGGTGCATCCCAAGAACGATTATTCCAGTGTGTCACCCTGAGGCGCGTCCGTTAGGACGCGACGTAAGGGGCTATGTATTTGTTTTTCTGGCCTTCGGATGACGCTCGGAGAAATGCATAGATCGTCACGTCGGTTCGCAAAAGCGGCGAACCTCCTCACGATGACACCCGCAGCGAAAGATAGGGTATCGCTCCCTGGTACCGCTCAAATGCTTCAGTGCAGATGAAAGCACTGGTCAAGCAGAAACATCACGGCGACGCCGACGAACACGAGCAACGCCATGCGGACACCCGGCTCGCGGTTCACCTCGGGCAGAATATCGCTGGCGGCAACATAAATCGTTACTCCGGCCGAGATGGGCAAGCCAATGTTCACCGCCGCCTGGGTAATGGCCATGGTGAAGACGCCCGCCAGAGTGGCAGCTCCAAGCACCATCGACGCACCCCAGGAACTCATGCGGCTGTGTCCACTGGCCAGCATCACCGAAGTGATGGTGAAGCCTTCCGGAATCTTGTGCAGAAAAACCGCGATGAAGATGATCCATCCGAGCCGTGGCGAAACCAGAAATCCCGAGGCGATGGCGATTCCGTCAAAGAAAGTGTGGATGATGAGGCCCAGCAGTACGGAGAGGCTTCGGTGACTCGTCGCGAACTCGTTTTCGTGAATCTCTTCTCCAAAATGAAAGTGCGGCGTCACCGCGTGCTCGAAGAAATGGATGAGCAGGTACCCGAACAGCACCAGAAAGGCGCCGCTTCTGCCGCGCAACTCGATACTGGTGGGAATCATCTCCACCATCGCCGTGGCCAGCATGAACCCCGCGCCGACCGCCATGAAATACTTCAAGTAACGAGGCTCCCAGCTTTTGGAAACCAGTATGGCCCCGCCGAAAACGTTGGCGAGCGCGGCGGTCAGACCAAGCACAATGCTGAGAAGGATCGGCGTCATTGCGTCTAACCCGAATGCCGTATGTGCAGAATATCTCCGTCCTGCACGATGTAGTCTTTGCCTTCCAGCCGCAGTTTGCCGGCGGCCCGCGCGGCGGCTTCCGAACCCAGTTCGAGAAGGGTGTCCCAGCGAATGGTTTCGGCGCGGATGAAATGATGTTCCAGGTCGGTGTGGATGGCGCCGGCGGCGTTGACGGCGCGCGTGTTCTTCTCGATCGTCCAGGCTCGGCATTCGTCTTCGCCCACGGTGAAGAACGAAATCAGCCCGAGCAGGGCGTAGCTGGTGCGGATCAGGCGGGTGAGGCCACTCTCCTTCAGTCCGTAGCTGGAAAGGAACTCGGCCGCTTCCTCGTCGCTCATCTCCGTCAATTCGGCCTCCACGTTGCCGCAGATGGCGGTAGCGCCGGTATTGGGACGTGAGGCCGCCTCGCGCACATTGTATTTCTCCACGGCCGCCTCCAGGTCGTTACCCAGTTGCGGGCTCTCGCCAATGTTCAGCACGTACAGCATCGGCTTTTCGCTCAGGAACATGAAGCCGCGGACAATTTTTTTCTCGTCCTTCGTCATTTCCATTTCGCGCAATGGACTCTCGGTTTCCAGGTGCGCCTTGGCGCGGAGAAGCACCTCGTTTTCTTTCTCCAGTTCGGGAGTTTTCTTTTTCTTCAGGTCCTTTTGCATGCGCTCCAGGCGCGTTTCCACCTGCTCCAAATCGCTGACGATCAGGTCGAGATTGACGCTCTTGAGGTCGCGCAGCGGATCGATTTCGCCGCTGTGCGGAATCGAGGGATCGTCGAAGGCCCTCAACACGTGCGCCAGCGCGTCCACCACTCGCAAGTTGGAAAGAAAGGCGGTCTCTTTCAGCGCTTCCTGCCCAATCGCGGCCACGTCGACATACTCCACCTGCGCGTGGATGAGCTTTAGCGGGTTGCACAATTTGGCAAGGCGGTCGAGCCGGTCATCGGGAACGGTTGCGACTCCGATGTGCGCCTCGCGCGGATTGCCGTGAGTGCGGCTGGAGATGTCCGCTTTGGTCAACATCTTGAACAGTGAAGTTTTGCCCACCTGGGGAAGGCCGATGATTCCAGTCTTCATGATGATTGCGCCATGACTTTCTCGCTGCCGAAAATGCACAGCGGCCGGTGCGCCGCTGCATGCCTCGCGTTTGGCTTGGTTCGGTACGGCCAAGCGACGGACAACCGGCCTAGCAAGCTGCGCACCGAGCAGCAAGCGAGGCGCTACGAAATGTGTGAGCGAAAGAGCTATAGCCGTAATTGCTCGCATGCTCACATCAGAGCAACCCTGTTTATCAGCAGCCTGCTCGACGATGCTACACGGGAACGGACTCTATGATAAACGCCGCGTGGTAAGAAACAGAACTGCTAATCCCAGGATGAGGATGGTTCCTTCGGCTCGCGTCGACCAAACGTGCAGGCGATTGAACTCCAGGCGGCGCGGATCGTCCTCGGCGACGCTGTCGATCACGCCCATGTCGGTGCGCAACCGGTTCATCTTGCCGGAGATGCCAAACTGCGCAATCAAAACGAGTGCAATCATCAGCAAGACCAGCAGATGACGCAGCGCAAATGGCTGAAACGAGCCACCCAGGCGCGAAAGCACCAGGCTGAGAACGAGATAAGCAATACCGCTAAACAAGCCGATCCAGTGCAGCCGCGCCAGCGAGCGGCTCACCACCATGCCGGCCAGATTGCGCGTGGGCAGCACTGAGAAAACAGTCGGCGCCAGCACAAAGGCGAAAAACATGATGCCGCCGAGCCAGATCGCGAGCGAAAGCATCATCAGAAAGCGCAAGAGCGACATACTTCAGCATACCTAATCCTGATACCGGCGCGCTAGAAGCTGAGCACTTTGTCGGCTTCTTCCGTCCAGGCGGTAAGCTCGTCCAGAGTGCTGCGCTTTACGCCTTCCAGCAGCATCTCGTCACCAAGCCCGCGTGCTTCCAGGCAGGTGCGGCATGCGCCGATGTCCACTTCCCGCTGCGCTAGCTGTTTCAGCATTTCCTGCACGTTGTAGAAGGCATTGAGCGCGGCTGGTTGACCGAGTCCGGTCAGAACTCCGTCACCGAGCAGGAAAACCATTACTTTATTGGCCGGCGGCTTCGACAGGTTAAGAGCCAGTCGGAGGCCGTTATAAGTGCGCTGCGTGCCGTAAGGCGAGTCGTTGAAGATGAACAGGTAGACCATTTGCTCGTGAACTCCGTCGCAAAATGCATTGGGAGGCGGACGATGGTCCGTCTAGGTGTGCCTCGATCCACTTACCGCCGTAGCCAACCCAAGGCCGATGTACACCGTTCCGGAAACATACCGTTGGTGGCGCAGGAAAGTCCGGTTGCGTTGTAGCCAGCCGGCGGCGGATCCCGCCGTTAACGCCCACAGGCTGTCACTGATGAAGCCCATAACAATGAAGACCATGCCCAAGGCGAGGAACTGGAGGGTCACGGGTCCCCGTGTGGGATTGACGAACTGGGGCAGGAAGGCAAAGAAGAAGATTGCGGTCTTCGGGTTGAGAGCCTGGACCAGAACACCTTGCGCGTAGACGTGACGCAATGGCGCCGGCTCGACATGCTTCATCCCGTCGGCGGCGACGGGACGCTCACGAAGTTTTCTGATTCCCAAATAAACCAAGTATGCGGCGCCCGCATATTTCACGACCGAGTATGCCATTGCCGAAGAGACCAGCAGAGCCGAGAGTCCAAACGCCGCGGCCAGGACGTGCACCAATCCCCCGGTAGTAATGCCGGCACACGAGGCCAATCCCGCCTTGCGTCCCTGATCGACGCTGCGCGCTACGATGTAAAGCACCGCTGGTCCCGGAATGACCAGCAACACGATGGCAGCCGTCATGAAAAGAAGCAGATCGCGCGGCGGAGGCAAAAGGTTCATAGGCGATATAGAGCCTACCACGACGCCGGCTGCCGCTCTCACGCGGGCGACAGTTCTTGAGCCGGCAGGCCGGTATCCGCCGGCGCGCTCAGACAGACGATTTTTGTGCTAGACATCACGGCATGGAGTGCGTTTCCATTGGTACAAGTCCAATGCGGGCGGCAACTGATCGTTGCGGGCAACGTTTAAGGGCGGACGCTATGAAGATGGAATTAGTGTTTCAGGGCTTCCCCGGAAAATTGAGCAGAGGCTACATGGGCTGGAGTTCGGTGGTGTACATCGAAACCCAGGGAACAAAGATCGTCTTCGATACCGGAGGACCCGGCAAGCGCAGCGACCTTCGCGCACGGTTACAGGAATGCGGAGCTAAGGCCGAGGATATCGACATCCTTGTCTTGAGCCACTTTCACGATGATCACGTCTACAACTTCGACTACTTTCCGAAAGCCAAAATCCTTTTGCACGTCAAAGAAGCGGAATGGGTCAAGAGCGATCCCGACCATTTTCCGATCCCAAAATTTCTCTATCCGGCGATAGTGAATACCGGACGCCTGCAGTTGATCGAGGGAGAGGTTGAGATTGCCCCTGGCGTGCGGACAATGTTTACTCCCGGCCACACGCCCGGATGCATGTCTCTGGTTTTGCGTGACAAGGGTATGCCGACGACCGTGCTGGCCGGCGATGCGGTCAAGAATATCAGTGAACTGGCGACCGGCAAGGTCTCGATTAGCTGGAACGAAGATTCTAGCGCGCAGTCCATCGCCAAGATCCGCAAGATTGCGGAAATTGTTGTTGCCGGCCACGACCGCATGTTGCAGGTGTTTCCCGATAAAGTCTCGGCAATCGGCTCGCTTCATGAGACGATCATCATTCCGCCGGGAGTGGCGGACGGGGAGAAACCGAGGTATTTGGAATTGGTGCTTGAGCCCACTTCGCTCCCGATCAGCTAAGATAAGGACGATCAAGTTTCTGACGTTTATCTTATTTCGGGACGTGGCACGCCGCGTCCCTCAATTGTTCACCAGAGAGGAAAACATATGCCAACCGTAGAAGTAAGCATGTTTGAAGGCCGTACCGTAGATCAGAAACGGGCGATGGCAAAGGCCGTGACCGGTGCGATTTGCACCACGCTATCGGTGCCTGAGGAAGCAGTCACAATCATCATCAGAGAGATGGCGAAGGTCAACTACGCCAAAGCAGGCAAGTTGAAGTGCGACGAGGCCGCCGCCGCTAAACCCGCGAGTAAATGAAGTTTTGGTGAATCAAACAGACCGGTCACATATATAATGTGACCGTATCTGTTTGTGCAGCAAAAGGCCGCGATCCGCAAGCGGATGGCGCCGTCTCTGATTCCAGCGTGCTGGCTGTGCCTCGTCACCCCAGCGAGCGGTGCTCGCCGGGGACCCCGGGGCGCACCAGTCCTGCATAACAACGACGGTGCCCGAGCCACATCAGAACGCATCCTAACCAGTAAAACAAAGGAACAAAGATGGAATTAAAAGGCATTTATCCCGCAATGGTAACGCCGCTTACCCCCGACGAGCAGGTGGATAAGGCCGGCATGCGTAATGTCGTCCGCTATTGCCTGGGAGCAGGCGTGCATGGCGTTGTCGTGATGGGCAGCACAGGCGAATTTCCGGCAATGACCGATGCCATGCGTCAGGACGCGATCGAAACAGTGCTGGATGAGGTGAAGGGGAAGGTCCCGGTGCTGGTTGGTTGCGGTGACACTGGAACCAAGAAGACGCTCGCGCAGGTGCGGTTCGCCTGCCAGACCAAGGCGGATGCCGTCCTCGTTGCGGTGCCTTATTATTTCCCGCTGGATCAGGGCGCTGTTTACCGGCATTTCCAGACCGTTGCCGACGCATCCACCAAGCCGGTTGTGGTTTATAACTTCCCGCAGATGACGAAGATTCCTATTGCGCCCGACACCCTGGGGAAATTGGCGGCGCATCCGAACATCATCGGCGTCAAGGACAGCTCGGGCGATTTCATGAACCTGCAGCGCTTTGTGGAATCGACCCCAGCCAAGTTTTCCGTCATGGTCGGCAACCCGGCGCTTGGAGTTGCGGCGTTCGAGTCAGGCGCGAAGGGCGGCATCTATGCCGGCGGCAGCCTGGTTCCCAAGCTTTGCGTCGATGTCTATGAAGCCTGGCTGCGCGGAGATTTGAAAACAGCGATGGCGTTGCAAAAGACGGCATCCCTGATCCCGTTAATCGCTCAGTTTGGCGGCAACGCTCCCGTGATCAAGTTTGGATTGCACGCCATGGGCATTTGCGGTCCTACGGCTTCGGCGCCGATGGCGTTGAATCCTGGCCAGGACGAAAAAATCTTTGCCTGGATGCGTTCACTGGGTCTCGAAGTAGGCGGGAAAGCGGCTAAGGCATAGTCGGCCCTCCAAGGAGCCAAGTAGTAGTCGGGCTGCCCGAGGGTGTGCCGCAAGCTTCAACATCAGGGCGCGGGAATGGTTTGGCATTGGGTCGAGCCGTGGTTCCGCGCCCTCTTTTATTCTGGTCTTGTTGCTGCCGGCAACAGCTTTCGTACAGGATGAAAGTTCGGGACGTTGCGGGCGTTAACTATTTTTCTCGCGCGCCTCATCTCTTTTGCTACACTTTTGAACCCTGGGGTGGTCTGCCGTCTCCGCGTCTCTTCCGTAGCAGGTCAGACTGGTGTCGCTGTTGACGGCAGAGCAGTTGAATCGTTGAATTCCTCAAAATTGCCGAGAAAAGGACTCGAACATTATGGCAACTATACCCGTCAAGCCGAGTGCAGGCTACAGTCTCACGCTACGTCTGAAGATTCCTAATGAACCCGGCAATCTAGGCAGAGTCACATCCAAGATCGGCGAACTCGGCGGAGACATCGGCGCAATCGACATCGCCGGCTTCGAAAAAAATCACATCATTCGTGATGTGACAGTCAACGTTCGCGATCAGGAGCACGGCGATAGCCTTGTCAAGGAGCTGAGAACTCTCAGCAACATCGAGGTTGTCCACGTGTCGGATCGCACCTTCCTTATGCACCTGGGAGGCAAGATCAGGGTGGTGAGCAAGGTTCCAGTTCGCACCCGCGACGACCTGTCGATGGCCTATACTCCCGGTGTCGCACGCGTTTGCATGGACATCCATCGGCATCCGGAGAATGTCTATAAGCTCACGATCAAGCGCAACACCATTGCCGTTGTCACCGACGGTACTGCCGTGCTGGGCCTTGGCGACATAGGCCCCGAAGCTGCCATGCCTGTGATGGAAGGCAAGGCGATGCTCTTTAAAGAGTTCGGCAAGGTTGACGCATTTCCCATTTGCCTGGCGACCAAGGACACGGAAGAAATCATCAGGACCGTAAAAAACATTGCGCCGGTGTTTGGCGGCATCAACCTGGAAGATATTTCCGCGCCGCGATGTTTCGAGATCGAGGCCAGGCTGAAAAAAGAACTCGATATTCCGGTCTTCCACGACGACCAGCACGGCACCGCCGTGGTGGTTCTGGCTTCATTGATCAACGCCGCCAAGATTGTCGGCAAGGATATCTCCGAGATGAAGATGATCATTACTGGCGTCGGCGCCGCAGGCGTGGCCTGCTCGAAGATCATCCTCGGGGCCGGAGGGACGAACATCATCGGGTTCGACCGCACTGGAGCAATCTACAAGGGCCGCACCGAAGGCATGAACTTCATGAAGCAATGGTTCGCCGAGCACACGAACCCAGCCGGCTTCAAGGGTACGCTGAAAGAAGCTCTCGAAGGCGCCGACTTCTTCATGGGATTGTCCGGCCCCGGCGTGGTCAGTGCGAAAGACCTGGCAAAGATGAACAAGGATGCCATTGTTTTCGCCATGGCCAACCCCATCCCAGAGGTGATGCCCGAGGAAGCCGCACCTTACGTGCGCATCATGGCGACGGGCCGTTCCGACTATCCGAACCAGATCAACAACGTCCTCTGCTTCCCCGGCATCTTCCGCGGGGCACTTGATTGCCAGGCTACGGACATCAATGAAGAGATGAAGCTGGCGGCGGCGCACGCCATCGCCAACATAGTGTCTCCCAACGAACTCAACGAGGAGTACATTGTTCCCGGCGTGTTCAATCCGAAGGTCGCCGAATCGGTGGCGAAAGAAGTGGTGAGAGCGGCGATTCGAACCGGCGTCGCCCGCAGAGAAAAGGCCGAGCCAGAGGAGTAGCAGGCGCAAGCTGTGAACATCGCTTAAAAGATGTTCACAGCTCTCGCCGCTAGTAACACGATAATCGCAAGCGATATGAGAGATTGAAGCATCATCAGGGCTTTCGCCCAACGTGACAGGACCTGCGTATCCGTTGGAGACAATGCCGTGCTCGTGTTAAACGAGAGAAAGAGATAGTCGATGAAGCGGGGATGCCATGAGTCGGGCCTGGCGGGAGAGTCTTCGCGCAGAGCCATCTGCGGAAACAGAAATGCGCCGCTCCGATGAAACGTTACTTTTTCCCGCTTGTGTGGACCCCCGGCGTCTAACCGCCAGTACCAACTTGCGAACACCAGCACATTGCTGATCCATAATGACCCCGCCGACCGCAGCAACTGAACAGACTCTTGCTTATGGGTCGGCAGGGCGCGTACCAGCAGGACGAGGGACGCCACCAGTGCGGCAGTGACTGTTCCAGTCAGAACCAGTCCAGTGACATATGCCTTCTGCTCAGCACCGCTCGCATGAAAGACCATGACGGCGGTTGCGAGCACCGCAAACACAACCGCAAGCAGCCATCGGGGGCCGACGCTCAGCATTTCAGGCAATGCGAAATTAAGAGCAACGATGGAGATCAGCGCAATGAGGACAGGCCAACGAGGTTCAGCATGAGGCGGTCGGGTTGGCATACAAAGCAATTATCAACCCTTCGTCGCTTGTTGTCTTGTCGCACGCGAATGTCATCACTAAAACCCAGTCACGGGGATCATGAGGAAATCAAACGACAGAGTTGCCGATCGACGACAAAAAATCCCAGACAGGGCTGGCCGCCAGTTTCACGGCGATCCGGTCTCCCTCAGACACCATATCGCTTCCACAGCCGGAACCACGGGTTGTCGGCATACATCTCGTCATGCTTCTGGTTTGCCGCTTCGCGGTCGGCCAACCGGAGCTGCCTCGTGTCCGGAAGCGAATAGATACGCTCCAGCAACTCTATCTCTTCGATGGTCTTGTTGATATCCATGTCCTGCTACCACTGATGCCCAGCCGCGACCCTGGGACTCATCACAATAGCCGTTCAACCGTTCGATGTCGAGTCCGAAGAGGCCGGTAACCCGGAAGTGCCTGCCCGTTCGCTGACAACCGGAACTTGCGCTCTGCAAATTCGGCTTACGCAGCCGGTTGCGCCTTGCGCTAGATCGGTTTCAGAGTAGGTGTACCCCGGAGCCGGGCTTCATAGGATATCGCAGATAGATGGTGAGTGGACGGAAAGTTGTCCGACGATTGGACTGAGGACAGCAACGTGTGGCTCATAGAGACTGACCCGGTCGAGCATCTCGCCGAGCCAGTCGCTACGACTCGTTGACAAACTATTCGGTGGAAAACTTCTGCGCTTCAGGCGGCTTTCTTCAGATGACTATATTTTCTGATCGCTTTTTCAAATCCCGGCGCAGCCTTCTTCAGGTCGGCTAAAGTCATGGCAGGATGAAATTCCACGCGAGCATTGAAGGCGAGAAACCACGGCTCGGCTATCGCCGGTATATCCGATTCGTCTTTAACATTGCAGACGATAAATCCGGTTCGGGCTCCCTGTTCCTCGGCAAAATAGGCGGCTTCCGGACTCAGGTCGTTGAGGATCGATTCGATTGTTCTCGCCAAACTGCCGTCAACGATGCGGTCGTTACCAATCTCGGTTGGGATGGAAACTTTCAGTAGACAACGCATGCAATACCTCCTTGGATTCAGCTTTTCAGCTTGGAGGCATTAGAACGTAGTCCTATCGGCCGGGTTGCTCCAGTTCTTCTGGCATGTCGAATTCGGCCGAAATCGCGGCGACAGCGAGATTGCTCATGTCGCATGTCCGATGTTCTGTCACTCGCAATTTGCACGCGGAAGGCTCCAGGGCTTAGCGCCTGCGCTGGAACAGCATGAGCGAATATGAAGGAGCGGTTGGCCTAACGGCCGACGTTCGACATGTACTGCAACCAGCTTACAATCGCACTCCCGTGATATGTCTCTCGCCTATAGAAGAACCATAGACTGCCATATAGGATTAGGGTGCTTACCACAATATGCACGGTCAAGTGCAAGCAGGGAGGCGACCATGGAATCCAACCCCATCCGAGCCGTTGTGCTTTGTGTCGATGATGATGAAGCGCTACTCTGCCTGCTGCAAACCGCTCTGATGACGAACGGGTATGCGGTCCTGGTCGCGAGCGATGGGCGCGAGGCGCTAACCCTGATGTCTGGACGGCGACTCGACGCAATTGTTCTCGACTACTCGATGCCCGGTATGAATGGCGGAGAAGTTGTGCTGGAGGCGAAGCGTATCCGCCGGGAGACTCCGATCATACTGTTTTCAGGATCGCAAGATATTCCACCGAGCACGATAGCGCAGGCAGATGCCCTCGTTCGGAAGGGCGAGGGATTGCGTCCCCTGCTTGCCGTTCTCACGCGGGTGCTGCAAGGTTCGGGGAAGAAACAGGCGGCGGTGCGCAGGTTCCCCAGAATCCCCGCGCAGTTGCCATTTGCCGTGACCGTGGACCGTGCCGGCGAGTTAGCGATGTTGCAAGGGGTTTCCACTGACCTCGGAGAAGGCGGCATAGGCGGCATAATAGATGGCGACCTCAAGCCGGGCGAGTATGTGCTGCTTATGATTTCCGATTCGAGGCTGCAGACACAACTGGAGCCGCGTGCCCAGGTTCGCTATCGCAAAGACAAAAGCTATGGATTCGAATTCTTTGATGTGAGCCCCATGGAGCAGGCAGACGTGCGACAGCTTTGCGGAAGGCTGATGTCTGAATAGTGTCTTCGCCGATGCATGAAATAATATCGAGCCCGCCCCGCAGAATATGGCGACACGAAATTCGCAGATCGACCATGCTCCTGTTCTAAATCGCTCGCCCTGCCGAACTTCGTGGCCGTTCGCAACACGTTTGCAACAAACCTCTTCGAAGTCCTTGCGGACCTTATGTCCGGTGCGAGATACTTTGCGCTGCTCATCCCAAACGGGATGGTAAGGAGGGACCGATGAAAGTTGGGGCTCGGAACCGCATCACAGGCAAGGTGACAGAGATCAATAAAGGCAAAATCATGTGCTTTGTGAAACTCGACATTCCGGCGAAATCGAAGATGGGATCGGTCATGACTCTGGAGTCTTTGAAAGAACTGGGGATTAAGAAGGGCGATGAAGTCGAGGTCATCGTCAAGGCTGTAAATGTACTACTGATCAAGCGCTGATCGGTAGCGCCTCGCTTGATCTGCCCCACCACGCGCAACTAGGCGCGCGTCGGGAACCCCGGCTTCCACCCCAACAAGCCACAACGGGCTCGTTGGGGACCCCGGCTTCCACCCCAACAAGCCAACAACGGGCTCGTTGGGGACCCCGGCTACGTCGCGTTTTTCAGCAGCCTGCTAGAGGCCAAGTAAATTGCCTAGAGTTTTCAGCGTAACGTCGATAGATCGTTGCCATGCCTGCATGGCCGGACGAAGCGGATCGCTTCGGGTAGCGACGAGCGACTCCAGGTTCATCGGGTAGTTGCGATTCTCGATCTTCACTTGGCGGCTGTCGAGAGTGCGGCGGGCCATCGCCGGCAATTGTCCGGAAGGTTCCAGCAGCGAGTCATATACGCCGACCGGGATGTCACGCACGGCGGCAACCATGACAGCGGGAACATCCGGCGAGCCCTTGATTTTCTCCAGCAGAGCTATGCGGTCCGTCTTAAGCATCATCAAGTTTGTCAGGATGAGTTCGAGCTTCTTGCCGCAATATCCAGCCGCCTGATCGAGCATCTCATCCATGGCGGGCCTCTGTTCCTTTGCGCCTGACTGCTTAAATTGCTTCTCAAATAGCGGAGCCGTCTGTCGAGATTGGCGCACTTGTATTTGCGGCTGCAACGGCACAGCGCGGGCTTGCTTCTGAGGCTTTTGCGACAACAGGTTGATGAAACTCCACCCTAGAACGAAAAGGGCAAACAGGAGTACACAATAGGCGCGATAAGAATAAAAGCAGCCGTGAACGGGGGGCCGATCTCGAGGTGGTGGAGGAACGGGCTGAGATGTATTGGGCTTGGGCGGTGCAGGGGGCCTGGGCCGAGCGGTAGTGACCCTGAAGTGCGCGAACAGATGATCGTATTGAAGTCGCTTCGCCGGGTCGCTGAGGACCCGATATGCTTCGTTGACCCTTCTGAATCTTCCTTCTGCCTCTAGCGAATTGTTGATATCCGGATGGTAGCGTTTCGCCAGCATGCGATATGCCGACTTTATCTGCCTCGGAGTTGCGTTCTCTGTTACTTGCAGCACCGCATAGTAGGTGTTGGGTTCCACCCTAGGTTCCCCAGCCTTCGGCCGTGTCACAGATACAGGCGGCAGGCAATAGTTGGAGAACTCGCGGAGTGAGACCAGCGAAAGACACGAAGATCCTCCAGTCGGGGAAGGTATCGAGCGGCATACGACGCCGGGTTCTTCATTTAGGGAAGACCGACTACTGTGGCCTAAAGCACGGCGGGGTTGCAAATTACCATCGTAAGTACCCGTCATGGTTACCAATTTTGGTTACCATTGTGAATTATGGCGATATGGTTCGGCGTGACGAATCGCGGCTTCATACATACCAGACAAGCGGACGAGTTGGATCAAGACAAGCGGTGGGCGGGCGGAAGCGGAAACAGTCATCCGAACTGAAGCAGGTCGCGGAAGTCCGCTGGTGTTCTACGGGTGTCTGCGCATCGCGTGCGGTTGGTGTTGAAGCAGAGTAGCGGTTCTGGGGCCGAGGGCGGCCCGAGGTTCCTGCTCGCCGTTTGTCGAATCACCGCGAGCAGGCATCGGGCTCTCGCCCTGTTGTGAAGAACCGGGAATTGGTGGAACGCCTAAGCTGCGTTCTCTTGGTTTTCTTCGTCTATGCCAGACCGAACTTCCTCGGGTGGGCGATCTGGCTCTCTCCAGCCTGACGTGGGCCAGGGAGCAAAAAGGGAGGATTCAGTGCCGAGTCCGTATGCAAGACTGTCGATCTTGGGCATAAATCATCTTCTTTACAGCGACGGCGGAACACTCCAGTTATCTGGGTTCAGGGTTACATTTCCGGCAGGCGCAGGAGTGGCCTTCTGCTCGGGTTCCGGAACTGTCTGTTGATCCGTTACTGCGTCTTTGCCCTGCTCTGAGGTTGAGGCGGGTTGACCTATCTGGTAGCCATCCGCGTCACCAGTAGCATTTTGTTGACCTACCTGGTAGCCATCGGCGTCACCAGTGGTATTTTCACTTGTTTCGGTCTGGGCCTGTGCACCCATGGCGAAGCCGAGCGCCAGAATAGTCCCAAGCGAGAGAATACGGATTTTCTTCATCGGTGTAGCTATCCTCCGGGCTAATGGATGAATCGCGAAACGCCGAAGTTGCCCGTATCGTTTGACTTCCAAACCGGTAAAGATCGTGCTGGCCAGACTGATGGAACCGCTGTTCCATTTGTCCGGGAATCTTCATTGACTGAACTTGTTGAGCGTCAGCTTTCGGCCTCTGTCACAAAGCAGCGAAGGATTTTTCTGCACCGCCCTTTCTCCGGATCACCAGTTGGCGGCAGTGGCGCGTTTGTGCGAGACTGTTGATGCACACCAGAATTGCCACCAGTGCTGCCGAGCCGTCTAGCGAATCGGTGGCAGTCGTGCAGTAAGTAGTTTCCATCCTTAGTTAGTATTTGCGGTGCGATGGGCCTGTAGCTCAGCTGGTCAGAGCAGTGGACTCATAATCCATTGGTCGCAGGTTCAAATCCTGCCGGGCCCACCACTTTTCAATCACTTACCGGGGTTGTACTTTCGGGGGTGCCGTAAAGTATGCCGTAACCTTTTTCGGCCATCGCCCTCTCCATTCGCTTGTTTCATCTGTTTGGTTCAAAGCGGCCCGCACGATCTCCAACCGGGATGCTGGTATTGCATTGCCGTCCTCACCTCCCTATGTCTATTGTTTTTCATGAGGGCGGCCAGATTCCCGGTTTTCTTGAGGACTCGCGTGCCATAGTCGCGCCTTCCGCAATACAGCACCCGGTCCTTTGAAAGTCCAGCTTAGCCTTGCAAAACCTTCACGAGCAGTAGACAATTCGAGCGATTCAGAGTTGAAACATTTGGGGGCGAGTGATTAACGCGATCACGTTCCGATGCGTCTGGCTTGCCATTGCGCCTTGGACTCAGGTGCCATGATTTCCTGCTTTCCTCCAAAGTCCGGCCGCCAATAGCTTGGTATCTCAAATCTCACGCTTCAAGCTTTCGAGTCATCGAATTCGTCTGCATAACGAGGGACCAACATTATGAGAATTACAGATGTGAAGGCCTATCCGGTTTCCTATACGCCTGACAGGGCTTTTGCTAATGCCCTGGACTGGAACAACAAGAGAGCTGTCACTCTAGTCAAGATCACCACAGACGAAGGTCTGGCTGGATGGGGAGAATGCTACGGGCCGCCCGCGGGGATCGCTCGCATCGTCGAGACGCACTTCAGGGACAAACTGGTTGGCTGCGATCCAATGCAGGTGGAATACCACTGGCAGCACGTTCAGGCAAAAAAGGGAATTCCGGCTGGGGCGGTGGGTGGGATCGATATCGCCTTGTGGGACCTGAAGGCGAAGGCCCTGGGGGTGCCGCTCTATCAGATCCTGGGCGGCAAGTTCCTCGACGAGTTCGTGCCCTATGCGTCCGGCTTTCCCTTCAAGGAGGATGGTCCGGACAGCGTCGAGCAACTGGACAAGGATATAGAGAAGGCGCTGGCCGGTGGCTTCAAAGCGCTAAAGATGAAGATCGGTTTTGGCAAGGAAAGGGATGTAACCAGGGTCACGCGGGTCAAGAAAGCCTTTGGCGACGCAGTGGAGTTGATGGTCGACGCCAACCAGGGCTATGACTTGATGACCTGTCTGGAGATGGCGCCCTTCCTGGAAGAGTGCAAGGTGAAGTGGCTGGAGGAGCCGCTGCCCTGGCAAAGTTTCTCCGGTTACAAGGAACTGAAGTCGAAGATCAGGATCCCCATCGCCGCCGGCGAGTCCGAGGTCACTATGCAGGGGTACACCGAGGCCATCACGGGAAGAGTGGTGGACGTCATTCAGGCCGACGTGCCGGCCTGCGGAGGCATCACGGCGGCCAAGAGAATCGCGGCGCTGGCGTTTGCCTTCCACGTCGACTTCCAGCCACACGTTTTTGGCACCATTCTGGGCCTGCCTGCCGCCCTCCATCTACTGGCGTCGCTGCCCAATTACCAGAGCTGGTGTCTGTTCCCGCGGCCGGTGCTGTTCGAGTGGGACATCAATCCGAACACGTTGGCGGAGAAGATCCTGAAGCAGCCCATCGCGATTAGCAACGGCGTGATCAAGGTGCCGGAGGGCCCGGGCCTGGGAGTTGAGGTCGACGAAGCGGCCATTGCCAGGTTCCTGGTGAAGTAGTTTTTGGCGTGGCAAGTCAAACGCAGCCGTCCCTACCAAAGACGTGGAAGAAGAGGATTGTTATGAAGAGCAATGTCATACGCATCCTGATCGTCGTCGCTGTCGGAGCCGCCATTTGGTTTTCGCCGGTGCCGGCCGGACTCAAACCGCAAACCTGGCATCTGTTCGCCATCTTCGTAACCACTATCCTGGGCTTCGTCCTGCAGCCACTGCCGATGGGCGCATTCGCCTTTATCGCGATTACCTTCACGATGCTGTCGCGCACGTTGAAGCCGCTTGAGGCAACGTCGGGCTTCAGCAGCGGGACCATCTGGCTGATCGTGTCGGCCTTTATCTTTTGCCGAGGCATCATTAAGACCGGTCTGGGCCGCCGCATCGCTTTCGAGCTGATGAAGAGGCTGGGTAATAGCACGCTGAAGCTGGCCTACACCATGGTGATCACGGACTTGGTGGTCTCGCCGGCCACTCCCTCCAATACGGCGCGCGGTGGCGGCGTAGTGTTTCCCATCGCCCGCAGCTTGGCATCGGCCTTCGAATCGGAGCCGGGACCAAGCGGCCGCCGCATGGGCGCTTTCCTGATGACGAACTGCTTCCAGGCCTCGACCATAACCTCCGCCATGTTCATGACTTCATGCGCGCCCAACCCGCTGCTGGTGGCTTTGACCGCTGCCGGCCTCGGATTGACGGTTACCTGGGGGTCGTGGGCGCTGGCATCCATCGTTCCGGGTATCGTTTCCCTGATCGTGATGCCGCTTGTGCTCTATGTGCTCTATCCTCCGGAGATTAAAAAGACGCCGCAAGCGCGGGCTATAGCCGAAAAAGAACTGGCTAAGATGGGGCCGATGACGCGGGCGGAAAAGATCGTAAGCATGGTCTTTGTCAGCGCTATCGCCTTGTGGGCAACCTCGAGCCTGACTAAAATCGACGCCACCACAGTGGCCATGCTGACCGTCTCCGTGCTTCTGCTGACGAAGGTTATTGACTGGAAAGACGCGCTCGAAGAGCGGGGATCGTGGGACACCCTGATCTGGCTGGGTGGCCTGTTTGGACTGGCCGATTACCTCGACCGCATGGGTTTTGGCAAGTGGGTCGCTCAGTTGCTCGCCGGTATGATGGGTGGCTTCGCCTGGGTTCCAACGCTAGCCATTGTGCTGGTGATCTATTGCTATACCCACTACTTCTTTGCCGGGTTGTCGGCGCATGACGTCGCGCTTTACATCCCGCTTTGCCTGGTTGCCATCGCGGCGGGCGCGCCCAAGTATCTGGTGGTCTATTCCATGATATTTGTCTCCAGTCTGGTGGCCGGTCTGACGCACTACTCGACGGGCGTTGCTCCGATCTTCTTCAGCGCGGGCTATGTCGATCAGCACACTTGGTGGAAGCTCGGCTTCATCATGTCCGTGGTGAACCTGGTCATATGGGTGGGGCTAGGTGGTGTGTGGTGGAAGGTGTTAGGAATATGGTAAGAGGCATAGGTACTTGTGAGACTCTGCTCTCAGTCCGGCTTTGCCTGTTTGCTGGCGGCTGTATATGGTGTGCTTTAGGCAATCCTGCATAAATGAGAATGTACATCGCAAATAGCGGTCCGACTCTTTTACTGTAGACTCGCGATGCTCTAAAGGTCGCAGATCAGGGACTGTGTCGCGCTGCGCACATCACGGCGCAAATGCTGGTTTTTTGCTGCGAGACAGGCACCCGAACGACCAGAGCCAAGAGCATACTTCCAATTCGCGCCACAAGACAGCTTAAGGATTCAGGCGGTTAAAAATGCTGCGGGCCGTATCGCCCCAGCCTGCCGCCAGGGTTGCCTTGGCGAATCCGACCGCTGCTTCTTCGCCGGCCACACTCAACTCCTGCATCGCCTGGTCGATGAATTCATTCAGCGGCATCGGGCTGCCGCCGCTGCTCGCTGGCCGGTGGGGCCCGGCTTCCTGGTTCAGATCAGTGGCCACGTACGGCGGGACGAGCTCGATCACCGTGATTACGGAGCCTCTCAACTGGTGCCGCAGGGAGACGGTCAATGAGTGCACCGCCGCTTTGGTGGCGCAATAGATCGGGATGATGCTCATCGGCACAAAAGCCAGGCCGGAAGAAACATTGATGAGCGTTGCCCGGGGCCGGTTGCGCAGATGCGGAATAAACACGCCGCACAGGCGAATCACTCCCAGGAGGTTGGTCTGGATTTCTTCTTCAATGGCGCGTTCGTCAGGCCCGTCGCCCGCAGAGAAATCATGCACGCGCTGAATCCCCGCGTTGTTGATCACGCAGTTGAGATCGGGAAATTCGGCAATGACGCGCTGCGCCGCCGCGCGTATGGCGACTGGATCGGTTATGTCCAGCACGGCATAGCTCATTCCGGTATTGACAGAGCAGACGCTCTGCAGCGCCTCTTCGCGTCGACCCGCGACAATGACCTTGTTGCCCAGCCGGTGAAAGGATTCCGCCAATCCCTTCCCAATACCCGATCCACCTCCGGTGATGAAGACAGTGTTGGAATGCATGTTCATAGTGTTCTCCCTGCTTCTCTACTCGCTCTCCGCGGCCTCTTCTTGGGCCGATCGTTCAGCCTGCAAGGGAACTGGCTCGCCAGTCTCGTCCGAAGCCGCCGCGGCGCACCTTCCAGTCCGACGGATTGACGCCCGAGGTCCTCAGCTTGACCCTGACCTCCCCAGGTCCCGGCTCTGGCGTTGGTTGATCACCGACTCGTAGCACGTCACGCGCCGGGCCTTGTTCCGAATAGAAAGCTGCCCGCATGAGATCCTCCTTCGATTACCTCCGATCGGCAATCGCCAACTCGCCATTAGCGATTCGCTGCAGTGCTTCCACCTGCTACACCAGCTAAGGTAGTCACTGCCTTGTCCAGAGAAGCCTCGGCAGCGTCCAGGTGTTCCCTGTGCGCCCTAAGCCAATCAAAGTCCGTCTTGACACGAGCATGTTCATCGGCCAGCATTCGCTTCACCTCCGGCAGTTGAGGCCCGCCAATACCCTTGCGACTGTAGACCATGTATTCGGCGCTGATAGCTTCTTTAAACTGAACTTCGGTCAGCGGAAAATCCTGTTTCGTATCGGCTTTATAGATACGAACAGCCTCTGCATAGGGAATCTGCCCCAACGTGAGACCATGACTCCGGCCATAATCGGTAAGATTCGACGCGAAGTGGTGGCCGATTCGGAACGGCACGCTAGCGGTTTGCAATAGCACGTCGGCGATCTCGGTTGTGGTGGAGTAATCGGCATTCACCTCAGCCAGCGCTCGATCCTTGTTGACGACGATGCCGTCCAGAACCTTTCCGAAGAGGTTGTATACCTCTACGGGCCGCGCGCTCGGTACCGGGTCATAGCCGCGATAGTCGAACATACCTGTACGGTTATTGTGGGCAATCAGGAACACGGTCTGCATTTCGCCAACCACGATGCTGCTCTGGGCGCGAAGCTGCTCGAGCGCCGCGGGATTGCGTTTCTGCGGCATGATGCTGCTGATCCCCGTTAGCTTCCCCTCCGACAACGTGAACCACGGCACCGGATCAGCATATTGTGTATGGATGTCCTGCGCGAACTGTCCAAGCTGGATCGCGGAGATCTCCAGCACGCTCGCGAGCTCGAGGCTGCTGTCGACCGAAGCTAGATGGTTTGCGTCATAGGAATTTTCGACTAGCCCGTCAAAGCCCAGCAGCACAGCCAGCCGCTTTCTGTCTAACGGAAAGCCAGACGTACCGAGTGCAGCAGCGCCAAGAGGACTGAGGTTAATTCGGCGATACGCCTCCTGCAACCGCTCACTGTCGCGATCCAACGCCGACGCCAGAGCGAGCAGATAATGTGCGAACGTGGTGGGCTGTGCCTGTACACCGTGCGTGTAAGCAGGGATGATGGTGTCGATGTTCTTATCTGCCAACGCCAGCAGCTTTTCACGCGCGTCCGCCAGAGCCGCGTATTCCTTAAGCAGCCCGTCGCGCAGAGACATGCGTGCGATTGTCGCGGCAATGTCCTGGCGGCTCCTGCCTGTGTGCAGTCGGGAAGCATCCGGACCGGCTACCGCAATTAGCTTTGGCTCGAAGTCAAGATAATCAGCGGAGCGACCTGCGCGCGACAGGTTCTCCTTGGCGATCACCTGCTCAATCCCACTTGCGATCCGGGCCGCCATGGAATGAGGCACAAGGCCAGTCTCATCCAGCATGACGATGGACGCTTTGTTGATTTGATCGAGGAACTCGACCGATCGCCCGCCCCCTCGAAAGGCCTCATTTATATCTCTGGAAGATGTCTGCGCACTTGCGCCCATGGCTACAAAGGTGACCTGCAGCACGATTAGAGCAAGAAACGGAAGCTTCTTAGACATAGGATTTCTCCTCCGCCATCCGTCTTCGATTCCCGGGTGGTGGAACTGAGCAGGGTATCATGATTTCCCAGGTTTTCCTGCGCTAGCCCTGGCAGAGATGGAATCCGCTAATTACTTTTAACAGGCTGCTGAAAAACTCGTGACTGTGTCACCCTGAGGCCGCGCCGGTTTTGCGGGGTCCCCGACAGGCGCCGTAGTTGCGCATGTTGGGGCGGGCGACCGAAGGATCTGCTTTATTTTTAACGCGCGCAAACAGCAGATCCTTCGCTGCGCTCAGGATGACACCCTCGGAGAAGAGTTTTTCAGCAGCCTTCTAAGCCCTGAACGGCGGCGTTGCGCGGTTGAACATGCTCGCCGGCAGTATGGATTCAAAGTGTATGCTGACGCTTCCAACTTTCACCGTTGCAAGCCTTCGCGAGCACAGTAGCCGGTGGGGGCTCCTGCTTCCTTGCGGATGTCATCAGCATAGAACTCTTTTCCTACTATCCAGCCACTCGCCGAAGTTGTAGTGCGAAGAAACCGGTGTTCATCCCGCCTTTCCTTCAATAATGAATCCGGCAACAAGAAAAGCCCCGACCGAGTCGAGGCTTGCGCCACCCTGAAAACATTCCTCAGAATAGATCTGAAGGGATGTGATGCTCAGAAAGAAGGAGAGAGCCGCCCCTCCAACAGAAATGCAAAAAGGTGATTATTTATAATCCGACATCCCGTTCCATGCAGTACAATTCGTCGATTCAAAGCCAGATAACTGCTTGAGTCGTAGTCGCACATATTCGGCGAGTGAGGATCATGTCGTTCCTATAAACCAAGCGCGGGAGGATGTATGTTTGACTGGTTCACGGAGCTAACGAAGCGGGAGAAGAGAACCTTCTGGGCGTGCCTTGGGGGGTGGAGTGTAGATGCAATGGATACGCAGATGTATCCATTGGCAATTCCCGTGCTCATTGCGCTGTGGGGAATGACCAAAGGGCAGGCGGGGATTCTCGCGACTGCCGTCCTGATTGTTGCCGCCATCGGAGGATGGATGGCAGGGGTGCTTGCGGACCGTATCGGCCGCGTCCGCGTGCTGCAGTTGACCATCCTGTGGTTTGCGGTGTTCACCTTTCTTTCCGGCTTCACGCACTCCTTCTGGCAGCTATTGCTTACGCGAAGCTTGCAGGGACTGGGATTCGGTGGGGAATGGGCTGCCGGCGCCGTACTCCTCAGCGAGACAATCAATCCTCGAGTACGCGGGCGTGTGGTGGGCGCCATCCAGGCCGGATGGGCGTTCGGCTACGGCTTTGCGGTGTTGCTGGCGACTGGATTGTTCACCTGGTTGCCTCAGGCATACGCTTGGCGGGTATTGTTTTTCACCGGTTTGTTGCCTGCTCTTGCCGTGCTGTGGATTCGTCGATCGGTCGAGGAATCCGATGTATTCGTGGATGCACAAAAAGACCGGAGTAAGGCGTTACAAAGCGACAAGACGAAGCTGTGGGACATCTTCCGGCGCGAACAGATCGTGACGACGCTGAAGGCCACGATGCTGACGAGCGGCATCTACGGCGGCAATTATGTGATGATCACGTGGCTGCCGGCTTACTTGAGGCTCGTGTGGCATCTTTCCGTTCTGCACACCGGCGGCTATCTTGCCATCAATATTCTAGGTTCGTTCGCAGGCGCATTTGTGAACGGATATTTGGCTGACGGGGTCGGACGCCGCAAAACCTTTATCATCTGTGCCTTTTGTCAGGCCGCGACCGTCGCCGTCTATACGATGGCGCCGATCACCGCCAACCTTACGCTCATGCTCGGTTTTGTGCTGGGGTGCATGCAAGGAGGGATGGCTGGAGGTACCGGAGCTTACCTTTCAGAACTCTTCCCGACGCGGATTCGTGGCACTGCGCAGGGTTTTTGCGGCAATGCAGGCCGCGCATTCGGGGCTCTGATGCCGACCATCGTGGGCATTGCGAGCGCAAGCATAGCGCTGGGGCCGGCGATGGGAATCTGCGCACTCAGCGCCTATGTGCTGGTGGTAATCGCGGCACTCATTCTTCCGGAAACACGCGGGCGGGACTTGCGGACTCTTGATGAGGCCTACGCGGCTGCATCGAACCCAGTGGCCGCCAGAACCACGGCCGCCAAATGAGGACAAGTGCGAACTCGTAGCGGAAGGTGCCGGGAGGGTGTTCAATAAACTCCATAACCCTATTCCGAACTATTCTCCACCCACGCGCCGGCGCTCAATTTCCGAAAGTCATCTTGCTTCCCTTTAAAGTAGGCCGAATCCGGACGGCTACTGGCTTCTGCACCAGGAGATTTTGCTCAGATGTAATCCCAGCCCTTTGTTCGCAGGTGCGGCGAGGCCCGGACAGCATCCGGGCCTGGCCTCACGCCCAAGGCTTCTCGGCCGCGGCGTTCTTGCCGCAGGCTCTGCCGTTGACGATACAGTCGGCGGTGGCATTGCCACCCAGGCGGTTGGTTCCATGGACTCCACCCGTAACTTCGCCCGCTGCGTATAACCTCGGAATGAGATTGTTGTGCCGGTCGATTACCTGGCCGGTCGTCCCCTTGGTCCTGATCCCGCCCATGGTGTGATGGACTCCGGCCTGGGTGGGACTGGCAAAGAACGGTGGCTTCTCGATCGGTTTGAGATTTGTAAGCGTCTTGTGGAATTCCTTGTCGTCACCCTTGTTGGCAAACTCGTTGTAACGCTTAATGGTTTCGACAAACTTCTCGGGAGGCACGTCGAACTTCTCCTTGAGTATCTTTGCCAGACCCTCAATCGTGTCTGCCTGGAAGGAAAGCCCTTCCTTCAGGATGCCGGCCGTGGTTGGTTCATCGAAGCGTTTTTTGCAGCGGTCGTCCGCCACCCAGAAGAGCACCTTCTTGGGCTGCTGCAGAACGGCGTCTGCCATCACATCCCGGCGTGCATCCTCGGAAACGAAGCGTTCGCCCTTGGTGTTCACAAACACGGCGTGGTCGATGGCAAGATTCAAAATCGAGCCGTATTGCTTGGTGTAGTAATTGCACGCAATGAGGATCTGAATATAGTCCATGCCGATCAGGTCGGCGCCCTCGTCCTCCGCATACAGGATGGCTTCGCCGGTCGCGGTGGGGACGTTGGTAGTGGGTACATCGGCATCGAGACGCGGCGCATACTTGGTGCGCATCTGCACATCCGCGCCGAATCCGCCGGTCGCCAGCACGGTAGCCTTCTTTGCCTTGAGGTAATACTTCTTGCCCCGGTGCTCCACCTCCACGCCCTGCACCGTGCCGGTCAAAGGCTTATCGCGGACAATGCCGCTGAGTTTGTGTTGGAAGAGGATAGGGATCTTGCGCTTGTCCACCTGGGCCTTCAGCACTTTGACGATAGCCGCGCCACGGCCATTGTTGACCGGATCGTGGCTCCGGGGATAAAGCGAGCCGACGATGGCGTAAACGGTCGGGTCGAATTGAACCCCCATTTTTTCCAGCCAATGAACCCCATCCAAGGCGTTTTCCACCATGAAGCGGACTTTTACGGGATCGCCGCGGAAGTCACCGCCGGCGATCGTGTGCTGGTAGTGCAGATCGATGGAGTCCTCGATGCCCTGCTTTTTCTGGCGTTCCGGGTCCACCGCGTTATAGCCGCCGCTGGCGGTGATGGAATTGCCGCCGACAATGGGATTTTTCTCCACCAGAATCACGCTGCTGCCTGCATCAAAGGCTTCGATAGCGGCAGCAAGACCGGAATAGCCGGTGCCGATGACGACGACATCGGCTTCCCGATCCCATTTCGCGGGAGTGCCGATGGCACGTAGCTCTCTTGGGAACAGCAACTGATCTCCCACCACGGCGCTCGCGGCCACGGCCGCCGTTGAGCCCAAAAATTTCCTTCTGGAGACAGCGGACTTATCCTCGGTCATATTTTTCTCGCCTTGAATTGATCTGACAGATGAGTATCACGGTGGGCTATCGGCAAAGCTGCGGCAAGTGCAGCGGTCACAGTTCCATGTGGCATTTTGGAGGAGCCAGTCGGAGCCCCCGGCAAAGGGAGCCCCCGGCAAACGCCGGCGGTTGCTGGGGACGACAACATGGGTAAAAGGCTGGGTTCAGCCCTCCGCAGAGGTGCGGGTAGTTCCAAATCCGACCTTTGGTACACTCGCCCTTGCAACCATCTCACCGATGAGACGGCTTGGGGGCGTAGGAAGGTATGAGCGGCTCTTCTATGTTGAGAATGGCTAAAATCAAGTCGACATCTCTGATCGTGCTGGCGTTGCTGTGCCTCCTATTGAGCCTGGCAGCCTCGGCAAGACCACCCAGTTCACCAACGCCCTCCGACGGCTGTGCAGCCTGCCACGCCGACTTTTCTTCCGTGCTGCCCAAGGGACACCCATCAGCTGCGGGCGCCAGTCTGGCCTCCTGTATTCGCTGTCACTCTACAGGGCACGCCGGTGAGGCGAAGAAGAACGGATTCTCGACTCGCATACACTTCACCCATGCGGGCCCGCAACTTCATCTGGAGTGCATCTCCTGCCACAGCTATGTGCCCGGAAAGAGCTTCGGACTGATCGGTCGAAGCATCTCCTGGGGAGCCCCGAAAGATGAGGACATGGCCGTGATCAAGGAGGTGTTCGCCTCCTGGCTGAACTCCAGCTATACCGATCATCTGCACGCCAAAGCCATGATCGACTGCGCCGGGTGTCACGGAAAGGACGCGCCCCTGCTGGACACCACGGTGGAGAACAGCCGATGTCTCGCCTGTCACGGCCCGCAGGATCAGCTTGCCGCCCGGAGTACGCCGAAAGATTTCCCGAAGCGCAATCCTCATGACTCCCACCTAGGCGACATCGCCTGCACGGTGTGCCATCACGCTCACGCCGAATCCAAGGTGTACTGCCTCGATTGCCACCGCAACTTTGCCATGAAGATCCCCGGGGCAGGAGCCAAGCAATAGACCCGCTCTGCTGGCCGTCCGTCTTATTCAGTAAAGACCCCACCCCAAGAGCGCACGAACGTCGTCGTAAGAAGTGGCTTTATAGCGAAAGCCGAGGTCCGGCCCGACGCTTGCGAAGTTTCGATATCTTTGAGTTCACTCTCAACGGTACGCAGAGAGCCAATTGACTAGAGCCTGTTTCATAAATAGTTCTTTGAAGGGGCGCGTCTTTGCGGGGTCCCCGGCAAGCCTGTATTCGGCTTGCTGGGGTGCCTTGAGCCACGCCGTCCAGGGCCAACAGAAATGGGGGCTTCAGCCCCTGAGGGAACACGCCTTATTCCTCAGGAGTGTTTTTGAAACAAGCTCTAAGCAATCAGCCGCACTTCTTCTCGCTCGTAACGTTGAATCTGCGTCAGGATTTATTGCCAATTGCCCATAAGGATGAAAGGCCGCGGCTTCAGCGTGTCTTTCCGCGGCTTGCTAGGTCTCGGTTTGGCCGGTTAGCTCGTCCAGCAGCGCCGCCGCCTTGGTCACGTTATCAACCCCGAAGACCACGAGCGGCAGCGTCGATCCCGGTTCCAGTCCGCAGTAGGAGTAGTTAATGTTGACCTTGTTTTCACCCAACAGCGTTGCCGCGCGTCCCAACTCGCCCGGACGGTGCGCCAGTCTGACTACGGCAACCTCCTCCTCTTCGAAGTTCATTCGCAGATTGCCCAAGGCCGCATTGGCGCTGGGCGGATCATCCACCACGAACCTCGCCAAGCTCTCGCCTTCCTCGACATACGACTGAAAGGCCAGGATGTTCACTCCGCTTTCAGCCAGAGCAAGGCAACACTTTCCCAGAACGCCCGGTTTATCTTCAATCGTTACCGTGAACTCCTTCGCCTTCGCCATGCGGCGTCGCCTCCTTCGTGTCCAGGACGCCGACAACTAGAGCAATTCTGGAGTTGGTGTCTCCCTGGATCTCACGCCGGGCTTTGGCGCCCGGCTCTTTTGACGGGACACACCCTCCGCGCATCCGGTTTAGCGCCACTGCTCCCGATCATACCAGCCCAAGAATGAGATTTCCTCTCGCTCGAATATGGCGAGGCGCACCAATGCGTTTTCGCCTGGGCGAAAGCCGGTTCTGCAACCCGCGATCCTGGTTACTGGATAGTCGGGTCTGTCACGGCGGCGGCGGCAGTGGCGTTGAAGTGAATTACGTTGCTTCCGTCCGTGTAGTAGTTCTTGATACCCGTAGAGCCCAGCTTCGCGGGCGTTCCCTGCAGCGTGTAGCCCACCGAAGAAACGAGGGCGTAGGTGAAATAGTAGCCGCTCTTGCTAGTGGCCGAAGTCGTCGCGCCTGCGAGTGTGGTGTCGATCAGGCAGGCTGTGGTTGATGTCGGAGTAGCGCAACTGCTACCTGCCAAAGAATTCATATCCGGCGAATAACCCACTGTGGGATAAGTCGTCGAATAGGTGACCTCAGCGGTGCTGATCGAGCGCATCGATCCCACAGCGGATGCCTCGTTAGCCGAGATACGAGCACGGAGCAGGTTCGGGATGGCGATGGCGGCGATAATCAGGATGATCGCTACCACGATCAGCAGCTCAATGAGAGAAAATCCCTTTTGTTTCTGCACGCGACCCTCCTCGCGTAATATTTGCGAGTCAATGGTCGGCTTTGTTCTAGCAGAGCGCTACATCACATAAGTATCGATAGAGCTAAGGTGGAGTACATGTACTCCTAATCTTTGAGACGGCTCGGGCCTGACGCTGGCGCGTCCCCGTCACCATAGTCAATGCGGTTCTGCTGCCCGCGTGTCTAACGCTCCTGCAATTCCTCTCGCGCGAGCATGCTGATTCCGGCCGACTGTAGCTGCTCGATGGCGGCGTCCAGATCTTCAAAGCGAAAAACCAGAATGGCCTTGTCGCCATGGCCGAAGGGAAATGCGTACATGTATTCGATGTTGAGAGACGTGGTTTCCACCGCCGCCAGAACCCCGGCCAGGCCACTCGGTCCGCCAGGCACTTCAACCGCCAGCACCTCGGTCGGCTTCACCACATAGCCGGCCTCCTCCAGAAGCTTGGCCGACTTTCGCCAGTCGGAGACAATCAACCGAAGCACTCCGAAGTGCAGGGTCTCGGCCAGCGAAATTGCGCGGATGTCCATTCCCGCATCGGCCAGGAGCCGGCAGGGCGCAATATGTAGCCGGGTTTGTTTTCGGCGAAAACAGAGAGCTGCGTGATCTTCATATCTTCCGCCTGTCAATGACGCGTTTGGCTTTTCCTTCGCTGCGTTGAATCGTGCTCGGGGCCACCAGCGTTACCTGCACGCGGGTCTGCAGTACCTGCCGCATGGTGTCCGACAGTCTTTTCTGCAGGGCCTCCATGGTCGCAACTTTGTCACTGAATATCCTGGGCGTCACTTCCACCTGAACTTCCATCTGATCGAGTCCGTGTTCACTGGTAAGGATGATCTGATAGTGCGGCGCGGCCTCGTCGAACTGCAACAGAACCGACTCTACCTGCGAAGGGAACACGTTTACGCCGCGGATGATACAGCATGTCGTCGCTGCGCCGGCCGACGCGCCGCATGCGCCGCAGGCTGCGGCCGCAGGCGCATGTCCCGGGCATCAGGGCCGTGATATCGCGCGTACGGTAGCGGATCAACGGCATTGCCTGCTTGCTGAGGGTGGTCAGCACCAGTTCGCCCTCTTCCCCTTCCGGCAGCACCTGCTGCGTCTCCGGATCGATGATCTCCGCGTAGAAATGGTCTTCGAAGATGTGCAGGCCGTCCTGATAAGCACAGTCGACGGAGACTCCGGGGCCAACGATCTCGGAGAGACCATAAAGATCGAAAGCTTTGATCCCGGCCGCCTGTTCGATTCGTCGCCGCATCTCGTCGGTCCAGGGCTCCGCCCCGAAAAAGCCAATCCGCAGTGACATTTGCCGGAGGTCCACTCCCAGCTCCTGCGGCGCGATCCAGTATGTGCAGAAAGTAGGTGGGCGTGCTGAACACGACCGTCGTGCCGAAGTCGCGCATGAGCATGATCTGGCGTTCGGTATTGCCGCCCGATGCTGGAATGACGGTTGCTCCCAGCCGCTCCGCTCCGTAGTGATAGCCGAGCCCGCCGGTGAACAGTCCGTAGTTGAAACAATTCTGCACGATGTCGCCCTCTTGCACTCCGGGGACGGCCAGCGCGCGCGCCATGACCGATGTCCAAACCTCGAGGTCGTCCTGCGTGTATGCGACAACGATCGGTTTGCCCGTGGTGCCGCTGGAAGCGTGCAGGCGCACCACCTCGCGCATCGAGCTGGCGAACAGGCCGAATGGATAGGTATCACGCAGATCGGTCTTTACCGTAAAAGGCAGTTTGGCGGCATCAGCGAGGGAACGGATGTCTTCGGGGGTCACTTCCCGCTCGTTCATGCGGGCACGGAATAGCGGTACCCGCTCCCAGGCGCGCTGAACTACGCTGCGCAGGCGCTTGAGCTGTAATCGCTCCAGCTCCGGCCTGGGCATATAGTCCAAAGCGCTCTCCGGCCGATAAAAAGACTGGGTTCCCTGTGTCCCCGTTGTCATGCACCCCATCCCTGTACGAATCTGGCAATTCGCTTTCTTGATATCTCAAGCTGGTGATTCTTTCGAGGTGTCATCCTGAGAGTTTGTGACCTTTTCGAATTCGCCAAAATCCGATGTCGCTTGCGCGTGCTCACGTTCGCCCGCAGATGGCTAACGTGGGGTAGTTCGACTGGCAGATCCTTCGGTCGTGCAAAATCGGCACGACCTCAGGATGACACTGGTACGAGTTCTTCAACAGCTCTCTAGTTGACGGCCGTCGCGGCCGTGTTGCGAGCCCGGGCTGCGCCCGAACGCGCGGCAAAGACATTCGCCAATCCGGTGGCTGCGACCCGGCGCCGAATCTCCGCGACGTCGGTGAGATAGCTTCCGCGCTGCTTCATGCGTTCGAAGAAGACCGAGCCGGAGAAAGTGAACTTCATGCCCAGACCCTTCTCCGTCTGCATTTGTTCACGCACGTGGCTGACGGCATCGCCGGCGAGCAGGGTTTCCGGCAGTATCAGCGGCTGCTTGCCTTCGGCATGGCGGGCAGCGTTGTAGCCGGCGAGCGTGCCGGTGACTATCGCCTCCGTGTGCCCGACCAGCAGACCCGCCTTTTCCCCGGCGCAGAACACATTGTCCAGTCCGTCGATCTTGAGCGCGTCGTTACGCGGCGCCATGTTGATATAGCGGATGGAATTGCCAAAGGTGGCCCCATAGGGGTCGGAGTAGCGGGCGTTCTCGAAACCCCGTACCCGCCGTAGCAGGGGCAGCGGAAAATACGGTGTCATCAGCTTGGCGCCGCCGGTGTCGAGCACCACCACGTTGGTTTTGTACTCGGCTTGAGTGTATTGCTGGCAAGCCTTGATATCCAGCTTGCCCGAGCCGTCGTCTTCGACCTCGGGAATCGGGCGCATCACCATGCCGGTGCGGCTCATTTCCTCGATCACGTCGTCGGCCAGCGATTCCCTCATCAGTTCGCAGGAGCCGCTCATGGCGCCGAGCTGCTCGCCCTTCTTGCCGGTGATTTCGGCAATTCCGGCGCGCCCGGCGATGCTGACGCGAACCCCGAATGCATGGCAGCGCAGCACGCACATGCCACAGCCATTGCCGTATTTACCGCAGGCATACGGGTTTCCCGAAGTGCCCGTCGTCTCGACAAAGGCATCAGCCTCGAAGCGTTTCTCGCCGGCGTCTTTGGCGGTCATAACCGCCGTCATGCGTTGGCCGTCCATGGCGACATCGGTGACACGGGTCGACATCCGGAGCTGGACGCCGAAGCCCTTAAGCAGGCGCGCGACCCCCTGCTCAATGGTCATGATGTTGTAGAGCGATGCGTGTTTGTGGCCCGGGAACTCGATGTTCTTGTGGACGGCATGAGCATCCATGAGTTCAAACAGCTCGCCGCCGCCGAGTGCGATGGCCTCCTCGGTGGCGGTAAAGCGGCCGTTGTTACGAAAAATTCCTCCGACCAGGCCAGTGCCCAGCAGCATATCGGTGCGTTCGGCGAGGGTTACCTCCGCGCCCTGCTTGGCCGCGGACAACGCTGCGGAACAGCCAGCCCAGCCTCCACCAATAACGACGACCTTCATAACTCGCTCCCCTTTGTTGACGGGTGTAGTCTACGCACCGCACCGCTGGATCGAGCCCGATTGGCAGGCCGCAAACACCCACTGCCGGTCGGCCCTAAACCCCTTTACAGCCGACAACGAACAGCGCGCCGACTTTCATGGCGCGACCACCTCGCGGTTGTTGACACACTGGTACATTGTATACAACACTGGTCCCCACGCGAACCATTCTCTCGGCGGCGAGGAAGTAAATGCGGTCAAGATCGGCCTGGGATTTCCGGTTCCGGGCCGCGGGAAGATCGTGCGGCCAAATGAGTACGGTATGCGCGTAACTGCCAGCCTTTCCCGAGGTTTCTAATCATGCCGGAGACCATTACTCTGACAGCGGCTCATTGGCTTTATCTGCTTGGCGTTGTCGCCATCATTACCACCATGGCTTGTCGAGTCAACGTCGTGCTGCCGGCGATGCTGGCGACGTTCATCACGGCATTCGCGTTTTCCGGAAAACTGTCGATCGCGCTGGAAGCAATCTTCATGGCGCCGCTGGTGGCCGGCAAGGAGCTGTTCAACATCTTTCTCGTGATCGCCATGATGACGGCGCTGTTGAACTCCCTGGTGACGATCAGCGCCGACATTGCGATGATCCGGCCGTTTCGCCTGGTCATGAGAAACGGTCATATTGCCTATTTTGTTCTCGGATTCGCCAGCTACATTGTTTCGCTTTTCTTCTGGCCAACGCCCACGGTCCCGCTGATGGCTGGGATTTTGTTGCCGGCGGCCATTGCCGCGGGGCTTCCGCCGCTGGGCGGCGCACTCTGCATTGGCGTGGCTGGACTGGGGACCGCGCTATCGTCGGACTATGTGATCCGGGTCGGGCCGGGAATCAGCGCCAAGGCAGCCGGCGTGCCGCTGATGGCGGTGGCGGATAAAGCGCTGGTTCTCTCGCTGATTACCGGCGGCGTCGCCTTCCTGCTCTGCTACTTTCTGATCAGGAAGGACATCCAGGCCCCAAGCACTGCCCACCTGGAACTTTGGGAAAAGGCGGATCCTTTCGCCCTTGGCGGCCCCGGGCCGGCAACCCCGCCAAAGTCCCCGCTGACGGCGAAACGGCTGTCCCTCTCGCCTCGCATGGAGAAGTGGTCTCGGCTGATCGCCATTGTTACGCCGGTGGCATTTCTCGCCATTGTCATAGACATGATCCTGCCAAAGTTCTGGCCAGGCTTCCAAGCGCCTCAAGGTGCGGCCGCGGCCGCGGTGGTGGGCGGCGTGGCGGGGCTGTTGCTGGTGATCGTTTCCCTCATCAGCGAGGGCCGCGGCGCATTTCGCGCCGTGGCTATCCATTTCACCGACGGTCTGGTCTTTGCCTTTCGAGCCATGGCCCAGGTGTTGCCGATTGCCGGTTTCTTCTTCATCGGAGTGGCGACCCTGGCCGGGCCGATCCTGAGCGTTGAAGCAGGGCATAAGGCTCCGGGGTTTCTCTTCGAACTGGTGCGCGCTGCCGATCATTTCATTCCGCGCAACCGCTATTTCGTTACCTTCGGGGTCATGTTTTCGGGCATGGTGACCGGCATCGACGGCTCGGGGTTCGCCGGACTGCCGCTGACCGGGGCCTTGGCCGGCGCGCTTGGCCGGGCGGTGAACTTCGATGTCTCCACTTTGGCCGCCGTCGGACAGATGGGATCGGTGTGGACGGGAAAGACGCTGACGGCGTGGTCGGCATTCGCCGCAGTCGCGGCCTTTGCCCGAGTTTCGATCTTCGACGCCGTCCGGAAGGTGTTTTTTCCCGTGGTCTGCGGCCTGATCGTCTCCACCATCTTCGCCATTATTGCCTGGTGACAAACAAACACCTTTGGTGCCCCACGTTCGCCCGCATTTGGCTAACGTGGGGTAGTTGCTGGGTGCCCAGGTTCCGCGCCGAGCAGTTCGGCGCTTTAACCTGGGACTACTGAGCGTAGCGCATCGCTCAGGCGTAGCGTGCCGCCATGAACTCGGAAACCTTGGCGTACGCCAGGGTAAGGATTTTTTCATCAGGAAGAAAGACGATGCGGCAGTGAGCCGTGCCCGACTTTTCGCCAAAGCCGGCGCCGTGAACCATCAGCACCTGTGTTTGTTCCAGCAGCTCACGCACGAAGGTTGTGTCGTCGTCCGGTATGTCGAGCTTCGGATACGCGTAGAAGGCCGCTTTCGGAGCGACGCAACTGACTCGCGGCGTCCTTTCGCACCAGCTCTGCGTGATGTCGCGGCGGCAGCGCAGTTTCTTATTCATCTCCCGCAGGTGGTCTTGCGGACCTTCCAGTGCGGGCTTGATGGCGTATTGCAGCGGATGCGGCGCTGACAGCCTTGCACGCAGCAGCTTGTAGACGCCTTCGAGGAACGGCTTGAGGGAGTCGTCCGGACCGGTGGCAATGCCCCATCCCAGGCGCCAGCCGGGGCAACAATAGGCCTTGGAAAGTCCGTTGAAGGTCACCACCGGCACGTCGGGAGCCAGGGCCGCGATCGCCACGTGAGTTTCCGTGGGGTCCAGGATCAGCCGGTCGTAGATCTCGTCGGAAAAGATGATCAGATTATTGCGGCGCGCCAACTCGGCGACGCCTTCCAGCGTCTGCCGCGAATAAACCGCCCCGGTGGGATTGTTGGGATTGATGATGACAATGCCGCGCGTGCGCGAGTTGATCTTGGCGGCCATGTCATCCAGATCGGGCTCCCAGCCCTCTTCTTCCTTCAGCCGATACGAGGTAAGCACGCAGCTGTTCTTCGCCAGGGTGGCCGAGTAGAGCGGATAATCGGGGCACGGCGTCAGCACGTTATCTCCCGGATTTACCAGCGCCGTCAGACAAGCGTCGACCGCCTCCCCCGAGCCCATGGTGACGAACACACCCTGAATGTTCGCGAAGCCGTTGCCCTCGGCCTCGTTGCGGATGGCCTGCACGGCTGAGTTCAAGCCCAGCGAGTTTCCGTACCCATTGATGCCGTCCGTCATCGCCTTATGAGCGGCTTCGATCATGTGCGGCGGCGTTCTGAAGCCGTAAAGACAGGGGTCTCCGATATTGAGATAAAGAATCTCCTTGCCCTCTTGCGCAATCTGGTCGGCGATCACTACCAGGTCGCGGATCGCATAGTTGACGTTCTCCATGCGCGAGGCCGCGAGGATTTCACAAGCTGAATTCGTTGCCATTCACTGCCCTTCTTCCACCGCCGGCTGATGGGAATTGTCCACGCGCGCCGATGGAAAAACCGAGCCCGGGTTCCCAGCATGCGCCGTGTTGTGCATGTTGGGGTGGAACCCGCGCTCTTAAAGCCTTCCTTATGCCTTATTACCCCTGCATCCCTGTCACGCCACTCCCACATCTGGCGAATGCTCTAATCCGGTCGGTCGATCTGGGCTTTTTGCAGCCGGTCGGAGTAATCAACATACACCGATTTCCACTCCGTGAAAAAATCAAAAGCGCCGATTCCGCCTTCGCGATGTCCATTTCCCGTGGCCTTTACTCCGCCAAACGGCAGGTGTACCTCGGCCCCAATCGTGGGTGCATTCACATAGGTAATGCCTGCGCTCAGCTCCTGCATGGCCAGGAACGCGCGGTTGACATCTTTGGTATAGATGGCCGAAGAGAGCCCATAAGCGACGCCATTGGCGATATCGATGCCATCTGCCAGATTCTCACAGGGGATGACCGAAACGACCGGGCCGAAGATCTCTTCCTGGGCAATCCGCATTTTGGGATCGACCTCGGAGAAAACCGTTGCCTCCAGGAAAAAGCCATGTTCGTACTCACCTCGGGTGAGGCGGTTGCCGCCGCAGAGCAGCTTGGCGCCCTCGCTTTTGCCGATCGCGACGTATTCGAGGTCAGTCTGCAACTGCCGGGCATTGATGGCCGGACCCATCTCCACGCTTTCATCGAGGCCATTGCCGATCTTGAGCTTGCGGGCACGAGCCACCAGCTCTTCGACGAATCGGCGGTAGACCCCCTTTTGCACGATGATGCGGCTGGTCGCCGTGCAACGCTGGCCGGTCGTGCCAAAGGCGCCCCAAACCGCGCCTTCCAGCGCCAATTCGAGATTGGCGTCATCGAGCACGATCATTGGGTTCTTGCCGCCCAGCTCCAGCGAGCAGCGTTTCAGTTGTTCGGCGCAGGTGGTTCCCACCACACGGCCCACCGCCGAGGAGCCCGTGAGTGAAACCGCACGAACCTCGGGATGCGCGGCGAGCGGGGCGCCGACTTCGCTGCCAAAGCCGGTGACGATGTTGACCACGCCTCCAGGGACACCGGCTTCGGTCAGTGTGTCGACAAAGTTAAACACCGAAAGCGGCGTGTCCTGGGCGGGCTTAATGACGCATGTGTTGCCGGCCACGAGGGCAGGGAAGAGCTTCCACGATGGAATCGCCATCGGGAAGTTCCACGGCGTGATCATGGCACACACCCCAACGGGCTGGCGCACGCACATGGCAAACTTGTTGGGAAGCTCGCTCGGGGTGGTAAAGCCGAACAGGCGGCGGCCTTCGCCCGCCATGTAGTAGCCGGTATCGATCGCTTCCTGGACGTCGCCGCGGGTCTCTTTCAGCACCTTGCCCATCTCCCGCGTCATGTCGCGGGCAAACTCTTCCTTCCGCTTTTCCAGGATGGAGGCGGCCCGGAACACGATCTCGGCCCGCCGGGGTGCGGGCGTCAGCCGCCACTTGTCAAATGCTTTGCCGGCAGCCGTGACGGCGGCATCGACCTCCGCCTTGCCCGAACGCTGGAAAATGCCGACCACCTCGCGGGTATCCGCCGGGTTCAGGTTCTGGAACGTCTGGCCGCTTGCGGACTCCACCCACTCGCCATCGATGAAGTTACGGAAGACCTTGGACTTGGCGCCAGCGGTACCACCGGTTTTTGGCTGCTCGATTGTTGCCATAACCCACCCTCGCGTCTATTGTATGCAAAATGCAACACCATGCGATCAGCAATTCTGTTCCGCAATCCCGGGCCGTGGAATCTGCTTTTGCGCTACAGCAGATACGGGTTGGGCGCCTGCGCCCTTGCCGGCGGTGTGCCGTTCACCCGGCAATGGGCATCCCATCTCAGCCTGACAGCTTTCCCTGAGCCGTGACGCTGGATTGGAGCCGGTCCCTAAAATCCAGAGCGCGTAGCGTTAATTTGGCCTTGAGTGCTCCTGTTTCCGCTACAATAGGTTAGGGTACTTTTTAACTCAGATCGGCTCATCCGGTAGTGTCTCGGAGTATTCCATCCCCGCGCGTAGGGTGTTTAGGTTAGGCGAACAAGCGGGTTTGTGGGATAACGTAGTGTGTCCGCTTGGGCTTAGAGATCAATTGTATCCAGAGAGAACGTTCAGTAATGTCATCCAACGGTTATCATTCCGGCTCCCGCTTCGCCAACATGCGTTCGCTGTTCAGCATGTTTTCCAGCGATCTCGCCATTGACTTGGGAACAGCCAACACGCTTGTCTTTGCAAAGGGCAAGGGGATTGTTGTCAACGAGCCTTCCATCATCGCCGTCAATCGCAACACCAATGAGGTGGAAGCGGTCGGCAAGGAAGCCAAGGAAATGCTGGGACGCACGCCCGGCAATATCGTCGCCATCAAACCGATGAAGGATGGCGTGATCGCCGACTTCCGCCACACGGAGAAGATGCTGAACTACTTCATCCAGAAGGCGCACAACCGCAAGATGCTGGTGCATCCGCGCATTGTCATCGGCGTGCCGTCGGAGATTACGCAGGTCGAAAAGCGCGCGGTCATGGATTCGGCATATCGCGCCAAGGCCAGCGAAGTGCATCTGGTGGAGCAGGCGATGGTAGCCGCAATTGGCGCGGGTTTGCCGATTACCGAGCCCAGCGGCAACATGGTGGTTGATATCGGCGGAGGAACCACCGATATCGCGGTGATTTCGCTCAGCGGCATCGTCTACTCGCGCTCCGTGCGCATGGCCGGCAACCAGATGGACGAGTCGATCATGAATTACCTGAAGCGCAAGTACAACCTGCTGATCGGCGAGCGTACGGCGGAGCAGATCAAAATCGAGGTCGGTTCGGCTTTCCCGCTGGAAAAGCCGCTGACCATGGAAGTCAAAGGCCGTAACCTCATCGAGGGCGTGCCCAAGACCCTCACCGTGGACGACGGCGAAATACGCGAAGCCCTCAGCGAATCGGTCTCGACCATCGTCAACGCGATTCGCGTTGCGCTGGAGCGCACGCCACCTGAACTTTCGGCGGACATCAGCGACCGCGGCATCGTCCTCACCGGCGGCGGCGCCTTGCTCAAGAATCTTGACAAGCGCATCCGCGAAGAAACCGGACTGCCGGTTTCCATCGCCGACGATCCGCTGGCGAGCGTCGTGCTTGGCACGGGCAAGATGCTGAGCGACTTCAAGCTGCTGAGAAAAATATCGATCGAGTAAAGCGAAGCATCGCGGGTGAGCCGAGGACGCGAGCCGTAAAGCTCGCGCCGCAGGCGAGGGCGCAGCAGCCGCAGGCGTTGCGGAGCCCTTAGAAATAACGATGCTGAGCGACTTCAAGCTGCTGAGAAAAATATCGATCGAGTAAAGAATCGTTTCACGTTTCTCGACGAGGCGGCGCGTTTTGGGTTTAGAGGGGCGAAAGCTGAAACTCGAAACTGGAATCCGCTTCCTTGTAGAATCCCGTCATTCCCGTTTAGCGCTTTGTTTCAAAACGTGAAACGTGCAACGTGAAACGACTGACGGAACCCGCTTTTTATGGAATCCTTTTTCGCCCGGCACAAGAACGCGACCATCCTCGCCGTCGTGCTGGTGGCGCAGATCCTCGGCCTGGCGACGCAGATCAGGCGGCCGACGGAGAGCGGTCCAGTGCGGCTGATACGGCAATGGGCCGTGGCGCTCATCACTCCCTTCGGGCGCGGCTTCGTTTATTCCGAACAATGGGGTCGCCACGCATGGCGCGACTATTTCTACCTGCGTGGAGTGCGCCACGAGAATATCGAGTTGCGCGAACAGATCGAGCGCATGCGGTTGGAACAGATCCGCCTGGAGCAGGATGCGGCACAGGCGCGCCGCATACAGGCGCTGCTCCAGTTCAAAGAGCAATACATTTCCCAAACGGTCGCCGCGCAGGTGATCGGATCCAGCGGTTCAGAGACATCGCACATCATCTACATCGACCGCGGTTCGAGCGCGGGCGTCGAGTCCAACATGGCGGTCATTACGCCTGAAGGAATCGTTGGCAAAGTGCTGCGCGTCTACCCGTCTACTTCGCAGGTGCTGGAGATTACGGATCAGACCAGCGGTGTCGGCGCCACGCTGGTGAAATCGAGATTGCAGGGCATCCTCAAAGGCCAGTCGGCCGGGAATCCGAATCTGGCCTACATCATGGCCGACGAAAGCGTCGTGCCGGGCGAAGACGTCATTACCAGCGGCGGCGACCGCATCTTCCCGAAAGGTTTGCCCATCGGCAAAGTCGCCGCGGTCAGCCTCGGCAGAGATCTGTTCCTTAACGTGCGGGTGACGCCCTCGGCGAACCTCGGCCGCTTGGAAGAAGTGCTGGTCATCACCAAGATCTCGGAGAAAGAGACCGACACCAAGGGCCTCGGTCCAATTCGCGCCGCCGACATTCTTGCCCAGCGATTGCCTTCGGTGCCTGATAAGCCCGCCGCGGTCACTCCGAATTCCGCAACTGGCGGCGTCCCGCAAGCTCCATCGTCAACCGGCGCCGGTGCGCCGGCAGCGAGCACGCCCGGCGCTGCCGCTGTGCCCAAACCTGCCGTGAACGCTAAACCTTCGGCGCCTGTGCCGGGCTCGGCGAGTGGCAAGCCGGTCACCGCGGGCGCTGCCGCTTCGAAGCCCGCCGCATCGCCCACCAATGGAGCGGCGGCCAAACCGAAGGCAACGCAAACGCCGCCGACGAAACCCGCGGTCGAAAACACGAAGCCGGCAACCAGCGGCGAAGATACTCCATAGGCGATTCAGGCGTGAACACCAGCTACACATCTCGCGAACAGGTTGAAGTCTACCGCTTTTCTTGGGGAGTTGCGGTTGGCATCCCGCTGTTGGTTTTGTTCCTGCAGGGATTTATTCCAGTCCGGGCGAGCGTTCTTCGCATTCTCGATCTGCCGCTGGTGGTGACGATTTTCTTTGCCATATCGCGCCGCAATCCGATCACCGGCCTGGGCACGGGATGCCTGATTGGATTGGTGCAGGATGCGCTGACGCAGCATCCCATCGGCGTGAACGGAATAGCCAAGACCGTGATTGGCTTTTTCGCCTCTTCGCTCGGAGTCAAGATCGACGTCGAGCAGCCGGGCTCGCGGTTTCTGCTGATCTACTTCTTTTACCTGGTACACCAACTGATTTACTTCGGCATCATGCGCGGCTTGGCCAACGAACCGCTCATCTGGCATTGGGGGCATCAACTACTGGGCGCTCTCCTGGACTCGCTGATCGGAGTCGTGCTGTTCATCTTGCTCGACCGCTTCAAGCAACGAGTCTAGGCCCTATTCTCCGGTACGGGCATGCCGTCCGCGCGAATTTGGGATGAGGTGTGCTCGCTTTGCCGCTACCCGTTGGCGCGAGCGGCATCGCTGCGCCGTTACGGCTCGTCTCACGCGATCAGTCCCGCCCCGGCCACGCTGATGTTGTCGCGAGTTGAGTTCTTGACCGCGTACATCATTTCATCGGCCTGATGAATGATGTCATGCGCATTCTTGGCGTCTTCCGGATAGGTGGCCACGCCCATGCTTACCCGGACGTTGAGATTCAGTCCCTCGCTCTTCAAAAACTCGGCGGTGCGAAAGATCTCCAGCAGACGTTTAGCCACCACGGTCGCCGCATCTTTGCCGGTCTGGGGCAGCAGAACGACGAATTCGTCGCCGCCATAGCGGAAGGCGCAATCGATCATGCGCAAGTACGACTTGATGACGACCCCGACTTCGCCGAGCAGCCGGCTGCCGACCAAGTGGCCATGGGTGTCATTCACCCGCTTGAAGTAGTCGAGGTCGAGGAACAGAACGCTGAACTGATAGCCGAAGCGCGCGGAGCGATTGACCTCGGTGTCCAGAGTCTTGTAGAGGTGGCGCGCGTTATACAGGCCGGTGCAATCGTCGGTGATCGTCAGCTCCTGAATGCGTTCGACGGCGCGAGCATTTTCGATGGCGATGGCCGCATAGTCGGCCATGGCGCGCATCAGCAGCAACTCGGAATCGCCGAACCCCGTCATCTCGACGTTGACCAGCTGAATGACGCCCAGCACGCGCTGCTTGGAACAGAGCGGCATGCAGATGATCGAGCGCGTGTGCCACTTGGTAAGCTGGTCGACACGCTTGGCGAATCGCGGGTCGGTGTAAACGTCGGGGATGAGAAGCGGTTCGCCGTGTTTGGCGACCCAGCCGGCGATGCCCTCGCCGATCCGCAACCGCACCGGCTTGAGGACATCGGCCGCGTCGCCGACCGCTATGGCGAAATAGAGTTCCTGCTTCGGCTCGTCCACCATGAGCAGGGACCAGGTATCGGGTTTGAAGTAAGCCGCGACTTTATCCATGATGGTCTGCAGAATGGAGTCGAGATTCAGCGAGGAGGTGAGCGCCTTCGCGACATCATGAAAGATGCTCAACTGCTGGTGGTGTCGGGAGTCGCCGATCGCGGAGCCTTCAGTCATGGCTAAAGTACATGCCCATTCTAGTCTTTTTCAGAACGAGAAGAATGGGAGGCTATTATAGGGTTCCGGTCGCGGAACAGGCAACTCACCAAAGGCTGGGGTAGACAAGTTTCGTGCCGGGCGCGCCTGCCTTGTCGCCTTACTTGTTGCTTGAGCGCGTTTCCGGCACGGCGATTGGCATGTTTGGCGCATTTTCCCGTTTGACTTGAACGGAATGCAATCCTATTATGCGAAAAGAACATGCACCGGCGAGAGGGCATCCGTGGGTCAGTTTGGCGAAAAACTACGACGTGAGCGTGAATTACGCGGTATCACGCTGGAAGAAGTCGCCGTAGCCACCAAAATCGGCACCCGTAACCTGCGCGCGCTGGAAGAGGAGAAGTTCGGTCAACTGCCGGGGGGCATCTTTAACAAAGGCTTTGTCAGAGCGTACGCCCGCTATGTCGGTATCGACGAAGAGCAGGCGGTTGGCGATTACATGGTTGCCAACCAGGATTTGGCGTCCTCAGGCGACGTTAATATTGCCGTGGTAGCCAGGCAGTTCGAAGCTTCCCGCGATTCCGGATATGGTCCCCGCAAGCATGGCGCGACGACCCTTGTTTGGAGCCTGGTGGCCGTTTTTGCCCTCGTCAGCGCCTCCGTTGGTGGGTGGCCTTATCTGCAGAGATGGGTGGCGCACCGGGCGGAAGCGCGGAAACAGGCCTCGCAGCCAGCCAGTATGACTGCTCCTCAGGCCTCGCTTCCGCAGCCGGTGCAGGCCGCCTCGAATTTGCCGGCGCCTCTATCACTGTCCGCGAATACTGCCCAGGTCGCAAACGGTAGTACTCCTGCGGCAGATGTTGCCGAATCCCGGAACCCCGCCCCGCCCCTTGCGGCCGGCGGTACGCGGCAGCCGTCAGTGGCGCCGGCGGAGGTCAACAAGCCGGCCATGACTGCGGGCGCAGCAGCGGGAGGGAAGAAGAAAAAGGCGGCAGCAAACGGTATTTCCCTGGTATTGACCGCCAAACAGCGTTGTTGGGTGTCGATTCAGGTGGACGGGAAGCAGGTGATGGAAGACACCATGGACCCTGAGTCGTCGGACAAGCGGGAGCGGAGTTTTCAGGCCCAGGATCGCTTGGTAGTGGTGGCGGGGAATCCGGCGGGAATTGACGTGACCTTCAATGGCCAGGCAATGGGAAGGATTGGTTCAACCAGCTCCAGGCGAACCATTACATTTACTTCCGAAGGAGTGCAGCAGTAGGGCCGGTTAACGCTGGCGGACGAAAAACAGCACTTCAATGCGAGGACCAGCCGTTCACTTCAATTTACCGCACATGGACCTGTCGTGGTTGCGCAGCAAGCGGCGCCCCTATAAACTTAAGCTTCTAACACTCGGTTTTCTGCCCTGACAGAGCCTTGCCGAGGATCTCGACTTTCCACTTGCCGGGGTCCACGTCCGTCCGAGTAATTTTCGAACCAGGAGGACAGCTTGTCCCGTAATCGTTTTTTGTTTACTTCCGAGTCAGTGACCGAAGGTCATCCCGATAAGATCGCCGACCAGATCTCCGACGCCATCCTCGATGCTTGCCTTGAGCAGGACCGATATAGCCGGGTGGCCTGCGAGACCTTGACCGCTACCGGACTGGTAGTGATCGCCGGCGAAATCACGACCAAAGCTTACGTCGACTTCCAGTCGGTGGTTCGTGGCGTGGTCAGTGCGATCGGTTACGATAATGCCCTTTATGGTTTTGATTCCAATACCTGTGCGGTCATCTCGACCATCAACAAGCAGTCCGGCGATATCGCAATGGGCGTCGACACGGGCGGTGCGGGCGATCAGGGCATGATGTTCGGTTACGCCACCAACGAGACCCCGGAGTACATGCCGGTGGCAATCTCGCTGGCTCATAAGCTGGTACAGCGTCTCTCCCAGGCTCGTAAGACAGGATTGCTTTCCTACCTCCGCCCCGACGGCAAATCCCAGGTGACCGTTGAATACGACGAAACCGGTAAACCGGTTCGCGTGGACGCTGTCGTCATTTCGACACAACACGCCGAAACCGTCAGCAACGAGGAGCTTCGGGCCGACATTCTGAAGCACATCATCCAGGCGACTATTCCGAACAGCCTGCTCGACGCCGATACCAAGTACCACATCAATCCCACCGGCCGCTTCGTCATCGGCGGTCCGATGGGCGACACCGGCCTGACCGGCCGTAAGATCATCGTCGACACCTACGGCGGCATGGGCCGTCATGGTGGCGGCGCCTTCAGCGGCAAGGACCCGACCAAGGTCGATCGCTCGGCTGCCTACATGGCTCGCTACATCGCCAAGAACGTCGTGGCGGCGGGGCTGGCCGATCGTTGCGAGGTGCAGCTTGCTTATGCCATCGGGGTGGCCGAACCGGTCAGCGTGCTGGTCGATACCTTCGGCACCGGTAAGATCGCGCGCGAACAATTGCAGGATCTGGTGCGCCAGAACTTCCCGCTGACGCCGCGCGGCATTATCGAGCACCTTGATCTGCGGCGTCCGATTTACCGGAAGACTGCGGCATTCGGTCACTTTGGCCGTGACGACAAGGATTTCACCTGGGAGGCCACGGACAAGGCCGCGGCCCTGCGTGAAGCGGCTGGGCTGCGGGCCGAGGCCGCGAAAAAGTAGGGCTCTCCGGCAGCAGGCGTGGGCTCGCCCGGCCCAAAACTTGTTTTTCAGTCGCCTGCCGGGGACGGCGCGGCTGCATGAAAGCCGTTCTCCCGTAGCTGCCAGATTCGCCAGACGAAGCCATTCGGCATCGGCACGTCTTGCGGCAACCGTGTATCGTTAAAACAGATCGGGGTGTAGAGATTATGCCAACCGCGGCACAGGTTCCTTCGTTTGATGTCAAAAATCTTGAGATGGCGGATTTGGGACGCAAGCGCATCGACTGGGCGAACCAGTCGATGCAGGTTCTGCAGATCATCCGCAAAGAGTTCATTAAGAATCAGCCCTTGCAGGGCATTCGTATCGCCGCCTGTCTGCATGTGACGGCGGAGACGGCAAATCTGGCGATCACCCTTCGGGATGGCGGCGCCGACGTGGTGTTGTGCGCTTCCAATCCGCTCTCGACCCAGGATGATGTGGCCGCGGCGCTGGTGCGCGATAGCAATATCCCTGTTTTTGCCATCAAGGGCGAGGACAACGAGACTTATTACAAGCACATCATGGCCGCCCTTGATCACAAGCCGCACATCACCATGGACGATGGGGCGGACCTGGTAACCATCGCCCTGACCAAGCGGACGGATGTGCTGGACGGCATTCTGGGCGGCACGGAAGAAACCACCACCGGAGTCATTCGGCTGCGCGCCATGGCCAAGCAGGGCGTGCTGCGCTACCCCATCATCGCCGTCAACGACGCCGACACCAAGCACCTGTTCGATAACCGCTATGGCACCGGACAATCGACGATCGACGGCATCATCCGCGCCACCAACTTCCTGCTGGCGGGCTCCAAGTTCGTCGTTGCCGGCTATGGCTGGTGCGGACGCGGCTTGGCGAGCCGGGCGCGCGGGCTGGGCGCCGAGGTTATCGTTACCGAGATCGACCCGACCAAGGCTCTGGAAGCGGTAATGGACGGCTATCGCGTAATGGCCATGGAGCACGCGGCCAAAATCGGCGACATCTTCTGCACCGTGACCGGCAACAAGAACGTGCTGCGCAAGGAGCACTTCGCGGTTATGAAGGACGGGGCCATCGTCGCCAACTCCGGCCACTTCAACGTCGAGATCGATATTCCGGCGCTGGAAAAGCTATCCAGCGGCAAGCGTACGACGCGCAACTTCGTCGAGGAGTACTCCCTGCGAGACGGCCGCAAGATTAACCTGCTGGGCGAAGGTCGGCTGATCAACCTGGCTGCGGCCGAAGGACATCCGGCGGCGGTCATGGATATGAGCTTTGCCGACCAGGCGCTCTCGGTCGAGTACATGGTCAAGAACCACGCCAAGCCTCGACAAGAAGGTCTTCAAAGTTCCTGATGAACTCGACAAGCGAGTGGCGCGGCTGAAACTGGAATCGATGGGAATCAAAATTGATCGTCTGACGCCCGAACAGGAAGAGTACTTGGCGGGTTGGGCGGAAGGTACCTAGCTATTCCGCAGTCGATATCCCCCTTGGAATCACCGCCGGGCGAGAACGTCACCCCGGCAAACGCCAAAGCGTTTGCCGGGAACCCCGAACGCCCGGCTTTTCTTCTTTGAGATTTGCCTTTCTTTCCGCGATTAGCAAGCTGCCGACCGCGAAGGTTGGCCCGTGCCATCTCCGTTGCGATTGCAGATGCTGGCAGCGCGTGCCCGAAGAAGGCCGCCTCTGATTGGGAATTGGCCTTCCGGCCCCCGCTCTAAGTGATTACCAATTACTAAAGGTCTATGTACTTTGGGTGGGAAATGTTTTCCCAAATGATGCAAAAGCGCTGTACTTGCCGCCAGAGATTACAGCTATCTGTTTTATTTTCTGCTACTTGAATACTTACGCAAAGGTGGCGATCCGCTTGCACTGTTAGTGTTCGGACTTTTGCGAGATAAAGGGGTTGGAATGCGTAAATGGGCCTTGGTGCTCGTCTTGGGGCTTTTATTCACCGCAGTAGCAGCAACGGCCAATACCGTAACGATTACGCTTGTGAGCGAAGGGGCTAATGGGAATGTCTATCCGTACAATATGTCGGTGAATGGCAGCTCGAGTACCGTAGCGATGGCCTGCGATACGTATGTCTACGAGGTCCAAAACACCGAGAGCTGGACGGCGACCGTGATACCCATGAGCACCATTGCCAGCAACCTATCGCAAACCCTTTTTGGTGGCGCGAACCCGCCATCGACGGCACTTAGCACTAACACTCTCGCCCTATATGAGATGGAAGCATACCTCTTTCTGCAGCTGCAACTCCCTGCGAACCAGACGACGGCGGCAGCCACGGGCATCAACGACGCCATCTGGGACCTTTTCGATACGGCTGGTCCTACCTACACGGGGACGGGGACAAGCTCCGCCACCTGGCTCAGCCAGGCGCAAACCGCCGTTTGCGGCGCTCAATCCTTAACCACCTGTAATCCCACGCTGCCAGCGGGTGCCAACAACCTTGCGCTTTATACGCCCGCCGGCGGCACAGTTATCAATGGGGTAAGCGGTTACCCAACGCCGCAGGAATTCATCGGTCCCGCTCCGGTTCCGGAACCAGGCACTCTGGCTCTGCTCGGCACAGGCCTGGTGAGCCTGGCGGGCTTTATTCGCAAGAGATTCAGCTAGACCGGATTCGATTCGCATTCCTGGCTCAGGGCGCTCCGCGGAGCGCCCTTGCTATTTGCCGTTGATCTGGCCGGCAAGGGCAGGCATGTGCCGGATTCCAGCGAAATGTGGAGGTGGGAGCGGCTGGTGTAGAGGTTTTCCCGGAGGCGTCAGGCTCCCGTGCGTTTGGGCATCGAGAATTCCCCGAAGCACAGGTGGCATTGTTCCGCGATTTTCAGAGTTGCGGCAGCAGGACTGCCCGCGACCTTCGCGCACAGCAGGCAGGTGGACAGAATGATCCCGTTACGAATGGTCTTGTGAACGAAGTGCGGCACGTTCGGCGGCAGATTCAAAGGGCTCCTTTGCGGACAATCTAGATCCAAAGCAACTACATTTTAGCCGTTTGCGGTCAAGTCTCGGAATAAACTGATCACCTGATTTTCAGCCTAGTGCGGCACCGTAGATGACATACTCTGTTTTGCTTAGTTCGAAACTGTGGGTTCCGTAGCAGATCGGGACTGCGCAGCAGGGACGCCCCGGAATTGTTATCATCATCGGTTCGAGGTGAGCATGAAACAGGTTGCTGAGTGGGCACTAGGGACGGCGCAGGCGCGGGGCGCCAGCTACGCCGAGGCGCGGGTGGTGCACGAGCGCGACCGGGCACTGGCGACAAAGAACGGAAAGATCGGCACGGCCTCCAGCTTTGAATCGATGGGAGCCGGGATCAGGGTGATCGCCGAGGGCGCCTGGGGCTTCGCCGCCACCGAGGATCTGACGAAGGAGGGGGTCGAGCGTTGCGCCGCCGAAGCCGTAGCCATTGCCAGGGCTTCGGCGAGGGTGAAGGAACGCCCGCTGCAACTGGTTCCGGAAGAGCCGGCGAAGGCCGACTGGAGTTCGCCTTGCAAAATCGACCCGTTCACGACGTCGGTAGACGACAACCTCCAGTTGCTGATGAGCATTGACGCGGCTCTGCGCGGGGTCCAGGGCATAACGCTGGCCGAGACGAACCTCAATTTCCGCCGCTCGGAGCAGTGGTTCTACAACACTGAGGGCTCCGATATCCACCAGACGCGCTTTACGACCGGGGCGGGTTATGCCGCCTACGCGTTTGCCGGCACCGAGATCCAGAAGCGCTCCTATCCGAACTCGTTTGGCGGGCAGTGGCAGAACAAGGGCTACGAACTGGTCGAAGAATTGAAGCTGTTGGAGAACGCGCGGCGCATCGGCGAGGAGTGCGTGGCGCTGCACAAGGCGGCGCAGTGTCCGCAGGGGCGCCTGACGCTGGTGCTGGATTCTTCGCAGATGGGATTGCAGATTCACGAATCGATAGGCCACCCGATCGAACTCGACCGCGTGCTCGGCATGGAAGCGAACTTTGCCGGAACTTCGTTTCTCACCCTCGACAAGCTGAACCACCTGCGCTACGGCAGCGACCTGGTGAACGTGGTGGCCGATGCGACCGAAGCGCACGGCCCGGGGTTGGGCACGTTCGCCTACGACGACGAAGGCGTGCCGGCGCAGTGCGTGCCCATCATCCAGAAAGGGCAGTTCACCGGGTATCTCTCGTCGCGCGACACGGCGGCGATGATCGGGCGCGCGCGCAGCGGCGGCAACATGCGCGCCGAAAGCTGGAATCGCGTGCCCATCGTCCGCATGACGAATATCAGCCTGCTGCCGGGCGAGCGCCCGTTGACGCTCGATGAGTTGATCGCGCAGACCGACGACGGCATCTTCATGCAGACGAACCGCTCCTGGTCGATCGACGACAAGCGCTACAACTTCCAGTTCGGCTGCGAAATCGGCTGGGAGATCAAGGGCGGCAAGCTCGGGCAGGATGATTAAGAATCCTTCGTATTCGGGGATCACCACCGAGTTCTGGAACTCGCTGGACGGCTTGTGCTCGCGCGACCAGTGGACCCTGTGGGGCACGCCGAACTGCGGCAAAGGGCAGCCGAGCAGACCATGGGAACCGGGCACGGGGCGTCGCCGGCGCGCTTCCGCAACGTGCAGGTGGGCTCGGCGTATAAGGGACAGTAGATTCCGGGTTCACGTTTCACGCAGGTTCCATATTTCGACGCCGCGGCAAGCTGTGTCGAGCTCGAAAAACTTGTGAGTGACATCCTGAGGTCGCGCCGATTGCGCATCCGAACGATCTGCTTTGCTACAGTACGCGAAACGAGTCCTTGCTCTGCGCGGTGACATCCTCTGAAAGTTCAAGAAACAGGAAATGAATCGACCGATGCTAACTCAAGATCGTGCACGGCAGATTTTCGAGCGCATCCGCAAGCTTTCCTCCGCCGAAGAGGTGGAGTTGATCGTGAGCGGCGGGCGCAGTGCGCTTACCCGTTTTGCCAACAACGCCATCACGCAGAATGTGGCCGAGGAAAACTATGCCGGCTTCGCTGCGCGTGGTTTTCGACGGACGCACGGCGCGGGCGAGCACCAACCGCTTTGACGACGAGAGCCTGAGGCGCGTGGTTGAGCAGGCCGAGTCGCTTGCCAAGGTGCAGCACGCGCGACCCCGACCTGCTTCCGCTGCCCACGCCGGAGGAGGCAGGCGGCGGTCCGGCCCCGAACCGCCATGTCGCGCGTACCGCGGCTGTCGATGCGGGACAACGTGCCGAAGCTGTCGCCGGCATGGTCGCAATCGCCAAGCGCGAGCGTCTGACCGCGGCCGGCACCTTCGCCGTCTCGGAGCAGATGGAAGTGCTGCTGAACTCGCGAGGAGTCGATCTCTACCACTCGCAGACGCTGGCCGAAGCCTCGGTAACGATGCTGGCGGAGAACTCCTCCGGCTGGCAGAAGAGCAATTCGTCCGATATCGATGAGATCGATGCGCTCCGGCTGGCGGAGAGGGCGGCCGAGAAAGCGAAGCGTTCAGCGAATCCGAAGGAACTGGCCGCGGGCAAGCACACCGTAATCCTGGAGCCGGCGGCGGTGCTCGACCTGGTTGGCTTCATGTTCTGGGATTTTGGAGGCATGGCGCTGCTCGACCAGCGTTCGTTCTTGAACAACCGGATCGGGCAAAAGATTTTCGGCGAAAACATTACGATCGACGACGATGTCTATCATCCCTTGCAATCGGGACCGGCCTTTGACGGCGAAGGTGTGCGCCGCAGGCGGGTGGAGCTGGTAAAGAACGGCGTCATCAAGAACCTGGTATATGCTCGCGGAACCGCGCGGCAGCTCGCTGCTTCGCCATTCGCTTCGCAACTGGGAACGGTTCGGCCCACCGGCCACGGCTTCCCGCTGCCGAACGAGATGGGCGAAGCCCCGATGAACATTGTGTTCCAAGTGCCAGGCGCGGCCAAGACGCTTGAGCAAATGGTGAGCGAGACCGAGCGCGCGGTCTACATCACGCGGCTGTGGTACATCCGCGAGGTTGACCCGTACGAGAAGATTCTTACCGGCATGACTCGCGACGGGACCTTCCTGGTGGAAAACGGCGCCATCGGCAGCGGGATATTGAACTTCCGCTTCAACGAGAGCCTGCTGCACATGCTCTCCAACGTGGTGGCGATGGGCGCGCCGGTGCGGGCCAGCGGGGAGGAATCATTCGACATGGTGGTGCCCGCGATGAAAGTGAAAGACTTCAATTTTACTGAGGTTACTAAGTTCTAACTATGTTTTAACTGATTGCAGGATAATCACTTGCCGGGATGCCGCAGCCGTTCCGGAGAGCGTACCGAGCTGGGGATTACTTTCGTAATTCGGACAATTCGCGGTTCCGGTATATGCTCCGAAACTGTGATAGCCCCAAGTTCCATTCCGGATGTGCGTTGCGGTGTTCGCTTCCCGCTCAGGCTCGCGATCACAATTCGCTACAACGGGCAAGAGTTCCCCGCCGAGTCTCGAAATATTTCGTCGGCGGGCGCCCTGTTTCAGTTGGATCAGTTTATCCCGGCAGACAGTACGATCGAGTTCATCATGGCCATGCCCGCGGGAAATTTCCGTGCCGGCAAGGATGTGCTGGTGAACTGTACCGGGCGCGTGGTACGCTGCTCACCTGTAGATAATCGTCATGAGTTGGCTGTTATTATTGACGAGTACCGCTTCCTGCGTTCGTAAATAGGAAAGGGAGAGTTTCCCAGGGAACCGCGATGGCCACTGAGCCCGCTGAGGCACAGGGACAAACAGAGCAAGAGCTCGATGGCGGCATCACTCGGATTCGAGTGATCGTTGCTGATAGCGAGCCGATTTTCCGCGTGGGCATGAGGAAGATTTTTGCCCTGGAAGACGACTTACGCGTTATGGCCCAGACCGAAACTCTGGCCCAGACGGAATCGGCTATCCAACGGCATCCCACCGATGTCCTCCTGATGGAGGCTGCGATCGCGGCGGAGCCGGCGCGAGAGTGTCGCCGCGCTGCTGCAAATTGTTCCCCACGTTGAAAGTGGTGCTGATCGTAGCCGATCAGGATGAATCGGAAATCCTGGAATACGTCCGCCGGGGCGCCTGCGGGGTGGTGCCGCGCTCCATTTCTCCAGACCTGCTGATCAAGTGCATCCGCAAAGTTTCCGCCGGCGAAACCTGGCTGGACAATCGCTGCATTAACCTTGTGATCGAGGCCTATCGCGCCCAGGCGATGAAGCTGATCAGTCCGAAGACCAGGACGAAGTTGAGCTCGAAGGAGTTGATGATCATCTCGGGCGTCACGCAGGGGCTGCGGAACAAAGAGATCGCCACGGAGGTCGGCACCACCGAGCAGGTCGTGAAGAACTATCTGCGCAAGATCTACGACAAGCTGGGCGTCTCGGACCGCCTGGAACTGGCGTTGTATTGCATGCATCACAAACTCCTCGGTAGTTCGCCGAGCGTGCCGGAAACTCCTGCCGCTCCAGCCGCTGACAGCATCAGTAACATTGCCGGAAACTCCCGCTAGCCAGTTTCGCCGGCGAAATCGGTCAAGCCAAAATCATCAGGGCTTTCCCCGCATTCCTCTCCGGCGGCGCGGAAGGGTTTACAATGCAGAGTCGGCGGATTCGACTCCGCGGATGCAGTCAAGCGTCGCTTCGGGAGGCTGACAAAGTGAAAGGCAATGCGAAAGTTATTGAGGTGCTGAATCAATGCCTGAAGGCAGAACTGACTGCCATCAATCAGTACTTCCTGCACTCTGAAATGTGCGAGAACTGGGGCTATGAGCGCCTGGCCAAGCTGATCAAGAAAGAGTCCATCGAAGAGATGGTCCACGCCGAAAAGCTCATGGAACGCATTCTCTTCCTGGATGGAACGCCGAATATGAGCGATTATTTCAAGATCAATATCGGCGCCACCGTCGAACAGCAGTTCCGCAACGACGTGCAACTGGAATACGACGCCGTGAAGCGGCTGAATGCCGGCGTGAAGACCTGTGCCGAGGCCGGGGACAATGGGTCCAAAATGCTGCTCGAACAGCTATCTGAGCGATGAAGAACACCATATCGACTGGCTGGAAGCGCAACTGCACGCCCTGACCGAAATGGGCGTCCAGAATTACCTGACCGAGCAGTTAAAGAAAGACGAAAAGTAACGGCGTTTCGCGCGATCCAAAAGTATTTTTGCGGCAAGCTGACGATGTTGTGCTGACGATGTCGTGCCCCTATGCGCTGATGGCAGGCCACAGCCGGGAGTTCGTCCTGTTTCGGGGCTTGCCGGCGCCTGAAGGGCTTGATGCATTTGCCGGGCAGGCGCTGGGCGTGTGCTGAAACAAGAACGCTGGACAGGGTTTTCCCCGGTCACGACCTACGAAGGATCGGGCAGGCCCTCTGCTAGAATGGATTAAAGCTGCTGTTGCGCGTTCGCGCATTGCTCCGCGGAGAGATGGCCGAGTGGCTGAAGGCGCACGCTTGGAAAGCGTGTTTAGGGGTAACTCTAACGTGGGTTCGAATCCCACTCTCTCCGCCAGTCCTTTAAATACAATCACTTAGCGGCTTGGCTACCAAGCGTGGCTACCCGAATTCCTGATTCTTCCTCAATTCTCAGTATTGGGCTCTGAGGAAGAAATCATGACCGTGAGCCTATGGATTCGGGAAACCGCAGCGAACGGCAAGCGCCGCCGCTACGTGAAGCCCAATAAGAAAAGAATTTACCCTGAGGGCACAGTTTTCTGCCTGCGTTACGCCGCTCAATGGCAAGCGTCGGTGGGAGACCCTCGACGTAAACAGCCTGAATGCCGCGCTTGCGGCGAGAGCAACCAAAGAAGCGGCACTGCTATCAGAAGTTCCCACCCTCGCAGCCGCACCCACGAAGCGGGTCAGAGTGGACGACGCCATGTCGTCTTACCTCGGCACGGTTTCCGCGACGAGGGCGCACAAGACGTGGTTGGCATACAGCTTGATCCTGAGCGAATTCCGCAAGTCCTGCACCAAAGAGTACCTCGACCAGATCGACAAGGGCGACCTCACCGCATTCGTTGTGGCGCAGAAAAAAGGCGGACAGGATGACCGCACTGTAGCGAACCGCGTAGCGGGGGTCGTAACTTTTCTGCGGGCACACGGCATCGTCACTGTCACGCTGCGGCACAAATACACGGAAAAGAAAGTGAAGGCTTATTCCGTCGAGGAACTGCGTGCGCTCAATGCCGCCTCGACCGACGAAGAGTTGCAGATTTGGCAATTCTTTCTCGGCACGGGATTCCGTGAAGACGAAGTTGCCCATGCTTGCCACACGGATGTTGACTTCAAATTGAAGACGATCAGCGTGCTGGAAAAGCGGCAGTGGAACTGGAAGCCAAAAGACAAAGAAGAACGCACGGTGCCGATCCCCGATTCGCTCTTGGAACTGCTCAAGGTGCGTAAGGCGATGCATCCCGACGGCTGGCTGATTTTCCCTAACACAGAGGGGAATCCCGAAGGTCACTTCCTGCGGATGCTGAAGGAACGAGCACTCGCGGCTGGACTCAATTGCGGTCATTGCACAGGCACGCTGGACGGCAAGGCGGTTTCCTGCAAGGATGCGGCATGCTGTGAGCACTGGATATTGCATCGGTTCCGCAAGACGTTTGCAACGATGCACCATGCGAACGGAGTCTCGGCGCGAACGATTCAAGGCTGGCTCGGTCATGAGTCGTTGGAAACGACTTTGCGTTATTTGGCGGATGCAGAGCTAGGCAGCGAAAAAACGCGCACGCAGGTCAACGGCAGCTTTGCTGAAATAGATAAAGATTGAAGCAATCGAACCAGCCCTATGCTGTTCCGCCCGAGGCATAGCGATCTGCCAGTGGGCCGATCCCCCGGGAGCCCCTACGCGACCGCGAACCAAAACCCAGAGTTGCTGCATCTAAGGGTGAAGTAAGCAAATTCTAAATGAAAAGGGTGGTGTGCTGTATCTGTTCCCCCTTGGCACGCGCCAGCAGTTGGCTGGTGTTAGCCGAAGGACAGATACGTGCAGTCATCAAACGCAGTTACACACAAATCAACGTCGCCAGATGGTGCCGCATCCGGGAATCACTCCGGCCACGGCAGGCGTAGAAGAAATGACCACCGGGACGGAGCCCATCACTCTGACTCCCACAACCGCGCAGTAACGTCCGTCCCAAGCAGGATGCGTGCAGTGTCAATAAGAAGCGCGCAGCCAATAAAGTAGGAAACGCCGCTAAAGGCAGCAGCGGACTCCCCCATCCCGACCCCAAAAACCACGGCAACCGTTGCGAAACCTGACCTCTTGGAGGATATGGAGCACGACGGATGTGACTTCGGGTCGGTTGCGGCGGCACACAACGCGTCCTCATCTGAACTTAATTCATATGAGCATCCCGCTGGAAGATTTAACACAAGATCAGGTTTGCAAAATTGCGCAGGCCGGAGATTTCGCAGTGTTGGCATTCGCGCTAAAGAGATCGGCTTGCAGGTAATGAAGTTCGTCCGGTTTTTCGAGCGCTACAAGCCAATTGTGGTCGCTATGAAGACTAAGTTCGGCGTTCGGCGCGGCAGTCAAGCCCGTATGGAGGTCGAGCCCGGTATCAAGTTAACGTGGGCTGAATACTGTCAGCGGTTTTACGGTGTCAGCTACCGCTGGGTCGAAAAGCAGTATCAATGGCGACTACGTTCCGATTGAAAATGAGGACGGCGCTGAGGCAGCGCGCTCGGCAAATCAAGAATCCGACGGCGACGATCCAGACACGACCATAGAGAAGAAGCCCAACAAGAAAGAGAAGGCCATCGCACAGTTGCAGCAACAAGTGGATGACCTCACGGCGAAGCTCAAGGCTTCGGTGCACGATGCGGATGATCGTCAGAGGAAACTGGTTGATACGATCCACACACCCGGCGCCTTGTGGTCGGAAATGAACAAGTCCGACACATGGATTGATGCACTCGACAACGTGTTCATGATTGACTCCGAGAAGGACTTTGCCGCTCGGGTGCAGGAATTCGGCCAGTTGATCGCTGACGGGTTCCGCAAAGGCTTTAAGGTTGAAGTCAACTTTGACGGAAAGGGGAAGGCGGGGAGTAATCCCCACCGCTGCTTTTATGGTAATGACCAGCGGAATTTCGTGGTGTTACTACACGTGGAACCCGTTCGTAGGCTGCCAGCAATGCGCGGACAAGTGCCTTCACTGTTACATTCAACGGGAGCTTCGGAAGCAGAAGGACTGGCAAAGCCCACTCGACCATAAGCCTTTCCGCCAACCATGGGGGCAGGTCTATCTGACTCAGAATTCTGGTCGCGACCCGTATAAGCATCAGCGCGCACTAGACGGCACAAATTTGTGCCGTCGCCTCTTTACTTGCTCGCTGTCAGATTTCTTCATCGCGCTGGCGGACAAGCGCACCGTAGCGGACGCGAAGGCAAAGGTTTTCTGTCCATGCATTCAAGAACCTGCGGGTCGTTGCGGCAGCAATAATCGTCCTGACGGGGTGCGTGGCAGGTCATTCGCGATACGCCCCAGTGCATATACCTGATCCTGAACAAAGCGCCCGGCATTGGCTGGCTGATTTGTGGCGGCGAGTCGGGGAATAACCCGGAATATCTGTGGGATGCAGATAAACATGACTGGCGGAAAAATGCTGGACATTGACGGGCGGCGCACGATGAAGGTCGAATGGGCCAAAAAGCTGCGGCGCTTGGCGTACCGTGAGGGCATACCCTACTGGTTCAAACAGGTGACCAGCCACCAACCGGGGCAAGGCGAAGACGCACTCGGGAAAATTTGTCAGGAAGTCCCGTCGCCACCCAAGGGCTATCGGTGGGATGAGAAGGCGAAACAATCCTAAGAGGCGGCCTAATAGTTTCGCCCGAAGGATCGGGCGGATGCATTCGAATCATCAGGCTGCTGACCTCTCGCCCCCAAGCTGTTGTTGCATTGACCTGATCAACCTTTATTGGCTCCCCGTCATGACGGAGTGCCGTACCCTCGAAGTCAATAGTCGCAAACCCATCGTTGGGTTATGGTCTGCCAATGGACATTCGAGAAGCCGCAGCAGCACTTGGAAGTCAGACTAGTGAACGGAAGAAACGAACCGCGAGACAGAACGGAAAGCTCGGGGGCGGCTGAAGGTAGGCGCTGGCGATGTTACGAGTAACCGAACCACCCATGGGCGGTTTGCGCCGATTACCTTTCAAGACCTGACTCGTACGGACAGGATCGTCATCCTCCGCTATCCCGGGGCTACTTGGCTTTTGCCGATGCTCCGTTCCTTTGTAAGGGTGGAGCGTCCAAAAGCCTCCATCCAGCCATATGCCGGAGGGTCCACCATCGGGCTCAGCCTTTTGCATCAGGACTTGGTGGACGAACTCGTAATGGTGGAATGCGACCCTCGCGTGTCCGCGTTCTGGCGCCGGGCATTAGAAGACCCATCCTTTGCTGACGAGGTGAGAGCATTCCGATGCACCCGCCCGAATGTCGAGGACGTGGCTGCGCATCCAGAGCGTGATCTTGCCATGTGGACACTGATCAAGAATCGATGCGGTTTTGGGGGAATGCTTGACAGCGGTCTGTTAAAGAAAGGTGAGGGCGAAGGATTGGAAAGCCGTTGGAACGCAGCAACCCTCTACTATGCTCTAAGGCAGGTTCGCGCTCTGTCGGGTCGAATCACGCTCATTGAAGGCGACGGTATCCAGTCGCTGAGGAAGTTGAACTCCGTGGCCTATGTTGTCTTCATTGATCCACCATACCCGTGCAACGACAGCACGGGCATGCGGCTCTATCGGTATCACAAGGTTGACCACGCGGGCCTTCTTGCGGTGCTCTCGTCATGGCGGTTGTGCTGGTGCGCCAGCTACGAAGATCACGCCGATGTGGTCGCGATGGCCAAGGCGCACGAGTTCAAGTACACACGAAGTCGCAATGAGAGACTCGAAGCCAAAAACGAAAGCGGGAACTCCTGATTTGGAGGTAGCAAGCATCAGCAGTCATAGTCCTCTCACGTCCACCACAACTCACCCTTCGCACAAAGGTTCGAAGGTCCCGGCAAACAGCAAACCGCTACGTGGTTATAGCCTGACAGAAATTCGTTCCATTTCGGGTTTTCCAGTATTGGACTTCATGATTATTGAAAGTTTTCGTGGGCAAGCGCCCCGGCGAAGGCTCTTCGGTTGTGATCCCGCTCCATTGCCGCATGCGCCGATCAAAATCGAGCCCGGACAACAGGCGCCGGGTGATGACGCGGGCGAGGACCGCAAGCACCAAGGCGATCACCAGAATCACTACGAACGCGGTCAACAGCGGCAACAGGCTCGAGACGGCGGCCGTGATGTGGTCGAGTGTTTGACCGAAAAACGACTTGGATTCCCTCATGAGGCGTGCTCCTTACGGCGTGAACGAATCGGGCCAACGCCAGCGCGCGATCAGATAGTGCTCGTTGTGCTTGAAGGCCTGGGCAAAGCTGTTCGGCATGCGGTCCTCGACCTGGGGCCCGTCGAGAGAGCGGATCTGGTTCTGACAAGCCCGCGACCCAGGCCGACATAAAGAGGCGTCATCGCCCGTAGCAGCTGGCTACGATTCCATCACCTTGGTCCGATAGCCCAGGGCAAAATCGTAGACGATGCGGGTCCACACCCCATCTTCAAAAATTAGAGATTCGCTCGATGTGCCGGCCAGGCGGCTCACGGCGAGCAGCGTCGCGGGAGGAAGCACCGCACTCCAGATTCGGCCCAGATCGCGCACGCCCTGGCGAAAAAGGCGGCCACCATGGGCTCGATGTCGACCTCAACCGGCGTCGCCGCGACCCGCAACGGCTAGCAATACGAGAAACGCTCAACCAGGCGCGGCAATAAACATAAC
>CAWJGD010000022.1:0-75167 GCA_963842345.1 uncultured Acidobacteriota bacterium
AAGCGGGTGGTCTGAACCGTATTGACACGGATCGGGATGGTAGGTGTGGAGATCTGGTAAGTGTCCACTTGTTTTTTCGTGGACACTTACGGGAGAACTGGTTGTTTGTGTTCTCAGAGGCGTGCTAAGGCTTTCCAGCATCGCCGAGGGTCAGGTTCCACGGCAGCAGTTCTTCGATACGGTTGATCGGATGGTCAGCGATGTGTTCCAGAACGTGACGCAGGTAGGCCTCCGGATCAAGTCCGTTCAACTTCGCCGACCCTACCAGACTGTAAATCGCTGCCGCACGTTCTCCACCCGAGTCTGATCCAGCGAACAAGTAGTTCTTGCGGCCGATGGCTACGGCGCGCAACGCGCGTTCGGCAGCAGAGTTGTCGATCTCGATGTGGCCGTCGTCACAAAAGCGCATGAGCGCATCCCAGAGCCCGAGGGCGTAGCGGATCGCCGCCGAGGTATCGGACTTCTTCGACAGCTTCGCAAGTGATGCTTCAAGCCAGTGGTGCAGCGATTCCAACAGTGGCCGCGAGCGTGTGTTGCGAACTTCGTGCCGCTCGTCGGGAGGCCGCCCCCGGATCTCTTTCTCGATTCCATACAGCGCGCCGATGCGTTCGACCGCTTCGGTTGCAATCGGCGACTGGTGTGCTTCCTTCAGGTCGTAGAACTTGCGCCGCACATGCGCCCAACAGGCGGCTTCCTGCACGCGGCCGCTCTCATAAATCTGGTTGAAGCCGGCGAACGCGTCGGCTTGCAACGTGCCGCGGAACTCGCTCAGATGTTGCTGCGGATGTTCACCGCGGCGATCCGGCGAGTAAGCAAACCACACTGCCGGAGCTTCCTTGCTGGCCGCCGGGCGATCATCGCGAACATAGGTCCACAGCCGCCCCGTCTTCGTCTTGCCTTGCCCGGGAGCCAGCACCGGGACCGGAGTGTCGTCGCCATGCACTTTGCTGGCGGCCAGCACATAGCGGCGCAACGCAGCAACCAAGGGTTCCAGCAGGCTGCTGGCCTCGCCCACCCAGGTTGCCAGCGTCGAGCGATCCAGATCAACGCATTCGCGTGCATAAATCCCACTCTGGCGGTACAAGGGCAAGTGATCGCAGTACTTCGCGGTCAGAACGTGCGCGAGCAGTCCCGGCCCGGCCAGACCGCGCTCGATTGGACGGCTCGGCGCCGGTGCCTGCACAATCGCGTCACAACCGCAACAGCTCAGCTTGGGACGCACATGACGGATGACGATGAAGCTGGCCGGGATGTAGTCGAGTACTTCGGAAACGTCCTCGCCCAGTTTGCGCAGCGTGCCGCCACACTCCGGGCATGCCTGCTGTGTAGGCTCATGCAGCTTGGTGATGCGCAGAAGATGTTCGGGCAGTGGACGCCGCGCTGGTTTCTTCTTGGCAGAGGCTGCACAAGCCGTGCTGGGCGCAGTCGCACACGGTGGTGCTGGTTGCTCGCGTTCGGCGCGACCCGCCTCCAGTTCTTCCAGCTTCAGCTCAAGCTGCTCGATCTGGCGCTCGACCTTCTCCGACTTGCGTCCGAACTGCATCCTTTGCAGCTTGGCGATCAGCAGCTTCAGGTGTTCAATCTCGTGGTCACGGGAGAGAAGTTGCTCGTCCTTGTGGAGGAGCTGTTCGTCTTTGCGGTGCAACTGTTGTTGCTGGGAGAGGATCAGCGCCTTCAACCCATCCGCATCCATCGTGCTTAGATCCAGCGGCGTTGTGTGCGGCGCGATCACAGCTGGAGTATGCCATGAACGCTGCTCCACGGTGTATCAAAGATGCGTGAAAGCCGCGAAATATCTGTGCAAAACGCACAAATGCACTCAGATCGCTAACAACGAATCGGCCGTTCTCACCGGTCGTCTCCAATCGATGCCTTCCAGTAGCATCGACAACTGCGCCCGCGTCAGCGAAACCGTGCCGCACTCTGCCTTGGGCCAGATGAATCGCCCGCGCTCCAGGCGCTTGTAACTCAACCGAGAATGCACAGGCTTCAATCGCAGCCACACGTCTTGTCCGAGTGACGCATCCCTTTCATCCGCTCAGCGGACGGCAGCTACCCTGCGTAGGCGAGCGGTACAACCGCTATGGGATGACCCTGCTGCTGGAGACCGACGACGGGGCTGTTTGCACGGTTCGGCCGCAGTGGACGGACGTTGTTGCGCCCGATCCCGAGATCGTCCTGGGTGGGCAGCGGGCGCTGTTCCGCGTCGCGGACCTGCTGGAACTCGCCCGCTTGGTGGATCGGATCAGCGGGCGCGATTCTTCGGGGAGGTGAAAATGGTGCGTAAGGCAAATTCTGCCGCTATTGTAAGTATAAATACGCCGCCAACGAACAATATTGTCGCGACGATTACGAGGATTGTCCTGTATGAATCAAAGTATGCAACACCATGTGTTCTTGACGTGCGCTGCATATGCGGCATAATTATAGAAACGATCGGCAAGCCGATCCTCGGAGATCGCGGTGCCCGCCAAAAGCGACAGCAAGCACCCCAAGGTCCGGGCCCTGCTCGAAGAGGGCACACTGAATCCGGCGCCCGGGAAAGTCCAGGATCCGAAGTTCCACGATGGCGAGTTCTTCGATCCGCGCGACATCGTGCAGGTCAAGTACGAGATGCTGCGCCACGTATCGGTGGAGAACGCGTCGGTGACCAGCGCGACGGAGGAATACGGCGTGTCCAGGCCGACATACTATCAGACCAAAGCCAGCTTCGAGGAAGCCGGGATCGCCGGCCTGGTGCCCAGGAAGCGGGGTCCACGCGGCCCGCACAAGGTACGGGGTGCGGTGCTGGCATTTGTCCAGGAGCAACTGGTCGCGGGCGAGCCCATTCGAGCGCGCCAGCTGGCCCAGCAAATCCGGAAGAAATTCAATCTCGATGTCCATCCCAGGACGATCGAGCGAGCGGTGGAGGTAAAAAAAACCGTGCGCTGAGCGCGGATGGTGGAGAGGGTCGGGGGCGGCTGGCGGGCGTCGTGCCGCAATACGAAGCCCTCCGCAATGCTGCACTCGGCAACGCGTTGCCGCCCGAAGCTCGCTCGGGGCTCCTGCTTTTTCTTCGTCGCGGCATGTGGGGGTGGACACGGGTGATAGCTACGCTTGGCGCGAGCCCGCCGCAGCAGGCGAGACGTGGAGCATCGTTGAGCTTCCCAGCCGCAGAAGAATCCAGAACCGTTATTCATATCTTCGCGGCAATGGCCATGAATGCCGAGCATCGAGGAGCAACGCCATGAGCGAGTCCTTGAAAGTGCAGCCTCATCATCTCGAACGCAGCGCGTACCTGTATATTCGGCAGTCCTCGATGCGGCAGGTCATCGAGAACGTGGAGAGCACGAAGCGTCAATACGCATTGCGCGGCCGGGCCATCGCGCTCGGCTGGGGCGAGGATCAGATCGTCGTGGTGGATAGCGATCAGGGCGAATCGGGTGCATCGGCAGCCTGGCGCGAGGGCTTCCAACATCTGGTTGCCGATGTGAGCATGGGCCGCGCGGGCATCGTCATGGGACTGGAGGTCTCGCGCCTGGCGAGGAACAACGCGGACTGGCATCGCTTGCTGGAGATCTGCGCGCTGGCCGACACGCTGATCCTCGATGAGGATGGGGTGTACGATCCGGCGAACTTCAACGACCGTCTGCTGCTGGGTTTAAAAGGAACCATGAGCGAAGCTGAGCTTCACGTCCTGAAAGCCAGGCTGCGCGGAGGAATCCTGAACAAAGTGCGACGCGGCGAGTACCGTTGTCCGTTGCCTACGGGCTTCGTTTATGACGAGGCCGGCAACGTGGCGCTCGATCCCGACATGCAGATCCGGGACACGATCACTCACTTCTTCGAGACGTTCTGGCGTGTCGGCTCGGCGTGCCAGACCGTGAAGGTGTTTCGCAAGGAGGGCCTCAACTTTCCATCCCGGCGCACCGGCGACCGCGTCACGGTGTTCCGGCCACTGACTGCGTCGACTGCTATGCGCGTCTTGGGCAACCCACGATACGCAGGCGTCTACGTGTACGGACGTCGCCGGTATCGGCGAGCCGTCGACGGCCAGAAAAAAATCCAGCGAAAGCACGACTCCAGCGACTGGCTCGCCTGCATCCCAAGCGCTCACCCCGGCTACATCAGTTGGGAGCAATATCAGCAGAATCTCAAACTGCTTGAGACCAATGGCCGGGGATACGAGTTGGCGCGCGGATCGCCGCCGCGTGAGGGCGCGGCGCTGCTGCAGGGACGCGCGGTGTGCGGCCGATGCGGCAGGCATTTCCGCGTCCGATACCGCTCCACGCGGGGCAAGCAAGAGGCCTGGTATGTCTGCGACCGTGGGCACGGCAATCTCGGTGAGCGGGACTGCCAATCTATCGCAGGGCCGGCCGTCGACGAGGCCATCGGAGCCCTGATCGCCGAAAAGATGACGCCTGCCGCCGTCGAGTTGGCGCTCGAGATCCGGCGAGAGATCGAAGCCCGGCAGGAAGAGGCCGATCGGCTGCGCTGCCGCGCCATCGAGCGTGCGCAGTTCGAAGCCGATCTGGCGCAACGCCGATTCATGCTGGTCGATCCGGGCAATCGACTGGTTGCCGACACCCTCGAGGCGCAATGGAACGACAAACTGCGCACGCTGGCCCAGGCACGAGAAGAACGAGAACGCGCGCGCCAACAGGATCAACTCCTGCTGGACGATGCGATCCGCCAACGGTTGGTCACAATGACGACAGACTTCAAGAAGCTCTGGAATCATCCGGCTACGCCGAACCGAGAGCGCAAACGACTACTCGCCTACATCATCGAGGATGCCACGCTGATCAAACTGCCTGCGGAAGGCGTCACGAGGATCCACGTGCGCTTCAAGGGCGGCAAGACCGAAACGCTGACGACGCTGAATCCCAAGTCCTCCGCGCAGCAGGTAAAGACGCCGCCCACGATCGTCCATCTCGTCGACAAGCTACTCGACGACCACATCTATGCCGAGATCGCCGACATCCTCAACGAGCAGGAGCTTCGTCCCGGCGGATCAGCTCGACCGGGACGTAGCCACTCCCGCTTCACCGCGCTGCGCGTCGCCTACCTCGTCCATCGATACGCGCTTCGCTCTCGCTACAACCGGCTTCGCGACCGCGGTATGCTGATGGCACCGGAAGCGGCAACTCGCCTCGGCATCCATGAAGCGACGGTTGTGCACTGGGCGGAATATGGCATGATCACAAGGCACGCCTACAATGCGCACGCGTATCTTTACGAGTTGCCTCCCTCTCCACCGGCCAAGCACTGCAGTCGATGGGACCGGCTCTCAGATCGAGCAGCGGCCTTCAAAACAGGGAAAGAATCAAAACCTTCGGATCCAATCGAAAGAGGTGCAGTGTGAAGCCAGCTACTTGGCCAACAAACACAGCCCGTCGCCGTCGAACCACAACAGCTTGACCAGGTCTCCGCGACGACCGCGAAAGATGAAGACGTGCCCGGAGAGCGGTTCCCGTTCCAGCGCCGTCTGCACTTGCGCACTCAACCCGGTGAAGCCGCGTCGCATGTCGGTTACGCCCGCTGCGATCCAGATGCGGGCTCCCGCTGGCAGCGCGATCATCGCAGCAGGCACTCCATCAACACGCGCAGCACGTCTGGATCGGCGCGGCCCTCGATGCGAAGATGTGCTTTGGAAAGCTCAAGGTCAATCACGCCCGGCGGCGTGCCGATCGCTGCTTCGCGGCCGACCGGCGACGACACCGTTCCGCCCGATTCCGTCGCAACGATCACCTCACTGTTACCAACATCCGTAACGGTTACCGGCAGCAACCGAATCGGGCGCTGCCTCGAGTTACCGAGCCGCCCTTTGCGATACAACCGGCGCCAAGCAAAGACCTGGTTGGCGTTGACTTCATGCGCACGCGCCACGCGCGCCACCGATGTTCCCGGTGCCAGCGTCTCTTCAACGATCTCGCGTTTCTGTTCTACGCTCCGTTGTCGCCGCTTTGTCTGCTTAACCCGAACATCCGTTGCTGCCGCGGCTTCACTGGATACTTGACTGTAAGTCTCCATCCTCGCCTCGTGCCGACACATTCCATCGGCGTCTACCAAGCGAGAATGCCCGGCTCCTAACACCTTGTCCAGACGGCCAGAATCGAACGCTTACGAACCATGCGCAATTGGTCACGGTGTACCACCCGCCCTAATTCGCGCCTGGATCGACATGTACGACAACGTTTTTCGGCATTCCGGCGACATCCAAGCCAAGCTAAAAGTGTTCATCGGTGGGCCCAAGGGCATGCCCTCGCTCTGCGCCAAATACACCCCGGCCTTGCCGCAAATGCCGGTTTTTCTCCGCCACAGGTGATCAGAACGACAACAATGAAACGCAGCCCTGGAAGAATCAAAACCATCACCTTGAAACGGCACACAAAAAGGTTATGCTCCAGAGACGCTGGAGGTAACATGAAACCTTCCCCTGCCAGAAAGCCTCCGATCCGCATCGCTGTTGTAGAGAGCGATCCTCTTCGCTTCATTGGCTTTCGCACACTGTTCGAGTCCGAACCCGATCTGGAACTTCAGGCGGTGACCGCGGCCGAAGTCGCGACCAGAAGCAACATTGATGTCATTCTGGTTGGCAGCCGTGGCTCACAGAACTTGTTCGATTTGATGGCAGGATTGAAGGCTTTACGGCCTGATCTGCGAATTCTAGTCACAGGCATGGGCGCCGACGACGAGACGATCCTGAAAGCAATTATGGCTGGCGCCAAAGGCTACATTGATGAGGCTGCCACCCCCGCCGAGTTCGCTCAGGCTATCCGTACGGTACATCAGGGTTCGGTATGGGCGCCGCGTCGTGTACTTTCGATGTTCATTGAGCGTGTTAGTTCCTCTCCCGGAAAGATCTTCCCCGCTGGTCACGTCGTGTTTACCGATCGCGAAAAGGAAGTGCTGGAATTGCTTGTTGCCGGGCACGCAAACAAGGAAATCGGATCAGTCCTTGGAATCGAAGAAAGGACGGTGAAAGCGCATGTCGCCAAGCTGCTACGCAAGGTGGGCGTACAGAATCGAGTCGCACTCTCGGTGCACGCAATCACCCATTCGCTGGTCACAGGTCGGTAGCCGCTGGCAATCGAAAGGCTGCAAATCGACAGTAAGTACTCGGGGCCAGGGGAAACGCTCGACCAGCTGGAGGCAATGCTGCGATTGACCGAGCCGCACGGTCTTCTCCGAGATTGATCCACAGTGTCGAAGCGGCATAGCTGATCGACCAGGAGGAAAGAACTCACCTAACGAACATCAGGATGTGGTATATGCCGGATGTGCAGAGTGCTAATGGTTGTGGGCTCGCCATGCACAAGACCTCCTTTTCCTCAGCCTGCCAGAATCAAATGGCTTGAGTCTCGGTTATCCAGCGATTCAGATGGAAACGGTCAAATTCACCGATGCTGGCGACCTTCAGTCCTGCCCGGCCTACGGAATCGCACCACATAACGTCGGCTGCCCCCGAAATCTCGACTTTCGTTTTCGGCAAGGGAAACTGGAACTCTATTCGTCTACCTTGCTGAAAAATCTCCATGGCTTGGATCGCCATGCCGTCTTCGCTCAGGTTGAGCAAAAAGCCGGGAGTGTCTGCCGTTTTCGTGAGGTAGACCAAGGGCTTGACCTCAATGCGTGAGCCCCGCCTTCTGTTTGTTGTGGAACAGCTGCCGGAGCGAATTTCCAGGAGTCTGGCAAGCGCGGGCGAGTATCCTTGAGCGGCGGCTCGCTCGTACCATTCACGGGCAATTTCAACAGCGCAAGCTTTCTCGAAGGCCATCGCGACGATATATTGCGCAGAAGCGTTGCCTGACAGGGCTTCCGACGCAATCGCTTTCCAGTCGTCGCATCCAAGCAGACGGTGCTCCGTCTTAATGCGTTGGAGGATGTACAACAGTGCAGTCTTTTCAGTGGACATCTCAGGCCTCATAGCTTGTACACCCGGAATTGCACTCTTTTCAACTCCCAAATGGGATTAGTTTAGCAAACGAAGTTTTCGCGTGTCAGACATTACCACAATCAACTATTTTTTGATATTTCTTCCTTGATCAAACTGGAGACTTGGCTCCTGGCCGACCGGAAGCGTTGACGCTCGCCTTTTCATCGGCGACATCCAAGGTCTGCCGTCCAAATCTACCGGGCGGCATCCGCGATACCACGCACCCTCTGCTGTCCCCAGTGAGAACAAGAACGCGTACTCCTCCCATCACCGTAGGAATCGAATCGATATTGCTGGCACTATTGGTTTTCGAAGCCGCAGAACGCCTGTGTCGAGTTTCTTGTTCGAAGAACAGATGAGCAGTGGCCGCCAGTAGGAAACGCTCAGGGGGTTCGATGGCCACACTCAGGGGAAACGCCTGACGTTTGCAGCCTCACGTGATGCGCTAAAAGCACTAAACCTTATTTTCGTAACAGGACAGGCCATGGTCACCGACACTGCAGATCTCGAGAACTCCCCGAATCCGCACCAAGATCAGGAGTCGAGACACAGGAACGTCGTAACTGGCATGGTTTGGGGTACCCGAGCTGTGGGGACATGAAAGTCTTCCGCTCGAATCGAAGGAATCGGTTGGAGAAATTACGACCTCGGTGGTTTGGTAAATTCCCCTTCCGCTGCCATGGCTGCAAGTACCGGTTCTTCCTATGGCTTGATCCCCGCGCCCTTACATGACCAAAGTAAAACACCAAGGTCACGTTACCTCGGTTACGTCGCGCTCTTTGGGAGGAGAATCCGATAATGCAAGTGTAAGTGGAGCCGGGAAATGTTACTCACCTTCTGTCTCATGTTCGGATTACTAGCCGCGGGGCCGGATGGAACACCGGCAGGTGCTCCTCTCGAACCCACCGTGCGCATGCTCCGTCCAGTGATACTTAAGGAGAGCAACGCCAGCCGGATCGCCGTTCTGCTGACACTCATCAATCACGCACGAGCCGAAGCAGGGTTGCCGGCTTTGCAATTGGATGACAGGCTGGAAAACGCCGCCACGAACCATGCCCACATCATGGCGCAGAAAGGTCAGCTCTCACATCAGTTTCCAGGAGAGCCGGATCTTACCGGCAGACTGGCTCCCCAGGTTCGTCTCGACCAAGCGGGAGAGAACGTCGTTTACGATGTCACGGTCCAAGGTGCGCACGAAGCCTTCATGGGCTCTCCCATGCACCGTACCAACGTGTTGAACGGCGCATTCGACAGCGTGGGTATCGGCATCGTGGAAAATGGCGGAGTGATCTACGTGGTGGAAGACTTCGCGCACCGCGTCCCCGACCTGAAGGACGATGATGCGGCCGAGCGCGTGGCGGAGCAATTCAGCAAGTTCCGTCAAACTGCCGGAGCCGCGAACCTTCCGCATGTGGGCAACGGATCGACTGCAGCAGATGGCTTGCTCCATGGCACAACACGAGGCCCTGGATGGCAAAGCGCCATTCTCGCTGCCCAGAGCCCGGTTTCGCTGCATCCTATGCGACCGTGGACCCGGATCAGTTGCCAGCGAATGTCGCTAGCCTCTCGACGCTGAACGGCATTGGACACTTCAGCGTGGGCGCCTGCTACGCGCGCACTCCCAAATACCCCACTGGACTGTACTGGGTAACCATCGTCCTGTTTGAAGGACACGCGCCACACTACGATTGCCTCCAGGTAATCCCCCAACGAATCCCCAAACATTGTCAACCGGAATCAAGCCCCCACGCTAGTTCGGTTTCGCGGAAGGTGTATTCCGGAAAAACCGGGCATTCAACCCGGCGATGATACCTCCGGATATCCGACAAGGAAACTGCTCTAATAGGTGGGCCCGCACCTCCGCAAGCAATATCGCCCCAGGCTGCTATGCTTACGTGAGTAAGGTCAATCGGCTGGAGCAGCACGGACCGCACAAACTATGAAGCGCCGAGAACGGATGATCTTGATTGGGTTGCTGGTGTTGGCCGCAATGGCTGCCATTGGGTTGCTATTGACGCGGCCGGCCGCGCCGCAGGCAAACCGCTCGCATCCAGCGGGCCGCGCGGTGGTTCGCAATCGCGATCTTGTCGACGAGCGTCCGCTCGAAACTGCTCGCGCCATGTCCGCGCTTGCTTACACGCATGAAGAACACCGCTTGGCGAGACGGGCGCTCAATGTTGCGGACAACGCCGTAGATTTGGCTTTTGCAACCGCAATGCGCGAGGCCGAAACTCATCCTGCTCCGCAAACGGAAGAGACGCGTGCGAGTCGCCAGCAACTGGCGGAGGCGCAGGCCAGTCTCGCTGCCGACCAGAAGGCCGTGGAGCAGCTTCAGCAGGCCATGCAAAAGAAACACGGGCCGGATCTCGATCAGCGGCTGGAATTGGCGAAGGCGCAGGTGGCGCTGGATCAGGAGCAGGTCGCCGATGCCAAGCAGGACGTAATCCGCGCCGGGGGCGACGTCCAAGCCACGCTCAAACGGATGTTGGATGAGCACCAAGCTGCGCACAACGCAGGTATCACTCTGCCCAACGGAGAGCCGTTCGGTGAGACGTGGACACTGGGTTCGCATCTCCGCGCCTGGCGAGCACTTCGAGACAAGCGCAGCCGGCTGGCAGCCGCGGCCGGAGAATCCGAAGCGGCGGTGGCGGCGCTGGCGCAGAAACACGACGAGTTGCAGCAGCACGCTTCAGCAGAAACGGTCCGTCGCCAAGACAGACGGGGCTCCGGACGCAGCCGCAGCCATGCTTCATCTCAGTGAGAGCGCAAAAACGCTGGTTGACTACGGCAAGCGCATCCAGGAAGAACGCGAGCTAAGCGAGATTTATCACGATTGGGTGGCTTTCGTTGATTCTCGACTGCGCAGCAGCTTGCATGGTGTTCTGCAATGCGCCTTATGGATCCTGCTCATTTGCCTTGGCTGGCTTGACTGGAACTCATTACATTGGGCGACTAAGCAAGAAACTCGCGCCCGAGAAAAAACGTTTGCGCAGCTTGCAATTTGTTGCTCGAGTTCGCCGTCCAGATCGTGATGCTGCTGCTGATCCTGCTGGTAGTTTTTGGCGCACCCGGACAAACGACAACCATCATAGGGCTGGCTGGCGCGGGACTGACGGTGGCGTTGAAAGACTTCATCGTGGCTTTCTTCGGCTGGTTCGTCCTGCTGGGCAAGAACGGCATCCGCGTGGGCGATTGGGTAGAGATCAACGGAATCGGAGGCGAAGTGGTGGAGATCGGCATTCTTCGCACCGTGCTGCTGGAAACCGGCCAGTGGAGCGACGCCGGGCATCCCGACCGGCCGCAAGGTCGCATTCGTAAACAGTTTTGCCGTCGAGGGACACTACTTCAACTTCTCGACCACCGGCCAGTGGCTTTGGGATCAGCTCGACGTGCTGGTGCCGCAGGGCGCCGATCCGTATTCCGCGATTCAAGGCGATTCAAGAAATAGTGACGCGAGAAACGGCGGCCGACGCCCGAGAGGCTGAGTTGGAGTGGCAGACAGTTGCCGGAAGTCACGCGTTGCAAAGCTTCTCCGCCGCTTCGGCCATCAATCTGAAGCCCACGAGCCTGGGCGTCGAGATCATCGTCCGTTACATCACGCGCGCGCATAAACGATACGATGTCCGTGGCCGCCTCAACGCTTCGATCGTCGAACTCCTGCACGCGAAGAGTCCTCAGCAACCGCCGCCTGTAAGTCAGGAAACAGGCAAGGCGGGGTCCGCGTAGCGACCAACAAGGCTGTTTAACTTATCGGGATGGATCTTGCCCCGAACGCATCTTCCAGATCATCTGCCGCAGCATGCCCAGCCAAATCTCGGCATCATCCGCGGGCAGGCTCAGGCGGCGCACCAGGCGGCGTACTTTTTCCTCCGCCAAGGGCGCGGCATCCGGATGCAGGTAGCCGCTGCTGCGCAGCGCCTCAAGCAGCAGCGCGGTGGTTCGCTCAAGGTCGTCCGAACTGGCAGTGCTTGCCTCCCGAGGCTGCTGTCCGCTACCGCCATCGCGCACCAGTTCATACAGGCAGACCGCCACCGCCTGGCCCAGGTTCATCGAGATGTGTTCTTCGCGCGTGGGAATGCGCAGCAGCCAATGGCAATGGCTCAGGTCTTCATTGGACAAACCGCGCTTCTCCGAACCGAACATCAGAGCGACGTTGCCCGATGGCAGACGGCTGCGGATGAGCTGCGCACCTTCTTCGAGCCGGTGGAGCGGGTGCTGCAATTCGCGGTGATAGCCCGACGTGGTTCCGACCACCAGCGTGCAGTCGGCCACGGCTTCAGCCACGCTGTGGTACTCTTCCGCACGCTCGAGAACCACTGCGGCGCCGACGGCAGAGCGCGCCTCGCGAAACGCCGCTTCGTGCGGGTTCACCACCCTCAAGTGGAGAAACCCGAAGTTGCTCATGGCCCGGGCAGCCGCACCAATGTTGAGCGGATTGCGCGTGGCCACGAGCACAACGCACAGACGGCCGGATTCGGCGGGAGCGTGCAAGCTTGCATTTTACGACACGCGGGGTCCCGGTACGCGCCGCAGTTGCGCGTGCCGGCCGCAACGGCAAAGCAATCGCTTTACTTGGTGGCAACCATCAAGTCGCTGGGTCCAGGCAGTCGCACACGGGTGACTTCGCGGAATCCGGCTGCGCGCAGCCAATCCGCGTATTCCGGTTCACTGTAACTGTTGCCCGCTTCCGTGCCGACCAGCATATTAAGCGCAAATAGCGCGGCAAATTGCGGCGAAGTCTTGTCGCGCTCCAGGATGAAATCCTGCACGACCAGGCGGCCATTCGTGCCCAGCGCCTGGTAGGCGCGGCGGAAGAGGCCGCGGTTCTGCTCCTCGGAAAACATGTGGCAGATCGCATTCAACAAGACGAGATCGTGGTCATGACCGAAGTCATCGCTCAGCATGTCTCCCGCGCGAACTTTAATTCGATCGGCGAAGCCCGCCTTGCGAACGTAATCCTGCGTAAGCGGAACGACCTCCTGGATATCCAGTATTTCGGCCTGCGCGCCGGGGATAGCGCGAGCGAACGCAATCGAATACGCGCCCGAACCGCCCCCCAGATCCAGGATGCGTCGGATTCCTTCGCTCCCAAGCGCTTTGAGCAAGTGCCGGGCGCGCTCGTTGGCGATGCGGTCCATGGCCGCGATGAAGTTTCGCGTCCAGTCGCCCGCCGGTTTAGCGGTTTTGACAGACGTGCCCTGGCGCACGCACTCGGTCAGGTTCGACCAGTTATGCCAGATGTTGGCAAAGTGCAGCAGCCCGTTACGGGCATTGTCCTTCGATCCCTGCGTGAAATATCGCGCGCTGGCAGGCGTGTTCTGGAAATTGCCGTCGGTCTTCTTGTAGAAGTTGAAGACTTGCGAGTGCGTTCAGCAGCATTTCCGTGGCGCGCGGACTGGTCTTCAACCTGCCGGCAACGACCTCCGCCGAAGCGCCGTCTCCCACGACGGTAAACAGATCCAGTTCAAGCGCCGTCAATATTGCGCGGCTCGGCCAGTAGCCGCGAATGAGATTGTCGAGATCCTCCGGCAACATTCCCGCCTGCTCGCGCGCGCGCTGTGCCGCTCTGACGTGTTCACGATGTTCCAGCGACTTAGCCTTCATCGCTGTCGCGTCGGTCCACTCCAGGCGTGCCACTACTTTGCCGGCTCCCAGATGCGCAGAGACAATCTCGCGCGCATCTTCGGGCGTCACCCGGCGATACCAAACCCCATCGGGATAAACGATGACAATCGGCCCGTCATCGCACAGCCCAAGGCAGCCGCAGGTAGTGACTTGGACCTCATTCTCCAGCCCTTGCGATTGCGTCTCCCGGTTGAGGGCGTCGAGAACGCGTTTGGAGCCGCTCGCAGCACAAGATGTCACTCCCTCCGGCTTGGTTTGCATGCAGACAAATACGTGATAACGGAACGGTTCCATCTTTATCTCCTCTCAGGAATGATATAGCCCGCCGGCTTTAGGATGAAAACTTGTAGCCAAGCCCGGAAACGGTGAGGATCATTTGCGGCTGTTTAGGGTTATCTTCTAGTTTCTGCCGCAAGCTGGCGATGTGGACATCGACCGTACGGGTAAAGGTCTCGGCGCTGTAGCCCCACACTTCTTTCAAAATCTCATCGCGGGAGAGGGTTGCTCCGCGACGCTCGACGAGGTATCGCAAAAGCTGGAACTCGCGAGCCGAGAGGTTGACGACGCTGCCGTTTCGCGTAACCTCGGTACCGCGCAGGTCGATGCGAAGCGATCCGACCTCGCAGATTGCATTCGGCCCCGGCGCTCTCCTTCGTCCCCGTCGCAGCAGGGCTTCGACTCGTGCCAGCAGCTCCATCATTTCGAACGGCTTCGTCAGGTAGTCATCGGCGCCGAGTTTCAGGCCCACGACCTTGTCGACCGTTTGCCCGCGAGCCGTCAGCATCAGGATCGGCGTTGCCAGTCCGGCTTGCCGAACATCGCGGCAGACGTCGAATCCGTTCTTGCGCGGCAGCATGATATCCAAAATGATGAGATCGTGGGTGGCTTGCATGGCGTATTGCAGTCCTTCTTCCCCGTCTCCCGCGCAATCCACCTTGTAGCCTTCGCTGAGCAGACGATCGCTGAGTGTCATGCGCAATGCTTCTTCGTCTTCGACCAGAAGGATGTTTTCGTCCATGCTAGAGTCTAAACAATCTTCGCTTCCGTTGGCAGGGTCTCTTCCCTGCCCGCACGCTTCCCCGTGCCGGCAATGGGCAGATGCAAAACAAAGCTACTGCCCTTCCCCGGCTCGCTCGCAACCGTCAGCCTCCCGCCCATGGCCTCGGCAATGCTTCTTGCCAATGGCAGCCCCAACCCTGTGCCGCGAATCTGCGCGGCGGTGACGGAAGGGCTGCGATAAAACGGCTCGAAAATGTGCGGCACGTCGGCGGCGGAAATGCCGGCTCCGCGGTCTTCGATCGCGATTTGAATCTCATGGTCGGCCGGCACGGCCCGGGCCCGGACTCCGAGCCAGCGATTCGTGCCCCCATACTTGACGGCATTCGTGATCAGGTTTTGCAAACACTGCGAAAGAGCCGCCAGGTCGCCTACAGTCTGTGGCATCCCCGGTTCGATCTGTTGCTCGACCTCGATTCCCGCCGAGTGGATCAGTCCCGCGGTGGCGCCGAACGCGGCGTCCAGAATCTCTTGCACTTCGAGCACGCGAAGCTGGTACTGATACCGGTTCTCACGCGTAGCCGCAAACAGCAGGATCTGCTCGACCAACTGGATGAGTTGGCGGGTCTGGCTTTTGATCGCCTTGCCATAGCGCATCAACTGCTCTTTGCTGTCCACGACTCCATCCGCGATATTGTCCGCCGCCGAGGATATGACCGCCAGCGGCGTGCGCAATTCGTGAGAGACGCCGGTCACAAAGTCCATCTGCAATTTCGCGAGACGCTGCGCGCGGTGCGTGGTGACAATCAGGATTCCCATGGTAGCCGCCATCACCAGCAGCACGCCGAACCCGATCACCAGATTCCGGCGCCGCAACCCGGCCACCGCCGCCTCCAAGGAACCTTCACGGTGCTGTACGACGAGTTGCCAGTCCCTGTCATCGGGCGACAGGCGCAACGGTTCGATTCTTACCAAGCCCGAAAAACCCGCGCGAAACTCCGGGCCTCTGAAACGACCTCCATCTTGCAGCCGTCCGGGAGGCGCGAGGAAAGGGCCAATCCCTTGCCCAATGGAGCCGAAGGGCGGGCCAAAGAGGTTGATCACCGCATCCGCCGGACCGCTGCCGCGCTTGCCGAAATCCGAATCCGAAGAATAGAGGACGCTGCCGGCACCCTGGCCGCCGAGAACTGCCACACGATAAACAAAGCCTGAAGGACCGCTAAAGTGCCTTTCCGCAAGCTCTGACAACACGTGCTGCTGGAACACACCGGTGTTCAATTCGATGATGACCCAATCAATCGTTCGCTCCGCGCCGGACGATTGCGCATGGTTCGCATCATCCGGAGCAATCGCCGCATACGCAAGCGCTGGAACGCTTTCTGCAAACGCCCACGGGGCACGCAGACCGGGTCCGCGGTTGCGTAGACGTTCCGAGGGAGGATTCGGTGAAGTATCCGGCGGCGGCGGCGGCCGCGAAGCAACCGCCGCCGAGTCGGGCAAAAACGACCGCAGGGTTTCGTGCAGTTGCTGAAGCGACGCCGGCCATTCGGCGGCTTCGAAACGCCCGCTACCCGAATCCATGCGTCGAAGCTGAGAGAAGCCATCGGCGCGTGTGCTCCACACGAACACGTTCGCCACCATCTGCGGCACGGCCGACGCGTGTTGTGCGGTTTGCACTTGCCGCGCGTACTGCGGCCAGCGATCGTGAGAATCGGCTGGCGGAATGAGTTGTAACGGCAGGCAGATACCTACAAGTTCACGGTACAGATCCTGCCGGAATGCCATGATCGAGGCCTGTAAACTGGCGTGCATCCGCACGCTTGCCGCCTCACTGACATCTCTGCTCCACCGGTACTCCAGCACCGCGAGCACGATCAGTATTACCGCCAGGCCCGCGACAACGGCCGACCACGAGAACCGGGCTTTGAAAAATGACTTCATGAAGCAAAGCTCTGCAACCGTGAAATACCGCCCAATCCATTATGGAACAAACAATCGGGTTAGCAACGGTTAGATGAAGTTGGCGCACGAAAAGGACAGGCATGTTGATGCCCGCCCTGTTTCATCAATGCGCGAAACCGAGTCCGCCGGGACCACCTGGAGGCGGACCGGGCGCCCGCCCGGGCCGTGCTGGGATTCCAGTTTCGTCAACTTGCTCTGCTGATCCGCGGTGAGGATCTGATAGAAAGCCGCGTTGGCTTTGGCCTGAAGCGAGGTTAGCTGGGCTGTCAGGCTGCCAATCGTAGCCGATGCCTGGTCGATCCCCGCACTATCGTTGTTGGTGACGGCGGTCTTGAGGCTTTGCCGCGCAGTCTTGAGGCTCTCGCGCACCCCGGATTCGGCGGTCGCGGCGTTCGTAAAGATGGTCGTCGCCTGCTGCTGCTGTGCGGAGGTGAGATTCAGAACCGTCGTCATGAAATCCACGCGATGGGCCGCCATGATTGCCGGGCTCGGCGATTGAGGTGGGGTCTGTGCAATCAGAAGCGTGCTTGCCACCGCAAGCGCGATCAAAGCTGCCGTCATTGCTCGTTTCATTCGTTCTCCTTCTTCCTTCTTACTGATCTTCTATCTATTGCGGTTCGCGCAGACTTGGTTGCCGCGATGCAAGCACCACGGTGGTTCTACGAAAACTGTCGCTCAGTGGGCCGTCGGACGACATCCGTGCAGACCCAGTTGGTCAATGGCAACCGGAAACTCTTTCATGAAGTTCGCCTTCGAGACGAACGAGTGTGCCCCGCAGGAAAGGCATTCCGCGCGTAGTTGCTGCGAGTCCTCCGCCGACATCAAGATAACTTTCGTCCTGGGATACATCGCGGAGATGACCAGCGCGGCGGCAGGACCGCTCATCGGGTGCATGTGGACATCCATCAGAATCAGGTCGGGATCAAGGTCGGCGACCGCGCTGACCGCTTCCACGCCGCTCATCCCTGTTCCAATTACGTCGACTAGATTCCCGAACTCCAGCAGAGACCACAGCGCTTCCAGGTAATGGGCTGAGTCGTCCACGATTACGGTCTTAATCCTGGCCTCTCGAATTAGCGGCAGTTGATTAACCGGAGAAATCACCCTTGGCTCATGCATGCTGAATCCACTCCTTGACCACGAGGACCATGTGAACACAATCTGCGGAGGCTTGCTGTAAACCCTTGGGGAGAAACATGTAAGAGCTTTGTAAGGCCAGCACGGGCGGCGAAAAGCCGGCCTTCGGCGGCGGCGGTATGAGAATGCGGCGAGCGCGCTTTCCGCGCCCTGTTAAACGGCTTTGTTGTGCGGCAACTTAGCGAGTGTCGCGAGACAGTGAACCTTAATGATGGCTTGCATGGCGCAGCGGTTGACTTTGTGCTTAACTAGACAACGCACATTTGATACCTGTTGCGCACCGCGCTGCCAAAGGATCAAGCAAATCTCAAAGGGAGAATAAAATAACATGCGCAAGCTGCCCATTCTTGCTCTACTCTGCCTCGCCGCCGGGATAACTGTGAGCACCGTCCGTCTTCACGCCGCCGACAAGCTGAAGATTGGCATGATCGCGCCGACGACGGGCGCCGCCGCCGAGTCGGGACGATATCAGAAATGGGCTGCCGAACTGGCTGTCGCCGAGGTCAACAAAGCAGGGGGCGTGCTTGGCAGACAGCTCGAACTGATCACCGAGGACGATCAGACAACCAACCCCGGAGCAGTCATGTCATTCAGCAAGCTGGCGGGCGACAAAGACATACCCGCGTTCATCGGCAGCGTGCGGAGCACACAGGTGAATGCCATCTCGCCTGATGTGATCAAACTCGGCAAGCCGGTCATGATCGGCGGGACTGATCCGACGCTTACCCACATGGGGAATCCGTGGTACTTCCGCTTCCGCCCCAACGACACTTACTCGGCTCGTGTGATGGCCGAGTATGGAGTCAAAACGCTCGGCAAGAAGAAATGGGCGATTGTGCATTCCACCGATGCTTTCGGCACTGCGGGGATGAAGAACCTGGCCGCCGCGCTCAAGAGCATGGGCATCGAGCCGGTGCTGATCCAGGGCTACGCCAACAATTCGCCGGACTTTACGCCCGTGGCGCTGGCCGTTAAGCGTTCCGGCGCCGACGTCATGGCAAGCTACGCGACCTTCGAGACGGATCTGGCAATCTTTGCCAAGCAGCTTCGTCAGCTTGGCGTTAACATCCCCTGGATCGGCTCGGCCTCAAATATCTCGACCACCGCGCTCAAGCTCGCGGGGCCGGCGCTCTACGGCACGTTTGCGGTCGCCGATTTCAATCGGGACTCGAATCCGGTCGCCAAGGAATTCGCCTTAAAATATGAGGCGGCTTACAAAGTCACTCCGGATCATTTCAGCGCCTGGGCCTATGATGCGGTGCATGTGCTGGCGCTGGCTATCAATAAGGCCAAGAGCACCGATCCCGCGAAAATCCGGCAGGCGATACTTGCGATCAAGGGATACAAGGGCGCCGAGGGCATCTACGATTTCGACCAGAACGGCGACGGACTACACGGCTACAATCTCGTCAAGAACATCAACGGAAACATCGTTTTTGACAAGCACATTGATTTCAAGGATTAGCAGGCTGCTGAAAAACCCGTACAGTGTCATCCTGAGGCCGCGCCGGTTTTGCGGGGTCCCCGACAGGCGCCGTAGTTGCGCATGTTGGGGCGGGCGACCGAAGGATCTGCTTTACTTTTAACGCGCACGCAAACAGCAGATCCTTCGCTGCGCTCAGGATGACACCCTCGGAGAAGAGTTTTGCAGCAGCCTGTTAGCCTTCAGGCGTCACTTGCATCCAGCGGGATTTTGCGTTGCGGTTGTCCTCCGGCAGGGCAACCGCACGAGCCTGTGGCAGTCTGAACACCCCCAGCCGGACCGCTTATATCGCGCATTCGGCGGACTTTGGACTTTACAGAACACCAGACATCTGATATTTCTGATGCACTCGTCTCACCGCCGCACCGGGTCAAGCAAATCTCAAGAGGAGAAATATCATGCGCAAGCTGTCAATTCTTGCTGTGCTCTGGCTCGCCGCCGGAATGACTGTAAGCACTGTCAGTCTCCACGCCGCCGATACGCTGAAGATCGGCATCGTAGCACCGACCAGCGGAGCCGCTGCCGAAGCCGGACGCTATGAAATGCAGGGAGCCAAACTCGCGGTCGACGAAATCAACAAGGCAGGCGGGGTGCTTGGTAAACAGATCGAACTGATTTCCGAGGATGATCAGACCACCAACCCCGGAGCGGTTATGGCCTTCAGCAAGCTCGTGGGCAACAAGGACATTGTAGCTTTCCTCGGGACCGTCCGCAGCACCCAGATGATGGCCATCTCACCCGATGTGCTCAAGGTGGGCAAGCCGGTGATGATCGGCGGTACCGATCCCGAACTCACGCACCAGGGCAATCCGTGGCTGTTCCGCTTCCGCCCGAACGACACCTACTCGGCCCGAGTGATCGCCGACTATGCAGTCAAAACACTCGGCAAGAAAAAATTGGCCATTGTCCATTCCACCGACGCTTTCGGCACTGCCGGCATGAAGGCTTTAACGGCGGCTCTCAAGAACTTGGGCATTGAGCCGGTTCTCGTGCAAGGCTACGCCAACCAATCGCAGGACTTCACACCCGTAGCCCTCGCCATTAAGCGTTCGGGAGCTGACGTCATGTGCTCCTATATGACCTATGAAACGGATCTGGGCATCTTCGCGAAACAGCTCCGGCAGCTTGGCGTCAACATCCCGTGGGTCGGTTCGCCTTCAGCCGTAACCATAACGGCGCTTAGGCTTGCCGGACCCGCGCTTTACGGGACCTACGCGGTGTCCGATTTCCATAAGGATTCAAGCCCCGCTTCGCAGGCATACGCAACCAAATACCAGGCCGCTTACAATGTGGCGCCTGATTTTCTCAGTGCCTGGGCTTATGACGCGGTGCATGTGATTGCCATTGGCATCAAGAACGCCAAGAGCACTGACCCCGCGAAAATCCGCGCGGCGATCCTCGCAATCAAGGGACACCCCGGCGCCGAAGGCACTTACAACTTCGACAAGAATGGGGATGGACTACACGGCTACAACATTGTGAGGAACAATAACGGAACTATTGTGTTCGACAAGCACATTGATTTTACTGACTAGCGCAATTCCACGGTCGGTGTGCCCCTAAGTATCATCGCCGGGCTTGGATGTCACCCCGGCAAACGCCAAGCGTTGCCGGGGGGCCCGTAACCCCGGCTCCTTCGGGGCATACGGCAATCCTGCAACCAAGGATCGATCCGTGCAGTGTGATTGCGACCTTTACATGACGGTGGAAATTTGATATCTGTCTTGTTCACCGCAATTTGAAGAAATTCATAACCTCAAAGGGGTAAACCCATGCGTAGATGGTTCACTTTTGCCGTGCTCGGGCTCGCCGCCGCGATGATTGTCGGCGTCCTGACTCTGCAAGCAGCCGATACGATCAAGATCGGCGTGGTCGCGCCGCTCACAGGCCCATCCGCCGAGATAGGTAGCTATCAGATACAGGGCACCAATCTCGCCGTAGCGGAAATCAACAAGGCAGGAGGGGTTCTCGGCAAACAGGTTGAGCTGATCATCGAAGACGATCAGACGACCAACCCCGGCATTATCATGGCGTTCAGCAAGCTGGCCGGCAACAAGGAAATCGTCGGGTTCATCGGCTCAATCCGGAGCACGCAGGTAAATGCCATGTCGCCCGACGTGCTGAAGGTGGGCAAGCCGGTTATGATTGGCGGAACCGATCCCACGCTCACCCATATGGGGAATCCGTGGTACTTCCGCTTCCGGCCGAACGACGCCTACTCGGCCCGAGTGATCGCCGAATACGGTGTCAAAACGCTCGGCAAGAAAAAATGGGCGATCGTGCACTCCACGGACACTTTTGGCACCAGTGGCATGAAGGCCCTGGTCGAAAACCTCAAGGGCATGGGCATCACGCCGGTTCTGATCCAGGGCTATACCAACAATTCGCAGGACTTCACCCCTGTAGCGCTGGCCGTTAAGCGTTCCGGAGCCGACGTCCTGGCCAGCTACATTCCCTTTGAGACGGACCTTGGCATCCTGGCGAAACAGCTCCGCCAAGTGGGCGTGACCATGCCCTGGGTTGGTTCGGCAACCAATATATCCACCACCGCCCTTCGGCTTGCGGGTTCGGCGCTGAACGGCACCTTCGCCGTTGCCGACTTTAACCGGGAATCGTGCCCCGCCGCCACCGCATACGCCGAACAAATACGAAGCCACTTACAAAGGGGTTAGGCCCGATCACTTCAGCGCCTGGGCCTATGACGGCATGCACGTGCTGGCGCTGGCCATCAACAACGCCAAGAGCACGGACCCCGCGAAAGATACGGCAGGCGATACTCGCGATCAAGGACTACAAGGGCGCCGAAGGGACGTACAACTTCGACAAGAATGGAGACGGATTGCACGGCTATAACGTGGTGAAAAACGTCGGCGGAACGATTGTGTTTGACAAGCACATTGATTTCAAAGACTAACCAACATGTTTCAACTTTCCCCGAGGGGGTCCAATCACACCGCGGGTTGAAATGGATCGCAGCCAGCGCAGAAGCGCATAACGCATTGAACCGTGCGGGCGAGCAGCTATTCGCCCGCTTTTTGGTGGCCTATGGGAACTGCACTCCAACTTCTCTTCACCGGGCTTGGCATTGGCAGTATTTATGCGCTCGTGGCTCTGGGGTTCGTGTTGATCTATCGTGCGACGAACGTGGTCAATTTTGCCCAGGGCGATTTTGCCATGCTGGGTGCTTTCTCGATGACCGTGCTGTTAATCAATCTCGGGCTGCCCTACTGGCTTGGCATCCTGATCACGGTCGCTGCCATGGCCGTTTTTGGCGCACTATTTAACCTTGGGGTTTATTATCCACTCCGCAACCGCAGCTTCCTTCCGGTCATAATCAGCACGATCGGCGCGTCGATTCTGCTGGAAAATGGCGTACTCGCCGCCTACGGCCCCCAGCCACAGACCCTGCCGGGCATATTTGAGTCGCAGGGCTTCAGCGTTGGGCCGGTGTTCTTCGATACGCAATACCTCATGATTCTTGCCGTCACCATCGTGATGGTTGGATTCCAGTATCTGCTCTTCGAGCGCACGCTGCTCGGCAAGAAGATGCAGGCGACCTCGCAGGACAAGGAAATGGCGAGCATGCTGGGCATTCCCGTGGCGCTGATGATCATGATTACCTTCATCTACAGTTCTGTATTGGGTGGACTCGCCGGGATTCTTGTTGCGCCCATCCTCTTCGTTTCGGTCGGCATGGGCTCCTCCATCGCGCTCAAGGCATTTGCCGCCAGCATCATCGGTGGCTTCGGCGACGTAACTGGGGCGGTCGTCGGAGGCTTGGCGCTTGGCGTGGTCGAGACCTTCGGCGCGGCTTACATCTCCGTGCCTTACAAGGATGCCTTTGCCTTCCTCGTTCTGCTTGTGTTTCTGTTGTTCCGGCCGCAAGGCATGTTCGGCGAAAGGATTGCGGAGAAAGCATGAGCGACCGAACTTCCAGATCGGCCTTCAATGCGGGGAGTACCAAGGGCAAGGTTTTCGGCGCTGGCGCCTATATCGCCGCGGCGGCGGCCACCATCGGATTCGTCACCCTGACGCCCTTCCCGGCATACACGCTCAATCTGCTGATGCAAGCCTCCACCTATGCGATTGCGGTGCTGGGGCTTACGGTTGTGCTCGGATACAGCGGGCAGATCAACTTGGCACAGGCCGCGTTCTTCGGCATCGGCGCATACGGCGTGGCACTCGGCACCACAACCTTCGGTCTGCCATTCTGGGTTGCTCTGGCGGTCGGAATGGCAGTCGCCGCCGTGGCTGGCGCGGCGCTCGGTCTCATGTCGTTGAGGCTTGGCGGCCACTACCTTGCCATGGTGACAATCAGCTTCCAGACGATCCTGTCCCTGGTGCTGACAAACTGGGTTGAGTTCACGCACGGTCCCGACGGCATCTCCGGAATCGGGCGCCCATCCCGTTTTGCCGAGAGCGGTCCTTATCTTGGTCTCTGCGTTACCGGCCTCTACCTTGTCGGTTACCTCGTGTGGTATCTACGCAAAACCAAGTTGGGCCGCGCCATGCAGGCCACGCGCGACAACGAACTCGCCGCCGGTGTCGTCGGCGTGGACACCTATCGAACGAAGGTCACGGCCTTTACGCTTTCGGCGCTATTGGGAGGGCTCGGTGGCGGCCTCTTTGCCGGTGGCTTCTCCTACATCAGCCCGGACCAGTTCAGCTTCAGCGAGTCGGTCGTGTTCCTGACCATGGCTCTGCTGGGTGGCTCCCGCTTCCCATTCGGGACGGTGTTCGGCACCGGACTGCTGACCATGCTGCCCGAGTGGCTGCGCTTTCTCAAGACCATTTACCTGGCGGTTTACGGCGGTGCCGTGATCCTCATCATGGTCTTCATGCCGGACGGAATTCTGGGCTTCGTTGTGGCAATCTGGCGGAAGTTGCTATCCCATCAAGCCACTGGCGACCGGCGACATTCCGCCACTGACGCTAGGCCACCCGGGCGGTCGCGAGGAGCGAGCCGGCTACGCTCAAAATATCCGGCCTGGTAAAGCATTTCGGCGGGGTCAAGGCGGTTGACGAGGTTGACATGGAGGTCGAGCGCAACACCGTGCACGCCCTGATCGGCCCAAACGGATCGGGCAAAACCAGCTTGTTGAACGTGCTGAGCGGAATTTATCGGCCAACCGCCGGGCACATCGACTTCGATGGAGAAGATATTACTCATCTCAAGCCTCATCAGCGGGCGGGCCACGGCCTCGGCCGTACATTCCAGAACATACGCCTGTTCACGGACATGAATGTGCTGGACAACGTCAAGGTTGGCGCCGAACGCCCCGGCAACGCGATTGGGGGCGCGGCTGCCCTGGAGCGCCACGCCTTGGCCGCCCTGGAATTCGTCGGGCTCGCCACTCGTGCCTTAGAGGCGGTCGGGAGCATGTCCTATGGACACCAGCGCCTGGTCGAGATTGCCCGCGCACTGGCCGGAAACCCCAAGCTGCTGCTGCTCGACGAGCCCGGTGCGGGCCTCAACCATGCGGAAAAGGACGAGTTGGTTCTCCTGTTGCAGCGGCTCAAGGGCCATGGCTTGACCATCGTCATCGTCGATCATGATATGCATCTGGTGGAACGGGTCGCTGACCGCATCACGGTGCTGAATTTTGGCCGTCACATCGCCGACGGATTACCGGCAGACGTGCTGCGCAATCCCGACGTGGTCGCAGCCTATCTCGGAAAGGTGGATGCAAATGCGGCTCCTGGAACTTGATCATATAATCGCCGCATACGGCAAGGTTACGGCCCTTCACGGCCTTTCTTTTCACATTGACGAGGGTGAAATCGTCGCACTGCTTGGCGCCAACGGCGCCGGCAAAAGCACGACTCTGCGCGTCATTTCGGGACTGCTGAAACCGCGGGCCGGCGCCGTACGCTTCCTTGACCAGACGATTTCCGGACATTCTCCCGAGTCGATCTTCCGGCTTGGCGTCGCCCATGTCCCGGAGCGGCGGCGAGTGTTTCCGGGGTTGACCGTCCGCGAGAACATCATTCTCGGCGGCGCGAATCGCCCGGGCTCCACGCGCATCGAACTTCAGTCCGATGCCGAGCGCATGTTCGATATCTTTCCGGAACTGCGCAGCTTCGAGAATGCGCTTGGCTGGATGCTCTCCGGAGGACAGCAGCAGATGGTCGCGATCGCGCGCGGCCTGATGTCCCGTCCGAAGATCCTGTTGCTCGACGAACCCTCGCTCGGCCTTGGTCCGCTGGTCGTACAGCAGGTCTACAAGGTCATTTCCGATATCCGCCGCAACGGAACAACCTTGCTGCTGGTCGAGCAGAACGCCAATATGGCGCTCTCGGTTGCCGATCGCGGATACGTTTTGGAGACGGGCCACCTCGTCATGCAGGGCCGGCCGGACGAACTTTGGGATAATGAGGATGTCCGCGCCGCATACCTGGGAGGCCGCGCGAATCGGGCATAACCCGGTCTCCAGCCCTTCAGCCCACCGCCGGTGGCATCACCCCAGCGAGCGGGGCTCGCCCGCCCGACAGGAGTTCTTGAATGTCTTCCTTCAGTTTTCCTCGCATGTTGCTGGTTCGCCAGAATTTTCCCGACCGGCGAATTCCGGACGTCGCCGACGAAGTGCGGCGCCAGCTTGCGGCCTCGCCCTTTGCGTCGCAATTAAGGCCGGGAGCCCGCGTAGCAATCGGCGTCGGCAGCCGGGGGATCAACGACATTGCAACCATAGTGCGGGCCGCCGTCGACTACTGGAAGCAGAGCGGCATGCACCCGTTCATTATTCCGGCGATGGGAAGCCACGGAGCGGCTACCGCCGAAGGTCAGGCCGATGTGTTGGCGCACTACGGCGTGGACGAACAGCACATGGGGTGTCCCGTCGTCAGCCAGTTGGAAGTGGTGTCGCTGGGCAAGACGCAAGACAACATCGAAGCCTTCATGGATCGCGCCGCCTACGACGCCGATGGCGTCATGCTGATTAACCGCACAAAATGGCACACCGATTTTAGCGGCACAATCGAAAGCGGCCTGTTCAAGATGATGGCGATCGGTCTCGGCAAGTTCGCCGGTGCGCGGCGCTATCACATGTACGGGTACAAGCTGGGATTGGAACATGTCATCCGCAGCGTGGGCCGCCTGGTGCTGAACTCGGGCAAGATCGTGGGAGGTCTGGCGATTCTGGAGGACGCCTATCACCGCACGGCAAAACTCGATGCGGTCACCGCCGGCAACATGGAGCAACGCGAACAGGAAAACCTGGCGCTGGCAAGGTCGTGGATGGCGACCATTCCCGTTGATCTCGACGTCCTCGTCATCGACGAGATCGGCAAGCACATCAGCGGTGGCGGCATGGACTGGAAAGTGGTGAACCGCGGCTTCGAAGCCGAGCGCAATCCGTATCCCTATATCCACCGATTCGAGCGCATCTTCATTCGCGATCTCAGCCCGCTGAGTTACGGCAACTCGATAGGGTTGGGGATGGCCGAAATTGTTACCGACCGCCTGGTAAACAAAACCAACTGGGAACCGACGCACATCAACGGGCTGACATCACTGGGCTTGGCGAGCATTCGCACGCCGATCCATCTGCCCACGGATCGCGAGTGCCTGGCAGTCGATTATGCCAACGGTCGGCAAGTTCGAGATGAGTGAAGTTACCGTGGGCTGGATTCGCAACACGCTGGAACTCGGGACGCTTGCACTGAGCGAAAACCTCAGGCCGGAGATCGCAAAGAACCCGATGCTGGAAATTCTGGGTGCGGCCCGGAACATGGAATTCGACGGCGCGGGCAATCTGCTCAACATGCTCCTCGATCATTCCCGAGGAGTTCCCGCCTGATCTTCGTCAATCGAAGGACCCCACCCAAGCTCCGCTTGAATGGGGCTCCCGCGAATCTGGTCCAAAAGCAAAAGCCCGAAGCTTTGCAGCTTCGGGCTCTGATTTTTAGGCCTGCGTCTTACAGAACCTGTACGTTCTCTGCCTGCCAGCCCTTCGGGCCGCGCTTGACATCGAACTGCACGGACTGACCTTCCTGGAGGCTGCGGAAACCGTTCGACTGAATTGCCGTGTGATGGACGAATACGTCCTCGCCATTCTGACGGCTGATGAAGCCAAAACCCTTGGCGTCGTTAAACCACTTCACTGTTCCTTGTTCCACTTTTTGTTTTACCTTTGTTTCTGTAATGTTTCGTTTGTTTCTGCTGAGATCGTTTGCTCTGAGAGTGGGTGACGCAGATGAATCGGCGGGACCAGCTCAACATGGCTGAAAGCGAACTTAGCCAAACATAAACAGCCTACACCAATCCGGGAAGAAATGCAATCCCAGCCGCCCGCTGCCCCTAATGTCGTCTATGTACAATAGTCCGTAAACTAAAGAATTTACTGAACTTACCTGACACGATTTTGACCAGCGAACCAGGGAAGATCCATGATTGATTAGTTCGTTTCCATCGCATGGGTGACATTTGTCATAGCTTTTGGTGACGGTATTTTCGTAGAATACATAAAGCTGCGTGGGGCGTTTACTCAAATTCGTTGCTGTTCTGCTCGTAATGACCGTCGGGGTCATTCCCGTGCTGGCCGCTGCGCCATGCCCCGCGAAAGCTGAACCGGGCATGCACTGCTCGCCCGGTTGTCCGATGATGATGCCGATGGGCAAAACCGTTCCGGCTACGCAGTTTGAAAGCCGGAATCCAGCCTCATCATGCTGCGATCTTCATTCCGGGAAGCCGATCCGTACGGCAGAGCTTCAGGCTCCAGGCGCGACAGCTTCAATCACGCCGCCACTCTCGACCACAGCCCTTCCGGCAACAATCGAGTTCGGCGCTGACGATCAGTCACAATTCCGATTACCCAATCTCGGCTCGCACCAAGCTCTGCTCTGTACCTTCCTGATTTAGGCCTCTCTTCGCTAACGTAGCACGGTCATATCCCATCGTCTTTAGCGAAGAGGAGAGCTAGCTCCATGAATTCAAGGGGACTTCTTGCAGTCCTGCTATTGCTGCTGTCTACGCCGCTGTTCGCGGAAGAGAATCCGCCGGCAAAAGCGCCAGGCCAGTCGTCACCCCAGCAAACGCAAAAGGCGGCTTTTGCCGGGGACCCTGTAGCCGCCGATCAAACTCAACCGGCCACCGCGGTTCTGACTCTCGATGCTGTCGTCCGCGAAGTGCTGGCGAACAACCCCGCAGTGCAGGGCGCGGCGCACATGGTGGCGGCACAACGACGAAAAATTTCACAGGCGCGGGCTTTGCCTGATCCCCAGGTTTCCGTCGGCTGGATGGGGAATGCCACTCCTTTCAGCACACAGCAGGGCGATCCCTCCAGCTATCGCAGCGTCGGCGCGATGCAGATGCTGCCCTACCCCGGCAAGCTGAGGCTCAAGGGAGAAATCGCCGGCAAGGAAATGGAGGCCGGAGCCGCGGATCAAGAGGCGGTCCGGCGCAAAGTCGCCAGTCAGGCGAAGGCAACGTATTTCGACTACTTCTACTATGACAAGGCTCTCCGCGTTGCACTCAAGGATAAGGAGTTGTTGCAGCAGCTTTCGAAGATCTCCGAGGCTCGCTATCGCGTTGGCAAGGCTATGCAGCAGGATGTGCTGAAGTCGCAGACGGAGGTCTCGATGTTGTTGCAGAAGATTACGATCCTGCAGCAGCAGCGGGCAGTGGCGCAGGCCCGGTTGAACGTGCTGATGGCCCGCTCGCCGGAATCGCCGCTTCCACCTGCGGCTGATGTCGCGCTGACACCATCGTCCCGGTCGCTAGATGATCTCTACCAGCTTGCCGCGAAGAACAGCCCGATGCTGCAGCGCGAACAGCGGATGATCGAGCGCAGTCAGCTTGCCGTGAATCTCGCCGAAAAAGAGTATCGGCCTGATTTGAGCGTCGCGTTCATGTACCAGCAGCGCCCCGACATGCCGGACATGAAAGGCGCGACTCTCACCATCAATGTTCCTGTCTTCTACCGAGGGAAGCAACGGGAGGGCGTGCGGCAGGCCGAGGAAGAGGTGATCGCCGCGCAGAAGAGTCGCGAAGATCGTGCCAACGAGACGCGATTCGAGCTTAAGCAGGCCTATTTGGCGGCGAAGGCGGCGAGGGACCTTGCCGACCTGTACACCAAAGCCGTGGTTCCGCAATCTTCTTTGACGCTGGAATCATCGATGTCGGCATACCAGGTTGGCGGCAACGATTTCCTCACGGTGCTCAGCAACTTCAGCACGCTTCTCAATTACGAAACGGACTACTACCGGCAAGTCGCCGATTACAACATGGCTTTGGCGCAGATTGAAAGCCTCGTGGGCGTCGATCTTGTGCCGGCCGCGAACACGCAATCACAAGATTCTCAACCGAACTCTCCAGCCGGCGCCGCGGTTACTGCTACTGGAGAAGCTCAGGCGGTAAAGAAATGAAATCAAAGAATAATGTTCTCCGGATTCTCGCACTCGTCGCCGTAGTGACGATCTCACTGTTGCTTCTCTTTGGCAAGAAACTCGGGGCGTTCCAGCACGATCACTCAGCCCAGAGGGCCCAAGGCGCGGCCACGGTGAGTGCGTCAAAACCGGCCGGGGGCGAACGCAAGATTCTCTACTGGTACGACCCAATGCATCCAGCCTACAAGTCTGACAAGCCGGGCACGGCGCCCGACTGCGGCATGGACCTGGTGCCCAAATACGCAGACGACGGCGGCCAGGACATGGCGACCGGAACCGTCAACATCGCGGCAGGCAAGCAGCAGGTGATGGGCGTACGGACCGCGACGGTGGAGCAGAAACCGGTGGTGCGCGACATACGCGCCACGGCGCAGATCGTTCCCGACGAGAGAAAGATTGCCCACATTCACGTTAAGGTTCCCGGATTCGTGGAGAAGGTCTACGTCGACTTCGTGGGCCAGCTTGTGAGGAAGGGCCAGCCGGTTTTCACGCTCTACAGCCCGGACATGGTCGCCACGCAGGAGGAATACCTGATTGCCAAGCGTGGCGAGCGGACACTCGGCGGCGCGCCCTATCAGGAGGTTTCGCAGGGAGCACTGTCCTTGCTTCGTTCCGCGCGGCAACGTTTGAAGCTGTGGGATATCTCCGACGCGCAGATCAAGAAGCTGGATGAGACGGGCGAAGTCAGCAAGACGGTGACGATTTATTCCCCGATCACGGGATTCGTGACGGACCGTAAGGTGTTTCCGAATGTTTCGGTAACTCCAGAGATGGATCTTTACGTCGTTTCCGATCTTTCCAGTATCTGGGCGACGGCCGACATCTATCAGTACGAATTGCCTTTCGTGAAGGTCGGCCAGAGAGCGCAGTTGCAACTGAGCTACTACCCGGGCAAGACCTATTCCGGAAGGATTACCTATATCTATCCGTCTATGGACCCGACGACGCATACGGCAAAGGTGCGGATCGAGATTTCAAATCCGCGGTTCGAACTGAAGCCGCAGATGTTTGGCGATGTCCAGATCAAGGTCGACTACGGCAACAAAATCCTGGTGCCACAGGATGCAGTGCTCAATTCCGGTAACGAGCAGACCGTGTTTGTGGTGCGCGAAGGCGGCAATTTCGAACCTCGAAAAGTAACGCTTGGCCCCGCCGTGGAAGGCAATGTCGTAATCCTTTCCGGGTTGAAAGCCGGCGAGACGATCGTGACCTCCGGCAACTTCCTGATCGATTCCGAAAGCCGCATGAAGAGTGCCACGGCTGAGATGCGCTAAGGAGAGACTATGAGCGAAAGCCACGCAAACACGAAAGCGTCAAAGCGTACAACCCTCTTTGTCCTCGTGGCGATTCTTCTGGTCATGGGCAGCGCCGCTTACTGGTTCGCCGAATCCAGCGCGAACAAGACGTGTGGCTTCTGCCAGCGGCCACTCGATCCCCACCTCAGCGTGACGGCCGAAATTGCCGGACACAAGAAACAGGTGTGTTGCGCGCGTTGCGCCGTGACCGAGGCGAACCAGCAGCACAAGCCGGTGCGTTTGCTCGAAGCGCACGACTATCCCACGGGCAAGACGATCGATCCAGTCAAAGCATTCTACGTCGATGACAGCCGTGCCGTTGCCTGTACGCACGACATGGCGCTCATGGACCAGAGCAAACATTCCGACCATCTGGCATTCGACCGTTGCTCGCCTGGAGCGTTTACGTTCGAGAAAAAAAGCGATGCGGAAGCCTTTATCCACCAAAATGGCGGCGTGCTGCTGAGCTATCCGGAGCTTATGGCCCAAGCGAGGTACCAATGATTAACAAGATCATCGAGTGGCGGCCGATGCCCGAAGCGGGGCCACAATGATTAACAAGATTATCGAGTTCAGCGCCGAGCACAAGTTCCTCGTGTTCCTGTTTATCGGTGTTGCTGCCGTGCTCGGCTGGCATTCGATGAAGGACACGAAGCTCGATGCGATCCCGGACCTTTCGGACACTCAAGTCATCGTCTACGCAAAGTGGGACCGCAGCCCTGACATCATGGAAGATCAGGTGTCTTACCCGATCACCTCCGCGCTGCTTGGCATGCCGAAGGTGAAGGACATCCGGGCTTTCTCGGACTTTGGATATTCCTATATCTACATCATCTTCGACGAGGGCACGGATATCTACTGGGCGCGTTCGCGCACTCTCGAGTACCTGAACTCGGTAACTGCGAGGCTGCCCAAAGGGGTCAACGTCGAGCTGGCAAAAGATGCCACCGCTGTCGGCTGGGTCTATCAATACGCATTGGTCGATACCAGCGGGCAGTACAGCCTGGAACAAATGCGTTCGTACCAGGATTGGTACCTGCGTTATGCGCTGCAGTCTGTCTCCGGTGTCGCCGAGGTTGTGCCGGTCGGCGGATTTGTGCGGCAGTACCAGGTCAACATCGATCCCAACAAACTGCTCGGCTACAAGATTCCGATCAACCTGGTGTCAGACGCGATCCAGAAGTCGAACAACGATGTCGGCGGCAGGCTGGTCGAGTTTTCCAGCCGCGAGTACATGGTGCGCGGACGCGGCTATATCAAATCGCTCGCCGATATTCGCAATATCGTTGTCATGGTTAATCCGCAGAGCGGCACGCCAGTGCGAGTCGGCGACCTGGCGACTGTCACATTCGGGCCCGACATGCGCCGCGGCGTCGGCGAACTGAATGGCAAGGGGGAGGCGGTTGGCGGCGTCGTGATCATGCGCTTCGGCGAGAACGCTCAGAAGGTGATCGAGCGCGTCAAGACGAGGATTAACGATATTCAGCCGACATTGCCGCCGGGGTTGAAGATTGTGAACACCTACGACCGTTCCGACCTGATCGACCGCTCGGTCGACAACCTCAAGCACACCTTGATTGAAGAACTGATCATGGTGAGCCTGGTGATCATGATCTTTTTGTGGCATTTCCCGAGCGCCATCATTCCCATCATTACGATTCCGATCACGGTCGTGCTGGCGTTTATCCCGATGCAGATGTCGGGAATGACGGCCAATATCATGTCGCTGGGCGGCATCGCGGTCGCCATCGGCGCCATGGTGGACGCCGCCGTGGTCGTGGTCGAACAGACGCACAAGAAACTGGAGCACTGGGAAGCGGAGGGCCGGCCGGGCAGCTACCGGGACGTGATTGTCTCCGCGGTGAAGGAAGTGGGCGGACCGAGCTTCTTCGCCCTGCTGGTGATTGCCGTCTCATTTCTGCCGGTGTTTGCCCTGGAAGCGCAGGAGGGCCGGCTGTTCAAGCCGCTGGCGTTCACCAAGAACTTCTCCATGGCGATCGCCGCGTTGTTGGCGATCACACTCGATCCGGCGATGCGGTTGCTGTTTACGCACATGGACAACTACAAGTTCCGTCCGAAGTGGCTGGCCAAGATCGTGAATGCCATCCTTGTGGGCAAAATCCACAGCGAAGAAAATCATCCGATCAGCCGTCCGTTGATGAAGATTTATCACCCGGTGGTCGAGTTCGTCCTGGAGCACCGCTGGCTGACGATTGGCAGCGCGGTACTGGCCATGGCGATTACCGTGCCTGTGTTCTTCAAACTCGGCTCGGAATTCATGCCGCCGCTCGACGAAGGCACGCTGCTGTACATGCCGACGACCCTGCCGGGTATCTCGGTAACCGAAGCCTCTCGCCTGCTGCAAATGCAGGACAAGATCATCAGCAGCTTTCCCGAGGTTGAGAGCGTGTTTGGCAAGGCCGGGCGCGCGGAGAGCGCAACCGACCCGGCCCCCTACTCAATGATGGAAACCGTCATCGTGCTGAAGCCGCAGGAGGAGTGGCCGAAGCGGGAGCGCTGGTACTCGAAGTGGGCGCCAGACCGCGTGCAGCCGTTCTTCCGGCGCTTCTGGCCGGATCACAAGACCACGCAGGAGCTGATCTACGGCCCGGGCGGTTTGAACGAGGCGCTGGCCATGCCCGGCGTTGCCAATGCCTGGACGATGCCGATCAAGGCGCGCATCGACATGTTGACGACCGGCATTCGGACGCCGCTCGGGATCAAGGTGTTGGGCTCCGACCTTGGCGAGATTCAACGAGTCGGCGAAGAAATCGAAAAGGCGTTGAAAGATATTCCAGGGACGACCAGCGTCTTTGCCGAGCGCACGGCGGGCGGGTACTTCCTGGATTTCGATCTTAAGCGCGACCAACTCGCACGTTACGGGCTAACGATCGATGACGCGCAGAATGTGCTGATGTCGGCCGTCGGTGGCGATCAGGTCACCACGACGATTGAAGGTCGCGAGCGTTATCCGGTAAACGTTCGCTATATGCGCGATTACCGCAGCGATGTCGGGGCACTGCAGCGCGTGCTGGTCAACACGCCATCGGGCGCGCAGATTCCGCTGGCGCAGATCGCCGATATCAGCATGAAAACCGGGCCGGGCATGATTCGCGATGAGAACGGTCGCCTGAGCGGCTATGTCTACGTGGACGTTTCCGGTCGAGACATCGGCAGCTACGTGCGTGACGCGAAGAAAGTGGTGCTGGAGAAGGTCAAAGTGCCGGCCGGATACCAACTCGTCTGGAGCGGCCAGTACGAGTACATGGAGCGCGTGCGCGAGCGGCTGAATCTGGTGGTGCCGATTACGCTCTTCATCGTCTTCCTGCTGCTGTACTTCAACACCGGATCGGCGGTGAAGACGCTGCATCATCCTGCTGGCGGTTCCGTTCTCCGCCATCGGGGCCGTGTGGTTCTTGTATCTGCTCGGCTACAACATGAGCATCGCCGTCTGGGTCGGGCTGATCGCGTTGCTCGGAGTTGACGCCGAGACAGCCGTCTTCATGCTCCTTTACCTGGATCTCGCTTATCACGAGGCGCAGAAGAAGGGACTGATGCGCAACTGGGACGATCTGCGCGAGGCCATCGTGAATGGCGCGGTTAAGCGACTTCGCCCGAAGGTTATGACGGTGGCCTGCATGTTGTTCGGCCTGTTGCCCATCATGTGGTCTGTCGGCGCGGGCGCCGACGTCATGAAGCGCATTGCGGCGCCCGATGATCGGCGGAATCCTCACCTCGTTCCTGATGGAATTGATTGTCTATCCGCCGATCTTTGCGATCTGGAAGTGGAATTGGGAAGTAAAACCGGCTCTGCGGAAAGCCGAAATTCAAGTGGAGGAACCGGTGCAGGTGTAGGACTTATTTCACAAATTGTTCTTTGAAGGGGTGCGGCTTCAGCCGCTCCGTCCAAAGCCAACAACGATGCGGGCTTTAGCCCCTGGGGGATTCGCCGTTTCCTCTAACTTTGGGTATAGATTCGCGCCTCGAAGCAATCTACCAAGGCATCAGGAGCGTTAATAAGGCCGACTGATGAGGATCATTCTCCAGAAAGCGTCCCGCCCGGTGCCGGCCCGAAGGCGAACTTGTCATCTGCCCGAAGAGCCGGGCATCGTTCTTCAGCCCCGCGGCAAACCCTTGCCTGTAGCCCGTCTGCAACGCATCGAGCCCCACGCGAGCAGCATAACTCCGGGCCGCTATCCGGCGGTCGTTGTGTCAGGCACTGCGGCGTTCAAGTGGCATATCCAGCCACGTTAATTGTCCTCGAACCGAAGTGCCTCTACCACCAACCACAAAGTTGCAGCGGTGGCTGCGATATGCAAATGTGCATGATGATCGTGCGCATGCTCTGCCGTCAAGTTGATCCGCGGAAATTCGTTTGAACTTAGGCTGCGGGGGCATTCCGTAGTACATTTGGAAAATCAATCCGGAGTTCCCGAACGACCGCATCAGAAGGAGTTCTGTTCGCTCGTGCACACTAACTTCACGGTTTCCGACTTGCTGCTTAGCGCACAAGCTTTCGCTCTGATGCCGCTTTTCCTTTTCATTCCCGGATACGTGCTGGGCTGGCTGCTGCATGTCCTCGATTTCAGGCGGAGATCATTCCGCGAACAAGTGCTGCTTAGCACTCCGCTCTCCTTGGCAGTCTGCCCGATTGCCACTTATCTGGTCTGGTTGAGCGCTCCTATTGGTGCAGTGTGGTTCATCTACGGATGCTGCTGGGCGCTCTTTCCCGTCGTCCTGGTATTTCAGGCCCGAGGGTTTCGCCGGTCTGATCTGCGAGTCTCGCGCTGCACATGGATTGCGCTTGGAATTGTTGCGGCTTGGTGCCTGGTCGTACTCCTCAGCCTTGTCGATCTGCAGATCCAGGATCGCTTGTACTCGAGCGTGGCCGCAAACGACTACGGGTTCCGTGTCCCGATCACACAAGCACTGGCGCAGAAAGGCCCACCCGGATTCAATCCATTCTTCTATCCGGGACGAGAGGTTCCGCTGCGTTACCACTACTTCTGGATGCTTCTTTGCAGCCTTCCGGTGAGATTGTTCGGCATTCGGGCGCTTCACGCCATGTGGGGCGCCACGCCGTGGTGCGCTATCGGATTGATGTCGATGATCCCGCTGTATTTGAAGTTCTTTCTCGGGCGCCTGGCAAACCTGCGGAGGCAGACCGTGATTGGCATGTCTCTATTGGCCGTCACCGGGTTGGACATCATCCCCACTGCCGCACAATATGTGACTGTGCCCCTTCAGATACAGGGCGACATGGAGTGGTGGAACGAACAAGTCAGCTTCCTGGATGGATAGCGTACTCTGGAATCCACATCACGTTTCCGCTCTGATTGTTTGCCTGCTGGGATTCTTACTGCTGTGGAACGTCCGTTCCTCTTCATGGCGCAACAGGATCATTGCCGTTTTGATTGCCGGGGCGGCCTTTGCTACCGCCTGTGGGCTTTCCGTTTTCGTGACTTTCACCTTTGCGGTATTCATGGCAGTGTGGTTGCTGGTTACGCTCCACGAACAGCAGTGGCCGGTGGCGGGTTTGCTGAGTCTTTCTGGAGTGCTCGCTGTTTGCCTTGCGCTGCCGTTATTGAAGGCGCTGTTGGCTCCAGCCGAGGGGGGCGGTTTTGCCGTGTTCGGTATCAGGCCGTTTCACACAGCGAATGTCGTTCTCCGGCTTTTCGACGTAAGGTCTCCCTTGGCCTATCGAGCAGTATCCCTGTTGGCTCTTCCCTTGAGCTACTTCTTTGAGCTTGGGTTGTTCGGCGCAGCCGCACTGTTCCGGTTGCATGATATCCGCCGTAAGGTTCTGCCACTCTCGGACGCGGAGAAGGCCAGTTGGACGATGATTTTGGCGAGCCTGCTCATCGCGACCTTCATGCAATCTTCCGTGATGGGGAATCCCAACGACTTAGGGTGGAGGGCTTTTCTGCCCTTCCAGTTCATCACGCTACTTTGGGCCATTCCGTTGGTGGAAAGCTGGTTGTACAGAGCCGGGGATGAAACCGTTTGCGCTCCCACGAGTGGTCCGCTAACGATACGCCGTTCGTGGTTGGTTACTCTTTTGGTTCTCGGATTGAGCGGAACGCTTTATCAGGTTGTTTGTTTGCGGACCTATGCCATCGGGGTCGAAAAGGGCAAGGTGCTGGCGCCGGACTGGCTTGAGGACGACGCAAATCTGGGTAAAAGGCAGTTTGCCATCCGAGAGCTTTACGAAACCGTCAATGAGAAGCTGTCGAAAGACATCATTGTCCAGCAGAATCCGCTGTCCCGGCATAGGACTGAGCAGTTGCTCTATAACGAGCACCAGCAAGCCGCCGCAGTACCCGGCTGTGGGGTGAATTTTGGGGGTGATCCGCGCGATTGTATGGGCGTGATGAGGCGTGCTTTCAGCCTCTATCGAATTCCGAGTTCTATTCAGGACTTGGATTCCGTCTGTCGCGCCTTGTCGATCGATGTGCTCGTCGCGACGGACCTGGACTATATTTGGGCAGACCGTCGAAGTTGGGTATGGCGAACAACCCCGATCGCCGCAAATAAATTCGCCCGCGCCCTCGCCTGCGGTGACCACTCCAAGTTGGCTGCGAGGGTCGGAAATTAGAAGTGTCCTTCTAAGAGTTTAGCGATCCGTCGCGCCGACGCAGAAACGATCTCGCTCCTCGCCCGCCTCGGAGGCGACCTTGGCAAAACGGTGATCGAGCCATTCCAGCACGAACGCACCCGCCAGCAGGGGTAGTAACCAGATCACGCGGCTCTGATAACGGCCGTCGACCTCCGACAACACGCCAGTGACGAATGCGTTGGCGACGACCGTGAAAAAAATCACCGCAGTGAGTCCCACGAGCCGGGGGGACAGGCGGCGCCACATAAACGGTGTAACAACGCCGATCAAAACGATTGACGTAATGACCGTCCATGTTTGCACCGATGTAAAGAATTCATCAGGTAGAGTTCGCCGCGCCTGTCGGCTTTGCAAATAACGCGACCCTGAGCCCGGCAGCACTCCCTCTAATTCTTCCAAAAACCAGGCGCTTGGGACGTTAGTTAAATCAAACGTCGTCAGCTGCCGCCAGAAACTGCGTAATGCGATGGACAACTGTTCACGTGGATACGCGCGCAGAGTCGCTATGACGAAGCGCGTCTCCTGCTGACGGATCAGATCTTGTGTATCCTGCGAGGCGTTTTGCCAGATTCCATTCGCATCCCAGAGAAAGTCGTCGGGGCTTTGGGGAAGACCATGGACATAATCGCACATAGCCAGCTTCACATTCGCGCAATGCCGCTCCAAATACCAGCGCCCCGGCCCGTCGGCAATGATACGGCCCGTCAGATACGGCAGCCGCTCGCCATTCAGCGACGGTTTGCCGTACAGATACGCGTGCAGCGCGAATTGGGCTGCAACCGCAGTCACGATAATCATCGCCACTCCGCCGACGGCCCTCCATCGCAGGCGCGTCGAGCGGCGCAGAAAAACCAGCAGCAACGTCAACAAGACACACATCCCGGCAGCCAATATCAAATGCGTGACATGGGACACCATCGCCCACCAGGCAATCGGGACCACGGTCAGGCGCTCCGCGCGGGAGAGGGTTTCTGGGGCAAACACGAGCAGGTAAATACAGAGATACAGCACGGCGCCCAGAATGTCCGGCATGAGCAGGCTGACGACCCAGCTCACGCCGGTTAGCAGGGCGAGCGGCACGACAAGAACAAAGTAATGTGTTACCGTCCACCGCGACAGGATCGATCGCACAACCAGCCAGATGATATATGCCGTCAGCAGGGCGTGAAGAGCGACGATGGGCCACGGGGTTATGCTCCAGTGGAACGGCAAAATGCCAAGGGAATAAATGGACGACCGCATGCCATAGTAGACCGAGAAATTATGCAGGAACAGCGCCCGCGCTACGGGGGGGCCGCTCGCAATGTACGACATCGAATCCGGGAACAATAGCGGATAGCCGTTATAAAGGGCCGGCCAAGTCATGAGAAGCGCAGCCAGCAAAACCGCTCCACCGCGCCAAATTAAATGGAAGTTCAGCCGCATCTTCTTATTGGAAGTCTGTGTTCGGGAGTAACTGCTGTCAAGCCAAAAGGTTGTGAAAGGCCGTCTTTCGAAGGCGCGGAAGCGCGCACTGCCCTACTTCTGCCGCGCGCCTTGCTCAAGAAATTCAGTCAGCAGTGCGATCCGCTCCTTGTGCGCTCCGCCGGCATAGTCGCGGGCGATGTCTTCGTAAAGGCGCGCCGCGCCGTTCAATATCTCGGAGCCGCCAGTCTCCGGTTGCAGAAACTTGGCGATCTCCTCCATCTCTCCGACCCAGCGGTAGGCCTTCGCATACATCTTGGGCAAAGCGCGGGTCAGCAGTTGCAGCACGGCGGGCTGGCTGTCCTGCATCTCCTGCCACAGCGCCTGCGAGACTCCGCTGCGCACGGCGCCCAAGATCATCGCCGCTCCCAGTGCCTGCAAACCCTTATTGATTCCGCCATATGCCATCTTCAGTGCCGAAGCATCGCCGACCTCGCTCGACAGAGGCCGCACGTCCATGCCGAACTTTCGCAATTCCTCGAAGCGGCCGACTGCTCCGCCGGAGGCATAGAACCGGGGAGCGGGACGGCCGGAAGCCGGTGGCGGCCCGATGATCCCGGCATCGACAAACGGCAAGCCCTCCGTCAGAAAGGGCGCGGCGATCTGTCTTACCGTCGCGGGCGCAACGGCGTTGCACTCGACGAACACCGGCTTACGTTCGACGCCGCGAATCCGCGGCAGCAGGCGCTTCGCCAGCCCGGCGGCGCGGGAGGGCGGCACAATGGAGAAAACGAAATCGGCCTGCGCAACCAGCGCAGCATCGTCGTGCACGACTTCTACGCCAGCCTGGGCGGCGCGTGCGGCGCTCGCCTGGGAGCGGCCATCGAGGGAGGTGATCACGTGCGCTCCGCTTTCAATCAGGGCTCGACCGACCCCGGCTCCCATTTCTCCCATCGCCACAATCGCGACTGTCGTCTTCACCGATACTCCTCCTCAGAGCGGCTTCGCCCGTAAAAGTGCGATTCACAATGTGACGGCTGTTCAACATTACACACAGCCGTGTTGGATACGAATCACATTCCCCTCGCAATGTCACGCTTGCCGATCGCCATCTAAACAAGCGATGATTGCCTGGATAACCCGTTTCGTCTCGCTGGGACCTCGAACTGGGATAGAAACAACACCCGCTTCTATGGCTGGATAGTCGTTCCCACCCACAAACAAGGCATCGCCTATAAAAATCATTTCTTGCAATGAAATTCCCAGGAGGTCTCGTAGTTTTCTGATTCCGTAAGCTTTGTCAATGCCAGGCTTGGTGACATCAATGGATGTCGAGCCACCTAGTCGGACAGAAAACTCGGGAATAAACGTGTCAAGGATCGCTTTGATCTTCTTCCGCTTGCTGAAATCGGGGTCCCATTTTTCTTTTTCCGCCAAGGGGGCCTGCTGACCCAATGCGGAAAATGTTATCTGGCTTCCCCGGTCTTCAATCGCCTCTCCCCAGAGCTTTTCAACCTTGTAGCCCGCTGCCTCGACCGCCTTGTTTAGAGAACTGATGATTTTCTCTTTCTCGTCCGCAGTGAAATCTTCTGAATAGAGCTTTTTCCAATCCCCCGTGTATTGGAAGAACTTTGTTCCGCAGGTTGGAAGAAGGGATAGATTCACCAGGCGTTCATCATGGGGAAGATTGGAGAGCAGTTGTTTTTCAAACTGCGGCCAACCGCCTCCGGAAATGACGGCCACTTTGACGATGCCGAGAAGGTCATGCAGCAGTGCCGACACTTCGGCATCGAGCGATGATTTACTTTCGGCAAGTGTCCCGTCCAGGTCAAAAACAATCAGTTTTTTCATTACTCCCGATCCCATCTCCATTGATTTCGAAGCAGCAGGAGCCGCGCTGTTACTCCTCGGCCCAATCCACTTCCAGTTCCGGATTTCCGGCAGGTCCTCGCCGTACTTGTCGATGTATTGCTTGTGTTCGATCAGTTTGTCCTTGAGCTGCTGCTTCAGGTAGATGCCTTTCTCGCCGGTCTGCGGCAGGCGGTCGATGGCATCCATCACGAGGTGGAAGCGGTCCAGATCGTTCAGCACCGTCATATCGAAGGGCGTGGTGATGGTGCCCTCTTCCTTGTAGCCGCGGACGTGCAGGTTGTCGTGGTTGGCGCGGCGATAGGTCAGCCGGTGAATCAACCACGGGTAGGCATGAAAGGCGAAAATAACCGGCTTGTCCTTGGTGAAGAGCTCGTTGAAATCCATGTCACTCAACCCGTGCGGGTGCTCGGTTTGCGGCTGCAACCTCATGAGGTCAACGACGTTGACCACCCGGATTTTCAGGTCGGGCAGATGCTCGCGCATAATGGAGACAGCGGCGAGCGTCTCCAGCGTGGGCACGTCGCCACAGCAGGCCATGACCACGTCGGGCGCAACGCCCTGGTCATTGCTGGCCCACTGCCAGATGCCGATTCCCTCGGTGCAGTGCTTGATGGCGGCGTCCATCGTCAGCCATTGCGGCGCCGGGTGTTTACCCGCGACCACGACGTTGACGTAGTGGCGGCTGCGCAGGCAGTGGTCCATCACAGACAGCAGACAGTTTGCATCCGGCGGAAGGTAAACACGCACCACTTCGGCCTTCTTGTTCACAACATGGTCGATGAAACCGGGGTCCTGGTGCGTGAATCCGTTGTGATCCTGGCGCCAGACATGCGAGGCCAGCAGGTAGTTTAACGAGGCGATCTTCCGCCGCCACGGCAGGTGCGAGGTGACCTTCAGCCACTTGGCGTGCTGGTTGAACATCGAATCGACGATGTGGATAAACGCCTCGTAGCAGTTGAAAAGTCCATGCCGCCCGGTGAGCAGGTAGCCCTCGAGCCAGCCTTCGCATTGGTGCTCGCTGAGCATTTCCATCACGCGTCCGGCGGGCGAAAGAAATTCGTCGTTCGGCACGGTGGCGGCGTCCCATTGGCGGTTGGTCGCCTCAAAGAGGGCTTCCAGACCGTTGGAAAGTGTCTCGTCGGGGCCAAAGACCCGGAAGTTCCGCTGCTCACTGTTCAGCTTCGCCACATCGCGCAGGAAAGGCCCGAGCACATGCGTGTCGCCGATGCCGCCCACCCCTGGCGAGGGCACGCCAACCGCGTAGTCGCGGAAATCCGGCATCCGCAGGTCGCGCAGCAAAATACCGCCGTTGGCGTGCGGATTCGCGCCCATGCGGCGTTCGCCCTTGGGCGCAAGTTCGGCCAGTTCCGGTTTCAGGCGGCCCTGCTCATCGAAGAGTGCCTGCGGCCGGTAGCTTCGCAGCCAGTCTTCCAACAGCTTGAGGTGTTCAGGATGGGTGGCCGGGTCGGAGAGCGGCACCTGGTGCGAACGGAAGGTGCCTTCAACCTGCTTGCCATCGACCATCTTCGGCCCCGTCCAGCCTTTGGGTGAATTGAGCACGATCATCGGCCAGCGCGGACGCGCAAGGTTGCCGTGAGTACGGGCGTCCTGCTGGATTTTTTTGATCTGCTCCACCACCGTATCGAGCGCCGTGGCCATGGCCTCATGCATCAGCTCGGGCTCGTGACCTTCGACGAAGTACGGCGTCCACCCATAGCCGCGGAGCAACTGTTCCAATTCCTCGCGCGTAATGCGGGCGAGCAGGGTCGGGTTGGAAATCTTGTAGCCGTTGAGATGCAGTATCGGCAGCACCGCGCCGTCGGTTACTGGATCGAGGAACTTGTTCGAATGCCACGCCGTGGCCAGCGGTCCGGTTTCCGCCTCGCCATCGCCGACGACGCAGGCGACGACGAGATCGGGGTTGTCGAACACCGCCCCGAAGGAATGGCTGAGCGAATAGCCCAGTTCCCCGCCCTCGTGAATCGAACCGGGCGTCTCCGGCGATGCGTGGCTGGGGATTCCTCCGGGAAACGAAAATTGAATAAAGAGCTTCCGCAGCCCGGCTTCGTCTTGGCTGATGTTGGGATAGATTTCGCTATAAGTGCCCTCGAGGTACGTGTTGCCCACGACGGCCGGGCCGCCATGCCCGGGGCCGGAGACGTAAATCATATCGAGGTCGTATTTTTTGATAACCCGGTTCAAGTGCACATAGATGAAGTTCTGCCCGGGGGTCGTGCCCCAGTGCCCGAGCAGCATGTGCTTCACGTCCGCGAGCGTCAGCGGACGCTTCAACAGCGGATTGTCGTAAAGATAAATCTGGCCGACCGACAGATAGTTGGCGGCGCGCCAGTAGGCATCCATCTTGTGGAGCAGTTCCGGGGAAAGAGTTTTTGTCTCCATCGCTCAATTCTCCTCTTTTCGGCCAAGGCCGAGAACGCGGCAAACCATCTTGGCTATCATGAGCTCTTCGTCCGTGCGCATGACACGAACCGTCACCCGGCTGGCCGTTGCGGAAATCACGCCCTCATTCGCCGCGTTTCGCTTTTCGTCGAGTTCGATGCCAAGGAATCCCAGCCCATCGCAAATCCGGGCGCGGACCGTGGGCGCGTTCTCTCCGATGCCGCCGGCGAACACCAGCGTGTCCAGTCCGCCGAGCGCCGCCGCGAATGCGCCGATCCATTTCTTGACCTGGTAGCAAAACAGCGCGACCGCTTCAGCCGCCCGCACGTCCTGCGTTTCGTGTTCCAGCAAGTCGCGCATGTCGGAACTGGTCTCGGACACGCCGAGCAGTCCGGACTGGAAATTGACCATCTCATTGAATCGCTTTGCATCGAGGCCCTCGGTGCGCGCCAGATACCAAACCAGTCCGGGATCGAGATCGCCGGAGCGGGTGCTCATCGGCACCCCGGCAGTCGGGGTGAAACTCATGCTCGTGTCGACGGGTTTGCCGTCACGCACCGCCGCCAGACTCGCGCCATTGCCGAGGTGGGCGAGGATGACCCGGCCTTGTGCCGCTTCCGATCCGGCCAGGCGGGCCAGCTCTCCCATGAGAAACGCATACGACAACCCGTGAAACCCGTACCGCCGCACCCCCTGCGCTTCGTAGCGGCGCGGGATCGGCAACAACCGGGCCACGCGCGGCAGGTCATGGTGAAAAGCCGTGTCGAAACACGCCACTTGGGGCAGGTCCGGGAAACCGGCGATGAAACGCCTCGGTCAACAGGATCTCCTCCGGCAGATGCTCGGGATCGAATGGACTGAGCCGACGCAGTTCCTCAACCATTTCCGCGGTGATTCGCTGCGGCTTGCTATATTTCGGCCCGCCATGCACCACGCGATGCCCCACCGCGGTCAGTGCATCGCGCCCGCTGCGTTCCTCGATCCAATCCATCAGAGCGCCCACCGCCACCGTGTGATCCGGCGCCGTCACTAACCGCGAAAAATTGTCTGCCGGGTTCAATCCCTTCACCCGTAAGGTGGCCTCCGGCAGTCCAATCCGCTCAATCGCACCCTGCAGAATCCGTTGCAGCGAGTCGCCGGCCTCGAACAGCGCAAACTTGATGCTCGACGAGCCGCCATTGATCGTCAGGATGCGTGGGTTAGCTGCTTTCATGGATGACTCCGCCGGTGATTGCCGTCGCTTCCTTCATCATTTTTTATCGTCCATCGATCATCGCTGCCACAGGATTCGTGCGTCTTCCAGCGGGATCGCAACGCCGTCGCGGTGCGGTATCAGGCGCGGCGTATAGTCCGCTGGTGGGCGGGCCGCGGGCACAGCCGCACTGTAAACATAGCAGCCCGGCGCGCCAGCCAGTTGGCGAACGCGCTTCATCTCCTGCCGCACGGCAGCACCGCCCATGACGCCGTTGGCGTAAAGCTCTGCCCGCACCGCCTCGGGATCGAGGTCATTGAGACAGACTTGGACCTCAAATACGTGCTGCTCGCCACGGGTCTCAACCTTCACGTCGCCGAAGTGTAGCGTGGCCCATTTCTGTTCCAGACTGTGCCGCCACTCGACCACTTCCCTGCCGAGCGCACCCTTATCGGCAATGCGCAAATGGTAGGCGCTCGCAGCCGGAAGGTAATATTGCTCGATGTATTCGCGTACCGTGCGATCGGCGGAGAAGTACGGTGTCAACCGCGCCATGCTTTCCCGCATCCGCTTGACCCATGCGGTGGGAATGCCGTTCTCGTCCCGGGTATAGAACTCCGGGACTACCTCCCGCTCGAGCAGGTCATACAGGGCGTCCGCTTCGGCAGCGTCCCAGGCCGGATCGTCGCCATGTTCCTGGCCGTCCCCCAACGCCCACCCCACTTCAGGCGTGTACGCTTCCGCCCACCACCCGTCCAATTCCGAAAGATTGATGCCCCCATTGACGAGCACTTTCATCCCGCTCGTTCCGCTCGCCTCCCAGGGTCGCCGTGGCGTGTTGATCCAGACGTCCACACCCTGCACCAGGTGCTCCGTTAACAGCATGTCGTAGTCGCTCAGGAACACGATGTGTGGGCGGGCGCCTTGCTGGCGGATGAAATTTATCCATTCATGAATCAAGGCCTGCCCCGGCCGGTCCTCCGGATGGGCCTTGCCGGCGATGATGAGTTGCACCGGGCGCTCAGGATTAGCCAACAGGCGCAGCAACCGCCCCGGATTGTGCAGCAACAGGTTTGGCCGCTTGTATGTCGCGAAGCGCCGCGCAAAGCCCAGTGTCAATACATTGGGATCAAACAGATGTTTTGCCTCGTCAACCTCCTCCGGCGTCGCGCCTGAGGAGGTCAGTTGTCTGGACAATCGCTCGCGAGCGTATTCCACCAAGAGACTTGCTGGTGGCAAGGCGGAATTGCCAGAGTTTGGCGTCGCTGACGCGGCGAATGTCCCGTTCCAAGGTTTCCGTCGTCCCCAGCCAGCGATCTTTTTCGCAGGCTTCCGTCCAAAGATCATCGGCCAGGGCCGAGTCCCAGGTCGGCATGTGCACTCCGTTGGTCACATGTCCAACCGGCACTTCTTCCGTTGGCCAGTGGGGAAAAAGAGGCTCAAAGAGGTGACGGCTGACTTTCCCGTGCAAGCGACTCACGCCATTCACCGCCCCGCTGCCGCGGATTGCCAGATAGGCCATGTTGAAACTCTCCGACGCGTCGCTTGGGTTCTGGCGGCCCAAGGCCAGCAAATCGTGGAGGGTGATGCCGAGTTTCTGCTCGGCATAACGACCGAGGTATTGTTCGATGAGTGCCGGCGAGAAACGATCAAAGCCGGCGGCCACTGCCGTGTGGGTGGTGAAGAGATTTCCCGCTCGCGTGGCCGCCAGTGCGACTTCGAAGGGCTGCCCTGTCTCTTCCATGAAGTTGCGGGCGCGTTCCAGCACGGCGAACGCCGCATGCCCTTCGTTCAGATGACAGACTTCCGGCTGGATGCCGAGCGCACCAAGCAGTCGCCATCCGCCGATCCCGAGGAGCAGTTCCTGCTTGAGGCGCAGCTCCGGCCCGCCGCCATACAACTCGCTGGTAATTCCCCGATGAACGGGGTAGTTTGCCGCGTCATTGCTGTCCAGCAGGTAAAGCTTCACTCTGCCGACCTGGACCTGCCAGGCGCGCAGCCAGACCGAATATCCAGGCAGCGCGATCTCCAACCGCAACCACTCCCCGTTTGCCTGGCGCAACGGCATGATCGGCAACTGTCCGGGATCGTTATACGGGAAGAGGGCCTGCTGCACTCCGTCCTTGTCGATCACCTGGCGAAAATAGCCTTGCTGGTACAGCAGCCCCACTCCCACCACTGGCACGCCCAAATCGCTGGCCGCTTTGAGTTGATCGCCGGCCACATTGCCAAGCCCGCCCGAGTAGATGGGCAGAGCTTCGCTCAACATGAATTCCATGCTGAAATAAGCGGCGCAGCTCAGGGCGCTCCGTGCATGATTCTGCTGAAACCACACCGGCGATTCCAGCGCTTGCCGCCTTTTCTGCACCAGGCTATCGACGTTTTTGCGAAAAACGGCATCGGCCAGCACGCGCTCGATCCGGTCGCGCGAGACCGTCTGCAGAACAACCCAGGGATTATGCGTGATTTCCCACAGTTCGGGATCGAGCTGCCGCCACACTTCGTCGGTGGCATGATTCCACGACCAACGCATATTCAGGGCCAGCTCCGCCAGGGAATCGAATCCCTCGACTTCCGTGGGCAGAAGGTTGTATACCGGGTGGCTGACACGGGATTGTTTGCTCATGCTCCTCCGAATTTGTTCCGCACCGAATCTTCGAATGCATCAGGTTACGCCACTCTTGTGATGCAGAGGTTAAATCTACCTGAAGGAGGAGTTTGGGAGTTGAGCTAAGCCGTCAGTCGGCGCCATGCGCGATAAACCCGGAGCAGTTTGGGGTGTGGATAATTGTCGCCGGGTGTAACAAAAAAAACCGCTCGAAAAAAATCCCGCCGCCCGTCATACTTAGAATGACCAGTGGCTGCAATTAGGCACTTTAGTGCCCCAATGCAAGGCGGGTCGCGCAACCCGGAAGTTTTACGAAAGTGTGACACAAACATCGACTCCTCCGTGGGTTAACCTAAGTGCATTCAATGAGCCATCATCCATTAATCATTCAAGGCGGGATGGGCGCGGGCGTCTCCAACTGGCGACTTGCGCGCGCCGTCTCCGAACGCGGTCAACTGGGAGTTGTTTCCGGAACCGCTCTGGCCCACATCCTCGCAAGACGATTGCAAGACGGCGATCCCGGCGGCCACATGCGGCGGGGTCTCGATCATTGCCCTTTGCCCAAGACGGCTGAACGGATATGGCGGAAATATCACATTCCCGGCGGCAGAGCCGCGGATGCGCCATACAAACCTGTGCCCATGTTGACCAAAAATGAGTCTCGTGAATACGACGAGCTTTGCATCGTGGCCAACTTTGTCGAGGTCTTTCTAGCACGCGAAGGACACGGCAATGCCGTCGGTATCAACTATCTGGAAAAAATCCAGCTACCGCATCTGTCTTCCATTTTTGGCGCCATGCTGGCGGGCGTCGATTATGTAATCATGGGGGCCGGCATCCCCCTCAAGATCCCAGGTGTTCTCGATCGTTTTGTCAATTTTGAGCCAGCAACCTACCCACTGCAAGTCGCGGGCGCACAGGACGGCACCGACACAACCATGACTTTTGTTCCGCGGGAGTTCATGGAACACGAGCTTCCGCCGCTACTGCGGCCAAAGTTTCTTGCGATCGTCGCCTCAAATACGCTCGCGGTAACTATGTTGAGGAAGGCCAATGGAAAGGTCGATGGGTTGGTCATTGAGGGTCCCACCGCCGGTGGCCACAATGCGCCTCCACGAGGAAAGCTCCAGCTCAGTGAAGCGGGTGAACCGATCTACGGAGAACGCGACCGGGTAGATCTCGATGCATTATGCACACTGGGCGTCCCGTTCTGGCTTGCCGGGGGATATGGCGCTCCTGAAAAAATACGTGAAGCTCTGGCCGCTGGCGCCGCCGGGGTACAGGTGGGCACCGCGTTTGCGCTCTGTGTCGAGTCGGGATTGCGGGATGACTATAAGCAGGCGATTCTGCAAAAGGTCGCCGCCGGCGAAGCTAGGGTGTTCACCGATCCTCTATGCTCGCCAACCGGCTTCCCGTTCAAGGTCGTGCAGTTGGAGGGTTCGGGGTCGGAGGCGCAGGTGTATTTGGCCAGAGTTCGCCTTTGCGACCTTGGGTATCTGCGCGAAGCCTACGTCACGGACGACGGCACCATCGCCTACAGATGCTCCGCGGAACCGGAGAATAACTACGCCCGCAAGGCTGGAACGCTGGACAGAACCGTGGGGAGGAAGTGTATTTGCAACTGTCTGCTGGCGAATATCGGCCAGTCCCAGGTGCGTCAGGATGGCCATATTGAAGAAGGCCTGGTCACCGCCGGCGATGACTTGGTGGGAATCACGCGCTTTCTGCCGCCAAACGGGAGCACGGCTTACAACGCGGCAGATGTGATTGCAATGCTTTGCGGCTCGACTCTTGCGCCAAGTTAACCCGCGTCAAGTTCTTGATCTTCGAACCAAAGAGGCTTGCCGGCCACCGCAGTCGCCCCAATCTGAAGTGCGCACTTGCAGATGGGCCGATGGCAAATGGTGATCCGATCTCGGCGTGCGTGGCGATTCTCCGGAAGTTACTTTCGTTTGCGGAGGCCGTGAACGCGAGCAGTTTTCTGCTGGACAACAAGCAGAGACTCTCACTAGAATCTACGGTAAGGGGGTCCAAGTGAAGAGATACGTATTCGCGTTTCTCGTGACGCTGCTTCTTGTGGGGGCAACGGCGGTCGCCGTTGGGCAAGGCACTCCGCCGGCACCGAAACCAGATAGCCTAACTCAAGGCACGCCACCGGCACCGAAACCATTCAGCCTAACTCAAGGCACGCCGCCGGCACCGAAACCATTCAGCCTAACTCAAGGCACGCCGCCGGCACCGAAACCATTCAGCCTAACTCAAGGCACTCCGCCAGCACCGAAGCCATTCAGCCTAATTTAGGCCAATTGATTCAACCAGTAGGGCCGCGCGTGTGCGGCCCTGCTTTTTTGGCTCCAGGTTCAAGCTCTTATTGCCAATTACCCATCAGCACGAACGGCGCCCAATAGTAGGGGTGCGAATAACTCTTGCTTCCCTTGCCACTTTGACCGGGTTGCATGTTGCCATCCGGGTTAAAACCGCGCTCGCCGGAAGTATCCTTATTGGGCGCTCGTCCAGAGTTCAGCAACGCAAGCTGTGCCTGACGGAGCGCCTCGGCCTTGGCCAGTCCCGGCGAGCTTGTCCAGCGCTGATAGAAGTCAGCCATTAGACTACCGGTACTGGCGTCATCGATCGACCACAGAGTGGCGAGCACCGCCCGGGCTCCCCGGGAGCGCCCAATCTCAGCCAGGCTATCGACTTCTTTGCCGTCGTCCGTAGAGTTGGAGAGGCCGGTTTCACAGGCTGATAGCGCCAAAAGTTCAGCCCCGCTGAAGCTCATGTTCTGGCGCGTCTGAATGTCGCTCAACCGCAGTTGGTACCCCTTACCACCCTGTTCCTTGCCGCCCAGCAACAGGTACGATTTACTGCTGTCTGGCTGGAGGACAAAGTGGCTGGCTATGTGAACCAGGGGGTATTCCTGTTCTAGCTGATGCTCCATTTCCTGTTCGGTAAAGGTGTCGTCCAGAAGGATGCGTCCCGGGAGCGGCCCGTGCGATTCGCCATCCTGCTGGTCCCGCACAATTTTGCGTAACTCGTCCGGTACAGTCGGCAACAGATTCAAGTTCGATTCGTACTGCTTGGAGACCCCAAGCCCTAAAGCCTTCCAGGCAGCGACATTCGGTCGCTCCTGCAGGTGATTCGTGTTCGCCGGAGTGAAGATTACGTTCGTAAAACGTTCGATAAGAAAACGCTTGCCATCGTAGAGAGCGTTGATAGGCACATAGCGCAGAATTCCGTCCAGGGACCAGCCTATGGTAATTTCTTTTTCGCGACCGATCTTAGCTTGCAAAGCGTCGAGTTCCGCTGCGATCGGGGCAACTAGCGTGTCGTACAACTTGCGCGCGGGTGCAAGCAGCGCTTCGCCTTGCTCACGACGGCTGATGGCTTCGCGGAACTGCCGGACGATTGCAACAAGTTCTGCGCGCTTGATCGTCACGGTCTTGTGCACCATGATCTCGGGGCGGACGACGATCAATTCAAGCTTGTCGTCGAGCACCAAGGTGTAGATGACGAGGGTGCCGGCGGGAAGTCCCTTCAAGAGTTCTTGCGCGGCAGAGGCTTCAGGCTTTGGTTGGCGCGCATGACGTGCGGGCAGCACCGTTTGCAAGGCCTGCCAGTAACCACTCATGGCGGTATTATTTATGTCGAGTGCGGCGGAGAGTTCTTTATAGCGCGACTGCTGCTCGGCGGTGCGGTTTGCGTTGCGGCGCAACCCCTGCCATTCTAGCGCCTGCACCAGAATGCTTTCGGCGTGCTGTTCGTTGGTAGTTAGTGGCGACACATGACCGCTGCCAGGCGTGGCGGCCGCGCCGCGGGTGAACTCTTTGAATTCCTGTTCCTTCAGCATGCCCAGCACCTGCTCGGCCTCGGGCAGGCGGCCTTCGACTAACAGCAGATCGGCCAATTGGCGATAGGTGCTGACAATAATGCCGAGGTAGCTGCTTTGCACTTCCTTTTGCAAATCCTGGATATTACGGCGTAGTTGCTGATAGCTGTTCACAGCCTGCTTGCCAAAGAATATGGCCAAGGGAAAGTTTCTGGCTTGCTCTAGCACATACATTAACCGTCCGAGGGTTTTGGCCTCTCCGAACTGGTCTCCCATCTCACGCTCAATCGGCAGCGCCTGTTGATAGTACTCCAGAGCCTTTTCCGTTTCGCCCAAGTCGCTATAGATCTGACCGATGTAGGAAAGCGTTCTGCCCTCGTCGAATTGGTCCTCCGCTCCTCGTGCGAGCGGCAGCACCTGGTGATAGTATTCCAGCGCCTTGTTCTTATCGTTTAACGCGCTGTACGCCCAACCTATGTTACTGAGCGTCTTGATCTCCATAATGCGATCGCCAACGGCCCGCTCAATAAGTAGCGCCTTATGATAGTAGCCGAGCGCCTTCTGAGACTTACCCAAATAGTAGTACACGAGACCTATGTTACTGAGTGTCGTGCCTTCCATCCTCCGGTTACCTGTTTCGCGTTCGATCGGCAACGCGAGATCGTAATACTCAAGTGCTTTCCGATAGTCGCCCAAAGCCCAGTAGACTAGACCGATGTAATTGAGGTTAGTGCCTTCGCCAACGCGGTCGCGGATCTCACGCGATATGGCCAATGCCTGTTCGTCGTACTCCAGTGCCATCTGACTTTCGCTTAGCCAATAGTGTGTATAGCCGAGCAGGTGCAGGCAAGTCTCTTCCTCACGACGCTCTCCCAGAAGCTGCCACAGTTTGGCGGAAGTATGAAGCAGGGTTATGGCGCGCTTCTTAGAAGTGAGATCGCCGTGAAGGGCGACCGCTGCTTCAAACAGCTCCCGTTCAGCGGAAATACGCGTCGAATCCTGCGGGGCGACTGGTCTTAAGTCGGTTACGCTTAGGACATATGTGGCGGGAGGCGGCGTCATTTCGACCGCCGCCACGCGCACGCGATAAGTACCGCCGATGTTGGCGGTTATCGAAACTGCTTCCGGGCCAAAGCTCCCGTTCGAACGATCTGCTGCAACTAGCGTCTTGCCGTCCGGGTCGAAAATGGAGACGACAACATCAATTCCCTTCTGCTCGGCAACGATGCGCAGATACTGGCCGGACTGAACGTCAATGGTAAACTCGTCCGCCTGGCCGCCCGCAAGTTTCCGCTCCACAGCACTGCGCAGTTCCAATTTGGCGGGGTACCGCATTATTGTCGGGCCGGATGCCGCACCTGGCGTTGGCGGTGATTGTGCTGCGGCAGAAACTGACGTGATAAGAGCAAGGATAAGGAAAACAATACTGAACGCAAGGCTCAAGCGGGATCTCCGACACGCGCCGTGATTGCACGTGTTGGAGTAGAAATGCCCACAGACCATCCACCCGTCAGACATCCGATTCTCCACAAATCGATCGCGCAAACTCAATAACTAGACCTTTGTAGTCGCTAATTCCCTGGCCATTTCAGAGTCAGCAGCTTAGCACAAAACTTGAGGAACTGACAGACACTCGCTATGAGCCTGCTAGTGCCTCATTAATTAGTTGCCGGGTGGTATGCTTCGCACCGGCAAACGCTGGATGGACCAAGTTGCGGGAGTTGCACTATCCCATCCTCTGGTGGTGCTGCCATTGCGACGTAGAAGGCCGGTCAGGGGATTCTGCGCGTCCCTCCCAGTGTCCGCCCCTCGAGTCCGAACCGCCTCACAGTCAAACACGGTCAAGTCACCAATCGGCCGCTCGGTCGTGAGCATAATGTAGCTATCTACTCCCCAGGGTTTTGCGACAGTGATCTTTCGCACTGGGATTTCCCTATCATACGTTTCGTCGGCATTCCTGGTTGGTATCAGATTTCGCTGGTCATCCGCCCCTCTCGGAAAGAACAGCATGCACCCGCCGAACGAGTCGATGCCAAAAACGTAGACCTTACGAGGCTGCTGGAATCCTTGGAGCTTGTTCAGGTCGGCTTTCAAGACAATCTCAAGATGCTGTCCACCCTTCACGATCGGCGTCACAATGCGCGATGACTTTTCGCTATCGGCACCCTGCACGGTTTCCAATTCCGAGCCTGTAATCCAAGCACCGGTATCGGAGTCCCTAAGTGCGAGCGCGTATGGGAAGCCAGCGTCGTCGGGCGGCGAGGCGAGAGTCATCCAACCCACCACCCTGCCAATACCCTGAAGATGGTCGACTAGCTTCTCGGAAACGTGGCTGTCATTAGCCGCTCCCATTCTTAACCACTCACTGCGCACCAGCAGCGGAAGATCTTCCGATTCAGCCCCCGCGCGGGTAGCGTTCGGCCGCACCCATGAATACTCTACTGCCGCGCCTGAGAATCTTCCCACCAGCCAATACTTACCTTTGCTTGGGCTCGTTACCACATCGATGGCGCTGTTTTCGGAGCCGGGCCCTAAGGGTAGCTTGTTTTTCAGTTCAACAGGAGGAGGCAGAAAGAGGAACAGCCGAACCTCGGACGACTTGTCGGCCTTCAGATATGCTACAACAGACTTTGCACTTAGATCCGACAATTCCACGGTCGTCGTCGGGGTCTGCAACTGCCATGTCCGTCCCGTCCAACTGATGATGTGGGTAGGAGTCGTCTCGGTAGGATCATCCACCCACTTGATCGCTAAGTCTTGCTTCAGTTTGCCAAATTCCACTGCAGCCTTCTGAATCTCACTTAGCGGCAGGTTGGACGGCGGAAGCCAAACGGATAGCTTTGCTCCGCCCGGAAAGGCCCAGCGATCGACATCGAAAGCATCGAGCTTCTTGATAGATGCCAGATCTGCCTTATTCAAAGGTTCAGCCACGCTGCTGCTGAGTCCGTTCACCGCCACGATGCGTACTCTAACCCCGGAGCCACGCGACTTCTCGACCTTCTTCAGTTCCGCCTTTGGTTCAATCCCAAGCGAGTAACCGCCGTCCAAGACGATCTGTCCCTCTGACGTGATGCTCTGAACGAACAACTTCGGGGATGCGGACACACCACTCAGATCGCCAAAAAGTCCTTTTGTGAAGCGATCTTCCGTCCCGGCCATAACAGGTTCTTGTGCAAATCCCCCGGCGTGGAGTGCCACCCTGGTCATACGGAACACATCTCTTGTGGGGCTGTTGGGCGGGACGCGGTTCAGCGTGCGGATCAGCGCAAGCGTGAAGGCACCGTGCGGAATACTCTGGCCATCGTGTTGGTCAGTATCTTCCGATGCCGACTGATTAAACTGGGCTGCCGAGATGACGAGAGCCCCTCTGTCTTCCGGAGGCGTCGGATGATAATCATCTTTAGCATCACGAGTATCTCCCGGGATGCTGCGAACCTTCACCGGGCTGACTAATCCGCGAGCGATCGATCCACTATGACAGCTATCGAAAACCGCGGTGAGCACCACCTTGTGCTTATCGAGCGCCTCATTGAATAGCCGCGCGATTTCTTTGTCACGAATATCCCAGACGCCTGCGTTTGCATCCCAGGGAACAATCGTTTCGTCTTGTTTGTCCGCCTTGTAAGAGGCTGAATTCCTGACCTGTGAACCATGTCCGGCATAGAAGAAAAACAGCACATCTCCATCCTTTGCCTGATCGATGAAGTACTTCCGCATCGCCTCAAGAATCGCCTGACGCGTGGCTGCCTCGTTGCTAAGGACGTGGACGTTGTCCGGGGAAAAACCGAAAGTATGCAGCAGCACATCCCGCATGCTTTCGACATCGCTCACCGCCCCGTCTAGTGCGCCGAACGCATAGTCACCCCGTCCAAGGCTCGCGATACCCTGCTGGCGCGCGTTTAGCTTCTCAGCTTCCGTCGCCGGCCGATAGTTGTCGATTCCGACGAGAACCGCACGCCGCGTTTGACCAAGGCCACTACCGCTAAAGACCAAAAATATAACAAGCAAAACCACGCATTTCATTGTGGTAGCCGATTCGCGGCAAGCACGGTCAAAGCTTTCGGACATGGCGATGCCTCATTCTGTATTCAACACGTAATCCGTCGTGAGTTGCGGAAAAAGGATGCTAAATTATCGCGTGATTCTTACCATCCACGAATATCGATGTCAATCACCTGCCGCGGAGTAAAAGAGTCCAGCAGGTCACACACGCGGCGATGCTCTTTTGTTGACCGTCGCTGACGATGGCACTACGCGCTTGCGAGACGCGCACGGCGGCGAGCGCTTGTGGCACGCGCGGAAGTAATTCTCGTCTCCAGACGGCGCGGAGCGGATAGCACAGCGGTGCCGCTAAACTATTTGTATTCTGTGCAATACGGGGAGCGCATCGTGGCTTTTCCGAGAACGCCGCCGTTACTACCGCCGCGCTCGTGCTAATCTTTTGAGATTACGCCTGCAAGTTTTTGCGGTGAGGCCGTTCTCTAGAGTGGGAGGAAAGTAACTCGATGTTCCGTAAAAGGAGACATATGAATCACAGGTTGGCAGGGATTATTGTAGCCTTCGTAGTTATTTTTACGCTGTTAGCGAGCGCCCAAAACGCGCCCGTAACGCCCACCCCAAAAGGACAAGCGGCGATGAATGCGGAAGAACCGAAGAAGAGTCGCGGGGGGCCCGATGCAAACATCAAGAAAGATGAAAAAGATGTAGCGACGAATGCGCAGTCAGCTCCTGCTCCGCCGGAAAAAGGTGGGCAAAAGCAACGCGGTCCTAATGATTGCTGGGTGACGACTGACAATTCTTCTCCCTGGTTCGCCAACGTTTACGTCGACGGCACGTACCGCGGCCAAGTTCCTCCCTGGGGCAAAGTAACTTTTAATGTTGGAGCCGGCAACACTACTCTGTACAGTCGCGCCACTTTCCCCGACGGAAGGGCTACCACTTGGGGACCAAGAGTCTTCCTGTGTCCTTCAGACCGCAGCTTTACCTGGACGCTGAGTCAGGAGCACGAGTAAGCGTTTTCCGGCAAAGAGTAATTGGTCTGTGAGCCGCTTCTAGACTTGCGGGGTCGCTAATGCGGCCCCGATGTTTTTGAGCCGCCCTCACGCCAAGTCAGTTGTGCCACGCGCGCAAGCCAATTTGTGTCCGGCAGATGGCGGGGGAACCGATAGCGCAGCGGGGGCGCCAACCCCTTTGTATTCTGTGTAATAGGGGAGCTTGTCGTCGTTCTCCCTGACAACGCTGTTGTTCCATACCGTCGATTCGCTTTACTATCGCTGTAGTTCATGCCAATCTCTTCAGATTCTGTTTGCAAGTTATTGCGGTGAGCACGTTCTCTAATTGGAGGGAAAGCTCGATGTTCCGTGAAAAGAGTTTTGTCGTACCGTTAGTTGTGCTGGTTGCGTTCGCCGCGGGGGTTTGTCCTTGCTTGGCCGCGGCCCAGAACTCTTCTGCAAGCGTGCAATCAGCCGCTTCGATGGTGAAGGGCTCAAGTCCATTGATGCAGGCCGGCGTTCAGCCCGCACCACTTCAGCCCACCTCGATTGTGCAATCACTTGCCATTAACCGCCACGCTCTCAGCACGGCACCGCCTACGGATATTGCGGCGGCTCTGGCAGACGCAAACCTTCCGTCAATCTCGGGGAAAGTGCATCCTATGCTTAGTCTATCCAGAGCCAGTTTGTTGGCGCCTGCAAAGGGCCAGCCGGAAGTGTTTCGCGACTTCAGCGCACCTGGTCTGAATGCTTCGAAGCTTCGCGGTGCCAAGCAGCCTGATCCGCGCAGTATTCAATAATGGCGGACAATAACGTGTTACAGAGCAAAGTGTTCCAAGCCGACAAGAAAGGCAAGCAACTGTTTCGCGGGCTTTGCCTGGCGGCTTTGCTGTCCATCCTGTGTGGCCTTTCCACGCCGGCAAGCGCCGAGATCAGTGAAAGTGACCGCGCTTTGGCGCAGCAGGTATTCAAGCAGTTGTTGGCTGCGGTCCCGTCTTCCCAGCAACCCGCCATACCGTGGCCGCCGACATTGGAGATTCCCGACAAGAAGGACATCAACGCCTATGCGGCACTGCGAAAGCAGAACGGCAGCGAACAGGCCGTTGTGGTCTGTTACTACGGGCTTATCCAGCAGGTGATTCAAGGCAATGCTGATCGCCTGGCATACGTGCTGGGCCATGAGCTTGCGCACCACCTCCTGGGGCACACAGGAATACCCAGTGGAAACACGGAGTTCCTGAGAGCGACCTTTACCCGCGAGCAGGAGTTGGCCGCCGACCGTAAGGGTATGGAGCTTGCTATTCGCGCAGGGTATTCTTTTCGCGGCGGGCTGTCTGCTATTCGCAGAATGATCGACCTGGGGCTGAATTATTCTTCCTTTGAAGGGTTGGCGGCCGACCACCCTTCCTGGTACGACCGCATTTCTCAACTGGACAAGGAACAGGCTGGCTTATGGCGATCCATGAGTTCCTTCGACAATGGGACATACTTCCTGCTGGTGCAGAATTACCCTCTAGCGGAGCGCGCCTTCCGGCAAGTGACAAAAGACTTTCCCGCCTCCTATGAGGCTTGGGCTAATCTCGGCTACGCCCTGTTGATGCAGTACGCTGACTCACTGGATAGCGAGGACCTGCGTCGCTTTGACGTGGGGCAGATTGTGGTGGGCGGGTTTTATCGCCGCCCGAAGTCTCTGGAAGGAAAGATACGCGGCATCAATGAAGAGCTGTGGTGGGACGCAGTAGGAGCTTTGCGGGAGGCCATTAGGCTGAATCCCGATCTTTCTTTGCCTAAGGCGAATCTGGGCATTGCTTACTTGTTCCGGCCGGCAGGAAAAGATCCTGGGAAAGCGGCGCAATTGCTGGAGGAAGCGTCGCAACTGGCGGACAAGGACCCTTCTCTTGACCCTATCTCCCGCCTGGCCGAGGACATCAACCTGGCTGTCGCCTATGCGGCGCAAGGAAATAACGCGAAGGCGATGACCACGCTCAGCCTCGTGGAAGCTTCTTTGAAGACAGGGACCACCAGTTCGTTGCGCGGGGCGGGTCCCGTGTCGAACGCGCTGGCATATAACCGAGCGCTCCTCTTGGCCCAGTCACCGGATGGCCAGCGGCAACGCCTGGCGATTGGAGAACTCGAGGACTACCTGCGACAACCCGGCCCCTCACAGGCATGGTGGCAGCTTGCGTATCAACGCTATGCCAGCCTGTGTAAGCAGTCAGGAACAGCGGCCAAGTCGGAGAGCACGCTGCTTTCGCAGACGACTGCCCGCTTCCGGCCGGTGGCTGCTCTGCAAATCAGCAAAGCCCAGATTGCGCTGGGCGAGAGCTTGGCTGACGCCAGAAGACAACTGGGAGCAGAGAGTTCCAGCATGCCCGTGATACGCGGCACAAATCTGGCGCAACTTGACTACCCGAACCATGGTATCAAGGTGATTGCGACCGATGAAGTGCTTGCTGTCATTCTCTCCGGTGACAAGGCGCCGGCGCTCCGCGTAAGAGAAATGGGCCTGGGCACAAAAACTGTCGAGCTGAAAATCGGAATGACGAATGCGGAGCTGGACCGTTTACTGGGGGATTCGGATTACGACTTCCGCCAGCTTATAAACCCGGATTTGAACTATCGGTTCTATTCTGATCTTGGGATTGCGGTGCTCAGCCAGGGCGGCAAGGTTACCGAGTTGGTGATCAGCCAGGTCCCGAAAAGAAAAGTTGGTTTTTAGATCGTGAAAATTGGTCAAACCACGAAAAGGAAGAAGAACATGAGGAAGCTGGCAATAATAGCCCTCGTTTGTGCGATCCTGTGGCCGGTTTTACCCGCCGCGGCACAACAGCAACCGTCGTCGCAATCGTCCGGCAAGAAGCTGGAAGCGTTATTCACGACCGCCGAAATCCCCTTCACCAAGGCAGAGGAAGGAAGATATATTGCCGTAATTACCGTTGAAGAAGGTGAGTCAGACAGATTCCAGGTCTTTCTGACTGCCCTTGGCAACGACCCGAATAACGAAAAACTTCAAGTCATCCAACTGTACTTCCTTCTCGGCCAACTTCCGAAAGGCGCACAGGTTCCCGCTGCTCTTATCAAGCAGGTTGCTGAGTGGAATGCCAACCTGACATTGGGCAAGGTAGTCATCCTCGGCAATGCCATTTTGTATACCAGCAGTTCATGGCTGTCCCGGACTGACGCGGATACGCTGGCCGTGGATGCAGTCGTTGGTCACTATGCCAGCAAGGACCTGCGTAAAAATGTAGAGCCTTATCTTAAATAGTAGCCAATCCAGGCACGGCATTTATTCGATCATTCCTCGTCACCTCGCGGACGAAAGAAACCCTGATTTGCAATTGCCCGTGTTGCCTCCAATCCGGATCAGCCAATATTGCCTGCTGGCTTCGATGGCATTCGTGGGCGGGGTTATGAACGCCGTGGCCGGCGGCGGTTCGTTTTTTTCGTTTCCCGCCCTGTTGGGATTGCAGTTGCCTCCGGTAAATGCGAACGCCACCAACAGCCTCGCACTGTGGCCTGGGCAGCTAGCCAGCCTGATGGCATTGCGCCGCGAATTACGCGCCGTACGATCGCTGGTGATGCCGGTGATCCTCACATCCGTAGCCGGCGGTAGCGCAGGCGCCCTGACGCTCTTGAATACCAGCCAGACGACTTTCATGCGCATGGTTCCGTGGCTGATGTTTTTTGGCACCGTCCTGTTTGCTTTCAGCAGCCTGGCTCGCAACTGGCTGGAGCAGTCGCGCTCGCGCCGCCTGGTATCTTCCGGAAATCATGGTTCGTTTACGCCCTGGCCATTGTTCTGGATGACCCTGGTGAGTTTCTACATCGGCTACTTCGGGGCTGGTTCGGCGGTGATGATCTTTGCCATCTTTTCCGTCTATGGAATTGTCAGCGACCTGCATCAGGTGAACGCTCTGAAAGTCCTTTGCAATGTGGTCGCCAATGGGATCTCCGTTCTGGCGTTCATCGTGGCCCGCGCGATTTACTGGAGGCAGGGTCTGTTCATGCTGGCGATGGCGGTCGCGGGCGGTTATCTGGGTGGGACCTTTTCACGCAGGCTTCCTTCCAAACTTATGCGAATGATCGTGATTGTGGCTGGGCTGGCCTTTTCTATCTACTATTTTCGGAAGAGCTAACCACAATTCGTGAAGGCTCTGGAAGTGTCCCAGCGCAACCATCGCACGCAGTCAGCGGGCCGCGCTTGCGCGAGCTCTTTTTCTTTCCGGCTGGAGGATTTTATCGAACACCAGCAACTCCTTTGCCACGGCAATAAATTCCCGGGCAGCTTTGGAAAGATAGCGGTCCTTAAGGTAAACGGCAGCAAGAGCGGACTTCGCTTTCGGGTTGTTGAGGCGCAGAAAGCAGATTGGCAAGGGATCCTTGAGATAGTAATAAGTCCCTTGATGGGTTCGAGGGATGAAGCTTTGATTGATTAACGAGCTTGCGACACCGCGAACGGCGAGTTCGAACAGCGTATCGATACTCTCGCATTCAAGAATAATGTTGGGCTTGTGGATGCCCGCGTCGCTAAACAGACCCTCCGACACTTGACGGATCCTCATCCCCGGTTTGAGAAGAATGAACGGGCTCTCCTTAAGCAGCGAGAGATCGATTTCCGGACCGTCATTGTCGGGGTATCTGTACCGTTTCTTGTCAAAGTTGGGCGGCAGGTAGCGATCGGGAACGACCGCAAGAATCTCGTCCAGGCAAATGGAGGTATATTCCAGTTGATCTGTTTTCAAGGGAAGGTTCATGATCGTCACGTCCGTCTTCCCGCTTAGCGTCAATCCTTCCAGCACGTTGGATTTTTCCTCGACGAGCACGACCTCGATCCCAGGGAAACGCTGCCTGTAGACGGGCAGAACGACGGGCAGGACAGATCGGTCCCGCAGCGGCGAAATGCCAAGGATCAAGCGGCCTTTCGAGCAGTTGTTGATGTCTTCCATCTCCCGAAGCAGCTGCCCTTCCAGATCTACGATCTGAGAGGCAAGGGCGACAAACCTCTCGCCCGCATAGGTGAGACGCAAAGGCAGAGTTGTCCTGTCAAAAAACTTAATTCCAAGCTGCCTTTCCAGCTTTTGCACGTGGAGACTCAAAGCAGGTTGTGAAGTATAAAGTTTGCGGGCCGCCTTGGAAATGCTTCGCTCCTCCGCAACTGTCAACACGTAACGTAAATTCCAGCCATGCATAGCCGCCTCGAACGTCTCGAATGACGCTGACCGATCACAGAGCAACTGGCGGCGCTCACTCTTGTCGACAGCGATGAACCCCGCTGCACCGGGTGCCGTTCGATGCCCATGGTTGGCGTTGCACGCGGTGCGCGGTCATCGTTCCAGACGTCCGACAGAACGCAGCCTTATTGCATTTTCAAATATCTGGTATGTCGAACATTAAAATATCACAAATACTTTGCGGGTGCTATAAATGTGCTCCAACAAACCAGAATGCGGTGTGGTGGCCGTCCCTTGTGGAAGGCTGTCAAGGAGGGGTCTCAAATGGCATCTCAGGTTTTTCTACATGAGTCCAAGCGCCTTAGCCCGGCGCAAGCGCGGGCCTTCATCGCCGCATTCGTGGGTTGGGTCTTTGATTTTTACGAAGTCGTCTTGCTGACGTTCTTGATCGTCCCCATCAGTCGCGAGCTGCACCTCTCGCCAAGTCACATAGCTTACGTCTTTTCGACCCAGCTCTTTTTCTTGGCAATCGGCGGAGTAGTGTCCGGTCTGCTTGCGGACCGTTACGGGCGACGCCCGATTCTTATGTGGACAATCATCGTCTACACGGTCGGCACTCTCGCCCGAGCGTTTACCTACAGCGAGTTGTGGCTGGTGGCCTGGACCGCCTTTGCGGCGCTCGGTATCGGCGGCGAATACGCCGTCGGCCAAACTCTCGTGTCGGAAGTGATGCCCACTGAGCGACGTGGCTGGTGGAGCGGAATACTCTATGGCGGCCACTACTTGGGCGTTATGGGCGGTGCGTTAGTCGGCGGCTACCTGGCGCCGATGATCGGCTGGCGATGGACGTTTGCCGTCTCCGCGGTGCCGATCCTCTTTGCGATTTACGTGCGCTCATCGTCGCCTGAATCTGACATTTGGGAAATGAGAACGAAAAGCGTCAAGACCAATTGGCACCTTTTTACTCAACGTTCTTTCCTTTCTCCTTTCTTCATCTGTCTCGTCGCCGCGATGCTGCAATTCTTCGCATACTACGGGATCACCCAGTTTCTGCCGACGTTTCTTGTGAAACAACAAGGCTTTTCTCTTGGCAAGGCAGCGTGGTGGCTCTTCTTTGTCGCATTATCCGGCATTGTCGGATCCCTCATCGGCTCGTATACAAATGATCGCTGGGGCCGGCGAGTTACACTCTCTTACCTTGCCGGAACCGCGGCCATTGGCGGACTCCTTCTCTTTTTCACCTGGCGCTCTCTCATCACCAGCTCCTGGATCATGGTTCCATTTTTCTTGCTCTACGTCGGCTCCAATGGCGGAACCGTATTTGGAGCGCTTTTTAGCGAGATGTTCCCAACCGAGGTGCGGACAACCGGAGTTGCTTCGGCGCTGCAGATCGGGCGTGGGTTAGCGTTTATTCCGCCAATCATTACCGCAGCGATCTTCCCGGTTTACGGCTATGCACCGGTCGTCCTCATGGGCGCCGCCGAATTCGGGTTGCTCGCCTTGTGGGCGTGGGTCTTTAAGGAAACTAGGGGTAAGTCAATCCTCCAGATCGACGCGGAAGCCGAAGCTTTGACACACACGATGTCGCGGTCGCGTGGCGCCTAGGCAGGCTTTGGACCCCAGCACTTTGAGAAGGCGGTTCCTAATCGCCTCGAAGAGGATTTTGCGTCTGATATTTGTTATGACACTTATGAACTTGGTCCAAGACTTCTATCATCGCCCGGATAGGATGGACATCAAGCTGTACGAAGCCTTGCGCGCCATAGGACACGTTAGAGGAGAATGACGATGAACTCGAGCACCCAGTCGTTTTATTGCCCCACAAAGATATTTATGGGAGTTGGCAGTCACCAGCAATTACATGACATTGTTAAAGGTTGGAAGATCGAAAGACTTTTTGTCCTTGCCGACAGTGTCGTAGTAAAAACTGAAATATTTGCGTCCGTCGAAAAGATACTTAAGGACAATAAAGTTGCTTTCGATTTGTTTACCGACATCGAGTCGGACCCGAGCGCTAACACCGTTCATAAGGCATTCGATCTTTACAAGACTTCTCAAGCGCCCGTTGTGCTGGCCTTGGGTGGCGGAAGTACGATGGACACCGGGAAGGGCGTGTGTATTCTCGCCAAGAACGGCGGACGCATCAACGATTATGAGGGGATCGAAAAATTTTCCACTCCTCCACTGCCGCTTATCGCCATTCCGACGACGGCGGGCACCGGATCCGAGGTGTCCGGGTCCTGTACGATCACCGACACGGACCGCGGATTGAAGATGTCGATACGCCACGCGGCTCTGAATCCGGCGAAAATCGCGATACTGGATCCGATTGCTTTAAAAACACTACCAGGTGTCGTCGCTTCGCATACGGGTGTGGATGCCTTCGTACATGCTTTTGAATCCTACATTTCATTAAATGCGAACCCGCTCACGGATGCGATGAACCTCCATGCCATGGAATTGATGTCGCAGAATATCCGACAGTTTGTCGCCAACAGGACCAATTTGGAAGCGGGGTTGAACATGGCCTGCGGGTCGAATCTCGCTGGTATTACATTTGGCCAGACGGGTCTGGGCAATGTGCACTGCATGGCGCGTTTCGTCGGCGCTTTTTGCCACGTGTCCCACGGCCTTTCCTGCGCGGTTTGCTTCCCGGCGGCCGCGGAGTTCAATCTCATGGCAAATCCCAAAAAATATGCCAGGGTCGCCGTGGCGATGGGCGAAAATATTCAGGGACTAACCGAGACCGAAGCCGCGAGAAAAGCCTACAACGCCATTAAATCGATGTGCAAGGATGCCGGCATTCCGGATCGACTGAGAGATGTCGGCGCCACGGAGGCTATGCTTCCGGAAATGGCAAAGCTCTCCGCCAAGGCCGGATACAACAAGTGGAATCCGCGTTATACCACAGAACGTGATTTTATGGAGTTGTTCGAGAAGGCCTATTGATGTTCGGACATGAGGCAATGTGGAGAATGCAAGTCACCAGGGCGTCCGCCCACAGTTATTTTTCAAATAGCTGCAACGTCGTTGAGAAAGTGATAACTGGCGTAACGAGGCACAATCATGGAAAGAATCGGATTAATTGGGACCGGTATTATGGGATCTCCGATTGCCAAGAATTTGTTGAAGGCGGGATATCCAGTAACCATCTATGCGAGAAGGGACAATATCAAGAAGGAATTTGAGGCTTTAGGTGCCGATATTGCACCCACACCCGCTGACTTGGCGGCAAAGTGCCATATCATCTTTCTTCTGGTGAACTATTCAAAGGACGTTACAGAGCTTCTGTATTCAGCAAATGGCATTGTCAGCCGAGCCGAACCAGGCACGGTCATTGCTGACATGACGACAACCGATCCCGACTTCCCCAAAAGTACTTCTAAGCGCCTATCGGTCCAAGGAATCGACTACCTTGACGCACCCATTTCGGGCGGCGCCTTGGGGGCTCAGAACGCGTCGCTCGTCATTATGGTAGGCGGGAAACAGGAAGCCATGGAAAAGTGTCTTTCTGCATTTAATTCCATTAGCAAGAGAGTCGTGTACATGGGAGAGTCCGGGGGCGGGCAAACGGTTAAGCTGATTCACAATCAACTTTCTTACACAACCTTTTGTGCCACTTGCGAAGCAGTTATTATGGGGGAAAAACTTGGGTTAACCGCGGATAAAATGATCGATGTGTTCAATAACGGCACGGCGCGCAGTTTCGCTACGGAAGTCAGGTTTCCTAAGTTTATTCTCACGAAGAAGTTCGATATGGGAGTCCCATTCAGTACGGCCTTTAAAGATATCTCTCTTGCGCGGAAGGTCCGACAAACCACCAAGGTGAACTTCCCCATCAGCAACTGGGTCTATAAGTATATGAAGTATTGCATGGATAGGAACGCGGCCAACGAAGACCTTTCGACAATAAGTGTAAAGATGAAAGACATCTTGGGGCGAGTAAAATCTTTTATGTGATTACCCGGCTGGTATAGGCGCGGGAACGTGCTTCCGGAAGTGCTTCGGAAGATCGAAGCAGGCGTCAGGACCGGAAAATGCAGCTCAACCGCAAGTTAAGGAGGGTGAATGATGAGTAATTTTATAGTCCCCTTGGATCTGGGGGAGTCGACTTACGATAGAAGCTTGTTTTTTTTGAGGAAGTATATAGGGCAGCGCGCTGTTGGGAAGACTGTCGCCGCCTATATCGGCGGAGCGAAGAAAAAGATACTGGTTGATGCTGGTCCTCCCGACATGGAGCGGTCACTGAAATATCACCCTTACTTTAAGGTAGAGCCGCGTACCCCAGAGCAAGAAATGCCTGGCGCGCTAGCCAAAGCTGGTGTCAAACCCGAGGAGATCGATATTGTCATTCTGACACATCTTCATTGGGATCATGTGGGCACCGTTGAGTTGTTTCCGAACGCCCAGTTCATCGTTTCTGAAAAGGAATTACAGTTTGCCCTGAACCCGACTCCGTGCCTGTATGCCAGCTATGAGGCTCTGCAATTGGGCATTCAGCCATTGTTTCTCAAGGTCATAGACAGGATAAAAACTGTTGATATGAAGGAAAAAGAGATTGTGGAAGGAGTTCGAACGATACCTCTTCCCGGTCACAGCCCTGGTGGAATCGGTGTTGTCGTGGACACGGAGGACGGGCCCTATGTCATTGCCGCGGATGCCGTTCCGACATACGAGAATATGAGGGGGGACCCCAAGAATAACCAGCCTTATATCATGTCTGGCGTCTATACCGATATGCAGGAGATGTGGAAGAGCTTTGAATTGATTGATGAGATCGTCAAAGGGGATATCGACAAGGTGATTCCCGGACACGAGCCGCTGGTCTTCAAAAAAGAACGCTATCCTTGGTAGCATCCGGCGCGGAGTTCGCTGTTGTCGCAAAAGCTAGCAGTGCGGCAACAAGCAGCGACACGTAAAATCGGAGCGGAGAATTCTACTAAGCCAGACAGGTTTCCGGTAATGTAAGTGTCTCAACTGTCACGCCTCGCCAATCAGCCGTCGGCGGGGCGTTTGTATCACCGAGGGAACAATGAAAGCTGCAATTTTGAAGCAATACTCGGAGCCGCTGGTGGTGGAAGAAGTGCCACGGCCAAGCGTCCGCCCGAACGAGGTGCTGGTCAGAGTTAAGGCGTGCGGCATTTGCGGAACAGATCTTAAGACTTGCTCCGGCGGCAAAAAAGAAGGAACCAAGGTGCCTCTCATCATGGGGCACGAGATCGCCGGCGAAGTCGTTGAGTTAGGAGCGGAGGTCACTGACATCCGTATTGGGGATAGAGGCGTCGTCCACTTCTATCTGACGTGCGGGAAATGCGCCTTTTGCCTGAGCAACAGAGAAACCGTGTGCGCGCATCCGCTGGGGCGATTCGGCTTCAACGTGGACGGTGGCTTCGCTGAGTACCTTGCGGCGCCGGCCAGAAACTTTATTCCAATTCCCCAGAGCCTGACATTTACACAGGCTTGTATCATTTGCGATGCAATTTCCACCACCTATCGCGCGCTAAACAAAGCAGCCATCCAGCCGGGAGATTATGTTCTTGTAATGGGTCTCGGCGGCTTGGGGATTCATGGGATCCAAATTGCGAAGGCTCTGGGCGCAAATGTGATCGGAGTCGATATCAACCCGGCGAAACTGGAGTTGGCCAAACAACTCGGAGTTGAACACGTTCTCAAGTTCGAAGCGGACAGCAGCTTCGTCGAAGGCGTCAGGAAGCGAGCTGATGGAAATCCGATTTCCGCAATCCTGGAGACCGTCTCCATTCCGGCCACGGTGGAAGCGGATCTTAAGCTTCTGGGACCGGCCGGAAAGCTTGTCTTGGCGGGCTACACGAGCGTTCCCCTGAGCATTCCTCCCTATGCCCTGGTTCTGCACGAATTGTCTATCTATGGCTCGAGAGCGTCTAGCCGCGATGATGTGCGCGCTGTAATCTCACTGCTGGAAAAGGGAGTGGTCGTGCCCGTTGTAAGCAAAACGTATCCGCTTGAGGAAGTAAACCACGCCCTCGAAGAGCTAAGACTGGGAAGGTGTATTGGGCGGCAGGTTATTACGATCGGATAGCTCGGCGGGAGTAGCCGCTCCCGCCCTTTTCCAATCAGCCTTTACATGGATGGCTGCTTATGCCAGTCCCAACTCCTTTAGCTTGCTTTCGCCGGGAACGCCGTCGCTTCCCCAGCCACGAAACTCATAGTACTCGTCCAGCATCTTCGGCAGGTCGGGTAATTTGCCTGCGGCCCCTCCCGTGGGAAACTGCTCGTGCTCCAAGCGATACGGCAGGGTATCGTCGGCCCGGCTCAACCCGCAGGAGATATTCAGCAACCGCTTTACGTTGAGACTCCGCTCGCCCGCCATGAGAAACTCCGCCGCGTCCATCCCCCAGTCGGTTACGTAGTTCGTCAACTGCAGGAGGATCGGAACATCATAGACGCGCATGGCGATCTGACACACCTTCAGCGAGTTGAAAAGCTCGGCGTAATTCTGGACCAGGGCCGACGCTTTGCCTTTGCCCTTCTGCTCGAACCTGTCCAAGGCCGCCGGATATCCGAGGCCAGGAAGGGGAACGCGCTCTACGTTGTGCGTGCAACCCCGGTGGCAGGCTCCGCGCGGCGAGGTGGCATAGGCCACCGCCAGGCTGACCAACGCCCTGGGATCGTGGTACGGCGCCTCCAATCCCTTCACCTGAACCGCGAATTGTTCGGCCTCCGGACCAAGCTTTTCGGCCGCCTTGCGGACTCCTCCCTGCAGCAACAACCCTACGCCATCGCCCTCGGCAATCTGCCGGATCAGCGACAGCGCCCCCTCGCCGCTGCCCCATTCCAGCTTCGGCCCCGACGCCGGATTCTTGATAAGTCCTTTGGTGACGGCTTCAAAGACGAAGGCGATCGAGCCGCTAACCGAGATCGTATCCATGCCGAGCCGGTTGCAGAGGTCGTTGGCCTCGATCACGGTGTTCCAGTCGTAGATTCCGCATTGCGGGCCGAAGCCGGCAATCGCCTCGTACTCCGGCGCGCCCGAGATCTCTCCGGCGTGCGGCCCCTCGGGGATGCGAGTCTTCTTCCCGCAGCCGACGAAGCAAGGCGGACAGTGGTACTTGCCGGCGCCATACTGGCCGACCATGTTCTCGCCGCTCAGGCACTCGACGGCCTTCGAACAATCGCCGTCCGTCCAGTTCCTGGCGCTCAGGTCGGCGATGACGGCGCCTCCGACGGTACCGCCGGGAGTGCCGTAGTCGGCCACGCGCTTCATCTTTTCCATCATCCCCGGAGCCAGCGCCCGAATGGCCTCCAGCAGTTCTTTGGGGTGCGCGATCGGCACTCTTAACGTCCCATCGGCCACCACGGCCTTCAGGTTCTTTGAGCCCATCACCGCACCCATGCCACAGCGTCCAGCGGCACGGGCGTGCGAACCTTCGCTCATGATGTTCGCCAGCGGAACCAGGCGCTCGCCCGGTGGCCCGATGCATACCACCGCCGATTTGGGGCCATACTTTGCGGTCAGGATGTCGAAGGTCTCATAGGTGTCTTTGCCCCAAACGTTCTCGGCAGAGACCACCGCGATCTCTCCTCCGATGACCGTCAGCACTGAAGGCGACGAAGCCCGGCCGCGGATGGCGATGGCGTCGTAACCCGCGGCCTTGAGTGCCGCGCCGAATCTGCCGCCGCTATCAGCCTCGCCCCAGATTCCAGTCTGCGGCGATTTGGCGGCCACGGCATAACGTCCGGAGGTCGGAATGCCGGTTCCGGTCAAAGGGCCGGTGGCAAAGATTAAAATGTTCTCCGGTCCCAGCGGATCGATCTCGTGAAACAAGCTTTGCCGAAAGATGTAGGCCGCAAGCCCGGTGCCGCCGATGTACTTACGGCGAACTTCCTCCGCCAACTCTTCGACCTTCACCGTCTGCGTGCTCAGGTCGATCCGCGCCAACTTCCCCATGTAGCCGCCCACAAACTTACCTCCCAACCCCTGTGTTTTCGAGTGTTACCAGGAGTTTTCTGTTTCCAGGCTGTACCGCTAAGTTCCTCGGAACAAAGGTCTATTTATAGCACCGCGAAGTTATTTGGGATATTCCATTGTTTGATATAGCAGTTATTTACAAATCCAATGTCGCCAGGCAAGCGATTGGCCACATGCGGCTCTCAATAACGGGCACTCAGTCCTTCAGTTAACTCAATGTAGTTCCTACCGGAATCGGTTAGGTAAGCCGTTGCACGTCCACATAGCCAGCGTCAGGAGTGAATTCCTAAGTCTTGGATTCACCTTCTCACCCCTGTTTTGCGACCTGATCTTTCATTTTTGTTGCTATAAGCTTCGGGGGTAGGCCAAGCATTTGCCTGGCTTCAGCCGGAGTGGCCAGTTCCCTGCCAATAGCTAGTGCGATCTGCTTCATGCGGCGCAGCAGCCCTAAATTAGTCGAGAGAACTCCTTTGACATGGTAGATGTTATCTTCAAGCCCCACCCGAACGTGTCCGCCGAGAGCCATGGCAATCACTGACAACTTGACGTGTTCCTTGCCGATAATCGTTACTCCCCAGGTACATTCTTTCGGCAGGTGGTCGTACAAATAAAGGAGGGCCTTTTCCGAGGCCGGCTGTGAGCCGTTCATTCCCATCACAAGGTTGATATGCAGTGGGGTAAATACCTCGCCCTTTTCCGCCAATTTGAATGCGCTCCAGAGCATCGCCGTATCAAACACTTCGATCTCCGGTTTGATCTTGTATTTACGCATTTCACCGGCCAGATAGGAGACGGTTTCCGGATCGTTGAAGTTCCCCCTGGTAGGAAAATTGGATGAACCAGTCGCCAGACTGGCCATTTCCGGACAGAGGCACAGCATCTGGCCGCGCTCCATATAGTTCTTGCCGGCACGTCCACCGGTCGATAGTTGACGAATGATGTCGCAGTCAGGGTACTTGTCCAGTTCGGCTAGAATCTCGCGATTGACTGCAACGTCCGAGGTTGGGAGACCATTCTTGTCCCGCGTGTGGATGTGGGCTACGGCAGCCCCTTCGTTCCAGCATTCATAGATCTGAGCGGCTATCTCCGGTGGCGTGAGTGGAACATTGGGGTTCATCTCCCGAGTAGGGACATTCCCCGTGGGAGCGACTGTCAGAATAATCTTGTTGCTCATCCGTTTCACCTGATATTTCTTCCGCCGCTGGTTCAGGACGGTGGGAAAATCGTCGCGAAGACTGATTCAACCTTTTACAATGAGTTATTCAGAAGATCAACAAAGAAACGCGCGCATCTACCCACGGAAAGCGGAGCGCTGCCGTGCCTCCTCACCATACGGCCTTCGCTCTGCCCACGTAATCGGCGGTCACAATAAAGCGCAGGGCTGGGAGATCAAGTTGCCGGAAAGACTCAGCCAAAGCCTGGAAATGCCATTGGCCTTAAGCGCGCGTCCTTCCGGTCATGTCCTTTAGGGCCAGCCCCAACGAAACATTACCATTGTAACTGCGCGCTAAAGGGTTATGCTCCAGAGACTTGGAGGAATCATGAAACCCGCTCCCCCCAAAAAGCCCACGATTCGCATTGCGGTTGTAGAAAGCGATCCTTTGCGTTTCGTCGGCTTTCGCGCGCTGTTCGATTCCGAACCCGATCTGGAGCTTCACGCGGTGACGGCGGCCGAACTGGCGACCAGAAGCAACATTGATTTAATCCTGGTTGGCGGCCATGGCACGCAGAACCGTTTCGATTTGATGGCGGAATTGAAGGCTTTACGGCCCGATCTGCGAATCGTAGTCACGGGCATGGGCGCCGACGACGAGATGATCCTGAAAACCGTCGCGGGAGGCGCCAAAGGCTACATCGACGAGGCCGCCACCGCCGCCGAGTTTGCCCAGGCGATCCGCATTGTGCATCAGGGCTCAGTATGGGCGCCGCGGCGCGTGCTTTCGATGTTTATTGAGCGGGTTAGTTCCTCTCCCGGAAGGATCTTCCCCGCCGGCCGGGTGGTCTTCACCGAACGCGAAAAAGAAGTGCTGGAACTGCTTGTTGCCGGTCGCGCAAACAAGGAAATCGGATCAGTCCTTGGAATCGAGGAGAGGACGGTGAAGGCGCACGTCGCCAAGCTGCTACGGAAGGTAGGCGTGCAGAATCGAGTCGCACTCTCGGTGCACGCAATCACCCATTCGCTGGTCGCAGGCCGCTAACCGTTGGCACTCGAAAGGCTGCAACAAAGGCACTGAGCACAGGCGCCCCGCCGTGAAGACGCGCCCACGTACTCTTGGTGAGCTGGCGCCGGTCGCTCTTTTTTGACCTGAACAGGGAGACCTGCGGCAGAGCGATTCCCACTCAATTTCAGTAGCATCGCAGTGCCGCTTGACCCTTGAAGTTTCTCTGCACCGCCTTAGTAAGCTTGTTCATGGTAGTTTCTTTTCCTCTTTTGCACTGGCAGGCGATTGCTTGACAGGCCGGGATACCTGGAGTAAGTTGCTGAAACCCAATTCCAATGCGGCTTCTTGTCATCTTCGGAAAGGGCTCAATCCAAGCAAATCGGGCGGAGGCAATCCCATGACGCAGAGCGCGGAAAATGCGAGCAAGCCTGATCCAGGTGCTGTCTACCCCACAACGCTTTCGAAGCCAACGAGATTCCGTTGGCTGATACTGTTGCTGTTCAGCTCGATCTATCTAATCTGCTATATGGATCGCGGCAATCTTTCGATCGCGGCACCGGAAATCGCCAAACAATTTGGGTTGAGCAAGACCGCAATGGGATTAGTTTTGGCGGCCTTTTCCTGGGCTTACGCTGCCGGACAGGTACCGGTCGGATGGCTTGGAGATCGCTTCGGGCCGAAGAAGGTGCTGACGGTGATCATGTATGGGGTTGGCCTGGCACCGATCATAAACGGTCTCTCGATGGGACTCCATTCGCTGCTCGGGGCGCGTCTGTTTCTTGGAGCGTGCGAAGCGGGAGCTTTTCCAGTAGCCAGTCGCGGCATGCAGGGATGGTTTGCAAAATCGGAACGAGGACGCGTCCAGGGAATTACTCATTTCTTCAGCCGCCTTGCCGTGGCATTTACCCCACCCGTTGCGGCCGCCATCATGCTCACATTCGGATGGCGAGCAGTGTTCTTTATCTTCGGAGGGCTCGGGCTGCTCGGGGCAATTGCTTTCCACCTTTTCTATTGCAATTATCCGGAAGAACACAAGCGCGTCAATTTGGCCGAACTGGCGGAAATTCGAGGCGCCAACCCAGACGGTACTGTGAAAACGACTGTTACACCGAAGCAGCCGCAGGTGCCATGGCGTCGAATATTGCATTCGCCGAACATGTGGGCCATCGCACTCGGCTACTGTTGTAACTTTTTTGGTGCGAACTTCTATTTGACCTGGTATCCCACCTACCTGCGCGAATATCGGCACATGTCGCTTAAGCATGTGGGATTGATTGGCGCGCTACCTCTATTAGCGGGAATGCTTGGAAACCTCGCGGGTGGGTACCTGACGGATAGTCTCTTGAAGAGAACAGGTAACGCAAAACTAGCGCGCCGTAGCGTTGCCGCTCCCGGACTGCTTCTGGCGGGAGTCTTTGTTGTACCAGCCGCGTTGACTCACAGCCCTGCCGTTTCCGTGTTGTGCCTGGCCGCCTCTTTCTTTTGTCTGGAAATGGTAGTAGCGCCTGCCTGGGCGGTTTGCATGGACGTGGGAGGTCAGTATAGCGGTACCGTGACGGCCATCATGAATTGTTCGGGGGCGTTTGCTTCTTCTCTCACTCCGGTCGTCTACGGAACTCTATTCGATAGGGGACTATGGGTCGTACCCTTTATCGTTTCCGCCGCTGTTCTCACCACGGGCGCCATGATTTGGACATTTTTCATCAATCCTGAACGGTCGGTGGTCGAAGCTCCTCCGAATAATGGATAGCAAGAATCTCCTGAAGTTTAGCGCTGTACCGGTTACAAAACTTTGGGGTTGACGCAGGCAGCGGGGTCGACCGGTTCACCGTGCAGGAATTGCAGTACGTTGCAGACAGCTCCTTCAGCCATCGCGAGCAATGCCGCGCCCGTGGAAGCACCCGCATGGGCTGTCATCACCACGTTCTGCATCCCCGCCAGAGGACTGTCAGCCGGAAGAGGCTCCTGGCACATCGTGTCCAGGCCAGCCGCAAACAACTTCCCTGCTTTCAGCGCTGCCACAAGGGCGACCTCATCGACAACGCCTCCACGCGCTGTATTCACGAGAATGGCCTGCGCGGGCAGGATCGCCAGTTCGGGGGAGCCAATCATGTTTTTCGTGCTCGGAAGAAGCGGCACATGCAGACTTACCACGTCACTCTGCTTGAGCAGTTCCGCCAGAGACGAAACCAGGCCGACTGAATCCACGGGACTTTTTCCTGCGATCACCGGATCAAACGCAACCACTCGCATACCCAGTGCAAGGGCGATGCGCGCGACTTTTTGCCCGATTTGCCCAAATCCTACAACCCCGAGCGTGCGCCCCGAGAGTTGCACGCCATCCTGAACACGTGCCCACCTTCCGGCATGGAGTTCACGATCCATAAAGGCAATTTTTCGCGCCGCCGCAAGCATCAGGCCAATAGCCATTTCGGCAACGGATTGGGCGTTGGCCGCTGGAGTCATGTACACAGGAATACCGCGTTTGGTCGCGGCTTCCACGTCGATATTGGTCACCCCGACTCCGTGCTTCGAAATAACTTTCAACGTTGGGCAGGCCTGAATCGCTTCTCCAGTCAGGTTCACCGTCCTGGAGATAACCGCGTCCACGGGTTCGTTGCCCATGACCTGAGTGACTTCGGCCACGCTGCTCGCGTCTTTCATAAAGAGTATTCGGCAACCGGCGGCTTTCAGACGGTCAACCGCAGGCTGCGCAAGTTTTTGGGCGGTAATGAAAATTGTGTATGTCATTTTTTCTTTCCTGGACATAATCTATCTTAAATACAAAGTATTCATCAGCCCAGACCCGCCTCCGAGGTGTCACTAGGTCTCTGACCGCGTAATGTGGTTTCTTTTGTAGCCGAACTTCCGGCGTGCCGTTCTACGTGTGAACCGCCAGTCGATGGTGACCCCATCACGGTTCATTCTCCGGTTCCAGGCCCTGGCTTCCCGCCGCAAATCGCCGAGTGAGGGGATCTTCGTTGGCCTAGGAGCCTGTCTGAGTAACAACTCCAGCGCACTATTGTGATCGGGCGGTCGTTGAGATTCCGGGCAGGCCGTTGGGTACGCTCTTTTCGGCTGGAACGGGCGGTGCTAGCGAGTTGTCCGTTGCTCTGCTTGGTTGGATTTACCTGATTTGCGGGTTTTCACGCCATGATCAGGCGGTGCAGTTTCAGCAGGTTGTGCGTTGTGCAGACCAGCGCCCATTCCCCGCGCACCTTTTCCACGCCGCGTAGCAGGAACTGACGGAAGCCGCGTGCCTGTTTGATCTGTCCGAAGACTGGTTCGACAATCGTCTTGCGCCGGGAATAGATGGCTCGCCCCGGCTTCGTCTGCAGCTTGCGTCTCATTCTCTCGACCAGTGTCGCCGCCTTCGGATGCGCCCGCGAGGAGCTGGGTGCACGCGTTCGTAGTGCTTGTTCTTTTCCGTCGCGATGTAGAGATCGATCTTCTTCTTCGCCGCGTGGCGCAGGTTGTTTTCCGAGCAATAGCCGCTGTCGGCCAGCACTTCGCGCACGTTCTGTCCCGCCTGCTGACGAACGGCATCGATCATCGGCAGCAGTTGTTTCTTGTCGTTCTCTTGTTGCGTCAGCGCCTGGCCGACGATCAGTTGCAGCACCGGCTCGACGGCGATTTGCGCGTTATAGGCCTGCACGAACCCGCCGCGGCCTTCATGATGCGCGACTGCGGGTCGGTGAAGTTGTGCTGCGCTTCCGGCTTGGGCTGAGGCTTGGAGCGGCCAGCCGAGCTTGGGCCGGACTTATCGTTCTCGTTGTCGCCGTCCTTGTCTTTTTGCTTTTCTTCGGCCTCGGCGCGGGCTCGCTCCTGCAGCGCTTTCCGAGCTTCCTGAATGCGCCGCAAGCGTTCTTCGCGACGGTCTAACTCAGCCGGAAGCTCATCGCCGCGCCGCGTGCGGCCATAACGTTTGTCTTCGTCCGTTCGGCTTGTTCGGCTTCGGCCAGCAACCTCTCGACTTCCTCGCGAAGACGCTTCTGTTCGCGCACCATGCGCTCGTGACTCATCGCCTTGTGCTTGCTCGCGTTGGCTTTGATCTTACTGCCGTCGATGGCGACCCGTCCCAGTTTCATCGCGCCCAGCTGCAGCGCCAGTTCGAGAACCTGCACAAACAGCCCTTCCAGCGCCTTCAGATGAATGCGCCGAAACTCGGAGATGGTGCG
>CAWJGD010000023.1:0-142273 GCA_963842345.1 uncultured Acidobacteriota bacterium
GCGGCCACAAGCAGGAGGGTCAGCAACAGGCGCCTACGTTGGGAAACAGGGGCGGCCAAGATATCAACCTCCCACCTGCATTTGCAGAATCGTCATGGCAGGTGAAGGCAGCAGTATACCGACGCCACTGCTCGTGGTCAATTGTGCCGGCCAAAACCTGTTGTGGCTAACCCCGTTCTCCGATTCAAGAGTCTCACTGAGAGCTTCCCTAGATTCTCTCATTGGAAATAGCACAAAGTCTCGGTCAGGCCACGCCCTCACCACGAGTACGGCTGACCTACGCAAACCGACACCTGTGTCGTCGGCGACTCGGACAGAACCCGAGGGTTCACTTGGACGTATCGTCGCCTTGTCGGAAACTGGCCGCTGCCGGGTACACATACCCACCAAATACGTTCTTGTTGGTCGCGTTGTTATGAACGCCTCGTTTGCGATTCAATTCGGAGTGGCCCACTTCCGGAAATTCTATAGAGTCTGCTATAGAGTTCTTACCGCGTCCCCGCCGATGAGGCTCTCAAGACCTGGCTCCCCTCAGACTGATGAAATCGGCTCCCTTTATCCTGGTGCTGACACGCCATGGCCGCAGACTATCGTTTTCGGCCAGACAGAGGGAATTCTACTGCAATGGGGGCTTAAGCGGGATTCTGACTGGTACCGGCCTGCCGCAGGGTCTCCCGGTAGTTCCAAGGCATCCATGCGGCTGCATTCTGGGCTAGTTCGGTGGCGTATTTCTGCACTTCGGTGAGGTACTCGAAGGGATTGGCGTGTTTCCGTGGAGGCTTGAAGTCGCCGTGAATTGTGCAGGAAGCCGATGACCATGCCACCATCCTGAGTTTGGTATCCTGCAGGCTGGGCGTCGCTTTGGTCAGCGATTCGACAACGTGGCATTGTCCGAGAGGTGTTGCATTGTTACCAATCGTAGATCTAAACGTGCGAGTGTCCTTTTCTCTGACCTTGCGAGGAGACAACAAATCCCCTATATTGCAAAGATTTCTTGACGTGCGGGTGAAAGCCGGTCCCTCGATCGGTTTTCGCTCATTGAACGAAGCCTACTTTTGCACCGCCTGGGCGAACTCCTGCAACTCCGCAGGTTGAGGTCGGACACAGCCCAATAGGTCATCCCGACGTGCTCCAATGTAGCAGATTGTACCCCTGCCGCGTCTGTATCTTCTGTCGACCGGGAGTGTCGAGGGCCAGATGAACAGATTGATGAAATGTTTCCGGCGCTGATAAACAAGTGCCGCCACGGGCCTGCCCTCCAGATAATCGAGGCGGCCGCCAGCCAAAGGAAATCCCGCGCTGGCGAGATCTTTGACGGGCGGGGAGAAATCCAGCTTGCCATTGAACCACGGCTTGACCGTATGCTGGTCGGAGGAAGGCACATCGGCCAAGTGATTGGCCATGAGTGAGCGTACATGACTGGAAACGACTTCCTGCGCCAGGAGTTCGTCGCCGGGGGCGCCCGTGAAATCCGGGCCAGCGTCCAGCCGATCACCACTGCCAGCGCCACGGCCGCCGCGACGCCCGCCCAGCTCCACACCGCCGGCCAGACGCGACGGGGCTTCGCTGCTTCGGCCTTGTCCGGCAACGAAGTAAGAATGCGCCCGCGCAGACCCAGGGGGGCGGTGAAGCGTAGTGGCGCGGCGCGAAATGCCTGCCTGAGGACCCAGCTCGGTCCGGTACGTTGCGAGCAGGCTTCGCACCTGCGATATGTTTTTCAATCTCGAGGCTGCGCAACAAGTCTAACTCTCCGTCTACATAGGCGTGAATGAGAGCCTGCGTTTCTTGGCAGATCACTTCAGGGCTCCTTCCTCAGGCGTCGGGCCAAGCGTTCCTTCAGCCGATCGCGCGCTCGGGCCAGGCGCGACATCACCGTTCCGACCGGGACTCCTGAGACGTCCGCGATTTCCTTGTAAGACAGACCTTCGAGTTCCCGCAGCACCAAAGCCTCGCGAAATTCCACCGGCAATTCTCCCAGCGCGACTTGCAAGTGTTCGCGGTCGGCCTTCACGAAGCAACAGTTCCTCCGGGTTGGGCTCGCGATTAGATTCGCTGTGCATCTCTTCGTCGAAGGGCGATGCAAGTTGCCGGCACGATTTCGGCGCAACCAGGAATAACAGGTGTTGCGCACGATGGTGAGCACCCAGGCGCGCCCATCCGCACCATAGAATCCGCTGAAGAATTCAAAGGCCCGCAAGTAAGCGTCCTGCACCACATCTTCGGCGTCATGCTCGTTGCGCGTCAGCCAGCGGGCGAGGTTGTAGGCAGCATCCAGATGCGGCAAAACGGTCCGCTCGAAGCGTGCCACTTTGTCCTCTCCCGATTGGCAAGGATCTCCACCGCTCGATCCGGGCCATACGAGATAAGACTCGCGGAACTGCGATTTTATTCCCGGTGAAAATTATCGCATTTTTCGGGAATATTCCTCTCGGCAAGCCGGTATGGCAGTTCGAAGGCGGATGAAGCCACCGCCATGATAGAGCGCGAGAAGCGCCAAAGGAGACGTAAAATGTCGACAAGAAGACTGATTACATCACGGCCGAGCATCTTCATCAGGGCCCGGACGCCGACGAGGTCCCCGTTGAAGCCTGGGGTTCCCCGAAGGGGAACAAGATCATTAGCCGTAGGTGAAACCTACGGAAAAGCGGCGGAACGATATTCGACCCCGCAGGGGTCGAACCTCCACCGGAGTTCCCGTGGGTTTCACCCACGGCTAATGACCTTCGGCCCCTGCGGGGCCGGGACGCCAGCCCGACTTTGACGGGGCCCTGGGATGCCGACGGCATCGATCGCCGCGGCTTCTTGAAATGCATGGCCTGGGCGGGCACCGGCGCGCTTTGCGTCATCAAAGGCGGGGTGCTCAGCTCCTACGCCCTCGGCGCCGCCGGCAAAATGCACGCCCGCGGAGCATGAAGGGCGAGCTGAGCTTTGTGCAAATCAGCGACAGCCACATGGGGTTTAACAAAGCCGGCCAATACTGATGTGCTGCGACACGTTTCAGGCGGCGATTGACAAGATCAATGCCCTGCCCACGCCGCCGGCTTTCCTGCTCCACACCGGCGACATCAGCCATCTGTCCAAGCCCGCGGAGTTCGACACCGTGGACCAGATGCTGAAGGGCGCCAAGCGCTAAAGATGTGTTTTTCGTCCCGGGCGAGCACGACGTCCTGACCGACAACGGCAAAGATTACCTGGATCGCTACGGCAAGGGAACGCAGGGCGGCGGCTGGTACAGCTTCGACAAGAATGGCGTGCATTTCATCGGCCTGGTCAACGTGATGAACCTCAAGGCGGGCGGACTCGGCACGCTCGGCCCGGAGCAACTCGAGTGGCTGGAAAAAGACGTGAAGAGACTGAAAAGCAGCACGCCCATCGTGGTCTTCGCGCACATCCCTCTCTGGGCCGTGTATCCGGAGTGGGGCTGGGGCACGGATGACAGCGCGCAGGCGCTTTCCTATCTCAAGCGCTTCGGCTCGGTCACCGTGCTGAACGGCCACATCCACCAGACCATGCAGAAAGTGGAGGGCAACATCACCTTCCACACCGCCACTCCACCGCATTTCCGCAGCCCGCGCCCGGTTCGGCGCCTTCGCCGGGGCCGATGAAAGTGCCGGCGGAACGGCTTCGCAGCCTGCTCGGCGTGACAGATGTGAACTACGTCCAGGGCAACGCACTCGCTGGCGATCGTGGATTCATCGCTGGCGTAACCATAGCCAGTGACGACGGACGAGTGGCAAATGACGATCGAAACGGATTATCGATTGGATTCCCCTTGCGTCGGGTTCTTGGGATTTTGTCCTGACATTTGCCACTCGTCAGTTTTTGTAGTCCCGTTCGACTATTGCGTTCGATTTTTAACTACAGGAGATGACAAAAAATGAGAAAGATTGCTTTCAGTTTAGCGGCCGCAACTTTTCTTCTGTTGGCCTTCGGCTTGCTGATGTCCCGTCACGTAACGACGGCGGCGAGCCAACCGAACGATTTGGGCAACAAATATCAAATCAATATCGACAACTTCAGTTTCACTCCCGCAACACTTACCGTCCCGGTGGGGGCGAAAGTGACCTGGACCAATAAGGACGATGTGCCGCACACGGTGGTGAGCACCAACAAAGCATTCCCCCATTCACCCGCGCTCGATACAGACGAGAGCTTCTCCTATGCCTTCGCCAAGGCCGGGACTTATGAGTACTACTGCTCCGTTCACCCGAAAATGGTAGGCAAGGTGGTGGTGCAGTAATCGGTGATTCCGGGGACTGACGTGAGCGCTTGGGCTCCAGAATAAGCTTCGACTAGCCCTCCTAAAACTCCCTCTCCTTCCTCGAAGAGGAGAGGGAGCCCTCCTTGAGGAGCGGGGAAGGAGACAGCTTCTATGGGCAGAGGCTTCCTAAAGACTGCCAAAACGGATCTCGGCCGTAGCTCAGCAGGCGTTATCCGTGACGATTAGATTAAGCGGAACCTAACCGGGCGGAGATTTATACCGACTGCCAATGATTCTCCACACCTCGTCAAAGTCTTGCGTATGGCCTGATTTGTGCGCGGCGGCATGCCCTTGGCTCGCACGAGATCATAGATAGCTTTGTGCACGAAAAATACGGCGCTGGTCGGTTCATTAGATCGGAAGTCCGGCTGCGTATAAATTGCGAACGATCTACGAGGTTTTAGCCGGAATCATTAGCCATGCGACCGCCGAACTTGCCAAGGACAGACCTGCACAGATCAACATTACGGTTCGGAATGCAAAGACAAACGCATGGGAAATTGAAGCCCGGATCATCGCTGTCGTATCAGGCATCCAGGCCAGAGGGTAGGTCAAGCCCGGCGAGCTTTGATTTCGTTCGACTGAATGTACTGGAAAATGCCAGGCGGAAGCAGTTGGCCCGCGAGACTACGATTCAAGCTGAACTGAATGATCTCACCATCACGATCCCAAGGATTGCAATGGCCAGTACGACCCGCTACGCGGGCAACTGCATTATTGATGCCCGAGGCGGTGCCCGCACGATCTCTGGTCTACTGAACCCATAACGACCGTCGTGAGAGGAGCCACGCTAATCGCCATTCCCAAACCGAGAACCACAAACGCAGGGAAGAACGATTTCCAGTAACTGGCTCCCACATCTGGCACGGCGAAAAGAACGAAGCCTGTTGCCGCAATGAGCGGGCCGATGACCAGTGGGACCCTCGATCCGTAGCGCGTGACGAGTCCGCCGGACCATCGGAAAGGAAGAACATCAGCAGAATTAGCGGTAGCGCGGCAGCGCCCGTCGCAGTTGTCGAGTATCCCTGCACCTGGATGAGGTTCATCGGAAACAAGAAAAAGAAGATTCCAAGAGCGGCATAGAGAAACAGAGTGAGCAGGTTCGCGCCACTAAAACTGCGCGACTCAAACAGCGTCAGCGGAACCATGGGTGAACTTACCCTGGCCTCAAAGAAGACGAAAACAATCAGACAGGCAAAGCCGGCAATCAGGCTTCCGAAAACCAGAGGATGGCCCCAGCCGAGATTTACGGACTCGATGAACCCATAGACCACGCCACCTAATCCAGCAGTCGCGAGTAGGGCTCCCAGCCAATCTACATGCCTGGCAGTGGCGTTACGGCTTTCGGGAATATGCCGTAGCGAAATTGCGATCACTGCGACCGCAAGCGGAACATTGATAAAGAACACCCAGCGCCAGGAAGCATGCTCAATCAGCCAGCCGCCGAGAACCGGCCCGACCGCCGTTGTGATCGCAGTAAAGCCGGACCAAGTGCCGATCGCTCGGCCACGGGTTGTCTCGTCAAAACATGCGCTGATGATCGATAGGCTGCCCGGCACGAGAAAGGCAGCCCCCACACCTTGAATACTCCGCGCAATAACCAACTGCTGAATGTTCGAGGCAAGACCACAAGCGATAGAAGCACCGCGAAAATCCCTACACCAACCAAGAACATCATTCGGCGGCCCAAAAAGTCGCCCAGGGAGCCACCGACGAGAATCAATGCTCCCAAGAACAACCCGTAGGACTCGACTACCCATTGCACACCGACGACGGTTGCATGGAGGCTTGCTTGTAGTGCGGGTAAAGCTACATTGACGACCGTGCTGTCGATAAAGGCCATGCTGGAACCGAGAATTGTCGCTGCCAGGACCCAACGTCCCGCTTGCGCTGCGCACGGGACGTCAGCATTCCCCGACCGGACTACGGCTTCGTCGCATGGCGGCTTCATGAAGACTATGGATGCATTCCCTTGTGATTAGGTTCCGGTCGTTCCCCGGTTGTTTAGAGTCATACACTTTAACACGGGAAACTTTGCAGGAAAGGAGCTGCAATGTGAACAGAAAAAAAGGAGTACGATACATGCCAGAAATTCCGTTGTCAGACCGTGGAGCGCATGAACGCATGCGAGAACATCCTGAGGCAACCAGCGGTTTGGCATCAGTAACGAGTCAATATGATCGAAAGCTTAACCCATTCCTCAAACGCAAAATTCCAAAAGGTCCTGGCCCACCACCCCTTGATAAGCGCAAGAAACTTCCCGTATGAAACTCGCGAAACCCGCCCATTGACTGACACACCGCCGAATTTCCATCGTGTGGGTGCCTCGCAAGCCTCTGATAATGGACGAGAGCAAAAGCCTAAACCATACGAAGTGGGAGTGCAAAGTTCATGTGGTGTTTGCTCCCAAGTACCGTGCGTAAAGCGCTTCGGAGAACTGCGGCGGCACTCTGGGGGAATTATTCTGGTAATTGGCCAAAGAGAAAGAGAGTCAGATCGAGGAGGGGCATTTGTTGTCCGACCACGTGCAGATGATGATTCTCATTCCGCCGAAGTACGCGGTATCGCAGGTGATCGGGTACATCAAGGGGAAAAGCGCGATTCACTTGGCAAGGGTGTACGGAGGGCGGAAGCAGAGTTTTGCAGGCAGAGTTTCTGGGCACGAGGGTACTTTGTGTCGACGGTACCCGCCTGTTCTCGGGGTCCCCGGCGAGGCTCGGCTCGCTGGAGTGACTGAGCGGCGTGACGATCTATGCATTCTCTCGTGGCAGCCTTGCAGAGACCAAACAAAACTGCATAGACCCTTCGCTACGCTCAGGGTGACACTCATGAATTCCTGCTGGTGGCCCACATTCGCGTTGAGCAGAACATCTCAAGCGGTTTTTCCAAAGTGGCGCCGCATGTCGGTTCCGCAGACCCAGAAGATGGCGTCCTCGGCGATATTTGTAGCGTGGTCCGCAACCCGCTCAAGATTGCGGGCGATACTAATCGTATGCATCGCCTGATGAATGAAGTGCGGCGAGGTCTCCATGGCATGGTCCATGGCCGTGAAGATGTCGTGGTTCATCCGGTCCACCTGGTCATCTCGCTCCAGAACCCGCTTGCCGCATTCCACATCCCCGGAGACGAAGGCCTGGAGTGATTGTCGGACCATTTCAGAGACGAGCGTGGCCATCTGTGGAATATCGGCGGCTAATTCGGCGGGCGGCAGTTCGATCAATCCCATGACCCGCTCGGCGATGTTGACAGCCTGATCGCCGATGCGTTCCAGGTCGGCATTGCTCTTGATCACCGCCAGAATGAAGCGCAGGTCAACGGCCATCGGCTGCTGCATGGCCAACAGGTCGAAGGCAAGTTCGTCGATCTCACGCTCGAGGGCGTCGATGCGTACTTCGTTTTCGTAAATCTCCTGGCAAAGCTCCGGGGACCGCTCACGGTAAGCGCGAACTGCCTGCTCGACGGCGTTTTCGGCCATGCCCCCCATGGCCAGCAGTTTTCCCTTCAACTCGGTCAGCGCTTCGTGAAAATGGGTTCGCGTGGTCATCCGAATCCTCCGGTGATGTAGTCTTTCGCCCGCTTGTCGGTGGGCGTGGTTTCGCTGCCCGGCAGGGGCTTGGGAGCGGCAGCTTTTCAACAGCGCGACACATCCAGCGTACGCAAAATATGCAGCGCCAGTGTGCCAATATGTTGCTTCGGTGCGGAGCAGCCGTCCACGGTTGCATGCGTGATTATAGAAAACCTTATTGCGCTTCTTGTCCCGCCGCCGATCTTCGGGCAGGCCTCAGGCGACAACCGCGTTTGCCGTTGCCAGGGTGGTTCCTTGCCCGCTAACCCTTCAACGTTATATCGTGATCAGCGGCGCGTCGCCGGCGGAATGGCGCTCTTCTCAAGCCCGCATGCCGGTCTCGGATTCGAATCCAACCCGCGCATTGATGGCAAGGTAACAACCCGATGACACAGCAAGTCCCCACCATCGCATTTCTCTTTCCCGGCCAGGGTTCGCAGGCTGCCGGCATGGGAAAGGAACTGGCGGCCACCTATCCGGTCGCGCGCCGGGTCTTCGAAGAAGCCGATGACGCTCTCGGCTACAAGCTTTCCGAATTGTGCTTCGAAGGGCCTGACGAGCAGCTCCGTCTCACCGAGATTACGCAGCCGGCCATCCTGACCGTCTCGGTCGCGGCTTTCCGCGTTCTCGAGTCGGTCGGCATTGTCCCCGGCTTCGTCGCCGGACACAGTCTGGGCGAGTACTCGGCGCACGTCGCGGCTGGAACCATCGAATTCGTCGATGCGGTGCGCACCGTGCGCAATCGCGGCAAGTACATGCAGGAAGCGGTCCCGGTTGGCGAGGGCGCCATGGCGGCCGTTCTGGCGCTTTCGCTCGAGGCGATCGAGTCCGTCTGCAAAGAAGCAGCGCAGGGCCTGGTCTGTCAGCCCGCCAATGTCAACTCCCCCGACCAGATCGTGATCTCCGGCGCCAAGTCGGCGGTCGAGCGCGCCGCCGAACTGTGCAAGCAGAAGGGCGCGAAACGCGCCATCATGTTGCCGGTCAGCGCGCCCTTCCATAGCGCCTTGATGCAGCCCGCACAAGATCGCCTGTCGCAGGATCTGCATGCCTTGAGCTTTCATCCGCCGAAAATTCCGGTGATGTGCAACGCGGACGCGACGCTGGTGACCACGGCCGAAGCCAGCCGCGATGCCCTGGTGCGGCAGGTTACCGGCACCGTGCAATGGGAGCGCTCGATCCGTAATCTGCTCGCAGCCGGCGTCGAGTTCTTTGTCGAGACAGGACCGGGAAAGGTGCTTACGGCGCTGATGCGGCAGATTGATCGCTCGCGGACGGCAATGAACGTGGAGGACGAGACCTCGCTGCAGAAGCTGAAGACTCATCTCGCCTCTACAGGCCCCAAACCTGAATCGCTAAGCGCAGTCCCCGATTAGGCCCGCCGCTGAAGGGCAAAGCGCTGGTGCCCCAGGTTCGCCCGTTGTTGGCTAACCTGGGGTAGTTTCTTGTACTGACACAGAGGCTCCGCTTGCGGCGCCTGGCCCACTCTTTCGCCGTCCAAAGCAAAAGCCGGGCAGCGCGCTTGCGCCGTCCGGCTTTTGGGCGGGTGGCCCAGAGTTGGCGTAGTTCCAACTCTGGGATATTGGCGTGGATACAGGGTACTCGGCACTTGCTTCGATAACAGATACTGAGTTTTCGCAAAGGCTGCGATACATCCATCGTAATCCGGTGAAGCGCGGATTGTGTTCTTCGCCCGAGCAGTGGCCTTGGAGCAGCTTCCGGCATTACTGGAACGGTTCCGATGTTGGAGTGTAGGTCGAGTCCAAGTGGGCAGTTCGTGCCCGGCGCTTGCAAGTTCGGTGAGATATATGCAGCCCCAGAGTTGGAACTACGCCAACTCTGGGCCACCCGCCCCCTGCAATCGTTTACAAACACTATGCCCCATGGGTTGCATCACGAAGGCATTGGATCAGGCCGTCATGTTGGTTTGGAATGGGGCGAAATCGAAAAGTTAAGAAATACGATTGGTTCTTTGCTGGTCGGCAGCTACAATCCCTGCATCGTGCCTACAAGCAGCAAAAGCCCAAGGAGAGGAAGGCTGGAAAACGCCTTCAAATCCGTTCGAACCTCGATTGTTGAACGGGACGGCAATCGTTGCGTCAAATGCGGCTCATCTCTTTCGCTGGAAGTTCATCATATTGAGGGATACCGGCATAACGAACCGGAACTGCTCATCACGCTGTGTTATCTATGCCATGGAGTTGCGCCGATGGGTAAAGAACAATTCAACCGATGGTTGCAATCGGGAGAACGCGGAATTGACGTTTTCCAGCAGCGGATGACCAAAAATGGATTCAAAGATGTTACTCCGGGGCTAATTATTGGCTTTTGCTCGACGCTCATGGAATTTGGATTTGAATTGCGAAAAAGCCAATTACGAAACGCCCGTGAGTACACAAGAAGCCAAACCGGGCACTGCGAGGGAATAAGACCGTATGGCGCATTCCCCGGTGAAGCTGAAGTATTGGAACTCATCTTGCAGAAACGAAATAGGGGAATGCTAGCCGACGATATTGCATCAGACCTCAACACGAATGGAAACTTGTCTCGCAAAGGTAAGTCTTGGCGCGCTTCAACCATTCGCAAGATTCTGGCCCGCATTAAAAAAGCAAAACACCCCCGCCTTTTTTAAACGGAGAAATCAGATAAGGCATCTACCACGAACCGACTAGGCGGGTGGCCCAGAGTTGGCGAAGAACCAACTCTGGGAAATTGTTATCGAAGCCGGGGTGCCCCGCTTTGCCCTGTATCTTGTCCACATGGAGAGCTCCGAGGCGCTCAAACGCACTGGTGGGACAATCGCCTACTTGTCGGCTTCTTCCTGAAGCAGACCCTTCTCCTGCTTTTCCTGACACGAGATGCAGTGCCGCGTCCAGGGCACGGCTTGCAGACGCTTGGCATTGATTTCGTTTCCGCAGGAGACACACTCGCCATAGCTGCCCTGGCGAATGCGCTCCAGCGCGCCATCCACCATCAGCAACAGTTGACGATCGTTGTTGCTCTGGTGAAACAGGAATTCCTTTTGGTACGAACTGGAGGCCCGGTCGGCGATGTCCTGCGCCGAATCGGTGACGTCAGCCGTACGACCGTCTTGTTCGGTTCTTGAGACACTCTCGCGCAGCACGCGCTGGCGCTCTTCCAAGGTTTTCTTGAACTGCTCCAATACTTTCTTTTCCATGTCGTCTCAATTCCTATTGTCAGCCAAGCAATTCAAGTCGGGCCCTAGCCGCTTTGGGCGAATGGGAATAATATGCGCCACGCAAACGAGAGTCAACTTCCTCACTCCGGAATGGAATTTTGACCATTCTGGACGGCTCTAAGAATCGCAGGGATGACACGAGCAAACTGTTCGATGAGTGAACTCTCAGAAAGGTGCATCCCGGGGCGTGCCCTCCCGGAACTGACTGGCACGCCGGGCTGATTGCCCGTTATCGGACATAGCTTTTGGGAAACTACTCTGCAAAACTCTGCCAAACTGGCACACTTTTCCAAAGCAGAAAAAAGCGACTTCTTTTAGAAGTCGCTCTAAAGAGGCAAGGGAGGGAGGGAAACTTTATGGAAGGCGATGTATGGTGCCGTTCCAACCGGAACGTCCAGAGAGAAGTAAACAGCACTGGAAGAGGGTCAAATTCATTGTTCTGCGGCCTCTTTTATTGCGCATATTAAGTGGCACTTTTGCTTCCAAATCCCTTAGATACTCTCCAATCTCCTGCTGTTTCTCATAACATCAATATAATAAACAACTTATAACAAATTACGGAATGTCTCAAAATGAGTCTATGCTACACACTTATCCACATTCTAGAATTCTGTGTGGAATCTGGATGCCACTATTGCGAAACTTTTTGCTGGTTATCGGTCTGGTTCTGCTCTTCCATCGCCTTCAGTTTGTTCAGCAGAGCCTTGTAGCTGACCTTCAGGATCTTGGCTGCCTGCCGCCGGTTCCAACGGGTCTGTGCCAGCACGCGCTCGATGGCTTCCCGTTCGGCGAGCATGGCTGCACGTTTACCGATCTCGAGCAGCGACGGCGCCTCCAACTCTTCCATCAGGGCTAGCGGCGCAGGGGGAGGGCCCTGTGGCGACGAGTTGCCATTTCCTGATTTCTCGGACTGGGATGCGATTCTTTCAGTCCCCACATGGGACTGCTGCCCGTACGAGGACACAATTGGCTTGTGGGTGGAAAGTTCGCGGATGATCTGCGCTTCGTTGCCCACAATCACGTAACGCTTCACCAGGTTCTCCAGTTCGCGGATATTGCCCGGCCACGCATATTCCAACATGCGGCTCGACGGCGTAATCGCTGAAGGCGGGCGGCTGCTTGCCGTAGTACTCGCTGTACTTGCGCAGGAAGAACTCGAGAAACAGCGGAATCTCCTCCCGGCGCTCGCGCAGCGGCGGAATGTGGATGGTCACGACATTCAGACGGTAGAAGAGATCCTCGCGGAACAGACCTTCTTCGACGCCGCGCTCCAGGGGCTTGTTGGTCGCCGCCAGCATCGCGCACATCAACGGCAATATCGCGCTTGCCGCCGAGGCGCGCGAACTCTCCGTCCTGCAGCACGTGCAGCAGCTTGGCCTGCAGCGCGGGATGCATCTCGCTGATTTCGTCCAGGAACATGGTGCCGTTATTTGCCTGGTCGAATTTGCCGGGTTTTTGCCGGTTGGCGCCGGTAAAAGCGCCCGGTTCGTAGCCGAACAACTCGCTTTCCAGCAGTTCGTGCGGAATGGCCGCGCAGTTGACCTTGACGAACGGCTTGTCCCGGCGGGGGGATTGCGCATAAACCATGCGCGCCACCACTTCTTTGCCGGTTCCGCTCTCGCCGCGTATCAGCACGGTGGCGTTGGTATCGGCCACCTGCTCGATCGTATTCTTAACATCCTCCATTTTCGGGCTGGTGCCGAACAGCATGTGGAAATCGCTCTGCCGCCGCACCTGGTCGCGCAATCTGCGTCACCTCGGTGCTGAGCCGCTGCCGATCGATGCAGCTTGTTGATGCGCTGGTCGAGGTCGCGAGGTTCGAAGGGCTTGGCGATGTAGTCGTCGGCGCCGAGTTTGGAGGCGCGGAAAATGAGTTCCGGAGTGCTTTGCCCGGAAACCATGATGACGGAGACTTCCGGCTTGATCTGCTTGATCCGCTCCAGGGTATCGATGCCGTCCATGCCCGGCATCGACATATCCAGCAGCACCAGGCTTGGGTCGTAGACGCGAAACACGCGGATGGCTTCTTCGCCGGTGCTGGCCGTGGAAACTTCGAAATCGCGGCGCGCCAGATACGAACTTAGAAACTTCGCCATCGTGCTGTCGTCATCTACCACCAGCACTCTGGTCTTGGGCGTTACTAACATCCCCAGGGTCCTCCGAACGGCCAACTACTCTGCTTGGGCAACTCAGCTTCCAAACCGGTACTCTCGGTTTTCAATCTAAAAAAAATCCACCAAATGCTGACTGCGGAATGGCGCTCTCTAATTCTTTGTTTATTAGAATTCTGTGTTTACTAAACTCTAACCTTTGCCTATTCAGCCACTTCGCTGTAGCGCAACGGGACTGATCTTCCTGGGAGAGTGACTGGCTTCCGCAGAAGGAGCGATACCCGCCGCATCTCGGTATTTAGATGCCGAAAACAGCTTGGCGTATTGTAGAGCAGTTCCGAAAGTTGGTAAAAAAAATCCACTTTCAGGTAGAGATTGCAGCGGTTCCGGTTGCAAGATCGGCACAATTGAGGCGGAAAATACCCCACTTTCCGGCTTGCTGGTTACCGTCATGTAACTATTGTGAGCTTCCACGAACGGGCAAGGCGGGCCGAAACACAGGCCATGTAGTTGGATGCGGCTTCAAGGCTTATGCATGGAAAGCCAAACGGCGATTGTCTTCCCTAGGAGGCCCGGGGTATACTAACTAACTGGTTAGTTAAATGATGGAAGCAGCCCCAATTCCAGGCCGGGCGCACCGGAACGCCGAGCACAGCCGCCGGGCGATACTGGAAGCCGCCATGCGCGAATTCGCCGAATTGGGCGTCGACGGAGCCCGCACGGACTCCATCGCGCGTTCCGCCGGCGTGAACAAGGCTCTTCTCTACTATTACTTCCATAACAAGGAGTCGCTCTACGGCGCGGTGCTCGATGACGTCTTCAGCGCGCGTTTCCAGGGGTTGAAGAGAGATTCTGGACAGCGAGCTGGCTCCCGGCGAAAAGATTCTGCGCTTTGCCCGCCAGCACTTCGATTACGTCTCCGGCCAGGACTGTTATCCGCGCCTGGTGCAGTACGAGATGATGCGTGCGAGTCGCGGCGCCTCCAAGCACCTGCCGCGGTTGGTCGAATCGTTCTTCGCTCCCTTGATGAGGGAAGTGACGGCAGTCATCCGCCAGGGCATCGCCGAGCGCCAGTTCAGACCGGTTGATCCGGGCCATCTGCTGCTTTCCATTGTTGGAGTCAATGTGTTTCACGTGCTAAGCGCCCCAGTGAGGGAAGCCATGAGCCAGACGAAAGATCGCATGTCCGACTCGGTCGCCGAGCGCCGCGCCGCCACGCTGGACTTCATCGCCGCTTCCATCTTCAGCAATCGCGACGAAGGCATCCGCTTGGCGGCCAGCATCGTCGCCGAGCCCTCTATACCGGCACCCGCACCGCGGCACACGCCGGGTGAAAGCCGGCAACCGATTCGAGGCAACCGAAAGTGAACCAGAAGAAGCGATTCATCATTCTGCTGAGCGCCCTGCTGCTGATTGCGCTGACTTACTACTTTGTCTCCACCGACCGCACGACGGACGTGGTTTTGATCGGTACGGTTGACGCCAACCAGGTCATCGTCAGTTCCAAGGTCGTCGGGCGGCTGGAAACGCTGAACGTCGACGAAGGCCAGAACGTGAAAGCCGGCGACCTGGTAGCCACCGTCGACAGCGCGGAATATCTGGCCATGCGCAACGCGGCGGAAGCCACTCTGGCAAGTTTGCGGACAAAGATATCCGAGTCCAGCGCCACGGCTGCCAGCACTCAGGGCGACACCACCAACCAGGTAGTCAATTCCCGGGCAGCGCTACGCGCCGCTCAGTCTTCTCTGAACGCAGCCATCGCCAACCGCGATCTGCAAGAGGCCGACACCCGCAGGACGGTCGCGCTGGCCGATCAGGGCGTGATGTCGCAGCAGGATCGCGACCGCGCGGTGAATTCCCTGCGCGCGCAGCAAGCTAACGTGCAGACCGCGACCGACCAGGTGGCCGCCGCCGAAGCGGCGCTCGAAGCCGCCATTGCCCGCACCAACCAGGGCACGGCCGCCGCCCACAACATCGTGGAAACCCGCGAGCAGGCCCGCAACGCACAGGCGCAACTGGCGCAGGTGGAAGTGCAACTCGGCTATACGAAGATATTCGCCCCGATCAGCGGCATGGTAAACGTGCGGGCCGCGCGCCAGGGTGAGGTGGTGAGCGTCGGCACGCCGATCGTGACAATCGTGGACCTGACGCAGACCTGGGTCTATGCGGCCGTGCCGGAGACCTACGCCGATAGCATCAAGATGGGCGATGCGCTCACCGTCCGCATGCCAAGCGGAGCGCGCATACAAGGCAAGGTGATTGCCAAAGCGGCCGAAGGCGACTTTGCAACCCAGCGCGACGTCAGCCGTCGCAAGCGCGACATCAAGACCGTGCAGATCAAGCTGCTGATCGATAACCCAGGCATGCAGTACGTTCCCGGCATGACCGCCGAGGTGCTGCTGCCCAAGAGCAAGTTGGTGACGCCGTGATGGCGATGACTTCGTGGTTCAAGCGTTCAGGACACGGCCCCGGCGATCGCGAACGCGCCGACGCCATCGTGGTCGAGAACATCACCAAGAAGTACGGCGATTTCACGGCCGTGGACGGCGTCTCTTTCAGCGTCAAGGACGGCGAAATCTTTGGGCTGCTGGGACCGAACGGCGCGGGCAAGAGCACGCTCATCCGCATGATGACCACGCTCATTCCGATCACAGCGGGAAAAGCGTTTATCAACGGATTTGACGTGCAAAGCGATCCCGATGCAGCGCGGCGCTCGATGGGCGTGATTCCGCAGGCGATGACCAGCGATATCGATCTGACGGTGGAAGAGAACATGAACATCTACGCCAAGCTCTACGGCGTGCCGGCCGCGCAGCGCAAACGCAACGTGGATGAGCTGCTGGAAGCCGTGGATCTGACGAAATGGCGCGGAGCGCAGACCAAGACGCTCTCCGGCGGCATGCGCCGCAGGGCGGAGATTGCGCGCGGTCTGGTACACAGTCCGAAAATCTTTTTCCTCGATGAACCGACCACTGGGCTCGACCCGGTTTCGCGGGTGGCGGTCTGGGAGATGCTGAACAATCTCAAGAGCCGGCGGCAGCTCACCATACTGATCACCACGCATTACATGGACGAGGCCGACCGCTTGTGCGACCGCATCGCAATCGTGGATCACGGCAAGCTGGTGGCCCTTGACTCGCCACAGGCGCTCAAGGAGAGCGTTCCGGGAACAAACGTCATCGAAGTGCAGTTCATCGACGCTCCGGACGGCTGGGAGCAGAAGTTGCACCAGTTGCCGCACGTGACCAGCGTGCAGGCGCAGAGTGCCGGCATGTATCGCGTGCTCTCCGACAATGGCTCGAACACGACGACTCACCTGGTTTCCATGGCCACCGAAGCGGGCGTTGCGGTGAAGTCCCTGAGCGTGCAGAACACCACGCTGGACGACGTCTTTGTCCACTACACCGGGCGCCAGCTCCGGGATGAGCAGGTAAAGGCCTTCGGCTTTGTTATGCCCGACAGGCCGGGGATGCGGCCATGAACAGGATGCTTGCAATTGTTGAACGCGAATTGCGGAAATTCTTTCGCTCGCCGGCGCTGATGCTGGCTTCGATGGTGTTTCCGCTGGTGCAGTTGATCGTGCTCGGGCAACGCCTTCGGCGGCAAGATCCGCGACGCCAGGATGGGCGTGGTCGATCAGGATCACGGCACCCAGGCGCTCCGCATCCGCGAGGCGTTCGACTCCGTTGCCGCCAACGTCAGGACCTTCAAACCCGTTTACTACAACGATGAAAAGCGGGCGCAGGAAGACGTGCGCACCGGCAGACTGGACGGCGCGGTCATCATTCCGGCGCAGTTCTCCAGCAAGTTCTACGAGCAGAACCATCCACGGCTCGGGTTGGTGGTGGATAACTCGGACCAGTTCATGAGTTCCAGCCTCGAGCAGAAGATGCAGGAGCTCACCGATTCGCTCAACTCGCCCACCGTGCCATCGCGCATACCGAAGGACATTGCGCTGGAGATCGTCGAGCTTTATCCCTACATCGAATACATGAAGTATCTGCTGCCTGGTTCGATTGCGCTGGCCATGTTCGTCTCGGTCATGATCGGCGGAGGGATGCTCTACATTGACGACAAGGCGCGCGGGGTTCACGAAGGATTTCTGGTAACGCCGATCACCAAACTCGAACTCGTCCTCGGACTGAACACCGCGGGCTCGATCAAGGCGGTCTTGTCCGGCGTGGTGATCACGACCATCGGCTCGCTGCTGGCGGGAGTGAGCACTATCTTCGATCCGCGGAGCATCCTGCAACTGCTCATCCTCATCGTCTCCACTTCGATCGCCTTTAACGCCATGATGTTCCTGATGATGGTGCGGGTGGACGACCCGCTGGTGCCGCGCGCCATGTTCGGCATCCTCAACACCCTGCTGTTTTTCCCGAGCGGCAGCATCTACCCGATCAATGCCTTTCCCGCATGGCTCCAGGCGATTGCGCGAGTCGATCCGTTCACCTACGCGGTCCATGGATTCAAAGGAGTGCTGCTGAAAGAGGCCGGCTTTGCAGCCATTTTCCCCGACGCGCTTTTTCTGATGGTTTTCGGCCTGACGTGCCTGTTGGCCGCAACCGCACTGTTCAAACGGACGCTATAGGAATTAGGAAGCAGGTTGGCGAACTTGCGGGATTGGGTTTTAGAATCCAACGCTGCGGGCGGTCTCGGGTTATAGTGGTACAGGCCGCCGGCTGGCGAGGAAGCACCCGATTTTAGCGTCAGGGGACGGTGTAGCTGTTTCAGTGCCTGGATTTCCTTCAATAAAATGGGATTGTAAAGGCAATGGCGACAACCCTGTTCGAACACCAACCCTACGATCCGGTGCGCGAGCGCCGCAAGCGCATACCGAATCATTGCCACCGTGGTTGTCATTCTCACCCTGGCGGCGACGGTGTGGTTCCTGCGATTTTGGCCTGAAGAACACCGCGTGGATGGCTTCTTCGCCGCGCTCCAGGCAAAGAATTACGAGCAGGCTTACAGCGTCTGGATGAACGACCCCGGCTGGAAACAGCATCCGCAGCAGTATGGGCGCTACCCGTTTGATGCGTTCTATCTCGACTGGGGACCCGGCGGAGAGTACGGCATTATCCAGAAATACCACATCGACGGAGCCGCCAAGCCTCCCGGCCGCGACGCCAGCGGCGTAGTGGTGGTGGTCACGGTGAACCAGCGCGCCGAAAAAGCCCACATCTGGGTTGAGAAAGCGACCAAAACGCTGAGCTTCTCGCCCTACTAAACCTTATTCGCGGAAGCGAGTGGTGCCGACTGTCGGATTTTGCTCTAGCAGCAGCGAGACACGGCAAGGCCATCGGTGTGCGGGTGCAGGCTGTGATAGTAGTCCAGCACGTCATGGCCGAGCAGCGGAGCAAATACTTCCGTATCCGCGCAAGTTTCCGCACCGGCAAACGACACAGGATCCAGAACTACATTCGGGTTGCCGGGCACATCGTGCTCGTGACCTGTAGGATATGCCGGCAGCACCACGGATATTTTCTTTCCTGAAATCAAACTTTCGCTGCGGACGGTTACGCGGTCACCGCGCGCCTTCTCGATCTTGAATTTGCAGTCGGGAGTACTGATGGCTTCCAATCGCTCCCTCAGCGTGCTCAGAGTAACCACGTTAACACTCTGAAAACGCTTCGTAAGTATGTTCATGGATTCCCACGACCCCTAAACTATATGATGCACGATTAACTTCGAGCGAACAAGCAGCTAGAAACTCGGTGTGGCGTTGCAGTCTGATCGCCCGCGCCGGCACGGCTGCGACATCCGCATCCCTTTGAACCGGGAACTTCTCTCAACGAAACGCCTGCGCCATAAAGCGGCACAGATGCCATGCGTCCATGTATTTGTAGGGGGTCTCGCCCAGCGTGTAGTGGCCGCAGGGCAGGCAGCGCACGATGGTATTGAGCTGGCGCCGGGCGAATTCGCCCGCGGCCTGGCGAGAGAATTCGGGAAGGAAGGTAAGGTCGTACTTGGCGTAGATCATCAGCGACTTCTTCGGCCAGCGGGCAAACTTATTGAAGTATGCCATGGGGCTAACCGCCAGCAGCGCGCGCCGCAAGCCTTCCTGGTCGAGCACCGCCTCGACGCCTTCGCGCACGTAGCGCGTCGACTGGCCTGTCCACACCACATCTCCGAAATAAGTCGAGGCGTGATTGAAGGCATTGATTTTGAGCCGGGCATCGTGCGCGCTGGCGATGAACGCATAGCACGATCCCAGGCTGGTGCCCATAATCCCAAATTCGCTATAGCCCTCGGATTCGAGCCAGTCGAGGCAGGCGCGAATATCGCAGACCGCCTGCCGTCCGGCGTCGATGGTGCGGCCCATGTTCGCCGAAACCGCGTAGTCGGCGCGCTGCAACTCCGCCGGCATGCGAACGTCATGATACGGCATGGACATCCGCAGGGCTGCAATGCCGGTCATGTTAAAGATTCGGCACAGCGCATTGTGGCTGACGGCGTCGGCGTTCCATTGCGGCAGCACGATCACGGCGCGGCGGCCACGGGCCGGAAACCAGCGCGCGTTCATGATGTTGTTTTTCGGGTAGAGCGATTCCACCGGCGAAGTGAAGCGCAAGAACAACCCCGTCTTATTGGCGAATCGCAGTTCATCTTCCGGCTTGGCCTGGCTTCCAGTGGCGTACAGGCGTATCGGCATCCGCTCGAGGCGGAAATCCGTGGGCTTTTCGTAGCTATAAAACTCATCGCTGTTGGCTACGAGTTTCTCGTTCAGCTCAAAGAAGAACTGCTGAGTGTCTTGCGGAGCGGCGGGTGCTTCGCCGTTGGCTCCCGGCCAGCGCCGGCTCCACTCCAGCCCCCATTCGAATGGGCGCGCCACGCGATTGGTATCGCGCGTGGTCAGCCGGTGTTCCCACCGATACATCCATTCCTGGTAGCGTCTCAGCATGGCAATCTCGCGTGGTTTAAGGCTAACGCAAGGCCGGGGCCGCGCGAAAGCCGTTTGCGGTGAACTGATGCGGAGATGGGCTGAACGGTCACATGCGTACCCGAATGCAGGTTCGCTCGCCGGACCTCGGTCATCCTGGCACCACGGACTCGACTACGATCTCCGGCTCATGGTTCACCTCGAAGTTGACCGAGCGCGCGATGTAACACAGCTGGTTCGCCCGGTGGTGTAGGTACCGCGCCTGCTCGATTTTGGATTTGGAGGCTTCGGCGATCGTCATGCGCGGATGCAAAACCACCACGGTAAATTCGCCGCTGCCATCCTGGTTTTCGCGCATCGTGCCGACGGGCGAATCTTCGTATGAGGTGACCACGATGCCCGCTTCGGCGCAAAGATGCAGCACCCACAACATGTGGCATGTGGAGAGCGCCGCGACCAGCAACTCCTCCGGGTTGTAACGTGAGTCATCGCCGAGAAAGTCAGGATCGGAGCTGCCCGGAATGGGCACACGCTTTTGGTCGCCTGGTACGGTGATCTCGTGATCACGCGAGTAGGCGCGATAGGTTGACGTGCCGCTGCCGCGATTGCCGGTCCAGGTGGTCATGAGTTGGTAGTGATGCTCTTTAACCATGGTCTTTGCCCCTGAGGCGGAAAAGCGGGCAGGCTTTTCTCCACCTCCCTTCGATGAAGGACCGGGAATTGCAGATGCCGTGCCTACTGCGCCAGGTATCCGCCATCGACCGCAAGAATGTGGCCGGTCACCATGTCTGATGCGTGCGTCGCCAGGAACAATGCGGCGCCAGCCATCTCTTCAGGCTCGGCCAGCCGCCCCATCGGGGTGATGCGCTCGATCTCGGCGATCACCTCGGGGTTCTGCAACATAGCCTTGATGAAATCTGTCCGGACCCATGTCGGTGCGATGGCATTTACGCGGATGCCGCAGCGCGCCCACTCGACGGCAAGCGCTCGCGTCATGTTGACCACAGCGCCCTTGCTGGTCTGGTAAGAAATGTTGGGATAAACACCGCCTCCGGAGAATCCCATGATCGAGGCGATGTTCACGATGCGTCCGCTCTGCTGCTTCAGCATGTAACGCGCGGCGGCCCGGCAACACAGGAACATGCCCGTCACGTTCGTCTCAATCACTTTGTTCCAAAGTTCCAGCGGCAGTTCAACCGTGGGCCGGCGGATGGCTGTGCCCGCGCTGTTCACCAGAACGTCTACCCGGCCATGTTTGGCTAAGACGCCCGCGAATGCTTCATCGACCTGCTTCTCGCTGGTTACGTCCAGCGCCATCGCCTCGGCAGCCCCGCCCAACTGCTTGATCAACTCGACCGTCGCGAGCGAAGCTTCCTGGTCGAAATCGAGAATGACCACCCGCGCGCCGACCCGCGCAAAGCACTTGGCGATGGCTCCGCCAATTCCTTTTGCACCTCCGGTCACGATGGCAACCTCGCCGTCCAGCCGAAAGGCGCGTTCTGGATTAAAAGAATTTGTTTCCATGTTTCCTTCTCCCTGCTGCCGCCGCGCATTCCATCCAACGCCGGTCTTTCCGCGGTATTTGTCAACTCGGCTGGTGGCCCACATTTAGTATCATCTCGCAGATTGAGAGGTTATTGAAGCAGAGTTATCACTGGCGCGGTGCCAACTGTTGTCGGCGCAACGTGCTAACAATAGCTTTAATTCTGCCTGAGTGCGGAAAGAGAAACTTCCGCCCAGTCTGGGTGGCCAGAAGAATGGGATCAATCGAGGACAATTCAGACAGCGGTTTGCGAAATGGGCTCAGGCCCGACCTTCAACTCTGGGCGCCTTCAGGGGCACGTTTGAAGGCGGCGGCAACGGCTGTGCTCTGCTGCGCCGCGCTGTTCACCATATCTTTCAATTCCTTGCTGGGCTTGAAGAAAGGAATCTTCTTGGCCGGAACCTCGACCCGGTCACCGGTCTTGGGATTACGACCGACACGGGGCTTGCGCTGCCGCGTCCGGAAACTGCCAAAGCCACGAATCTCGATCTTGTCTCCCGACCGCAAGGCCCGCACTACACTGTCGAAGATGGTCTCAACTATCACCTCGCTGTCTTTGCGCGTAAGCTCCGCAAGACGCGAGACTTCTTCGATTAAGTCAGCTTTGGTCATGGATCGCTTCTCCGCGGCTTCACTCACTGGAAACATCCCGTTTGCCGGTAGCTCAAAGGTTTTGCCTTCCTGAAATTCTGCTACGCAGGATAACAATCTCAAATTCTACAATGAGTTGGCAAGAAAAGATGCCGGGAAAGATATTAAAACTGAGACACAGACCCTATTATTTATTTTTATTTGCTATTCTTTGCCCCCAGCCGGCAGCCGGAAGCCCTCATTTCCATAATCGGAAGCCTCATTTCCATAAATAGTAGAAGCCGACGTTCGTTTGCAACAGTTTAGCCCCGTCCGGCAGATATTCGGAAACATCGCCGAATAATAGGTCGAGCAGGTTCACTCGCGGTTTGCGATAGCGGACAAGCGACGGCTTGCCATGGATGCCCACGGCGTCCGCTGTCTCCTTCACCGCCGTCTGGAAGTCGCCGATCTGATCGATCAGCTTCAGGCCGAGTGCCTGCTGGCCGGTCCAGACCTTGCCGTCGGCGAGGGAGCGGATGCCATTTTCGGGCATGTGCCGGCCTTCCGCGACCGAGTGAATGAACTGCTGGTGCATGTTGTCGATGAGTCCCTGGAAGTACTGCTTTTCCGCCGGTGTCATCTCGCGCAACGGCGAGCCTGTGTCTTTGAACTCTCCCGCCTTGAAGACGATCGCCCGGAGTTTGGCCCAGCGCACCAGCTCTTCGTAATTGAACCACTCGGCGATCACTCCAATGCTGCCAACGATGGAGGCTTCGTCCGAGTAGATCTTGTCGGTCGCCGAAGCCACATAGTAAGCGCCACTGGCGCCGACGGTTGCAATCGAGGCCACGATGCGCTTACGCTTCTCATCGCGAATGCGCTTGACTTCGCGATAGATCTCCTCGGAAGCCGCTGCTCCGCCTCCCGGCGAATTGATATGGATGATAATGGCGAGAATCGACTTGTCATCGGCGAACTTGTGCAGTGCGTCGATTGTCTGCTTCGGGTTCAGAATGACGCCTTCCAGATCGACAACGCCGATTTTTCCGCCGAAGCCGCCCACAGAGTAGGCGTAGTCGGACGACGGCCGCAAACTGTAATAGGCGATTGCAAACAGCGCCGCCATGAACAGCAAAAAGGCAGCCGATCCAAACACAGCCCAACGCACTCCGCGTGAACGACGACCTTCAGCCATAAGCTGTTACCCGTTTCCGAAAGTTTTCGAGAAAAAGCGCCCGATGCGGCGAAAAAAACCGGGCTTTTCAGCGGCAGGCGCCGCAATCGGGGGTTTGGCTGGTTCAGCCGTTGAAGCCGCGGGCGGGACGAGAGGTTTCCGGGCCACTGTCTCTGCCGCCTGTTTCTTCTCCGCGGCCGCTCGATTGCCCGCCGCGGCCGACAGCCGCGAGGCGCTGTAGACCGGCGCTGCCGTTCCGCCCTCATACACCATGGGAGTTTCCATTTCGAGGTGGGTTTCCCGCGGGGGTTTCTGCTCGGGCGGCGGTGAAACCGGCGGCGGGCTGGCACTGCTCACGGCCGGGGCTGGCAAGGCCGGTCCTGGGGGAGTGGGACAGCCGCAACCGGCGAATGAACCCTTTTTCGCGCCGGCAATCTTTCCCTGGACGAACGTCACGGCGGAATCAGGCGCTACCTGATAACTGCCTCCGCCCATGATTTCGCTGACGATAACTCCCGCTCCGGAGCCCTTCAGCGGGCGCACGCAGGTGCTGCCACTGGAGTCGGCGGCCAGCGCAAGGTGGAACGTGCCCGGTCCGATCATCTGGATGCGGAAATCGGGCGTCATCACCGTATCGCTTCCGGCGGCCAGCGTGTAATGCAATTCCAGCGAGCCGGTATTGAAGCCGATCATGAGTTCCCCGCCCGTGGGAGAGGTGTTGACACTGAGGCTTGTGCGCGGACAGATGCGAAGCTCGCCGCCGCGTTGCAGTTTGAGTACGGCTGCGCTCCGGCCGGCACTGACCTGCGAACCACTCAGCACACTGGTTCCACTGGCCGCCAGCACAACCGAACCATGGACGGATGCGTCCCCGGCAAAGAGTTCCCCAACCGGAGCTTGGGCCTGGAGCGCCGCGGGGGCTAGCGCAGCAGCGAGAACAAGCGGAAACCATACCTTCGAAGTCACGGCCATCATTGAAACACAAACTCCAGCTTCGGGGTCCCCGGCACGCGCCTTGGTTGCGCGTGCTGGGCTGCCTCACTACTCGTTCTTGTTTCTCTGGGCGGCGCGTCCGGCGGCCAGCGCCTCGACGATCGCATCGACATCGTACACGCAGCCCGCCCAGGTTCCGCCGCTGGCGTCCTGCAGCGCAGCCCAGAGCCTGGAATCGTCGGGCAGCCGCGGATCGGGAGCCAGATCAGGGCGAAGCGGGCGTTGGGCGAGAATGCGCGTGCCTTCCTCCGCGCCGGACACCTTCCCTGCAACGCCCACGAGGTTGACCGAACCTTCCAGCTTCACGCGGTCGATGACGATCTCGATCATGTCGCCGTCGAGCACTTTCCCGATGGGCCCGCCAGCCAGCGCCTCCGGCGTTACATGTCCAATGCAGGCGCCGGTGGAGACGCCGCTGAAGCGCGCGTCGGTCAGCAGGGCGACGTGCTTGCCGAAATCAAGGTATCGCAGAGCGGAGGTGACCTGGAAAATCTCCTCCATGCCCGAACCCATCGGCCCGCGGCAGATCAGCACGACGATGTCGCCAGGCTTGATTCCCTTCGGTCCCGGGTCCTTGATCGCCGCTATGGCGTCCGCCTCCGAGCGGAAGACGCGCGCCGCGCCGGTCTTGCGGTAAACGCCGTCGGCATCGACCACGCTCGGATCGATCGCCGTGCTCTTGATGACCGAGCCGCCGGGCGCGAGATTGCCCAGCGGGAAAGTGACGGTGGAAGTCAGTCCGCGCCGGGTGGCGCTGTCCGGGTCCATGATGACGTGGTCAGGATCGATGCCGTCGCGGTCACGCAGTACCTGGCGAAGCCGCTGACGGCGCTCCGACTGCTCCCACCAGTCGAGCATTGCGCCCAGGGTTTCGCCGCTGGCGGTGAGCGCGTGCAGCTCGAGCAGCCCGGCACGACGGAGATGCAGCATCACCTCCGGAACCCCGCCGGCGAGAAACACCTGCACGGTGGGGTGCATGCTCGGACCGTTCGGCAGCACATCTACCAGGCGCGGCACCTGGCGGTTCACCTCGGTCCAGTCCTCAACTTTGGGCCGCTTGAGCTTGGCCGCATGGGCAATGGCCGGAAGATGAAGGATGAGGTTGGTCGATCCGCCGAAAGCCGCATGCACGACCATGGCGTTGCGAATGGAGGCGTCCGTCAGGATGTTGCGGGTGGTAATGCCGCGCGCTTCCAGCGCCAGGATGGCGCGTGCCGAACGCCGCGCCAAGTCAAGCCAGATGGGGTGTCCCGAGGGGGAAAGCGCGGAGTGCGTAAGCGACAGACCCAGAGCCTCGCCGACCACTTGCGAAGTGGCCGCAGTCCCCAGGAACTGGCATCCGCCGCCTGGAGTGGCGCACGTGTGACACAGGTTTTCGGCGGCATATTCGAGCGTAATCTGCTGATGCGCAAAACGGGCGCCCACGGACTGCACGCGCCCGGCATCTTCGGCATTTTCGGCCTGCAAGGTAACTCCGCCCGGCACCAGCACGCAGGGCAGATCGTGCATGGCGGCCAGTGCCATCATCATCGCAGGCAGCCCTTTGTCGCAGGTAGCCACGCCAATCACGCCGCTGCGCGTGGGCAGCGAGCGGATGAGTCGTCGGAAGACCGTGGCGGCGTCGTTGCGATAGGCAAGGCTGTCGAACATCCCCGTGGTGCCGTTGGTGCGCCCGTCACACGGATCCGTGCATACCCCTGCGAACGGCACTGCATGCAACGCTTTCAACTCGTGAGCGGCTGCCTGGACGAGCAAGCCCACTTCCCAATGGCCGGTGTGATAGCCGAGCGCCACGGCCGAGCCATCGGGATTGCGCACGCCGCCGTGCGTGCTCAGGATCAGGATCTCTTTGCCGCCCATCTCCTCGGGAGCCCAGCCCATGCCGACGTTCATGGCCCAGCCAAACAGGTCGCCGGAGGGCCGTGAAAGCAGCATCTCAGCCGTGAGCGGCAGAGTGCCGCTGGCTCCGGGTGCCTTCGAGCGCACGTCATAGATGGAGCTGTCGCCGGAATCGATGATGTTATCGAACGTGATGTGCATGAGAGCCTCGCGCAGGACGGAGTTGATACGTCGTCCCGCGGAAGCCTTGATCCTACCATCCAAATCTCCCCGGCGACAGTTCCCCGCAGCTCCTTTGGAGGAATCTGTGTCAAAACGGCGCGGATGTAAGTTCGTTGGTGCAAGTTCGTTGACGTTTGCGGAGCAAAACGGCTTATACTGACGGCGGCTTCGTGGCGTCTTCGCGAGTGCACGGTTGCCTGCCGCGGCCTGCGCGGACGGCGGGAAGAATGGAAAGAGAGGCCATGGAGGTCAAGTTCTGGGGCGTAAGAGGATCAACTCCCACTCCGCAGATCGAAAACCTGCGCTATGGGGGCAATACGTCTTGCGTCGAAATTCGAGTGAACGGCCAGATTTATGTCTTTGACTGCGGTACCGGGTTCCGCATTCTCGGCAAAAGCCTGCTCCAGGAATTCGCGAACGCTCCGCTGTATGCCCACATCTTTCTTTCGCACTTTCACTGGGATCACATTCAGGGCATACCATTCTTCGCTCCACTGTATGAGAATCCCGATAGCTTTTTCTTCTTCCACTCCAGCAACCGCGGCGGCGGACTGAGGGCTACCATCGAAAATCAGATGGCCGATCCCTATTTTCCGGTGAATATGGCCGAGATGGCGGCTCACCGAAACTTTTACGACATCGGCGAAGGCCGCATCTCGTTTGACGATTGCGTGATCGATTCCATGTGGCTGAACCATCCGCAGGGATGCCTCGGCTTTCGCATCACCAGCGGCAACTCCGTCGTGGTCTACGCCACCGATAACGAACCGGGCGATCCGGTCTTCGATAAGGCCATACGGAAACTCGCCCAGGGCGCCGACGCGCTGATCTACGACGCGCAATACCTGCCCGAGGAATATGAGGCGCGAAGACGCGGCTGGGGGCACAGCCATTGGCGCGAAGGCGTCAACATCGCCAAGGAAAGCGAAGTCAAGCACCTCGTGCTCTACCACCACGATCCGGATCACTCCGACGATCGCATCGATGAGATCGTCAAAGAAGCGCAGCAGCACTTTCCTCGCGTGACGGCGGCCAGCGAGGGGTTGGTATTGCAGCTCTGAGCATATCCATTTCGGTTCCGCGGCGACCGCGGTTCTTTACGAAAATGGAAACCGGGCAGCCCTCCAATCCGGTTGTTTAGCCGCCCCAGCCGCGCTTATACTTTGTCAGCCCCGAAAAGGAGCTGCGCTCCAGCATTCGAGGATGGCGGAACAGTTTTCCGGACAGTTCCTGGTTAAGGGCCGCGGTACATTTTCCTGAACCACCCAGGAAACGCGGCGAACCAGGCTTTGCGCTGGCATCCGCACTCGAAGCGGGCGACTTCGGAGATCCCATGACTACAGCACTTGAACAGGAAATGCAGGAAACAAACCCCTGGGAAGCACAGGCAGCACGCTTTGAATACGCTGCCACCAAACTCAATCTTGACAAAGGCCTCTGGAAGATCCTGAGTCAGCCCAGCCGCGAGATCATTGTTCACATCCCGGTGCTGATGGACGACGGACGCATGGAGCTTTTTACCGGTTATCGCGTCCAGCACTCGACAGCCCGCGGCCCCGCCAAGGGCGGTCTCCGCTACTCGCCGGAAGTGAACCTCGACGAAGTGCGCGCCCTGGCCGCCTGGATGACTTGGAAGTGCGCGGTCGTGAACATCCCCTTCGGGGGCGCCAAGGGCGGCATTATCTGCGATCCGAAAAAGATGTCGCAGAACGAATTGGAACGTATGACCCGGCGTTACATGTCGGAGCTGATCGAATTCCTGGGGCCCGAGAAGGACGTTCCCGCACCCGATGTGAACACCAACGAGCAGACCATGGCGTGGATGATGGATACCTATTCCATGCACATGCGGCAGACGGTGACGGCCTGCGTTACCGGCAAACCGATCGCCATCGGCGGATCGCGCGGACGTCGCGAGGCTACCGGCCGCGGGGTGATGGTGGTGACCGACCAGGCGCTGAAGAAACTCGGCATGGATCGCGACTCCACTCGCGTGATTGTGCAAGGCTTTGGCAACGTGGGGTCTAACGCGGCCCACCTGATGTTCCAGCACGGATACACGATCGTCGGCATCGCCGAATGGGACGGCGGGATTTACAACAAGCACGGCATCGATCTCGACGCTCTCTGGGAGTACCACCAGAAGAACCACACGATTCATGGATTCCCCGGCGCCGAGAAGTATGATCCCGTGGAACTGCTGGTCACCGATTGCGAGGTTTTGATTCCCGCGGCGACTGAAAACGTGATCACCAGCAAGAACGCCGACAGGGTGAAGGCAAAAATCCTGGTGGAGGGAGCCAATGGGCCGACCACCACCAACGCCGACAAGATTCTGGGCGAGAAGGGAGTGTTCATCGTCCCCGACATTCTCGCCAACGCCGGTGGCGTTACCACCTCCTACTTCGAATGGGTACAGGATCGCCAGGGCTATTTCTGGACCGAAGCGATGGTGAATGAACGACTCGATCAAATCATGGTCGAGTCGTTCAATGATGTGGTCCGCTACGCGGAAAAACACGCGGTCGACAACCGAACGGCGAGTTATATGTTGGCCATTGATCGGGTGGCTTTCGTGATCCGGCAACGCGGCATTTACGCCTGAAGAAGGGCCATGAGTTGTCAATCGAGGGCGGCCAAAAGGCTGCCCGCGTCCGCTTCGGCGTCGTTGCTTTCATCTACCGGAGAGCGCATAATCGTGACTTAGTGGAGGGGACGGCGTATTGTGCCCCTTCGTTGGTCACAACCGTGAATCTCCCGAACTACATTACGATTACCCGTATCTTTTGTGTTCCTATTCTGATATGGGTGCTGGCAAGCAATCGGTTTCGAGGATCGCACGGAGAGCAGGAACTGGTCGCCTCCGCCGTGTTCATCCTGGCCTCCATTACGGATGGCTTGGACGGATACCTGGCGAGAAAGCGGAAGCAGGTCACTACCGCGGGAATGCTGCTCGATCCGCTGGCGGACAAGCTGCTGATTGCCGCGGCATTCATCTCACTCGTGCAGTTCACGCCCCGGCTCGTTCCTGCCTGGATGGCTGTGGTGGTCATAGGCAGAGAGTTCCTGGTGAGCGGCTTGCGGGCCATCGCCGCGCAGGAAGGGTTCACGATCCAGGCGAGCGATCTGGGCAAGTTCAAGATGTTCGTGCAAATCGTCTCGGTGGTGGCTGTTATCCTTGCCCATCGCTGGAATTATTGGACGGTCGGGCCATGGATCCTGCCGGTTGAGATTATTGCGCGGACTGCCACCTGGTTCATGGTCGCGCTCTCGCTGGTGTCGGCAGCCGACTATTTCGTCGCATTTTGGGCCAAGATCGACAAGACGGCGACTCAAAAACGGCGGCGGCGCGTTTTTGTCCTTCATCGCCGCAAAGACAAGGATGTCCCGGCAACCTAGAAGACTCGCGAAAGCTACCTTCCGCGAATCTGGTCTAGCAGGTCCTAGCTACTGATCCCGCTTCCGGCGCCCAGCCGGAAACCGGAAGCTGACAACTGAGAAATGGTCAATGAACGAGTACTCCGACGAAGAGCGGAAGCTGCTGCTGCGCCTGGCGCACTGGACGATCGCGGCCGAATTGCGCAAAGAGGAACTGGACATTTCTCCTCCGTCCTCGCACCTTGCCGAGTTGCGTGGGGCATTTACCACCCTGCACCGATCCGGAGGGTTGCGCGGCTGCATCGGTTACGTCATGCCGCTGTATCCGCTTTACCGCACAATTGCCGATACAGCGGCCGCAGCCGCGTTTCGTGATCCGCGCTTTGCTCCAGTCACCATTGGCGAGCTTCCGGAGCTGCAGATCGAAATCAGCGTGCTCTCGCCGCTGGCTCCAATCGAGCCGGAGAAAGTTGAGGTCGGCCGCCACGGCTTGATTGTGACCCTTGGTCATGCGCGCGGGCTGCTGCTGCCCCAGGTTCCGCTGGAGTGGGGCTGGGACCGCGAGAAATTCCTCTCGGAGACCTGCCGCAAAGCCTGCCTGCCGCCAGATGCGTGGAAGCACGGCGCCCGCTTGGAAGCCTTTACGGCTGAGGTATTCGGCGAGAACCAGCCCAGCGAATCACTCGCCAACTGAGCCTCCTCCGATAGAGCAATTTTACGGTCGGTATACTCTTAGCGCTCATCCTCCGGCGCGACCAAGTCCCCAATTTGCAGGTTCTCCAGGGCCATGGTGACTATGCAGGTCGCTGTCTCCGAAGTCGCCGAGATTACCATCAGCTCTCCCAAGCCTTTCACGGGCCAGTTCTTCATCGACTTTGGCGGGACGATCAACCGATGACGTTGCGTGGCGTCGTAGCCGTGAGTCTCCAGCGTCAGCCTGTTTCCTTCGGGCATCTTGTCGGGATCGTAAGTTCTGCTGATCCGCAGATAGTCTCCCGGTTTCAGTCCAGCCCTGGAGCCGAGGTTGATGTAGACGATCTTGTGCAGGCCAAAGATGTAGTCGAGTTCGTTGGACATCACAATCATGCCATGCCGCCGGGGCAGGGTGACGCCAAATACCTGAAAGGGCATCGTCCGGGGCTGCACGGCAAAACTGCCTTTATCGCGGAAAGGAAGCACCATGTCGCCGGGAATGATTGGCTGGCAACTCGCCTCAATGGTGGCAAGCGCATAGCCATTCTCAATGCGGTCAATCCTCAGTTGGCCCAACTCGGCATAGAGGTGTCCGAGTCGATCAAGTTGTTTATTCTGTCCCTTGAAGTACTCATAGCGATTCGGATCGCGGATGTCGCGCACAACGGCGTAGCGGCTCCCTACCTCGTAGCCGGAGCCGGCTAGAAAGACTGTTTCTTTCGCGGTAAAGTGGCTCATCTCGGGTGAGCGGCTTCCACCCTGGATCACTCGGCCAGTTCGGAAGCGCTCACGGCTGATGAACCCGGCGCAATAGACGTCTTTGTAGCTGGTTTGGTAACTAAAGCCCAGAACAGACCCAGCCCCTGAACTACCAGCAGACTGCGCTGCCGGCAAGTTCTGTTGCGCCACGCCCACGCTAGCCCAAAGCACCAGCAAGATTGCCTGCCATCTCATAATCACCTCCGCCGCAGGCAGGCACGTTGCCGCACATAGCCTGGGAGCTTCTGGACTGACTCGCCTGCTAGCACAAAAGTGTTGGCAATTCCGGCTCTGGCGAAAAACGTCGAGCCGGCCGGACAGACCTAGCCAGCCGAACGCTACCAGAGGCTTGGCGGCTGTTCAAGTAACGATTGGTCATCGTATTAACCGCACTGGTACGGGGGGACACGAATTCACCATGAAAACCCTCTATAGGGTTGCAACTGTCGCGGTGCATCTGTACCATTCCCCCGGAATGAGTGTCCCGCCAAACCAATTAGCCAGCCGGATGTTGCAGCTTCGCCTGCCTAAGGTCTGCGTCTGCCTGAGCGCCACCGAACCGAGCGATCTTTTCTACCAGGCTGACCTACAGGTTCGCGAGAACAACTTTCTGGAATTCAGGCTTGATTACCTGAAAAACCCGATCAGCGCCATTCCTGGGCTGAAGCGCTTCTTCGAGTATCGTCCGGATGCCATCGGCGTCGCGACCTGCCGCCGGGCGGCCAACGGAGGAAAGTTTCGCGGTTCCCTGAGCGCTCAAATCGACGTGCTGATCAAAGCGGCCGGGGCCGGCTGCCAGATACTCGACCTCGAAGTGGAAAGCGCGGAGGCTTTGAAGAGCGCCGAGTTTGACCGGCTGCGTTCCAAAGCTTCGTTGCTTCTTTCGTTCCATGATTTCAGGCAAACGAAAGGCCTCGAAAAGAATTTCGGGCGCTTGGCGGCATTCTCGCCCGATTTTTACAAGGTTGTCACCACGGCAACGTCGCTGCACGACAACGTGGAAATGTTGAAGTTCCTGCAGAAGCATAAAGACGATCATGCCATGTTGGGAGCCTGCATGGGCGAACAGGGGGCGATCAGCCGCGTGCTGTGTGTTCGCGCCGGGGCGGCATTTACCTTCGCTGCCCCAAACCACGGGGAACCAACCGCATCGGGGCAGATCACCGCCCGCGAAATGCAGGAAACGTATCGCGTCGATCAGCTCGACGCCGCGACACGGATCTACGGAGTCGCCGCCAATCCAGTGCGACATTCGCTCTCGCCCGTGCTCATCAATACCGCCATGCGGCGGGAAAACGTCAATGCCGTTTACTTGCCGCTGCTGGTCGAGTCGCTCGACGACCTGTTGGCCTGCGTGCGCGAGATCCCCATTCACGGGCTTAGCGTCACCATGCCGTTCAAGGAACAAATCCTGCCGTTGCTCGACCGGTCTGAACAGCTTACGGCGGCAACCGGGTCGTGCAACACGGTAGTGCGCAGCCAGGATGGGCAACTGATCGGGTTCAACACGGACATACAGGGCATTCTCGCCCCGCTGGAGGCCCAGCTAACCCTGTCCGGCGCCGATGCGCTGGTGATTGGCGCGGGCGGGGCGGCGCGCTCGGCGGTCTACGCGCTCAAACAACGGGGCGCGAACGTTTACATCCTGAACCGCACGCCGGCCAACGCACAGAAACTGGCCAAGCAATTCGAAGTCAACACCGTGAAGCGCGGCGATTTGCCGAAGATGCAGTTCGCCGTGGCGATTAACACGACCCCGGTTGGAATGGGAGGCTCGGCGGAATCGCCACTTAGCGAAAAGGAGCTGAAGTCGGTGCGCTGCGTCTTCGACCTGGTATACAACCCGGCCGAAACACGGCTGCTCCAGATGGCTCGGGCACAGGGCATCCCAGCTATCAGTGGGGTGGAGATGTTTGTCTACCAGGGTGCGCGCCAGTTCGAGATCTGGACCGGAAAGCCTGCTCCAGTAGAGCAGATGCGGGGCGCTGTGCTGCGTCAGTTGGGAGTTCGCGCATCAGGCGCATCTTCCGTGCAGCCTCGCCCGCCGGCTGAACGTGCCGAGGCTCCACAGCCGACCCCACCCGCGGCGCCACCACCATCAGTCCCAGAGAAGGCGAAAGCCGGAGCCAAGTCGCGTTCCGACGGTACTCAGAAATCTGTCGCGAAGAAATCTGCCGTAAAACCGGCCGTGAAAACTCCGCTCACCGTGCGCGTGAAGCCTGTGAGCATGAAGCCGGCACCGCCCGTCACGAAGAAATCCACACCGAAACCTGCCGTGAAAACCGCTGGCAGCAAGGGGTCGAAAGCCAAGGCCGCCGAAAAACACGCCGCTCCCAGAGCCGCCAAGAAAAAGACTAGCCGGAGATAGCGACTATCTCTTAAGCAGAAGCAGATCTCCGGATGATGAATCCGGGCATCCAGAGCGGCGCGTCAAATAGCTGCATGCGAGGGCTGCCAGCTTACGGTTGGCGTGTGCCATTTTCCCGCGCGCCCGCGGACGAAAGCGTGCCAGTAGACAGCGTCGTATTGTTCGGCAATGCGGGCCGGGGCACGCATCTGGCGCCAGTAAAGATTTCCGCTGGCAACCAGGGCATTGCGAAAGCCGGCATGGGAGGCGAGAAACACGATTCGTCTCCCCAGGTCGGCGACATCGCCCGCAGCGAACCAGATGCATCCGGAACCGTTGGCGCTGACGTCACGATTGCAGGCAAGATCGGCGGCCAGCAGCGGCTTCGCTTCGCGCAATGCCGCCAGCGCCAGTGCATTCTCCGCTGGCGTCACGCCGGGTTGCAGCGCAGCTCCAGCCACCACCAACGAGCAGCCTGACATCGCCTGCGCCGCCGCCCACTTGTCCACGAGCCGAACGTCGAACTCTGGTCCGAACTGCGAAACCAGGCGCGACGCCTCCCGGCGAAGACTCTCGTCGATTTCAACGTGGAGCACCAACTTTGGAATCTTCAGCCTGGCCGACCTTGCCGCCGCCAGCAACTCGCAGAGCCAGGCCTGCCAGCTTCTCCCAACATTGAGCGTCGAGAAAACGCTGAAGGCGTCATCGCGGGATTCGTATCTGCACAGCGGAAGGATTCGTGCGCCCTCGATTTCGGCTGTCGGCAGAGGCCGCGGAATGACGAAGATGTGCTCGGCGGCAGCCCCGCGCCGCAGCAGTTCCTGGCGGACGCTTTGGGTTCGCACGACTACGGCCGCCGAGCGCGAGAGCACGAACCGCTCCGCTGCCTTCAAAATGCGCGGGCTCCGACGGCGCCCGGCGCGAGCCGGGTACCCGCGCTGGTCTTCAATGAACTGTTCCAGTTCGTAAACGACCGCAGGGAATTTCCGGACCGCAGCCATACCCGCGGGAAAGCAGTGTGCATGCACGATCTCGCAACTTGCGGCCGCGGGGCTTTCCAGCAGCATGCGCCGCCAGGTTCTGAAGCTGCTCCACGCCTGCAACAGCGATCCCACCCCGGGCACAGGAGAGCCGTACGGAGTTACCACCTCGGGCAGCATGCCGGCCGAACTCTGGGCCTCGACGACGGAGCTGATGGGTTCGTAGGCGTTACAGGCGTGCAGCGCCTTCCAAGCGCGCAGTTGAGGGCGCGGCGCCGCACGGTCGCATTTCCCGCGTGAATCGAGGTAGCCGTCGCTGTCGCTGGTCGCGGCCGGGGTCGCCAAGGCGGATCGAGACGTCACGAGACCTCCGTCTTCCGGTCCAGGTCCGAGCAAAGGACGACGCGGTTGCGGCCGCTGCGCTTGGCTTCATAAAGGGCGGCATCGGCGGCTTCAATCAGGTCGCGCTTGAACTGCGCGTCCTGCGGGAACACCGCGATTCCCATGCTGATGGTCAGCTTCACGACATCCGAGGGCGAGCCGGCGAAGAAACGCGCCGATTCAACCGCCTTTCGCAGCCGCTGCGCCACTCGATACGCGCCCGCGTTGTTCGTTTCCGGAAGGATCAGTACGAATTCTTCGCCACCGTAGCGCGCAACCGTATCGATCTGGCGCATGTCCTTCATCAGGACCGACGAGACATCCCGCAGAAGTACGTCGCCGACGTGGTGGCCATGAGTATCGTTGAGGATCTTGAAATGATCGATGTCGATCATGACCAGTGCCAGCGGACCCCGGCTGCGCTCGGCGCGCTTCATTTCGCGCTCGAGCTGCGTTTCGAAGTAGCCGCGCGTCTTCATGCCGGTCAAAAAATCGGTGAAGGCAAACTTGATCAGCGCCTCATTGGCGAAATCGCGCGTCAACAGATTCTCCACCACCAGCGACAGGATCCACAGCAATTGCGCGTCTTCTTCGCTAAAACTGTTGCGGCTCGACCCGAATAGCTGCATCGACCCCAGAACGCGCGTGCGCACGAACAGTGGCAGTATCAAAACCGATTCGGCGCCCACGGCGTCGAGCAGCACATCGACCTGCTCGTGCGCGCCTCGCGGAACGATCATGGGCCGCTGGAACTTCGCGGTCCACAAATTGAGCAGATTGCCGCGGGCAAAAGTCTCCTGGTCGAAAGCTTCCAGGTTGCGCGTGACCCGCAAATGCATCTGCTGTTGCTCTTCATCCCAGAAAAAAACCAGGCCGCGCTCATAAGGGATAATCTCGCTCGCCATGTCGCAGACGAGATTCAAGGCGGGTTCCAATTGCAATTCGAGACCGGCCAGCATGCTCATGCGCACGATGACGTTGATGGCGTGCCAGCGGCGCTGCACCGTCTCGCGGCTGAACTCCGAGAACACCTGGACCACGAACTGTTCGGGTGAAGAGAAATTCGCGGTCTGGGAGTCAGATGTCATAAGTGCTCGCGGCAGACAAGCTGCCATGTTCAGGACCGGAACAGTCCCGCGTTAGTTCAATCTTAGATGCGAGTAGGTGCGTTTCGTATGGTCAACTCTGCCGATTTGCTGGCAGAGCACACTCAAAGGTGAATTCCTGCTATTGGCCAACTGAGCAAAGCACCGGCCGTTCGGCCATCGGAGAGCGGCCCCCGATTGCCGGAGATTGCCGGAACCGCTCTGCAATCAGAGGGCGTGCCTGGAAAGTGAGCGGCAGCACCGCCTTCGCGAATGGTACATCCGAGATGCACATATTCCGAAACTGCTCAGGCGCTGAGAGGCGATTCCATGGCCTCTTTTATCGTCAAATCATGAGTAAATAATATAGAAATTCAAGTTTTGGCCGAGTCCGCCGGCTTGGCCGAAGCTTTGTAGCCCCAAAGCCGCGTTGGGAAGCACTTTCGGCGTGCAACTATGTTGCTATTAGCTCCCAAGAAGAAGTAGGATATTTTTGGGTCGCTATCGGCATGATCGTCCAGGATCATTTAGGAGCTGTCTCCGTCCCCTTTTCTCATTCCGGGATATTTTCTTTCAGTTTACGGCATCATCCCCATTCCGCGGCGCTATCTCCACTCGCCCGGGTTCTCTGGAGACATGGAAATGACGTGGTACGCGTACTGCATTACCGAGCAGGGTTCGGTGCAACCAAGTCGGGTTCGACGTCCCTTTCAATTTGAGCAACTGCGTGGGATCAACTCTTCGCCTGTCATGGGTTTTCCTACCGGCGAGTTCGTGGTTCTGGTGAGTGCCTATGATCGCAACCTTCCATTGGATCAGCAGGCTGTCGTGGAACACGCGCGGGTGGTGAGCGAGTGCTTCCGGCACGCAACCGTGTTGCCTTTCCGCTTTGCAACCGTTTTCGAAACCGACGACGCGCTGCGGCACGCCGTACGGGCCAATCGCAAGACTTTTCATGAGAGCCTTGAGCGGCTGCGCGGCAAGGCAGAGATGCATATCAAGGTCATGATGAGGGAGGACGGCACCGTCCCAGAAGTGGTCCTGCAAGCGCTTCCGGTGCGGACCGGCGGCCAGTACCTCGAACGGCTGCATGTGATTGCCACTCGCGATCGCGAACGCCAGACCAAGGCGCGCGCGGTGTCCGTGCAGGTGAACAAGTTGCTCGCCCCACTGGAGCACGAGACTAGTTGCAAGCGCGTCGACGCCGGACTGGTGATCGACATTGCACACTTGATCGAGGCGACTTCCCTGCAGAAATATCAGAACCGCTACAACACTGCGACGCGGCAGTTGAAGAACTGCGAGATTTCGATCAGCGGCCCCTGGCCTCCCTACCACTTCATGCGTGGCAAGCTGCGCACCGTGAACGGAACGAATTAGAGCGGCTTCGCGATCTTCAAAGGCACGGCTTGGCCGTGCCTTTTTCTTTTTAGTGACGATAAAATAGCCGGGTGCCCCATACAAGCTTCCTTTGCTTGTGTGTGGGGTAGTTGTTACTTGTGCAGGAAAACTGCCCCACTCAAGCCAACGGCGGGCTTGAATGGGCCACCCGCCCGAGTTCCCGGAGAGGCAATTGAAATTATGAACAAGTGCCTTTACTGCCTCGCAGACGCTAATACGTTGGAGCATGCCCTTCCCGCTGCTTTCGGCGAATTCACCAACTCGCCAAATCTTGACGGTCGTCTTTGCAATGACTGCAATTCAAAGCGTCTTGGCCTTCTCGACGAACAGCTATCGCGCAGCGGTCCGGAGGGATTCCTTCGTAGGTTTTACCGCGTGGAGGGTCGCCAGGAGCACGTGAAGGTAAACCCCTTTGCGAGAGGAAGTGCAGGTGGACGGCGCTTGGAATTTTCGACATTTGATCGGGAGTTCGGCGTGGAGGTCAATCTCGAAATTGAGAACGGCGTCGTGAGGCAGATGTGCGAGTTGATTTTCGTGGAAACTGAGTCCGGCAAAACGCATCATCTTCCACTCCGGCAAGACATGACTGCAGCCCAGGTGCGCGGAGGAATGACCCGTCTCGGAATTATCGAACCATTTGAAACGCGAGCGTCGTTCTATCCACACGAGCAGGAGTGGGTACAGAAACTCATGCGGGAAGTGTGTCCCACGATCACGTTTTCAGAAGACAAATCGTTGAGCAACATCATCGAAAAGCCAGTCGTCAGGTTTGAGTTGGGAGAGCGGTACTATCGTGCATTTGCGAAGATCGGTTTTCACTATTTTCTGACGCAGTTCACGATGTACGCCGGTCACGAAGAAATGTTTGCGCGAATCCGCGAGTTCATTTACAAGGACACCCAAGAGCCGATCAAGCGCGTCAATGAATTCATGGGCCTGCGGCAGCACCCATTATTAATGAATATGCTGAATCCCGGTATGGTGCCTAACGGATGGAGAGCACATATTCTCGCCGCAGAGACTAAACCCGGATTATGTCTAGCCCATGTGCAAATGTTTTTGACGGAGGAGTTGGCCGGAGTCGGCTCCATTTATACGATCGTCTTAGCGAGAGATGTGGCCATCACCCAGTACAATAATTTTGGTCACATATACCAATACTATCCTGACGGGAAACATGGGAAGTTCTCTGGCGCGGCGAATCCCCTCCCGTCGATGAGGGTGAATAATGCTTTTCCTCCGGTCAAGCCGGTTATCGTTGTGGAATGACGGAGCGGTAATCGGTCGCGCCACTCCTCGCCTCTTACGGCCTGATCCCCACCACGGCCATCATTCGCCCCGTAACGTGCTCTTTGCGATAGGAGAAAAAGAGGTCTGTGCGGCACGAGGTGCAGAGGCCCAGATTCGAGATGTTCCGCTCCGCTACGCCGGCATCGCGCAGTTGCAGCAGGTTGGCCTTCACCAGGTTGAGGCGGCGCGAAACCGCCGGGTCGCCGTGTCCGGGGGCGCGCTGGTTGAGGAACAACAGCGGATAGCGCGCGTGCAGCGACCTTGAGTCGAAGACATCTTCGAACAGTTCCCGCCAGTAGGCAAACTGCGACTCGAACTCGCGCTCGACCTCATCGCCGATCTCATAGCAGCAGCTACCGATGCCCGGACCAATGGCGACAAGCAACTTCGCCGGGTCGCTGCCGAAGTGTTTGCGCATTTCGCCAATGCCCTTCTCGACGATCCGTCGCGCCGTGCCTCGCCATCCGGCATGGAAAGCGCCTACGGCGCGCCGCTCGGGGTCGGCGAGGAGCACAGGCAGACAGTCGGCGATCTTGATGCCGAGCAGGAGGCCGGGCTTGCTGGTGACCATCCCGTCGCCCCTCAGTGGCTGGGCAGTTTCCCGGTCAACGCGGTGAATGATCGCCGAATGGATCTGGCTGGCGGTGATGACGGGCCAGGGACGGCCTTTGGCGTCGATGGCGCCCAGTTTGCCGATAAACAGTTCGCGATTGCGCGCGATGTTCTCCGGCGTGTCCTCGCTGGTGGGTCCCAAATTCAGCGCCCGGCCTCCATACTCGGGGCTGACGCCGCCCTGCCGCGTACTGAAGCCGTGCACCAGCCATGACGATCGAGCCAGGTTCGCGACCGTGAACACCTTGACCCCGCCACGCTTGGGAGCGCGCTTCCGTCCGCTGGAATCGCGACGTGCCCTCTGGGCCTTGATAGCCGAAGCTTCCTTGCCGGGTTTTGGCCCGGGAGGGGACTTCGCCGGTTTGGCTGGCGTGGTCTCCACCCCAGCAACGGTAGAAGCATCCGTCGCTGGGGACCCCGCTTGCGGACCAACATGAGCTATGCCTTGAGTTTTTCGGGCCACCGCTTGGATTCTAGACCATTTTGCCATGCTGAAACCGGCGCCCCCACATTCGCCGAAGAACGGCGGATGTGGGCCACCAGGCCATTTTTTTGCTTCTTTGCTTTTTGCTTCTTTGCGGCCGACCTGCATCTAAACACGTGAGAGGTTGCCGTGATGGATGCCGCCGGATTATAGTTTTTGGCAATGTACAGCGATTTCCAAGCCAAAGAACACTGGACGGGCGAGCAAGTGCGCTGCGTCTTTCAGGCCGTGATCGTGGCTATTGCCACGCGGCATGCCGACGCCGTCGACGTGAAGTTTCTGGTCAATGGACGACCGGTTTGGATTGCACTGCCGCATCCGGCTTGGGGCGAATACCACCGGCGCAACGGCAAGGTGATCACCGATCCCATGGCCGTTCAGATCGCGGGATTTTATCTGAAAACGATCATCGAAAACGGCGAGGAGAGCGGCCGGGAGATGTATATGCTGACCGTTCCCGAAACATTGGAATACCTGGCGGCGCTCGAAGCCGAATACGCCAAGAGCACTAGCCTCAGGTAAGGGGCAATTAGACGGGTTTCGCGGCCGCCGCACGATGTCAGCCCGGAATCTTGTGATCACGGCATACATGGCTTTCCGGTGAAGGACTCCGCAGCCGACAGGTTTTCGTCTGCCGGGCCTGGCAGCCGCTTTCGTGGGGGAAGCGGTTGCGGTGGTGAATCCAGAAAATTTCTCGCTTCAATTTCGTGGCGCGCCCAGAGGAGACGCTCTATGGCCAGCTTTAGTGAAACCGTCGAGGCAACCAGCGGTACCGTGCACAACCAAAAGCTTTTGCAATGGGTGGAAGAGGTAACACGCCTCTGCAAACCCGAGCGCGTCTACTGGTGCAACGGTTCGGATAGGGAGTACCAGGAGATGGTGCGGCTGATGATTGACGCCGGAGTCGCGATTCCGCTCAACCCCGATAAGCGTCCCAACAGCATCTACGTGCGTTCGACCACGACTGATGTGGCCCGGGTTGAGGATCGTACCTTCATCTGCTGCCATGTCAAAGATGATGCCGGACCGACGAACAACTGGAAAGATCCGGTCGAGATGAAATCGATCCTGATGAAGCTGTTCGAGGGCTCAATGGCCGGACGGACGCTGTTCGTAATCCCCTACTGCATGGGGCCAATCGATTCGCCACTGGCCGGCTTTGGAGTTGAGCTGACCGATTCCCCGTACGTTGTCGTCAACATGCACATCATGGCGCGGGTCGGCAGCCAGGTGCTTGCCGCCCTCGGGGCTGAAGGCGAATTCGTGAAGGGACTGCATTCGGTGGGCGCCCCGCTCGAGGCGAACGCCCCGGATACGGCTTGGCCCAGCAATCCGGACGAGAAGTGGATCTGTCATTTCCCGGAGACGCGTGAGGTTTGGTCTTTCGGCTCCGGCTACGGTGGCAACGCTCTGCTGGGCAAGAAGTGCCACGCTCTGCGCATCGCTTCCGTGCAGGCGCGCGATGAAGGCTGGATGGCCGAGCACATGCTCATTATGAAGCTTACGAATTCGCAGGGGGTCGTGAAGTTCATCGCCGGTGCATTTCCTTCGGCCTGCGGCAAGACGAACCTGTCGATGCTGATTCCTACCATTCCGGGCTGGAAGGTGGAAGCCCTCGGCGACGACATCTGCTGGATGAAGTTCGGAGCTGATGGCCGGCTGTATGCCATCAATCCCGAAACAGGTTTTTTCGGCGTGGCGCCGGGCACGAGCGTCCAGTCCAACGCCAATGGGATGGGAACCATCAGCCGGAACTCGGTCTTCACCAATTGCGCGATCACGCCGGAGGGCGACATCTGGTGGGAAGGCATGACTGCGGAACAGCCCGAATTCCTCACCGATTGGCTGCGGCGTCCGTGGACCCCTGACTCCGGCCGCAAGGCCGCGCACCCAAACGCGCGGTTTACGACTCCGGCGCGACAATGCCCGGTGATCGCTCCCGAGTGGGACGACCCCAAAGGCGTACCCATCGACGCCATCCTGTTCGGCGGACGGCGCGCCAGCGTCGTGCCCTTGGTTTGCGAGGCCTTCGATTGGCAGCACGGAACCTTCCTGGGCGCAACTGTGAGCAGCGAAACTACGGCAGCCTCCGCCGGCGCCGTCGGCCAACTGCGGCGCGACCCGATGGCCATGCTGCCTTTCTGCGGCTACAACATGGGCGACTACTTCGGCCATTGGCTCAAGATGGGAGCCACGGCTGGAGTCCGGCTGCCGAAGATTTTCTATGTGAACTGGTTTCGGCAGGATGAACGCGGCAAGTTCCTGTGGCCTGGTTACGGCGAAAATTGCCGCGTGCTGAAGTGGATTTTCGAGCGCATGGAAGGCACGGGAGAGGCGGTCGAGACTGCCATTGGACTTATACCCGGCCCCGACGCTTTGGATCTGAGCGGGCTCGACGTGCCGGCCGATCGCATCAAGGAATTGCTGAAAGTGGACATCGACGGCTGGCTGCGCGAGGTGCCGCACATCCGGGAATACTTCCAGAAGTTTGGCAGGCACCTGCCGCCGGCGCTGTGGCAGGAAGTGGATGCGCTGGAAGAGCGCCTGCAAGACGCAGCAGCCGAGATGGCCGCCTAGCAAGCTGCACCTTCGCCTGAGCCGCTTTTCGTTCGTGACGTTGCTCGTCCCATAGGTGTTAACTGGCCTAGCCATGTTCTCTCGCAGAATTCGCGTGGAATACGAGGACGGCGACGCGCGCCGGCCTGCTCCCTTGAAATGGCTGGATAGCTTTGCCATGCGCAGTTTCACCAACGATCCGGTGTTCGATGACACCCTGCCGCTCGCCGATGGCCTGATGGAGGCTGGCACGCGCGTGCCGTTGCCTCTGCTGAAGGAGCGCATGGAAGACTGGTTCCGGCGTAAGAGTTACCTGCAGAAAGATAAGTATCTGCTGGTGCGCGAAGAGCCGCCGAGCGCACAGCCGTAAAGGACAGTGAATGTAGCGTGGATCGGGCGTGACGAATTCGCTGTTCGCCTGCACCCGATCCACGCCTCCCTCCGCTTCCGTTTCTCCCTGCTCGTGGTTGTTGCCTCGCCGGGAAGCCGCTATCCGCCTACACTTTCTTTGCTGATGTAATTCCAATCCTTGGGCTCCCAGTACGGGTTCTTTCGGGGATCGTCGGGTGCCACCTGCTTGTTGTCGTCGCGGTTGCCGTTGTCACGATTGCTCGTGTCGCGGAAGGTATTGTCCTGGTTGGACTGCGCGGCGCCGGTGATAGAGGGCTCGTACGCGCCTCCACCATTGGCGGCAGGTGCGGCCATGTTATCCGGATGAGTAGCATCCTCAAAGCCTTGGGTTGTCGTCTGCGCGCTGGCAAGTATGGAGCCGGCGAGCACAGCGGTTGCAAGCAGAATGTTGGTCCTCATTTTCATATTCCCTCCACATTGACGAAGCCTCGATCAGTTTCGGTACTTCGTTTGCCTTTCACTGGTGCTAACCGGTGGAAGGAACATTTATTCCGCAGGCGACACACTTTTCCTGAGTAGTTAAACCAGACAAATCGGCGAAGCCCTGCCAGAATGTAATGACTTTCGTCGCGCTTGGTCAGCTCGGGTTTCCGTGAATTCCCGCAGCGCCGGTGCTAGAAATGAAAGTGAGGAATAACTGCAATTCATCAGGCATATGGTTTGGTTTCAGAGCAGGCGTGTCCCGTGTGATAATCGACCTTCATGGAATATGCCTTTTGCGAAACTGGTCTAATTTCAAGAGCGGGGTGTGAAACGTGAAAGAACTCAGCGACTTGACAGCAGGAAAAACCGCACTCGTACTCGACCAGAAAGATAACGTCGCGATCGCCTTGACCGATCTGGCCGCCGGCGACGCTTGCACGGTGGCCGAGGACGGGGGCAAGAAGTATGAAGCAACCGTCATCGAGAAGATTCCCTTCGGCCACAAGTTCGCGCTCGCCGACCTGGCGCCGAATGCGCCGGTTTACAAATACGGCGAAGAGATTGGCAAGATGAAGATCGCAATCAAAAAGGGCGCATGGATCCACATCCATAACATGTATTGCGAGAGGGGAATGTAGGCAATGGGAGACAAATTTCTCGGCTTCAAAAGGGAAAACGGCAGTGTTGGAGTGCGCAACCTGATCGCCATCATTCCTTCGGTTTTCTGCTCGGCCAAGGTGGCGCAACGCATCGCGGAGAGCGTTCCGGGCACGGTGCACTTCTCTCATCCGGTCGGGTGCAGCCAGGTGGGCGAGGACCTTGAGATCACCGCCAAGACGTTGATCGGGATCGGCCGCAATCCGAACTTCGCGGGTGTAGTCGTGGTGGGCCTGGGATGCGAGCGATTCACGCCGCGCGAATTGTTCGAAGGCATCGCGCCAACCGGCAAAATGGTGGAGATGGTGGTCATTCAGGACGAAGGCGATTCCATCAAGGCCATCGACATCGGCACGCGCCATGCCCGCAAGATGCAGCAGGCCGTCTCGCAGGAGCGGCGGGTGGAGGCTGATGTCGAGCGAACTGATGATCGGCCTGAACTGCGGCGGCTCGGATACGACCTCGGGACTGGTGGCCAATCCCGCGCTCGGCATCGCCTCCGATAAGCTGGTGGCGCAGGGCGGTTCTTCCATCCTGACCGAGCTGACCGAACTGCTGGGCACGGAACACATCCTGGCTCGCCGCGCCATCAACGAACAAGTGGCCAGCGATATCCTGCGGGTGATCCGCAACATGGAAGAGCGGCTCAAGCGGCAGACGCGAAACTCCAGCAACGAAAAGCGGAAAAACCTGATCTCGACGGGCAATTACGACGGCGGACTTTCGTCGGTGGTCGAAAAATCGCTGGGCGGAATGAAGAAGTCCGGCAACGCGCAGTTCGTCGAAGTCTTTGCCTATGGCGACGCGCCCACGAAGAAGGGCCTGCTGCTGCTCGACGGCCCGGGCCACGACGGCGAAGTCACCACCGGACAGGCGGCGGCGGGCGCGCAGATCGTCTGCTTCCCGACCGGCAGAGGCACGCCCTCGGGATTCCCCGGCGTGCCGGTGATCAAGATTACCGGCAATCCGCGCACCTTCCAGCGGATGAAAGAAAATATCGACATCAACGCCGGCGCGGTCATCACCGGCGAAAAATCACTGCAAGAGGTTGGCGAGGAGATTTACCAGGAGATTCTGGCCGTGGCTTCCGGCAAGCTGTCCAAGGCCGAAGTGCTCGGCCACGACGAACAGTTCTGCATCACGCGCATGCCGTGAAAAGCGAACTAATTCTTCGCTGACGCGCTTCACCCAGGTTAGCGCCGAACAGCGCGGCGCGGAACCTGGGGCACCCGGCAGCCTTTCTGAATCAAAAGTGATCTCGGGTGCCCTACCCTTGCGCCGTGATTTTCGGCGCAGGGTGGGGATTCTGACTTCACTCCACATTCTGCTTCACTGCCGGATGTATTTTCGTTAGGTTACGACAACCCCACCCTCCGGCTGCGCCGGAAGGGTAGGGCACCCAACGACTTTGCTCGGCGCTTACTTATCGTAGTGCAGCAGCGTGTGGACGTCGTATCCCTTCAGGCGGTCGCGGCCTTTCAGGAAATCCAGCTCGACCACGAAGGCGAGTCCGGTGATCTCGGCGCCCAGCGACTTGGCCAACTCGGCCGTGGCGACGGCTGTGCCGCCGGTGGCGAGCAGGTCATCGACGATCAGGATGCGCTGGCCGGGCTTGATGGCGTCCTTGTGCATTTCCAGCGTGTCCTGGCCGTACTCGAGCTGGTAGGTCCAGCGGACGGTTTCGGCCGGCAGCTTTTTCGGCTTGCGCACGGGCACGAATCCGGCGTTCAGGCGGTAGGCAAGCGCCGGCCCGAAGATGAATCCGCGGGCCTCGATGCCAAGCACCAGGTCGATGTCCTTTTCCAGATAGTAGGCGGTCAGGGAATCGATGAGCTGCGCGAATCCGAGCCGGTCCTTGAGCAGCGTGGTGATGTCGTAGAAGAGAATCCCCGGCTTGGGAAAATCGGGGACCTCGCGGATTAGCTTCTTCAGCGGTTCGCAGTCCATGGCCATTTTCGGTTGCGGCATTCTTTACCAGACTCCTTCGATTCGGAAAGTGTGCAGATCTTTGAGCGGCGCTGCTTCTTCGACCTCGATATCGTCGACGCGGGCGGCGCGCGGACCCTGCTTCAACTTATCGTAGAACAGGCGGAGCTGATCGCGCGTGCCGGAGGCAAGCACCTCGACACTGCCGTCGCTGCGGTTGCGAACCCAGCCCGCCAAACCGAGCGCATGCGCCTCGCGTTCGACGAACCAGCGAAAGCCGACGCCCTGCACGCGTCCACTGACGACATAACGGCGTGTTTCGATCGTGCTTCCCATAACCTAGCGCTCTATTTGAACACAGATCACTTTCCCCTGACAGTCAACTCAGTCTGTCGCGGGGGCCGCTACGCGCCACTTATGCCGTAGTGGGATGAAGGTTATCACGCTCGGGACAGATACGCGCCATCGGAAGTATCGACCTTGATCTTGTCGCCCTCGTTGATGAAGGGCGGCACGTATACGACGAGTCCGGTTTCGGTCTTGGCGGGCTTGGTCACGCTGCTGGCCGTTGCCGATTTCAAGCCGGGCTCGGTTTCCACCACTTTGAGCTCCACCGTTTGCGGCAGCTCGATGCCCACGGGCTTGCCATCGAAGAATTCGACGATGATCTGCAGGTTTGCCGTCAGGTATTCGACTGCATCGCCGAGAGTGTCGTGCTTGAGCGGGGTCTGCTCATAGTTCTCGATGTCCATGAAGTAGTAGTCGTCGCCGTCGTTGTAGAGGAATTCCATCTTGACCTGGTCGACAGTGACTTTTTCGAGCGCATCGCCGGAACGGAAGCGATGCTCGAACATGGCTCCGGTGCGTAGGTTGCGCAGCCTTGCCTGGATGAAAGCGCGCAGATTGCCCGGCGTGCGGTGTTCGACGCTGAACACCGAATGCAGATCGTTGTTGTGCTTGATGATCATGCCGGGACGTAGTTGTGTGGCCTGGATCGCCATGGCTGTGTAAGGTGCTCCTTATGAAATTGGGTGATGAACCCGCGAACCTCGTGGGATCGCCTGCGGCCTTCGCCTCTGCCGGCGCTTCAGCAACACTGCACGCGCCACTTCACCCTATCAGGGCGGGGGCACGTAGCGGAGAGATAAACAATTAATTTTACCTTGCGAGACTTCGCTTTGCGAATCTTCCGCGGCAGCAGGTATTCACCTGGCAATTGCGGCGACCGGCTAGGCGGAAAAGCTCAAAACCCTGGCAACAGTTCGACGCGCCGGTTTTTCTAAGCTACGAGGTTCCGGCGGAGCAGGAGGAGAGCCGAATGGCGCCGCCAATATCTGAGGACGAGGTGTTTATGGCCGAGAATCGCAACCTTGATGATTGCAGTGTCTCTGAAACCAACGGGCGCGGTGTGCCCACGGGGCTGATTCTCCTGCTGATCGGGATCGGCGTCGGTTCGCTGCTGGCGGCTGCGCTGACTCCCAAAACCGGCAAGCAGCTTCGCAAGGGGCTGCGCCGCCGCTACGAAGATGCGCGTGACACGCTGGAAGAATGGAGCGATCAGGCGGAAGGTTGGATGCAGCGCGGCAGCGAGTGGGCGAACGCCGCCAGCAGTAAGGTCGCACCCATCGCGCGCAAACTTAAGCGAGAGGCTCGCTAGGGCGGTATCCCAAATTGACGACGTAACTTAGGGTGTCATGCTGAGGCAGCGAAGCATCCCTGGGAAGTGTCCAAACCGCGCCGCCGGGCTGTTGGTGAAATCCTTCGGCTGTCTCATTACACGAATTTCCGGGACAGCACGCTAGGGCCTCTGAACACTGATTTGGCGGCATGCTCAGTAAAGCCGGAAGTTGACTTCGATGCTGATCTGCACGGCGACCGCTTGGCCGTCCTTCTTGGCGGGATCGAATTTCCAGCGGCGTACGGCTTCGACGGCTTTCTCATCGAGACCCATTCCCAAGGAGCGCCGCACGCTGATCTCGCGCGGGCGGCCGTCCGCGCCAACGATTACCCACAGGACCACCGTCCCCTGGTACTTGGCTCTGCGGGCCGCCTCCGAGTAGTCCGGATCGGGATCGTAGAGCACCTTGGGGGGCAGGACACCGCCGCCGACGTGGTAAACGCCGCCTCCGATGCCTCCGCCGCTGCCCGGCCCAACCCCCGGACCGCTGCCGCTGCCGACGCCGGTTCCGGTACCGCTGCCAATGCCGCCACCGAGCCCTGTACCGTTGGAAGGCAGGCTGGCCAATGCCTTCGATAGTGGATCTCCGAATGCATTCGCCTGAGGTAGCTTGATATCGGGCGGAACTACCACGGTCGGCTCCGCCACCAGTTTGGGCGCTTCGTTGCGAACTACCACCTGCGGAGGCGCAATCTGCTTGAGAGAGGCTTTGGGCAGTGCGCCTTTGCCGGCAGCCAGCTTGTCATGATCGCCGCCGCCTCCACCACCGCCGCTCAACGTCTTGGCAGGCGTCAGAATATATGGGCTGATGTCGGTGACCAATGTTGTCACCTGGTTCTGCACCTGCGCGGAGTGCGTCGCCACCCAACTGCCGATCGCGACCAGTGCGGCCACAGCTGCCGTGTTCAGCAGGAAAGAGGCGACGAACGATCCCTTGCGCACCTTGTAGATGCCATAGCCTTCGCCGAACAGCGTCGGCAGTACAAGGTCACGCCTGCGTGCGGACTCGCCAGCGATCTGGTTCGATTTATCTAGAACCGTGGCTGACACACTTTCGCTTGGACCGGATTCGCGGAAGGTACCCGTATAGGAGCCGGGCGTATGGAATCCCCCAACGCTGCCTTTCGCGTTTGGGGGCGTTGCGCCCGGCGTTGCTAGTACTTGGGTACATCAACCTTTAATCTGCTTTTAATCTGCTCTAGTATAGACCTACTTCACGCGAAAAAGTCTCTGCGTAATTCACTTCGGCCCGGCCGCAGGCACCTTCGGTACCTTCTATGGCACCTATATGACAATCGGCCATGCGGCACCAGGCTTTAGCGGCTAACTGGGATTGCGGCCGCTCTCGTGGTATTCCTCTTCGGAGTTTACGGCCCAGATATTGCTCTTATCCCTCTGTCCGGAAACGATGTTGTCCACGGCCGTCATCGCCGTCAGCATGGAGTGATCCTGGTTGTTATAGCGGTGCATGCCGTTGCGGCCAATGAGGAAAAGATTTTCGAAGCCGTCGAGATATTGGCGAATCTCGGGGAACCGTGCATAGCTGCCGAAGTATGCCGGGTAGGTTTTCTCCATCCTGATGACGGTTGCATCCAACACATCGGCTTGGCGGATGATGCCGATCTTCTCCAACTCCTGCTGCGCCAATGCCGACAGCTTTTCATCGGACGTGTTCCACAGGCTGTCCGACTCGTTGCAGAAGTATTCCACGCCAATCCATACCGTCTCGGGGTCGCGCACCAGGTAGGGACTCCAGTTGTTGAATATCTGCAAGCGGCCGGCAATGACGTCGGGCTCCTGAATATAGATCCAGTTGTCCTTGATCAGCTCGCCTGGCCTATCTTCATCCTGCACCACCAGTTTTTTTACCAGCAGTCCCACGGTGATGAAGTCGCGATAGAGCAGCGCGTCGCTGACTTCCCGCACCTGCCCGGGCACGTCGCAATCGAGGCAATTCACCAGGTCTTTGACCGCCATGGTGGAGAACAGGTACTCGCCCCGGAAGTCGCGACGCTCTCCATTCGAGGCTATCCCGCTGACGCCGCACACGCGATTCCCCTCCACCAGGATCTTGTCGACATTGAAGCCAGTGTTGATTTCTCCGCCTTGTGCGGCGACTTTGCCGGCGACAATCTCCCACAACTGCCCGGGCCCAAGCTTGGGATACAGGAACTGCTCGATCAGGGAAGTTTCCGTGTTCTTTTGCCTCACGTCCTTGGATGAAGAGAAAGCTTTCTTCAGCACGTGCAGAATCGTCTTGGTGATCGATAGGCCCTTCACCCGCTGAGCACCCCATTCGGCGCTGATTTGCGTGCACGGAACTCCCCAGACCTTCTCGGTGTAGGACTTGAAGAACGTGTTGTAGAGTTCGCGGCCGAAGCGGCTGATGAAGAATTGTTCCAGGTTATCGACTTGCTTGGGCGGGAACAGCGCCACTCGCAGATAGCTGAAGCCGATCTTCAGCGTGCGCGCCAGACCGAGATTCCCGATGGTCTGCGCGCTGAGCGAGATTGGATAATCGAAAAACTTGCGCAGAAAATAGATGCGCGACTTGCGGCTGCGCACGAGCATGACCGCTTCGTTGCCATCCGGGGAGCCCTGCGGTGGCGGCTGGCTATCGGGCTGCATCTGCCGGGACCACCACTCCATGACGCGCTCGCTCTTGGAAAAAAAACGATGCCCGCCGATATCGATCCGGTTTCCCTTGTAATGGACGGTGCGGGAGATGCCTCCCATGAACGTGCTTTTCTCCAGCACGATCGGGACGATGTCAGTGCGCGCCAACAGCTCGTAGGCAGCGGTCAATCCCGCCGGACCAGCGCCAACAATAATGGCCTGCCGCTTCATAGTCACCTTAAGATCTCTGTGCTTTCCGAATGGTTATTCTATCCCATCACCGACCGCGGAATAACGCGCCGAAAGCGGGGTCCACGGCACGCGCCGTACTTGCGCGTGTTGGGGTAGAGAAAGCGCGGTCCCCGGGAGCGCGCCGCACTTGCGCGGGTTGGGGTGGAACAAGCGAGGCGGTGCCGAACGTGTAAACCAGGTGAGTTCATCACCGGTCCTCGACACCCAGCGCAGTCTCCAGGGCTGCTGCTTGCTCGCGAGTTGCGCCCACCGCCTGGGCCGGTAAGGTTGTAACAGAGTTCCTTTATCGTTACTATTAAGTTAACCCTGTATATGTGGGGTCTCCTGATGAGGCGGGCCGGTGATCCTGCGATGGTTGCCGGTCCGTTTCTTTTCCCGTGTAGGATGGTTCTCTTTTTTCTGGAATTGGTTCATGAATGCGCCCGCCTCAAGAGTTAACATTTTCGCCACGTTTGCGATTTTTGTCACATAGCGTGTGTCAGGCGCATTTACCATGAATCAACTGGATCCGTCTGCTGCAAACAATCAGGGGGGCTTCCCTCTCGTGGATTGGATCTTGGAGGAAATGAATGGCACAGAGTAAGACTCCGAGTGCTTCTAGTGCAAGCTGGACAAGCATCCAGGCGTACGTGCTCGCCACGATCTGCCTGGTGGTAGGAATCGCGGTGGGATATTTATTGCGTGGCTCAGCGGGCGGCGACAGCAAACCGCAGCCAAGCGCGGCCGCACCTGCTCCGGCTGCCACGCCCGCGATGGGCAGCCAACCGACGCCGGAACAGCTCAAGCACATGGCGGACAAACAGGCAGAGCCAATCCTGGCGCAACTGAAGAATTCGCCGAACGACCCGAAACTCCTGGCGGAGGCGGGTAACGTTTACTATGACGCGCAACAGTTCCGAACCGCCATCGAGTATTACGACCGCGCCCTGCGATTGGAGCCCAGGAACGCAAACGTTCGTACCGACATGGGCACGGCCTATTTTTATTTAGGCGATTCCGACCGCGCCCTGCAGGAGTTCCAAACCGCCCTGAAAGACGATCCGAAGCATGGACAAACCATGTTCAACATGGGAATGGTGCAATGGCAAGGCAAAGGCGATGCGCCTGCCGCGGTTGCAACCTGGGAGAAGCTGTTAAAGATAGTCCCCGACTATCCTGAACGGGCGAGGGTGGAAGAGATGTTGGCCAAAGCCAAGCAGCATGGCTCCATCAAACCTGGAACCAAGACTGCCAAGCCAGCCTCGATGTAGTCGCGGCCTCAGGCACACGCCGCGGGGCCGGACCATAAAGCGGGCTGCTGCTTTGCTCTTACCTGGGTGTGTGCTCGTCCGCCAGCTTTTTCAACTCTTGCCGGCGGAGTTCGTTCCGCTCGGCTTGCATACGCAGTTCCAACTGCTTGTTGAGAAGCATCTGATCGCGTTCCCAATCCGTGCGAAGCTGCATTTCCTTGATGGAAAAATGGCTTTCTCGTTTTTCATCGTCTATCCGCACCAATAGCTCATTCTTGTACAGACGAAACTGGATTACTTCGGCAAGCGGCATGAACTGGCTGGAGCGTTTTCCGACCACCACATAGACAACCTTATCGCTCACTAACGTGTACTCTGGGCAGACTTCTTCGGTCCTCTGTGGCATGGAGCCAAGTACCGTCGCGAAGGCGCCATGCACGATGGTGCAGTCCTTGGTTTGCATGCGGGTGATTGTCCCGAGCTGAAAATGCTGGGCGTGCAAGGGCAAAGCGACCACCGCAATTACGAACAGCCAGCAGAAGCGAGTTTTCACTTCAATCCCCTTTGCGCGCTCGAGCCTGTGCTCGCGTAGTAGTAGGCCCGGCGGCTGCGTAAACGTAAGTTAGAGTTGGTCGTGGGAAGAATGGTGACGGTGTGCAAGCCCTCTACACGGCCTGGCAATTCATAGGTGAGCACGTAGGTGTTTCGCAAGTCCTCCACCACGGAGGCCAAGGCGGGCGGAGCGCCGGGAGCACGAGTGAAACTGTGCCCGCCCGTGAGTGCCGCCATTTCCCGCAAGACATCGCCGCCGCTTGCAACGTTCTTGGGATCACCGGTGTTGAGCGTGTAAATCGGTATTTCGGCCCGCATGGCAGCGGCGACGGCATCGCTGAGGGAATGCTTGCTGATGGTGTCGTCACCATCGGAGAGGATGATCAACACGGGCCGGTAATTTGGGCCGCGATTTTTCGACAGAAACTCCACGCCAAGAGCCACGGCATCGTATAGCGGCGTCTGTCCCTTCGCGCGAATCTTCGAAACCCAGGCTGCGGGCGTCAAATCGCGGCAATCCCGGACACAGACGAAACTCGGCCCCAGGCCGCCGAATGACATGACCGACAGCACGTCGCCCGGTGCCCACCGCGCCTCTGCAATCAACTGCGCTGCTTCCGCGATTTCCCGCGAAAACCGACCCGCCAAAGATTCGCTGGCATCAATGAGCACCAAAGCTTCCAGATAGACCTGCGGGTAACGGCTCAGGCTGCGGAAGTGGCGAATCACTGTCCCGTTGTCCACCACCGCGATATCGGCTGGCGTGAGCGTGGGAATGTCCTGATTGTGCTGGTCCGTCGCTACGAACGATAAGCGCACCTCATGCACGTCCACCTGGAACGAGTACGCTTCCTGCCGCTCTGCCGCTGTCGCGGCCAAAGCAACGAAGAGAATCGGCCCCGTGCAGAGAGAGGCGAATACTACGCGTTTTCGTAACCGGAGTAACATTCAGACCTCAGTTGCTTTACGTGACACACCCGCTAGCAACACGCCCGCCGCGACAAAAAGCGGACACTACAGTCTTGAACTTCTTCTTCCGTACTGTTTTTTTGCAGGAGTTCTCCACGCCCGCAAGTTGGGCAAACATATAGCATCGCCTGCTCCCCAAGTCAATCCAGGAACTCTCAACTGGACGACGGTTTTCCACCTAGTGGCACACGGCATTCCATGGATCATCTAGGCTATTTGTCCTAGGCGTGGAATCATAGCTAATGGTTCAGAATGTCTAAAGCCCTGTTATGCCAACGCAAATATCCCCGCAGCAAAAACATCTGCTCGACCAAAAGCGATGGATGGACCGTAGTCGGCAAGCTGCTACACATGGCCGCACAAATCTGTGAACTGAGTCACGTCACGCCGTGAAAGGTCCTATCGAACGTTGCGTTTTGCCGCGCTCAGACGCACGCATGTCAGGCTACCCTGGCAAGAAACTCGGTCCTGAACTCGGACTGGCGGCTTCGCGCCGGCACTGACGCATCGAGTGCCTCAGTGAACTCATCGGGCGCCAAGAGCTTTAGCAGGCTGCGGAAAACGCGCTGCACGACAGTGTCATTTAAAGTATGTCCCATACTCAAGCTGCTGTGCGATCAGGTTGGCTGGGCAACGCTCGTGCCATTCCCACTGGTCCGGTTGCGGATCTTGCGGGACGAAGCGGCGGGCCGGATCCAGCGGAGTGAGCAGGCGGCAGCGGTAGAGCAAAGAGATGAAATGTCCGCGCTCTCTGATGTGCGGATCAATATACTCGCGCACCAGCAGAGGTACTGCTTGGGATGCGACTTTCGCGGCTAGCTCCTGCAGAGCAACCGCATGAATGCGATCCAGCGCCCTTTCCTTATAACGAATGATGCCACCGGGGATATGCCACCCGGGTCCATAGAATTGATCATGGCGCCAGGTGAGCAGAGTGCGTCCGTCGCTGTCCTGAATGAGCAGGTCCACATTTACCAAGGGCGTGAGCCGGCTGACGAGCAGCAGTAACTCCTCTGGCAGACCCCGTTCTGGCGCGGATACCAGCGATTCCAACTCGCCAATCGCGCGACTCATGTCGTTCGTCTGTTGACTCAACTCATCGGCTCCTTCTCAAGATAATCCACTCGTGACCGGCGATCCCGATACTATAGCGAAAGAAGCTGCCCGCAGGAAGAATTCGCGTTCGCTCGCAGCCGCGGGTTAAACTGTCGTTCAGCCCTGTTCAGGGAGGATGGCAGCGCCCACTACCTAGGCCCGCCGCAAGCTGGCGAAGGCGGAGCGTGTCAGCAAATCGACGTCGCGTCGCGTTCCAATTGGGATCACGTCGTCACACTCATGTAATATGAGCTCACTGTTCACGCTCATAGTTGCCGGAGGCGAAGTTGATTCAGGTTGATCGTTGCGTTATTTGCGGAGGTATTTTCTCGCGCCAGCGGCGCGGCATGGTGACTCCGTTCCTGGCGCAGCGCATATGGCAGCGGAAACCATTCTCGGTGCAACTGTCCGAATGCGCAGAGTGCGGATTCATGTTTTTCAATCCGAGGCTAGAGCCGTCGGAGGAGATTAGCCTTTACGCTGGCTACCGCGGCCTCGAATACCAGAAAATGCGTCAGTCCTTCGAGCCCTGGTATACCGAGAAATTCAACACCGGTCTTTCCGATCCGGAAACATGGCAGCACCGAAAGAAGCTGCTAAGTTCGTTATTCCGGGACAGGCTAAACCTAGGCGGACGCATGTTCGGCAATGTGCTCGACTTTGGAGGCGATCGCGGCGACCTCATAGCCGATCTCGTTCCGGCCTTGCGCAGATTTGTTTACGAGATTTCCGGAGTAGATCTACTTGCGGGCGTCGAGCCTCTGCGCAGCGTGGAAGAATGCAGGCAGCATTGCTTCGATCTGATAGTGACCAGCAACGTGCTCGAGCATGTTGGCTCGCCACGTGATGTAATCGCGCAAATCGCGTCGATCGCGAGCTCAGGCACGCTGGTATTCAACGAGGTGCCGAACGAGTCTGTCACGGATTTGCGTACGCGGCTGAAGCGAATCGCGCAGGCTGGCGTGTTGGCAGCTACGCGTCCTACGCTGGCATCGCAAATTCTTGGACCCGGCATGCTCAACCTTATGCATGAGCATGTGAACTACTTTTCGCAGCGCTCGCTCGACCGCCTGATGGAAGTGTCAGGATTCAAGATCCTAGCCAGCGGCTACTACACCTGTACCGAAACCTTCTTTGGTGAGCGGATGGCCTGGAGCCTGGCACAAAAACAGGGGAGTATAGCGACTCACGCTGACAGCTTCCAATAACGCGAAATCGTCGAAAAGAAACTGTTCGCAGACGACAAGGTATAAAGCGCTATTCCGGCTGCCGGAACGAGAATTTTTTGTGGCCCAGGAAGCTGTAAAGAACACCGAAGCCAGTCAACAACGCGCCTCCCAGATAGGGGGCAGAAGCCTGGAATCGCGTCCCGTGCCGGAGGATGTAAACGACAATAGGCAACAGGCAGGCGCCGAGCACGATGCCGCTACTGTACACCGCCACGCACCGCATCCACTCACGCAGGTAGTTACCCTTAGTCTTGAACACGAACCACTTGTATCCCAAGTACGAGACCGTGATGTTCAGCAGGCTCGAGAGCAGCAGTGCGACCACGTAGCCGTGCGGCAGCACCGGCATCAAAAGCGCGGTGAATAAGGCAAAGGTCCCGTAGCCGAAGAGCGTGTTCCACACTCCGACCACCAAATAGCGCGCCAACTGGCTTGGCGGGATGTGCTTGGTCAGACTGGCGGACCAACCGCTGTTCCGGGCTCTTTCCATCATTTGCTCGGACTCACGCTTTTGCGCGGTCAGTTTCGCGGACGGGCTCACCCGGACCGTATTCGAAGTTGATCCTCTCCTGCTCGACTGCGAACGGCCGTTTCTGCACCATCGTGTGGATAGCACCAACGTATTCACCTACGATGCCCAGGAACACGAGATGGAGCGACGCCAGAAAGAAGACGCCGATCACCAGCGGCGCAACACCCAGGTCGAAGCGGTTCCAGAACAGGAGCTTGTAAACGAGATAGGCCAGCGAAACCAGGACAGACAGAAATGCACCGCCGAATCCCGCGAAGACCGCCAACCGCAGAGGCACCTTTGAGAGGTTCGTAATCCCCAGCATCGCCATGTCATAAAGCGAGTAGAAATTGTTCTTCGTGATGCCCCGTTTGCGCGCCGGCTGGTGGTACGGCAATTCAACGCGCGGGAAGCCCAACTCGGCGATGATGCCGCGGAAGTACGGGTAGGGATCGTCAAACGACTTGACCGCCTCCACCACTCTTTTGTCGTAGAGGCCAAAGCCGGTGAAGTTCTCATAGGTCTCAATCCCAGAGAGCCGATTCACCAGCCGGTAGTAGCGCTTGCGAATCCAGAACATCAGGCCGCTTTCATCGCTTGCCTGCTTCACGCAAATGACGACCGGCGAACCGGCTTCCCAGTGGCGCACCATGTCGACGATCATCTCCGGCGGGTCCTGCAGGTCGGCGACGATGCCGATTACGACATCGCCCGTCGCTTGGTGAAAGGCGTGCATTGGCGAGCGGATATGGCCAAAGTTCCGCGTGTTGCGGATAATCTTGACATTTCTATCCACCGCCGCGATCGCCTTCAGCACGGCCACTGTGTTGTCCTGTGAGGCATTGTCGATAAAGATGTGCTCGTAGCGATAACTGCCAAGTGAAGCGATGGCCGCACGCACGCGCTCGTAAACCTCGCGCACATTCAGCTCTTCGTTGTAACAGGCCGTAATGACACTGATGGTCTTCATTTTGTGTTTCTCAGGTGGGTCGCGCGCAGTCGGAAGAGGCGCCGCGCTTTCTCGCCCAGGTGGTCATAAACCCGTATTCCTCAGACGATTCAGCCTCGTACCCACACTCCGCAAACAACCGTTCAACCCCTGCGTTCGTCCTCACACCATTGACCCAGTGGTTTGTATCTAACGCGAACTGAATACTATGTTGCGTTAAGAATTCCCGCGCAGAGGCGAGAACTTCTAATTCGGCTCCTTCAATATCCACCTTGATGAAGTCTGGAACACCCCAACGACTGCACGCGTCCGGCAAAGAAATTACTTCGACGTTACCCGTGCTGCCGGCAGAAGCTCGGGGCATGCAGCGGGACAAAGCCGATCCAAGCGCACCCTCCGCGTTGAACTGCGCCGTGCCTGAATTCGCTGCCACTGCAAGCTGCAACGGAACGACGTTCGTCAGGTTGTGCCGCGTGACGTTATTGAGCAATAGAGGGTAATTCGTTGTGTCGGGCTCAAAGCAATACACCTTGCCTGTAGGCCCCACCATGCGCGAGAAATGGTACGTCGTTACCCCACAGTATGCGCCAAGGTCAAACACAACATCTCCAGCCTTGGGGCGATACCAACGAAAGTACCCGTCAAGAGCGGCTTCTTCCTCCGCGAATGACGAAAGCTCGAACTCCAAGCCGGAACTGCGATAGCGTTGCACTCGAGGGCCAGAGTAGTCGACTATTTCTTTTCCATCCAATCGTTCCGGATCGACTTGGAGAAAATAGAAGTCGAAACTGCGGGACATGTCCAGAACGTAGAAGAAGTGCTTACTGGCAATGCGCACAATGCGATGGTCCTTAACGATGTCAATCACGTCTGCGCCAAACGACAGGCTCGCATTGTGACGACGACACGCCGCGGACAGAGCCAAACGGAGCATTGGATTCGTTGGCCCAAGGTACACTGCTGCCCTAGTCACGAAGCGGTGAAACGACCCTGAAAGCACTCGTCTGTTCCTTTCGACACGCAATATTCTCCAAAGGCCAGCGGTTCGATTCCGTTTACGGGGAGCCCTTGTTTTTCCACCAGCGTTATTGGCCGCCCTCCGCGCCCTTTACCGCCGGCTTCTTCGGTTTCTGAGGATCCAATCCGCGTTTATAGATAGTCGCCTTCAGCGAGGCAATGCTGGCGTATGGACTCTCAATGGCGTCGATCAGGATCGGCTCATCCTGCTTGACGGCCTTCAGCAGGATTTCCCCACGCATCAGCTCGCGGCAGGATATCTGCCCTTTTTGTAGTGGAACAGCAAGGTAGACATCGTCGTCGCCCAAAATGTGCCCTTCGGGCAGATCGCTCTTGGCATAAACCCCGCGAACGAGCGCGTCTAGATAATCGATCTCGGTGCGAGACGGAAGACGCCTCTGGGTGCCCGGCGCTCCGCACATGGCCTTGGCCTGATGAAACGCCTTGAACCACTGGTCAACCTGCTCCGGCAGAGAGCAGTACGGAGACACGGCGACTCCGTCGCTGTCGATGTCCACGTGCCGCTCGAACGTGCGCGCGCCTTTCGCGTACGCGATCAGCATCGAGGCCGTCCAATCGCGGTATTCGTGCGTCGAGAAGCCGATCACGTGCTCCGGGTAGCGATCCCGAAGGAAGTCGATCTGGTTCATCTCCAGTTCATGGTCTTCCGAAGGATACAGCGAGACGCAATGGTTGATCGCGAGCGGGATGTGCCGGTTATCGAAGAAGCGCACCAGATCGTCGATGTCCTTCAACGATGATCCGCCGGTTGACACGATCACCGGCTTTCGAGCCTGGGCGATTTTTTCGATCAGCATCCAGTCATTCAGATCGGAGCTGGCGATCTTGATGATCTGGATGCCCAGCTTGCAGCAGAAATCCACCGAACACTCGTCGAACGGGGTGGCCATGCTGAGGCAGTTGGCTTGGCGGATAGCCTTCACAATCGTTGCGTAGTCATCGAATGAAAGCTGCGTGTCCAGCGTTTTCTTGATGTATCGGACATCGGTGCGATCTCGAAAATCGCGGTGTATGAAATTGTCGACGTCGCGGAGTTGCAGCTTCATTGCCGCCCGGACGTTGTTGAAGCGCACGACCTGCCCATACGCGCCTATAATCTTCAGTCCGCGCTCAACGCTGCCCAAATGGTTGTTGGCCATTTCCAGTACAAACAACTCGTTGAAAATATCTGCACTCGTCATCGCTAGTCGGTCCTCGTTAGAACTGCTCGTCTCCTCTGACGGGCATCAGTCAAAAGCTCCGCGGCCCACCGCCGCCATCGCAATCGGAACCGCCATCGTACCACCCCAAACAGCTCCCAAGGTCATTCGCGCACAATCATGTTCGTCGCCAGTTCTTCCGGGTCGAGGAATGGATACATGTCTTCCAGAGCCGGCGAGACTATGGTCCCGTCCGGCAACGCCTTCGACCGTAAACGCGGCTCGAATTCCTGCTGGGCATCGAGCATGACCTCGATCAGCGCCGGTCCCGGCTGCTCGAGCGCCGAGCGCACCCGCGACATATCCGCGATCCGATCCACCCGTATGCTCGGAATCCCGTAAGCGCAGCCCACTTTTGTGAAGTCAGGAAAGGAAACACCGCTGGCCGGACTTTCTCCCGTGAGCCGTCCAAAGAAATTCGTTTGCGTGCTGCGGATTGAAAGATATCCACCGTTATTCAGGACGAAAGATCTTGATGGGCAACTGGTGGTGCACCACCGTCTGCAACTCCTGAATGTTCAGTTGCAGGCTTCCATCCCCAGCCAGGCAGATCACCCGTTTGCCGCCGCGCGCCACCGCCACACCGATTGATGTCGGCAGGTCGTGGCCCATCGAAGCCGCTCCCGAGTTCGAGATCAGGCGCTGTCCTTTGCGGATCTTCATCACCTGGAATGGCACAATGCAAGCAGTCGCGTTGCCGCAGACCACGGCGTCGTCTGCATCGAGCAGCGCGGACAGTTGCTCGATGAAGTGATACGGGTTCAGCGGCGGCCCCGGTTGTCGCTGCCGATCCTGCACCACCGGATAACGCGTGACCCGTTCGCGGCACCACGCCAGCCACTGCCTCATGCCGACCCCGGCGATCCCCCGCATCGAGTGCATCAAGCAGTTCCCGGAGGAATACCTTCAGATCGCAGTGGATCCCGAGATCTGGCTTCGACCAACGGCTTGTTCAGTTCCGCGGCATCAACATCGACCTGGATTTTGAAGGCGTTTCGCGCGAATGATTTCCAGTTGTAACTAACTTGCCGCACATTGAGCCGCGATCCGAGCACCAGCACAACGTCGGCATTCTGCACCGTGAAGTTTCCGGCGCGATCGCCGATCGTGCCCGGGCGGCCGCAGAACAGTTCATCATCCCCGGCGATCAGGTCATGCGTCCATGCAGTGGTCACGGGAATCCGCAGCTTGCGGATGACCTGCTCGAATTCCGTAAGTGCATCTGCCAGCCGCACACCGGTGCCGGCCAGGATTACCGGCCTTTTCGCGGCGCGGAGGCGGTCGACGACCTCGCGGCATTGCTGTTGAACCTGCGCCTTGTCGCATTGCAGTCGAATCCGCCGGGTCATAGGCCGCGAAGCTTCGCCGGATCAATCAGCGCCGACTGCACATCGATGGGGATATCGAGCCAGCAGGGGCCCGGTCTGCCCGACTTCGCCAAATGCCACGCGCGCTCCAGGTGATAGCGGATCGACGCAGGATCAGCGACCAGCATGGCATATTTGGTAATCCCCTTCGCCATCGCGATGATGTCCACTTCCTGGTCGCCCAACTGCCGCAGTCCACGGGTGCCGGCGGTCGCCATGCAAGTTTCACGCTTCACCTGGCCGGAGAGCACGAGCATCGGGATTGAATCGGTCCACGCTCCGAACACGCCGTTCAAGGCGTTGATCCCGCCCGGGCCGGTTGTCACGTTGACGACGCCCGGCGTGCCCGTGATGCGCGCATAGCCTTCGGCTGCCATCGCCGCTGCCTGCTCGTGGTGATTGCAGATGTAGCAGATGCGCCCTTCTTTTCCAATGCTGTCGTTTAAGTGCATGGCGCCGCCGCCCGTGAGCATGAAAATGTGGCGCACGCCCCAGTCGGCGAGGGTCTGCATTACGTAGTCGGAAAGTTTAATCACCGGCCAGCCTCCACTGTCATTCCGCTCCGGCAGAACCAGGCGTGGGTCCGCTGGATGGCCTCCCGCAGCGGGACCTCGCAACACAATCCAAGTTCCTTGCGCGCTCTTGCGGTGGATGGAACGTAACGCTGCGGCAAAGCGCCGGGAATCGGTGCGGCGAGAACTTGCACGCTTACCCGCGGTGAAAGCGCCTCCGAAACCGCACCGGCAAGCTCTGCGATGCTGATTGCCTGCTCCGAGCCCACGTTGTACGCACGAGATGGCGCGCCGCGAAACAGGATCATCCACAGCCACGCCATCAGATCGCTCGCGTACATGTACGACCGCAGAGGCGTCCCATCTCCGTTGACGCGAATAGGACCGCCGTGCAATTGGTCGCGAATAAAATTGCCGATCGCGAAGTGCGCGTCAAGCTTCATATACGGGCCGACGAACGCGAAGCAGCGTGCGATCTTCGCCTGCAATCCGCTTTCCCTTGACACAAGTACACACAGGAGTTCCGCCGCCCGCTTGCCTTCGGCGTAAGCTGAACTTGCATCGAGTGGATCGGGACCACCGGTGTAGGTTTCGGAGATGTAGGTCAACTGCGGCGGTTGCGTGCCATAGACCGCACCGGAACTCGTCAGCAGAAATTTCCGCGCGCCGGCCGTCCGGGCAAACTCAAGGCAGCGCCGCGTACCTTCGACGATGGTATCGAACATAAGCATGGGTTGAGTCGCGTTCAGCTCCGCGCTGGATTCGGTGGCGGCATGGATGACATGCGAAAACTTCCCCCGAGGGAACTCGAAAGTCCTCACATCCCCGCAGTGAATCTCAAGAGCGGTATTAGCCGCCAGATGCGGCGCCTTTTTCTCCAGGCTATCTGGGTTGCGCGTCAGAACCGTTACGCGCGCGTTCAGGCACAATTGCTCATTGGCCCGGATCAACGTCTCCAGCAGCCAACACCCAAAGAAGCCGGTTGCTCCGGTTATGAAAATTCGCCGGTCGCGCACTTCCTCCCATAGGTCACGGGTACTGGCAAGGATTCGATCAAGATCTTGGCGGAGCAATTCGGACATAGATTCAGCGCCGGCCTTTGGCGCACGCAACATGGGTCGGTGCGCGAGCTGTTGCATGGAATGAATCCACGGCGTAAACTCGCCAAAACTGCAACGTCATTCCCAAACCATCCAGGGCGCCTGCTCGGCGGCCCACACTTCCCCTCTAGAATGATGTAGCAAGTTTTTTGCCGCTGCAATGCTTCATTTTACGCTTCTTACGGGCGAGGGAAGCCGATATTGCGAGATTGGGCATGGCACCTAGGTAATATGCCGTACTTAGGTAACAGGCCCCGGATATGTCAGCACTGCAATATGATCACAGCTTAAGGATTCTTTTTGTGGAGGCGGTCGCACGAACCGGAGTGCCGCCGCTTGATCCCTTCTATGGATCGGAAAAATACCGGTGCTCCGCTAGTGGAATCCGTAGCCCACCACCGCGAGTTCTTCCTTCGAAGGCTATGCCGCCCAGACATTCCGCCAAACCCAACCATCACTGGGTTATATCGCGCACTCCTTAGGACAAAAACCCAACGTTCAGCGCTGACCATCCCCGTATCCAATGGCGATTAGAGGGGGCAAAACTGGCATCAAAATTGCGTACTGTCCATTGAGGTTAACGGCGTGTACCGTAGCAACTCCATCGCAGGTGTGATCCTTGCGTGTGCCATAGCTGTTGGTGTTTTGCACGGGCAAGTCGCGGATCCGGATCTCGTATCGGGTCCCCGGGCATTTCCGCAGCTGACGATCCCAGACGTCGGGGTGATCAAGTTTATTCGTGTGTTCTCCGCCGATCAGGACGTAAACAAGCGAAAGGTCAACTTGTTTACGGATGCGGTCACCGGCGCGCCGGATGATGCCGAACTGGGCAAAGTCCGCAAACCACCTAAGGATGAATCCGCCGCCGTGGCTTTACACCCGCACGAGGTGGTAATGGACTTCGGCTACGCGGTGCAGCCGGTTCGTATTCGTTCTCCGCTCGGCGCACTTGCCGATACGGTCTCGGGACTGTCACCTAATCACGATCTACGGATGACGTTACCGCATCGGATAGCTATCGATTCCAGGCAGAGAGTCATTGTCACTGATCCTCCGGCACACGCGATACACGTCTTCGATTTCACCAGGAAAAAATACTTCCGCATTCAGGGTGGAAATGGCAGGCGGCTTCAGTGGCCGACTGCTGTCGCTGTCGACGCCGAGGACAACATATATGCCACGGATTCCGGTTCCGGCTTCGTTCTTGTGTATGACCCGCAGGGCAAGTTCCTGCGGGCTTTCGGTGATCACGACGGTGAAGGCGTTTTGGACCAGCCTGACGGAATCGCAATCGATCCCGAGACCGGTCATCTCTATGTGAGCGACGGTCCACGCCATCTCATATTTGTTTTCGACCGTGATGGCAATACGCTGGCTCGTTTCGGAACGGCGGGCAAACAGCCGGCCAAGTTCGGACGACGCGGAGTAAACGGCACAACGGATCTCCGCCTGAGCCAACACAAACTAATTCTGGCGGACGGAAACTCATGCGCGCTCAAATTCTTTGATCTTCAGGGCCGTCTGCAAAAGGAAGTTGGAATCCTTGGGGGCGCGTGTGGACTTGAACCGAGACGGGTCGGCCTGGACGTGGATGCGACAGGCAATATTTACATCAGCGACGGCGCCTTAAGCACGATTCGTATCTATGACAAGGATGGAAAATTCTTGTCTGCGTTTGGCAGCAGCGGCGGCCGGCGCGGCGAGTTGCTTTCGCCCAGTTGTGTGCGAATCGGGTTGAAAGGTCTCATTTATGTGGCGGATTCCGGAAACCGCCGGGTCCAGATCTTCGAACTCCACTCCGAGAAGAAACGTGATCACGCCATAAGCCCTCTGGAGCTTTGGCTGAAAAAGGGTACAACGAAACGTGAGCAAGACATGCCTACCGAGGCGGAACGTTGATGGCCGGCAAGCCGGGCTTTGGCGGTCTAATGCGTGGCTGACATCGCATAACCACGTACCAAGGGGATTGGCATGACTCAGAGTGCATTCATCTGCTGGTGCTAGCTCAGGCAGTTCCTACAGCAGGCTGCTGAAAAACTCTTTTTCGAGGTGTCATCCTGAGCGAAGCGAAGGATCTGCTGTTTGCGCGTGCTGAGAATAAAGCAGATCCTTCGATCGCCCGCCCCAACATGCGCAACTACGGCGCCTGTCGGGGACCCCGCAAAAACCGCGCGACCTCAGGATGACACTCCTACGAGTTTTTCCTCAGCCTCCTAGGTTGGAGTAGCACGCAAGCTTGCGCGCCGGCCTGAGCATACTCTTGTCTCCCCAAGCCCGCTCGACAGCCACCGCACAAACCACAAACGAAGAGAAGCAGCACCAATAGACCGGTTGCGGACCTGACGCGGCATGGGCGTCGCCGCTGGCATGGTTGTCATTGCTCTTATCCTGGCGGGAAAAAAACGCCAACCGCATTGGCGCGGGGTGGGCGCGCCTTTCGCGGGACATGTCTTATGAAACCGGCCACGATGCCCAAACTCATGTACTTCGACGACTGCGCACAGTTAGTGGCTAACGTGAATCACACGCCTCACCTGCTGATGGGCGCTTGCCTGCGCCACCGATCCGTCGTAATTATGGCTGTACGTGTGGCAGGCGAGGACGCAGGTATTGTTTCCCCTGTTATAGGAGATACCTAGCGGCCCACTGGGTCCGAGATTGTTCGGCGCCACCACATTGATATCAAAATTGACCAGCCTTTCGCCACTGACCGTTGGCGACGGAGCCCCCATGCCATGCGCCGTGTGACAAACCGAGCAGGATGCGCCCAAGGTAGTGACATGCTTCGTATGCACCGAGTTGTCGTTGAGCAGGGTTGTCAGGTTGTGACATTTTCCACACAATGCCCATGGTCCGGGTGTGGCTCCTCCCGCGCTGGTCTGCTGGCCGGGATAAAGATTCTTAATGGGACTTCCTGGTCCGCCAGCCGGATAGACTCCCGGCGTGACTTGGCTCATCTCGTAACGGCGCTCAACGATGTGCGGATAGATCGAGCCATGCGGGCCATTCGGACCGGACCCTCCGAACTCGCGGTTGTCGTCACTGTTGTGGCAGTCGGTACAGAAGATACGGACTCCCATCGCCCGACCCGGGCTGCTGCCGTCCAGCCCCAGCATATTCGCAAGCAGGCTAGGTTGAGCGAGTCCTGAGGACCTATCGTGAGTCACCGGATGGCTCGAAGTAGCGGAGGAGGCAAACTGCGGAATTACGTTCAGCGAATCCGCCGCTGACACGTACCAGACCGGAAGATATCCGAACGATGTAAGCGCCTGTTTGCCGCTGCCGGTACCGTGGCAGCGCAGACAGTTTTCATACTGATTTTGCGCGGGAGAAACAATACTAATCCCATCGCTGGCCAGAACTCCATTTACCACAGCCTGGGAAACACGGATCTGCGGCGGTGCGCCGAACGCGCTCCCGACCTGCTGGGCACCGTGCGGGTTGTGGCAATCAACACAGGTCGCGTGCCGGTTGTTGTTCAACAGTGTGGCTTCGGCGGCGTCGTGCGTATTATTTCCCGCGGGAAAAGGGTGCGCGTACTTGGGGGCTGAAAACTCAGCGTAAACGTTAGGCAGAGCCGGACTGATGTTGTTGTTACCGTTATGACAGGTAATGCAATTCTGTGTCGTGACGTCCATGCTGGCTAACGCCGGCACCGGCCCCCGCAGCAACCTTGCCGGACCATTCGCGTTGTGCTCGACATGACAGCTCGAACAGGAATTCTGGGCCACAGTGGCGTAGGGGCCGACATTTGCAGCCGGTAGTGTGCTATTCGAAACAGTCGCATGAATACTTGTGGGGAAAGGAACCAGCGGATTCGGCAGATTGTTGACCGTGCGTGCGGTCGTCCCATGGCACGCCAGGCACATCTGGCCGCTGGAGCTGTCGCGAACCAGAAAGTTCAAAGAAACCGTGTCAATATTTTGCACATGGGGGTCATGGCAGCTTTCACACTCTACGTTGCCACGCACCAGATGTACCTTATGCTGCGGATCGGCCGTCTGACGGCTCTGCGCCAGGCTCTGCACCAGGTCTGGAGAATCTTGTATTTGATTAAAGCTGAATGGATGCGAGCCCTGCAGGTTGGTGGATAAGATGTCGTTCTGGTTCATCTTGCCCTGCGTCGTCATTTTGCCGTAAGGCACAGTCTGTCCAGGCGCCACCGTGCCATCATGGCAGCTCAGACACAAGCTGCTGGGACTTCCAGCCGCGGGTTGTTTATAGGTCTCAAGCGCCGCGGTGGTACTGCTGTACATCGTGTAGGTCTGTGTGGAATATGTCTGGGCCCAAAGCGGCCCCTTGCCAATTCCAGAGTGAGGAGCGTGGCAATATTGACAGGGAGGCAAAGTACCAACCTTCACCGGTGATGGCCCACTGACCGACAGATTGTGTGCGCCCAGAACGTCGCCGGTGAACTGCGCCTGCACACCGCCGGCCGCGACGAGCATGACCGCACATACGAACCAGAGCTTCATTTTCATTGCGCTCCTCCCTCAAGCTGCTTCGCGTAATATCGAAACACCTGTACGCGACAATTGGAGGAGTCGACCACATAGACACGGTCGTCCCTGGCGATAAATAAACCGGAAGGCAGGTCGAACGCGCCGGGCGCAGAACCCCTTCTCCCGAAGTAGTACAGCAGATCTCCCTGGCGGTCGAAGACCTGCACACTATTCCAGGCTCCATCCACAACATAGAGATGACCCTCGCTGTCGAAGCCGATCCCTTTCGGACGGAAGAAACTCCCAACGCTGTCACCGGGAGCGCCGACCATGTACTGGAAAGTGCCGGAGCGGTCAAAGACCTGCACTCGAAAGTTCATCGCATCCACGACAGCGATTTCGCTCCCGTGCAACATAACTTCGGTTGGAAAATTGAACTCGCCCGGCTGATTTCCGCCAGTGCCGATTGTCTGCAAAAGATGACCTTGCATATCTAAAACAAAGATTTTGTTGCGCAGCGTATCAGTAACATAAATCCGCTGTATGCCGGAATCCACTGCGATCCCCGTTGGGCGCTTGAAATAGCCTTCGCCGCCACGCAGGCTGCCGATGATATGCTTGAACTTCCCGTTGGCGTCAAAGACAAAAATTCTCCCGCCCTCCGAATCGGTTACATAGAAGTTGTCTGCGGCATCGACCGCCACGCACTGCGGCGAACGCAAGGAATTCTCGTCCTTGTTTCTCCGCTCGACGAATTTGTATTTGTGCTGCCCGAAGTCGAAAATGTGGATTCCGCCCATTCCCGGGTCGGTCACAATAACCCTGCCGCGGGAATCCAATGCGATGCTGTAGGGGCGAAGCATCGGCATGCCGTACCGGCTCGCCAGCCACAATGTCCAGCACCTTCGTCCAAAAGCCAGGTTTACCCAGCACCTCACGTTCGGAGTCGAAAACGTACGCTCAAAGCTCAATTTGCGTCCGCCTTCCAGCAACAGATCCGGAGGTGGTGGCGGCACATTTTTTTCAATCTTGACGCGCGCTGCCTGCGCCGGCGCCCACAACCAGAGCACCACTGCCAAGCAAATCCACAGCTTGACGCAAGCCACAATAGGCCGACGAGTTAGAACGGCTTGAACCATCTTTGTATTCCAACGTAATAGGACGAAAAATTCGTTGGGGGCGTGCCTGACGCTCCCACGCCCTGCATCAGGTGCGTATAGCCACCGGTGAATTGCATTTTACGGAACTGGTACTGTGCGTTAATAGATAGGATCTGCGAAGAATTTGCCGAACTCAGGGACGTCGAGGTCGTCATGCTCTGCGCGTGGGTATAATTTCCCGAGATTACCATTTTGCGGAATGGGGAAACCGAACCGCTCACACCATACGACGTGCCGTTTATCAGCAAGTACTGATTTGATCCCAGCACCGGAAGAATCGTAACAGGAGTCGTGACCAACCCGTTTGCGGTCAGCAGCGCTGCACCGGTGGAACTGGCGTAGTTCACGGCCACGGTGGAGTCACGGTAGTGAATGCTGGTGTTGTAGTTCTCGCTGTGACTGCTTGACCCCGCCACAGTGCTGAGGCCAGTGTGGAACTCGCTGAAATTGCCGAACCACTGCAGATGCCGGCGGAGGTTGCGTCGTACGCTCCCCTGATACGAATAATTCGAGGTGGTGGCTGTCGCCAGGACCGTCTCTACGTCTTGCGCATAGCTAAAGGATGCGCCCACGTCCCATCCAGCGATGATACGGCTAAAATTAACGCCCGCCACCAGGCCCGCCCCCTGGTTCGCGCCATCGGCGGCTTGGTCGTTGACTCCGCCGTATACCAGGAACGAACCCCATAGCGGCTTCTGGAAACGATAGTTCAAGATTGCGCTATAGTGATTCACCTCGACGCTTGTTCCATACACCTCCTGCTGGATCCGGTTGAAATTAAACGAGGCGCTCAGGTTGTGAAGGATATAGAAGGAATCGGAGTTGTAGAACGAAAGCGAGTGACTGCCCGAGCCCAGGTTCACCTGGGGGACTATGCTCCCGGCGCTGGCCAACTGCTGTTCCACCACGGCCGAGAGGTTGCTGTTGTATTGCATCCCAAACTGGGTGCTGAACCGTGTCCAGGGCTGGAAGCTTGCGTTCGCCGAATAATTGTTGCTAGAGCCGCTCGTGCTCGTAGCACCGCCATCGCCGCTATACCCACCATAGCTGTAGGAAAACGCACCTGATCCATTCAGCGGCAGTTTATGCAAAGCGTTGAAGTTGAAGTTCGTCGAGTTTGTATCTCCCGCAATGGACTCACCCGCGGAAAGAAACGCGGGCGTCTCCGAATGGGTGTGGACTTCGCCGAAGCGCGCCGTCATCCACCAGCCGGCCAGGCGGTAGCTGCTCTGCAAATTGAGGTTGCGCGAAGTCGAATTGTCTTGCTGGTTGGTGCCGAAGACCGAGGACGACGAACTGAACTGGGTGTACTGCGCACTTACCGGCGGCAGGTTGGGGAGGAGGGCGGACCACCCGATACCAAACTGCGTGGTATCGCCGTGCGTGGTAAACCCCTGGATCCCCGGCAGGCCGTAATTACCGGTACTGTTGAAAGTCTTACCCCAGGAAATGGAACCGGGGAAGTGGCTGCCGCTGAAAATGCCGCTGCCAATGCTGATGGCGCTGGCGTCGGTGAGTGATCCCTGTCCCGAGTTTTCCTGAGAGCGATTGTAGTATGGGGTTGCCGTAAAGGTGAGAAACTTAGGATTATAGTAATAGCCGTTCAAGTTGGCATTGCCATTCAAGCCCAAACTATGATCGGTGGGTTGCGCGTTTCCATAGTCGGCACTATAGCCGGCGCCAAGATTCCCATCCATCCTCATACTCAGGTTGTCGCCCACCGTCACTTGCGCGCTGACGGGCAGGACTGCGAGCAGTCCTAAGAACAACCATGTGATCCGCAACCTCATCAACTTTCTCCCGCTCTCCCAGCGTCGCCGCGTTACAACGTTTCGATCTTTGCGTTCTGACGCAGCCGCTTACCCAGGGCCGCGCGCAGCTTTTCGTATTTTCCTTTCTGCAAGTTCCCGGCCAGTTCTTTCTTGACGTCTTCAAACTTCGCCTTGCCCGGCCGGTCCATGCGCATTCAGGCGGAAAAGGGTGTAAGCGTTGCCCAACTGCAGGAGCTCGCTTACTTGGCCGGGCTGCATCGCCTGCGCCGCCTTCACCACCTCCGGCGGCAACTTGTCGCGATCAACGGCCTTGTGATCGCCCATGTTCACGTGGAAATCGTCGTCCGAGAGCTTCTCCGCCAACAGTCCAAACTCTTCGTAGCTCTTGGTCGCCTTGGCTTGTAGCAGCGCATCTTCGGCGCGCTTGCGCGCCTCTTTCAGCGTCTCCTGGTTGGCATTGGCGGGCGGCAGGATCGAGATAGTCTGGATAGCAAAAATTTCGCCATGTTCGAATGCCTTCGGATTCTTGTTGTAGTAGAGCCGTGCCTCACTCACCGTCACCGCCGCTTTGGCTTCCACTTCAGCCTTCAGCATCGCCTCGATCAGCAACGAGCGCTTGATCTGTTGCCGCAGCTTTGCCTTCGACCCATTCATCTCGGTCTCCAGGTATTGGGTGAATTCCGCCTGGCTGCCGAACTGCTGCTCGGAACTTTCTCTCCTCGCGACTCACACGTTCCGGAGCAATCGTCATCTTGCGCCGCGCCGCCTCTTGGTAAACCAGTTCTTCGAAGATGATCATCTCCAAGGCCCCGCGCCGGATTTCCGGCTCCTGTGCCTTGGGAAAACCGTTATGCAACTTGGCATAGGGGAACAGGGCGAACATCTCGCGCACCAAGTCGCGATCGGTCAACACCGTGCCATTCACCCGCGCGACCGGCTTGCCCGTCACCGGAATACCCGCTGTTGGAGTTGTAGCGACGGCCCCTGTAGGGACGGCGGTGGGGGCGTGGTCGGAGAGCAATTTGCGCCATCGGCGCACGAAAGCGCCAGCAAAATCACCGCCCAAATAGAGAACTAGATACTTCATATTTCCTCACACGGTCCTAAAAAGAGGGGGAGAAGAGTTCTCTCCCCCAAGCGAACAGTTTCAAAATTAGAACGAGGTCTTCAGAGAGCCGCCGGCGGCTTCGTTCGATTCGCCAAAGTGGCACTGGCGGCAGAACTGCGTGGTCGACGCAGCCTGGGTCGGCGGGACGGTAACGTTGTTAATGTTGTAGGGGCCGTTGACGAAGAAGTATGTCGCGTACGTGCCCGTAGCGGCAGTCGCGATCGGGCTGTTGGCGGATGCAGCGTAAACGTTCATTACGTGCTGGTTATGGCAAGTGGTGCAGACTAGGTACGGTACGCCAGAGGGATTGACCGGCGTCGGGTAGCTGTACGCCCCCTTCATGAGCGCCGGAGCGCCGTACGAATTCATAAACTGCTGATATGTCGTGCCAACGGTAATACCGGTGATCGCGCCATTGGTAACGGCATATGTCAAGCCTGCGGCAGTTCCGTAATAGGCGGAGCCCAGCGCGGCTTGAATGGTAGCATTCTCGCCCACCGGGTGGTCGTTGTTGTAGCTGCCATCGGCACCCAGCAAGGTCGGGATATGTTGGGCACCGTAGCTCGTGGGCAGTGCACTGATCTGCTGCTCATAAGCATAGTTCTGCATCATGGCGCCCTTGGCAACCGCGCCGTCATGGCAAGCCAAGCACATCAGGATGCCGCGGATGTCGGCGTAGGCGTTCGCGGTGGTCGCGGCCGCTAGAGAAGCGGGAGCGGTGAATTTATATTTGCCAGCGGTAGTACTGCTGGGGTTTACGTCGCTGAAGTCGAACGTCTGGCCATAGAGAGGGCCCATGTCCTGCGCGAACAGGGCGTTTTGGCCGGTCTGAGCATCGGTGGCTTTCCCGGTTATAGCATTGCCGCCCGCGCCAGCAGCGCCGCTGTGCGGAGCGTGACAGCCGGCGCAACCGCGGCCGTAGTTGTTGTGGGCGCCCAAAACGTCGACCGTGGGAGCGACGCTACCGGCGGCACCGCTTGATGTCGGTGTACCCGGGGCGACCTGTGCAATTGCAAAGCTGGCAAATACCATGATCGCCAGCAGAACAAACATTAACTTCTTCATGAAGAAATCTCCTGATAAGTCTTGCTTCTCGATTTACTTCGTCTTGCTATTCGCGGAAACGGTGTTACCCAAAATCCGCTTTGCCCCATTGCCCCGACTGCGACAGTGGGAACAAACTTATTGCGGCTATTTCGCCGCGGAATTTGTTGGCTTCGCGTTGGCCTCCCTGCGTTTGAGTTCCTCAGTGGCCTCAGCCTGGGTCACGTAACGGAACTGCTGCACTCTGCCGGGAAATACCTCGGAGGTGAAAACGCGGTTCTGTTTGTCGATCGCGATGTACTGCAAACCGGAGAACATGCCTGGGAGAATTCCCTGCGCCGAGCCCATATAGATCAATAACTGGCCTTCCGAGCTATACACCTGCACCCGATTCTGCATCGCGTCGGCCACCCAGATGTGGCCGTCGCAGTCGATGGCAATGCCTTTGGGCTGCGCAAAATGTCCCGGGCCATCGCCGCGCTTGCCGAAGGCGCGAATAAAATTGCCGTCGGCATCGAAGATCTCGATGCGGGCGTTGAGCATGTCCGCGACATAAAGATTGCCGTCCTGGTCGACGGCGACTCCGGTCGGGCTTGGCGAAATCGCCCGGAGTGGTCAGCGTGTGGTTCTTGCCCGGTGTGCCGATCTTGCGCAGCAGCTTGAAGTTGTCGGCGTCGTAGACCAGCACCTGGTCGAGCGCGACATCAGCCACATAGAGGAAGCGGTTTTCGGTGTCGATGGCCAGTCCGACGGGATCGGCCATACCCTCGGTGATGACCGCCTCCATCTTGTGCACGGGACTGAAGACCAGAACGCGGCGAGCCTGTGAGTCGGAGACGAACAGCCGGTCATTGTCGTCAATGGCCAACCCCATGATCAACTCGAAACTGGCATTCTTGCCGTTCTTGATCATCTCCGTGTTGTGCGTCTCGGGGTCGAAGATGAAAATAGCGCCGACCTTGCCATCGGCGGCGTAGAGCTTGCCCTTGGAGTCAACCGCCAGCCCATGGGGCTCACCCATGAAGTAGTGGTTTCTCATGATCCCGGCCTGGCTCTTGTCCTCCGAGATACCCGCCAGCCGGTCCATCCAGGCGCTCTTCGTCTTAGTGGGCTTCGCGTTAAAGTCCGGTAGCTTTTCGCCTGCGAAGTAGGTCTGGTACTTGATACGCGCGATGTTGGGCGGCTGCGGCCAAACGATCTTAGAGATGTCCATCCCCACCATCGGGGTCGCTCGTTGGCTCGGCCTTTTTCTTCTTCTCGCCGAAAGCAGGGGACGTGCCCGCCAATGACAATGACAGCAGCACCGCCAGCGCCAGCCATCCTTTTCCGCGTCGAATCGAATTGTGGAATGACTCAATCATTGCTGCTTCTCTCTTCTCACTCACTGTTCATCACTCACTACTTGTTGCTACTTCGTCAGGTTCGTATGACAACTGGCGCAGAATGCCGAGTTATTGGCTTGGTCTTTCACCAGCAAGTCAGGTTGCGCCGAAGCATGCGGCTGGTGACAGGTCATGCAGTCGATCGCAGTCTTAACCTTGGTAATGTCTTTCGCGATCCATCACATTCGATACCGGGTGTCCTTCGACCGGGTGCCCCAGGTCGATATTTCAACGGCAGTACCGGGACTTTGGCGAAGTAGTTCTCCGGCAGCTTGACCTTGCCGTCGAAGATCGCAACCAGGTGCTCGCTCTTCCAGCTTCTGCGGAGCCGCGTCAGGACCATGGCACTCCAGACACAGCTTGTTCGGACTGGCAAGCCGCAGCAGGTGGGCGTTGTCTCCGCCGTGCGGCTCATGGCAAGTGGAGCAGCCCTGCTCAAATGCCGGCTGGTGCAGGTGCTTTTTCTTGTGCTGTTCGGCCTGCTCGGCGTGGCAGCCCAGGCAGACATTCACCGCATCGGGCTTAGGGAATCCGGGCGAACGGCCAGCATGGGGATTGTGGCAATCGGTGCATTCACCCATCGCACCCGGGTGCTGAACCTTGGCCTTCTCGATCTGCTCGGACTTCTCGGCGTGACAGGTAACGCAAAGCGACTTGGCATCGGCTTGCGTCAGCACAACCTTGCCGTCCTTCGCCGGGGCATGGCAGGTGTCACACTGTCCGCCGGCAAAGGGCGCGTGCGTGAACTTCGCCATCAGCTTTGGCTGAGCGGACTGGTGCGGATCGTGGCAGGTGAGGCAGTCGGCCTTGTCGATCGGCTGGTTCTGATGCGCTTTGCCAATGGCTGCGTCCTTAGGATCGTGGCAGTCGATGCACAGCGCCGGGGCGTCTTTGGTCAAATGGAAGTCGAACTCGCGCTTGCCGGCCTCGCCGGTCTTATGCGTGATGTGGCAGGTGTCGCAGCCCATATCGAGCGCCGCGTGCCGGCTGCCGCCCTTGGGCACATTCATGCCCTTCGTTGTGGCAGGAAAGGCAGAGATTCGCGTCCTTGGTATCGCCGCTGACCGGCTTCAATAACTGATTCTTGTTGTCCGCGGTATGTGGGTCGTGACACTTGACGCAGTCGCGGACGGCCGGAGAGTGAACTTTGCCTTTAATGCCGGCGGCCTTCTTGTCAGCGTGGCAGCTAAGGCACAGGGCCTGAGTTGTGGTAGTGGTGAGTTTGACGCGAGTGACGTCTTTGGCGATCCGGACTTCGTGGCAGCTCTTGCAACCCATCTGAATCGCAGAGTGGACTGCCTTCCCCTTGCCCTTATTCTCGTGACATTCCAAACATTTGGGCGTGTCCGTGTTCAATTCAAGCGGGACTGGATGTGTCGCCGCGAGCATCGCGCTCGAAGCAAACGTTAGAATCAGGACCACCAACCAGAGACTCCGCTTCACGTCTACCTCCACCCCAGGCAATATGCACGCGCATGACCGGAGCGGAATGCATTCTGGCAGTTACTACTAAGTAACTTAAAATCTGAGAGATGCCTTGCAGGCGTCCTAACGGACACATCTTCGGAAACGAGTTAAGTTGAGCCCTTTCCCGCACTTCCCTCGTGAAATTCCACAACCCCGGCCTGAATAGAGTGGTGAGGTTTGTGCGTGTTCGTCCTCGTGGAGAAATGGGAGGCGCGAAGACCCGCAAGTTCTTGTCCTTGAGTCAGCACTCTCGATTTGTGATCAGCGTCATAGCCGCGCGGAGCGCCGGATGTAAACTATTAAGGCTGGGTTAGCGAAACATGGATGGCTATGGGATAATCACCGCACTGGGTGATATAGCCCACAATTGACTGCACCAGCCGCCGAAAAGCACTCTGCAAGCTATTGAAGTAGCGCGAGTTAGCTCGCGGGTATTTCTGGCCTCGTACGTGCAACTGTGATCCTCGGCAACTCAAGGAGCCCCGCATGGGTTTGAAGGAAATCTGGTCGAAGCTTCATAAGACGCTCTCTTCGGTGCGCACCGGGATCATTCTTTTATTGATAGTGGTCGTTTTTTCGGCTGTTGGAACGGTAGTTTTGCAACGCCCCACCACTGAACCGAGCGAGATCCAGCGCGCATACTCTCCGGCGACGCTGATATGGTTGGATCGGTTTGGGCTCACCGATGTCTACCATGCGTGGTGGTTCGCTGTTTTACTTGGACTGGTAAGTCTTAGCATCATTTTCGCTTCTCTTGAACGTTGGCCGACTGCGTGGCGCTTTTACGCCCGTCCGAATCGCCGTCCGGAAGCGCATTTTCGTGCGGCTCTTCCTCATCACAAAGAGTTCAAAATCGGTGACGCCAAGACCGGCATGGACGCCGCCGAGCGGGCGCTGATCAAGCTTGGCCTCAGGCCCGAACGTGTGGTCGATAACAACGAAGTCTCTCTTTATTCAGAGCGAAACCGATTTTCCGTTCTGGCGGTTTACATTGTCCACATCAGCTTGTTGATGATCTTTGCCGGCGGCATCGTCGATGCCATATACGGCTATCGCGGATCGCTAATGCTGACCACGGGCGAAAGCAGCCACACGATCATAGTGCGGCAAAAGGGAATGGAACTGAGGAAGCCTCTTCCATTCTCCATCCGCTGCGACGCTGCCGGACAGGAGAACTACGCCGATGGCAGTCCGAAGCGGTGGTGGTCAGACTTAGTGGTTGTGGACAAAGGCCGCGAGATCGAACGCAAGCAGATCGTCGTGAACGATCCACTTACCTATGACGGCATTCGTTTTTACCAGGCGAGCTTCGGGATGAGCGGCAAGATCGACCATCTCCAGTTGCGAGCGACGCCGCTGAAGGGCGCGGCGCAGACGATCACGCTGGCGCCGGGACAGACAGTGCAACTCGACACCGGGAACACGATCGGGGTTGGCCGCTTCGTCCCCGACTACTACATCCAGGACGGCGAAGTTCACCAGCGCTCGGAAGAGCTCACCAATCCGGCGATCGAGCTAACGCTGACGAGTAAGGGTGACAGCCACAGTGTATGGCTGTTCCCGCGCGATTCCAACCAGGTGCAGGACGCCGCGACCAGTTATTCCTTCACCCTCACCGACCTGAAACCAAAGTTTTTCACCGGTCTCGAAGTGTCGCACGAGCCAGGACAATGGTTCGTATGGGGTGGCGTGCTGACGATGGCGCTTGGGTTGGGTGTCGCTTTCTATCTCGTCCACATGCGTTTCTGGGTGACGACTCTATTCGACGCCCGGCAGGGGTTGTTGTTGTGGGTTGGAGGCGCGTGCAACAAGAACCGCGAACGCTTCGAAGAGCGCTTCGCCGAAGTAACCGAGGCAATCGGCAAGGAACTTAACGGCAACAACAAGGTAACGGAATTAAAGAAGCAGGACGAGCCTGCGAAGGAAACTCTGGCTCGCGTGTAGCCAGCCAATGATCGCCCCGGCAAACGCGGATGCGCGTATGCCTTGGGCACATACAATTACCGTGTACGCGAACGTTCAGGGCGCGTGCCGGGCAACCGGAGGTTTTTGACTGATGTCGCGAGCAAGAGCAGAGCAGACGTCAACGGGGAACGCACTGCTGGTCATGGTCGGCCTGGGTATGCTGTTCCTGCTGTTTACGGCATTCCTCGGAGTGATGAAGGCACACTCCGGCCCGATCTATGGCGAAAGCAACATGCTTTACACGGCGCTGATCTTCTACGGCGGAGCGGGTGCGCTCTACATGGGATTCGGCGTGACCGGCATCGAACGCTACGTCAAGTTTGCGTCGATTTCGACCGCACTTGGTTTTGCCGCTAACACGGCGGCGGCCGCTCACCGCTGGTATATGGCCGGGCATCCTCCATTTTCGACGCTCTATGAGATGTTGCTGAGCTTCGTCTGGACGGTGGCCGCGCTGACCCTGATCGCGGAGCGGCGCTATAAAGTAAAGATCATCGGCAGCGTGACAATGCCGCTGGCGGTGGTCAGCGTCATCCTGATGCAACTGTTGCCCTCCGAGGTCCGCCCGCTGGTTCCGGCGCTGCAATCGACCTGGCTGCACGTTCACGTCTCGCTGGCCATGCTCGCGTATGCGGCCTGCGCGGTGAGCTTTGCCCTGGCGATGATGTTCCTGATCCAGGACGACATGAAGACCGAATCGTTCCAGGTGCTGACGGCGCTTGGAATGGTGGCCGTCTATGCCGGCATGATGCTGCGCTTCCGCTCTGGCGGTTTCGCGGTTGTGGCCTGGGATCCGGCGCAGAACTCGGAAGTTTTCCTGTCCCGCGGCGTCCGTCTGTTCGTCACCATACCCGATCTCGGTTGGCTCTTTGCGCTGGTCCTGCTTTCGACGGTCGCGCCTGTTGTGCTCTACGTACTTGGACGGGTGCAGCAGGATGAGAGCTTTTTCGATCACGCCAACAAGGCAATGTTCGTCAGCATTCTGCTGCAGACCGTGGCGCTGGTAGCCTTTATCCTGCGCGCACAGAACGGCGCCTACGCTTCGCCCGACGCCGACGGTTCCTTCCCGACGGCACTGGCGGCGAGCCCGTTTTTGCTCTCGGGCATGCTTGGCGGAATCTTCGCGGGATTGCTTTACCTGCTGCTGCTGTGGCGGCGCGAAGGCCTGCAAAAGATGCTGCCTCCGGCTGCCAGCCTGGACCAGATCACCTACAAGACGATCTGCGTTGCCTTCCCGCTGCTGACCCTGATGATCGCCGTGGGCGCTTACTGGGCCAACCAGACTTGGGGATCTTATTGGAGCTGGGATCCGAAAGAGACCTGGGCGGCAATCACCTGGCTCGTCTATGCCGGCTACCTGCACATGCGCGTTACTCGCGGCTGGAAAGGCCGGCGGGCGGCTTACTTCGCGATTCTGGGGTTTGCGGTCGTCATCTTCACTTTCTTCGGAGTGACGTACCTGTTGCCCGGTTTGCACGCTTACGCTTAATCGCGTAGATAGTCGATTACACTCCACCGGCGGAAGCTGAAGGCTTTCGCCGGAACCTTTTTCGACCTCGGCCTCCTTCCATCCATTTCGACCCACGTAACTGCGACGCGTGCTTCGGCATGGCCTGCACGGCCGGCTGAACTGTTCTCCGCCGGTTCGATGCTGGTTTCTTGCGCAAACGCGGAAGATAGTAGACTTGAATTCAGGAGGTTCGTATAGACCGTGAGCCGCGTTCGGATGAACTGGAGCGTGATCGTCCTGCTGCCGGTGGCCTTCGTCCTGCTCAACGGACTGCTGATCTTTGTGCTGATAACGCTCTCGATCGATAGCGGGTTGCGGCGGCCGATTCTGGTGGTGGCGACAGCCGGTGCGGTTGTCATCTGCGCGGTTGTGTTTATGGTAATGGCAGTCGTGTTCCGGCGCCCAATGCTGGAGTTGCAGGAGAAGATTGCCCTGGTTCGTCTCGGGGACCTGCACGCCATGGTTGAGTTCGCGACTCGCAACGATGACATCGGCGACTTGGGACGCGATTTCAATGCCATGGTTCGCCAGCTTCGCGAGAGCCGCGAAGAGATTCAGCACCTGCACCGGACGCAGATGTCGCGGGCCGAGCATCTGGCAACTCTGGGCGAACTGGCCGCTGGGCTGGCACATGAAATCCGCAATCCGCTGGCCGGCATAGCCGGTGTAATCGAGATTATTGGCCGTGACCTGCCCAAGGAAAGCCCGGCGCGAAAAGTTCTAAAGGATGTCCGTCGCGAGGTGGCGCATATCAATCGCATCGTCTCCGACCTGTTGGAGATTGCGCGGCCCAAAACGCCGGTGTTCAGGTGTTCCGACTTGGTGGCCACGGCTGAGCAGGCTTTGCTGTTTGCGCGCGAGCAGGCCACGGCGAAGGCTATTTCGTTGGATCTCATGAAGGACAAACCGCTTCCACCTGTCGAGCACGACAGCGGGCAGATTCAGCAGGTGCTGCTGAACCTGCTCTTGAACGCCATTCAGGCGTGCGAAGAAAAAGGAAGCGTAAAGATCGAGTTCGGGCAGGACAATGAGTCGGTCTGGGTAGCCGTTACCGATACCGGCCGGGGAATTTCCCCCGAAACGCTGCCGAATATCTTTCGTCCGTTTTTCACTACCAAGGGAAACGGAACCGGACTCGGGCTGCCGTTGGCTAAGCGCATCGTCGAAGATCATAATGGACGCATCGAAGTGGAGAGCTGGCCCGGCAAAGGCAGCCGATTTGTGGTGTATCTGCCCAAGCGCCAGTAGTCTGTACGCTGAGACTAAAACAACATGCCCACGGAAAAAGTATTGATTGTGGACGACGAGAGACTCGTCAGGTGGTCTCTGCGCCAAAAGTGCGAGGAGTGGGGATACCATACGCTGGAGGCTGAAACCGGCTCCGCCGCCCTTAAGATCGCGCGCAACGAGTCTCCTGATCTGGTGCTGCTTGACGTGCGCCTGCCCGACATCAGCGGTATACAGCTTTTGGAACAGTTGAAGCAGTCGGGTGGAGCTCGCGCGGTCATCATGATCACGGCCGATCCGCAACTGGAGGACGTCAAGCTGGCGCTCAAACTGGGCGCCTTTGACTTCATCGGCAAACCACTTGATTTTGAAGAACTTGAAGTAACCATGAAAAATGCCCTGGAGACGACCCGGCTGCGCACGGAGGTCGAGTCGCTACGCGGTGAAGTGCGCCGCCGGACGGGCTATCACGATGTGATCGGCGTCTCTCCGCGCATGACCGAGTTGATGGGCTTTGTTCGCAAGATTGCCGACAGCGAAGCCACTACGATACTCATCCAGGGCGAGAGCGGCACCGGCAAAGACCTGATTGCAAAGGCTATCCACTACCAGAGCAGGCGGCAGGACAAGTCTTTCGTCGCCATCAACTGCTCCGCGATTCCAGAGACACTGATGGAAGCCGAACTGTTCGGTCACGAGCGCGGAGCGTTCACTGACGCGAAGGCGATGAAGAAGGGCCTGTTCGAGGTGGCCGACGGCGGAACCCTTTTCCTGGACGAAATCGGTGAACTTTCACCTCTGTTGCAGGCCAAGCTATTGCGGGTGCTCGAGGACCAGGTGATCCGGCGCGTGGGCGGAGTGCGCGACATGCAGGTTGATGTCCGCGTGATTGCCGCTTCCAACCGCGACCTGGAGCGCGCGGTGCGCGAGGGCGGATTCCGGCAGGATCTCTACTACCGGCTGGCCATCATCTCGGTTTTCCTGCCGCCTCTGCGTGAGCGCAAGGAAGACATCCTGCCCTTGGTCGACTATTTCGTCGGACGCTACAACAGGAAGTTCAAGAAGACCGTTCAGGGGATTACGGACGAGATGCGCAAGCTGTTGCTCAAGCATGAATGGCCGGGCAACGTCCGCGAGCTCAAGAATGCAATCGAACGCGCCATGATCCTGGAAGAAGAGGACCATCTGCGTCCCGACTATCTTCCCTTCGCGGTTGGCCGGCACACGCCGGGGCAGACGGCGTTCGAAGCGAGTTCGGCGGCAACCGGCGACGCCGTCACCTCGCCCGGTGGGCGAAGTTTGCCCAAACTGTCTATCCCCCAAGGCGGAACATCACTGGAACAGGTGGAACGGGCGTTGGTCGAGATGGCACTGCAACAAGCCAACGGCAATCAGACGCAGGCTGCTCGCCTGCTGGACATCAGCCGCGATGCGCTTCGCTATAAGCTGAAGAAGTTTGGCCTCATGCATGTCGACGAGGAAGAGGCCGTGTAAGCCTGAATCGGCCCGGGCGGCTCTGGGTTGGAAAGAAAAAAACCGGACAGGATCTGCGCAACCCTGTCCGGAGGAAGGGTGTTAACGGCGCTCAACTATTACTGACGTTAGGGCGCCGTTAACCCCAAGTCGCAGAGACTTCTAAGCCCTTTCTTCCACTCCTCTGTCGGGAGGCAGCGAATTGCTTGCCGAAATCCGAGCCCGGGCTACGTTTGTTCTCCGGCCGCGGCACTCCGGACGCGCTCTTCTTGCTCAGGATCCTGTCGGGCCTCCGCTGCCGGTGTGTCCATGGCGGCTTCCACATGGAACAATCCTTGTAAGAGATTCGAAAGCGTCTCCTGCTCCAAGGCACTGGGCGGGTCGGCCAGGGTCCGTGCCAGCGAACTCGCTATGCGCTGCTTCACGTTTTCAGCCAAGGCGTTCAACACTTCGTGCTGCTCTTCGGTAAATGGGCCATACTCTTCGTTCAGGCGCTCCAGCTCTTCACTGCAAACCCGCCCCAGGTGCGAGCAAAATTCCGCGACCATGGGGTTTGCCCGCTCGCTTGCCACCTGCCTGAGGAGTCCGGCGGCTTCGCGGTGCAAAATCTTTTCCGCCTGGACAACTAGATTGTGCTGTTGTTTGGCGTTGCGGAGAACGAATTCGTTCAGTTGATCGATGTTTTGCAGCTCTACTCCCGGCAACTCGCACACGGCCGGATCGACGTTCCGTGGCACTGCGGTATCGATAATGACCAACCGGCGGTCGCGATCGCGGGTGAACTCGGCCACATGGCTTCGATGCAGCGCAAAACCGGCGTCAGGCAAGCACGTAAGCAGTAAATCGGCTGAGTTCAGAGCGGCTCTGAGCGTCCCCTGGCCCCCGATTTGGCGAAACGACTTCGACCCGGGTCATCCCGGCGTTACGGAAGAGTTCGGCAATCCGCTGACTCTTCTTGCCGCTGCCGAAAATAACCAAACCGCGTTTTTCAAAGTCAACGTAAAGCTGGCGAGCAAGTTCGACAGGCGCCAACGAGTTAAGCGAGAGGTTCGAGACGATCTCGGTTTCGGTTCGCACGCGGCGTGCAACCGCGAGTGCCTTCAGCAGGATCGCCTCCAGGCAGCGGCCTATGGATCGTGCCTGCACCCCGGCTCTGTATGCGAACTCGAATCTTGCGGTGATATCGGCCTCGCCGAACACCAGCGAGTCCAGCCCGGAGGCCAGCCTCAGCAGGTAGGTCATGGCTGCATCATCGACGTGCCGATGGAACTTTGACCAATCGGTCAAGCGGAGATCGTACTCGCGAGTCAGATACCGCAGAACCGAATTGGAGCCCTGGGAGGCATCCCGTGTCCACACGATGAACTCGGTGCGATTGCATGTCGACAGCACCGCAACCTCGTCGACCGCTTCGCAGCGGAGCAGTCCGGCGAGCACCTCGGCGTAACCGGATTCATTGATCCAGAATTTCTCGCGAGCCGCTACTGGTGCGCTGCGAAAACTGACGCCGATGATCACCAGAGTCGGGTCCACAGTCTCTCCCCCCCGCTCATCAGTAGGGCATCTGATCTGCCAAAACCAGAGTTTTTGGATTGTGATTCTTCTGGAGGTTTCTTTAGAACAACATAACCCGCTTGCGGATGGCGCTGAAGTGTTACTCCCGGTCGCCGTTTGGCTGCGGTTAGCGGGAGATCACCCGGTCTCGTGTGAATTTCCACGCAGGATAGGAGTGCATCGCGGTGAAATGGGGCCGATCGTTCAGCACAATTGGCCGGTGCCGAGGGGCCAACCGCCCTCGAGGCGGAGCAGCTTCTCTTTCACTTCCAGCCCTCCGCCATAGCCGCCAAGCGTGCCGTCAGAGGCGATAACTCGATGACAGGGGACGATAATCGACACCGGATTAGCGCCGTTGGCCGCACCAACCGCGCGAAATCCGTTTGGAGATCCGACAGCCCGCGCGAGCTGCGCATAAGTGCGGATCTCGCCGTAACCAATTTCCAGCAGGGCGTGCCAGCATCGTAGCTGAAATTCCGTCCCGTGAAGATCAAGGGGAAGCGTGAATTCACGCCGCTCTCCGGCAAAGTACTGCCGCAGTTGATCAAGATAAGGCTCTAGCTTTTCAGTCGATTCCACCGCATTCGATTGGAGGGTTCGTGCGGAGTCCAGCAGAGCCTGACGGCTGCTGCTCATACGGACGCTTGAGCGCATCTCGGCATTCGATGGCGGATTCGTGCGCAGTCCAGGTGCGGTGGCCCGAGAACTCCAGCAGGACGAGTCCCTTATCGCTCGCCGCGACCAGCATTGGGCCGACTGGCGAATCGAAATTTGTATAGTGGATCAGCACGTTACAGTGCGGCGGAACAAACGGCATGCCGCATCGGGACCATCCGCTCATTTTCTCTCAACCAAGCCGATCCGGAAACAAAAAAGCCTCCCGCATGGCGAGAGGCTTTGTGTTTGCGGGCCGGGAACGGCCAGATTATCGACGAACGATACCCCTACTCGGCTTGGGCGAGTTGATCGACGCCGTTCTTCAGAACCGTCACCTCGACACGGCTTGCATTCAAGTGCGTGGTCTTTGGTGTCGCTTCGCCCGTGCTCTGCACGCGAGCGTTGCCCATGCCAAGCTCGTAAATGCGATAGACCGGAATGTTGTGATTCAGCACCAGGTAACGCACAACGGAGTCGGCCATCTTCTGCGAGCTCTGAACGGCGGCTTCGCCGCGCCCCGGAGAGAAAGCCTGAATCTCTACGATGAAACCTTTCTGGGACTTCAATTCGGTGGCAACCTGGTCAAGCGCATCTTTGTCGCGCTTGCTGAGCGCAAGTTGGCCGGGACGGAAGCGCAGTTCAAGTTGATTAGCCGCCTGGTATTGGTCGAGGTTACCGACGACTTGCTCTACCGTCTGCAAACGCGTGCTGGCTTGTTGGGCCGTCATATTGGCCTTCTGGGCGCGATTACCCGCATCCAAGGCGTGCTGATCGGCTTCGTTAGCCTTGGCGCTGGCCTGCCGGATGCCCTCGGTGGCGCGGGCATCGACATCCTTTAGCATCGTCGAATTCTTGGCCGTCAGCTCATCAAGCTCGTTGACGCGGTTGCGAATGGGCGAGAGCTGGTTCTGCACATACTTTTTGCGCGCGAACGGATTCAGGTGCCCCCAGAATCCCTGCCGCGTTTCCGGTTGAAGCGGCTGGTGCGGGCCAAGGTCATCGCCGGGCTGGCTAGCCTGGGCGGATTGGCTGCTCGAGGACTGTGGGGCCGCGTTTGTTGGTTCGGCCTGAGCCGTCCGGTCGGCGACAACTTCAAGGCAGGTCTCATTGCCGTTGTCCTGTTTCCCGGCACATCGTCGGCCGGCTGTGCCAGCGCCGTCGGAACCATCAGGCTGACAGCCATCGGTAGCGCGATAAAAAAGCGGTTCTTCATTCCAAATTCCTCCGTTCGGTGGAGCGCCGGCAGCCAAGACAGCTTTTCGATGTCATTCCTGCCGCTCGGTTGCACAACGCGCACGGCAGACAACCGTACGCTAATGGCGCCCTGCCCCGTACTTATACAGTTCGAGTGCCAAACTGCCGCTCGGGATGGATGCTGTAAGCCATTAAAAAACAAGAGGTTGGACTAGAGCCCGAGTTTCAGCCTCGGCGGCTTCAGCGATTGGACCGGGTAAATTCGTCAGGGTGCGGGAAGAAAGAGCGGTTCTCAGCCAACGAGCCGGCGGTGCTGCTGGAGGATGAAACCGTCGGTCATGCCGGCGATATAGTCGCAGATGGTGCGGGTGAGCGACGACGGTCCCGGCCATTTCCTGGTAACTCCGGGGCAGCTCGTCCGGGATGGGACAGCCAATGATCGAACAGCTCGGTTACGATCTGCTGCGCGTCGGCTTTCTGCGGCTTGAGAGTGGGGCTGTAGTAGAGCTTTTCGTAGAGGAACTCTTTTGCTTCGCGCCGCTCGCAGTCAACTTCCGGACTGAAGACCGCGAGCCTCTCGGGCCAATTCCGAACGTCTTCGAGGGTGCGGATTCCCGCCTGGCGCACGCGCTCGGTGGTAGTTTCAATCAGGCCGGTCACAAAGCGATCCAGCATGCGCTTGAGCGCCTCGTTGAACTTGAGTTTGGCAGAGGCCTGGGGATGCTGCTTGTCGACTTCCCGATAGAAGCGCTCGAAGATATGCACGCGCTCAAGAATTTCGTCGATGCGCAGAAGCCTGGCCTCGAAGCCATCGTCGAGGTCGGCCGTGTTGTAGGCAATCTCATCGGCAAGGTCGATCAACTGCGCTTCCAGCGGCGGGCGCAAGTTGAGCAGGTATTCCGCTAGCTCCGGGTGTTCGCTGGCATCGTAATCCCGCGAATGCTTGATGATGCCTTCGCGAACCTCGAAGGTGAGATTCAAGCCCGCGAAATCGATATAGCGTTTCTCGAAGCTCTCGACGATGCGCAAGGCGTGCAGATTGTGGTCGAAGCGCACGCCATGGCGCCGCATAACCGCGTCCAGCGCAATTTCGCCCGCGTGTCCGAAGGGCGGGTGCCCGATGTCATGCACCAGCGCGAGAGCCTCGACCAAATCGGCATTCAAGTTGAGACGCGATGCGACGGTGCGCGAGATTTGCGCGACCTCGATGGTGTGCGTCAGCCGCGTGCGAAAGTGATCGGAGATACGATGCGTGAAAACCTGAGTCTTATCCTCAAGCCGACGGAAGGCGCGGGCGTGAATGATGCGGTCGCGATCACGCTGGAACGCGGTGCGATACGGATGCTCGGGCTCAGGGTAGCGTCGTCCGCGAGAGTTCTCAACCCGGACGGCATATTCGGCGAGCATGGCTAAAGTCTAGAGCAATTCGCGGGATCAAGGACGTATCCAGAATTCGGGCGGGCCAACGACGAAAGGCACCGCCGCGGCGATGCCTTTGACAAAGAGAATGTTCAGCTACGCTCTTACTCTTTCGACTCTTTCTGCTGCGCCAGGCGAATCTTGGCGCTTTCCAGTTTCTTCTGGACCTTCGCCAAGTCAGCCGAGTCGATCTCGGCCGGGATGGTCCTGTTCCATTCCGCCACTGCGCGCTCCCAGTGCGCGACAGCTTGCTTCAGACGACCGGTCTTCTGGTAGAGGTCGGCCAGATGATCGTGAACCGTTGGGTCATTGTTGAGCCGCTCGCTTGCCTTTCGCAGGTTCTCTTCGGCGAGCTCATAGTTGCCCATCTTGAAGTAAACCCAACCGAGCGAGTCGAGATAGGCGCCGTTCTGCGGATCAAGCGTGATGGCGCGGCGAATGTAGCCGAGCGCTTCGTCCAGCCGCGTACCGCGATCGGCCAACATATACCCGAGATAGTTCAGCGCGACGGCATTGCGCGGATCGCCGTTGATAACCTTCCGGAATGCCTCTTCGGCCTGATCGTAACGTTTTTGACGCTCGTAGATCGAACCGGCGATAAAGAACGTATAGTCCTTATCCTCGGGCTTGGTCGACAATTGCTCAGCCTTGCCGATTGCCTCCTGGGCATCTTTCCAGCGCCGCAGCCGGCTGTACATTTGGGCCAGAGCCGTCCAGATCTCACGATCCTCGGGGGTGCCCTTGAGCATGGCTTTCACGCTCGCAATCGCCGCTTCGGCCTGTCCCGTATCGGCCTGCTGGCCGGCGTAAATGAGCTTCAGCCCGCGATCTTTGGGCAGCTTCTTGGTGGCTTCCGCGGCCGTGGCCGTTGCCTGGGTCCATTGCTTGGCGTCGCGATAGGTCTCAATGAGCTGCTGATAGCCTCGCGAGGCACTGTCGTCGCCAAGCGCGATCATCTTGCGGAATGTTTCCACCGCCAGTTGAGTCTTGTTCTGGTCGCGGTAAACCGTGCCCAATTTTTCCAGGAAGATGGACCGGTTGTCCCGTTCCGAAGTGGAGTAGGTGCCGTCGGCCTTTTCGGTACGCTTCAACAGGTCCTGCAGAATCTGCGCCGCTTCGTCATAGCGGCCCACGTTTTCGTAAACCATGGCGATACTGTAGGGAATTTCGAAGGAATCCTCGACAATCGCCTGCGCCTTTTTCAGCACCGCCAGCGCCTGGTCGAACTTGCCGTCGCGGCGGTAGATTTCGGCCATGCGCAGGTAACTCTGCGCGTCCTGGGGATCGGCTTCGGTGATCTGCTTGTACTGATCGAGCGCGGCGTCAGGCTGATTGTCATTCAGCAGGTTCTGCGCCAGCCCGCGCATGGCGTCCAGGTTGTCGTGATCCGTACTGACGGCCTTCGAGTAGGCCTGAATGGCGCTCTTGTAATCCTTTTTCTGCTCGTAGGTGTAGCCGAGTGCCGCATACAGCTTCGAGCTGCGGCTGTTCTCGGGAATGCTCAACAATATATTGAGAGCCCGATTGTAATCGCCCTCTTCGTTGTAGAGATACGAGAGCGTGGAAACCGCCTCCTCGGAATTCGGCTGTAGCTGGACCGCCGTGCGAAACTCCTGCTCGGAGTTCACCATGTCATTGTTCAGGCGATAGAGACGCCCTAGCAGCAGGTGATCTTCCAGGCTCTTGGGATCTTGCTTGACGATTTCCTGGTACTGCTCGATGGCGAGCTGGAGCATGTTCTGCGATTGGGCGCCCGCCCGCATGTCGCCCAGCGACCGCAAATAAATGCGCCCCAGCAGACGACGCGCATCCAGATTGTCCGGGTGCTGCTTGATGATGTCCTGCGCCTCGGTAACAGCGTCGCGGATGCGGCCGGTCTTGAGGTAGAGTTCGGCCAATCCGGCATTCAGGTACTCCGAGCTGGGATCGTTCTCCACCGCTTGCCGGTACTCGTCGATCGCTTTGGTCGCGTAATCGGCGCGGCCCGTTATGGCCATCATCTCTTCGTAGATATGCGCCAGGGAGTAGTGATAGTAAGACTGCGCGCGATCGGCTTTCTGCTTTGGCCGCTCTGCATCACTCGTGCGTCTCAATGGGTGTGGCCGTGACGGGAGCGGTGGTGCTGTCCTGCGGACTACCAGTTCCGGGCAGCGGCGGCGGGTTCATCACCCCCGGCTGACTATCCTGTTGAGCCAGGGCCCAGATCGACGAGGTTAGGAGCAGAGCAAAAAGAGGAATTTTCGTGGAAATCTTCATTAAGAACCAGCCGTTTAGCTTGGATGCGCTGCCGCTTCCTAAAGCACCAGTAATCTTATTCTATCGGCTTTTGCGGCAAGCCGTCCGGCAGGCGGCACAAACTTCGTTCAGAAACCTGCCGTGAACTTGCAATTCGTAATCTCCGGGTCTTCTCGCCGACTGAGGCCCGGCACGCGCGGTGGTTGCGCGTGTTGAGGTAGAACAAGCAAGGTACTACAGTTATGTGGAACCCGGATGTCGGCAAGTTGTTACGGGCTCGTTCGCACAAACCCTTATTTTTTCGCAGCCCGTTAGAGGGACTTCAGGCCGGCTGCTTCACTGTAGATGCCGCCTTAAGCGAAACGGGTCTAGAAGCCGGAAACGCTCTCCAGAAGCCGCACCTTCCAACTGTTTTCGGCCGGAGTCATCAGGGCCAGGAAATGAAATGTCCCCTGGTCGCTGTGAACGACTTTGTCGCCGTCCAGCAATTGGATTTCAAGTCGGACGGTGTCGTGCAACTCCATCGCCGAGCCGTCGAGCGAGTAAAAAGCCACCCGCACCTGGTGACCGTGATCAATGTAGCGCCGCTTCAAGCCGCTTTTGCCCTGTTCGGCAATCGCCTGCGACAGTTGCTCTTTGGCCAGGCCCACGAAGTCAGAGCCGAGCAACCCAACCTTGTTCTCTTCCATGGCCGCGGCCATGGCGTGCCACGCATGGCCGTAGTCGCGTTGCACGGATGCCATGGTCGTCTCTTCCACGTGGCGGGGTTGCGACTGAGAGGTGTCCAGAATGACCGCGAATCCGGTCTCGGCGGCTGAAAGCAGCAGCGGGGCCGCAGGCCGCAAACAACGCCGCCAACAATCCGAATAGCAAGTGCCTAACATGGATTCGCGTCCGCATCACTGTCCGCCTCCCCAGCGAATCTCGTTTCCGATCACTACGCCCGCCGCCACCGAGATGGTCGCCTGCCGCGACGCCGGCAACTCAGCCTGTGCAATTCCGCGCTTGATGCGCGCATCCACCGTGCTGCGTCCGCTCTCGTCGACGGACGTGAACGTCACGATTGTGCCGTCCGGAACCGGGTTTCCCGCGCAGTCGCGAATCGGGTCCGTCTGCAGCGCGATGGCGCCGTCCTTGGCGCGCTCGGCGTGCATGCGGATGTTGCAGGGCTCGCTGGCGACTTCCTGCACTACGCGCCGCACGGAAGCCGCGCCGGCCGAAGCGACGAATTGTGCCGCTCCCGCTCTGCGGCTGGAATCGAGCCGCGTCCAGGCGACTCCGCCCTTCGAGGTCTGCGTGCTCCGGACATCTGGCGCACCCGGCACGGCAAGACTAAAGCTCACCGGCTGAGGCGACAGCACCAGGTTCTGGTCGCGATCGAAGAGAAAGACCGTTCCGCTCACGACATCCTTGGTTGACGCCGGAACGCGCGAAGGACGGGCGATGAAGGCCACGGTCGACACCGGGCCCGCGGTCACAAAGAAGGTCGAGGATTCTCCGTTCAAGACCACGACGTAACGCCCGGCGCTTGCCAGCTCGTCGCCCGCCAAGGTTACGGGGGCACCGAGCTTCACCGTGCGCTTTGCCACGTGACTCGGCCCAAACAGGTAGAGCGTGGCTTCGCCGCTGCCGCTGGTCGGAATCGACAGCTCCTGCCCGGCCTGAACGCGGTCCGGCACGCGCAGAGAAGCGCCCGCCATCCATTGCGAAGCGGCACACGCCAGGGCCAGCAGCAAAAGGATTTTCCTCATGTGTTGCCTCCTAGGGTTGCCGCGCATTGATGCTGTATTGGTTTACCGTGACCCGGTAACTGTGGACGTTCGCGACCAGGTCGTCGCGCACGTCGACCATGAACGGCACCGGCGTCTGCGGCATCAGGGCCTGGTTTACGTAACCGTCGGAAACCCAGATCACGCGCCCGGAGCTGTCGTAATAAGTGGCGAGCACGTGCGGGATGTTGACCGTCTGACCGCTCTGGTTGACCAGTTCGCCTTTCAAAACGGGACGCCCACGCAGATCTTTCTCGAGCCGCTGGTGCAGCACGCCGATCACTGGATCGGCGGCAGCGGCCACCAGCAGCGAGGCGGGCTGCATCCGCACGGACTTTACCTTGGCGAGCGCCACGTCCGGAAAGTCAATGCGGAAGGGCGAGATTTCCTTGGGCAGCAAGGTATGCGAAATCTTGTCGAAGCTCTCTTCCTGTCCCAGAACCGCACCATCCTTGCCGAGGAGAGTGGCATTGACGGAGACAAAGCCGGGGACCGTGTCCTCGTTGACAATCTCGCCGAGCACAGTGGTTCCACCGTCACGCGCGATGGCGTTCATGGACACAATGCGCACGCGCGGAGCATCGACGTTTTGCGCGCCCCAGTCGTCATCCGAGCCGCGGGTAACGATATCCCAGCGCAAGTAATTCACCGGGATGACCTGCGGCGGGACCTTCGGTTGTTTGACCAGGGGCCACATCACCTTCCAGCTATTGTCTTCGCGCACCACCTGGAGATCGCGCGTGTCGTAAATGGCGCCCACGGCGGATGACCATTGCAAGGTAACGCGGACAACGGATTGGTTGTCGTTCCGGTTCAGCACCTTGGTTGGGAATTCCTGCAGGGTGGAATAGGTGCGCAAGGAGCCGTTGCTGCCCTTTACGTCGCGGGAAAAGGAATCCAGGTTGATATCACTCTGCTTGGCCACGTACGAGTAGGCGCCGCTCATATCCCTGGCCTTGACGTGCTCAAACAGAGATTGGACGGCGCGGTCGGGAGTAGTGGCCGGAGCGAGGGTCGTGGAGTGAATCGTGCCGGCCGCGATCAACACGGCCGCGAGGACCACGAGAGTGATGGGTAGAGTCAGTTTCATCACTTTGCCTCCCGCAGAGCGACTTCCGCCGAAGCGGCTGGGAATTTCAGTGTCGTCTCGGCGCGCCGGACGTTCGGGCAGCAGCAGCAGCAGCAGAACCGACAGAAGGCTGGCGCCAACCGGCAGAATTCCCCACAAGATGCACTGCCACATCGGAGGCGTCCATCCGCCGAAGTCGAGCTTCCGCGCCGGTGGAGCATCGTCCTTGGTCCAGAGCGTGACCAGGCCGTCGTCATAGACTTCCGTCTGCCGCCATCCGGAAAAGGCAAGCAACGGTTCGTAGTAGCGATCCCTGACGAAGATGTAACGGAGCCCATACTGGTCGGCATGCTTCAGCACGGCGCGCAAGGCTTCCATGCCCGAAGTTCCGTAATACTTCGAACTATAGAGTTGAGCGGCGCCGTAAGCGGTCATCTCCGGCAGCAAGCGGGCGGAGTTGTAATCGCCATCGAGGCTGCTGGCGCGGACAAGAGCGGAAAGCTTCGCGAACTTATTGCCGAACCCCAGCGTGATGTAGCGGAACTTGGAGTGGTCATCGCGATTCAGGAAGTTCACCATCGGCTGAACGTCGAAATTACCCTCGTTAATCGGGCTGAAATTGATCCAGCCGACCGCTATGCCGCAGGTGGCCACGGCAGCAACCCAGAGGGCGACAATGGCTTTCCGGGAATAGCGCTGGATGAGCGAATCCGCCAGCAGGCCGACGAACGGAACGGCCATCAGAGTCGCCCAGAAGGTGAAGCGCTCGAAGGTCAAAATGTAGAAAGCGCGGCCGAGCAGCCATTTCCCAAGAGGTGTCGTGCCGCCCAATCCCAGCAGGGTGGTGATGTACCAGCCGAACAGCAGAGGCCGCAAGCGGTGGTTGGACGAACCCTTCACCAGAATGTAGGGAATCACCAGGATCAAAGCGCCCATCGGAATCAGCCAGAAGTTAGCCCCGCTGTGCCCGACCAGGAGGTAATTATCGCGGCTGGGGTGGGGTATCGGCATCTGGGTGATCGGGTTGTGCAGCAACCCGATGAAGTAAGGAAGCAATATGACGAGCGAGCCAATCGCGTTGCAGGCGGCGAAAAACAACGTGCGCAAAGCAATGCCGCTAGTCGATGCGTTGGCCTCCTCATCGTGACGATCAATAAACGACAGCCAAATTACCGGCGCCGCGAACAGGACGCCGCCAAAGAGAAATGTAACGTGGTGCGCCGCCGCGGCCGTCAGGCTGAGGACCAAACCCTTTGCGAAGTCCGAAAAACGACCCAGCCGGTTCCAATTGTAAAAATAAGGAAGCGCGATGAGCGTCAACGACGCCGCCGTTGTCGTCGGCAACTGGCCCGACTGGTACACCAGCATCGCCAGCGAACCGAGAAAGATCGAGGCGATTGCGGCATAGCTCGCTTGCCGGTCGCTAACCCATAGCCGGGCGTAACGATAGACACCCACGGTCAGCAGCAGCACGACGATCAACTGCACCACCATGTAGGCCATCGTCAGCCCCATCAAATGGGAAAAAAGAGCTATCCACTGGTGCGTCAGGGGCGGATAGGAGGTTTGTGAAAAACCCGCAAACCAGTTCTGGTTCCAGGGGTTAAACCAACTCTTTGCGTAATGCGCCGCAAAGAAGATGTGGGTGCTGGCGTCATAGGAGTTGGCCGGCAGTTGCAATAACAGCAACGGGCCGTGAACCGCCTAACGCCAGCAGCACGATTGCCATAAGAGGAATTGGGCGGTGGGAAGCATCTATCGACTTCTGTGGCAAGGGAACATCCTCCGCGCTTTCTTCAGGTGTTTTGATTCCCTGAATAGCTGGAAAGTTTGCTGGTGAGAACGTGAATTCCTCTTTTTGCCAAATCGGGACATTATTTGTGCCCGCGGTCGGAATCCGGAGTCCCAGTTAGAGCAGGTTGGTGCCCCGGATAGGAATTTTGTCCCTAGAACCTGAGCTGCGGAAACAGCCGTTCGCGCCTGAACTGCATCGGAACAATAGTCAGCTACTTTGCGGGCAGTCCCCCCGCGTACGCACAACCGAGTGTCCCAAGTGAAAAAAAGCTCGAGCTTTTTGATCTGTTCCCTGCTTGCAGTTTGCTCTGCCGCCTTGGCTTCGGCGCAGACATTTGAAATTGGAGGCGAACAGCAGCAGCACGCGAATACGCCGTCCAACGAGAACACTAGGACAAACGTGAAGGTCTGAGCAGAAGAACGCCAAGCCCGAACAAGGCTCGGGCGGCCAGTTGGGATGGGGCAGCAGCATCGAGGTCGGCCGCAACGCCAGGGCTGCCGAAGATGCTCTACGGCACGGAAACCCGTCGGCCGCCGCTGACTTCGCGGCGCGCGCCGTCAAGGCCGCTCCGCAGGATGCAAAGCTTTGGTTTCTTCTGGGATACACCTCGCGTCTGGCCGGACGGTTCGCGCAGTCGGTGCAAGCCTATGACGAAGGTCTGCGGTTGAAGCCCGGAGAGTTGGATGGACTGTCGGGGAAGGCGCAGACCTATGCCCGCATGGGCCGTACAGACGACGCCAAGAAGCTGCTTCTGCAGATTATCAACGCCAACCCGCGCCGCGAAAACGATCTGCTGATGGCCGGCGAGTTGTTCATTCGCTCGAACGACCTGCAGAAAGGAATCAGGCTGCTGTCGCGCGCCGAGGCCATTCATCCGACGTCGCATGCGGAACTGATGATGGCAGTCGCTTACCTAAAACTGAAGCAACCGGAGCGTGCGCGGCAGTTGCTGGACCAGGCAAAAGCGCGCGATCCGCACAATCCCATGGTCTTTCGCGCCGTCGCCAACTACTACCGCGAAGAGCACGACTACAAGGCCGCGATTGCGACCTTGAGGAACTCTCCGGTGTTCAACAGCGACGTGCTGGCCGACCTCGGATACAGCTACGAACTGAATGGCGACAAGCAGGAAGCCGCCGACTCCTATGCCAAGGCCGCCAAGCTGGCTCCAAACCAGATTGGCCTGCAACTGAGCGCGGCAGCCGCATTCATGCGCCTTGGGCAGCTGGACAGAACGCGCGAATATCTTGGCCGCGCGCAAAATCTTGACGCCAATCATTACCGCTTGCACGCCTTGCGGGCGCAGCTGGCGAAGGCGGAGGAACACAACCAGGACGCCGTCCGCGAGTACAACGCGGCGATTGCGAACCTTCCCGAGGGAGTTCCCCCGGAAGGGCAGCTCTACCCGATTCAACTGCGGCTGAACCTGTCGGAGCTTTACCGCGACGCGGGTGACGACCTGAACGCGCGCCGCCAGATCGCGGTTGCCGAGCAGATGATGGATCAGTTGCACATCGAAGGTACTGCTAGGGCCGAGTTCCTGCGTGTCCGGGCGGCCATAAAAACCGCCAGTCAGGATTACAGCGGAGCCGAGGCCGACTTGAAGCAGGCGGCGAAGCTTGATCCGGAGAACCTGAACATCACGCTGCAGTATGCCGCATTGCTCTGGAAGATGGACCGCAAGCAGGAGTCGCGGGCCACGTATTCGGGCGTGCTGCAAAAGGACCCGCGGAACCGCCTGGCGATGGAAGGCCTGGGGTACCTGGCCCGCGACGAAGGCGACACCAAGACCGCCGAGAAATTTTTTGATCTGTACGCGCGCGAGTATCCGGACGACTACGTGCCGTTTCTCGCGCTTGGCGACCTGTACACGGCGACGCGTGAGTTCGCCAAGGCGGAGCTGAATTACCAGAAGGCGTACAAGCTGGCGCCGGCCAACGCCATCGTGGTCGCCAACGGCGCAAACGCCGCGATTGAAGCGCGGCAAGTATCTCTGGCCGGCGAGTGGCTTGCGCGCGCCAACGGGAAAATGCTGGACGACCCTCGCGTCATGCGGGAAACCGAGCGCTACTTGTTCCACAGCGGCAAATACCTCGAATCGGCCCAAGTTGGCTATAAGGTGATCCAGCAGCTTCCAAAGGATCGCAACGCGTCCGTCTATCTTGGCTACGACTTATACAACCTCGGACGCTTCGATGACGTGCTCGGCCTCGCCGAGCAGTACGAAAACATTCTGCCGACGGAAGGCAATTTCCCCCTGCTCGCCGGACACGTGCACAAACAAAATCAGTTGCTGGGCGAAGCGGTCGACGATTACACCCGCGCGATCGAGCGTGATCCGAACATGGTCGACGCTTATGTCAACCGCGGGTATGTGCGCAATGACATGCAGAACGCCGAGGACGCGGTCAAGGACTTCGAGGCGGCGCTGCGGCTCTCGCCTAATAGCGGCGTGGCGCACCTCGGTATGTCGTTCTCGCAACTGGAGTTGCACCATGGCCGCATCGCGCTCGAGCAGGTGGAACTCGCCGAGAAGCAGTTGGGCGAGTCTGGCGCCACGCACCTGGCGCGGGCCACGGCGTTCCGCCAGCAACGGCTGTTGCGCCCGGCCGAACGCGAATATCTCGCCGCCCTCAAGTTCGCCCCCGACGACCTGAAGCTGCACCTGGCCCTGGCCGATACGCAAGACCGCCAACGACGCTACCAGGACGCGATTCACACCCTCAACGACGCGCTGCGTCTCTCGCCCGACGATCCGCTGATCTATGCCTCGCTGGCGCATGCCCACGCCGAGTTGCACGACCGCGAACGGACGCTACAGTACGTCGCCGCGGCGGAGAAACTGAGCCCCGATCAGTCGGCGATTCTGCTGAACACCGGCGACGCGCTGCTCACGCTGGGAGATCGCCAGGCCGCCATGGAGCGGTTCTCGCGCGCTCTGCAAGCGCCTGATGGCAACCGGGTGGAAGCGCGCCTGGCAATCGCGCGGCTGTTCGGGCGCGAAGGAAAGAATGACGACGCCCGCCAGCAGATCTCACTGGCCTTGGCCGAAGCGCGCATCGGGGAAGCCGAGCCGGTCTCGGCCGACAACCTGATCGAAGCCGGCAACCTGCTGCTCGCGATGAATGATTTCGATCTCGCGACCAAGTATTTCCAGCGTGCCAAGACAGCCGGCGCAGCCGACGAGGTGGTCGCGCTCGGCATGGCCAATACTCTGGTCGCTCAGGGACAGACGGAGCAGGCGCAGAACGCATTGGCCGCCATCGGAAACCCTGAAACGTTCAAGGACAACTACGATTATGCGCTGACGATGGGCAACATCTACCGCCAGCGGCATGATAACAGCCGGGCCATGCTTGCTTTTGCTCATGCCAGCGAACTGGGCGGCGGCGATGAAATTGCGCAGCGCTCCATGCAGGAGGCGGCGGGGCAAGAGGGCGTACGGGTAACCAAAAAAATCAGCTGTCGATAGCGATTTCGACATGCATGGCCTGATAGATGACTCCACGGTTTACCAACTGAACGCGCTCGCCAACGGGGCCGGCCCCAGCCAGCCTGCCGGGCCCCTTCAACTCGCTGGAAACCGTCTGGACCAATGGTTTTCGCGTTCACCAGGAAGGCATGCCGTTGATCAGCGGCTTTTTCCAGGTGCGAAATGCGCGCGGCCAGTTTGCCTTTCCCAATGAGGGGTTGATTTTCAACCGCGACACCTACGACTACAACTTCAATGGTGCTTTGAATCCAGTTCTGCACATCGGACGAAACACGATTGCATTCAACACTGGCATTCAGTTCACGTTGCGCCGCGACCAGGAGTCGCCGGTGCAGATGAACCAGAACCTGTTCCGGCAGTTCGCCTACTTCTCCTCCAACTCGTTCGGAAACTGGCTGGCGGTGCAAGGCAGCGCTTTCCACGAGTCCGGACCTTTTTTGGACCAGAATCTCAGCTCCAGCGAAGTCGGCGCGCGCATCCAATTCACGGTCGGGCGGCCCTGGGGACGCACGCAGTTGATCACGGCGTATTCGGTCCGCGATCTGACGTTCAGCCCCCTGGTCCGCGAGTTCTACTCGACGGTCACATCGGGGGGCGTGCAGCACCAGTTCGGAGAACGAACCTAAAGGTGGCGGTGCTTGGCCGACTACATCCGGTCCTGGCGCGTGCAGGAGCCGAGTACTTTGCCAAACGGCCAGGTTTCCTGGTTTGCGCAGGCACTCAGGCCGGCTGGCGAAGTGCAATACAAAGTCAACAACCGGTGGAGCGCCGATGCCAACTTTTCGTTCTCGCGTGGTCAAGGATTTCATTCGTATGACAACGTGCAGAACAGTTTTTTCATCTCTTATACAAAACCAATTCGCCGCTCAATGGAAGATGTGGGCGGCTCGGTTCCGGTCGAGTATCCACTTCGATTCTCTTTCGGAATTGAAACTGCGGACTATTTCAATTTCACTGGCCACGGCCAGACCATCCTCCGTCCATTGGTGCGTCTGACGGTGTTTTAGGCCAGGGGGCCCGATGAAAATCTGTTTGGTGACTGCGTTTCCGCCGAGCCGGCGGGGATTGAACGAATACGGATATCACATCGCCAAAGAGTTGCAGCAGGATCCCCTGCTCAGCCTCACGGTGTTGGCGGACGAGCTTGATTCGCCGCAACCCGAGATTGAGGGATTCGACGTTGTCCGCTGCTGGTCCTTTGACAAGCTGTCGAATCCGCTCCGTCTGCTCAAAGCTATTCGTGATATCAAGCCGGACGTGGTTTGGTTTAACTTGCTGTTCTCGACCTTCGGAAACAGTCCCGTCGCCGCCTTCGCCGGTCTTTCGATTCCGGCCCTGATGCGGCTATCCGGTTTTTACACCCACGTTACGTTGCACCACCTGATGGATAATATCGACTTGGGGCACGCAGGCGTGCGTTTTCCCCGCGTCTACCGCGCGGCGGGACGTCTTGCCACGCGCATGCTTCTGATGGCCAATTCGGTCTCGGTGCTTTTGCCGGCCTATCGCCGCACCTTGATGGAGAGATACGGCGGCGAAAATGTCCACTTTCGCGCGCACGGTATTCTTTCCGCCAGACCCGAGACGCCCGACTTTGCTCAGCGCGGCAATCCCCATCACCGCATCCTGGCGTTTGGGAAGTGGGGCACCTATAAGCGCCTTGAATTGCTCATCGAGTCCTTTGCCAAAGTGCACGAACGCATGCCTGAAGCTCGGCTCGTCATCGCCGGCTCCAATCACCCCAAGGCGCCCGGCTACGTCGAATCGATTGCGGAGCGCTTCCGCGACAACCCTTACATCAGCTTCACGGGGTACGTCGGCGGAAGAGCAGATCCCCGATCTGTTCCGCACCGCCTCGGTCATGGTCATGCCGTATTCCTCCGCCACCGGTTCGAGCGGAGTGGCGCACATTGCCTGCGAGTACGGCGTTCCGATCATCTGCGCCGACATCCCCGACTTTCGGGAGATGGGGGACGATGAGCGGCTGGCAATTCGGTTCTACAAAACCGGGGATCCTGGTGACCTGGCCGATTGCATTTGCAAGGTGATCGGCGACGTTCCGCTGCATGCAAGAGATGGCGGAGCAGAATTTTTCGGCGGCCTTACGCATGACGATGCCGCAGATTATGCGTCAATACTTGCGCTCTTTTGACTTGCATAAGCATCAGCGCGCACTGGAGCCGATTTCACGCTTTCGTCGAATTCCAGGATGGGTGCCGTCGCGTTCGGCGATCTTCCGTGCTGCAACTCCCAGGTGGACACCATGGATGTAAGGGCGATTCTTTTGATCGGGGGCAAGCCCGAAGCCTCCAGCGAGCATTTCACCGGCGTGCCGCTCGCCATGCTGGACCTGCTCGGGGCCAGTCTGCTGAACCGCGTCACGCATCGCATGCATCAGCAGGGCATCAGCTCGATTGCGGTTATCTCCGAGTATGACCAGTTTCCGGATCGCAATCTCAGCCCTGATCTTCGCTGGTTTAAAGCGGCGAACGGCCAGTTCTGGCGATTTGCCGAGGCTGTCTTCAACGATTTCGCCCAGAACGGGGCCGAGCTGATCGTGGTGCTGCGCCTCGGTTCCTACTTGACTGTCGACTACGAAAAGCTGGTGCAGTTTCACCTCGACCATCACAGCCGGCGTGACGCAAGCCTGCGACAACCAAGGCGAAGCGCTGGATCTGTTCGTGATCAGCGCCTCTCGGCGCAACGACGCCGCTTTCATCTTCCGCAACATGCTGGGCCGCTTCCGGGTACCGCCCGACGTCTTCTTCTTGGATGACCGCCGGAACCGCCTGCAAACCATCGCGGATTTTCGCCGCCTGGCATTGGAGTCGTTCGTCGGCAAAACCGGCATCGAACCACAGGGCGTGCAGATCAGGCCCGGCGTGTGGGTCGCTCCCGGCGCGCGGATTCACCGTGAGGCGCGGATCGTGGCGCCGGCCTATATCGGCGCCTACGCGCGCGTTCGCGCCCTGGCGGTGGTGACTCGCGGCAGCGTCATTGAACGCAACTCGGAGATCGACTGCGGCACGGTGATCGAGAACTCCACCCTCCTGCCATTCAGCCAAGTCGGCGCCGGACTCGACGTCAGCTTTTCCGTGGTCGGATTCCGGCACATCTTTCATCTGCAACGCCAAGTGGATGTGGAGATCGCCGATGAAAGGCTGATCGACATGGCTTCCACCAGCGCCACGGTCAGGGCGCTGAGCGACATGTTTAGTCTGGCTCTTTATATGCCGAAAGCTTTGCTTTCGAACTTGCGCGAAAAGAAAAGGGAAATTCCGGCCACTTTGCCCGAGGCAATCAAGGCGGCCCCGCCTTCCCTCTCGACCGCTACGGTCGAGCATCAAGATCGCGCCGATCGTCATTTTGCACCCGAGTTGATGGCAGCGAGGAGATATGGAAACGAGTAGACCGGTGGTGGTGAAGCGAGTTCCCGAGCGGGTTAACCTGAAAGAGGCCCGCCAGTTCCTGCGCGCGGTCGAACCGATTTTGCAGTCTGACCGGCCGCAGGTGGTTTTCGATCTTTCCAACGTGCGGCAACTGGATTCAGCGGGCGTCGACATGCTGCTCCACTGCATGAGCGAAGCGATGAAGCGCGACGGGGACGTAAAGCTGGCCGCCCCTTCGGCGGAAGCCATGGTCGTCCTCGAGTTGACCCGCACCGGCCGGCTGTTCGAGATCTACGATTCGGCGACGGATGCCGCGCGAAGTTCAGCAGCTTCCTGCCCAACGTCATGCGGCAGTTTTCCGCGCCGGAAACGCCAACGATTTCATTTCCCAGCGCTGGTTCGAAAGTGGCGGCGAGTCACGTTCAGCCGGGCGGAAATAACGAAAGCGCGGCATGAGTTCCAAGCAACACGCCGTATTCGAGTGGGCGGAGCGCCAGGCGGGTTTCGCAGACCGGTTGCTGAACTCCCGGCAATCGCGCGGCCTGGTATTGTCCGGCAGCGTGATCATGCTGGTGGGTTCGGGCTTCGTGAGCCTGGCGAATTTCGGCTACAACATTAGTGTCGCGCATCTATTGGGGCCCGGAGACTTCAGTCACGCGGCGGCAGCGGTCACGCTGCTTATGCTCGCCTCCTGCATCAACTTGGCGTTTCAGCTTGTCGCGGCCAAATTCATCGCGCGTAACCAGCAAGCAGGCGGGCGCGCCGCCGTCTACCGGACGCTGATGCGCCAAGCCTGGAGCGTGGGCCTGGGCCTCTGTGTCGCGCTGCTGCTGTTGAGCGAGCCAATTTCTCACTACCTGCGCCTGCCGTCCAGGCGGCTGATCGAGGTGCTCGCGATTGGGATGTTGTTCTATATCCCCTTGGGTGTGCGCCGTGGCGGAATGCAGGGCACCTGTCAATTCGTCCGCTTGAGCGTCAACCTCATCGTTGAGGCTCTGGTGAAGCTGGTTGCGGCGGTTGCCTTCGTGCTGATGGGAACCGGCGTAATGGGCGCCGTGGGCAGCATTTCGCTGTCGGTGTTCGCCGCTTATTTGCTGCCTGCCGGAGATGCCGATTTGCGCGGCAAACCCGGGCCGGGGCAGGTAGCTTCCTTCAGCGAGGGCGTGCAGGCGATCATCTTTTTTATCGGCCAAGTCATCATCAGCAATATCGATATCCTGATGGTGAAGCACTACTTTGCACCACGCGAAGCGGGCTTATACGCCGCTGTCGCCCTGGTCGGACGCCTCCTCTATTTCGCCACTTGGTCGGTGACCACCGCCATGTTCCCGGTTTCCGCCGGTGAGAGCCGTGGAACGCGAAAGCCGCAAGACCGTAGCCGTGCCGCTGCTGTTTGTCACCGGTCTGTCCGTCGGTTTTGTTTTGTTGCTGGCAACATTCCCGGACTTGGTGATCGGGACGTTGTTTGGCGGTGGATTTCACCACGGAGGGATGAAGCTGCTGCTGACTATGAATGCGATCGCCACGGGCACCTATGCCCTGAGCGTTGTACTGATCACTTACGAAATGTCGCGGCGGATCGCCAATACCGGATGGCTGCAGCTCGTGGTCAGCGGATTGGTGGTGGCGGGAGTCGTCGTCTTCCACGGCTCCCTTTTGGAAGTAATTGTCGTCCAGCAGATCTTGCGTATTCTGCTCCTTTTTGCCGTTTCCCTTCCGTTCTTTGTCCGGGGCAAGGCGAGCGTCCAGGAGGCTGTATGAAGAAACTTTGGCGAGTCACCGAGCCGGACGCCATCGCCGAGTTCCTCAAGAACGAGTTTTACCGGGATGAATTTCATCGTGACCGGGAGAACTTCGAACACGTCGTCATGCACGCCGACATCGCGAACGAGGCTGAGAACGCACTGCGCAGGGCCCTGCTGTTTCGCCGCCGCGGCCACATGTGGCGCGAGCTGCCGGCGGACACGCAGTGGTGGGAAGTCAGCATTGAGCCAGGTGATCTTGAACTGTTACGCGTTTTTCCCCGCGCCCAGTGGCGCCGGGTCGCGTCCGGCAGTTTCTTGCTGGAAAAGATCGTTGAGCGCATTCGCAATAAGAAGTTTTCCGGCAGCACTCGCGAGTTCATCTCGAAGGTGCAGGCTCTGAGTTACCGTTTGCGCACTGACCAGAGCCGCAGTTGCGTGCTGCTGATCGGAATCGATGAGAGTTTGCCGTGCACCATCCTGGAGGGTAATCATCGTCTCACCGCCGCTCTGTTGGCGGATGGAACGCTTCTTCCCGGCCGATTCCGGGTGCTGTGCGGTTTTTCCGCCAGGATGTCCGAGTCGTGCTGGTACGAAACGAATCTGGCTAATCTGTGGCGGTATGCCAAGAATCGAATGCGAAACCTGGTGTACGACAAAGATGCCGACATAGAGCGCGCCCTGAAAGATACCCGTAAAGAGTCTGCGGCCGACCCCATGGAAGGTGCGTTGTCAGGCCGCAAGGTGGTCCCAGGATCGAAGTAACAAACCCCGCCGGAAGGCAGGAGAGTTCCCCATGAAACTGCAAATTGCCGTGACAAAAGCCTTGCTTCTCGCCGTTGGATTCGCGCTCTGTGGCGCGCCGGAACTGCTGCACGCATGGCAGCAGCCCGCGCAGCAGCCGCAATCCGAGCCGGCCCCCGTCATCAACGGCACGACCGTTAACCCCTCGCAGGGCCCGCTGATGCCGGTTCCGGCCGGAAACGCAGCCGACGCCTTCTCAGCAGAACCAGCCCGCGTCGACGCCGGCGCCTTCAACACAGTTGTCGCAGCGCCCGAGCTCAGCCTTCGACGGTTACCACCGAACCCCTGGGAACCGCGACTGCCGAGAGTGTCCCCGCCAACGGCGGCGGAGCTTCGCGTCCGGCTGGAACGGCTATTGCCGGCGCCAAGCAGCACCAGATGCGCTCGCTGTTTTTGAAAGTTGGGGCCGTGGCTGCCGCCGGCGTGGCAATCGGAGCCGTAGCAGGGTTGTCGAAAGGAACTCCCGGCACCGCACCGGGCAGCACGCGTGCTGCTGCTCGCTAAAGCCAGTTCGCGAAAGGTATCTCCCATGACGCCCGTACGCGGCTGCATCTCTATACCGAAAGCGTTCTGGATGAGAACGGCCATGCTGGCTGAAACAGCCAGCGAACCTGGGGCAAAACAATGAATGCACTAACACAGCGGAGATGCGCGATGCTGGTTTCATTTTCGGGAATGGACGGCTGCGGCAAGACAACTCAGATCGAGAACCTGCGCCGCGTGATCTCCGGCCTCGGGCTCAGCGACCAGCTTTTGACTTTCTGGGACAATGTCGTGGTGCTTTCGGGCTACCGCGAGGAGTTTGTTCACAAGGTTTACGGAAGTGAGCGCGGCGTGGGGTCGCCTGAACGTCCAGTCAAGCGCCGCGACAAGAACGTGCGCGCCTGGTATCTCACGCTGATGCGTCACCTGCTTTACTTGATTGACGCCGTTCATCTCAACTTCGTGGTGGCCCGCGCCATGAGCTCGGGATGCGATGTCGTCATCTTTGACCGCTACATCTACGATGAGATGGCGAACCTGCCTCTGACGAATCCGCTGACCCGCCTGTGGGTGCAGATCATCCGGCTGATCGTGCCGCAACCCGACTTGGCTCTGCTGCTTGACGCCGATCCGGAGGAGGCCCGCGCCCGCAAGCCGGAGTATCCGGTGGACTACATGCACAAATGCCGCAAGTCTTATTTTGACTTGGCGCGTATCGTGCGCAACATCACTGCCGTGCCGCCGCTGCCTCTGGCCGAGGCCAAGAGGGAAGTCGAGTTGCTGTTCCGGGAAAAGATTCAATGCAGGCGAACCCCGGAGAGCGAGAGTGCAGTTCCCGCCGCCTGATGCGACGAGCGTCCAATAGTGAAGGCCCAGCCATATTGCTGGGCCTTCCTTAGTTTTTGCCACTAAACGGCAGCCTGCATCGCAATCCGATTCAAGGCGTCGTGGTAACCACCGCACATTCCTTCGCCGCCGGTTTGATGTCGTGAACTTCCACCCAGTCGGTCGGGTACTTGCCGGTGTAACACGAAGTGCAGAACGTGGTGGGTTGTCCCGGACGCTCGCCGCAAGCCAGACGCAGTCCCTCCAGAGACAGATATGCCAGCGAGTCGGCGCCGATGTAGTCGCGGATTTCATCCACTGTCTTGGTTGCAGCGATCAACTGGCCGCGAGTGGGCGTATCCACGCCGTAATAGCAGGGAGAGATGGTGGGCGGACACGAGATGCGCATGTGAACTTCCTTGGCGCCGGCGTCCCGGATCATGCGCACAATTTTCCTGCTGGTAGTGCCGCGGACAATGGAATCGTCGAACAGCACCACGCGCTTGCCTTTCAGAACGGCGCGCACCGGGTTTAGTTTGAGCTTCACGCCAAAGTCGCGCACGCGCTGTTCCGGCTCGATGAAGGTACGTCCCACATAGTGATTGCGAATCAGCCCGAATTGCAGCGGGATGCCGCTCTGGAAGGAATACCCCATGGCGGCCGTCACGCCCGAGTCGGGAACTGGAACGACGATGTCTGCCTCGACTGGAGCTTCGCGGGCAACCTGGCGGCCCATCGCCTCGCGCGCTTCCTGCACCGGCATGCCGAAGATCAGGCTGTCGGGGCGCGAAAAGTAGACGTGCTCGAAGATACACTTCGACTGCGGTAGCGCTGGGGCATAGCGATACGAGAACACACCCGCATCATTGACTTCGACCAGCTCGCCCGCTTCGATGTCGCGTTCGTAAGTTGCACCAATCAGGTCGAAGGCGCAGGTCTCGGAGGCAAAGACGATGACATCGCGCTGACCGTCGCTCGCGGGCATGCGCCCCATGCACAGCGGACGAAACCCACGAGGATCACGGGCGGCGAAAATCGTGTCCGGCGTAATCATGACTACTGAGCAAGCGCCTTCAACGCGGCGCAGAGCGTCGCTGATCGCATCCACCAGAGTTTGCTCGGTCGAGTGCGCAATCAGGTGCAGGATGATCTCGCTGTCGCTGGTGGTCTGAAAGATAGAACCCTGCCGTTCGAAACGCTTGCGAATATCGGCGGCATTCACCAGGTTGCCGTTGTGCGCCAGCGCGATGCGTCCCTTGTTGCACTCCACCCGGATCGGCTGAGCGTTCAGCAGCGCGGAGTCACCCGTGGTGGAATAGCGCGTGTGGCCGATGGCGAGCCGGCCCGGTACGCGCGCCAGCGTTTCATCGTTGAAAATATCGGCCACCAGGCCCATGTGCTTGTACAGGAGAATCCGCTCGCCATCCGATGAGGCGATTCCCGCCGACTCCTGCCCGCGATGCTGCAAAGCATGCAGCCCCAGATAGGCCAGCGTCGAGGCCTCCGGATGACCCCAGATGGCAACTACCCCACACTCGTCATGAAACTTGTCCGACCTGCTATTCAGCATCTCTCACCAGATGTTGTTGATTCAATTTGCATTTCTTTCGCTACCGGCGTGCAAGGCAGACTCCAGAGCCGAAGTCCACGCCTGCTTCAACTCGGCAACCGCGACGGAAACAACCTGCACGCCATCGATGCTGATCTTCAAGCCCTCGCCGACAGTTGTGCCCAGAGGCGTTGCCAGAACTTCGCGCTGTTTCGCTACTTCTTGGATTCTGCCGACGTGAGCCGGGTCGCAGGAAACAAGCACCTGGGATGACATTTCGCCGAACAGCGTCAGGATGGCACTGAGTTTCCCGCTGCCTATGTCGATGTCCGCTCCCACCCCGTTCGCGAAACACTTCTCGGCCAGCGTAACGGCCAGCCCGCCCTCGGAAATGTCCTTGGCAGAGTCGACGAGACTCTCTGCCGCAAGCTGAATGAGGAGTTGCTGCAGCTTCAACTCGCCGTCGAGATCGATGCCTGGCGGATGGCCCCATAGTTTGCCAAGCACCGCCAGGGCATACTCGGAGGAACCAAAGGCGGCTTCCAACGCGGAAGCCCGTTCTGCGCCCGAGGCATCGAGCAGCAGCACCGCACGTCCCTCGCCGAGGAAGCTGGAGCCGACAACCTTCGTAACGTCATCGACGATTCCCACGACTCCCATCACCGGGGTCGGGTAAATACCCTCCCCGAACGTTTCGTTGTAGAAGCTGACATTGCCGCCGGTGATCGGCGTTCCGAGTTTGAGGCAAGCCTCGCTCATGCCATCGATCACAGCCGAAAATTGGCCCATGATCGGCGGCTTCTCAGGGTTGCCGAAGTTCAGGCAATTGGTGGCCGCGACCGGACGCGCCCCGGCGCAGGCGACATTGCGCGCGGCCTCGGCCACGGCGTGCATCGCGCCGAGTCTGGGGTCGAGATAACACCAGCGCCCGTTGCCGTCGAGCGCCATCGCCAAGCCGCGATTCGTTCCCTTGATGCGAATGACGCCAGCCTCGCTTCCCGGTCCAATCACGGTATTGGTCTGCACCATCGAATCGTATTGCTCATGCACCCAGCGCTTGCAGCAAACATTCGGCGATGCGAGCAGAGCCTTGAGGCTGCTGCCGTAATCCTCGCTCCACGCGATGCCGGCGGGAGCGGCTTTGGGGACAGGAGCCGTCCACGGCTCCAGCGGCCGGTTGTAGAGCGGAGCGTCGTCGGTGAGCGCCTCGTTGGGAATCTCGGCGACCACCTTGCCGTGTTCGAGCACGCGCATCTTGTTCTCCGGAATCACGCGCCCGATGGTTACCGCGTCCAGTCCCCACTTGCGAAATACGGCGAAGACTTCGCTCTCGCGGCCGCGCTCGGCCACCAGCAGCATGCGCTCCTGCGATTCACTCAGCATGATCTCGTAAGGGCTCATGCCGGTTTCGCGTTGCGGCACCAGGTCCAGTTCGATCTCCAGCCCGACGCCGCCGCGGCCACCCATTTCGCAGGTGGAGCACGTCAGGCCGGCGGCACCCATATCCTGTATGCCGACCACCGCACCGGTCTCCATGGCCTCCAGGCAGGCTTCCAGCAGCAGCTTCTCCATGAACGGATCGCCCACCTGCACGTTGGGACGCTTCGCCTCGCTGCCTTCGCTGAATTCCTCGCTCGCCATGGTTGCGCCGTGGATGCCGTCGCGGCCCGTCTTTGAGCCAACATAAATCACCGGATTACCGGCGCCGGCCGCCTTGGCATAAAAGATCTTTTCACGCCGCACCAACCCCAGGGCAAAGGCGTTCACCAGGGGATTACCGGAGTAGCAGGGCTCGAACTTGGTTTCGCCGCCGAGATTGGGCACGCCGAAGCAATTGCCGTAAGACGCCACGCCGCTCACGACGCCTTCCATGATCGAGTGATTGCGGCTGATCGTCGCCTGGTCCGTCGCAACGCCGCGCTCGCCGCCGATAGGCCCGAAGCGAAGCGAATCCATGACCGCCACCGGCCGCGCGCCCATGGTAAAAATGTCGCGCAAAATGCCGCCAACGCCGGTCGCAGCGCCCTGGAAGGGCTCAATGAATGAAGGATGATTGTGCGATTCGATCTTGAACGCGCATGCCCAGCCGTCGCCGATATCGATGATGCCGGCGTTCTCGCCCGGGCCCTGCACCACCAACTTGCTGCGGGTTGGCAGGCGCTTGAGATGCACGCGCGACGACTTATAGGAGCAATGCTCGCTCCACATGACGCTGAAAATGCCCAGCTCCGTCATGGTTGGCTCACGGCCAAGCCACTTCAGAATCTTCTGGTACTCATCGGGCGTGATGCCGTGATCGCGAATGACCTCTGGCGTGATGGCTGACTGTACGGGGGAATTCATTGCGGTAGTCTTATTCTCGCACGCTCGGAAGGGAACTGGAAGAGTAAGCTGGCCGGCAGCAATCGAGCCGACGGCCGCCAGCCCCGGATTCGGGGCCGCTCCGGCAATGCCGTCAAGGCTCACGGGCGGGCCTTCACTCGACCAAGTTGCTGAAAACACGCGCACAAAACTCATAATCTATTCACGTGATACTCCACCAGGTGGGGTGATAGGATGAGCGCCACGAAAAGTAGGTCATCGGCAAAACTGCCTATCTAATGTTGATGTATGCGCTGTTCCGAAGAGACCTCAGCTTCAGAAGCATGGAACGATGTCCAAATTGGCGAGCTGGCGCATGTTCCAGACTGACTTTTGTAGTTCTCCCGGACACTAGACGGTTCCGCAAGCGGCAGGTCTCTGGAGACGTCTGATTAGCGAAGCAATCCGACTTCGAAATCGAGTAATCCATGTGAGATATGCGCGAAGAAGTACGAGCCGTTGCTACCGAGAATTCTTAGCGTTCTTCCAGCAAACTTTAACGGGCTTGAACGACTTGGAATCGGCAACGCAGGAACCAGGCTCACTGCATCCAGGCGCTGCGCTCGAGGGTTTCAAAGCGCGTGAATGCCTTTAAGAACGCCAGTTGCACGGTGCCGGTGGGGCCATTGCGCTGCTTGCCGATGATCAGCTTGGCTTTGTTTTCGATGTCGGGATCTTTGTGTTCGTAGTCGTAGACCTCCGGGCGATACAGGAACATGACCACGTCGGCATCCTGCTCGATGGCGCCCGACTCGCGCAGGTCGCTCAGCTTGGGCTCGTTGTCTTTGCCGCCGCGGTTTTCCGGAGCGCGGCTCAACTGCGAGAGCGCAACCAGCGGCACGTCGAGCTCCTTGGCGATGGCCTTGAGGCCGCGCGAAACGGCCGAGACCTCCTGCGTGCGGTTCTCGTAGCGGCGTCCGCCGGGCGCCGAGGCCGACATGAGCTGAAGGTAGTCGACGACGAGCAGATCGAGCCGTCCTTCTCTTTGCTTCAGCCGTCGCGACTTGGCGCGCAGTTCGGTAATCGAGATGCCCGGCGTGTCGTCGATGAAGATGGGCGCCTGCATGAGCGCGTCCAACCCATCGCGCAGCTTTCCCATATCTTCCTTTCCGAGAAAGCCCTTGCGCAGGTTTTGCGAGTCGACGCGCGACTGCGAGCAGAGCATGCGGTGCAGCAATGCCTCCCTGCCCATTTCCAGCGAGAAGACGGCGACCATCTTGTTGTCGCGCACGGCACAGTTCTCGGCAATGTTGATGGCAAAAGCCGTTTTGCCCATCGAGGGGCGGGCGGCGATGATAATCAGTTCCTTGCGTTGCAGCCCGCTGGTGAGTTCGTCGAGATCGCTAAAGTAAGTTTCCAGGCCGGTGATGCGCCCGCCGCGCTCATACAGCTTATCGAGGTTGCCGCCGAACGAGTCCATCGCAACCTGCGCGACCGAGACAAGGTCCTGCTGGTTGCGGTTCTCCGAAAGACTGAAAATCTCCGCCTCGGCGCGGTCGAGCACATCGGCGGCTGTGTCCGACTGGTCGAGCGCGCTCTGCATGATGGTGTTGGCCGCGCGGATAACGCCGCGCATGAGCGACTTGTCGCGCACCAGGCGGACGTAGTGCTCAATGCTGGTGCGGCGCGGCGTGCCATCGGTTAGCGACGAGAGATAGGCGGCGCCGCCCACCGCTTCCAGTTCCTTGTGGCGGCTCAGCTCTTCGCTAAGGGTTACGATATCCATGGGCCGGTTGGTATCGGCCATCTCGAGCATGCGGGCGTAAATGCGACGATGCGCATCGAGATAGAAGTCGTCGGGCTTGAGCGCGGCGCCGGCGTCGGTATAGAGCGTGTTATCCAGCAGAATCGCGCCCAGCAGCGAGCGCTCGGCCTCGACATTGGAGGGCAGTCCGCGATCCAGGCTGTAATCAGTGGTTGCCATTGGCGCTACCTGATTCGATGCTTCGCCCAACGCATGGGCCTGAGGACGAACACCACAAGTTACTCACCTGCTCGAAAAAGAGCCCGGGGCGCCAGCCGCGCACCCGGGCCCGGTCAAGTGGAAAACCAAACTCAACGACGCTGCTCCCGCCGCCGAGCGGAAAGCCGGGAGCCTGGCATACGCTGACGCGAAGCGCCGGGCGGATGCCCCGCGCAAGACGCGCACAAACGTTTAAACCTGGCTCCCTTTCCAGGTGGACGGATCAGCTACTCATCGGGACCGGCGCACACAGCGTGCGGTTGCCGGACCCTCCCTGAAGTCCGCGCACGCATAACGGCGCGCTTGTACCCCGAGGTCGCCTGAGCGGCGACGCGGCGGGCTGTTGCGGCACCCACGGCTTGCCGCTGCCGTGCACCATCGGGAGAGCAATGTGCCAGCCGCAACGTTCACCGAGCGCTGTGGCATGTTGCAAATCGCAGTCCGCTTGCACAGGCGCCTGACGCCATGAGGCAGAGCAACCCAAACGAGTGCCGGAAAACCCGGCTTGCGTCGCCTTCGCCTTTTCCGCCCCTGGGAAGCATCATGCTTGGCTTCCACTGTTGCGTTACAGGCAGAGTGCCTGATGAATTCGCGTGGCTCAAGCACGAAGCGCGGCGCAGCTTCGGGTATGCTGTGAAAAGTCGCGAATTCCTGTGGAACGATTTGGAAAAACCGGGTGTAATTGATGGCGCTGGTCTTTGTCGACTCAAAGTTGCACTTAAACCGGTGCTTTGGAATTAACGAATGAAAAAAAATCCTCTTGTTTTACTGGCCGCCATAGTGATCGGCCTCAATGCAACTCCCACGCTCATGGCGCAGCAACCGGCGCCTGTCTCCGCCGCGCCGATTGCGTTGGGCGCGCACGTGCCGGATACAATCTCGCAGTCAACGCGGGAGCAGATGCGCTGCCTCACCGCGGAGGCGCATTTCGATCCTTGCGTGCTGGCAACATTTTCCAACCTGCGCTACGTGGTGGCATGGGATCAGAGCGCTTTCGCCGTCACCTACCTGTTCACCAACGATGCCGGGTTCCGCACAAAGAACAATCTAGCGGTGGGAGGAAACCTGCGCGTGACGCGCTCGCGGCTGCTGCCCTTCAAGAGCTGGCAGGTCGATCCGCGCTCGGGCAGTGGAGGATGGTTTCCGGTGGTGGTGCCGCTCGATCTGCCCTCCATTGTCGGCCAGGAGGATGAAACCGGCGCGCTCATCGTGGGCTTCGTGCAAACGGTGTACTTGAACGAGAGGGTTTTCCTGACGCAGTAGATTCATGCGCGGCGCGTGGAGCCTCCACTTGAGGCTTATGACGCTAGGGTAGTGCGTCAAGCAGATGAACAGTTATCTCGCTGTCATGTTGAGCGGAACGCGCCCCGGTTTTGGGCGCGTGGAGTCGAAACACCCCTATAGAAACCAAAGAGGCACGGGTTCAAGAGGGGCCCTTCGACTCGCTGCGCTCGCTCAGGGTGACACCAAACATTCGATTTTCCGTTGCGTGCTCTTATATGTGACGCACTACATCTAGGGACAAGGCCCTCTAACAAAAACTCCGACTCGGAAATGGAGCAAAAACAAAAAAACGCGGCCGAAGCCGCGCTTTTCTTTTCCAACTCAGATTTGATCAGTCGTGCACGCCGTCCATGAAAGCCCGCAGCTTGCGCGAGCGCGAGGGATGGCGCAGCTTGCGCAGGGCCTTCGCCTCGATTTGGCGGATGCGTTCGCGGGTGACGGCAAACGATTGGCCCACTTCTTCCAGCGTGTGCTCGCTGCCATCCTCCAGCCCGAAGCGCATCTTGATGACCTTCTCCTCACGCGGAGTCAGCGTGCGCAACACCTGCGCCGTCTGGTCCTTGAGGTTCACATTGATGACGGCCTCGGCCGGCGAGATGACGGCGCGGTCCTCGATGAAATCGCCAAGATGCGAATCTTCTTCTTCGCCGATCGGCGTCTCCAGCGAGATGGGTTCCTGCGCGATCTTGAGCACCTTGCGCACCTTGGCAACCGGGATGTCCATGCGCTTGGCGATCTCTTCGCTGGTGGGCTCGCGGCCCAACTCCTGCACCAGTTGGCGCGAGGTGCGGATCAGCTTATTGATCGTCTCGATCATGTGCACCGGGATGCGAATGGTGCGAGCCTGATCGGCGATGGCGCGCGTAATCGCCTGGCGGATCCACCAGGTGGCGTAGGTTGAAAACTTATAGCCGCGGCGGTACTCGAACTTATCGACCGCCTTCATCAGGCCGATATTGCCCTCCTGAATGAGGTCGAGGAATTGCAATCCGCGGTTGGTGTACTTCTTGGCGATTGAGACCACCAGGCGCAGGTTCGCTTCGATCAGTTCACGCTTGGCGTACTCGGCATCCATATCGCCCTGGATGATCTCGCGCTGCGTGCGCCGCATATCGTTGAAGCCGGCGCCGGCTTCGTGCTCGATGCGCTCCATGTCCGAGCGCAGTTGGCGGCTCTGGCGGCGCAGTTCCTTCTTCTGCTCCTCCGAGCGGGTAGCGGCGACGCGGTTCTCCAGGTTCTGGATCTGCTTGTCGAGCGCCTTCATGCTGTCGACGGTCTTGTTGACGCGATCGATCAGGTGCTTACGCTCGTTATTGGTGAAACCCAACTGCCGGATTTGCTTGGAGACTTCCACCTGCTCACGGCCCAGGGCCCAGCGGACTCTGCGATACTCGCGCGCCCGCTTCTTGTCCTTGGCGGGAATCTCCGCGAACTTGGCCGCCAATTGCATGCGCCTTTCGGTAATGCTTGTTTAACTCATCAACCTTGGCGGTCGTGTCCTTCAACCGGTTCTGCAAGACTTCGTCGGTGATCTCTTCTTCGTCAAAGATCACCACTTCCTTAATGGAGCGGACCCCGCGCTTCAGGTCTTCGCCCATGGCGAGGATTTCGCGGATGACGATGGGAGAACGGGAAAGTGCCTTCAGGACGCGAAGCTGACCGCGTTCGATTCGCTTGGCAATTTCGACTTCGCCTTCGCGGGTGAGCAACGGAACCGTGCCCATTTCGCGCAGGTACATGCGGACCGGATCGTTGGTTTTTTCCAGCGCGCCGGGCGTGAGATCGAGTTCAACATCCTCGCCAGCCTCGATTTCCGTGATCGTATTTCTTGTCGAGAGCGGCGGATGGCAGCTTCGGCCCCTCAAGAATGTCGATGCCTTGCGTGCCGATCGTGGTCAGCAGATCATCAAGATCCTCGGGAGAGTGCATGTCGTTGGGAAGCAGATCGTTGACCTCGTTGTAGGTCAGGTATCCCTTCTCCTTGCCTACATCGATTAACTTTTTGATATCGTCAAATTTATCTTCAAGAGCCAACGCAAATACCCTTTGTGACGGCAAAAGCAGGCCGCCAATTTGATTGCACACTACAGAGCGCTCGATATGTGGATATCGATATGTGGAAACCGCCAACAGGCCGAAACCTTCCTATTTTAGCACGGAACAAAAGTCGTTCGCTCGGGACTTCCGTAACTCCAGCCAATTACGGTCAATCGCCCCACAAGATATAGATGGCCGGGATGACCAGTTGGGTTCGCGTTCCCGCTTTCTTTCTAATACCGTAACCTAAATTGGTTCATACACTTACACAAAGATATGTTGAGAATCCGGACGCACCGACGGCCGCCTCAGGGAGTTGCCGGTTCCGGGCTGCTACCAACCCTGGCCAACGGCGATCCTTCGCAACCAATGGTGCCTCAGGGAGTTGCCGGTTCCTGACCCGGCCTAAGCAGCTTATCGATACTCATCTTCTCGCGCAGAAGCTGCCCCAGCATGGCTGCGTCCTGCTTGCGCTTCGGCATCGGCGATCAGGCTTTTCAACTCCCTTTGCCGGTGTTCCAGCCTGCGGCGGCGCAGAGCTTCGAGCGCCGCCTGGAGCGATTCCGGAGTCAGTGGCTCGTCCTCATCCATGAGGGCTGCCGCCATGATTCGCCGATCGGCCTCGGCTAACTCCAGCGACATGGGATCTCTCCCCTCGGTCACCGCTTGCGCCAGGGCCGCAATCAGCGTCTCGGCCGATAGCCCTTCGTGCAGACGCTCGGAGGCAAGGGCGAAGCGGGCTTGGCGCTGGGGATCGAACTCGGGATCTTCGCCTTCCCGACTGGAGACTCCTTCATGTCCGAGGCCCACGCCACCCGCCAGGGCGCGGATCAGGACACGCTCGGCCCCGGTGAGCGCCGTCGTATTCGGAGCTGAAACCTTTGCCGTCCCGCGTGCACCGGCCACGTGACGCAGTTCCTGGCGAAGCACCGTCGAATCGATTTGCAGCTTTTGCGCGACTTCAGAGGCAATTTCGTCGCGCGCAATGCGGCTTGCCACGCGCTGGATGTGCGGAAGCAAGTAGTTGACAGCCTTGACCTTGCCCTCCGGCGTGTGCGCCGGAAACTGTTTGCGGGCGCGCTCGATGAGGTAGTCAAAATACTTCTGCGACTGCAACAGCGCCTGCTTGTAGGCGTCAGCCCCTTTGCGCCGGATGAACAGGTCAGGGTCAAAACCCTGATCGAGGGTCAAGACGCGGATCTCGAAGTCTTCGCCCACCAGCAACCCAAGGGAGCGTTCGGCGGCGGCGGCCCCGGCGTTGTCGGGATCGAAGTTGACGACGATCTTTTTGCTGAAGCGGCTGAGCAGTTTAGCCTGGATTTCGGTGAAAGCGGTGCCTGAGCTGGCAATCACGTTGTGAAAACCGGCATTGTAGACCGAGATGCAGTCCATTTGACCTTCTACCAGGACGGCGTAATCGAGCTGCCGGATGGCCTCCTTGGCCAGATGCAAGTTATAGAGCACGCGCGACTTCTGGTAGATGGCGGTTTCCGGCGAGTTGAGGTACTTTGGCCCCGACTTCTCGTCTGACGCGAGCGTGCGCCCGGTGAAGGCAATGATCTTGCCCTGCTCATTGCAGATGGGGAACACGACCCGGTTGCGGAACTTCGAGTAGAGCGCCGAAGGCTGCGCATCGCGGCTGGCCGCTGCCGTCGGCTCGCTCGCGCCACCGGACGACGGTGCAGCAGCGACTTCCTTCCAGGAGAACAATCCCGACTCCCGCAACAGCTCTTCGCCGGCCAGTTCCCTGATGGCGTCGCGCAGCAGGAAACCGGATTCGGGCGCGTAACCGATGCGGAAGCGCGCGATCGCCTCGTCTTCCAGCCCGCGGCCCTTGAGGTATTCGCGAGCGTGCGCCGCTTCGGGGCGCTTCAGCCTGTCCTGGAAAAACCGGCAAGCCGCCTCGTGCAGATCGAGGAGGGTTCCGCGCAGTTTGGCCTCGCGAGCCTCAGCCGGGCTGTCGAACTGCATCTTCGGCATGGGCACGCCCAGCTTCTGCGCCAGCAAGCGCACGGACTCGGGAAATGAGATGTTCTCGATGCGCTGCAAGAACTTGTAGACGTCGCCGGACTCACCGCAGCCGAAGCAATGAAAGAACTGGCGCGAGGCGTGTACGGAGAACGATGGCGTTTTCTCGCCGTGGAAAGGACACAGTCCGGAGTAGTTCTGCGCACCCGCGCGCTTCAGGCGAACGTACTCGCCGATGACGCGGACGATATCCGCCTGCTGCTTGAGCGTGTACGCAAAGTCTCCAGGGTTCGCCATTGATGAATAGTTTGCCTGAGTCGCGGCGGCGGAGTACGTCGATTTCTGTGGAAAGCCTGTGAAAACGCGAGTCTTAGCCCTCATGGGTGTGGAAAACCCGAGAAAGCTCGCAGGATTCGAACTTTCGATGGCGACTATGCGCGGCGTTCCGGGTTGATGTCACTGTTTTCGCCTGGGGATCGCCGGCGCATCCACGGTGTGTGCCGGGGAGCTGGGCCGCGTGACCGCCGCAATCAAAGGAGGAGCGATGCGGATTTGGAAGTTGTGTTGGCTTGCTCTCACTCTGGTTATGCTTGCCGAAGCAGCCTTGGCGCAGGATCGACGGCGCTTGGAGATCTCGCCATTTGCGGGTTTCGAAACCAGCAGCAGCTATCCCGTGCAGAGTGCGTTCGGAACACCTGGAGGCTTCGTCCCGATTGGCACAATGAACACGTCGACCATCGACCAGTTGCGCGTGAACAGCGGGTTGAGCTACGGCGCGTTTATCGATTACTCGGTCCTCGACCATCTTCAGTTGGAGTTCATGTGGGCGCGCAACCCGACAACCTACAGCCAGCACGATTTCGTTACCGGCTTGTATACGGAGGCCTACGACTCGAATATCGACCAATTCCAGTTCGGGGTTCTATTTCCCTTGCTCGGGAGCGGTTACTTCCGGGAGCGGAAATTCGTTCCGTTCGTCGCCGGAGGCGTCGGATTCACCCACGAATCAAACACTAACGGCAACGCCGACCGGACTGCGTTCGCGTTCAATCTGGGGGGCGGGGCGAAGTATTACCTATCCAAAAATTTCGGACTGCGCGGCGACATCCGGTACATGCCGACGTATGCCAATTCCACACCTAACTATGCTTGCGACATATTCGGGAATTGCTTCTACGTTCACTCGCGCAACTTCGAGAACCGGGCAAATTTCAGCGGAGGAATTATATTCCGGTTCTAGGGTTGATCAGCATTGATTTTCGGCCATACGTGGATTGTCAGCTCGGAAAGGGCAGCAATCGCGTGGCGGGACATACGCGACACCGTAACCCGCATCTAGCGCGTTACGGAGGAACGCGATGGGCAAGGGCCGACTCGAAGCGTTTAGTGATGGCGTCATCGCGATCATTATCACCATCATGGTGTTGGAAATGAAGGTGCCCCACGGGGAAAACCTACAGGCGTTGCTTCCCCTCGTGCCAGTCTTCCTCAATTATGTGTTGAGCTTTGTCTACGTCGGCATCTACTGGAACAACCACCACCATATGCTGTATGCCTCTAGCAGAATTACTGGACCCGTGCTCTGGGCAAATCTTCATCTGTTGTTTTGGCTGTCATTGTTCCCGTTTGCTACCGGGTGGATGGGCGAGAACCATTTTGCCGCCACTCCCACGGCACTCTATGGCATCGTTTTGCTGATGGCAGCCATAGCCTACTGGGTGTTGCAACAGATCATCATTGCCTCGGAAGGTCCTGCCTCTGTACTCAAAAAAGCGGTAGGCAGAGACTGGAAGGGCAAACTCTCCCCCGTGCTCTATGTGGTCGCCATCGCCGCCAGCCTTCGCTCGCCGTGGATCGCCCAGGGAATCTATGTCTTTGTTGCGCTGCTGTGGCTTGCCCCGGATCGGCGAATTGAGCATGCGCTAAGGCAAAAGTGAACCCCAGGTAGATCAAGCGACCGACTTTTCGCGAGTACATGTCCCGAATCCGGCCTGGTTTGGCGAAGCAACAGCAATCCGCTAGGTAACGATCCAGCCCCGCGCGCAGGCATCCTCAATGATACGGGTCACCACCGGCCAGAGTTCGGGCAGCGCGGCGCGGATGGGCTCCATGCGCCGGTAGACCTGATCGCGAGCGACCGAATGGATGCGCCAGGTGCCGCCTTCGGTGCGTGCGTTGTGCAGCAATGGCTGGAGACGGTCGAGCGCGTTGGCGTATTTCGATTCCGGAGTCTTGAAGTCCTCGAATTCCTCCCACAAAGCACGCAGTTCGCGACTCTGCTGCTCGGGCAGCAGACCGAAGATGCGCTCGGCGCCATGCTGCTCCCGTTCGGCTCTGCCGACGTTGCCGGCCACATCGTAGGCGAAGGTGTCGCCGGCATCGATCTCGATCAGATCGTGCACCAGCAACATCTTGACGACGCGGAGCACGTCGACCGGCTCCGTCGCATACTCGGCGAGCAGAAAGGACATGATCGCCAGATGCCAGGAATGCTCCGCCGAGTTCTCGCGGCGCGAAGAATCGGTGAGCAACGTCTGCCGCAGGATGGTCTTGAGCTTGTCGATCTCCAGAATGAATGAAAGTTGCTGATCGAAACGATCCATCTACACCAGTTTAGCGGAAGGTTAGTGGCCGAAGCCGAGGTGAACATGGGATACGTTAATTCCTAAACTGTTCTACACCTTCAGTTCCACGACCGTCGCTCCGGCGCCGCCCTCCTGTTGTGGAGGCTCGCTCACGGAAGCGACCTGCGGATGGCTTTGCAGATACTGGCGAAGCGCGCGCCGCAGTATCCCCATGCCCGATCCGTGCACGACGCGCACCCGCGAAAGCCCGGCGAGAAAAGCGCGGTCCAGGAATTTCTCCAGCGCTCGCGTGGCATCGTCGACGTTGTGGCCAATGACATTCAACTCCGCGGGCGCGCTCTCCTCTTCGTTGCGCAAGCGAACGCTGATTCCCTTCTGGCGCGCCGCCTGCACCGGGCTGTCGGCCGCGCGCACTATGACCTCGGCGATGTCGTCGATGAGAACGCGCACCTTCATGGGGCCAATCTGGACTTCCACGGCGTCGTCGGGAAACTTGCGCGTAACCTTGCCGGCACGACCGAGCGACTTCAGCTGCACGGTGTCGCCTTCGCTGACGTGCTGCACGCGGTGCGGTTGCGCATTCGGGTCGTCGCGGTCTGCTCCGCTGCTGTGCGCCACAATGGATTGGTTGAACTGCTCGCGGAATTCGCGGCGCGCCCGGGCGATGCGGCGCTCAGCCTCGCGGCTAAGCTTCACGGACTCGGCGCGATCCTGAATGGCATTGACCGACTCGCGCGCATGATACTCAAAGTCGCGCAGAAGGCTTTCCAGCTTGCGTTCCAGTTCGCGGACTTTTTCGCGCTGCTCCTTGAGTCCTTCGCTCTCCAAACGGCGGCGCTCGGCGGCAAGCTCCTGCTCACGGGCCGCCAGTTGCGCGCGCTCGTTGTCGATCTCCCGGAGATCGTGGTGCAGGCGGTCGAGAAAACGAGAGACATCCTGCGTCTGGCTACTGATGCGTCGCCGCGCTTCGGCGATGATCTCCGCGTTGAGCCCGAGTCTTTGCGCGATGTTGATGCCCGCCGAAGCTCCCGGCACGCCGACGCGCAATTCGTAGGTCGGAGCCAGCGTCTGCTCGTCGAAGCCGACGGCGGCGTTGAGCACGCCCTCGGTATTCTCGGCGTATACCTTCAGCGAAGTGTGATGGGTAGAGATGATGCACACGGATTGGCGGCGGCGAAAATAGTCGGCGATGGCAACCGCCAGCGCCGCGCCCTCCTGCGGGTCGGTCGCTGAACCGAGTTCGTCGAGCAGCACCAGCGACCCACGGGCCGCGGTGTGCGAGATGAAGTCAATATTGGTGACGTGCGCGGAGAAGGTCGAGAGGTTCTGCTCGATTGACTGGTAGTCGCCAATGTCGGCCAGCACGGCATCGAAAACCGGGAACTCGGCGCGATCAGCCGGCACGGGAATCCCGGACTGCGCCATCAACGCGAGCAGCCCGATGGTCTTCAGGGCAACGGTTTTTCCACCTGTGTTGGGGCCGCTGATCACAAGCTGCCGGTGTCCACCGTCGAGCTCCAGCGAAATCGGAACCAGCTTCGCCCCGCCGGGGTCCCCGGCAGCGGCCGCTTTCGCCGCTGTTGGGGCAGCGCCGGCCTGGCGAGCCTTGGCTCGTAGCGTGCGCTCCAGCAACGGGTGGCGGGCATTGCGGACGATGAAGGTATCGCCCTCGGCGTCGACGCCCGAGCAGAGTCTCTTCTGATGCTCGATGTGCCCCCCGAACTGAGCTGTCGCTTCGGCGGTCGCTGGGCTCGCCGAATCCGGGGCGGTCGAAGCACCTTCCAGAAAGCGCACCGGCACGCAGTCGTAGTCCTCGGCGAAGCGGGCTTTGGCAAATTGCAGCTCCAGCTCGGCGATGCACTCGACGGCGGCGGCGATGGCATGGCTCTCTTCGCCGATGCGCGCGGTCATTTCACGCAGAATGCGCTGGATTTCCGTCTGCTCTTCTTCCAGCAAGCGCACCAGTTCGTTGTTCTGCTCGATGGTCTCCAGCGGTTCGACGAACACCGTCTGTCCGCTGGAGCTGGCGCCATGGACGACTCCCTGCACGCGCCGCTTGTGCTCGGATTTCACGGGAATGACAAAGCGCTCGCCGCGAATGGTAATCAGTTCGTCCTGCAGTGTTCCGCCTTCGGACAGTCGCCGCAGATAGCCGCGCAACGATTCCTGGATAAGCCGACGCTGACGCTCGATTTCACGGCGTATCCCGCCCAACGTGGGTGAAGCGTGATCGTCGAGCGTGCCGTCGGGCAGCAGCTTGCCGCGAAAGAAACGCAGCAACTGCGTAAAGTCGGCAATTTGCGCCGAGAGTTCCTCGATGGCGGGCCAGGCTTCCTTCAGCGAGGCCGGCGGATGCAGTAGCGATCTCGCGCCACTCCGCCACGCGGTCCACCACCGTGAGCAGATCGCGAATCTCCACGACCTCCAGCATGGCGCCTTGAATGCGCGACTTCTCCAGCATCTTGCGGGGATCGACCAGCCCGGCGAAATCGAAACGCCCGCCGGCACGCAGGTACTGGCGGACCTCGGAGGTGAGCTGCTGTTGACGCTCAATCCAGGTGCGGTCGCCGCTGGCCTCAAGCGCCTCGACCCGCGCCTGCCCGAGCTCCGATTGGCAATAGCCGCGCAGGAGCTCTCGCAGGCGGTCGAACTCGAGAACGCGGGCGCTGTTGTGTAGCAAGGGAATGGCCATCAATCTTGATCTATCCTACACTCCCGCCCCATGGCCCTGGCGGCTCCGCCGGGCCTGGAATTGCGCCCTGCGTTGCCGCCACGGCAGACTCGGAACATATTGTGATTCAAAGAGTTACGGCTGTGATAAGCGTCACTGCGCGAGCGCCCGAAGGAGATGCTAAACTTTTTGGTTATGGCATTTCCGGCCAGCCGTCTGCGTCGTCTGCGGAGCTCCAATACTTTGCGCTCGATGGTGCGCGAGACCCGACTTTCGCCCGAGGGTTTCGTCTATCCGCTCTTTGTCTGCCCCGGTGAGGGCGTGCGCAAGGAGATTCGCTCGATGCCCGGCGTCTGCAATCTCTCGGTCGACGAGGCGGTAAAGGAAGCCGCCGAGGTGAAGAAGCTCGGGATTCCGGGAATTATTCTCTTCGGGCTGCCGCAAAGTAAAGACGAAATCGCGACCGGCGCTTGGGCCGACGATGGAATCGTGCAGAAGGCATCGCGCGCCATCAAGAGCGAAGTGCGCGATCTGCTGATCCTGGGCGACGTCTGCCTCTGCGAATACATGTCGCACGGCCATTGCGGAATCGTCAAGAAGGTCGAAAGCCGTGCCAGTGGCGTTCTTCCGGTCCAAGTGGCGGGCTGCGGCGGCGGCCACGGCTCCCGAACCGGAATATGAGATCGTCAACGATGCCACGCTGGAAATCCTGGCCAAGACCGCGGTCTCTCAGGTGCGAGCCGGGGTCGATATCATCGCGCCTTCCGACATGATGGATGGCCGCGTGGCCGCCATCCGCTCGGCGCTCGATGCCAACGGATTCCTGAATACCCCGATTCTGGCGTATGCCGCAAAGTTCGCCTCCGGGTTTTATGGTCCATTCCGCGAGGCCGCCGATTCGGCTCCGGCGTTCGGTGACCGGCGCTCCTACCAGATGGACCCCGCCAACCCGCGCGAAGCGATGCGCGAGATCGAGCTGGACCTCGCCGAGGGCGCGGACATGATCATGGTGAAACCGGCGATTGCCTATTTGGACGTGATTGCCGAGGCGCGCCGCCGCTTCGATGTGCCGATCGCGGCCTACCAGGTCAGCGGCGAGTACGCCATGATCAAGGCTGCCGCGCAGATGAACTGGATCGATCACGACCGCATCATGCTGGAAACGTTGTTGAGCATCCAGCGTGCAGGGGCTTCGATCATTCTTACGTATTTTGCCAAGGATGTTGCACGTTTGCTGGGTTAGTACTGCTTCTCCGCATCTTCTCCGCATTCACTCGGCGGCTGCTTTCCGGCAGCCGCTTTTTTTCGCTTGAGATTCACCCCAACAAACGCCAAAGGCCGCGTGCTGCCGATTGCATCTGAAGAGAATTCAGGTCAGGCGACGGAGTTGCTAAGATCGTATGGTCCCGGCCGAGGCAGCGCCGGAACGCCTTCACGCAAAATTGTTCCAGCGAGGTCTACGCGTGGCAGTCGCAGATTTGGGAGTTCTCCGCTTGCGTCCGATCATGATTCGACGACGCAGACCCACGCGAGGGTGGCAACTGGCCCTGCTCACTCTGCTGCTTGGGCTGTTCGCAACAATCTCGACTGCGGCGGTTCCCTCGCTCTCCGGGGGGCAGGAGAAAGCGGGTGGCACGAGTTCGCAGCCTGCCTCGTGGGTCAGCGAGAACTACACCAAGCGCGAGTACCGCGTCCCCATGCGCGACGGCGTGCGGCTGTTCACCGCCGTTTACGTTCCCAAGGATGCGTCCCCGGCGAACACCTATCCGATTCTTTTCAGCCGCACACCGTACGGGGTTTCGCCCTACGGCGAAAGCGACTTTCCGAGCCTTCTGGGACCATCGGAGTTGTTTACGCGCTCCAAGTACATCTTCGTCTACCAGGATGTGCGCGGCCGCTTCATGTCAGAGGGAGAGTTCGTCAACATGCGGCCGTACATCCCCGGCAAGAAGCGGACCGAGCAGACATCGACGAGAGCAGCGACACCTACGACACCATCGACTGGCTGCTGAAAAACATTCCCATCCATAACGGAAAGGTCGGCATGTGGGGCATTTCCTATCCCGGCTTTTATACCGCCGAGGGCATGATCGACGCTCATCCCGCGCTCAGGCGGTTTCGCCGCAGGGGCCGATCGCCGACTGGTTCATCGGCGACGATTTCCATCACAACGGCGCCCTCTATCCTGGCGCACATGTTCACTTTCATGTACAGCTTCGGACAACCACGCCGGAGCCGACCACGAAATGCGCCCGCATCGCTTCGACCTCGGGAACTTCCGACGGCTACGAATTCTTCCTAAAGCTCGGACCGCTGTCGCAACATCGACGAAAAATACTTCAGGCACGAGATCGCCTGCTGGGACCAGATGGCGGCAGCACCCGAACTACGATTCATTCTGGAAGATGCGCAACGTGCCGCCGCACCTCCGAAAGACATCAAACCCGCTGTGCTGACGGTGGGCGGCTGGTTCGACGCCGAAGACCTGTTGGGGCTCGCTGGAAGCTACGACTCAACGCCAACCGGCAGAGTCCGGGCGGAAATGTGCGGCTGGTGATGGGGCCCTGGTGCCACGGCTGCTGGGCCCGCTCCGACGGCGATCAACTGGGCGACATCCTGTTCGGGACCAAGACCAGCGTCTTCTATCGCGAGCGGATCGAGTTTCCCTTCTTTGAGCACCATCTCAAAGGCAAGTACGACACCCATCTTCCCAAGGCCTACGTCTTCGAGACCGGCTCAAACCAGTGGCGCATGTACGATGCCTGGCCTCCGCCAAATGTCAGAGAAAGTGTCGCTCTACCTGGGACAGAATGGCACACTCGCTTTCGCGCCGCCGAAGCCTGCTACGTCCGCCTATGACGAATACGTGAGCGATCCTGCCAAGCCCGTGCCGTTTTCCACCGCGATCGCCTTCGGCATGACGAGCGAATACATGACCGGCGACCAGCGGCTTGCCCGGGCGGCGAACCGACGTGCTTACCTACCAGACGGCGCCGCTCGATCACGACATCACCTTCGCCGGCTCCGTGCGCCCAAGCCTGTCGGTTTCCACCAGCGGCACCGATTCCGATTGGATCGTGAAACTGATCGACGTCTACCCGGACAACTATCCCGAGCCTGCCCGCAACGCCTCTGGAGTGCACATGGCTGGCTACCAGCAGTTGGTGCGGGGAGAGGACATGCGCGGACGATTCCGCGAAAGTTATGAGCATCCCAAGGCCTTTACACCCAATGCGGTGACCAGGGTCGAGTACGTGATGCCTGACATCAACCACACTTTCCTGCGCGGACACCGCATCATGGTGCAGATCCAGAGTACGTGGTTTCCGCTGGTCGACCTCAATCCGCAAAAGTTCGTGCCGGACATTTATAAGGCCAAGGCTGCCGACTTTCAGCGGGCGACCGAACGCGTCTACCACTCGCCGGAGAACAGCTCGCGTATCGACCTGTGGATGCTGAAGCGGTGAAATACCCGGGGGCCCCGGCACGCACCGTGGTTGCGCGTGCTGGGGCTGCCGGGCGGGCGGACATGCGGACGATAAATTATCATCTTCTAGGCGGCCCCGGGAAGCCAGAGTTCCACCCCGGGTCCGGGTGCCTGATGAATTCGATCGCTGTCCTCCATCTCGGCGTTGTCGACTATGGCACCGCACTCCGTCTGCAGGAGACGCTGGTCGAGCTGCGCAAGCAAGAGCGCGTTCCCAATGTATTGCTGCTGCTTGAGCATCCGCCGGTGATCACCCTTGGACGCAATGCCAAGCCTTCGAATATCGTCGCCTCGCGCGAGTTCCTCGCTACTAAAGGAGTAGAGGTCTTCGAGATTAATCGCGGTGGTGACGTCACCTTCCATGGTCCGGGGCAACTGGTTGCCTACCCGATTTTCGATCTGCGGAGCTTCACTCCGAAGCTCGGCGCGGTTGATTACGTCCGCAAACTGGAAGAGGTGCTGATGCGCACCTGCGCGCAATATCGAATTGAAACTCAGCGCATCCGAGGCATGACGGGCGTGTGGACCACGGCCTACAGGTTGGTCGGAGGCTAGACGGCAGGATGGCGAGCGCAAGATCGCCGCCATCGGCGTGCACATTTCGCGCGGCGTAACCTCGCACGGTTTTGCCCTCAACGTCACCACCGATCTCGAATACTTCAAGCTCATTGTTCCCTGCGGCATCAGCGGCAAGCCGGTGACTTCCATTCAACTCGAAACCGGCGCGCGCTTGCCCATGCGGAAGTGCTGCCGCTGGTGACACGCAATTTCGGATTTGTATTCGGCTCGCAGATCCTCTGGCTGGAGTCGCTCGACGAGCTGCTGGCGAGTGCTTCCGGCGTTGCCTCGCCGGTCGCGCCCGCGCCCGCAGGACACGCCCGCCAAAACGCCCGAGGATCTCCGGCGGCTGCACCAGCAGGACACGCATCTCGCCTGATCTTCCCACGATTCCATTTTCCATCCCGCAAATGGTGAAGCACAGTTTGAAACGCTCAAGACAACTCTGCCTCCGCAACGCCATCTCTGTTTTGTGTAAAATCGGCTGTTCTTAAGGGACAACTGATCACCGTGTCTCTGCGACTGGGAGAACCATGGCCGACGAATCCAGCAACTCATCAGCCGGCAAAAAATCGAAATCTCAGGCGAAGCGCCGCGGTTCTGGTCAGGATGAAGCCGCTTCGTCCATGTTGCGCAGCTACAACCTGCCCGACTACCGCCTGGAGCGCCCGGAGTTCGCGCTGCACATGGAGACCGAGGGCGAGCAGGTGCAGTATCGGGTCGAGGGGGACCTGACGGCGCCTGCGCCGCCGATCCGGGAGTCGAAATATCTCAAGTCGCGAGCAATGCGTCGAGCTTTACCGCTGGATGCTTCTCAACCGGCGTTTGGAATCCGCTTTGGAGACCCTCTACAAACAGTCCAAAGTCATCGGCAGCGTCTACTTCGGGCTTGGGCAGGAGGCCTGCTCGTGCGCCTCCGCCTATGCGCTCGCGCCAGGAGGACTGGATGGGACCGATGATCCGCAATCAGGGCGCGCTGATGGTGCGCGGGTTCACGCCGGCGGACATCATGCGCCAGTACATGGCCAAAGCCGACTCGCCGACCTTTGGACGTGATGCCAGTTCGCATTTTGGCGACATCGTGCGGCGCAATGTGTGCGCGCCTATTTCGATGCTCGGGGAACTGATCTCCGTGATGGCCGGTATCTGTCTCGGCGCGCGCCTGCAGGGCCGCGAGATCGCCGCGCTAACCTATATCGGAGATGGCGGCCAATCTACGGGCGTCACTTACGAGGGCTTGAACCTGGCCGCCGTGCAGCGCCTTGGGGTGGTGGTGATCGTGGAGAACAACCTCTGGGGCTACTCCACGCCCTCGGACCGGCAGTTTCGCATCAAGGATCTTGCCGAGCGCTCGATTGCCTACGGCATTCCCGGCGTGATCGTCGATGGGACCGATGCGTGCCAGGTGTATGACGTCACGCGAGACGCCTGCGAGCGCGCCCGCCGCGGCGAAGGCCCCACGCTCATCGAGGCGAAGATGATGCGCATGAAGGGACATGCCATGCACGATGCCGCTCAGTACGTGCCTCGTCCGCTTTATGAATACTGGTTGAAGCGCGATCCCATCGAGCGCTTCCGCCAATACCTCGTGGAGCGGAAGCAATGGCTCACCTCGGACGAACATGAAAAGCTGGCTCGCTGAAGTCGACTCGTACGTTGAAAGCGAGCGAGCCAAGGCCGAGGCCTCGCCCATGCCCAGCCCGCAAGAGGACGCCAAGCACCAGGGCGCTTACTGCGAGGGGAGATGCCACACCGTGCTGCCGAAGTACGGGGAGGTGAAGTTTGGGGTGAAGGGAAAGCATGAGGTGTTAGGTTTTGCCGTGTCATCCTGAACGAATCCTAGCTGGCTGGATCTGAGTCGAGCGTGGTTTGAGAGTAGTGGTCCTTCGACTCCGCCGCTGCGCGGCTCCGCTCAGGATGACAAATAAAAGGAATACTCAAGTTTTTGTGTAGTCGGCTTCGGTATAAAAACATGCCCACGCTTACCTATCTCGAAGCTATCCGCCAGGGAATCCATGAAGAAATGGAGCGCGACTCCTCGGTCTTCTGCATTGGCGAAGACATCGGCGTTTACGGAGGCGCGTTCAGAGTTACCGAAGGCTTGCTCGAGCGCTTTGGCGCGGAGCGGGTGATCGACACGCCGATCTCCGAGATGGCTTTCGTCAACGCCGCCTTCGGCGCGTCACTCACCGGATTGCGTCCGGTGGTCGAGTTCCAGTTCATGGACTTCATCAGTTGCGCCTTCAATCAGATCGTCAACATGCTGGCCAAGGCGCACTATCGCTGGAACGTCGCCGCGCCCGTGGTGCTGCGCGGGCCCTCCGGCGGCGGCGTGCATGGCGGCCCCTTCCATTCGCAGAATCCCGAGACGTTCTTCGCCCACGTGCCGGGGTTGAAAGTCGTCTGCCCGGCGACGGCCTATGACGCCAAAGGGCTCATCAAGTCGGCGATCCGCGACAATAATCCAGTCTGCTTTTTCGAGCACAAGTTTCTCTACCGCCGGGTGAAGGAGGAGCTACCGCCGGAGGACTACCTGGTGCCGATCGGCAAGGCGCGGGTGGCGCGGGTGGGTCGTCATATTTCCGTGGTCACTTATGCGGCCATGCTTTACGTCGCGCTCGAGGCAGCCGAAATCCTCGCCAAAGAAGGCATTGAACTGGAGGTGGTCGATCTGCGCACTCTGTTGCCGCTCGACCGGGAGACCATCGCCGAAACCGTGCGCAAGACCAACCGCGTCATCGTGCTGCACGAAGATACCAAAACCGGCGGTATTGCCGGTGAGATCGCCGCCTGCATCAATGAGGATGCTTTCGATGATCTCGATGCACCCATCACGCGAATTGCCGCGCGCGACACGCCCGTGCCCTTTTCGCCGCCGCTCGAGCGCGCCTTTTTGCCGAGCGTGGAAGATGTTGTGCGCGAAGCGCGCCGGCTGAAGCTGTATTAGGCAGTCGACGGAGCCGGAAGGCTTCTCAACCCCGGCTGTGATACTTAGGGACAAACCGGCTGTGGATTGCTCTGGAAGGTGACTTGCACTGGCGGCGAGATGTGGTTCAGGATGCTTGGCTGGCCTACGGCCTCGACGAAGACCGTGTACTGTCCCGGGTCGAATCCGTAGGTGCTCAGGTCGAGCACATCGTTTCCAGGAGTTATCTCCGCCAGCGGCATTAAATTCACGCCATCGCTGGAGATAAACACCACGTAGTGATCCAGCGTGTTTTCGCTTCCTCCGGTCGCGGTCCAGGTCAGGACTTGTCCGTTCAGAGACGGCACCACGGAGATGCAGTTGTCGATGCCGGTTTCGATCTCGCTTCCTTCCTCGTAGTCGTTCCAGGTTACAATCTGCAGGTTTTCCAGTTGATTATCGGGTGAATAGTATTTGCCTGCTTCCGCGAAGCTCGCCAGCCACGTTTGCCCGCATTGCTGATTGATCTTGAGGTGCTGGCTCCACGAGGCAAGCGAATCGTTGAACCCCTTATAGGCGGAGCCGAACGCGACCTCAGAGGATTTCGCAAGCGCCACTTTGTAGAATAAATCCAGATAGGAAAGCCCCATATCCACGCCACTGCGTGTTGGCTGCAGTCCAGGCGAAGCTGCCGCTGGATTGCGGGTCTGAAAAACCACCGGAATTCATAAAGACAAACATCGGGGAGACCTTGCACCTGTTTGCGCACTGTGCTCCAGTTGATCCTGCTCGTCTCAATGCCGAAAAACGTGATCACGGGTCTTCCGTTTTCTCCGCATGTAACTGGGCGAAGGTTCGAAGTTGTCATGGACATAATTGAGATCCGCGATCAGGTCTCCCATGCGCTTCGGATTTGGGCATATTTGTCCAGATCTCCCCAATCCTGGCTTATGGCCACTTCGAAGCCGGAGTGCTGCTCCGCTTCTTGCAGCAGCGCGAGGCGTCGCGGCATTCTCATGATTGCACTGCGTCATGTTCGGGCATTTGATCCCGTACCAATCCACGATGATGCCATCGATGCCGCGGCTGATCATGTCCTCAATCTGCCGGTGTACCTGGCCCGGATCGGCCGAATCGTAGCCGATATTGATGTGCGCGGGGTCGCCCCACCACGGCTGTACGTGAACGTAAATCTTTGTGTTTGCGCCGGAATAGAGCAAATTGCGCAATGGCAGCTTGCTCACCGGCCCCGCAGCCGCATTGCCATTCGAGCTGCCCGGAAATTGATCGCTTGCACTGGTATTGTTTGCCGTCTCGGCGGCAAGCGTGGTCGTGGGCACAATATTGACGCCCCCGGCAGATGCAACATTAAGCAAACAAACGACCAGCAACAGTCCGCAAACCCTTGTACTGACTTACCTTGAACACTGATTCCTGAAGTTTTTGGAATTGGGCCAGACTGCGGCAAACCAGAGCAGATGCAGCTACTTTGGCCAGAGTTGTCACTTTCCATGTTCCGTCCGGTAGCCGGACATTGGGGTCTGGGCGATTAATTCGGCAGTTCGGGGGAGTCCATCGTCGCTTCCAACATTTTGAAAATGCCCGCGTTACGCACACGCTGACGCCGTATTGAGGGATAATGTTCCGGGAAGTCTGGCTCAGGTCGCCGGACTCCTGCCAATGGCTGTCGTCGACCACGATGCTGTTTTCGCGGCAAAGCTTTACGCTGGCGATAAGGAGGAGCTGCGATGCGAGGGTTCATTACTGGTGTGCTGCTGACCGTGGCTGTCATCCTCGGAGGGACCTATCAGTATCTTCACCTCGGCAAGTTCCCGATCGGGGCCGACAATCCACCTAGCACAGTCGAGCGCTGGCTGGCGGACATGGCGATGGACGAGTACGTCGATCGGAACATGCCCAAGCAAGACAACCCGATGCAGCCGAATGCACAAAACTTGATAGCAGGCGCCCGCCTCTATGAGCAGAACTGCTCTTACTGCCACGGCGGATTGCTGCAGCGAGTCAGCCCAATGCGTGCCAAGTTCAATCCGCCGGTTCCGCAAATCATCAATCGCATTCCTGGCGATCCGGATGCCCATCTGTTCTGGGTTGCCAAGCACGGCATCCGGCTCACCGGTATGCCGAGCTGGGCCGGAATTCTCAGCGACGATCAGATATGGCAGGTCATCACCTTCGTCAAACATTCGGCTAATCTTCCTCCTGAAGCGCAGGAGGCTTGGCGGCAAGCGGCTGCTCCGGCCACGACCAGTTCGGCTCCGCCAACGGCAGCGCCGCCAACCCCGGGCAGCCAGCCCAAGCCCTGACTTCCTGCCGCCAGGTCAAAGTGCCCAGACGCGCGCTGCCGAGTGCCCACTGGCAAAAGGTATAATTCAACGTTTGTTCCGGCTCTGTGGAATCCGCAAGCGCACCCATGCCGGGCGTGGAGAACAAATGCACCTGCGAAGGGAATTTATGCCGACCGATGTCATCATGCCCCAGATGGGAGAGTCGATCTTCGAAGGCACGATCACCAAGTGGCTCAAGCAGCCCGGTGAACGAGTGGAGCGCGATCAGCCGCTGTTTGAAATTTCCACCGATAAAGTCGACGCCGAAATTCCCGCCCCTGCCGGTGGCATTCTCAAGGAGATCAAGGCGCAGGCGGGCGCAACCGTGCAAGTGAACTCCGTGGTCGCCGTGATCGACGACTCCGGTGCAGCCGCCAGCGTCGTGCCGCCGCCGGCGGCGCACGAGCGGCGCCCGCACAGGCTCCGCCGGAAGCCGCCGCCGCGCAACCCCCTCAAGCGCCTGCGGCACCGGCCGGCGCGGCCACTGAGGTTGTCATGCCGCAGATGGGAGAATCCATCTTTGAAGGCACCATCACGCGCTGGCTGAAGAACCTGGGTGACAAAGTTACGCGCGATGAGCCGCTGTTTGAGATCTCGACCGACAAGGTCGATGCCGAGATTCCCGCCCCTGCGAGCGGCGTGCTGAGTGAAATCAAGGCGGCGGCGGGACAAACAGTCCAAGTCAACCACGTCGTCGCCGTGATCGCCGCTGAGGGCGCTGCGGCGGCCGCTCAACCCTCCGCGGCCCCAGTCGGCGCGCCGGCAACGCCGGCCGAAACCGCGACTGCCGGGATGAAGGGAGCGGCAGCGGCCGAAGCTCTCAGCGCGGAAGAGGCTGAGCGCATTCGTTCCTCGCCTGTGGTGCGACGGCTCGCGCAGGAGCATGGCGTAGATCTGCGCCATGTGCCCGGCAGCGGAAGCGGCGGCCGGATTACCAAGGAAGATATTCTGGCATTCGTGGAGCGTGCCAAGGCGGCGCCGGCTCAGCCGCCGCGTCGGCGGTTGCCGCGCCTTCCGCGCCCGCTGCACGCAGCCGGCGCCGTCCGCGCCTGCCGCGCCGCCTGCGACGCCGGCGAACAAGTTTGCCGGCGTTCCCGGAACCATCGAGACGATGTCGGTCATGCGCACGCAGAATCGCCGAGCACATGGTGGCTTCCAAGCGCACCAGCGCTCATGTGCATGGCGTCTTCGAAATCGATTTCACCCGGATTGTGAAGCTGCGCGAGACGATGAAGATCCGCTTTCAGGAGGCGACTGGGCTCAAGCTCACCTACACGCCTTTCTATGCGCGGGCAGTGGCTCATGCCTTGCGAGTCTGGCCGGTGGTCAATTCGTCCATTGAAGGTGAGAACGTTCACTACAAGCGCGAGATCAATATTGGCATCGCCGTTGCGCTCGACTGGGGATTGATTGTCCCCGTCGTCAAGCACGCCGACGAACTCAGCTTTGTCGGGCTGCAGCGAGCCATTACCGATCTCGGCGAGCGAGCGCGCGCCAAGCGGTTGAAACCGGAGGAAGTCCAGGGCGGAACGTTTACCATCACCAACCCCGGCATCTTCGGCGCCAAGTTCGGCATGCCGATCATCAACCAGCCGCAGGTGGCGATCCTGGGCGTGGGGGCCATCTATAAGACACCGGCGGTCATCACCGACAAGGATGGCAACGACAGCATCGCGATTCGCTCCGTCTGCCATCTTTCCATCGGCTATGACCACCGCATCATCGACGGCGCGGTCGCCGATCAATTCATGGTGGTGGTAAAGAAGTATCTAGAGAACTGGAGCGAGCCGCTGGTGTAGCCGAGAGCATCGCATTCGGCAGGCCGGGCGGCCTGCCGTTTTTTGCGTTCACATCTTCCATGCAAACGGCGACAGGCCCGGCGGGCGGCAGCCGCCGGCCTATGCCTGTCCTTTGCTGAAGGTAATGTTCATCAAGACACCGCCGCCAACGATCAGAGAGTTCCCCGTGTCGTGCTGATTCAGGCAAACCAGGACAGACACCGATGACGATCAGAATCAGCCCGTAAACATTCGAGTGGATTGCGTTGATTTTATCGAGCACAACGGATTCCCTTCGCCTACGACTGGGCTGCCGCCTGGGCCGGCGCGGAGCGCCGCCACCGCCGCCGGGCTCGATTTCGAGAACTCGCCGAATACGTTCTTCAGGGCGACAACGCTGTCGATCAACGGGTTCACTGCGTTAAGCGCCATCGAAACCGTTTCGGCGGACGCGCCCGTCGCAGCCGCGGCCACGCTCAGGCCGCTGCCGATAATCTGCAAGGCTGCCGTCTTCTTGACTGAGCCCGGAGCGCCGCCGAGCAGCGATTCCACCGAGGTCACCGTGCTATTCACAAAAGGAAGAAAGCTTTGAACAACGTTCAACCCTTTCATCAAACCAGTCAGAAAATTCATACCCCTCCTTCGATCTAGACAGTTTCGCGAAAGGCATATCCCACGAAGCTTGCTAGCTCCGGGATACTCCTACTCTGAAACCGTTCTAACACTGCTTCTGATCAATGCCACTTTGTCACGCGGAGCCGGGTGCCGCGACTGCTCTCTCGTCCAAAGAATGCAACTTGAACCGCCCGTGGATGGCCAGGACCTTTTCGGCGTACCCCGGATCGGTCGCCCAATGCTTGGCAATGGCTCGGACGAATGCCTCCGCATTTGCCGGGCACGCTCGCGCTTCGGCGAACAAGCTGCTCGTGGCGATCAGCTTGTCCCGTGCCGCGAAGCACTCGGCCATGGATTCAAACTTGGCGAACTCGGCGGTGACCGCCTTGACCGTGCCCTTTTCAACTTCGTGTGTCGGCATTGCAACCCGGTCGTGCTTTCCGTATGCCTTGATCCCGAAATAGTTGTTCGCTTCGCGCGAAAGCCGTGACTGTCCCCACGAGATCAACAAAGTCCCTTGCGCCGGTGTGCCGTCGGCTCGATACAGAACATCCACGATCGCGGTCTTGCTCGTCGCCGCCTGTGCTTCCGCTCCTGCAAGAACTGCAACCGTCAGAATGACCCACCAAATAAAAATCCGCCCTGTGGGGCGGCCTGTTCTGAATCTCATGTTCTTTTATCCCGCTATCCTGCTCTGTCCAGATCGGCCAGATCTCATTGCGCCGCTTGGCCCGAAAACTCTTTCATGAACGATTCCACGCTGCGCACGTACACGTCGGCAAAATCCACCACGTAGCGCTTGCTCTGAATCAACCGTTTCGCCTCTTCCAGCTTGTGTCCCAGAGCCCGCATCACCGCCAGCGCCATCATCGGTGCCCGGTGAACTCCCGCCGCACAATGGATGTACAACTTCGTATCATTTTGCTCCAGCGCCCGCAGTGCAAAATCCACCCCCCGCTCAAACACCGGCCTCGGTTTCGGCTGGAAATCGTCGTCCACAGGGTTCCACAGCACTTCAATCCCAAATGGCTCCGCCAGAGGCGTGTCGTCAAACTCGATTTGCATGTCGATGATATGTGTAACCCCGGCGGCAGCCACCTGCGCCATCTTCTCTTCGACCCAGATCCCGCCGCCGACCGCAATCCGCTCGGTCACCCATGTCATGTCCATTGCAGAATTCCGCTCCCGCCCCTGATCTAGCCATCGCGGCCAACCGCGCGCGCCAATACTCTACTTTAACAGCTTGGAACGTCGGTTGAACCACCGCCACAAGCCGGGGTCCCCAGCGGCTTCGCAGCTGGGGTGGAGGGCCGGAGGGCGAATCCGTCGCCCCTACCCGGCTCGGCAGCCGCCACGGCTCTCGCAAACTGCTCGATCGGGCAACATGCCTGCTTCCAATCCATTTTCAAAGATGAATTTTACCTGCTCACGTTTGCCTGTCGGCCTGCTCCTTACCCGCAATAAACAGTCTGCCCGGAGACTTACTCTTCCGCCTGAACCGGCACCGCCGGCTCTTCCGACCGTGGCGCCAACCCGGCTTTGGTCGAGCTGCCCACGGTCTTGCGCCTGCCGCCGCGTTTTTTCGCAGGCGCTGCGGGCTCGGGAGCTGCACCCAACTGCCCCAGCAGCAACTCTGCCAGCGAAGCGTCGGCTGCCGCTTGCGCCGCTTTGCCCTCCGCCTTCTTGCCGTCGTCTTTATCGGCAATGGTAAGGAGAAGCTTCGCCTCGTTGTAACTTCCCCGCTTCGCTTTCTCGATCAGACCGGTCACAATCTGACCCATCTCGGCAATGATCTTCTGCTTGCACTCCTGTTTCACGCTGCGAACCGACTTCGGCCGCGTGCGTTGTTTACCGGCTTTTCCATCCGCTGGCGTGACCTCGTCGGTCACGGAACCGGCATTGAGGCCGGCGCCCTGCTCGATTACCGCTGCGCTCTCTTTCTTTGCGGAACGCATTCTACGGGTCTGGCTGCGCTGCGCGGGGTCCCCACTACTCTTCGCGTGGTGGGGTGTAGATCCGCCGGCATTCTGCTCTACCTTTTGCCTCTTCCCTCTATCGCTCGCCATCCGTGACTCTCGTCTTTCCTGCAACCGTCAAACGCGATCCCCGCGTCTGTCTCGCCCTTTCTTCTGCCTTCCTATTCTTAGGATAGCAATTCCATGGGGGGTGTTGAGACATAAGACACACAGCTCTATCTCGCGCGCTTCCGCGCACTTGCCTTTTTTCTCGTCGTAAGTTCGCTTGACACCGCCAAGAACCGACGTTACAAGTCGTCCGCGCATTCATCGGATGTCTTCCGATCACTCGCCACAGATTCATGCGCAAAAAAGGGCGCGGTTTTGGCCGCGCCCAAGGGTACGTAGGTAAATCGAACTATTGAATCTGGCTTCGCCGCAGATAGCTCTCCATGCGAACAACCCCTGCCCGCCCTACAGCTTTCTGGTCCGCGTCCCAAACGGCTATCCTCACCGAAGCAGCCGGCTTCTTCGGAAGAAAATTTAGCCGCGCCGGATCCCCGCGCCTGCCCCCTACAGCCTCGGTTTCCGAATCCTCCGCCCGTGCCGAAAATTCCGGATTCCGCAGGCACACCGCGCAATCCGGTTGCTCCAACGTCAAAGGCAGCGGCTGAATCAGCTTGGCCGTCAGCAACCTGTACGACAACCTGTCCAATGCCGTGCTGTAGCGCCGTTCCACTTGCCGCCGCGAGAGCCCCAGCGATTTTCCCGCTTCTTCCTGCGATTGATCCAGAAAGACCAGCGCGGCAATCGTCTCCAGCGATGCCGGGTCCAACTTTTCCATGCACCGTTCCATGTCGTGAACAAAGATCACGAAGTCTTCAAACGTGTGCGCCCGGCTCGAGGAGACTATTCCCCGGAACACCTCTCCTCCCAGGATCGAAGGCAGCCTGCCAAGATCCAGCGACAAGCGGAAATAACGCCGCAGCATTCGCTCCGTCTGCGCCCTGTAGAGGGGAAGTACCCCCTCCTCTCCAAGAAATTCACAACCCGATTTTTGCGGCCCATTACAAGTCCCATCCCGCACTGGCTTAGTTCTGAGTGGCCCTCATGCTGGCAAACCTCCCAGAATCGGGATCGACTCATTGCCCAATCCCGCCAGACTGCCACTCCTGTTGGATCGATTGCTCCTTGCCCTCCACAGTTTCGTAAGCTGTTTCTCTTCCGTCACGCACCGCTCGCAACGGTTTTGCAATACTCCGCGCTCCCTCGTCCACAACCCACCGCAACGCTCGCAGTACTTTAGTTCTAGTCTAACGATTCCCCGTTCTGGTTTTCCGATCCCCCCTGTTGCTGTATGATTCATTTTCCCCCCATTGGTTCGTCCCTGGTTTCAGCAACCGGCCCTGCATTCGGCTCGACCCCCTTGTCGGCTTTGTGGTCCAGTTTTGAATCGCGAGATTCCCAGACCGAAACGGACATGCCGTATCGCCATGAAGCCGCCAATTGTGCTAGTTCACCCGATGCATGGGTTCGTAGTTGCCGATAACCAGATTGGCGTCTGGTTTTATGTGCTCGTACAGTGCAGAGGTTTCCTCGAATGCTTTGCTTTCCCTCGAGGTGTTCTCCCTCTGCTTTTCCATTTCGGCCGGCAGCCGCCGCCGGCTGAACCCACTGTCCGCCGGACTCCGCGCACCAGCCCTTTTCGGCTGAGGTACGGGACGCGCAGCCGCGCACACCTCACGCGGTTGAGTTATCCGGAAAGTGGAGTTCAACGATCACAATCTTGATGAGGAAAACCTCCACCGTCCGCTTCGCGCGACAGTCAGTGAATGCGGTAGCGAGGGGTCTTCCTTTATCATCAGCAACACTGAAAAGAGGTACTCAGGCTATGCAGGACGCGGAACATCGGTCAACAAAAAAATAGCTTCTAGATTGTAATTAGTATTTTTGTATAGCTTAAAGCTATAGGGAATGCCATTTATGGATTTCATCGCGCTGCAAGACGCTCTTCGAACCATTGTCGCCGGCAGGATTCGCACCGGTCAGTTGACCGGCGTCGCCCTGGCGCGGAAAACCGGCTTTCGCCAAGCCCATGTCTCGAACTTTCTCAACCGCCGCCGCGGTCTCAGCCTCGAGGCCATGAACCGCGTCCTCCAGGTCCTCGGCCTCTCCGTTGTCGACCTGATCGAGCAGACTGAAATCAATCGGCGGGCCACCGTTTCCCCACCCGCCGAAGGCGCTTACAGCGGCGTTCTATTGGTTGAACCGCAGGCTGCCATCGGCCAACCGGTCATCACCCGCGCCTTTGTGCTGGAGGTCTTGAAATTCAAACAGAGCTTCCTCCGCCGCTTGCGCGCCGATATGGCCAGCGCACGCCAGAACTGGATTCGCTTCGTCCTCGTAAAGGCCGACGCCGCCAACGCATTGGCCATGCATCCCCGAATGAATGCCGGAGCCACTTTGCTCATCGACCGCCACCACAATTCCCTCCGCCCATACCGGCGCGGCGTGCCCAACATCTACGCCGTCGCCAAAGACGGCGAAATGCTGATTCGCTATGTCCAGTTACAGGGGTCTCATTTGCTGCTGCGGCCACACAACCAGCAGTGTCCTCTCACCGCCATCTACGTCGGCGAAGCCAGGTCTTTCGCCGACCACATCGTCGGCCGTGTTTGCCACGTCTCCTTCGAGACCTGAGGAGAGGCCGCCGTTTCCCGGGGGGCCGGGACGGAGCGATCGAAATGCCGCAATCTTTCGGCATCCTTCCGGATCGGTTTTTGCGAAAGGTATATCTCATGCGGCACCTTAGCGTTCCGTCCCGATAAGGAACTAAGGTTCCGGTGAGCTGGCTTTTGGGGTCGACAGACGCCTTCTGGCGCTAAAATAGATACAAGTACGACGACGTACGATAATTCTCGCGGTATGGAGTCATTGATGGCACTCATCGGAAAGCAAAGCTGTTGTCCGTTCGGCTTCTTCGGTTCAGCCTCCCAAAAGGCTGTTGTTTGGGCCAGGACCGACCCAGGTAGATGCTCGCGTGTACAAGGCCATGGCGAAGCCGGTCGTCGGCCACCTAGACCCGTACTTCTTCACCGTCTTCGAACAAGTTCACCAGATGTTGAAAGTTGTCTTTGGCACCCAGAACCCTGTGACCTTCGCCGTCTCCGGGACCGGCAGCTCCGGCATGGAAACGGCTGTCGCCAACTTCGTTGAGCCCGGAACGAAGGTCGCCATCTTCGCCAACGGCTATTTCTGCGACCGCATCACCGAGATGGCGCGCCGCCAGGGTGGTGAAGTCGTGCGCTTCGAGAAGCCCTGGGGAGAGGTGTTCGGCGACGACGAGGCTTCCGAGTTCATGCATCGTGAACGCCCGCAAGTGGTGGCCTATGTCAACGCGGAGACTTCAACCGGCGCGTTCCAACCGGGCAAGGCCATCTGCGCGGCGGCGCATGCGGTGGGTGCCGTGGTCATCGCCGACCTCGTCACTTCCCTTGGCGCCATGCCGGTGAACGTCGACGAGACCGGCATCGACATCGCCTATAGCTGCTCCCAAAAGGGTCTGAGCTGTCCTCCGGGACTGGCGCCGATTACGGTCTCGCCGCGAGCCTGGGAGCGCCTCAAGTCCCGCAAGACCAAGGTGCAGAGCTGGTATCTCGATCTGAACCTGTTGAACGAGTATTACTTCCAGACGCCGCACAAGTATCACCACACCGCCTCGGCTTCGCTGCTCTATGCGCTCCACGAAGCGCTTTCGCTGATCATGGAAGAGGGCGTTGAGAAGCGCTACGAGCGGCATCACCAGGCGCATCTCGCGTTCGTAAAGGGCGTCGAGGCATTGGGCTTGCGCATGCACGTGGCGGAAGGCAAGCGCATCTGGAACCTGAATACGCCTTGTGTTCCCGAGGGCGCCAACGACGCCAATGTTCGCAATATTCTTCTGAACGAGCAGGGGATTGAAATCGCCGGCGGCTTCGGTCCGCTGGCGGGCAAGGTGTTCCGCATCGGCACTATGGGCCCGTTGGCTACCGAGACCAACGTGCGCTCGTTCCTGCGGCACTTTGCCAGCGCTCTCAAGGCAAGCGGCTACCAAAAGGCGAAGGCGGCCGCCCGGTAAAAGAGAAATTGGGTAGTAGGTCAGTTCCTGACAAGTCAGTGTTCGAAGGTGCCCCACGTTCGCCCGCAGTTGGCTAACGTGGGGTAGTTTCTTGAAGTTCAATGACACCACTCACCCCGGCAGGCGGATATCTGCCGGGGTTTCGTTTTATCTAGCATCTACAGATAAATCGGCTTGGCGCCTTTCACGGCGGAGATTTTTCCGCGTATCTCCTCCAGCACCGCGTTCGGAACAGCCGAGTCGGTTTGCACGATGGCCATGGCCCGGCGCGCCGACTGCTCATCCCGCGGGCCGGCCGGAACGGGACCTGCGTCGGGCTCGCGTCCCAGCGAGAAGCGCGCGATGTTGATGCCGTTCTTCCCCAGGATCGTGCCGATGCCGCCGATCACGCCCGGAAGATCTTTGTTGGAAAAGACCACCAGGTGGCCATCCAGCGGCGACTCGATATCGATGCCGTTCAGCTCGATGATGCGCGGAAACTTCTCGTGAACGACCGTTCCGCGCGCTGCGAGCGTCGTGCCGTTGCCCTTCAGTGAGAGCCGCAGGGCATTGATCTGCCCGGCACGTCTCCGAGGCGCTGTCTTCGCGGATGCTGACGCCGCGGGTGGCCGCGACCGTGGCGGCGTTCACGATGTTGACCACTTCCTGCGATCCGCATTGCAGCACCCCCGCCACGGCGGAATCGCGCAGCACGGCGGTCTTCCACTCGCCGACGTTGCCTTCGTAGCCGATGCGGATCTCCTCCAGGTTGAGGTCGGAGTCCATGAGCTGCGCCAGCAGAGAGGCCATGCGGCGCGCCAGGTCGAGATAAGGATGAAGCTGCTGGTATTCGACCTCGGTCAAGGAGGGAACGTTCACGGCGTTCTGAACGACGCCGTTCTTGAGATATTCGCGGACCTGCTCGGCCAACTGCACGCCAACCGCATCCTGCGCCTCCGCCGTCGAAGCCCCTATGTGCGGCGTCGCGATCAGGTTGGGCAACTCCAGCAACGGCGAGTTTTTGGGCGGCTCCGCGACAAAGACATCGAGCGCCGCGCCGGCCACCTGCCCGGAACGTAGTGCAGCGCACAACGCCGCTTCGTCGACCAGTTCTCCGCGCGCGCAATTGACGATGCGCACGCCCTTCTTCATCATCGCCAGCGATCCGGCGTTGATCATTCCCTGCGTCTGCGGAGTCAGCCCGAGATGCAGCGAGAGGTAGTCGGAGCCGGCATAGAGATCATCGAGCGAGCACAGCTTGAGCCCGAGATCGCGAGCCAGCGCGGGAGAGACGTAGGGATCGTGCGCGCTCACCGTCATGCCCAAGGCCTTGGCGCGCTTTGCCACCTCGACCCCGATGCGCCCGAGGCCGAGGATGCCCAGCTCTTTGCCGCGCAGCTCCGTTCCCTGAAACGTCTTCTTTTCCCATTTGCCGGCGCGGGTGGAAGCATCGGCGCGCGCCAGGTGGCGGGCGAGCGAAATCATCATCCCGATGGCGAGTTCGGCGACGGCCACGGCGTTGGCACCCGGCGTGTTCATCACCACGATGCCGCGGCGGGTGGCGGCTTCGACATCGATGTTGTCGACGCCAACTCCGGCGCGCCCGATCACGCGCACCTTGGGCGCCTTCTCCAGCATGGCTGCGTCAACGTAGACAGCGGAGCGGACGATGAGTGCATCGGCGTCCCGCAGGTGCGCCTCCGGAGATAGCTGGTACTGACTGGGATCGATGACCTGCCAACCCTGCTCCCGGGCAGAGCAACTGCATCCCGGCCTTGGAAATCGGCTCGGCTATAACAATTTTCATCGCTTGCCCTCCGCCCGCCTGCGCGGTTCTTCCGGCGACGCACTCGGAAGTGGAGCGTCCGCAGGCGCACAGCGCCGGCCGCTTGCCCGCCCGCCACTCGAAGTCAACCCGTTGCGCGGCGGTGAGGCCCGCGCCCAACGGGAACTTGCCGGGACGCATGCGCTCCAGAACCTGCTCCAGCCCGCCGACAATGCCCATGGTGTCGACGTAATCGAGATAGCCGAGATGGGAGACGCGAAAGATCTTTCCCTTCATCTCGTCGCCTTGCCCGTCGGAGAGAATTCCGCCGAAGTCGGCCTTGAATCGCTTGACGATGTCGCTGCTGACGATGCCCTCGGGCGCAAGCACGGCGGTTGCGGCCGCGCTCGGCGCCGTCGGCGCGAACAGTTTAAGCCCGAGCGCCTGTACGGCGGCGCGAGTCATGGCGGCGCAGCGTTCGGCGTTGTCGACCAGCAGCCGGCGGCCTTCGGCGACATCGCCGCCGCCGAGCGTGGCGAAGTAGTCGAGCGAGGCGCCCATGGCCGCAATCAGCGCGACCGAAGGCGTGTACGAGGCTTCGCCCTTGGCGTTCGACTTGCGTTCCTTGCGGAGATCGAAGTAGTAGCGCGGCTGGTTCGTCGTGTCCATCCGCTTCCAGGCGCGTTCGCTGGCGGCAAGATAGGCAAGCCCCGGAGGAATCATCAGCGCCTTCTGCGAGCCGCCGATGATGACATCGACCGCGTCGGCCTCCAGATGGGTCGTGCCCAAGCCGGTGATGGCGTCGACGACCAGCAGCGCGTCGCTGCCGCGCACCAACTCCGCCAGCGCCGGAATGCAATGGCGCGCACCGGTCGAGGTCTCGGTGGCCTGAACAAAGACGGCGCGCACTTCGGGAGAAAACTGGGCGCGCACTTCCTCAATCGAAACCGTTTGCCCGTAGGGAGCCGAGACCGTGCGCACTTTGCAACCGTAGGTCTTCGTCAAGGCCCACCCAGCGCTCGCCGAACTTGCCGGCGGTGATCACCAGTACCGTGTCGCCCGGATTGGTCAGATTGCTGACCGCCGCCTCCATGGCCCCCGTGCCGGATGCGGTCAGAATCACTACATCGTTCGAGGTGCCGATAAAGGCCTGTAGCTGTTTCAGCACCTTCGAAAACAGTGCCCGGAACTCGGCGGTGCGGTGATGAATGTCGGCCGCCGCCATCGCGAACTGCGCAGCGGGAAGTAGTGGCGTGGGACCGGGGGTGAAAAGGCGGGTCTTGCTGATCATTTCTGGCTCCGTTCTGCCCCAACAACCGCAACCACGGGATTGTTTGGGACCAACCTTAAGGATGTTTGAGCTGCTTAGCTGCTACTTCAGAAACACTGGTCCAGGTTATCGAGCGTGAGCCCGCTCAATAGCTTGGGATAAAAATCGGTGGACTTCTGCGGCATGACGCGCCCCGCATAGCAAAGGTCGCGCATCACCGTCAGCGAAACCGGGTTCAGCAGAAACGCCGCATCGGCTCCGGTCGCCAACTTGCCGGACGGCCTCATCGGCCGAGCGGAAATAGCGCACGTTTCGCTGCTCGCGCACCGCTTCCGGCGAAATCCCAAGAATCCTGTGCAGCACGATTTCATGCAGCAGCGACGACATCGAGCTGCCGCTCCACGCGGTCACGTTGCCCAGCAGGCATCCACTTTGTCGGGAAGCACGCGGGCGAGGAGGCGGCCGCTCTGCGGTGACGACGCCGAAAGCGGTGCCGCCGCGGCCCATCTCCGCCAACTCGGCCAGCAACGCCGCGCCGGTGCTGGTGGTGCGCTTCAGCTCGCAGAATTCCTGCAATTCGCGCATCAACTTCTCCGCCTCGAATCCCTCGACTCCGAAAACGACCCGGTGCGTCGGCAGCACGACCAGGCCGGGAGAATTCATGTTGACCAGCGTCATCATCACGAACTCATGCGGAGCGTTGCGGTCGCTGGAATTGGCCCGGCAGGCATCGCGGTACTCGCGCGCAGTCTCGTAACGATGATGACCGTCGGCGATAATCAACCGCTTGTCACGCATCGCGCCGACAACCCGCTCGATGACCGCCGGGTCGTCGATGCGCCACAGCAGGTTCTCGACGCCGTATTCGTCCACCAGTTCTCGTCGGCTTCGCGATTCGCCAGGCCGGGCAGATGATGTTTTCGACTTCGTTCTCCGTATCTTCGTAGAGCATGAAGAGCTGGCCCGAGTGCGTGCGCGTGGCTTGCAGCAGATTGCACGCGGTCGGCCTTGGGCTTGGCGAGAGTCTGTTCATGGCGAAAAACAATTCTGTCTTCGTAGTCGTAGATTCTGCCGAGGGCGATCACCCCGTTCGCAGCACCGGCTTGTCGGGTTGCACGGGGCTGGCGAACTTCTGAACATAGGCGTAGATCCCGGCTGCCTGGTCGCGCCGCAGAACGCCGTCGCGCTGCGCCTGCCGCAGAAAATCGGCCGCCCGCGTATAAACGTTTGACGACGGATTGTCCCCAGGCTTCGGCTTGCCGAGTTCGAAGCGGACCAGGTTATAGGACTTTGCCGGTAATATGCGTCCTGCATCGCCGGCGTGATCTTGTCGTAAGGCTGGGTCAGAACGTCAGCGAGTTTTACCTTGGACGAATCAAAGCGAAGCGCGTGAAAAGGTCTGATTTCTGCCATCTAACTAGGTCCTGTACCCTCGAAAATTAGTCCCGTGAAAACCACCGCCGATAAGCTTGGAGAATAAATTGTCTCCCCGCCACCCTTGCGGAGATTGTTATTAGGCTGTGCGACTGAGCGGTTATTTCATCAGCGTGATGCGCAGCTGCGGCGACGGTAACACGATCGACATCGCGGAACGGCTAAGCTGAGAAATAGCCGATGGAAGGAACACCCCATGATTAAAATTATCATGGGAAAGCCTTGACATGCACCACCATTCTGACTCGCAATTCGTACTTGGGCAATTCACCGTACCTGGCCGGCAAATGGGGAGACAAACCGTTCGAGACGAAAGCGGCAGAATTGAAGCAGGGCTGCGAAAAACCGGGGACCAAAATCTAAAGAGATGCCGCGGAAAACGGCATCTCCATTGATTGCTCAAGAATTAATAAAGCTACAGATTCAAATCTCACTCGGAAGTTCGAAACAGTGGCACAGCTCCGCTACCAAAGCAATTCCATAGTCGGTATACCTCGATATATCACCGCCGGGATGGACGCCCGGCTCCTTCGCGGAGTATACCTTCCGTGTATCCGGTCCAGCCTTACTCCGAGGCGAGCGCACGAACCTCACCCCGGAGAATCCGCCATACACTCGCTTCGTCGGCTACGA